>CAVZVT010000007.1:0-439350 GCA_963778805.1 uncultured Chloroflexia bacterium | reverse complement strand
TGAGACTCGCGGGGAAGCACTCTGGGGCGTCGAGCCATGTTCGCCACCTCCTGGCTGCCATGCTCGCGCCAGACGGACGAACCACAAGCGGTCAACCGCTGCTCGAGCCGCTCAGCGAGCGGGAACTCGAGGTCCTGCGCCTGCTGGAGGGCGATCTTACCGGCCCCGACATCGCTAGGGAGCTCAGCGTGTCATTGCCCACCGTCCGCACGCACACGGCCAACGTGTACGCGAAGCTCGGCGTGACCAGCCGGCGTGCCGCGGTCCGCCGGGCCACCGACCTCGGTCTGCTCTTAAACAGCGACGGGCGACGTCCCACCGCGTAGGGCATCCGCGGCTCGCGCGCCTTGCCCGCGCTCGCGTAGGGCGCAGATCCCGACAAATCATCACGCCACTCATCACGTGTGCTGATGCGCGCTCATCACATCCGCCTCCACGGTGTGTCCAGTGACTCAGGTCGGTGCTGCCGGCCGAGATCCAGTCGGCAACACGCATGAGGAGCGGAATGTCCGAACCACACACCTTGACTCCCCATCCCCCCGATGCCGGGCGATACCAGATCCGGCTCGCGGGGCACCTCGACTCGCGTTGGACGACCTGGTTCGACGGACTGACCGTCAGCTACGAGAGCGACGGGACCACCGTCATCAGCGGCCAGGTCCCAGACCAGGCAGCGCTCCACGGCCTGCTCCAGCGCGTGCGGGACCTTGGCCTACCCCTCGTCTCGGTCAAGCGGGTCGACGACGACCAGCCTGACCTGCCGATCAACCTCGTTCGCTAACGCACTCCTTGAAAGGACATGAACATGGCTACCAACGTCGCGAACCGACTCTCGGTGAGCTCGATGCGGAAGATCGCGTTCGTCGCGGGCTTCCTGTACCTGCTGACGTTCATCAGCTCCATCCCCGCCGTCTTCCTGCAGAGCCCGGTCCTGAACGATCCCAACTTCATCATCGGCAGCGCCGGCGCCGACACCCAGGTGCGACTCGGCGCCCTCTTCGACATCGTCAATAGCCTCACCGCCATCGGCACGGCCGTTGCGCTCTATGCCGTCATCAAGCGCCAGAGCCAGGGCTTCGCGATCGGCTTCGTCAGCTCGCGGCTGTTCGAAGGCACCGTCCTCATGATCGGTGTCATCAGCATCCTGTCGATCGTGACCCTGCAGCAGCCGGGCGCGACCGGAGCCGAGGCCTCGCTCCTGGTCACCGTCCAGCAAACGCTCGTCACTGTCCGCAATTGGACCTTCGTCCTCGGGACCGGTGTCCCTGCCCTCAACGCCTTCCTGCTGGGCTGGATCATGTACAAGTCGCGCCTTGTCCCTCGGGCGATCCCGGTGATCGGACTCATCGGGGCGCCCCTGTTCACCTCATGGATCATCGGATACGTCCTCGGCGTCACCGAGCCCGGCACGGCCTGGCACGGGATCGGGGTCGCTCCGATCTTCATCTGGGAGCTGTCGCTCGGTCTGTGGATGACCTTCAAGGGCTTCCGCAAGGACGCCCCGCTCATGGTCGAGGCTGCCGCTCAAGACGCGAGCCTGGCCGACTCGGCGAACGTCACCCGCTCGCCGATCGGCGTCGCGGCGAGCGCCGGCGCCGCATGACGACCATCCGCGAGCAAGCGCCTCGAACCCCGCCACGTTTCGTGGTTCGGACGTTCTGGCTGCTGCACCGTGCGGCTTACCGGGTCAGCGGGGGAGGCTTCGGCCTCTCCCGGCCGGTGGCCGGCAGCAAGTTCGGGATGCTCCGGCTCACGACCACGGGGCGAAAGTCCGGCCAGATACGGGTCGCGATCGTCGGCTACTACGAGGACGGCCCGAACCTCGTGACCCTGGCCATGAACGGCTGGGGCGAGCGGGAGCCGGCCTGGTGGCTCAACCTCCAGGCCGATCCCGACACGACGGTCGAGCTTCCCGGCCAGACCCGTGCCGTCCGGGCGCGCGCCGCGGCCGGAGAGGAACGCGACCGGCTGTGGGCGACGCTCGCCGACTTCCCGGGTTGGGGTGACGACATCGACGGCCTCGCCACTCGGCGAACGCGCCAGACCGCGGTCATCGTCCTCGAGCCTCGTGCAGCAGCTGGCGAGATCGGGGTCGTGTCATGACAGCCATCGCTCTGCGTCCGGGACGTCTGGCGCCGCGGCACCTCTGGCTGATCCCGGGGATCGCCCTCGGGCTCTACGCCAATATCGTGTCCGGGCAGCACGCGCTCGGGTTGGTGCCGGTCCTGATCTTTGGGATCGTCCCACACCTCTCGGTCTTCGTAGGGACCGGCCAGGCGCACGCTCCGGGCCAGCTCGCACCCCGCGCCGTGGGGCTCTTCAATGCGATGCACCAACCCGCCCTGCCGCTGGCGCTGCTCGCGATCGCCGCGATCGGCGTCCTCCCTCCGTTCTGGTTCGTCGGCGCCTTGGCGTGGCTAGGGCACATCGTGGCCGACCAGGGCATGGGAAACGGGCTGCGGACGAGGGACGGTTGGCGCCGTCCCCTCTGGCTAGCGCGATGAACGACCTTGTCCTTTTCGTGGCCGCCGGCGTCGTCATGGGCGTCACGGGCAGCGCCCTGATGGACACCTGGAGTTTCGTCCTTCGCCGACGGTTCAACGTGCCCACCCTCGACTACGCGCTCCTCGGGCGCTGGATCGGCCACGTTCCGCGCGGTCGCTTCTTCCACGATCGGATCGCCGCATCCGAGCCGATCCCGTGGGAGGGACGACTCGGATGGTTGGCCCATTACTCGATCGGGATCGCCTTCGCCTTCCTCCTGCTCGGGATCTGGGGGGTTGGATGGACGCGATCGCCGACTCTCATGCCGGCCCTGCTGGTCGGCCTCGGGACGATCGTCGCCCCGTGGTTCGTGATGCAGCCGGCGATGGGCGCCGGGATCGCGGGATCGCGGACACCTAGCCCGTCTTCGACACGCCTCAGGAACCTCGGCACGCACACTGTGTACGCGATCGGTCTCTATGTGTCAGCCGTGGCGCTGTCGATCGTTCTTGGCGGATCCGCAATGTGACAGTGCTGCCGGGGTCTGCGAAGGCGCGGACCAGTCGAATCCCACGCCGACTATCCACATCCCAACCACGGAGCAGACAGGCTCCGCCACCAAGGAGTCGATCGCCATGGCGCAGTCGCCGACCGTCATCGCCGAGACCCAGGTCCCCTCGCCTCGAACCGACGTGACCGGCCGGACCGACCTGGCGTGGGCCCGACCTTGGCTTCGAGCCGAGGGGCTCGCGACCTTCGCGGCAGGGCTCGCCGGCTTCCTGATCCTCGGACTCCCGTGGTGGGCGTTCGTGCTCCTGTTGATCGTCCCGGACCTATCGATGGTCGGCTACCTGCGAGGTCCACGCGTCGGTGCGATCGTCTACAACCTCGCCCATGACCTCGCGACCGGAGTGGCCATCGCCGGAGTGGGCCTGGCGATCGGCAGCGTGCCCTTCACCGCGATGGGCGCCATCCTCGTCGCCCATAGCGGTATGGACCGGATAGCGGGGTACGGTCTGAAGCTCCCCAGTTCCTTCAAGGACACCCACCTCGGCCGGATCGGGCACGGCGACTAACGCACGAACATTCGCCGCAGACGGCCGCGACCCCCAGCCGCTAGACCTAGACGCGGGCCTCGACGACCGGGAGGCGACGCGAGGTGGCCGGCAAGGCGATGGTCGGGCCAAAGGCACCGGCGAGTTCTCGGAAGCGCGCGACCGCCTGCGGTCGAAGCGAATACCAGACCCAGGTGCCGCGGCGTTCGCCCTCGATCCAGCCGGCGTCGCGAAGGACCTTGAGGTGGTGCGAGACCGTGGGCTGGCTGACGTCGCAGCAGGCGGTGAAGTCGCAGGCGCAGACCTCGGCAAGGTCGCTCAACTGACGCAGGATGGCGAGACGGGTCGGGTCGGCGGCGGCCTGGAGGAGCAGCACGTCGGGGTCGGTCTGGCGCTTCATCTCGTCCAATGTATTGACAGATGTCTATATCGTCAAGTATCAATACAGCCATCACGGCCCGTCAGCCCCGAGGAGCACGCCAGCGATGACCACCGAGACCGTCCCCGAGAGCACCGAGACCATCCACGAGACCGTCCGGCAGCACTACGCCGACGCCGCGGTCCGCGCCTCCCAGGGCTCCTCGTGTTGCAGTGATCCCGAGACCATCGGCGCGAACCTCTATTCCGCCCTCGAACGCGATGAACTCCCGGACGCGGCGGTCCTCGCGTCCCTTGGGTGCGGCAATCCGACCGCCGTGGCCGACCTGCATCCCGGCGAGCGCGTCCTCGACCTCGGCTCCGGCGGCGGCATCGACGTCCTGCTCTCGGCCAAGCGGGTCGGACCGACCGGTCGGGCGTTCGGGGTCGACATGACCGACGAGATGCTCGCGCTTGCCCAGGCGAATGCGGCCCAGGCCGGCGCGACCAACGTCGAGTTCCTGAAGGGGCACATCGAGGCCATCCCTCTGCCGGCCGAGTCGATCGACGTCGTCATCAGCAACTGCGTGGTCAACCTGGCTGCCGACAAGCACGCGGTCTTCGCCGAGATCGCCCGCGTGCTCCGGCCGGGTGGGCGCATCGGCATCAGCGACATCGTGGCCGAGGACTCCCTCAGCCCGGAACAGCGCGCCGAGCGCGGCTCGTTCGCCGGTTGCATCGCCGGCGCCCTGTCCGTGTCGGAGTTCCGGGACGGTCTCCTGGCGGTCGGCTCTGACCGATGTCACCATCACCCCGTCGCACACCGTGGTCGAGGGCATGATCAGCGCCATCATCAAGGCATCCAAGCCGGCCGATGCTCGGCCGCTCATCGACCTCTCGGCGCCGCGCGAGATGCTCCCGGTCGCCGAGGCGGGCGGTTGCTGTGGCGGTTCCGGCTGCTGCTGATGCACACCACGCGTGCCGAGCCTGGCGACTGGTCTTCGGTCCGCGACCTGCTGACCGAGGCCGGACTGCCCCTCGATGGGGCGGCCGAGGCATTCGCGACCGGCATGGTCGTGAAGGACGATGACCGCGTCGTCGGCTGTGCCGCGATCGAGTCGTTCGACGGCGCCGCCCTGTTGCGCTCGGTGGCGGTCGCACCGGATCTTCGAGGCCAGGGCGTTGGAACGACGCTCGTCCATGCGGTCGAGGCCCTGGCGCGGGACCGTGGAGCCACCACGATGATCCTGTTGACCGAGACCGCGGAGCCCTGGTTCAGTCGCCTCGGCTACGAAACGATCGACCGCTCGGCCGTGCCCGTGGATGTCGCTGGTTCGATCGAGTTCGTGACCGCCTGCTCGACGAGCGCGGCCGCGATGCGACGGACGCTGGCGTGACCAGGACGCGGCGAGCGGGATCTCCATCCGGACGTCCCGTCGAGCTCTCCTCGCCCGACTAGCGGGGCCTCACGCCGCCGGGCGCGTCGGCACACGCTCGTAAAGACGTCGCGCCCAGAGGTAACCCGCGGCCGAGATGAGTACGCACCACGCGACCGCGATCAGACCCGCATCGCCGATCGGCGTGCCGAACAGCAGACCTCGCAGCGTCTCGGCGATGGGCGTGAAGGGCTGGTGCTCGGCGAACCAGCGCAGTGGGTCGGGCATCGACGCCGTCGGCACGAACGCCGAGCTCAGGAAGATGAGCAGGATGAAGATCATGGGCACGTTGCTGGCCGTCTCGACGCTGCCGGTCGCCATGCCCATGGCCACCGATAGCCAGCTGACCGCGAGGGCGGTCAGCGCGAGCAGTCCTGCGGCCGCGAGCCAGGCACTCGGATCGATCGTCGGTCGGAACCCGACGAGTACGGCGACCACGACGACGATGATCGTGGCCAGGAACGCCTGGATCACCCCGCCGAGGACGTGGCCGGCCAACACCGCGGCCCGCGCGATCGCCATCGTCCGAAAGCGCGCGACGATCCCTGCGGTCATGTCCATCGCGACGCTGATCGCCAGTCCCTGGCCGACGCCGGCGACGGTGACCAGGAGGATGCCCGGGACGATGTAGGCGACGTACGCCTCACGTCCGACGGACGCGGCGCCACCCACCGCGGCGGCGGACGGGGTGCCGAGACCCTGGCCCATGGTGCCGCCGAACACGAACACGAACAGCAACAGGAGGATGACCGGGATCGCGGCGATGAAGAAGGTCATCGAGGGGTAGCGGCGCATGCGGCGCAGGCTGCGGCGCAGCATCGTGGCGGAATCGGTGAGCACGTGAGCGGTCATGGTGTCGGCCTCTGCTGGTCGTCGTGGTGGTCGTCGTGGTGGCCGTCGCCGCGGCCGGTGAGGGACAGGAAGACGTCGTCGAGATCGGCCGAGCGGACCGAGAGGCCGCCGACGTCGATCGACGCGGAATCGAGCCGCTCCAGCAGCGCCCGCAAGGAGCGGACACCGTCGACGTTCGGCACCTGCAACGCCAGTCCGTGGTCGTCGCGCGACGCGCCGATGAGCACATCCGCGGCCTGGTCAAGCGCGGCCTGGTCCGGGAACTCAAGCCGGACGCTTCCGCCCGGCACCAGCCGCTTGAGCTCGGCCGGGGTTCCCTGCGCGACGATCCGGCCGTCGTCGAGCAGCGCGATCCGGTGCGCCAGCCGATCGGCCTCATCGAGGTACTGGGTGGTCAGCAGGATCGTGACCCCACCAGCCACGAGATCGCGAACGATGTCCCACATCACCCGCCGGCTTCGGGGATCAAGACCGGTCGTCGGCTCGTCGAGGAAGATGATCCGTGGGTCCCCGACCAGGGTCATCGCGAGGTCGAGGCGCCGGCGCATGCCGCCGGAGTAGGTCATCACCGGCTGCTTGGCGGCATCGACGAGGTCGAACCTCAAGAGCAGTTCCGCGACCCGCTGCCGGCCTCGGTCCTTGCCGAGATGATGGAGGTCGGCCATCAGGCCGAGGTTCTCCTCGCCGGTGAACTGGCCGTCGACCGCGGAAACCTGACCGGTGAGGCCGATGAGACCGCGGACCGCATCGGGCTCACGCGCGACGTCGTGACCGCCGACCAGCACGCTCGCCGGCATCGGCCCGGATCAAGGTCGAGAGGATGTGGACCGCCGTGGTCTTGCCGGCACCGTTCGGGCCAAGCAGCGCGAACACGGTGCCCTCCGGGACGTCGAGGTCGATGCCGTCGAGGACGACGTGTTCACCGAACGACTTGCGCAGACCGCGGACCTGGATCGCGGCTCCCCGGGACGCCATCAGCGAGGTCATCGGACGCCCGCCGAAACCATCGTCAGGTGGCCACGAACGTCAGATGTCGAGTTCCTCCACGGTCGGCTGCCGCGAGGAACGCGAGACCATCTCGAACAGCTCGGGCGGGACCTTGTCCTTGAGGGCATCGACGCTGTCCACGACCTCGATCGTCGACTCCTTGGGCGAACTCCCATATCGGACGTCGCCGATCCCCAGGTGGCCTCGCCACCCGGCCGGCTTGCCCTCGGCGTCGACCATCCAGAAGTCGGGGCTGCGCTCGACATGCAGGACGAACTTGCCCTTCCGTCCGCGCCAGACGCGAAAGTGCTCGGCCGCCCGCTGCCTCGTGTCGAGCCACTCGCCCACCTGGACACCGGTGAACCTGACTTTTCGCCCGGCGCCGATCCCGACGCGAACGACGACGTCGTCGAAGCCTTCGTGGAGGCCCTCCTCCGCATCGACATAGCGCTTGAGCGCGCCGGCGATCGCCGCGGAGAGATTCCCGCCCGCGAGTTCCTGCGCTCGCTCGTACAGTCGGAGGTCTCCATCGGAGACATAGATGGTCTTGTTCGGCACGGACACATCGTAACCTTCCCTCTCTGGTTCGGCATATACGCAGCAGTATACGTATAGTCGAGCTCCGCGCAAGTCCCCAAGATCGAGGCGGCGCTTGCCTCGCGTGGCTACGATCGGCAGGCTGCACGCGCCCAAGGCTGCAGCGGAGTGGAAGGGGTGGTCGATGCGCACGATCCTGCGAGGCCTCGTACTGGCCGCGGTCTGTACCTCGAGCGTCGCCTGTGGCGGCAGCGGCGTCTCGAGCGCGCCGGGCTCGACGACCGCGAACGCGACCGCGAGCCCGGGCCCGGCCGTTGCGTCCGGGTCGCCGGCCGCGGTGGTTTCGTCAGCCCCGAGCCGAACGCCGATCCCCGGCTGTCTGCCGCAATGCTGGATCGGTCGCCTGGAGCGGCCCGGGCCGATCTCCGGCGACTACACGACCACCAACTTCTTCGGGGGCGGGATGACCGTGCCGGTCCCGGATGGCTGGGTCGGCTTTGAGGACAGCACCGGAGAACTGGCCCTGGGCCCAGCCGACTCGGAGGACTTTCGGGTCGAGTTCTGGATCGACGTCTACGCCGCCAAGGACGCCTCCGGCGCCCCGGGCGATGTCCCGATCACGACCACCGCGATGACCGACTGGATGGCTTCGAACCCGAACCTGGAGATCCTTGGTCGCGTGCCCACGACGTGGGGTCCGCTCAAGGCGGACGTATTCGATTGGACCCGCGCCGCCAAGGCGGTCAACACCGATCCGGACTGTCCGACGGAACTCCAGCCGTGCATCGTCGAATTCGGGTACCCGGAGTGGGATGGGGCGTACAACGAAGGCGGGCCGTTCCGGGATCGCCTGTTCGTGGCCCCGGCGACGTGGGGTGGCCAGCCGCACACCGTGTACGCGATGATCACGGGCAACGATGCCGCCGCATTCGCGAAGTACGAAGCCGCGGCCACCGCGATGGTCGCCGGGACGCAGCTTCCCGCCGGCGTCGGTCCGTAGCCCATGAGACGCCGCCTGTGACGCCGTCGCCGGAGACGCGGAGCGCCTCGACAGGGCCGCTGCCGATCGCGAGTTGGCTGCCCAGGTATGAGCGGCGGTGGCTCCGCGCGGACGTGATCGCCGGGATCGCCGTCGTCGCGATGATCGTGCCCAAGAACCTCGGCTATGCCGAGATCGCCGGCGTGCCCGTCCAGAACGGACTGTATGCCGCGGCCGCGGGCGCGATCGTCTACGCCCTGTTCTGCACGTCGCGTCACATCTCCACGGGGCCAAGCTCGTCCCTCGCCACCGTCGCCGGTGGCGCGGTGATCGTGACCGCCCTCGTCGGTGACGACGCCGCGCAGCTCGTGGCGGCCATCACCCTGGTGACCGGCGTCCTGTTCCTCCTGCTCGCCCTCCTTCGGATGGGCTGGATCGCCCAGTTCCTATCCAGAGCCGTGGTCACGGGGTTCCTGGCCGGGGCCGCCGTCGACGTCGTGGTCGGTGAACTTCCGAAGATGACGGGCACTGCCTCGGAAGGCGACAACGTGTGGCGGGAATTCGCGTCGTGGATCGGCGGCCTCGGCGAAACGAGCCTGCCGACGCTGGTCGTCGGGGTCGTGGCGCTCGGCGTGATCCTCGCCCTCAGGTTCCGGGCACCCAAGGTCCCGGGAGCGCTGGTCCTCGTGATCGGCGGCCTGCTCGCATCGTCTGTGTTCGACTTGGGCGCGCGCGGTGTGACGCTCGTCGGGCCGGTCCCAAGCGGGCTTCCGGTCCCGCAACTGCCAAGCCTCGCGCTCGTCCTGCAGAACCTCCCCCAGGTGATCATCGCCGCCATCGCCCTGCTGTTGATCGGGTTCTCGCAGACGGCCGGGGATGCCCGGGCCTTCGCCACCCGGCACCACTACCGGATCGATACGAACCAGGAGGCCGTCGCCCAGGGGATGGCGAACGTCGCGTCCGGTCTGGTCCAGGGGATGCCGGTGTCGACCAGCCTGTCGGCGAGCTCGCTCAACGAGTCGGCCGGAGCGCGAACACCGCTGGCGTCGATCACCACCGGAGCGCTCGTGATCCTGACGCTGATCCTCCTCGCGCCGCTCTTCTCGCAGCTGCCGAAGGCGGTCCTCGGGGCGATCATCATCGATGCCGTCGTGTTCGGGATGATCGACCTGCAGGAGTTCGCGCGGCTGCGCCGCGTGTCGAGGTTCGACTTCTGGGTGGCCATGGCCGCCGTGGTCGGCGTCCTTTCTGCGGGTGTCCTGTTCGGGATCGTGATCGGGATCATCCTGTCGCTCGGCTGGCTCATCTATGTCTCGACACGGCCCGCGATGCCGATCCTGGGCCGCGAGCCCGGGACCCAGGTCTTCCGCGACATCGAGCTGAACCCCGCTGACGAGACCTTCCCCGGGATCGGTGTCATCCGCCTTGACGGCGGCCTCTTCTTCGCCACGGCCGAGGCGTTCGACGACCGCATCCGTGGACTCATGGCCGGTCCGCACCCGCTCCAGGCACTCGTGCTCGATCTCGAAGGCGTCGGCTTCATGGACTCGCAGGGCGCGGCGAAACTCACGGAGATCTACGACGTCGCCGAATCGGAGGGCATCACCCTGCGGTTGGCGCGCGTGAAACCAGACGTCCTCGCCGTGCTCGAGGCTCAGGGCCTGCTCGAACGGATCGGCAAGGACCACATCCACGGCAATGTCCATCGGGCGGTCGAGGCGCAGCTCGCCGTCGAAGCGCAGCGGCGGTCCTGAGCGAGGAGGCAGCGGCAGACGGCGCGGTCGAGCGTGATGGCGTAGCGTGGACAGGTGAGCCGAGATGTCGAGGACCTGAACCGACGCCTCCTTCGCGCCCGGGACGCCATGGACCGCGCCTACGCGGAGCCGCTCGACGTCCGATCAGTGGCGGCGGTGGCGCACGTCTCCGAGGCACATTTCATCCGCAGCTTCCGCGCCGCCTTCGGCGAGACGCCCCACCGCTATCTGCAGCGACGCCGGGTGGAGCGCTCGATGTTCCTCCTGCGCGAGACCGATCGCAGCGTGACCGACATCTGCTTCGATGTCGGCTTCCAGAGCCTCGGGACCTTCAGCCGGACCTTCCGGGAGATCATCGGCGAGACGCCCACCGGATATCGCGAGGGCCATGGCCCGATGGTCGCGCCCAACTGCGTGCAGATGTGGGCGATGCGGCCGCGGTTCTCGGCGGGAGGATCACCTCCGGCCAGTGACGCCACGCGATCGAGCAGTTTTGGAGAAGCGGGCGCGAGGGCGACTCCCCTAGCCTGATCGTCGGTCACACCACCAAGTCACAGGAGCGCACCCCGATGATCAGCAGACTGAACGTTGCCTCGATCTACGTCCTCGACAAGGACGAGGCCCTCGACTTCTATGTCAACAAGCTCGGGCTCGAGGTCGGATCGGACTTCAAGCAGGGCAACTACCGCTGGCTGACCGTCCGCGTCCCCGGCCAGCCTGACGTCGAGATCTCCCTCGAGCAGCCGGGTCCGCCCCTCCACGACGAGGCGACCGCCGAACAGCTGCGCGAGCTCATCACCAAGGGGGCGCTTGGCGGCCTCGTCTTCCACACCGACGACGCTCGAGCCCTGTACGAGACGCTCCAGGAGCGTGGCGTCGAAGACTTCACCCAGGAGCCGACCGACCACTTCTATGGCACCGACATGGGCCTCCGCGACCCGTTCGGCAACGCCATCCGGATCCTCCAGCGCAAGCAGGCAGCCGCGACAACGGGCGCCTGACGGCCGCGCCCCACCTGACAGCCACCCCTCAAAGGAGATCGACCATGGCAGACAGCAAGACCAGCAAGGCCAGCAAGACCAGCTCCAACGTCTGGACCGACGAAGAACGGGCCGCGATGCAGGAGAGCGCCCGGGAACGAAAGGCGGCAGCGAAGAAAGGCGGCAAGGGCGACGAGCGAGCCGAAGGTGAGGCTGCGATCCGCGCGAAGATCGAGGAGATGCAGGAGCCTGATCGCAGCATGGCCGAGCGGATCCACGCGCTCGTCACGACCAACGCGCCGGGCTTCATCCCGAGGACGTACTACGGGATGCCCGCGTACGCCAAGGACGGCAAGGTCATCTGCTTCTTCCAGGCCAAGGCGAAGTTCAAGGTCCGCTACTCGACGTTCGGGTTCCAGCCGGACGCGCGGATCGACGACGGCGACATGTGGCCGGTCGCGTTCGCCGTCACGAACCTGACGCCCGGTGTCGAGGCTCGCATCGTCGAGCTCGTGAAGAAGGCGGCGGGCTGAGCGCTTGGCCACCGACTGGGGCTCGATCAAGGTTGTCGGCGCACGCGTCAACAACCTCAAGGACGTCAGCGTCGAGATCCCGAAGCGGCGGCTGACCGTCTTCACCGGCGTGTCCGGCTCGGGCAAGAGTTCGCTGGTCTTCGGCACGATCGCCGCGGAGTCACAGCGGCTGATCAACGAGACCTATAGCGCGTTCGTGCAGGGGTTCATGCCCACGCTGGCGCGACCGGATGTCGATGCGCTCGAAGGTCTGACGACGGCGATCATCGTCGACCAGGAGCGGATGGGCGCCAACACCCGCTCGACGGTCGGGACGGCGACCGACGCCAACGCCCTGCTGCGAGTCCTGTTCAGTCGGCTCGGGAAGCCCCACATCGGTCCGCCCACGGCGTACTCGTTCAATGTCCCGATGCGCAAGGCGAGCGGCGCGATGACCGTCGACCAGGGCAAGGGCGAGCGGATCGTCGTGCGCGAAGCCATCTACCACGGCGGCATGTGTGCGCGCTGCGAGGGGATGGGTTCCATCACGGACATGGACCTGACCCAGCTCTACGACGACACGAAGTCGCTGCAGTCAGGGTGCGCTCAAGGTCCCGGGCTACAGCATGGACGGCTGGTGGGGCCGCATCTTCGCGGGCGTCGGCTTCGACATGGACAAGCCGATCCGCGACTACACGCCCGCCGAGCTCGATCGACTGCTCCACGAGGAGCCGACGAAGATCAAGGTCGAAGGCGTGAACCTGACCTACGAGGGGCTCATCCCGCGGATGCAGAAGTCGATGCTGTCCAAGGACATCGACACGCTGCAGCCGCACGTCCGCGCCTTCGTCGAGCGGGCGGTCACGTTCACGGCCTGCCCAGAATGCGGCGGCACGCGACTCAACGAACCGGCCCGGTCATCGAAGATCGACGGGATCAACATCGCCGAGGCGTGCGCGATGCAGATCGACGAGCTCGCCGAGTGGCTGCGCGGGCTCGACGAGCCGTCGGTCGCTCCGCTGCTCGCCGGCCTGCAGCACACCTTCGACTCGTTCGTCGAGATCGGGCTTGGGTATCTGTCGCTCGACCGGCCGTCCGGGACGCTGTCCGGCGGGGAATCCCAACGGACCCGGATGATCCGGCACCTCGGCTCGGCGCTCACCGACGTGACGTACGTGTTCGACGAGCCGACGATCGGTCTGCATCCCCACGACATCGCGCGGATGAACGGCCTGCTGCGACACCTGCGCGACAAGGGCAACACCGTCCTCGTGGTCGAACACAAACCCGAAGTGATCGAGATCGCCGATCACGTCATCGACCTCGGACCGGGCGCCGGTACCGGCGGCGGCGAGGTGGTGTTCGAGGGAACCCTCGAGGGACTGCGCGACAGCGGCACGCTCACGGGCCAGCACCTCGGCGACCGGGCGACGGTGAAACCGTCGACGCGCACGCCGTCGGGCGCGCTGGAGGTCCGTGGCGCCACGACGAACAACCTCCAGGACGTCGATGTCGACATCCCGCTCGGCGTGCTCGTCGTGCTGACCGGGGTCGCCGGGTCGGGCAAGAGCTCGCTCATCGATGGGTCGGTGGCCGGCCTGGACGGCGTGGTGTCGATCGATCAGGGCGCGATCAAGGGATCTCGCCGCAGCAACCCGGCGACCTACACCGGCGTCCTCGACCCGATCCGCACGGCGTTCGCGAAGGCCAATCACGTCAAGCCGGCGCTCTTCAGCGCCAACTCCGAGGGTGCCTGCCCGACCTGCAACGGGGCAGGGGTCATCTACACGGAGCTTGGGTTCATGGACACGGTCTCGACGACGTGCGAGGACTGCGAGGGGAAGCGCTACGACGCATCGGTGCTGGAGTACCACCTCGGCGGTCGCGACATCAGCGAAGTGCTGGCGATGTCGGTGACGGAGGCTGCCGAGTTCTTCGGGGCCGGAGAGGCACGGACGCCCGCAGCCCAGACGATCCTGGAGCGCCTGGCCGACGTCGGGCTCGGCTATCTGCGGCTCGGTCAGCCGCTCCCGACGCTGTCGGGCGGCGAGCGGCAACGGCTCAAGCTGGCCACCCACATGGGCGAGAAGGGCGGGGTCTTCGTCCTCGACGAGCCGACCAGCGGGCTCCACCTCGCCGACGTCGAACACCTGCTCGCCCTGCTTGACCGGATCGTCGACGCAGGCAGATCGGTCATCGTCATCGAGCACCACCAGGCGGTGATGGCGCACGCCGATTGGATCATCGATCTCGGCCCGGGCGCCGGTCGCGATGGCGGGCGGATCGTCTTCGAGGGCACGCCGGCCGACCTCGTGGCCGCCCGCTCGACGCTCACCGGCGAGCACCTCGCGGCCTACGTCCGCTCCTGACGAGGGCGGACCCGGAGCCTCAGGCGGACGCCGTGAGGGTCAAGGTCCACGACCGTCCCGGGCGTTCGGGCTCGATCGAGCCGTGCCGGCCAGCGTTCGGCGAGGATCTCGGCGAGTGACCGAGGGTTCGCGGGATGCTCGCCGGACTCCAGCAGGTGTCTCGCCACTTCCCCGCGAACGCGTTTCGTGATCACGGTACCCAGGCGAGAGCCGTCACCCACACCCTGCACCTGGAGCGTGACCGTCCGGTCTCCCAGTCCCGTCGGTCTCCCGGCGGCCTGATAACTCGAGGACCGCAGGTCGAGCACGACCCCGCGCGGCCCGGCGGCTTCCGCGAGCACGGCGGGGAGCACCTTGCGCCAGGTCGCCTCGAGGCCGTCCAGTCCGATCAGATGTGAGCAGATGTGGAGGCGGTAGGACGGGATGCGGTCGGACGGTCGGAGCAGACCCCAGAGCGCGGACGCCACGACCACGCTGCGGTTGGCGCGGCGCCGTGCGGCCGGTGACAGTGAGGTCGCATCGAGCCCGCCGTGGACCACGCCCGTGTACACCGCCAGGCACGGATGGGCCGGCAATTCCCGGAGCCGGGCGTTCCGTTCGACCTCCTCGGCGAGCGCCGGGCCGACCTGGAGTCGTCGAAGCGCGTCGTCGCGGGTGCTCGTCGCGATCAGCGCATCGAGGATGGCGGCCCGGGTCGGCGTGAGGGTCGGGAACGACAACGACTCGAGTTCGACCGGGCGTCCTCGGCCCCGCGACGTTCGCTTGGATTCCGAGGAGGGGATGATGATCAGCACATCCCCACTCTAGCGAGCCGGCCGTGCTACTCGACGGTGGAGTCGGTGAAGGTGATGCTCGCGCCCAGGAAGAAGATGCCGGGGTACGTGGAGAACCCATCCCCGGTGTTGTTTCGCAGGGTCGATCCGCGCGATCGCCACCGAGCCGCTGCGGTCGTTGCTGACGTAGAAGATCGCGCTGCCACCCTCGTGGTTGGACGTGTTGCCTTCGATGCGCGTCCCCAGGACCTGGAGCGTCATCGTGTTGCCGTCGTTGTAGATCGCGCCGCCATTCCCGCCGCCGGGCGTGCCGGACTTCGCCGGGTTCGCGCCACGGCCGATCGCATGGTTGCCGGTGAACACGCTGTTCACGATGGTCCACGACACCCCGATGCTCGAGATCGCCCCGCCGTTCGAGCACTCATTCCGGCGGCTGCCACTGCCACCGAACGTGCTGCCGACGACGTACACGGGCAGACCGTTGGACTGCGAGAAGACCTGGAGACTCGCGCCACCGATGTCCGGTCCGGTCGAGGCGCAGCGATTGCCGTAGAACCCGGAGTCGACCAC
Organism: uncultured Chloroflexia bacterium; assembly: GCA_963778805.1. Taxonomy (GTDB): domain Bacteria; phylum Chloroflexota; class Limnocylindria; order Limnocylindrales; family CSP1-4; genus SPCO01. The sequence goes on along the minus strand of CAVZVT010000007.1, from coordinate 423,705 downwards.
CCTGACGCGCCCGCCCCGGACGAACACCGCGCCCCCGCCATCCTCCGTATCGGTGCCGCTCGAGCGGCCATTCGCGAAGGTCAGCTTCTGGAGCGTGAGCGTCGGATGCGGCTGATCCTGGCAGTGGCTGGTCGTCCAGACGAGGCTCTGGTCGCACGTATTCATGTACAGGATCCGGCGCGCATTCATGCCGTCGAGCGTGACGAGGCCACCGCCGTCCAGGACCACGTCCGGCTTGTCGTTGTGGACCTTGGCGGTCGCGCCCATGTGGATGGTCACCGGGTCGGGCCCACAGTCGAAGGTGATCACGCCGCCTTGGGCGACCGCGCTGACGACCGCCTTGGAGGTGCAACTCGTCGGGGTCCCGTCGCCGATGACGTGATCGGGCGAGGACGTGTCGGCGAGACCGGCGCCCGATGGGATCGACGCGCCGCCGGACGGGTTCCCGGGCGTCGGCTGCTGCGCCGAGACCTGGGTGATCGCGAGGGCCTTCTGGAGGAAGGCGGCGGTCTCGGCTCGGGTGATGCCGCGCGTCGGACAGAACTTGTCCGTGGCACAGGTGACCGCGGCGCCGGCCGTGGCGAGGCGATTGATCGACGTCGCGAAGTCGGCGGTGCTGGCGACATCCTTGAACTTGATGCTGCTCGTGGCCGTGAGGTGGAGCGCCTTGGCGAGGTAGTAGGCCATCCGTCGCCGCGAGACGGTCGAGTCCGGACAGAACTTGTGCGCCGAGCATCCCTTCGCGATGCCTGCCGTCACGACCTTGTTGATCGACGTCGCCCGGGAACTGCTCTTCTTGACGTCCGTGAAGCTGACCGCGCTGGTCGCCGTGAGCTTGAACGCACGGACGAGGAACACCGCCATCGTGCCCCGATCGACCGTGCGGGTCGGGCAGAAGCGATCGTTCTTCGGCGGGTTGCAGGGGGTCATGATCCCCGACGCCGCCATCGCTTCGATGGCGCTCTCGTACTTGGAGCTGTCGTCGTCGACGAATCGACCCGACTTCGCAGCGACACCGGCCGGGCCGACGATGGCGACCAGCAGACCGACGACGGCGGTGGCGAGGGCGAGGCGACGCATGACGGACACGGGCCGGAACCTAACAGGGCGTTGGTGGACTGCCAATCCCCATCGGTACTGCCCGCCACGGCCTATTCGATCACCCGTACCCTTGCCAGCCATGCGCTACCTGGCCCTCCTCCGCGGCATCAATGTCGGCGGCAACAACGTGATCCGGATGGCGGACCTGCGGGCCTGCTTCGAGACGATCGGCGCCACGGATGTCACCACCTACATCCAGAGCGGCAACGTGCTGTTCGAGGGCGGGCCAGTGCACTCGAGCGCCTGGTCGGAGCAGATCGAGACGGCCCTGTCGGAGCAATTCGGCTACGTCGCGAGCGTGGTCCTGCGCAGCGACCCGGAGCTTCGGTCGGTGATCGAGCATGCCCCGCACGGCTTCGGCGCCGCACCCGACCTACACCGCTACGACGTCATCTTCCTGAAGGCACCCACCCTGTCGACCGACGCGATGGACCAGCTCAAGACCCGTGACGGGGTGGACGTGGCGGTCCCCGGACCGGGCGTCGTGTACTTCTCCCGCCTCATCGCGCGGGTGACGCAGAGTCAGTTGGGGCGCGTCGTGGGCCTGCCGATCTATCAGCAGATGACGATCCGAAACTGGCGCACGACGACAACGCTGCGGCGGATGCTCGACGAGCGCTGAGGCCTATCCGGCGGCCGGCGCCAGGACGCTGTACTCCCCGTGGTAGCGGACCTCGAGACAGTTGTTGAACAGGTTCAGCATGTTGATGTAGCCGATGAGGAACGTGAGTTCGACGATCTCGGGATCGCTGAACCGCTCCTTGAGCTCCACGCTGATCGCCGCTGGGGATGGCATTGGAGTCCGCCATGGCGGCGCGGGTGTAGGCCACGGCCAGACGCTCTCGAGGGGCCAGTGTCTCGGTGTGCTCGATGACGATCAGCGGTTCGTCGACGATGTCCGCGATGTCGACGAGGTCGCAATGCGAGAACGTGCAGAACTGGCACTCGTTGGTGTGGGAGGCGGTGATGATCACCAGCTCCTTCACGCGTCGCTCCAGCAGCCCACCCGGGTAGACGCTGTTCCCGAAGCCGGCGAACGCCGCGAGGATCTCCGGCCGGAGACACATCGCCTGGATCATCTCGACCGGCGGCTTCCCGCGTTCCCACAGGCCGCGGCTCTCATCGAAGGACGGGTCGTCCTTGACGGCCTCGAACGCCGACCGGATCTGCTCCGGCGAGACAGTGACACGCATGCAGGTCTCCTTCGTTCAGCGGATGCGACCGTCCTTGAGCGCCTCGATCGACTTGGTGATGCGCCGCTGCCGAGTCTCGTCGGTCTTGGCGCCGTTGACCTGGAGGACGTGCCAGGACTTGTTGCTGTACGACAGTCGATCCCATGTCGCTCGCGCGTTCGGCTCGGCAGCAAGGGCGGCCTCGAAGTCCGCCGGGACGTCGATCTCGCGGGGGGCCGTATCGAGCTCGAGATCCACGTCGACCTCGTCGCCACCTTCGACCTTCGCCCCGGCGCGGTTCTCGGCGCTGATCCCGACCATGTAGGTGCCGCCCATGACCGCGACCGTGCTGCGGTACGTGTAGCCGCCATTGATGGTGACGCGCACCGGTGGCCGCTTGCCGGCCCCGAGGGCGTCCACGACCTCGTCGGGGATCTCGATGCCGCAGGCAGTCTTGCCGGACCGCAGGATCGTGGTGTGAAACCGCATCGTGATCTACCCCTCGAGCACGGACGACATGGGACTGGACTTGAGCGACGCGCGAAGCAGATCCGAGCCAGCCGCATCCGCGACCCGAGCGACCCAGTCGTCCTCGATCCGCCATGCTACCGACTCGACGGCAACGCCCGGGGCGGCCGCGAGTGCGTACTCGAGCGCGACGGTTCGCGGGATGGCTCGCGTCGCATCAGTATCACCGGCGGCGATGATCGCCTCGTCAAGCCAGTCCGCATAGACCGCGTTGTTGACGTGGTCCATCGGGTCGAGTTCCTGGGGGCGCACGACGAAGCGTGACCGGGCGGCGTCCGACGGCGCCTCACCCAGCGTCACGCGACCCAGCGTGAGTGGATCCTCCGGGACGCCGAACACATCGCCGAAGACCGCCGGGATCCGCGTCGGAGCGCCGCGGGCGTCGACGAGGACCCAGTCGATATGGATCCATGCCGCGAGGACGCCGTCCGCGTCGCGGAACTCCGAACGGCGTCGGGACCACACCCGTCGAAAGCCGACGACTCTCGTCGAGCCGGTGAGCGACGTCCCCACGCGGATCGGGGCGAGGATCGCGAGCTCGGCGGCCCGGACCAGCCACGTGAGCTGGTGCTCGTCGTACCACCGGCGGTCGAACCCCTTGGCCTCGGAGTGCAGCCACGCGAGGTCCTGTGCGTAGCGAAGGATGTTCGACGTCCGGATCAGCCCATCTGGCGCGGCCTCGTCGAATCGCGTCCGGAAGGCGAGCTCGAATGCCGTGGATGTCGGGGCCGACGCCCCCTCGCCGCTCATCGGACCGGCCCGGCGAGCGCATCGATCCCTTCCAGGGCGAACAGGCCGGTCGTGGCCGTCGGCGCGGTCTGGCGGTCGAGGCGAACCCGGCAAGATCGTTCGGCGTCGAAGACGACGAGGGCGACCGACAACCGCTCCTCCTCGTCGGCGGCGTGCGAGCGCGCGTCGTCGAGCTGGTGCAGGACGTCGGCGTTGATGCCGCGCGCTCCCCACTTGCAGTCGTAGGCCTCCGCGGCCCCGGGACGCTCGACGGTGACGTCGTACGGGTGGATCTCCGCGGCCACGCCGTCGAAGAGGATCCGGCGTTCGCGGCGGACGACGTCGACTCCGGTGCGGCGTGCGAGCACCTGCGCCGTGACCTCTTCGACGATCGCCCCGCGGAACTGGCTGCGGACCTGCTCACCGCGATCGGCGACCTCGAGCGAGGCCGCGAGGATCGCCTCGCTCGCCGCCTGATCGACGGCGTCGACGCGTCCCCCGAAGAGCGTCGGGAACATCACCCGCCAGGCGTCGGCATCGGTGGTTTCGCCGTTCATCACGGCCCGCGCCAGCACCCGTTGCGCGACGGTGGCCGTCACGAGCAGCGTCGAGATCCGAGCGACCAGCGGGTCTGCCTGGATCCCCGCGTACACGACCGCGCGCGCGTCCCGGGCGGCGTCCTGGAACCTCACAGCGAGGCGCCTAGGGCCACGAGGACGATCTGCGGGAACGTGGACAGCCAGTCGATGGCTCGATGCGGATCCTTGAGCGCCCCGATCTCGTCGATCGCGCGGTCGATGGCGGCCACCACGCCGGGATCGGCCACATCGTCGCCCTGCTCCTCGTCGACGTCGGTCAGGCGCGACCGCCACGCCGCCTCAAGGTCGGTCACATAGGTCCACTCGTCCTCGACGTCCTCGCCGAGGAGTTCGAGCTCCGCGTACGCGTCGAGGGCGCGTGTCAGGACGTCATGGATCGTCTCGGTCATGAGCCAAGCCTACGACCTCGGGACGATCAGGAGGTGGCGACGCTTCCCGTACGGATCCCGTGGCCCGTGGTCGCCTCATCGGTCGCGGTCTCGCCCGTCGCCCCATCACCGGGGCCGTCGGCCTGCGCTTCGCGAAGGAGGGCGACCAGACCCCGCCGCGCCCGCTCGTCCCAGGCGCGCGAATAGATACGCGTCGCGGTCGCCCGCACGCGAGCCGCCTCGGCTCGCTCACCCTGCATCTCGAGACGCGCGACTCGATCGAGGATTGCGCGATAGAGGGCAGGCAGCTCCTCAGCCGGAGAGTTCTGCTCCATCACGGTCACCATGCGCCCGGACGGCTCACGCGGGAATAGCCCACCGGTCCGGTCAGCGCGCTGCCGATGGTGTGGCAGCGTCAATCGCCGCGATGGCCCCCGCTCCGCACGCCGAACGGCGTCAGCGCTCCCGTCGCGGTCGACCAGATGGTGTCCACGCGCTCGACGATCGCTCCGGGCGGACCCGCTTCGAGCCGCTCGACGAACGACGTCAGCGCCGGCCGTGGACCCTCCGCCACGCCATGGACCGTGCCGTCCGCCTCGTTGGCCACCCAGCCCGTCAGGTCGAGCGTCCCGGCTTCGCGCCACGCGAAGTACCGGTAGCCGACGCCCTGGACACGACCGCGCACGACGAACGCGACGCGAGCCATCGCGGCGTCCATCAGGCCGCGGTCCGACGTCGCGGCCAGGCGAGGACGAGGCTATCGAGCACGAGCTCCGGCGAGACGTTCCCGGCGAGCAGGCTCGCCCCGCGTTCGAGGCGTTGGAGCGCCGCGACCGCGGCACCGGGCTCCAGCGCCCGTGCAGCCGCCTCGATCTCGTCGACCAGGTCCTGGTCGTGGACGGCGCGCGTGGAACCGGCCTGGGCGAACGCGAGATCCCGAGTGACCGAGATCCAGATCCCGAGCAGGGCCTCGGCGCCCCGTCGACGCTGCCCGACCGCCGTCTTGGCTGGCGCGACCTCGTCGTCGGGCTCGACAGCTCCCTGGTCGGTGGCGTCGTCATCGGTCGGATCCGCCGCCGCCTTGGCTGTCTGGGTCGATGGTGGCGCCGTCGTCGCGCCGCGTCCTCGGGCCCGGACCGGTCCCTTGGTCCCGCCCGTCGCCGCAGGGTTCGGCGGGTCGATCCCGGCATCAAGCGCGGCCACCAGTGCGGCCGATGGGGCCACCGATGCCCGCATGGCCGCCAGCCGCGTCGCCGGTCCGGCGTCCAGGAGATCGATGAAGGTGCGGGCGAGTTCGCCGCGGATCTGCCGGGCTTCCGGGGCACGCGCATACGCGACCGCAAGCCCGGGCCGTCCACCCACCAGGCGACCGAGCCGAGCCGCCGTCGGTGCATCGGCGACCCCGAGGTCCACGAGGATGGCCTCGATGTCGCGAGGCCCGACCAGACCCAGCCGCAGCCGGGCGCAGCGGGACCGGATCGTATCGGCCAACCGCCCTTCCTCATCGGTGCAGAGGATGATCGTCGCCCCTGCTGGCGGTTCCTCCAGCGTCTTGAGGAGCGCGCCCTGGGCGGGATCGTTCATCCGGTCGGCATGTTCGATGATGGCGACGGTCGCCCCACCTTCGAGGGGGGCCAGGGCGAGCTCCCGGAGCAGGTCGCGGACGCCGCGTCGCTCGGGTTTGAGCGGGTCACCGATGACGATCTGCGCACCAGCGCCATCGGGTCGCAGGAAGTGGAGGTCCGGGTGCCCACCGCCCTCGACCATCCGACACCCTCGACACGCCCGACAGGGACGCGCCGACGGATCCTCCGCGGTACACAGGAGACCGGCAGCGAGATCCATCGCGAGCGTGGTCTTGCCCACGCCGTTCGGTCCGCTGATCAGGACGGCGTGAGGTACGCCGCCGCGGAGCATGCCCGCGACGGCGTCGAGTGCGGACGCGTGGCCCCGCGTGCGGGCCCCGTCCATCGTCGGGGTCAGGCCGTCGGGGCCTTGCGCGTGGCCCGGCGCTTCGGGGCGGGTGCCTCGGCGTCGGACCCGGCGTCCGCGGTCGGAGCCGCATCGTCGGCCGTGGCGGCCTTCGTGCTCGTCCGGCGCTTCGGCGCAGGCTTGGCCTCGACGGCCGCCGCGGGAGCGGCGTCGTCGGCCGTGGCGGCCTTCTTGGTCGTCCGTCGCTTCGGCGCGGGTGCGACGTCGGCGACCGCATCGGTCGTCGGAGCGTCGGTGACCGCGTCCGTCGTGGCTGCCGCCTTGCGGGGAGCACGACGCTTCGGGGCGGCGGTCGTGGTCTCCGTGGTCACATCCACATCGGCCTGGACCGGGGTCGGTCGGGGCGCCGGAGCCTGCTGCGAGATCTGCGCCATGAGCTGGGCTTCGAGCTCGGGCGGGACATCGCTCCACTCACCGGACGTTCGTCGCGGCGCGGGAGCGGCGGCTGCCGGCCGATCGCCGCGATCGTACGATCGATCCTGTCGGCTGGACGCCGGGCGTGCGCTGACGTCCGGGTAACGGTTGATCCCGCCCCCGCCGCCACCGCCGTACCGCTCGCGCGACACAGCCGACTGATACGCCGACCGGCCTCCGCGGGCGCCACCACGACCGGCTCCGCCGCCACCGCTCGCGCGGCGCTGCTCGGCGATCAGGTACTCCGGGATCTCCGGCTCGTCGAAGTCCTCGTCGTCGACCGGGGCCGGTCCAGTGGTGCTGCGCGGCGCGGGCGTCCCGAGCTGCGAGTCCCACACGGAACCGAATGGGGTCGTCTGCGGACCCTTGCGCGTCGCGGCCACCGGCTGCGGCTCGTCCTCGTCGTCCTCGTCGTCGACCAGGAAGACCTCGGCCGCCGATGCGTCCGCAGCAGCGATCACGGGCGTCGTGCCGTCGAGCTCACCATCGCCCTCGCCACGGCCACGGCCGCGACCGCGACCACGACCGCCGCGTCGACGACGACGTCGCGGACCGTCCTCGCCACCCGATTCCGTGCGGGTGGTCTCGGCGCCGTCGACGTCCCCGTCAGGGCCGTCATCGAGATCGTCGAGCGTGAAGACCTCGGCACTGGCGAGTTCCGCTTCGGTCAGTCCCCCGGCACGAGCCAGGCGCTCACCGGGCATCGCGACGAACGAACCCGCCTCACCGGACGCGGCGGCGGCCGGAGCCGCGACCCGACTCCGGGTTCGGCTGCGACTGGGAGCGGCGGCGACCGGCTCGGGGGCCGCATCGCGACCGCGACCGCGACCGCGTCCCCGGCCGCGACCGGCGCCGGTGCCCTCGGTCTGCTTGTCGGGAACCTCGGTCATCGACAGATCCGCATCGTCGTCCGAGACGCGACGCCCGGACCGCGAACCCTTTTCGACCCGCGCGAGCTGGATGATGTCGGTGAACTGGTCCGCGACCTCGATCAGGTCCGAGCTGGTATTGCCGCGGAAGCTGATGACCTCGACGCGGACACCCTGCTCCTGGACGGCGCGGATGGCCGGGGCGAAGTCGCCGTCACCGGACACGACGATGGCGATGTCGAGGTTCCGGGCGGTCTTCATCATGTCGACGACGAGCTCGATATCGAGGTTCGCCTTGACCTTGCCGTCGCCGTACTTGCGGATGTCCTTGCTGACGACCTTGTAGTTGCTTCGTCGCAGGAAGTCATGGAAGTTGCGCTGGTTCTCGTTGTCCGGATCGAGACCGGTATAGGCGTAGGCGCGTACGAGATCGCGCCCGGCCGAGGCGGACTTCAGCAGCGTGACGTAGTCGATATCGACTCCGGCTGCCTTGGCCGCGTAAAAGATGTTGGCGACGTCTACGAAGACGGCGACGTTCTTGCCCACAGTGACTCCTTGGGTTAGCGGGGCGCCCCGCCGGCGCGAATTCGCTGCACGGCGATGGCGATCATGAGGTGCGACGCCCGGCAGCTCCTGCCGCGGTCACGATGCGTTGGACTCGCGGTCCAGCCTCTGCGAACCCCATCCCTTGCAGGCGGGCCAGAGCCGCGTGATCTTCCGGGCGCGCCGTCTCCACGACGGTACAGCCCTTGTTGCTCGCCGATCGAAGGAGTTCCTCGACGAGGATCTCCGTCACACGGTCTGCGTCGTGGCCGGGATCGATGACCAGCAGATCGATCGTCCCGACGTAGCCGCCCGAACGGACCGACGGTCGAAGGGCGAGAACCCCTCCACCGACGACCGTGCGTTGCGATTCCGCGACGACGACGCTGGCCTGCGGCAGGTAGACGAGCTGGCGAAGCAGATCCGCGGCCACGAGCGGGCTCGCATCATGGGCAGGCCGAAGGGCGTCATCGCTCATCGCGACGAGCCGATCGATGTCCGTGACACGGGCTGCTCGGACCTGGTACTCCACGCCGGATGCGTACCTCGCAGGGTGGACGTCCGTTCGCCCCCGACCGGGGCTCGACCGTGAGGTCGTACCGGGCTGCGCTCCCTTCGTCGGCGGCGAGCGATGGGCGCTCGCGACGCGCTGACGGGTGCGGCCGTCCGGTATTGCAATCGGAACGCCAGTGCTTATGATACGGCATCGCTTCGGCGGCCACCTGCGCGCCGCCCGGATGCAGGACTAGCAGCACCTCTCGTCAATGCACCACGGCTCATCGCGCCAACCCGACCAGGGAGCGGCACGGCTGATGGGACAGGGCAACGAGCGGGGCTGCGGTTCGGTTTCGGGTCGCCGGCAGGGCGGTTACGACCGGTGATTTGGAGGAGATACTGGATGAAACTGCACAGGGTAGGTGCGCTCGCGGCCGTCAGCATCCTGGCGTTCGCGGCGTGCAGTTCAGGTGGGGCATCGAGCGCCCCGAGCGCAGCGGCCAGTGCGGCCGCAGGTAGCAGTGCCGCCGCTGGCGACATGAGCAAGGGCAAGGCCAAGATCGCCGTCGAGCTCCCGCAGCAGGGCAGCGAGAAGGCGGCTTCGCAGCCGATCATCAACGGCATCCGCTTGGCCATCAAGCAGGCCGGCGGCGCCGCCGGCGGGTACGAGATCGTCAATACGGACGCAGATCTGTACGACGACGCGCTCAACGGCGCGCATGACCCGCAGACGGGTGCGGCCAACATGACCAAGATCGTGTCCGACGCGGACGTGGTCGGCGTCATCGGGCCATTGAACTCGAGCGTCGGCAAGGCGCAGATCCCGATCTCGAACGAGGGCGGCCTGCTCCAGTGCTCGCCCGCGAACACGAACCCGGACCTCACCAAGGGTGATCCGGCCAAGCAGCTTCGCCCGTCGGGCAAGCCGAACAACTACATCCGCGTCGTCACCACGGACGACGTCCAGGGACCCGCGGCGTCGCAGTACCTGTTCGACGTCCTCGGCAAGAAGTCCGTCTACATCATCGACGACACCGAGACCTTCGGTAAGGGCATCGCCGATACGTTCGAAGCGGACTTCAAGAGTCGTGGCGGCACCGTCGTCAAGCACGATGGCGCTCCCAAGACCACGCAGGACTACGTCTCGATCATGACCGCCGCCAAGGCGCTCAACCCCGAGGCGATCTACTTCGGTGGCGTGACCGCGACCGGCGGTGCACGCATCCTCCTCGCCGCCCAGCAGGCCGGCCTCGGAGACGTCCCGTTCGTCGCGGGTGACGGCATCAACGACGGCAACGGCGGGACCAAGGACTCGTTCCTGAACCTCGGCGCTGCTGCCGCCAAGAACGCGTTCAGCACCCTCGCCGGTGCCGGGACGTTCGATGGCAAGGCGAAGTTCGACGCCGACTACAAGGCTGAGTACGGCATCGACGCCACCGGCTATGCGGGTCAGGGCTTTGCCTGCGCCCAGGTCATCCTCGACGCGATCAATCGTGCCGGGACCGCTGGTGCCGCCGACATGGCTGCGCTCCGCGAAGCCGTCCGTGCCGCTGGCACGGCCACCGATCACACCTACGACACGATCGTCGGGCCCATCACGTTCGATGCGAACGGCGATACCAGCCAGAAGATCGTTTCGATCTACGGCTTCGATGCCGCCGGTGCTGACGGCAAGGGCGACTGGGTCTTCAATACCCAGGTCGATTACGGCGCCAAGTAAGCGTCTCTGAACCGGAGAGGCCGGGGATCCCACGGGTCCCCGGCCTCTCATTTCCCTCGCATCCCTGTTAGCGATCCTCTCCGCGGCAACCTCGGTCCCCATCCCCTGAGGTCCGGAACGTGACAGCCATCGCTTCCCCGGTCGCCACCCGAAGCCTGGGTAGCCGCGTCCTCAAGGTCGTCGGTCTCTCGGTCCTCGCGGTCGGTGCCTATTGGTTCCTCCTGATGATCGGGATGATCGTCATCGTGGGACTCCCGGCCGACAAGGCCGCACCCGGCGCGTTGCAGCAGACGGTCAATGCGCTGTCGATCGGCGCGATCTATGCCCTCATCGCCCTCGGGTACACGATGGTCTACGGGATCATCGAACTCATCAACTTCGCCCACGGCGACATCTTCATGCTCGGGGCGTTCCTGTCGGTCGTCTTCATCGGCGGGATCATGGGACAGACCGGACCGGTGTACCAGGTCCTGCCACTGATCCTGCTGATCCTCGGGGCGCTGGCGTTCACGATGCCGATCATCGGTGGGCTCAACGTCCTGATCGAGCGATCCGTCTATCGGCCGCTCCGCAACGCCCCACGGCTTGCGCCCCTGATCACGGCCATCGGCGTCTCGTTCATCCTGCAGAACGTCGCCTTCATCCTGGCCGGAGCGGGTGACCGTCGCGCGCCGCAGATCTTCCCGCTCGACTGGCAGATCCCGATCGGCGGCGCTTCGATCTCGGTGTTGTCGATCTTCATCTTCGTGCTGGCGCTGGTCCTGATGTCGATCCTCCAGCTGTTCGTCTCCCGGTCGCGGATGGGTCGCGCGATGCGCGCCACCGCCCAGGACCGCGAGGCGTCGGCGTTGATGGGCGTCGACATGAACCAGACGATCGCGCTGACCTTCCTGCTCGGTGGCGCGCTGGCGGCGGCGGCCGGCGTGGTCTGGGGTCTGCGCTTCGGCTACGTGAAGTTCGACCTCGGCTTCAACGCCGGTCTCAAGGCGTTCACCGCGGCCGTCCTCGGCGGGATCGGCAATATCACCGGAGCCGTCCTCGGCGGGTTCATCATCGGGTTCATCGAGAATGCGGCCGTGTCCCTGGGCTATTCCAGATGGTCAGAGTTCCTGGTCTTCCTGGTCCTGACGTTCGTCCTCATCTTCAAGCCGACCGGCATCCTCGGCCAGGCATCAGGAGACCGCGCATGACCGCCGTGACGACCACACGCCCGGCGCCGACGCGATCTCCCAAGATCCGGCTCCAGGACTTCTCGGATCGACATCGCTCCGCCACGATCATCGTCGGGATGGCCCTCGCCACGACCTTGCTGGCGTTGCTGCCCAAGATCCCGCCGTTCAACCTGCTCCAGGGCGCGGCGCCGTGGTACGACTCGTTCGCCAACGCGGGCGTCTTCGTGCTCCTGGCGATGGGCCTCAACGTCGTCGTCGGACTCGCCGGTCTGCTCGACCTCGGATACGCGGCGTTCTTCGCGATCGGCGCCTACACCTACGCCTATTCGAACTCGCCGTACTCCCACCTGGACCTGCCGTTCCTGCCGATGCTCATCGTCGGCGCCGGGGTGGCGGCGATCTTCGGGATCGCGCTCGGCGCGCCCACCCTGCGGCTTCGAGGCGACTACCTCGCGATCATGACCCTCGGATTCGGCGAGATCGTCCCGATCGTCTTCCTCAACCTCGAGAACTGGACCGAGGGGACCAACGGCATCGGCGGGATCTACCGGCCGGAGCCGCTCCCGGTGATCGGCGCGTTCGGCGCCTTGACCCCGTTCGCCTACTTCATCCTGATGGCCGGGATCATCACGATCACCATGGCCTTGCTCTACCGACTCCAGGATTCCCGTGTCGGTCGAGCCTGGAATGCGATCCGCGAGGATGAACTCGCGGCGGCGGCCAACGGCATCAACACCGTCACGACCAAGCTCCTCGCGTTCGCGCTGGGTGCGACGACGGCCGGTCTGGCCGGCGTCTTCAACGCCTCGAAGCTGACCATCGTCTCGCCGGACCAGTTCTACTTCACGGTCTCGTTCACCGTGCTGGCCATGGTCATCCTCGGCGGCATGGGCAACATCTGGGGCGTGGCCGCCGGGGCCTTCATCATCTACATGATCCAGGCCGTGTTCCTCAAGCAGCTCAACGGCGTCAAGGAGGCCCTGAACATCCCGGCCTTCGATATCGGACCGCTCCACCTCGAGCTCGCCAAGATCAACTTCCTTGACTATCAGCCGCTGCTCTACGGCGTCGCCCTGGTCCTCATGATGCTGTTCCGACCGGAAGGCCTGTTCCCGAGCCAGCGACGTCGCCGCGAGCTCCATGTCGCGGACGACCTCGCCCAGGATCTCGGCGAAGACATCGACGATGAGCCAGGTCTGGCCGGGTCGCTCGGTCAGGCCCCTGGCTCCGATGAAGATTTCGGGGGCGGGCAGTGACCGAGCCGACGACCGTCGTCACGCCGGCCGCGGCGGCCGACACCACGACTCCGGACATCCTCCGTGCCGAGAAGGTCACCAAGCGATTCGGCGGCCTCGTCGCGGTCAACTCGATCGACTTCACCATCCCGACGAAGGGCATCATCAGCCTGATCGGGCCGAATGGCGCGGGCAAGACCACGTTCTTCAACATCATCGCCGGCATCTACGACCCGACGGCTGGTCACATCGACTTCAACGGCTACCCGATGATCGCCCGGTCCCGCAAGGCGTGGCTGGAACCACTGCTGTGGCTCCTGTTCCCGGGGATCATCGCGATCATCACGATCCTGATGGCCCAGGGTGGCGCGCCGGAAGGACAGGTGATCCTCGGGATCTTCATCGCGATCGGCACGCTCCTCGTGGTCCTCGTGGCCGGTGTGGCGAGGGGACCCCGCTATCAGCGCTTCATGCGGCGGTTCGGGATCTTCCACAGTGCCAGGCCCAACGACATGGTCGTCGCGGGGCTCGGCCGGACGTTCCAGAACATCCGGCTCTTCCCGAACATGACGGCCATGGAGAACGTGCTCGTGGGGATGCACGCCCGGCTCAAGACGACCTGGATCGATGCCCTCCTCTCGACTCCCCGCGATCGTCGCGAGGAGGTCACGTCGCGCGTCCGGGGCGAGGAGCTCCTGGAGCTCGTCGGCCTCAAGGGCACCGGTGACCAGCTCGCGAAGAACCTGCCGTACGGCGACCAGCGGCGACTGGAGATCGCCCGAGCGCTCGCCTCGGATCCGGTCCTCCTGCTGCTCGACGAGCCCACCGCCGGCATGAACCCGAACGAGACGAAGCAGCTGACGGACCTCATCAGCCGGCTGCGCCTGGACCTCGGTCTGACGGTCCTGCTCATCGAGCACGACATGCGCGTCGTGATGGGCATCAGCGATCGCGTCACGGTCCTCGACCACGGCGAGAAGATCGCCGAGGGCACGCCCGAGGAAGTGCGGCGCGACCCCAAGGTCATCGAGGCGTATCTGGGAGCGCCGGCGGTATGACGACGATGACCAACCCCGAGCCGGCCGCGAGTGGGACGATGGACACGATCCTGACCCTTGACGACGTCAACACCTATTACGGCAACATCCATGCCCTCCAGGGCATCTCCCTGACCGTCGGTCGCGGCGAGATCGTCACGCTGATCGGCGCGAACGGCGCCGGCAAGACCACGACACTGAAGACCATCAGCGGTCTCCTCCACCCACGTCGGGGCAAGGTGATCTTCGAGGGCAAGGACATCTCGAAGGTCGCGGCCCACAGTCTGGTCCGCCAGGGGATCGGGCACGCGCCCGAAGGACGTCGGATCTTCTCGCGGATGAGCGTCTACGAGAACCTGATGATGGGCGCCTTCACCCGCGACCAATCGACCATCGGCCCCGACATCGACCGCGTCATGGACCTCTTCCCGCGGCTTCGCGAGCGGACCAACCAGCTCGGCGGCACCCTCTCCGGCGGCGAGCAGCAGATGCTCGCCATCGGGCGCGCGCTGATGTCCGAGCCGCGGGTCCTGCTCCTCGACGAGCCGTCCCTTGGTCTTGCCCCGATCCTGGTCCAGCAGGTGTTCACGACGATCAAGGAGATCAACGCCCAGGGCACGACCGTGCTGCTCGTCGAGCAGAACGCGCTCCAGGCGCTCTCGATCGCCCACCGCGCCTACGTGCTCCAGACGGGCCGCGTCGTCCTCGAGGGTCCGGCATCCGACGTCAAGGACAACGAAACGGTCCGCAAGGCCTACCTCGGCGAGGACTGACCGGGCGTCCGATGGCCGCTGATCCAGAGGGTCAGGATCGGGAGCGCCAGGACAACGGCGGGGTCTTTGCTCCCGTCGCGCTCACCAGGGATCGACCCCCGCTGATCCGCTGGGCCGCGGTGGCGGCCATCCTGCTGATCGTGGTGATCGCCAAACCGTGGGCGCCGGCCGCCGGCCCGGAGGCCAGCGCCGGTGGGGCCGCGGATGCCGCGGATGCCGCGGAGGCCGCACTGGAAGCCGACGCATCGGGCGTACCGGGTGACGGAGACCTGCCGGGTGCGTCGGGGATGGTGGTCGCCGTGTCGGCGCCGATCCCGACGTCGACGGTCGTGCCCTCCCCGCCCGCCTCCGACGCGGTCGCCGACTTCTGTCTCGACCTCGAGCAGTGGCTCATCGCGAGTGTCGAGACGTCCCGCGGGCGAACGATCAGGATCTGGCGGGCGATCGATCCGGCGGTCTCGGCCACGGGTCCGGACGATGCCACCATCCCCGTCACCACGATCATCACCGAACAGCTGCTGGAGCTCGGCTGGTGTGCCCCACAGGTCGGCACGGAACGTCCGGTCGGCTCGGCCACGGTGGACGCCTGGAGCCTCGGGCGGACCGGCCCTCGGCCGGAGCCGCTGACCCGGGTCGCGCCGATCGACACCGGTTCCCCCTTCGGGGCGATGTACGGGCCACGCACCGCTCGACTCGACCGACCTCGCAATGCCGCCCCGCTGACATCGTGGCCGGATGGCCGGTACGTCTTCCGGTACCGCACGGATGTCGGCGTGGAGCGTTGGTTCGCGGTGGACGTGATCTCCCGACCCGCCGTCCTGCCCACGCCCTGACGCCGGTCGGCTCTTGCCGGCCGGTGGCGCGGCGCGGTGGTCGTGCAGCCGATACCATCGAGGTTCGACGGAGGAGACGACGAATGGATCTTGGACTGACGGGCGCCCGGGCCCTGGTCGGTGGCGGCAGTGGGGGTCTCGGCGGCGCGGTGGCCGGTGCCCTGCGGGCCGAAGGCGCCCGCGTCGGGCTGATCGCGCGGCCGAGCGATCGCCTCGATGCCCGCGCTGCGGAGCTTGATTCGCTCGCCGTGCCCGCGGACCTCTCCACGCCGGACGGGCCTGCGGCAGCCGTGGCAGCGGCCGTGGCGGCGTTCGGCGGGCTCGACCTACTCGTCGTCAACTCCGGCGGGCCGCCCCCGGGGCGCTTCGAAGACCTCGACGAAGCGACCTGGGCTCGCGCGATCGACGGGACGTTGTGGAGCGCGTTGCGGCTCATGCGCGCGGCTCTCCCCCACCTCCGCGAAGGCCGCGATCCCGCGATCCTCATCATCCTTTCGAGTTCCGCGCGCGAACCGATCCCGGGGCTGACGACGTCCAACCTGATCCGCCCCGGACTTGCCGGCCTGATCAAGTCGATGGTGGAGGAGATCGTCCCGGTCCGGATCAACGGCCTCGCGCCGGGTCGTCTCGCCACGGATCGCATCGCCCAGCTCGATGCGGGACGGGCCACCAGTGCGGGGGTCTCGCTCGAGGAGATCACGCGTCGGTCCATCGACCGCATCCCCCTGGGCCGCTATGGCGACCCGATGGAGCTGGGGCGGGTCGCGGCGTTCCTGCTGTCACCCGCGGCGTCGTACGTGACCGGCGCCATCGTCCCGGTGGATGGCGGGATGATCCGCGCCCTGCCGTAGCGCCACGTTCGCACGTCGCGGACAGGGGGTGTCAATCCGGGCGGGCCAGGCGACCGAAGCCACGTTCACCCACCAGTCGACCGTCGCTGGACACGAGGTGGCCTCGCACGTAGGTCGCGACCGGGGCGCCCCTCACGACCCGGCCGTGCCAGATCGCGGCCGTGGCGCGCGAGCGTGTCAACCACCGGGCGGTGTCGATGGTCCACTGACGTTCCGCATCCACGATCACGACATCCGCATCGGCGCCTACCTGCAATCTGCCCTTTGACCCGAGCCCGAAGATCCGCGCGGCGTTCGAGCTGGTCACCTCGACGAGGCGCTGCCACGTGAATCGCCCATCGGCGACGGCCGTCAGCATCAGGGGCAGGAGCGCCTCCAGGCCGGGAGCCCCGGGCAACGCCCCCCAGAGATCGTTGGCGAACGGCGCCTTCTCCTCCAGAAGGAATGGGGAGTGGTCGGAGCCGATGACGTCGATCTCGCCTCGTGCGAGCCGATCCCAGAGACCGGCGACGGCCTCCTCGGTCCGGAGCGCCGGGTTGATCTTCGCGAAGGGACCATGCCGCTCCAGATCGGCCTCGGTGAGGAAAAGATAGTGCGGGCACGTCTCGACGGTCACCGCGACACCCGCGTCGCGGGCGCGTGTCGCGAGGTCGACCGCACGCGGCGTCGAGCAGTGCGCCAGCCCGAGGCGGGCGCCGGCCTGCCTGGCGAGCTCGATGCTCTCGGCGACCGAGACCAGTTCGACGATCTCCGGTCGCCAACGGGCATGGCTCAGCGGACCACGGTCGCCGGCTGTCCGGAGCGCGGCCGCGGCGGCCGTGAGCATCGTGACGTCCTCGGCATGGACGGCCGAAACCCGACCCGTTCGGGCGATCTGCTCGAGCGCGCGACGATAGTCGTTAGCGTTCGGGGCACACAGTCCGACGAACTCGCGCTCCCGGCCCGCCGGAGCGGCCGTCCGGAACGTCTTGAACGCGACGGCCCCGGCGGCGGCCTGCTCCTCGATGGTCTCGAGATTGTCGCCGGCGGCGCCACCATAGAGACCAAAGTCCACGTACGCCTTCGGCCCGACGATGGCTGCACGGGCCTCGAACGTGGCGCGGTCGTGGACGGATGGCGTCGAGATCGGCATCTCCAGGATCGTCGTGATGCCACCCACTGCCGCAGCCGCCGTGGCACTCGAAAAGTCCTCCCGCGCATCAATGCTCGGGTCGCGCGCATGGACATGCGTATCGATCACGCCCGGCAGCACCATGAGCCCGTCGGCGGCGATCCGCTCGCGGGCGTCCGGCAAGTCGGCATCCGCGCCTACCGCCACGATCCGGCCGTCGGCGATCGCCAGTCCGCCCCGTCGCACCCCGTCGGGCGTGACGAGCGTGCCGCCCACGATGGCGAGCTCGGCATCCATGGTCGGTGGCTCTCGCCGCTACGCGGGGACGACGCGATCGTCGAGCACGAGAGCGGCGAGGATCGCGTCGAGATCGGCGATCGTGCCCGCGTCCAAGCTCGGTCCCGGGGCACGGACGCGCTCGGAGGCCAGCGCGCCGCGCCGGCGGTATAGGTGCTTGCGAATCGCGAGGTTCAGACCCGGTTGGTTTTCGAAGCGGATCAGCGGCACGATCCGGAAGAAGGCGGCCTGCGCGCCAGCCGCGTCGCCGGACCGATGGCGCGAGACGATGTCCACGAGCAGCTCCGGGAAACCGAACCCGGTCATCGTCCCGACCGCTCCACGACGGAGCTCCTCGAGCAGCATGCTCGCGCCAAGGCCCCCGAGGACCCGCACGTGCGGGGCGGCTGCCAGCAGGCGCCCGATCTTCGGCGGGCTCGGTTCATCCTCGAGCTTGACGACCCGGCAAGACGGGGCTCGTTCGGCGATCGCGGCGATGAGCTCGACGCTCATGTGGACGCCACTGCTCGCCGGATGATCCTGGACGACGACCGGCAGGTCGATCGCGTCGGCGACGGCCAGGTAGTGGGCCAGGACCGCGGGTTCGTTCGGTCGCGTGAGCGCCGGCGGCGCCAACATCACCGAGTGGGCGCCCATCGACGCGGCTTCCCGCGCGAAGGCCACGGCCCGGTCGGTGGCCGCGTGGCTGATCCCGACGCAGATCGGCAGGTCGCCCAGGTCGCCCGCTGCCGCAAGGATGCCGCCGATGATGGCCCGGCGCTCCTCGTCGGAAACCTTGGCTGCCTCGCCGAGCACGCCCAGGATCGTCATCCCGTCGACACCGCAGCCGGCGACGAAGCGGGTCAGCCCAGGCAGGCTCGCCGTATCGAGGGCACCGTCCGGCGTGAACGGGGTCGGGACGATGTTCCAGACGCCCTGGAGTCGATCGATGGAGGTCATGCACGCATCCTAGCGACCACCGCCTCGATGGAGGCGGCCAGCAGGTCGATGACCGGTATCGGGCTTGCGAGCGTCTCGGCTTCGGAGACCACCCTGGCCGCGTGCCCGACGTAGTCGAGGACGATCGCGTCAACGCGCCCGGCTCGTCGCCCGGCGTCGCCATGACCGTCGAACCGGATGACGTCGCGCGGCGCCCCGACCTCGATCGTCGGCTCGAACCCTTCGGCCATCCACTTCGCCTGCGAGGGGGCGACTTGCGCGCCGATCGGGACGATGATCCCGAGCCGGTTCGCCCCGAGCGTTCGCAGCCGGGCGACGGCGACGTCGAACGGTCGGACCAGCGGAGCCGCGGCCGCCACGGACGCGAACCCTCCGGCACAGAGGAGGACGATGACGGTCGCGCCGTCAATCTCCGCGCGTCTGACGGCGTCCGCGACGAGCGGGGCCAGCCATGCCTCGTCGGCGGTGAGGGTTCGACCGTCGTGGCGGCGCGTGACCAGGGGGTAGCCATCGCCGGCAGGCGCTGGCGGCGAGACGTCCAGTGGCAAGTCGTCGAGCGCACCGACCTCGATGACGTCCACGCCACCGATGGCCGCCCGAAGGGCATCGGTGAGGTCCGGTCGAGGGGCCGCGCCGATCGTCACCGCGGCCACGCGGCGTTCGGACGGATGCGAGGCGAGGGTGTTCAGCGTCGCGACGGTTCGCGGGCCATGTCATAGGTGGCTCGCGACAGCACGACGAGTCCGAGCACCGTGAGCCAGAGACCCGGGCCGTTCGTGAAGATCTGGGCCGGCTCCGTGAACGTGAAGGCGCCATCGAGCAGCAGCGTCACGAACCGGATCCCGAGGCCGATCCAGCCGGCAAGGGTCAGCAGGAGGTAGGACAGCCAGCGGTCGATGCCCAACGGTCGATCGCCCACGGCATAGGGCAGCGCGACGAGTGCCAGGGTCGCGATCCCCACCAGGAAGACGACGATGCCCGCGCCCTCGAAGCCGTTGCCACTCAGTGCGGTGATCCCGGACTCGGCCCCGCCGACCTTCCACCACGGCAGGACGCAGCCGATCACGATGAGGACACCGGCGATGGCGGCGAGGGTCCGACCGCGGCCCAGGGGCCGGCGATGCATCGTCATCCTTCGTCGACCGCCGAGTAGACCTCCGGCTTGAGCACGCCGACGACGCGAAGGTTCCGATAGAACTCCCCGTAGTCGAGGCCGTAGCCGACGACGAACTGGTCGGGGATCTCGAACCCGCGATAGTCGACCGGGATGTCGACAAGCCGGCGCGCCGGCTTGTCGAGCAGCGTGCAGATCCGCAGCGACGATGGGTTCTTGCCGCGCAGATAGCGGATCAGGTAGTTGAGGGTGAGCCCGGTATCGATGATGTCCTCGACGATGAGGACCTCTTCGTCCGCGATGCTCGCCGAAAGATCCTTGAGGATGCGCACGAGGCCCGACGATTTGGTCGTGCTCCCGCCGTAGGAGCTGACCTCCATCAGGTCGATCCGCACGGGGATATCGATGGCGCGCATGAGGTCCGCCATGAAGGGCAGCGAGCCCTTGAGGACCGACACGAGCGTCAGCTGCCGGCCCGCGTAGTCGGCACTGATCCGAGCGCCGAGTTCGCGCACCTTGGCCTGGATCTGGTCCTCGGTCAGGAGGATCTCGCCGATGTCCTCACGCAGGTCGATGGGGCGACTCATCGGTGGGCCACGGCTTCGTCCGCGGTCGCGATCGCGATCGATCGACGCCCGACGGTCCGCCGACGCCGATCCGACCGGGTGGGGTCGGCGACGTTGGGTTCGATGTCGCGGTCGGGGACCATCTGGCCGGACGTGCCCGACAGGTCGTCGATGAGCGCGAGACGGCCGTACTTGAGCATCAAGGCGCGGAAGTCGCGGGCGTAGAAGAGCTTGATCCTGAGCTCCGGATAGAGCTCGCGCATGCGGCGCAGCTTTCGATTCTTCTTGCGGACGAGCTTCTGGCGGAGGGTGGTCATCTCGAGATACAGGTCCAGATCCGGGAGATAGAAGTCCGGGGAGAAACTCTCGACCACGGCCCCATCGAGGTTCCAGAGGATCGGAAAGGTGTCGGGCTCGTACGCCCAGCGGACCTGGTAGAAGTCGAGGATCCGCGCCATCTCCGCCTCACTGGCGTGGGCGAAGGAGGCCGTTTCGGCCGGTCGATGGTCCATCGGTCCACAGTCTATCCGACAGGGGGTCGGGCAGGGCGCCGCGAGTCGCGGTGTCGGGCGCGGCACCGGGCGTCGATACCCCCTGGGAGTATGGTACGATCGCGCCATGCCGACCACCCCTGCCCGACGCGCCACACCCGCGCCGGACCCGAGCCACTTCCGCCACAGCTACTCGAAGGACAAGGCCCAGCTCGTCCGACGCCTGTCGCGGATGGAAGGCCAGGTCCGCGGGATCGCCCGCATGATCGAGCGCGAGGAATACTGCATCGACATCCTCCAGCAGACCGCGGCCTTGCGGGCGGCGGTCGACTCGTTGTCGATCCTGCTGCTCGAGGACCACGTCGCCGGTTGCGTCCGGACCGCGGCCGAAGCCGGCGAGGCGGAGCAGTACGTCGACGAGGTCATCGATGTCGTCCGACGGACGCTCGGGCGCCCGGTCCGCGGGAGCGGTCGCTCCGCCTAGGGTCAAGTCGCCGGCCGAGCGGCCAGGCGTCGCGGCCAGGCGTCCACGTCCCACGCCCGGGATCGCGCCGTTTCGCCGGCCGGGGTCGCGCCGTTTCGCCGGCCGGGATCGGCGCCGTTTCGTCGGCCGGGTCGCGCCGCTTCGTCGGTCGCCGGTCGCCCGTCGCCCGTCGCTCGCCCGGCGCCGGTCGCCGGGACCGCGCAGCCTAGTTCCTGGGTGAACGTTATCCATGGGCGGCGACCCGAATCGGCCGCCTTCCGTCCCACTTCCGCCCGATCCTGCACGCGGTAGTCGCGGGGTGCAGATCCAGCGCAGGAATCGCGGTCTCGCCACGCCAAGCCGGGCGGTCCCGTCGATAACGTTCACTCAGTGACTATCCGGCGCATCGCAGGCCGGGGGAGGCCGCGCGGGGGCTGGGTCCGATACACCAATGGGCCGATCAGACCCTCGATGATGCATCCGACGCGCATCGCGAACGCAGATCGAGTCGCGCCGGCGCGAGCGGGCAAGGGTGGGCGGGGCCGCGGGGCCGCGGGAGCGCGGGGGCCGCGGGGGAGCGGGGCCCGCCCAGGCACGCGGGGCGCCCGAGCACGTTGCGAGGTCGCGCCGACCCTGAGTTATCCACGAATTGGTCGACGCCGAGCAAGTTGGTGGATAACCGCGTTGACCCGGACCGTCCCGACCCGTAACGTCCGGCATCCGCACTGGGGCGGCAAGGGTAACGCGGTCCGCGAGGGGTACGAGGAGACTCGGCCACGAACCGGACGGACGGCGGAAGACCGAAGCTCGACCAACGGTGCGAAACGATGCCGACGCCGGGAGTGGCGCTGCGCGTGGATCCGGCACGTGGACCAAGGAGGCGTGCCCATCCCATCCGCGCGTGAGCCGCTCCCGACGCGCGTCGACGGCCTTCCAGACCTTCCGGCCGAGTACGGTCACGTCCTCGATGACGGATTGGAGGCGCTCGGCCTCGACCTCGCGCCAGGTCGTGCGAACCGTCATCGACGACCATGTTCGGCTGCTGTTGGCCTGGACGGCCGCGGTGAACCTGACCGCCATCCGGGAACCGGCCGAGGTCGCCCGGGCGCATGTCCTCGACAGCCTGTCCGCCGTGGCGACGATGCGATCGCTCCGGATCGACACGTTCCTCGATCTCGGGTCCGGCGGCGGCTTCCCGGGCCTGCCCCTGGCGGCCGTGCTTCCGGCCCAGCAGACCCTCCTCGTCGAGCCCATCGGCAAGAAGGCGCGATTCCTCGAGGCGGCGGTCGCCGCAACGGGAATGGCCGGCGTCGATGTCGTCGCCGTCCGGTCCGAGACCCTCGCCACCGAGGCTCCCCACCGCGGCAAGTGGCCGGCCGTGACCGCCCGGGCCGTGGCGAGCCTCGCCGAACTCGTGGAGCTGGCCTTCCCGCTGCTTCGACACGACGGGGTCCTGATCGCCTGGAAGCGCGGCGATCTCGTCGACGAAGTGGCCGACGCGCAACGGGCGATCGCGGGGCTCGGCGGTGGGTCGATGACCTCCGTCGAACCCGATGTCCCGGGTCTCGACGGCCACCGGCTGATCGTGGTCACGCGCACCGGTCGCGTGCCGCCCGCGTACCCGCGCGATCCCGCGGCGCGGAAGCGACGGCCGTGGGGTCCGGGCCGCTGCTAGGCTGACCGACCATGCGGATCGCCGTCCTCTCGGATGTCCACAGCAACCTCGTCGCCCTCGAAGCGGTCCTCGCCCATGCCGGGTCCGTCGATGCCGTGTGGCACCTCGGCGACATCGTGGGCTACGGTCCCGAGCCCGACGCCGTCGTCGAACGCCTCGCCGCGCTCGGCGCCATCGGGGCACGAGGCAATCACGACGCGGCGGCGATCGGCGGGCGCGAGATCGAGTCGTTCAATCCGGAGGCCCGGGCGGCGATGGAGTGGACGCGGCGGCACATGGCGCCCGCGACGGTCGCGTGGCTCGAGGCCTTGCCGCAGCGTCTGGTCCAGGGTGAGATGACGCTGGTCCACGGCAGCCCGCGCGATCCGACCTGGGAATACGTGACGAGCGAACGGGTCGCCCGCGCCAACATCCTCGCGCTCGGGACGCCCCACGGCTTGCACGGCCACACCCATGTCCCGATCGCGTGGCTGCGTGTCGTGACCGGGTCCATGGCGAGGCACCCGATGATGGCGAGACCGTGACCCTCGGCCGGTCGGCGCGCGCTCCTGAACCCCGGCAGTGTCGGCCAGCCTCGGGACGGCGATCCGCGGGCGAGCTACCTCGTCTTCGACCCCGACGCCGGCGCGGCCACCTGGCATCGCGTGGCCTACGACATCGATGCCGTCGCGGCGACGATGCGGGCTGCCGGTCTGCCGCGCCGGCTCGCCGAGCGACTCTCCGTTGGGCACTGACTCGCGGCTACCCCGGTGATCGGGGGTCGGCGACCGCTCCAGGGCCGCAAGCCGGGTGACCGGCGGGTCCGTGTGGACCGCGCCGCACGCCCCGTACTTCCGCTACTCGGGCAACGGCACGATGACCGCCAAGGAGGCCGCCAGCGTCCCGACCACGCCCGTCGGCAAGGCCTTGGCCTCGGTCCGCGGCGTGCTGTTCGGCCGCCCGCTCGCGAGCGAGGAGGAGCTTGGGGAGCGGCTCTCCAAGACCAAGGCCCTCGCGATCTTCAGTTCGGATGCCATCAGCTCGTCCGCGTATGCCACCGAGGAGATCCTGCGGGTCCTCATCCTCGGCGGCGCCGCGGCCCTCGCGTTCGGTCTCGAGATCAGCATCGCGATCTCGATCCTCCTGGTCGCCGTCGCGATCTGCTATCGCCAGATCTGCATCGCGTACCCGACGGGCGGTGGCTCGTACACGGTGTCGCGGCGAAACATCGGACGCACGGTCAGCCTGGTCGCCGCCTCCGCCCTGCTCATCGACTACATGATGACCGTGGCCGTCTCGACCTCGTCGGCCGTCGAACAGATCGTGTCGGCGTTCCCGGACCTGTTCGACGTCCGCGTCCTGATCGGGGTCAGCGCGATCGCGCTCATCACCATCGCCAACCTGCGCGGGCTCCGCGAGGCCGGCAACATCTTCGCGACCCCGACGTACCTGTTCATCGGCTCGGCGCTCCTGATGATCGCGGTCGGGGTCTTCCGGATCGTCGTCCTCGGGGAGGGTGAGACGTACGGCCCGACGATCGCCTCGCAGCTGACCGATACGATCCAGCCCGTCTCGGCACTCCTGATCCTGCGCGCCTTCGCCGCCGGCGCGGTGGCGCTGACCGGGACCGAGGCGATCGCCACCGGTGTCCCGGCGTTCAAGCCGCCCGAAGCGAAGAACGCCGCGACGACGCTCGCGGTCATGGCCGCCCTCCTCGGCGACCCTCTTCATCGGGATCACGTTCCTGGCGGTCCACTATCGCCGTGCTCCCGATCGACTTCCCGGAGAAGCAGACGGTCATCGCCCAGGTGGCGCGGACCGTCTACGGCGACGGGGTCCCGTTCTACCTGTTCCAGGCGTTCACGGCCCTGCTCCTGTTCCTCGCCGCGAACACGAGCTTCAACGCGTTCCCGCGGCTGCTGGCGATCCTTGCCGGCGACGGACACCTGCCCCGCCAGTTCGCGTTGCGGGGTGATCGACTCGCGTTCTCGCTACGGGATCATCGTCCTCGCCACGCTGGCGG
Source organism: uncultured Chloroflexia bacterium (assembly GCA_963778805.1). Lineage (GTDB taxonomy): Bacteria > Chloroflexota > Limnocylindria > Limnocylindrales > CSP1-4 > SPCO01. The sequence goes on along the minus strand of CAVZVT010000007.1, from coordinate 398,616 downwards.
CGGCGCTGATCGTCCTCTTCCACGGCTCGACGCATCTGCTGATCCCGCTCTACGCGGTCGGCGTCTTCATCGACTTCACGATCAGCCAGACCGGCATGATCCGGCACTGGCTGCGAGAGCGGACGCCCGGGTGGCGACGACGGCTGGCGATCAACGCGTTCGGAGCGACGCTGACCGGCATCGTCGCGATCATCGTCACCGCCGTGAAGTTCTGGGACGGGGCGTGGCTGGTGCTCGTCCTCATCCCGATCCTCGTCGGCCTGATGTCGTTCATCCGACGCCAGTACGACGCCCAGGCCGAGGAACTCGAGGTCCGCGAGACGGGTGTCATCCCGGGACCGCATCGGGAACAGCGGGTGGTCGTCCCGGTCAACGGGATCAACCGGGCGGTCGTCCAGGCCGTCAACTTCGGCCGGACCCTGACGCGCGACATCCGGGCCGTCTACGTGACCGACGACCTCGATGCGGCCGAAGCGATGCGCGCGCGCTGGGAGCGGCAGTTGCCCGACGTGCCCCTCGTGATCGTCGAGTCACCGTTCCGGGCGGTCATCTCGCCGATCGTGGCCTATCTCGACATCCTCGAGCAGTCGTGGCCGCCCGGCAAGGAGGCCCCGGTCACGATCGTCGTCCTCCCGGAGTACGTGGCGCGCCACTGGTGGGACCGCGTGCTGTATAACCAGACAGCGAAACGACTGAAGGCCGAACTCGTCGGACGCGAGCACACCGTCATCGCCGATGTGCCGTACCGCCGGGGCCACTGAAGCGGCGGCCAGGACAGCCACCAACAGGAGACCCGTTGATCGGAGGCCGGCGACCCATCCACGGTCGCAAACCCGCGGACCGGCGCGTCCGTGTCGATCGCCCACACGCCCCGTATTTCCGCTACACCGGTCCGGGTCAACTCGTCGCCAAGCCCGCGGCGAACGTCGAGCTGACGCCGAGCCGGCGGTTCTATGCGCGCACGAGGGCGGTGATCTTCGGACGCCCGCTGTCGAGCGAGGATGAACTCGGCGAGCGGCTGTCGAAGACGAAGGCCCTCGCGATCTTCAGCTCGGACGCGATCAGCTCATCGGCGTACGCCACCGAGGAGATCCTGCGGGTCCTCGTGCTTGCCGGGGCGAGCGCGGTGCTGCTGTCCGTCCAGGTCGCGGTCGCGATCTCCGTGCTCCTCGCCGTCGTGTCGCTGTCCTACCGCCAGGTCTGTCGGGCGTATCCGAACGGCGGCGGTGCGTACATCGTCGCCAAGACGAATCTGGCCCCGATCTTCGGGCTGATCGCGGCGGCGGCCCTGCTCATCGACTACGTCATGACCGTGTCGGTGTCGACGGCAGCGGCGATCGCCCAGATCCAATCCGTCATCCCGCAGGTCTACGACTACCGGATCGAGATCGCGTTCGTCTCGATCTCGCTCATCACGATCGCCAACCTGCGCGGCCTGCGCGAGTCGGGGAACATCTTCGCCATCCCGACGTATGCGTTCCTCTTCCTCGCGCTCGGGATCGTCGCGATCGGTGTCGGGCACATGATCACCGGCACCGTGGTCCCGGTGGCCCCGACGTCGGAGACCGTGCCCCTCGGCACCGAGGCGCTGGGGGCGCTGCTGCTGCTCAAGGCCTTCGCCGGTGGGTCCGTGGCCCTGACCGGTGTCGAAGCGATCGCCAACGGCGTGCCGGCCTTCAAGCCACCCGAGGCGAGGAACGCGGCCAACACGATGACCGCGATGTCGATCCTGCTGGCGATCCTGTTCATCGGGCTGACCCTGGTCGCGGTGCAGTTCGCGGTCCTGCCGACGCAGGAAGGCGGGGCGTCGGTGGTCGCGCTGGCGGCCGGTGCCATCTACGGCAACGGCTCGGTGCTGTATGTGGCCTTCGCGGCCAGCACGGCCCTGATCCTGTTCCTCGCCGCGAACACGAGCTTCAACGCCTTCCCGCGCCTCGCCGCGATCCTCGCCGAGGACGGCTACATGCCCCGTCAGTTCTCCTACCGCGGCGACCGCCTCGCCTATTCGTGGGGCATCGTGCTGCTGGCCGCCGTCGCGTTCCTGCTCCTGGCGTACTTCGGCGGCGACACGCACGCCCTGATCCCGCTCTACTCCGTCGGCGTCTTCGTCTGCTTCACCCTCAGCCAGATCGGGATGGTCCGGCATTGGCTGAGCGAGCGCTCGTCCGGTTGGGGTTGGCGAGCGACGATCAACGGCGGCGGCGCCGTCCTGACGGCCGTCGTCCTGATCGTGGTGGTCTCGGAGAAGTTCACGGACGGGGCCTATCTCGTGGTGATCCTCGTGCCACTGCTCGTCGGGATGATGTTGTTCATCAGCCATCAATACCAACGGTCACGCAAGGCGCTTGCTGTCCGACCCGACCTGATCATCTCGGCGCCCCACCGGGAGCAACGCGTGGTCGTGCCGATCCCCGGTCTCAACCGGGCTGTGGTCCAGTCGATCAACGTCGCCCGATCGATCAGCGACGATGTCCGCGCGGTGTACATCTCCGACGATCCCGTCGCCGCGATCGACGTCCGGGCACGCTTCGAACGCCAGGTCCCGGGTGTGCCGCTCGTCGTGGTCGAGTCGCCGTATCGCGCGTTGGCCGGCCCGTTCCTCGCCTACCTCGACGTCCTCGATGCCGCGTGGCCGCCCGACAAGCCCGACCCGATCACCTTCGTCGTCGTCCCGGAGTACGTGGCGCGCAGTTGGTGGGAGCGGATCCTCTACAACCAGGCGGCCAAGCGGTTGCGGACGGTCCTGCTCGGACGACCGCACACGGTCGTGGTCGGCGTCCCGTACCGACGCGAGGACCCGGAACTCTTCGAGGGGACCAGTGGGGCTGGCGGTCATGAACGTCCCGAGGGTCCGCCGGAGTCTTGACGCGACCCTGAGGCGGCCGGCGCGCGTTCGGCCCGGACCTTCGGGTCGTGGCACCACGGGACGACGGTGGTATCGTGACCGCCGCCCATGGGTGAACATCACATTCCTGCGTTCCGCCGCGCGGTCATCGCCCTCAACGGCGGACCGAGCGATGCCCGCATCGTCCGACTCACGGCCGACTACGCCCGTCTGAGCAAGGCGGAGCTCGTCGCCGTCCATGTCGTGGAGATCGACTGGACGCTGCCGCTCGATGCCGACATCGCCGGTCGCTCGGAGGAAGTCCAGCGCGTGCTCGACCTCGCCGAGACGATCGCCGAGGAGTCGAAGGTGACCATGGAACCCGTCCTGCTCCAGGCCCGCGACGTCGGGGCGGCCATCGTCGACGAGGCGGTCGAACGCGACGCGGACCTCGTCGTCCTCGGTGTCCCGTTCCGGACCCGGTTCGGCGGCGACTTCGCCATCGGGCGCACCATCCCGTATGTCCTGCAGAACGCGCCGTGCACCGTCTGGGTGGTGCGCGAGCCGATGTCCGAGGAGGCATCGTGAAGATCGTCATCGTGGGTTGTGGTCGCGTCGGCGCCACCCTCGCCCAGTCCTATGATCGCGCCGGTCATGACGTCATGGTCGTCGACACGCGAACCGACGCCTTCGATCGCCTGGCATCGACGTTCGGCGGCCGCGCCATCCGCGGCGACGGCACCGACAAGGACGTCCTGCGCCGCGCCGGCGCCGAGGGCGCGGACGTGTTCCTGGCCATGACCGAAGGCGACAATCGCAACGTGATGGCCGCCCAGCTGGCCGCCGAGTCGCTCGGGATCGGACGCGTCGTGGCCAAGATCAACGACCCCGTCCGCGCCGAGGCCTACGCGGCCCTGGGCATCGCGACGCTGTGCCGCACCGGTCTGATGCACGACGCCGTCAACGCGTATCTCGGCATGCCCGTGTCGGGTGTGGCCGGGCTCCTTTCGCCGACCGGGACGCACCCGGGTGGCGCCCATGATCATGAAGCGGCCCGGGCCGCCGGGTCCGCTGCGACCACGGCCCCGGCCTTGGAGGCCTGAACGTGTTCGTCCTCGTCGTCGGCGGCGGAAAGGTCGGGTTCTACCTGGCCAAGGAACTCGTCGAAGCGGGCCATGAGGTCGCGCTCATGGAGAAGGACCCGTCCCGCGCCAGTCAGATCGCCGACGAGATCGGCTCCATCGTCATCGCCCACGATGGCTGCGAGGGCAAGTACCTCGGTGAGGCCGGCTGCAACCGTGCCGACGTCGTGGCCGCCGTGACCGGCGACGACGAGGACAACCTCGTCATCTGCCAGATGGCCAAGCACCACTTCGATGTCCCGCGGACCATCGCCCGGGTGAACAACCCCAAGAACGAAGAGCTGTTCCGCCACCTCGGCGTCGACGAGCTGATCAGCCCGACCCGCATGATCCTGGGTTCCATCGAGCAGGACATCCCGGTCCACGAGCTGCTCCACCTCGCCGCGCTGGGCGAGGGCGAACTCGAGCTCATCGAGGCGCACCTGCAGGCCGGGTCGCCCGCCATCGGTCGTGCCCCCAAGGACCTCGCCATCCCCGACGGCTGCTCGTTGTTCGCGGTCATCCGCGACGGCGTCGCCACCCCGCTCCGGCCGGACACGATCATGCTCGAGGGCGACAAGGTCATCGCCATCGGCAAGCAGGAGTGTCAGGACCTCCTCCATGATCAGCTGATCGGCGACCTCGAGGCGAGCCCCGTCGACGCCTGAGACCCCTCGGCACCGCGCGACGTCGACGCCGCGCCGCCGGGTGGCTCGCACATCTCGAATGCCAGAACGCGTAGGACTCTTGACAACGGCGTTGTCAACGTTCTAGCATCCGAGGGTGACAACGACCCGGCCAGAACAGGACCCCACACGCCCCGTCTACGTGATCAGCGTGGCGGCGACGCTCGTCAGTGCGCATCCGCGAACCCTGCGGATCTACGAGGACGAGGGGCTGTTGTGCCCGGCTCGAACCCCGACCAACATCCGTCTGTATAGCGAGAACGATATCCGGCGGATCCTCTGGATCCGGCACCTGACCCGCGAGCGAGGCGTCAACCTCGCGGGCATCCGGATCCTCTTCGAACTCGAGGAACGCCTCGGGGCCCGCATCCTCGAGGCGCTCTACGCCGAAGGGACCAGAGCCGCCGAAGACGAGGCCCAGGAACGGGCCGCCGCCCGACCCACCACCGACACCGAACCCACACCCCAGAGCACGTAGGAGACACCCAGATGGCCAAGCGACCGTCCACCCCGGTCGACGAGCAGCCGACCCCCACCGGACCGCGCGAGATCCCGCTCGTCGCGCTTCGAGAGACCGTCATCTTCCCGGAGATGATCGTCCCGCTCCAGGTGGGCCGCGAGAAGAGCGTCAACGCGCTCAACGCCGCGGTCGCCGATGGCGGACCCATCGCGCTCGTGACCCAGCGACAGGCCGAGCAGGAAGACATCGACGATCCGTCCGAGCTCTACGAGATCGGCACGCTCGCCAAGATCGCCCAGGTCGTGCAGCTCCAGGACGGCACCGTCCGGGCGATCGTCCAGGGCCAGTCGCGCATCCGCGTCCATGGCTTCACCGGGACCGACCCGTATCTCCGCGCGACGATCACCGAACTCCCCGACGAGAACCCGTCGGACCTCGAGGTCCAGGCGCTCATGCGCTCGGTGCAGGCGCAGATCGAGCAGTACGTGGCCAACGGCGCACCCGTGCCGCCCGAAGCTGCCGTCGCCGCCCGCAACATCTCCGAACCCGGTCTGTTGGCCGACATGGTCGCCTACAGCCCGGACATGAGCACCGAGCAGCGCCAGGAGTTGCTCGAGACGATCAACGTCGTCGAGCGACTCAAGCTCGTCTCCACGTTCCTCAGCCGACAGATCGAGATCCTCGAGCTGAAGGGCCGGATCCAGTCCGAGGTCAAGTCCGAGATGGACAAGACCCAGCGCGAGTACATCCTGCGCGAACAGCTCAAGGCGATCCAGCGCGAGCTCGGCGAGGACGATCCGCAGCAGGCGGACATCACCGAGCTGCGTGACAAGGTCGAGGCGGCCGGGATGCCCGAGGAGATCAAGGCCCGGGCGATCAAGGAGATCGACCGGATGAGCCGGATCCCCTCCGCGTCGCCCGAGGTCGGGGTCATCCGCACCTACGTGGACTGGCTCGTGAGCCTGCCATGGGACGTCTCGAGCGAGGACCAGCTCGATATCAAGGAAGCCGCCCGGATCCTCGATGAGGACCACTACGGCCTCGAAAAGATCAAGGAACGCATCCTCGAGTATCTCGCCGTCCGGACGCTGGCCGACGAGATCCGCAGCCCCATCCTCGCCTTCGTCGGGCCCCCCGGCGTCGGCAAGACGTCGCTCGGCAAGAGCATCGCGCGCGCCATGGGTCGCAAGTTCGTCCGGATGAGCCTCGGCGGCATCCACGACGAAGCGGAGATCCGCGGCCACCGGCGCACCTATATCGGCGCCCTGCCGGGTCGCATCATCCAGAGCGTCAAGACGGCGGGTTCGAACAACCCGGTCTTCATGCTCGACGAGGTCGACAAGATCGGCATGGACTTCCGGGGCGACCCGAGTTCGGCGCTCCTCGAAGTCCTCGATCCCGAGCAGAACAACACCTTCCAGGACAACTATCTCGAGGTGCCGTTCGACCTCAGCAAGGTGCTGTTCGTCGCGACCGCCAACCTTCTGGACCCGATCCCGGCCGCCTTGCGCGACCGGATGGAGGTCGTCCATCTGCCCGGCTACACCGAGCAGGAGAAGATCGAGATCGGCAAGCGGTTCCTCATCCCCAAGCAGATGACGAACCACGGCCTCAAGCCGAAGAACATCGAGATCACCGACGAGGCGATGACCGAACTCGTGCGCTCCTATACGCACGAAGCCGGCGTCCGCAACCTCGAACGCGAGCTCGCCAACGTCATGCGCAAGGTCGCCCGGCAGGTCGCCGAGGGCCGCACGCGCAAGACCGTCGTCGACATCAAGAAGCTCGTCGAGTACCTCGGGCCACAGCGCTTCGAGTACGGCGAGTTGGAGTCCGAGGATCAGACCGGGGCCGCGACCGGCCTGGTGGTGACCGAGGTCGGCGGTGACGTCATCGCGATCGAGGTCACCCGGATGGAGGGCAAGGAAGACTTCATCCTCACGGGCCAGCTTGGCGAGGTCATGCGGGAGTCGGCGCGAGCCGGTCTGTCGTGGACCCGTGCCCACGCCCGTGAGCTCGGCATCGAGCGCGAGGTCTTCGAGCGCAACACGCTCCACATCCATGTGCCGGCCGGTGGCATCCCCAAGGACGGTCCGTCAGCGGGCATCACGATGGCCACGGCCGTCGTGAGCGCTCTGACCGGGATCCCCGTCCGCAAGGACGTCGCGATGACCGGGGAGATCACGCTCCGCGGTCGGGTCCTCCCGATCGGTGGCCTGAAGAGCAAGATCCTCGCCGCCCACCTGTCGGGGGCCAAGATCGTCATCCTGCCGCGCAAGAACGAGAAGGACCTGCGGGACATCCCCGATGAGATCCGCAAGTCCATCAAGCTGATCCTGGTCGACAACATGGACCAGGTCCTCGAGGCGGCGCTCCGGCGCAAGCCGAAGGCCCTGCCCGTGGAGCCGCCCAAGCCCGCCAAGGCCGAGACTCCGGCCGAGCCGGCTTCGACGCCGTCGGTCCGCCGTCGGGATTTCCCGCCGACGGATCAGCCTCCGGTCGTCGTCCGGGGTTCGTAGGAGCCTCGGTTGGCCGGTCGGGGGTCGGGAGCGCCGGGTCTCGAGTACAAGGATTACTACGCCGTCCTCGGGGTTCCGAGGACGGCGTCTCCGGCCGACATCAAGAAGGCCTTCCGCAAGCTGGCTCGCCAGCACCACCCCGACGCCCGCCCCGACGACAAGGCCGCGGAGCAGCGCTTCAAGGACATCAACGAGGCCAACGAAGTCCTGTCCGATCCCGACAAGCGCCAGCGCTACGACGCGCTCGGGGCGAACTGGGGGTCCTACCAGGGCGGTGGCTACCCGGGCGCCGGCGCCACTGGGACACCCGGTGGCGGCGTCCGCTACGAGTTCCATACGACCGGTGGCGGCGGGTTCAGCGACTTCTTCCGCATGTTCTTCGGCGACGACGCCCCGACCGGGGACACCGGTCCGGGGCGCGGGCGTCGCCCGACCGGTGGCGCCACCTTCGACGACATCCTCTCCGGGATGGGCATCGACGGAACGGCGACCGGATCGGGTCCCGGTGCCGGCACGGCCGGCCGGACATCGGGCAGACCGACGCCGCTCCCCACGGCCGAGGCCGTCGCCGAGATGACCCTCGAGGAGGCGTATCACGGCACGACGCGGCTGGTCGAGGTGGACGGCAAGCGCCTGGAAGTCAAGATCCCGAAGGGTGCCGACGAGGGCACGCGGGTCCGGCTCAGCGGCAAGGCCCCCGGTGGCGGGGATCTCTTCGTCATCGTCCGGCTGCTCCCGGATCCGACGTTCCGCCGACGCGGCGCCGACCTGGAACGCGACCTGCCACTCACCCTCGAGGAGGCGCTGCTCGGGGCCGAGGTCCCGGTCCGCACGCTGAAAGGCAAAGGCCTGCTCACGATCCCGCCCGGCACGCAGACCGGTCGAACGTTCCGGCTGACCGGTCAGGGCATGCCCCGCCTTGGTGGCACCGGCCACGGCGACCTCTACGCCAAGGCCAGGGTCATCCTGCCGACCCAGCTCGACGACGAGGCGAGGGCCGCCGCGACGGCGTTCTTCGAGCACGTCGATCAACCAGACCCTCGCTGACGCGAGCGCAACGAAAGCCAGTCACCCGATGCAACTCGACCGTTTCACCCAGAAAGCCCAGGAGGCCATCGTCGCGGCGCAGGCCACGGCCGAACGTCTCCAGAGTCCCGTGCTCGATGCCGAGCATCTCCTGAGCGCGCTCGTCGAACCCGACGACGGCATCCCGGCGGAGACACTCCGACGGCTCGGTGCCGACGTGCCCGCGTTCCGCGGCGAGCTGGCGGCCATCCTGGCGCGTCGGGCGCGGCTCCAGGGCGGCTCGATCGGACTCGATCCACGGGCGAAGACCGTCATCGAGCGCGCCGAGGCAGAAGCCCGCCGACTCGGTGACGACTACGTCTCCACCGAGCACCTGCTCCTCGGGGTCGCCGATGTCGGCGGCGAGGCCCAGGCGCTCCTCGAGCGTCACGGGGCCGGTCGCGAGTCCATCCTGGCCGCCCTCCAGAGCGTCCGCGGCGGCCAGCGAGTCACCTCGCAGAACCCGGAGAGCACCTACGCCGCCCTCGAGAAGTACGGTCGTGACCTGACTGTTGAGGCCCGCGCGGGCAAGCTGGACCCGGTCATCGGTCGCGACGAAGAGGTCCGCCGGGTCATCCAGGTGCTGTCGCGTCGGACGAAGAACAACCCGGTGCTGATCGGCGAGCCCGGGGTCGGCAAGACCGCGATCGTCGAAGGCCTTGCCCAGCGCATCGTCCGTGGCGATGTGCCCGAAGGGCTCAAGAACAAGCGGGTCGTCGCGCTCGATCTCGGCGCGCTCATCGCCGGTGCGAAGTTCCGTGGCGAGTTCGAGGAACGGCTCAAGGCGGTCCTCAAGGAGATCAAGGACTCCGACGGTCAGGTCGTGCTGTTCATCGATGAGCTCCACACCGTCGTCGGGGCCGGCGCGGCCGAGGGCGCGATGGACGCCTCCAACCTGCTCAAGCCGATGCTCGCCCGCGGCGAGCTGCACACGATCGGTGCCACGACGCTCGACGAGTACCGCAAGTACATCGAGAAGGACGCGGCCCTCGAGCGTCGGTTCCAGCCGGTCCTCGTGGACGAGCCGAGCGTCGAGGAGACGATCAGCATCCTGCGCGGGCTGCGTGAGCGGTACGAGGTGCATCACGGCGTGCGCATCACCGATTCGGCGCTCGTCGCGGCCGCGACGCTCGCGGATCGCTACATCACGGAGCGGTTCCTGCCCGACAAGGCGATCGATCTCGTCGATGAATCCGCGTCGCGGCTCCGGATGGAGATCGACTCGATGCCGATCGAGCTCGATGAGCTGGAACGGCGCCGGATCCAGCTCCAGATCGAGCGCGAGGCCCTCCGCAAGGAGACCGACGATGCGTCGAAGACGCGGCTCGACGCGCTCGAGAAGGAGCTCGCCGACCTCGAGGAGGAGTCGGGCGCCATGAAGCAGCGCTGGGAGGCCGAGAAGACCGCGATCGCCGCGATCCGTGCGACCAAGTCGGACCTCGAAGGGCTCCAGGTCCGCATCGAACAGGCCGAGCGCGAGGCCGACTTCGCCACCGCGGCCGAGCTCAAGTACGCGACCCTCAAGCAACTCACCGACCGCATGACCGAGCAGGAAGCGACGCTCGCCACCCTCCAGGGTCCGGGATCGCTGCTCAAGGAGGAGGTCGACGCGGACGACATCGCCGAGATCGTGGCCGCCTGGACGGGTATCCCGGTCAGCCGGCTCATGGAGGGCGAGATGGCCAAGCTCGTCCACATGGAGGAGCGGCTCCACGACCGCGTCATCGGTCAGGACGAGGCGATCCAGGCGATCTCGGACGCGGTGCGTCGGGCGCGGGCCGGGTTGAAGGACCCGCGCCGGCCGATCGGCTCGTTCCTGTTCCTGGGACCCACCGGCGTCGGCAAGACCGAGCTGGCCCGCGCGCTCGCCGAGTTCCTCTTCGATGACGAGGCCGCGATGGTCCGCATCGACATGAGCGAGTACATGGAGAAGTTCGCCGTGTCGCGGCTCGTTGGCGCGCCTCCGGGCTACGTCGGGTACGAGGAAGGCGGCCAGCTGACCGAGGCCGTCCGCCGCCGGCCGTACCAGGTCGTGCTGCTCGACGAGATCGAGAAGGCCCATCCGGACGTGTTCAACGTCCTGCTCCAGGTCCTCGACGATGGTCGTCTGACGGACGGCCAGGGCCGCACGGTCGACTTCAAGAACACCGTCGTCATCATGACCAGCAACCTCGGGAGCGCCGCGATCGCGGCCGCCGGGCGCTCGTGCCGGCGATGCCGCCTACGACGCGATGCAGCGCGAGGTGACCGAGGCCCTTCGAACGCAGTTCCGCCCGGAGTTCCTCAACCGGATCGACGAGGTCATCGTCTTCCATGCGCTGACCACCGAGGATCTGGCACGGATCGTCGAGCTGCTCGTGACCGATCTGGCCGCTCGCGTGGCCACGCAGGACCTGACGCTCGAACTCACGCCCGCGGCCAGGGCCCTGATCGTGCGCGAAGGGACCGATCCCGCGTTCGGGGCACGGCCGCTCAAGCGAACCATCCAGCGGCTCGTCGAGAACCCGCTTGCCCGGGCCCTGGTCGCCGGCGAATTCAAGCCTGGAGACCAGGTGACCGTCGACGCCGACCCGGTCTCCGGGTTCCGTCGTGTTCTCCACCGCCGAGGCGACGGTCATCGGCGACGGCGGCCGGCGTGACGCGCGCGCCCGGTCGACGCGACTCGACCGCGCCAGCCCCGGTCGGCGCGGTGGGCGGCGGCCCGGGCAGAGACTCGGGCAGCGATGGGACCTCCCCGCTCGATCTCCCGACGACGCGCCAGAAGCGCGGCGACGGCGACCTCGTCAACTAGCCGCAGACCGACGATCGTGCGGTTCGAGACGGTCGTGGCGCGGCTGGCGGTCCTGCCGGACCCGTTGCCCGAACCGGCCGAGATCCTGATGCCGGTCCTGGTCGGTGGCGAGGGGCGCGGCCCGGCGCGGACCCGACCTGCCGGCCAGACCGGCCGACCCGCGGCGGTCCTCGCGCTCCTCTACCCCGACGCCAGCGGGGCCACCCGGATCGTCCTGATCGAGCGCTCGAGCGGTGGCGACCACCACGGCGGCGAGGTCAGCTTCCCCGGCGGCAAGGCCGAGCCAGGCGACGCGGATGCGACGGCGACCGCCCTGCGCGAGGCCGTCGAGGAAGTGGGGCTCGACGTCGAGGCGGCGGGTGTCCGCGTGGTCGGCGAACTCGGTGCGCTGTGGATCCCCGTGAGCGACTTCGCGGTGACCCCCATCGTGGCACTCGCGTCGCGTCGGCCCATCCTCACCGCCTCGGCGGACGAGGTCGCGAGGATCCTCGAACCACCGATGGCGACGTTCCTGCCCGACGCCCCGATCCGGATCGTCGACCGGACCGTCCGCGAGTGGCCATTGCGCTTCGGGGCCTACGACGTCGACGGGTTGACCGTCTGGGGAGCGACGGCTCGCATCCTCAGCCAGCTCGGCGCCATCCTCGGCTCGGGTTGACGATATCGTTGGCGGCGTGACCACCCGCCTCCTGTTGCGTGCCCCCAAGGATCCCTTCGAGGTGGTCTCCCCTGAGCGGACGCTCGAGGGCAACCTCATCGGCAACAACAGCGGCAACCTCATCTTCATCGAAGCGGCGTACAAGCTCCTCGCGACCCGCGACACCGAGATCACCCCGGACCGGTTCCGGGCGCATCGGCTGGGTCCGGACCGGATCAACGAGCGCTTCGATGCGTACGTGATCACCCTCGCGAACGCCTTCCGCCCGAGCTTCCGCGAGAACCTGAACGCGATGACCCGGCTCATCGAACGTCTGCGGATCCCGGTCGTCGTCCTGGGTGTCGGGGCACAGGCACCGGCGAACTACGACCCGGCCCGGCTCGGGGTCATGGCGGACGACGTCCGGGCGTTCATGCGGGCCGTGCTCGCGCGGTCGCCGTCGGTCGGAGTGCGCGGCGAGTTCACCGCCGACTACCTGCGCGACCTTGGCTTCAACGACGTCGACGTCATCGGTTGTCCGTCGATGTTCGTCCAGGGCGAGCACCTGGCGGTCGAACGGCGGGTCGAGACGCTGACGCCCGACTCGCCGCTTGCGATCAACGTGTCGCCCTATGTCAAGGCCATGGGGCCGCTCGTCATGTCGCATCTCGAGCGCTACCCGAACCTCCGGTACGTCGCCCAGGACCTCGATACGCTCGAGCTGCTCCTGTGGGGAGATCCGGCGCCGGCGGCCGCGGATGCGAAACCGTCGCTCAATCCGGTCCGGACGTCGCATCGGCTGTTCCAGGAGCACAAGGTCCGCTTCTATGTCGACCCGTGGCCCTGGATCGACGCCCTGCGCGAGGTGGACTTCTCGTTCGGGACGCGGATCCACGGCAACATCGCGGCGCTCATCGCGGGCACACCGGCGTTCGTCCTGGCGCACGACTCCCGGACCCTCGAACTGGCGCGCTACTTCGAGATCCCGCACCGCCTGATGTCCGATGTGACCCCCGAGACCGATGCCGCGGAGCTGTACGCCACCGCGGACTACGGCCCGCTCATGCGCGGTCACGCGGCCCGATTCGCCACGTTCAACGACTTCCTGGGTCGACACGGGCTGCACCACGTCTTCGAACCCGGCGAGGACCCACACGCCTTCGACCGACGCGTCGCCGAGACGCCGTTCCCGCCCGCCGTCGGCTACGACGAACGGGCCCGCGTGAGTGGCTTCGCGCGACGGGCGAGGCGGTTCGCCGGTCGTGCCCGGATCGCGGCCCGCCGCGTCACCGGCCGGGGCTGAGTCCAGGCCGGCCGGGCTCAGTTCAGGCCGGTTCGCCGCTCCCGGGATCCGTTTCCCGGTCCGTCGGATGGTCCGCCAGCGAACCGATCCCGCGCGACTCCGGCGAGGCATCGCCGTCGATCTCGATCGCCCTTCCGTCGAGCGATCCGGCGACCTGCGTGTCGTCCGGACCGGCGAATTCCACGACGAACGCGCGCATCTCCGAATGCTCGGTCCAGGCGCTGTGGAGCACGTCGGCGGGCCACAGAGCCGCCTCGCCCGCGGCGATCCGGGTCCGGTCCTCGCCCACGCCGACCCAGCCGCCACCCTCGAACACGACGAGCCAGCTGGTGTTGGGGTTGGAGTGCGGCTCGATGCGAGCCCCGCGAGCGAACGCGAGCTCAGCGACCAGGCCGCGGCCGTCAACGTGGATCGGCTGGGCGCTGACACCGACGGTCCCGAGCGGGCCATCGGGCCGGCGATGCCCGACCCCGAACCGCGCGATCTCGATCGGCATCAGGCGTCCGCGGGGCGCGTCAGCGACGCCGGCGCTGCGACCGGGCCTTCTTGCCGCCACCGCCACCGCGGCGTCGGATCGTGGCCTGCGGTTCGGCGAACTTCTGCTTCGAGTAGTAGCGCTCGCGGGTCAGCTTGAGGTCATAGGCCGCGAATTCCGGCGGGAACCGACGGAAGCGGACCCAGACCAGCGTCCCGATGCCGATGATCTCGGTCAGCAGCACGATGAAGAAGTCGAAGACGAAGAGGGCTTCGATGATGATCAGGCTGAAGGTGATCAACCCCGTCCACCACAGGTATTCCCACATCTCGAGGTACGGCGGATGACCGTGGAGGGCTCGCGTGCGCACGAGATACAGGATGCCGAGCGTGACCAGGAGGATCACCGAAGCGATCCACGTCATGTGGAACAGGTCCGGGAAGTTCTTCGAGTTGAACGAGATGAAGAGGTATTCCCAGGGCGCGAAGGTCACGCGTCGTCCTCGTGAACGGCTGTGGTCGGGTGCCCGGAGTATGCCATGCCGGGCGGTATACTCGGTCGAACGGCGTGGCGCCACTCGAACCACCCGGGGTGCGTCCCCGCGTCGATCCCGGAGCGCGCCGCCGAGGCCCATTCGGACGTGGAGGAGGCGCGGGTGCGAGCCCTGCTGTCAGTCGCGAATCGTGAAGGGATCACCGGTCTGGCCCGTGCGCTGGTCGCGCTCGAGGTCGAGATCTTCGCGACCGACGGGACGCGCGAGTTCCTCGCGAGTGATGGCGTCGAGGTCGCGTCCGTCGCCGAACTGACCTCCGGCCCGCCGATGGTGGGTGGCCAGGTCAAGACCTTCCATCACGCGGTCTACGCGGGCATCCTCGCGCGCCGGGATGTCCCGGCGCAGATGGAGGAGCTCGCGGCGCAGGGCATCGTCCCCATCGACATCGTCGTCGTCAACGTCAAGCCGTTCGCGCCGGCCATCGGCGTGAAGTTGATCGGGATCGACGAAGCCATCGAGATGATCGACGTCGGCGGCGCGGCGCTGCTGGGTGCGGCGGCCCGAAACTCGGCTGGCGTCGCGTCGGTCTCGGACCCGTCGCACTACGACCGCGTGGTCTCGGAGATCCGCGAGCTCGGGGGCGTCAGCCCGGAGACGCGCGGCCAGCTCGCGGCCGAGGCCTTCAGCACGGTCGCGGCCTACCACGCCGAGATCGCGGCCTACCTCAACCAGATCTCCTCGAACACGTTCCCGCGGCGGCTCGCGATCGTGCTCGAGAAGGTGGATGACCTGCGCTACGGGGAGAACCCGCATCAGCGGGCCGCGTTCTACCGCGAGACCACCCACCGGAGCGGCACGCTCGCCGACGCCACCCAGATCCAGGGCGACCGGCCATCGTTCAACAACATCCTCGACCTCGACGCGGCGTACCGGATCGCCCGCGACTACACGGCCCCGACGGTCGCGATCGTCAAGCACACCGATCCCGTCGGGCTCGCCTCGCACGACGAGCTCGTCGAGGCGTATCGCCACGCCCTCGAGACCGACCCGGTCGCCTCGTTCGGTGGCATCGTCGGCGTGAACCGCGAGCTCGATGGGGCCACCGCGCGGGAGATCGCGGCCAACTCCTACGAGGCGGTCGTGGCGCCCGGGTTCAGCCAGTCCGCGCTGGGCATCCTCAAGGGCAAGACCGGACTGGAACTGCTCGCGGTCCCGGCCGATCCCACCGAGGGGATGCGCGACTACGGGATCGCCAGCCTCGATTTCAAGCGGGTCGCCGGCGGGCTGCTCGTCGAGACCCTCGACGACCTCGGGCTCGATCGCGGACGGCTCCAGGTCGTGACCCAGCGACGACCGACGCTCGAGGAACTGACCGATCTGCTGTTCGCGTGGCGGGGTGTCCGTCACGTCCGCTCGAACGCGATCATCCTCGCGCGCAACGGCGCGACGGTGGGGATCGGGGCCGCGCAGGCGTCGCGGCTCGTGTCCGTCGAGATCGCCTTGCGGCGGGCCGGGGATCGCGCGCGGCTCGCGGTCATGGCATCGGACGCCTACTTCCCGTTCCCCGACGGCATCCAGGCCGCGGCCGGCGCCGGCGTGACGGCGATCATCCAGCCGGGCGGCTCGATCCGCGACGAGATGGCCATCGAGGTGGCCGATCGCCACCACCTGGCGATGGTGTTCACGGGCAGACGCCACTTCCGCCACTAGACCGGGGGGTCCCATGGAACAACTGCTCGCACTCGAGATGGTCCGCGTCACCGAGGAGGCCGCCATCGCCTCGGCGCGGGCGATGGGTCGCGGCGACCGGCACGGGGCGGACAAGCTCGCCACCGAAGCCATGCGCGCCACGATGGAGGAGATCGACTTCGCCGGCCGGATCGTCATCGGCGAGGGCGAGCGCGATGAGGCGCCGATGCTCTACATCGGCGAAGAGGTGGGCCGAGAGCGGAGCGACCCGAGCGCCACCCGCATCGATATCGCGGTGGACCCGCTCGAAGGGACCAATCTCGTGGCCCATGGCCAGGCGGGCGCGATCACCGTCCTCGCGGCATCCTCGGCCGGAGGACTGACCCACGCCCCCGATACCTACATGGAGAAGCTCTGTGTCGGACCGGGCGTGGCGGGCAAGGTCGACATCCGCGAGACCCCCACCGAGAACCTGCGGCGGATCGCCGAGGCGCTCGGTCGACGGGTGCAGGACATCACCGTGGTCATCCTCGAGCGGCCCCGCCATGACGACCTGATCGCGGAGGTCCGGGCCGCCGGCGCGCGGATCAAGCTCATCGGCGATGGCGACCTGTCGGCGGCGATCTCCACGGCCGTGTCCGGTACGGGCGTCCACGCGGTGATGGGCATCGGTGGCGCCCCCGAGGGCGTCATCACGGCGGCCGCGATGCGCTGTCTCGGCGGGGAGATCCAGGCCAGGTTCCGATACCGCAGTGCGGAGGAACGGGAACGCGGCGCACGGATGGGCCACGGCGACGAAACCCGGGTGTATCGCACCGAGGACCTCGCCCCCGGCGAGAACCTCGTCTTCGCGGCGACCGGGGTCACCGCCGGCGACCTCCTCCAGGGGGTCCGCTTCTTCGGCGGTGGCGCGCGGACGCATTCGATGGTGATGGCCTACCAGACCAAGCAGGTCCGCTTCGTCGACACGGTCCACATGTTCGACCGCGATGCGCCGCCGCGGGTCAGACTCTAGCCAACCCCGCACGCCGGTCGCCGCCGGTCCCCACCCAGGAGTCACGATGACCAAGATCGGCTACGCCGCGATGCTCGAACAGTTCCAGCCGATGGAGCTGCTGGACTACTGCGTGGCGGCCGAAGCCGCCGGTTTCGACGCCGGCTTCATGGTCAGCGAGCACTTCCATCCATGGACCCCGCAGCAAGGGGCGAGCGCCTTCGCGTGGTCCTTCATGGGGGCCCTCGGAACGCGGACGACGCTCCCGTTCGGCACGGCCGTGACCTGTCCTGGGTTCCGCTACCACCCCGCGGTCATCGCCCATGCCGCGGCGACGCTCGGGGCCATGTTCCCGGGCCGGTTCTGGCTCGGGCTCGGCGCCGGCGAAGCCCTGAACGAGCACGTCGTCGGTGGCCCGTGGCCGGAGATCGGTGTCCGCAGCTCGATGATGTTCGAGGCGATCGAGATCATCAACAAGCTCTTCACGGGGAACGTCGTCAAGCACAAGGGCGAGCACTTCACCCTCGAGAGCGCGAAGCTCTACACCCGACCCGAGACACCGGTCCCGGTCTACGTCGCCACCGCGGGTCCGGTCAATGCCAAGCGGACCGGCAAGTTCGCCGACGGCATGATCACCGTGGGTGCAGCCGACGACAAGATCAAGATGCTCTGGGAGAAGTGCGACGAGGGCTGCCGCGAAGCCGGGAAGCCCGAGGGCACGCCGAAACTCCTCCAGATCCACGTGTCGTACGCACCCACCGACGAGGAGGCCGTCGACAACGCCGTCCGCGAGTGGCCCAACGGCGGCATGCCGTTCCCCAAGCAGGACATCAAGAACCCCGAGGACTTCGCGGCGATGGCCAAGCTCGTCAAGCCGTCCGACTTCACCAATCGCGTGCTGATGACGAGCGACCTCGAGGCCCACACGAAGCACATCCAGCACTACATCGATATGGGGTTCGACGAGGTCCATCTCCACAACGTGGGCCGCAACCAGGCCCAGTTCATCGAGGTGTTCGGGCGCGAGGTCCTGCCGAACCTGCGACTCGGCTAGGCTGGCGCCACCGATCCGGTCGATCGACCCGAAGACGGAGCAGTGTGTGATGGCCGTACCCGACGCGACGAACCTGGCGCAGTGGATCGAGGACAACCGGGAATCGCTGAAACCCCCGGTCGGGAACAAGCTGCTGTTCGGTGATGGCGAGTTCCAGGTGATGATCGTCGCCGGCCCGAACACGCGTCGCGACTTCCATCGCGAACCCGGCGAGGAGCTGTTCTACCAGCTCAAGGGCGACATCACGCTCAAGGTCATCGAAAACGACACCATCCGGGACATCGTCATCCACGAGGGCGACATCTTCCTGCTCCCGAGCGACACCATCCACTCCCCGCGACGGCCGGCCGGGACGCTCGGGATGGTCGTGGAGCGCCAGCGTCACGAGGACGAGGAAGAGTCCATCACGTGGTACTGCGAATCGTGTGGCAACCAGCTGTACCAATTCGTCGGCGTGATCACGGACCTCGGGACGCAGCTGACGCCCGTCATGAACGACTTCTGGGCCGACCCGGTCAAGCACACCTGCACCCGCTGCGGGACCGTGCTCGAGCGACCGGCCCCCGCGCAGGCCTGATCGACCCGCCCGGATGACGGACGCCCGGGTCGACGTCCACAGCCACATCCTGCCGGCGTCGTGGCCGGATCTCGCCGCCCGGTTCGGATACGGCGGCTGGCCGCGGCTGGAGGCGACGAGTCCGACGACCGCCCGCATCGTCATCGATGACGTGGCGTTCCGCGAAGTCGAGGACGACAGCTGGGACCCCGCGCGTCGGCTCGAGGACATGGACCGTACGGGGGTCACGGTCCAGGTCCTGTCCACGGTCCCGGTGATGTTCTCGTACTGGGCGCCAGCCGAGGACGCCGCGATCGTCGCGCGCCTCCTCAACGACGACATCGCGAGCACGGTCGCGACGCATCCGGACCGGTTCGTCGGTCTCGGGAGCGTGCCGCTCCAGGATGCCGACCTCGCGATCCGCGAGCTCGAGCGATGCGTCGGCGAGCTCGGGCTGGCCGGCGTCCAGATCGGGACCCACGTCGGCGACCGCGACCTCGACGACCCGGCGCTCGAAGCCGTCCTCGTGGCGGCGGCCGATCTTGGGGCCGCGGTCTTCGTGCACCCGTGGGACATGCTGGCGCCCGAACGGATGCGTCGCTACTGGTTGCCGTGGCTCGTGGGGATGCCGACCGAACTCGCACTGGCGATCTGCTCGGTCATCCTCGGCGGCGTATTGGAGCGCTCGCCGCGGCTGCGCATCCTGTTCGCCCACGGCGGTGGCTCGCTGCCCGGGATCTTCGGGCGCATCGAAGCCGGCTTCCATGCCCGTCCGGACCTCGTCGCGGTCGCCAACCCGGTGGAGCCGCGCTCCTATCTCGGGCGGTTCTACGTGGACTCCCTCGTGCACGATCCGGACGCGCTGCGGACGCTGGTCCGGATGATCGGCGCCGACCACATCGCGCTCGGGACCGACTACCCGTTCCCGCTCGGCGAACGCGAGCCTGGGAGCACGATCGAGGCACTGACCGAGGTGACCGACGCGGACCGCGCGAGGATGTTCAGCGGATCCGCCCTCGAGTTCCTCGGGCGCCCGGTCGGCGTGGCGACGTGACCGACCGCACCGCCGAATCGGCGGCGGAGCTCGATGCCGCCGATCCCCTCGCGGCCTACCGCGGGCGGTTCCGGATCCCGGTCGGCGACGACGGCATCGAGCGGATCTATCTCGCCGGCCAGTCGCTCGGCGCCCAGCCGGTGGCCGCGGCCGCCGCGGTCCAGCGGGAGTTGGACTCGTGGGCCAGGCTCGGTGTCGATGGCCACTTCCATCCGGGTGCGACCTGGGTGGAGGCCGATGGCGTGGTTCGCGAGATGACCGCGCGGCTCGTCGGGGCACGACCGTCCGAGATCGCCACGATGAACACGCTCACCGTCAATCTCCACATGCTCCTGGCGTCGTTCTACCGACCGCGCGGTCGCCGGACGGCCATCCTCATCGATGCGCCGACGTTCCCGTCCGACCGATACGCCGTGGAATTGGTCATCCGGCACCACGGGCTCGACCCCGCGACGGATCTGGTCGTCGTCCGCCCGCGGGCCGGCGAAGCGCTCATCGAACCGTCCGACCTCGAAGCCGCGATCGAGGAGACCGGGGATCGGCTCGCGGTCACGCTGCTGGCCGGCGTCAACTACGCGACCGGACAGGTCCACGACATCGCGAGGACCACCGGCGTCATCCACGAGGTGGGTGGGCTCGCCGGCTGGGATCTCGCGCACTCGGCGGGCAACGTGCCGCTCGCGCTGGACACCGACGACGTCGACTTCGCCGCCTGGTGTACCTACAAATACCTCAACAGCGGACCGGGGGCCGTGGCCCAGGTCTTCGTCCACGACCGGCATGGGCTGGATCCGGCGACGCCACGGTTGTCCGGCTGGTGGGGCAACGACCTGGCAACGAGGTTCAAGATGGGCGAGGCGTTCCAGGCCAGCGCCGGCGCCGAGGGCTGGCGAGTCTCCAACCCGCCGATCCTGTCGCTCGCGCCCATCGGCGCATCGCTGGCGATCTTCGACGAGGTGGGGATGGCGGCGATCCGCGAGAAGTCCGTGGCGTTGACCGGGTGGCTGGAGCGGCTCATCGATGCGCTCGTGCCCGATGCCACGATCCTGACCCCACGGGACCCAGACCGCCGCGGGACCCAGCTGTCGGTGCGGCTGCCCGATGCCCGTCGTCGCCTGCACGCGATCGAGGCCGCCGGCGTCACCGCCGACTTCCGCGAGCCCGACATCATCCGCCTGGCGCCGGTCCCGCTCTACAACACCTATACCGATGCCTGGCGTGCGGCGACCGCGCTCGCCGAGACCGCGCCATGACCGTCCGAACCCTCGCGAACCACATCGATGGGCGCTCGGCCCCACCGGTCGGTGGCGCGTATCTCGATGATGTCGAACCCGCCACGGGGCTCGTCCACGCCCTCGTGCCCGACAGCGACGAACGCGATGTCGATGCTGCGGTCTCGGCTGCGCAGCGCGCGTTCCCGGCATGGGCGGCGACGCCCGCCGCCGAACGGTCGCGGCTGCTGCTCGCGCTCGCCGATGCCGTGACTCGCGACCTCGACGCCTTCGTCGCCGCGGAGAGCCAGGACGCTGGCAAACCCGTCGAGCTCGCCGCCCGACTCGACATCCCGCGAGCCATCGCGAACCTGCGGTTCTTCGCCACGGCCATCCTCCACACGCGATCGGATCTCCACGCGACGGACGACCGAGCCTTGAACTACACCCTGCGACGACCTCGAGGTGTCGCCGGGCTGATCTCGCCGTGGAACCTGCCGCTGTATCTGTTCACCTGGAAGATCGCCCCCGCGATCGCGACGGGGAACACCGTCGTCGCCAAGCCGTCGGAACTCACGCCGGTGACGGCGGCGATGCTCGCGGAGCTGTCC
The DNA here is from genome assembly GCA_963778805.1 of uncultured Chloroflexia bacterium. Classification (GTDB taxonomy): domain Bacteria; phylum Chloroflexota; class Limnocylindria; order Limnocylindrales; family CSP1-4; genus SPCO01. Next base: position 377,073 of record CAVZVT010000007.1, on the reverse strand, counting down.
GCCGAGGTCGGTCTGCCGCCCGGGGTCCTCAACGTCGTCCACGGTCTCGGCGCCCGGGCCGGGGCGCCGCTCGTCGCGCATCCCGATGTGCCCGCCATCTCGTTCACCGGCGGCACGGTCACCGGCGCCGAGATCGCCCGGATCGCCGGCCCGCGCTTCAAGGCGCTCTCGCTCGAGCTCGGCGGCAAGAACCCGACCGTCATCTACGACGACGTGGACCTCGACGAGGTGCTGCCAGGCATCGTCCGCGCGACGTTCGAGAACCAGGGCGAGATCTGCCTCTGCGGGTCGCGTCTGTTCGTGGCCGCGCCGATCTACGAGCGGTTCGTCGATCGCTTCGCCACCGCGGTCAAGGCCCTCCGGATGGGCGATCCCAGCGACCCCGCGACCCAGCAGGGCGCACTCATCTCCGAGGCGCATCGCGCCAAGGTGGAGTCCTACATCGCCCTCGCTCGCGAGCTCGGTGGCGAGATCGTGACCGGTGGCGGTCGACCTTCGGACCTCCCGGAGCGGGTCCGCGGCGGCTACTTCGTCGAGCCGACGGTGGTGGCCGGTCTCCCGGTGGATTGTCGGGTCAATGTCGAGGAGATCTTCGGACCCGTCGCGACCGTCACGCCCTTCGATGACGACGAAACGATGCTCGCGGCGGCGAACGCCACGCCGTACGGGCTCGCGGCATCGGTCTGGACCAACGACCTGCGACGCGCGCATCGGATCGCCGCGCGGCTCGATGTCGGGACCGTCTGGATCAACACCTGGCTGCTGCGCGACCTGCGGGTCCCGTTCGGCGGGATGAAGTCCAGCGGTGTGGGTCGCGAGGGTGGCGACGAGGCACTTCGGTTCTTCACCGAACCCAAGAACGTCTGCGTGGCGCTCGAGTGAGCGACGCGATCACGTCCGGCCGGGCCGCCACGCCCGTCGGGCCCTACCCGCACGCCCGGCGCGCCGGCGGTCTGCTGTTCCTCTCCGGCGTGGGTCCGCGTCGACCCGGCGCCGAGATCCCGCCGGACTTCGCCGACCAGTGTCGGGCCGCGTTCGACAACGTCCGCGATGTCCTCGCCGCGGCGGGGGTGCCGTGGTCCGCGATCGTGGACGTGACCTGCTTCCTGACCCACATGGACCGCGACTTCACGACGCTGAATATCCTGTGGGCCGAGGCCTTTCCCGATCCAGCCACACGCCCGACGCGCACGACGGTCGAGATCACCCGGCTGCCCACGCCGATCGACATCGAGCTCAAGGTGGTCGCCGCCGATCCGGGCGAGCCGACGGGATGACGCGCTGGATCGTGGCGATGGGCGGTGGCGGGTTCTCGATGGAGCCCGAGAACCCGCTGCTCGACGACGCGTTGCTCGACCTCGTCCGTCGCGCGCGGGGCGTCGACCGCCCGCGGATCTGCTTCATCGGGACGGCGAGCGGCGATACGGAGGGGTACATCTCGGGCTTCCACGCCGCCTTCGATGCGACCGCCGAGGCGTCGCACCTTGGTCTGTTCGAGCGCACGGTCGTGGACATCGCGGGGTTCATCGGCACGCAGGACGCGATCTACGTCGGTGGCGGGAACACGGCGAACATGCTCGCGATCTGGCGTGTCCATGGTGTCGATCGTGCGCTCCGCGACGCGTACGAGGCGGGCGTGGTCATGGCCGGCCTGTCGGCCGGCTCGCTGTGCTGGTTCGAAGGCGGCACCACGGACTCCTTCGGACCGTCACTCGCGCCGATCCACGATGGTCTGGGCTTCCTGCCCGGGAGTCACTGCCCGCACTACGACGGCGAACCTGGGCGTCGGCCGCTCTACCAACGGTTGGTCGCGGAGGGTGGCTTGCCATCGGGCTATGCCGCCGACGACGGGGCGGCGCTCGTCTTTCGGGATGAGGAGCTGCACGCGGTCGTGGCGTCTCGACCGGACGCCCGGGCGTATCGCGTCGAGGCGGCGGCCGGCGGGACCGTCATCGAGACCGCGCTCGAGACGCGCTACCTCGGCTGAACCGGCACCCAGGAACGGGTCGAGGGATCCCAGTCGGCCGAGACGCGGACCGCGTCCATACCCTCCACCTCGACCCGACGGCGCCGCGCGGTCTCGACCGTCTCCGCCCAGCCCGGCGGCACGAGACGGGGGGCGAGGTCGGCCAGCGGGGCCAGCACGAACAGTCGCTGCCGAGCCTCGCGGTGCGGCACCTCGAGGAGTCGGCTCGCCTTGGCCGGATCCACGTCGGCATCGATCGAGCGGGCGGCCTCGGGACGCTCGATCGCGAGCCGGGCCCGCCCGAAGATGAGCAGGTCCAGGTCGAGCTCGCGCGGGCCCCAGCGCGGACCGGCGCGACGGCCGAAGTCGCGTTCCAGGACCTTGAGTGCCGTGAGCAGCGCGATGGCGCCGGTCGCCGCGTCCGGACCGGCCGCAACGTCGAGCGCCACGACCGCATTTCGGAATTCGGGCTGGTCGACGACACCGACCGGGTCCGTGGCGTAGAGCCTCGAGACGCCGCGGACCTGCACCCCGGGGAGCGTCTCGAGCGCGATCACCGCCTCGGCCAGGGTCGCGCCGGCGTCCCCGAGATTGGCACCGAGACCGATATACGCGCGGACCCGTCGGGTGGCCATGAGCTCCTCGCAGGCGACCGATAGACTCGCGGGATGCGACCGGTCGACGTCCGAATCCTGCACCCCGCCGCCGGACCGGACGCGGGACCGATCGAGCGATGGGTCACCGACGCCCGACTGGTCCTCGCTGGTCGCCACGAGCGGGCCTTCGCGGCGATCGACGGGGTCGATGTTCGCATCGTCACCGGGCCGCCCGACGATACACCGTTCGGCCGCCGCCTCCGCGACCTCGTCCGTGCCGATCGCCCGGCCGGTGGCCTGGTGGTCCTCGGCTCCGGTGCCGTGCCACTGGCGACGACCCGTGACCGCATGGCCTTCGTGACCGCAGCCGGAGCCGACGACCGGCGAGCCCTGGCCAACAACCGCTACTCCGCCGATATCGTGGCGATCGCCCGGGCGGGCGAGGGACTGGTCGATCTCCCGGATCTCCGTGGCGACAACGCGTTGCCCCGCTGGCTTGCGGAGACCGCCGGCTACGAGGTCGCCGACCTTCGGACGCGCTGGCGGCTCGCCGTCGACATCGATGGCCCGATCGACCTCGTGATCACCGGTCTTGCCGGGCCGGGCATCGATCTCGCGCCGGTCCACGAGCGACTGGCGGCCATCCGGTCGGTCGCCGCGGACCCGCGTCGTGAACTCCTGGTCGCCGGCCGGACGTCGGCCGCCAGCGCGGCCTGGCTCGAAGGTCACACCGCCTCGCGGACCCGGGTCCTCATGGAGGAACGTGGTCTTCGAACGCGGGCGTCCGACCAACGCCCGGCCGCCTCGGTCCTCGGGGTCCTGCTCGACCGCGACGGCCCGGGTGCGCTCGGTGGCATCGCCGCCCGGCTCGCCGACGCGGCCATCATCGACAGTCGAGTCCTGCTGGCACATCGGTTCGGGGCGGACGAGCGCGGCTGGCCATGCGCCGAGGATCGCTTCAGCTCGGACCTGCTGCTCCACGACCGGATCCGCGACCCGTGGCTGCAGGAACTCACGGCGGCCGCCGCCGACGCGACGATCCCGATCCTGCTCGGTGGCCACACGCTCGTGGGTCCGGGTCTGCGCCTCGTCGTCGGGACCCGGAGGCGGTGACCGCGTGGAGATGACGCCGGGCCTCCGACGCGACCCACCCACCGACCTTTCGACGGTCGGCGAGGATGCCGCCCTGGTCGGTCGCCTGCGGGACGCCATCCGCCGCGACGGGCCGATGACCGTTCGACCGATTCATGGCGGCGGCCCTCTACGACCCGGACGGTGGCTACTACCGCGGTCCCGACGTTCGTCCCGGTCGCGGCGGGGACTTCATCACGGCGCCGGAGCTGCACCCGATCTTCGGGGCCACGCTCTCCGACCTGCTGCTGGACGCCTGGCGACGACTCGGCGAGCCGGACCGGTTCGTCGTGCGCGAATACGGCGCGGGGACCGGCGCCCTGGCGGTCTCGATGCTCGAAGCGCTCCGCGGAGGGTCCGCTCGACGGCCGCGTCCGCTACGAGCCCGATCGAGTCGACCACCGGTCGTCTCGAGGCCTTCGCCGATCGACTGGCCGCGGCCGGGTTCGCTTCCGCGCTCGAACCGGGGTCCGTGGCCACGACGTCGGGTCCCCTCGATCCGATCGAGGGCATCGTCATCGCCAACGAACTGCTCGATGCCCTGCCCGTCCATCGAGTCCGACAGCGCGGCACGACGCTCCGCGAGATCGCCGTCGGGCTCGACGAGGACGAGGCGTTCGTCGACGTCGAGATCGAGCCCTCCACCCCGGCCCTCATGCGCCGTCTGTCGACCGAGGGGATCGAGCTGGTCGACGGACAGACCGCGGAGATCTGTCTCGACCTCGACGCATGGGTCGCCGACGCCGCCGCCGGACTCGCCCGGGGCCTCCTCGTCCTCATCGATTACGGCATGCCGGCGACCGAGCTGTATGACCCGGTCCGCCGACGCGACGGGACGCTTCGCGCCTATGTCCGCCACCAGGTGCACGACGACCCCTACCGATCCGTCGGTCGCCAGGACCTGACGGCCCACGTCGATGTCTCGGCCGTCGAGCGAGCGGCGGGTGCGGCCGGTCTGGACACGATCGGGATCACGACGCAGGCCGAGGCGCTCATCGGTCTTGGGATCGAGACGCGGCTCCGCGCGATCCAGGAAGATCCGGCGACATCGATGGACGACTACCTGCTCGTCCGGTCGGCCCTGATGCGTCTGCTCGACCCGGCCGCGATGGGCAAGTTCCGGGTGATGGCGTTCGGACGCGGCTTCCCGGCCGATCCGGTCCCGCCGGCCTTCGCCTACCGGATGCCCACCCGGGGCTGATCGGACCACACCGGACCGGTCCTGACCCCACCGCACCGCACTAGGGCGATGTACCTATTGCCCCGCGTCTCCGCGGTCGCGCACGCTTCGATACGGTCGGGCACGACCTGACGGGGAGCGGCGCGCGAACCTGCACGCGCGCTCGGCGCGCGCCGCTCCCCGACGCCTCGACCGAACCCTTGATGCCACCCTCCGGATACCCGGTCGGCCCACGGCGACGAGACCCTCCCCGCTGCTAGAATGCGAACGGGCGCCGGTGCGTCCCGCGTGGGTGCGCCTGCCCGCTCGCTCAGGGGTCCTCCAGCCAGCGACACCAGCCCTGGATCGTCGCTCGAAGGGAGTTCGGTTGACCGGCATCTGGTACATCGTGGGCTTCGCCTTCGCCGGCGTGTCGTTCGTGTTCCTGACGATCGCCGCGGCATGGGCCGTCTCGCACCGGAACCGCGGTGACGAGCACAAGGGTCTGCCCTACGAATCGGGCATCGACACCTACGGCGACACCCATGGGCGCTTCGGGCTCTCGTTCTACATCTACGCGCTCCTCTTCGTCGCGTTCGACATCGAGGTCGTGTTCATCTACCTGTGGGCGATCAACTTCAATCTCCCCGGGAACCCGCACCCGACGCAGGCGGAACTCGACGCGCTCCGGCAGCACCTCGCCGGCGGGCTGATCAGCATGGGGATCTTCGTGTCCATCCTGCTCCTGGGTCTCGGGTACGCATGGCGCAAGGGCGCCCTGAGCTGGCGATGACGACCGACGACCGCACCCCGTCCACGACCGAGGACACGCCCATCGCCGACGCCGGCACGACGGCGGTGACCGTCGCGGACGCCCGGCATGACGTCCTCGCCCCGATCGTGGTGCCGAACACGCTCTGGCAGGCGGCGGATCCCACGGCCTACGACGGCGGCCGACCCACCGATATCACGCACCTCCATGAGTACGAGGCAAGCGGGCTTGGTCGGCGCGACGATGCACGCTGGGGTGGGGTCCTCGAGGTCATCCCGACGAAGGCGGACTACGTCCTCGATCTCATCCGGATGAACAGCCTGTGGCCGCTCCTGTCGGGGCTGGCCTGTTGCGCGATCGAGATGATGTCCACAGCCACATCCAAGAACGACATGGACCGCTGGGGCATGTTCCCGTTCCGGGCGAGCCCGCGCCAGGCCGACGTCCTGATCGTCGCCGGGACGCTCACGACCAAGATGGCCGGCCCTCTCGTTCGCCTCTGGGAGCAGATGCCCGAACCCAAGTGGTGCGTGGCCATGGGCGATTGCACGTGCTCCGGTGGACGCTACAAGCGGAGCTACTCCACGGTCGAGGGGATCGATCGAGTGATGCCGGTGGACGTCTACGTCCCGGGCTGTCCGCCGCGGCCCGAGGGGCTCATCTACGGGATGATGAAGCTCCAGCAGCTCGTCAAGGAACGACGCGGTCACTGGCCGGACCGGGCCATCGGGCCGACCGTGCCGGAGGACGTCTAGGCGTGGATCGTCGCTTCAAGGCTCGACTCCAGGGCCGGTTCGCGGAGCAGCTGACGGGCCCGATCCGTCAGCGGCATGACGAGACCGAGATCCGCATCGCTGCGGGCGACGTGGTGCCGGTGCTGACCGCGCTCCATGACGAACCCGAGTTCCGCTTCGAGTTCCTCGCCGACCTGTGCGGCGTGGATACCGGCGAGGTCATGCAGGTCGTCTATCACCTGTGGAGCGACACGACGAGCGATTGGCTCCGGGTCGTCGCCGACGGGCTGTCCCGCGATGACCCACGCGTCCCGTCGGCCACCTTCCTGTGGAAGGGCGCCGAGTGGCAGGAGCGCGAGGCCTACGACATGTTCGGGATCACGTTCGAGGGCAACCGCGACCTTCGGCGGATCTACATGCCGCCCGACTACACGAGCTTCCCGCTCCGCAAGGACTTCTATCTCGCCGACGACGCCGCCCGGTCGCCTGGCGGTGGGGTCCGGCCGATGGAACGCACCCACACCCCCCGCAACGCACCGGCGACGTCACTCGTCCGCCGGTCGAACGGTTGACCGAGGCCCCGCGATGACCACCGCCACGCACCATCCCGACTCGCACCAGTCTGCCGACGATCCGCGCGTCACCCTCGACCGCGACCTCGGTGTCTTCGAGCCGGTCCCGCCGTACCCGCCGCGGACCGAGCGTGAAGCCGAGTTCTACACCCTCGCCGATGGCGAGATGCTCATCAACATGGGGCCGCAGCACCCCTCGACGCACGGTGTCCTCCGCGTGGTCCTCAAGCTCGACGGCGAGAAGGTCGTCGACCTCGATCCCGTGCTCGGCTATCTGCATCGCGGCGTCGAGAAGCTCTGCGAGAACGCCGACTACCACCAGGCGATCTGCTACCTCGACCCGCTCGAGTACATCAGCTCGCTCTTCTGCGAATGGCCCGGGGTCATGGCCTTCGAGAAGCTGCTCGATGTCCAGGTGCCACGTCGCGCCGAATACATCCGGGTCCTCTCCACCGAGCTCAACCGGATCGCGAGTCACGCCCTGTTCCTCGGCTGGATGGCCCTGGACCTCGGTGGTCTGACGCCGGTCCTGTGGTCGTTCATCGAGCGCGACGAGATCGTCGACATGCTCGCGTCCCTGACCGGTCAGCGGATGTTGTTCAACTACTTCCGGATCGGTGGCGTCAACGGCGACCTCAACCACGAATTCATGAGCCGCCTCGGCGACTGGATGAGCCACGCCACCAAGCAGGTCGACTCCGGGAACGCGCTCCTCAACGAGAACGAGATCTTCGTCCGCCGCATGCGCGGACTCGGGACGGTCGATACGAAGACGGCGCTCCGGATGTGCCTCACCGGGCCGAACCTCCGGGCGACCGGCGTGCCGTTCGACCTGCGTCGAGCGCACCCGTACAGCGTCTTCCCCGAGCTCGAATTCGACATCCCGACGCGGTCCGAGGGCGACTGTCTCGCGCGCTACCTGCTGCGGATGGACGAGATCAAGCAGAGCCTGCGGATCATCGACCAGTGTCTCAACCAGATGCCGGACGGTCCGGTGATGGCCAAGCTCCCCCGTCTGCTTCGGCCGCGGCCGGGTCGGGCGTATGCCGCCATCGAGGGACCGCGCGGCCAGTACGCGAGTTACGTGATCAGTGACGGCTCGGACCAGCCGTTCCGGATGCGGATCCACGACCCGTCGTTCGTGAACCTGCAGTCGGTCGGGGCCATGGTCCCCGGGCACCTCGTCGCCGACACCATGGCCGTGATGGCCAGCCTCGACCCGATCATGGGCGGCGTGGACAAGTGACGACCGGTCGGGCCTCGCGTGCGTTGGCGCCTGCGCGTCCTCGCTCACGCACGCCCGGGTGCGCTCGCTCAGATGCTCGACGCCGCCTTCGCGTGACCTCGCCCGCCCGTCACTTGGGTGTGCATCGATGACCGTCATCGGACGGTCGTGGTCGAGGCTGACGCTGCCCGGGAAGATCATCTTCACGATGGTCCCGATCCTGCTCGGGCTGACCATCGGCCTGCTGCTGGCGATCATCATCCTCGGGCCGATCCTGCTCGACCTCGCGGCCAGCAACCTGCCCATCGTGCGGTTCCTGGTCGCGGCGACGGTCGTCCTGCTGATGACGGTGCCCACCGCGTTCCTGATCATCTACATGGAGATGAAGGTCATCGCCCTGATGAACCTTCGGATCGGACCGGACCGCGTCGGGCCGTTCGGTTCGCTCCTCTCGGTCGTCCACGGGCTCAAGGTCCTCATGAAGGAGGACTTCACCCCGACCGGCGTCGATCCGGTCGTCTTCACCTGGGCACCCGTCGTCGTGTATCTCGCGAGCGTCATGACCCTGCTCGTGATCCCGTTCGCGCCCGGACTGTTCGGGGCGGACATGAACATCGGGCTGCTGTACTTCTTCGCGATCGGCGGCCTGTCCGTGGTCGGCCTGCTGATGGCCGGCTGGTCCAGCTTCAACAAGTACTCGCTGCTGGGCGGTCTGCGTTCGGCGGCCCAGGTGATCAGCTACGAGATCCCGCTGACGCTCTCGGTCGTGGGCCTGATCCTGCTCGCCGGCACGATGAGCCTCAACCAGATCGTCCTGAACCAGTCCGGCTGGTTCACCGACTGGTACATGTTCAAGCAGCCCCTCGGTCTCCTCATCTTCTTCATCGCCGCGACCGCGGAGGCGAACCGCACGCCGTTCGACCTCACCGAGGCGGACTCCGAGATCGTCGCCGGCTTCGCGACCGAGTACTCGGGGATGCGCTTCGGCTTCTTCTTCTTCGCCGAGTACGTGAACGTCTTCATCATCTCGGCGCTGACGGTGACGCTCTTCTTCGGTGGCTGGAACGCGCCGTTCCCGTGGCCGTGGCCGATCACGCCGAACATCGATCTGAGCCAGCTCGGCGTGGCGCTCCTGCTGCTGGTCGCGATCGTGCCGGTCGTCCTGATGTTCGTGTTCGCGGCCCCGATCTGGATGGCGAGCTCGCGGGTCAAGGGCTGGCAGGCGCTCATCGGCGGCTTCGTCCTCGCGAACCTGTTCGTGATCGCGGTCATCGGGGCGTGGGCCTACATCGGTCTGGACTGGGTGGCGGGCATCTTCTGGTTCCTCGGCAAGACCTACGCGCTCGTCTTCACGTTCGTCTGGATGCGCGGCACGCTGCCTCGCGTCCGGATCGACCAGCTCATGGACTTCGCGTGGAAATGGCTGCTGCCCGCCTCGCTGCTCAACCTGTTCATCACGGCCACGGCGATCGTGACCTTCCGCATGCTGCGAGGCTATTGAGATGAGCCTGGTCCCGGGTCTCGGCATCGTGAAGGGCATGAGCCTGACCCTGCGGCGCTTCTTCGAGCCCAAGGTCACGGTCATGTACCCCGAGGTGCGGCTCGACGTCCCGCACAAGTTCCGCGGTCGACTCCAGCTCCTCTACGACGAGTGGGGCACGCTCAAGTGCGAGACGTGCTTCCAGTGCGCGCAGGCGTGTCCGATCGAGTGCATCGACATGGGCGGCATCGATACCCGCGGCCGCTTCCACGTCCACTGGGGCGCGTCGGAGACCTACGGCGAACGTCGTGAGGAGTCCGCGCTGCGTCGATCCGGTCGCCCGGTCCCGGACCCGGCCTACCTGCCGTTCGCGCCGATGGACCTGTCGGCGGTCGATACGATCCTCGATGAGCACGACCATGATCCCGCCCGGATGCTCGACATCCTCGAGGCGACCCAGACCGAGTACGGCTACCTGCCGGTGGCCGCGCTCAAGCGGATCAGCCAGAAGACGGGTGCCTGGTACGCGATGATCTACGGCACCGCGACGTACTACAGCCACCTCCGGTTCGAGCCGGCCGCGGCCACGGTCCAGGCCGAAGCGGTGGCGGCGCGTCGACCATCCGAGACGGCCTACCTGTCCGGGCTCGAGGGCGCCCTCGGCGGGACGAGCGTCCACTGATGGCGACCCGCCTGAAGACCCCGGCCGCCTGGCCCACGATCCTGCTCGAGCGGGCGGATGCGGCCGACCCCACGGACCTCGACGCGGCGACGAAGGCGGGCGCCTTCGACGGTCTGCGGATGGCGATCCGTGACCTCGGACCCACCGCGACGACCGCGCTGATCGCCGCGTCCGGGTTGCGCGGTCGCGGCGGTGCCGGTTTCCCGGCCGCCGACAAGTGGCGGACGGCCAGTGCCACCGAGGCACCGCGGCGGTACGTGGTGGTCAACGGCTACGGCGCCGACCCCGCCTGCGGCACGGACCGATACCTGCTCGAGACCGATCCGTACGCCGTCATCGAAGGGCTGGCGGTGACGGCCTTCGCGATCGGCGCGACCGAGGCGATCATCGCGGTCCGTGCCGAGGACACCGAGGCGACCCGTCGTCTCGAGGTGGCCGTGGGCGCCGCCGAGGACGCCGGGTTCATCGGACCCGACGCCTTCGGCCCCGGGCGCGATCTCACCGTGACGGTCCGCCCGGTCCAGGGTGCCTACATGCTGGGCGAGGAGACCGTCCTCCTCAAGGCGCTCGAAGGCAAGCGCGGTCAGCCCGAACAGCGACCGCCGCACCCCGCGGAGCGAGGCCTCGCCGGGATGCCGACCGTGGTCCACAACGTCCAGACCGTGGCGGCCCTCGGCTGGATCCTCCGACACGGCGCGGAAGCCTTCGCCGCGACCGGGACGCCAGCCAGCCCGGGCACGATCCTCGTCGGGCTCCGAACGCCATCGGGTGATGGCATCGCCGAGGTCCCGCTCGGGACCCCGTTGCGTGACATCGTGGCCCTTGGCGGCAAGCTCCCGGCCGGGCGGACGATCAAGGCGCTGCTCGTGGGCGGACCATCCGGTGGTCTCCTCCCGGCGGAGCACCTCGACACGCCCTACGCCTTCGACAGCCTTCGCGAGGCTGGCGCCCACATCGGGTCCGGGTCCGTCGTGGTCGCGGACGATCGGGCCTGCATCGTGGACCTGGCCAGGCTCCTGACCCGGTTCTGTGCCGGCGAAGCCTGCGGCAAGACGATCCCATGCCGCATCGGGACCCGTCGACTCGTCGAGATCGCGGACCGCATGATCGATGGCCGGCCGCGCCCGACGGACCTCGACCTCATGACGGATCTCTCGCACGACATCGTGGCCTCCGCGCTGTGCGACCACGAGCGACTGACGACCCTCCCGCTCATGAGCGGGATGCGATACTTCCGGTCCGAGCTGGACGACCACATCCTTCGCAGCGCATGCCCTGCCGGCGTCTGTCACCCGATCGCGGTGGCGGTCGGCGCGAGCTCATAAGGCGATCCATGGCTGACCTCCTGACGCGCCCCGACAGCCGCACGACGACGGAGTCCGAGTCGCTCTCCGAGCGACTTCTGGAGACCCGTTCGCCGCAGCGACCCCAGTCCGCCCCGACCATCCGGATCGAGGTCGACGGCCGCCTCATCGAAGGGTTCGAGGGCCAGACGATCCTCGAGGTCTGCCGCGACAACGGCATCGAGATCCCGACCCTGTGCTACGAACCCAAGCTCCCGGGTTTCGGGGCGTGCCGGATGTGCGTCGTCGAGGTCGAGGGCGAGGAGCACCCGCCGATCAGCTGCTCGCGGACCTGCGAGCCGGAGATGAAGGTCCAGACGCAGACCGAGGAGATCCGCCGGCTGCGACGGACCAACCTCGAGCTCATCTTCAGCGACCACAACGCCTACTGCCTCCCCCCGTGCCAGAACAAGTGCCCCAGCCACATCGATATCCCCGGGTTCCTCAAGGCGAACGCCGAAGCCGATTGGCGCGAGAGCGCCCGGATCTTCAAGCGCACGATCCCGTTCCCCTCCGTGCTCGGGCGGGTCTGCCCGGCGCCGTGCGAGGAACACTGCCGACGCGATGAGGTCGATGAGGCCATCGCCATCCGTGACAGCCATCGCTACGCCGGCGATCAGGTCCTCAAGGCGATGCTCGACGAGGGCATCGATCCACCGCTGCCGTACGAGCGTCAGGTCACGTCCGGACGCCGGGCCGCGGTCATCGGCTCCGGCCCCGCCGGGATGGCCGCCGCGTTCTACCTGCTCCTGGCCGGTCACGACGTCACGATCTTCGAGCGCGACCCCGCCCCGGGCGGGATGCTCCGCTACGGCATCCCGCAGTACCGGCTCCCCAAGGTCGAGGTCCTCGAGGCCGAATACGAATTGGTCATGCGTCTCGGCGGCCGGATGGTCTGCAACGCCGGCCTCGGACGCGACTTCACGCTCGACGACCTGACCAACCAGGGCTTCGATGCGGTCGTCGTGGCGATCGGCTGCTACGACACCAACAAGCTGGGCATCCCGGGCGAGGATGCGGCCGAGGTCCTCGACGGTCTCGAGTACCTGCGCACCGCGACCCTCGGTCTGCCGTATCCCGAGCACGCCGGCAAGCGCGTCGTGGTGATCGGCGGCGGCTTCACCTCGATGGACTGCTCGCGGACATCGGTCCGTCAGGGCGCCAGCGAGGTCACCCTCGTGTACCGCCGCGACATGAAGGACATGCCCGCGTCCAACGAGGTCCATGAGGCCATCGAGGAAGGGGTCACGGCCATCTTCCAGGCTGGCCCGACCCGGGTCGTCCTCGACGAGCAGGGCAACGTCACCGGTGTCGAGTTCATCCGGATGCAGCTCGGCGCTCCGGACGCCTCCGGTCGTCGCCGTCCGGAACCCGCGTCCGGGACCGAATTCGTCATCCCATGCGATCGCGTGCTCCTCGCGATCGGCCAGGGCCCGGACCTGACCTGGATCGGACCCGGCTCGGAAGGACCCGAGCCCAACAAGCAGCGTCGGCTCAAGGCGGACGCGGTCACCTTCGAGACCGGGCGGGCGGGGGTCTTCGGGACCGGTGACGTCCGGATCGGCGCCGCCACGGTCGTCCAGGCCATCGCCGAAGGTCGCCGTTCCGCGTATGCGGTGGATGCCTTCCTCAAGGGTCTCGACCTGTCCGCGATCCGGACGCGGCAGACGCTCGCCGAGCCGCAGCCCGAGTTCCTCTCGATCGTGCCGTTCACCTCGGAGATCAAGGAGCCGCGCTACCGGATGACCGCGCTCGAGGCCGAGGAGCGCAACCACAGCTACATCGAGTACGAGCTGCCGTACACGCGCGAAGCGGCCGTCGCCGAATTGACCCGCTGCCTCCAGTGCACCTGCGAGGCGATCGGCTTCTGCGACCTCCGCCGGCTCGGGATCGAGTACGGGACCACGCTCAAGACCCTCGAACCGCAGTACCACCAGGGCGCGGGCTACCGAAGCGTCACGGAGAACCGGTTCACCGGCATCAACCACGACTACATCCGCGACGACTCGCACGCCTTCATCCTCCGCGAGCCGTCGCGCTGCATCGATTGCGGCCGCTGCGCCCAGGTCTGCTCCGAGGTGGTCGGCGCGGCCTGCTACGACTTCATGCGGATCGGCTTCGATACCCTCGTCACGACGCCGCTCGACATGAGCCTCAACGACACCCCGTGCGTCTCCTGCGGGCGATGCGCGGAGACCTGTCCCACCGGGGCCCTCATGCCCAAGCCGCGCGTCCTCCAGAAGTACGAAGTCGACGAGAGCCGCTGCATCCTGTGCGGCATCTGCGTCGACGCCTGCCCCTACGACGCCCTGCGTGACGGCGGCGACTTCGAGCTCGCGCACACCGACCGGTCGGACCCGACCGTCGACCTGATGGCGCTCGCCGAGATCGATCGCGAGACCGAGGTCACCTACATCCGACGCGAACGCGGCTGGGCCGATGCCGCGGCCGCCGAAGGTCGCCGGTTCGATCCCGCCCGTGCGCTGCCGATGCTCCCCGCGACGGTCGCCGGGATCGGCGTCGGCGCGAATGGCAACGGGAACGGCCACGGCCACGCGCACGGCAACGGGAACGGGTCGCACAGCGGCCACGGAACGGGCCTCCTGCCCGGCGGGCACGAGTAGGCGTCCGTGCTCAAGACGCTCATCGCCATCGCGATCGCCCTCGCCGTCCTGACCGGCGTCACCGGCATCGCCGCGGTCATGATCATCTTCCTCGGTCAGGACTGGGACGACGCGCTGTTCTGGGTCTTCGCCTGTCTGATGCTCATCTCGGGGCTCCTGGTCGTGACCATGCGCGACATCATCCGCTGCGGGCTGGCGATGATCGTCTGCTTCGGGTCACTCGCGGGGATCTACGTGGTCATGGGCGCGACCCTCGTCGGGGCAGCGCAGGTCATCGTCTACATCGGGGCGATCAGCGTCCTGATCCTGTTCGCGATCATGCTGACCCAGACCAAGGACGCGCCCGCGAAGCTCGTCTTCCAGACGCAGGCCGGGGCGGCGGCCATCGCGTCGCTGGTGATCGCCGTGATCATCGGGCTCGCCGTCGCGGCCACCGACTGGGGCGGCCGGTCCGAGCGGATCACCTACACCGCGAACGACGTCTCGAACACGCTGTTCAGCGACTACATCCTGCCGTTCGAGATGGTCAGCGTCCTGCTGCTCGCCGCGGTCATCGGCGCGGTCTATCTCGCCAAGCGCGAGCCGGGTGGTCCGTCGTGAGCGACTCGCTCGATGCCTACCTGATCCTCTCGGGCCTCCTCTTCGCCATCGGGACCTTCGGGTTCCTCGCCCGACGCAACGCCATCAGCATGCTGATGTCGATCGAGCTGATGCTCAACGCGGTCAACCTCTCGATCGTCGCGTTCGGGGCGTTCATCCCGGCGCTCGGGGCCTCGGGCTCGGTCATCGCGCTCATGGTCATGGCCGTGGCCGCCGGTGAGGCGACCGTCGGGCTCGCGATCGTCATCGCGATCTACCGCAACAAGAAGACGCCGCTGGTCGACGAGTACGACTCGATGCGTCGATGACGGCGGAGCAGATCCTTCCGTTCCTGCTGATCCTGCCGATGGGCGGGTTCCTGCTGACCGCGCTGGTCGGTCGCCGCCTCCACAAGCAGGCGCACTGGATCCCGGTCCTGGCGGTCCTCGGCGTGTGGCTCATCGCCTCGTCGATCGCGTACCTCGTCCTGACCGGGACGGCGCCCGTCATCCCCGGGACCGAAGACGTCCACGGCTACACGATCAAGCTCTTCGACTGGATCCCGGCCGGGCAATTCACCGTCGAGTTCGGCTTCTACGTCGACGCCCTGACGGCGTGTCTCCTGATCGTCGTGACGACGGTCGGTCTGCTGGTCCACATCTACTCGATCGGCTACATGAGCCATGACCCGGGGTACTGGCGCTTCTTCGCGTACCTCAACCTCTTCATGTTCTCGATGCTGCTGCTGGTCCTCGCGTCGTCGTGGCTCGTGGTGTTCGTCGCGTGGGAGCTCGTGGGCCTCTCGAGCTACCTGCTGATCGGGTTCTGGTATCGAAAGCGCTCCGCGGCCCTCGCCGCGAAGAAGGCGTTCATCGTCAACCGCGTCGGCGACGTCGGCTTCGCGCTCGGGATCATGGCGATCTGGCTGAACACGCTCAACCGACCCGGGGGCGCCACGCTCGACATCCGCGCCTCGATCGAATGGATGATCGCCCCGGGCCAGGTCCTGGCCATCCCGCTCGTGGTGGTCGCGCTGCTGGTCTTCGCCGGCGCGATGGGCAAGAGCGCCCAGTTCCCGCTGCACGTCTGGCTCCCGGACGCGATGGAAGGCCCGACACCCGTGTCGGCCCTGATCCATGCCGCGACCATGGTCAACGCCGGGGTCTATCTCGTGGCGCGCGCCAACGACCTCTTCGCGTCGGCCACCGAGGCGATGGTCGTGGTGGCCGCCATCGGCATCTTCACCGCGATCTTCGCGGCCTCGATCGCGATGACCCAGACCGATATCAAGCGCGTCCTCGCCTATTCGACGCTGTCACAGCTCGGCTACATGTTCGCCGCGCTCGGTGTGGGGGCGTTCACCGCGGCCATCTTCCACCTGATGACGCACGGCTTCTTCAAGGGCCTGTTGTTCCTCGGCTCGGGCTCCGTGATCCATGCGGTCCACGAGGAACAGGACATGCGCAAGATGGGCGGGCTGTCGCAGAAGATCAAGATCACCTACATCACGATGCTCATCGGCTCGCTCGCCATCGCGGGCATCCCGCCGCTGGCCGGATTCTTCTCGAAGGACGAGATCCTCGGTGAATCGCTGAAGCTCGGGTTCATCTGGGTCTGGGTCATCGGGTTCGCCGTCGCGGGCATGACGGCCTTCTACATGTTCCGGTTGATGGGCCTGACCTTCTGGGGCGAGTTCCGCGGTCCGAAGGCGATCTGGGACAAGGTCCACGAGTCGCCCGCGGTCATGACGATCCCGCTGATCCTGCTGGCGATCCCATCGATCTTCCTTGGGATGTTCCTCGGGCTCCCCCTCGGCGACAGCCGGATCGCTGGCTGGCTCGAGCCGGTGTTCGCCCAGGCCGAGAAGATCCTCGATCGCCCGGTGGCCGAATACCAGTTGTTCGGCATCGATGGCTACCTGATCCTGGCCAGCGTCGGCATCGCGACCCTCGGGGTCATCGTCGCCTGGCGGATGTTCGGCGTTCGGATCGGGCCGATCCGGATGCCAGGACAGCCGGAGCGCGTCCGCGAGCTCACCGCGAAGGCGCCGTTCCTCTATCGCGCCTCCCTGAACAAGTGGTGGTTCGACGAGCTCTACCACGTGCTGTTCATCGTCGTCGGCGGCAGGGTCGCCGCGGGTCTGTGGTGGTTCGACCGCGAGATCGTCGACGGCACGGTCAACGCCGTCGGGCGCGACACCGTGGCGTCCGGCCGCGGCCTCCGCCGGATCCAGACCGGTCACGTCCAGAACTACGCCCTGGGCATCGCCATCGGCCTGATCGTCATGATCGGCTCCTACATCTGGCTGGTCCAGCAGTGACGGTCGATATCGGGACCTTCCCGATCCTGACGCTCGTCGCGTTCCTGCCGCTCGTCGGTGCGCTCGTCGTCGGCATCCTGCCCGTGCGATTCGCCCGGTCCGTGGCGCTCTTGTTCGCGCTCGCCACCTGGGTCGTCTCGCTGGTCATGCTGCTCGGCTTCCACCCACAGGACCCGGCCTTCCAGTTCACCGAGACGGTCGACTGGATCCCGATCTTCGGCATCCAGTACAAGCTGGGCGCGGATGGCCTCGCGGTGGCCATGGTCGTGCTGACCACGACGCTGACCTGGATCAGCATGCTGGCGAGCTTCAAGCCCATCCAGGTCCGGATCAAGGAATACATGATCGCCTTCCTCGTCCTCGAGGTCGGCATGATCGGCGTCTTCCTGGCGCTCGACCTGTTCCTGTTCTACATCTTCTGGGAGATCGTCCTCGTCCCGATGTACCTGATCATCGGGATCTGGGGCGGCTCGAACCGCATCTACGCGACGATCAAGTTCGTGCTCTACACGCTCGTCGGTTCACTGCTGATGCTCGTGGCGATCATGGCCACGGCCTTCGCCTATCAGTCGGTGCATCCGCTGACCGGCTGGGTCGGCGCCTTCGACTTCGAAACGCTGCGCGCCTTCGCCCAGTCGCCCGATGGCGGGTTCGCCAACGCCCTCCAGGTGAGCGCCTTCCTCGCCTTCTTCCTCGCCTTCGCGATCAAGGTGCCGATGTTCCCGTTCCACACCTGGCTACCCGACGCGCATACCGAAGCGCCGACGGCCGGCTCCGTGATCCTCGCCGCGGTGATGCTGAAGCTGGGCGCGTACGGGATGATCCGGTTCGCCGTGCCGTTGTTCCCGGACGCCGCGCAGACCTTCGCGCCGGTGGTCGTCGTCCTGTCGCTGATCGCGATCATCTATGGCGCGATCGTCGCCCTCGTCCAACCGGACCTGAAACGGCTCGTGGCGTATTCGTCGGTCAGCCACATGGGCTTCGTCACGCTCGGGATCTTCGTCTTCACCCAGCAGGGCATCCAGGGCGCGATCCTCCAGATGATCAACCACGGCCTCATCACCGGTGCCCTGTTCCTGCTCGTCGGGGTCATCTACGAACGCACCCACGACCGCACGATCGCCAAGATGGGCGGGCTCGCCGCGACGATGCCGGTCTACGTGGCCGTCTTCGGGTTCTTCGCCTTCGCCTCCGCGGGCTTACCCGGACTGTCCGGGTTCGTCGGGGAGTTCCTGACCCTCGTCGGCACGTTCCAGGTCAGCCCGGCCGCCGCCGCGATCGCGACCTTCGTGATGATCCTGTCCGCCGGCTATCTGCTCTACATGTTCGGACGGGTCGTGTTCGGCGAAGTGTCCGACTTCCTCGCCGGGCTGGGTCACCACATCACCGACATGACCGCGACCGAGGTCCTGACCCTCGTGCCCCTCGGCGTCCTGGTCGTGGTCTTCGGCGTCCAGCCGGGGCTGCTGCTCAACCTCGTCAGCGGGACGGTCGCCGCGACCCAGGCGTCCGCGGCCGGCGGGACCGCGATCCCGGTCGCCCCTGAGATCGTCGCTGGTCTCGTGACGCTGCTCGTCGTCCTGATCGTCGTGCGGATCGCCTACGTGCTCAAGACGGGTGGGACGCCGGCGCCGGGTCAGCCCACATCGGCGGTCGCGATCGTCGCGGAAGGTGGCGCCGCGCATTGACCACCAACGACCTGGCGACCATCAGCCCACTGATCGCGGCGATCCTGACGGCGATCGCGATCATGGTCGTCGACCTCATCAAGCCATCGACCTTCCTCGCGGCCGGGACGGCCTTCCTGGGTCTTGGCATCACGACGGTCGTCACGCTGTCGGTGGGGATCGGGGTCACCAACGGCACGATCCCGGCGACGGCCTTCGGTGGCGGCTACACGGTCGACGCCCTCACGACCTTCCTCGACATCCTGTTCATCTCGATCGTCACGCTCACGATCATGTTCGCGCCGGACTACCTGACCCCGCGCGGTCTGCCGCTCGCGGAATTCGCCACGGTCCTGGTCTTCGCGATGACCGGTGCGATGCTCATCTCCGCCTCGACCGACCTGCTGCTGCTGTTCCTGGGTCTCGAGCTCATGGTCCTGCCGGGCTACATGCTCGCCGCGTTCCACAAGTCGGATGCGTACTCGACCGAAGGCGCGATCAAGTACTTCCTGCTCGGTTCGTTCAGCTCGGCGATCTTCCTGTTCGGTCTCTCCTTCGTGTGGGGGATGACCGGGACGACGCTGATCACCGGACCGCAGGGGATCGCCGCCAAGCTTGGTGAGATCGTCGCGGGGACCGCACCGCTGACCGCCGGGCTCGCGATGGGGCTCGCCTTCCTCACGACCGGCGTCGCGTTCAAGATCGCGGCGGTCCCGTTCCACTACTGGACACCCGACGCGTACCAGGGTTCGCCGACGCCGATCACCGGCTATCTCTCGGTCGGTCCCAAGATCGGCGCGTTCGCCCTGATCCTTCGCCTGTTCGTCGAGGCGCTCGGGCCGCTGGCCGAGTGGTGGCTGCCGGTGATCATCATCCTCGCCGCGCTGACGATGACCCTGGGCAACCTCGTGGCGCTGACGCAGGACAACGTCAAGCGGATGCTGGCCTACAGCTCCATCGCGCACACCGGCTACATGCTCGTCGGGCTCGCCGCCTACGGGGCGGGTCAGATCGACGGGCTGGAGGGCCTGCTGTTCTACGGCGCGGCGTACACGTTCATGAACCTTGGCGCCTTCGCCGTCATCGCGGCGATGCAGAAACGGACCGGCGTCACGTCATCGCTCGAGACCTTCTCCGGTCTGGGGCGGCGTGAACCGAGGCTGGGCATCCTGATGACGGTGTTCCTGCTGTCGCTGACGGGCATCCCGCCGACGGCCGGGTTCTTCGCCAAGGCCTACGTGATCCTCGCGGCGGTGGAGGCCGGTGGACCGCTGACGATCCTCGCGGTCATCGCGGTCATCAACGCCGCCGTCGCCGCGTTCTACTACCTGCGATGCGTCGTGTACATGTACATGCGCGACCCCGCGGACGACGCGCCGGCGCTTCGCCACGGCGCGATGGTCTGGGCCGGGCTCGCGGTCACGACCGCGCTGACGATCCTCATCGGGCTCTTCCCGACCCGGCTCGTCGAGATCGTCACGGACGCCGCGGCGGCGATCGCCACCATCCCGAAGTAGGCCCCGGCGGCCTCGGCCTCGGGCGCTCGGGCGCTCAGGCGCCTAGGCCTGCAGGCGCCGCGCCAGGCCAGCGAGGATCCGACCGACAGCCGGCGCCGAGGCGACGACGAGGTCCGACCGTGCCAGGACCTCGGCCGGTGCCGCGGATCCCCTGCCGTGGACGCCGACCGCCACCCCGGTGACGAGCCGACCCGTCGAGACGGCGTCATGGATGGCTTCGAACCCGTCGCTGTCGCTGAGGTCGTCGCCGAAGGCGATCGCGGCGGTCGGCGCATGCCGTTCGAGCAGGCGAGCCATCGCCTCACCCTTGCCACCCGCGTTTCCGGGTCGCAGGTCCACGACGGATCGGCCGCGGTAGGGCGCCAGCCCATGGTCGCCGAGGGCTTCGCGAGCCTCCACCGTCGTGATCGCGGCGAGGACCGCTGCCCGCGCCGCCGGGACATCGTCGGCCTGGCGGACATGGAACGCCACCGACGGCCCCTTCCGCTCGACGAAGAGCCAGGATGGGCGGCCGAGCTCGGCGGCGACACCCGCGGCCAGGATCTCCGGCGGGCACGATGTGACCCTCGAAGCCAGGCTCGATGACGGCGACGATCGAGCCCGCCCGAGCGCCGCGGGCCAGGGTGGCCGCCTGGAGGCCGTGGTCGCCGAGATACTCGATGCCGCCGACGCGGGCGCGGGACGCCACATCCACCACCGTCCGACCGGTGAGGATCGCGACGTGCAGACGATCCCGGTGCCTCGCTCCGAACCCGGCCAATCGCCGAAGGGCGCGCTGGGCGCCAGGATCGATCGTCGCGGCGCCTGGGTCACGCGAACCGACGGCCAGGGTCCCGTCGAAGTCGGCGACCACGAGGAGACGGCCGGGCGCCGCGGTGAGTCGATCGAGCGCGACGGCGATCTCGGCACGGCTCGAGACCGCATCGGTCACGGCTGGTCGACGCCCGGCAGGATCGCGGCCACGGGTGCCACGCTCGGGGGTGGCGTCGACGGAGCGGCACTCGTGGCCGGGCCCGGGCTTGGACTTGAACTCGGGCTCGGGCTTGGCGTGGGGCTCGGGAGTGGCGTGGGGCTCGCGGTGGCGACGGGGCTCTGGCGACGGCTCGATGGCCACCGAAGGGGCCGGTATCGGCGCTGTCGGGGGCGGTCCGGACAGCAGGATCCCCCCGATGGCCACGCTCGCGACGGCCACGCCGAGGAGCAGCCCGACGACGATCGAGAGACGTGACCACATGGGCGGGAGGGTACCAGTACGAGCGGCCAGCGGCGTCCCCGAGAGGCCGCTGCTACCATGCCGCTCCGATGGCCGGCCTTCGAACACGCATCATCCCCGCCCTGCTGACCGCGCTCGGCGTCACGTTCCTGGCGGTCGGCCTGCTCACCTATTCGACGCCGGTCACGGCGGACTCGGGTGGAACGGCGATCGTCGCGCCGTCCCCGTCGCCCACACTCGAGACACC
The DNA here is from genome assembly GCA_963778805.1 of uncultured Chloroflexia bacterium. GTDB lineage: Bacteria > Chloroflexota > Limnocylindria > Limnocylindrales > CSP1-4 > SPCO01. Next base: position 355,246 of record CAVZVT010000007.1, on the reverse strand, counting down.
GCTCCCACGCATCACGCTGCCGCCCCTGGGTTCGGCGGTCCCGACCGTCGCCCCGAGCCCGCCTGCCGACCGGGTGGCCACGCGCGTCCGGGTCGCGGCGCTCGACATCGACCTGCCCGTCGTGCCCCCGGGCAAGGCCACCGACTACCCGCTGTGCAACGTGGCGATGTGGATCGGCGCGCTGTCCCAACCCGGTGAGGGTCGAGCCACGTATCTCTACGCCCACGCCCGGGACGGCATGTTCCTGCCGCTGCTCACGTCGTCACTCGTGAAGAACGGCAAGAAGATGCTGGGCATGGTGGTCGAGGTCTGGACGAGCGACGACCAGCGCTTCCTGTACGAGATCACCGAAGTCCGCCGCCATCAGCGGACCCTCGACGACGCGGTGAACGCGACGAGCGAGGAACTCTGGCTCCAGACGTCCGAGGGGCCGCACGGCACGATCGGCAAGCTCCAGGTCCTCGCCAAGCCGCTCTCGCAGGAAGTCTCCGATCACGCCTCGGCGCACCCGAAGCCGCATCCGGTGGTCTGCGGCTAGATCCAGTCGATCTTGCGCAGGATGACGGCGGCGATCGTCGCCAGTCCGACCACGATCGCGGTCACGAGCCAGAACCCGCCCGCTTCGCCGCCCCCGAGTGCGAGACCGGCCTCGCTCATCCCGAAGATGCCCGCGACCGCCCCGATCCCGGCGAGGATCACGGTCACACCGGTGAGGCGTTTCATGATGATCGAGAGGTTGTTGTTGATGGTCGTGAGGTAGACATCGAGGGTCGCCGAGGCGAGCTCCCGGTAGTTGTCGAGCTCATCGGTCAGGCGGATGACGTGGTCGTAGATGTCGCGGAAGTAGACGAGCTCCGCCTCATCGACGAGCGGCGTGTCGCGGTTCGTCAGCTGGTTGAAGACCTCGCGGACCGGGCTGATCGCCCGGCGGACGTCGATGAGCTGTCGCTTGAGGAAGAAGAGCCGCTCGAGCGTCTCCTTGTCGGCCCTGCGGATGACGTCGTCCTGGACCTCATCGATCGCGTCGCCGATCCGGTCCGCGAACGGGAAGTAGCCGTCGACGATGTCGTCGGCCAAGGCCCACAACAGATGATCCGGGCCGTGCGTGAGGATGGGTTCGACGCCGCCGCGCAGGTGGTTCGAGGTCCACGGGTCCCACGTGCCGTCGTGCGCGGTGAGCAGGAACCCGGACCCGAGGACGATGTCCAGCTCCGAGGCGACGAGCTCGGCGTCGTAATCCAGATGGAACAGCACGATGTGGACGACGCCGTCCGTCGACTCGATCTTGGCTCGCTGGTTGCCCTCGAGGACATCTTCGACGATCAGCGGATGGAGGCCCACCGCCGCGCCCACGGCCTCCACCTGCTCACGCGACGGTCCGGCAAGATCCACCCACACGCTCGCCGCTTGGTCGTGGACGAGGCGCTGCAGGTGCCCCATCACCTCGTCCCCGGTCGCCTCGGTGACCGAGCCCCCGACCACCGCGGCCATCCGGATCGTCCCCTGACCGGTCTCGGCGATCGCGTCCTGGCGCCGAAAACTGACGGGTTCCCCGGCTCGCCCGATGACCTTCGCTTCGTGCGCCGACGGGAGGCCGCCGGCTCGCGGCGGCTTAGAGGACGGCGGTGGACTCGCCGGGGTCGGAGGGTTCGGCGGGTTCGAAGCCATCGGGGTGGGAGCCTCCCGCAGCGACGGCCGATTCGGCTGCCGTCCGTTCGCCGCCCAGCATACGCGTGCGCCCGCCGAGCAAGAGCGATGGCGGGATGGCCAGGGCGGTCACGGCGCCGGCCACGAGGAACAGCCCGACCATGATCCGCGCGGCCTCGCGTGATGCCCACTCCTCGAGGGCGTCCACGACGAACGGATCGCGCAGGGGCCGATCACGGAGCGACTCCGGGATGAACTGCCGATAGGCATCGGGCGTGGCATAGACCTGGTCGGCGAGACGATCGATGGTCGTGGACCCGTACGCGGTCAGGATCGCCAGACCGACGGCCATGCCGATCATCCGTGCCACGGTCACGACCGCCGACGCGGTCCCGAACGCTCGACGGCCGGCCGCCTCCACCGCGGCCGTCGACCGTGGCGTCACCGTCAGACCGAACCCGAGCCCGAAGACGGCGAGTGACCCTGCCGCGGTCTCGATGCTGGTCTCCGGGGTCCACGACGCCATCAGGGCGAGACCCGCGATGCTCAGGGCGAGTCCGACGACCGTCGCGACCCGCGGCGAGACGACCCGGAGCGCGAACCCGGAGAGCAGGGCGCCCAACGCGGTCGCCGCCGCCAACGCTCCCAATGCCAACCGCTGCTGGTCCGGGCCGCCATAGAGCACGCGATCGACGAACACGGCACCGCCGATGATCGCCGTCGCGAAGGCGTAGCCGGTCAGGAGCGACACGAGGGCCGCCGCCCAGAAGGCACGGATCGTGAAGAGTCTCGGATCCAGGAAGGGGTCCGGGCGGCGGAGCCCGTGGAGGATCGCCACCACGAGCAGCAGGACGGACACGATGAGGAGGACCGCGGTCACGACCATCGGGTCCGCGACGCCACCCGCGATCTCGGTCGATCCGATGAGCGTCAACCCGACGAGTGCCGTCAGCACGGCCAGACCGAACCAGGCCGCCCCGAGCAGGTCCACCCGACCGGGTCGTCGTGGGGTGTCCCAGCCCGAGGATGCCGCCCAGCCGATGAGCAGCGCGACCAGGCCGATCGGGACGTTGATGAAGAAGACCCAGCGCCAGGCGGGCGCGAACAAGTGGGTCCACGGTTCGTCGAGCCCGGCGCCGACCAGGGCCCCTTCCGGGTGGAACGAGGCGAGGATCGACGCGCCGACGACCGGCCCGGCGGCCATCCCGAGGAACGTCAACGCGCCGATGACCCCAAGTGCCCTGGGTCGTGCGGGCCCGGCGAACAGGTGGGCAGCCGCCGCCGTCCCGACCGGGACGAGGACGCCACCGCCGACCGCCTGTACGAGTCGCGCGGCGATGAGCTGGTCCATCGTCTGTGAGAGACCCGCGAGGCCGGACCCGACCACGAAGATGCCCAACCCGGCGAGGAACGGGCGCCGGGCGCCCCAGAGATCGGTGAGACGACCGGCCAGCGGCATCGTCAGGATGTAGACGAGCAGGTAGCCGTTGATGATCCAGCTCGCCTTGCGAAGCTCGATCCACGCCGAGCCGCCGGTCGAGTCCGCCAGATCGCCGAGGATCGATGGCAGGGCGACGGCGGTGATCATGAGCTCGAGTCCGGCAAGGAACACGCCGGTCCCGAAGACCGCGAGCAGCACGACCGACGATCGACGAGTCATGCGCGGGAGTGTAGGTGGCGAGGGCGATCAGTGGCCCGCGACGGCTTGACATCCGCCCGTCCCGCCGAATAGCATCAACCGACATTGATATAAACGGTCGTTGATACGACCCCGCCCTGGAGCCACCCGGACCGATGTCCCCATCCCCCGCCCGAGTCCGCGGCACGATCGCTGCGGCCGTCGCCCAGCCGGAAGACCTCCGTCAACTGCGTGCCTTCCACAAGGTCATGGCCGACGTGAACCGCCTGCGCATCCTGCGACGTCTGGCCGATGGCGACGCCACCGTGACCGAGCTCGTGGACCATGTCGGACTCTCGCAGCCGCTCGTCTCCTGGCACCTCACGCGACTCCGCGCCACGGGCGTGGTCGAGACGCGTCGCCAGGGTCGCGAGACCATCTGCCGCCTCCGCGAGGAGGCCTTCGCCGAGTTCGCCGCGCGCGAACGCGCCGCGCTTGGACTCGTAAGCTAGTCCCGTGACCATCTCGAACGATTCCCGCACGCGGATCAAGCGGATCTTCGAACCGATCGCCCTGGCGATGGGTCGGCTGGGGTTGACCCCGAACGGACTCACCCTCATCGGCTTCGCGATCACCGTCGTCGGCTCCGTCCTCGTCGGCCTTCAGGCCTGGGTGCTCGGCGGCCTCATCGTCTTCATCGGCGGCGTCTTCGACATGTTCGACGGCACGCTGGCCCGCGCCACCGGTCAGGCGAGCCCGTTCGGTGCGTTCATGGACTCCACCTTCGACAAGGCCGGCGAGATCATCGTCTTCCTCGGCGTCATCGCCGGGATGCAGGCGGCCGGCGCCGAGGACCTGCCCGTGCTGGTGGCCGCCGCCGCCCTCGGCGCCTCGATCATGGTGAGCTACACGCGGTCCAAGTCCGACGGGCTTGGCTTCTCGTCCGGGATGGGTCTGGCAGCCGTGGGCGTCATGCCCCGGGAGATCCGCCTCGTGATCATCTCGCTCGGCATCGTGCTGACCGGGACGAGCATCGGCCTCACGGCCATCGAGCTGGCGCTCGGCGTCATCCTCGTGGGAGCCGTCATCACCGTCATCCAGCGGATCCTGCATGTCCGCGCCCAAGCCAACCGACCAACCACCAAGGCGTAGTCAGGGAGCATCGGAGAGCGACGTGAGCAAGAACGGCAGCAACGGCAAGAACGGCGCGACGCCGACCAATACCTGGGCAGGCGCCGGGCGCCGCGGCGACGGCAAGGTCCGCGTCGCGATCGTCGGCGTGGGCAACTGCGCGAGCAGCCTCGTCCAGGGCCGCTACTACTACGAGAACGCGAACGACGACGACTTCGTCCCCGGATTGATGCACGTCAACCTGGGCGGCTATCACATCCGCGACATCGAGTTCGTCGCCGCCTTCGACATCGACAAGAACAAGGTCGGCAAGGATCTTGCCGAGGCGATCTACACGAAGCCGAACAACACGTTCGTCTTCGAGCAGGTCCAGAAGACCGGCGTGACCGTCCAGCGCGGCATGGTCCACGACGGTCTGGGCAAATACCTGAGCCAGATCATCGAGAAGGCGCCCGGGGAGACGGCCGATGTGGTCGGCATCCTCAAGGAGCGCGAGGTCGACGTGATGGTGTCCTACCTGCCGGTCGGCAGCGAGGAAGCCACCAAGTGGTACGCCGAACAGGCCCTCAAGGCCGGTGTCGGCTTCGTGAACGCCATCCCGGTCTTCATCGGCCGCGAGCCCTACTGGCAGCGCCGCTTCGCCGAGGCGGGCCTCCCGCTCATCGGCGACGACATCAAGAGCCAGGTCGGCGCGACCATCACCCATCGAGTGCTGACCCGTCTGTTCATGGACCGCGGCGTGCGGCTCGACCGCACCTACCAGTTGAACTTCGGGGGCAACACGGACTTCCTCAACATGCTCGAGCGGGAACGGCTCGAGTCCAAGAAGATCTCCAAGACCAACGCGGTCACCTCGATGCTCGACTATGAGCTCGATGCCGACGACATCCACGTCGGACCGAGCGACCACGTGCCGTGGCTCAAGGACCGCAAGTGGTGCTACATCCGGATGGAGGGCACGACCTTCGGTGACGTGCCCCTCAACGCGGAGCTCAAGCTCGAGGTCTGGGATAGCCCCAACAGCGCCGGCGTCATCTCGGATGCCATCCGCTGCCTCAAGCTGGGTCTGGATCGCGGCCTGAAGGGGACGCTCGTGGCGCCCTCGAGCTACTTCATGAAGAGCCCGCCCCAGCAGATCCACGACGACATCGCGTTCAACCGGGTCGAGGCCTTCATCCGCGGCGAGGACGACGAGACGCTCGTCGGCACCGAAACCCCGGTCAAGCGAAAGCTTCGCAAGCTGGCCGGCAAGCAGGCACAGGTCGCGACCAGCGCGGTCAGATGACCGACGGCGCTGACCGACCGAAGGCACCGGCCTCGGGCGACAAGCCGCTCGAGGCCCCGCATCGACGCAAGGGCAACGGCCCTCGCGTCGTCGAGCGCGCGGCCGTCACGGGCTACCGCACGGCGTCGTGGATCATCCGGACCTCGCCGCCGGGCGCGGCCCGGTTCGTCATCGGCGGCTTCTCCCAGCTCTCGTACCTGGGCTGGCCGACGAAACGACGCTGGTCCAATCGCAATTTCGGGCGCGTCCTGGGGCTCCCTGACGACGACCCGAAGGTGCGCCGCCTGGCCCTGCGGGCGTATGGCGAATACGGCCGATACCTCGTCGAGATCATGCGGCTGCCCGCGCGTCCGTTCGACGAGGTCGCGGCGCTCATCCCGGATCTCGATATCGACGACCTCCGGGAGATCTGGCACGGCTCGCCGGGCGGCGGGCTGATCCTCGCGGTCGCCCACATGGGCAACACCGACGCGGTCGCCGCGGCGGTGGCTCGGCACGATCTGCCCATCAGCGTGGTCGCCGATGATTCGTCGTTTCCCGAGCTCTTCGAGCATCTTCGCCGCGAGCGAGAGCGCTGGGGCTCGACGGTCGTCCCGTGGCGCAACCTGCGGATGATCTTCGGCGCGCTCCGCCGGCGCGAGATCCTGGGTCTCCTCGTCGACTGGGGCTACCGAAGCGACGGCATCCCCGTCAAGTTCTTCGGGGCCTGGACGACCCTGCCCGCGGGACCCGCGACGCTCGCGGCCAAGACGGGATCGCGGATCCTCCCGATCGCGGTCCGACGCCAGCCCGACGACACCTTCCTCGTCACCTGGCCCGGTTTCATCGAGCTGGCATCGAGCGACCCGGCAGAACTCCAGCGGGCGACCCAGGCGTTGGCCGAGGCGCTCGAACAGAACATCGGCGCTGCCCCGGAGCAGTGGTACAGCTTCAAGCCGATCTGGCCGTCGACCGTCGAGGAGGCGGCCGACCTGGAACGCCGGGCGCTGCTCATGCAGGCCGGTCAGCCCGATCCAGGACCGGGTCGCGGGTTCGAGCCACCGCCGCTCCCCGCGCCATGACCGCGTTCCGGCGACGACTCCGTGGACGCGCCCTCATCGGCGCCTCCTGGGTCGTCTGCCACCTGCCCGAGGGTCCGCTGGTCCGGCTCGCGGATCTGGCCGGCGGCGTGTGGTATCGGATGGCACCCGATCGCGCGGCGCAGGCCCGTCGCAATCTTCGGCGCGTCGTGACCGCGATGGCCGCCACCGGTCGTGGCAGCCCGACGGTCCGTGCCGCGGCCGACGATCCGCGGGTCCTCGAGGGCCTGGTCCGCTCCGCGTTCCGCCACAACGCCCGCTACTACCTCGAGGTGGCCCGGACACCTGCCATCGGGCGCGATGACGTCGATCGCCGGATGGATGTGGAGACACCGGACGTCGTGGCCGCCGCGTTCGAGGGCGGTCGTGCGGTCATCTTCGTCGGGCTCCACTTCGGCTCGATCGAACTGCCCGCGCTCTTCCTCGCCGTGCGGGCAGGCGGCGCCGTCGCACCGATGGAGACGATCGACGACCCCGACCTGCAGGCCTACTTCGTCCGGACCCGTGGGGCGGCGGGTGTCCGGATCGTCGGGCTCCGCGAGGCCCGTCGCGAACTCCTTGGCGCGCTCCGTGACGGCACCCCGGTCGGGCTCGTCGGCGACCGCGACCTGACCGGTGGCGGGACCCTGATCCCCCTCTTCGGCGCACCGGCGAACCTGCCACTCGGGCCGGCGATGCTCGCGGTGGAGAGTGGGGCTCCGCCGTACGTCGTCGGGGTCCGTCGCACGGGCATCGGGCACTACATCGGTCGCCTCGAATCCGTGTCGGTGCCCGCCGAGGGATCGCGCCGTGAACGGGTCATGGCCACGACGACGGGGCTCGCGGTCGCCTTCGAGCGGATCGTGGAGGACGCCCCGGACCAGTGGTGGGCCATCTTCTTCCCGATCTGGCCGGATCTGGAGACAGCGGTGGCCGCGGCATGAGCGACATGCGTGGTCGCGCCGACCTGCACATCCACACCGTGGCATCCGACGGCACCGCCAGCGTGACCGCCATCCTCGACCATCTCGCCGGCGCCGGTGGCCTCGATGTCATCGCGATCACCGACCACGAACGCATCGATGCCGCGCTCGCGGCCCGGGCGATGGCTCGCGATCGCGGCCTGGCGCTGGAGGTCGTGGTCGGCGAGGAAGTCACGACCCGCGGCGGTCACCTGCTGGCGCTGTTCATCGAGGACCGGATCGCCCCGTATCGATCGCTGCGCGACACCATCGCGGCGGTCCACGACGGGGGCGGACTGGCCATCCCCGCCCATCCACTCGTCCCGTACCCACTCTGTGCCCAGGCCCGGGTCCTTCGCCCGCTCATCGAATTGGGCGACCCGCGGCTTCGGCCGGACGGCCTCGAGACCTTCAATCCCACCGCCCTCGGGCGACCGCGTCATCTGACGGTCGTCCGGTTCGCCGAGGAACACGGTCTGGCGCGGGTCGGGAACAGCGATGCGCACGCGCTCGATGCGATCGGGATCGGCTGGACCTCGTTCCCCGGACGGACCGCGAGCGAGCTGCGGGCGGCGATCGAGGCACGGGAGACCGACCACCACGGCTCGTTCCACGGCGCGACAAGCCAGCTCGGAACCTTCCGCGAGCAGTTGCGCAAGCGCGCCCGGGATGCCCGCGACGAGGTGGGCGGCCGCGTCCTCCGGACCGGCACGGGGCGCGACCACGGGTACCCGGGCGGCCGGCAGCGACCCCCGCAGTACGAGGGTGACGCCCGGTGAAGATCGGCCTCGTCTGCCCGTACATCTACCCGGAGGCCGGCGGTGTGGCCCAGCACGTCCGGTTCCTGTACGAGAACCTCCGGCTGGCCGGTCACGACGTCCGGATCATCACCGCGAGTCACGGCCCGCAACGCTCGTCGGAGGGCGACATCCTGCGGATCGGGGTCGGGTTCTCCATGCCGACGAACGGGTCGGTCGGCACGCTGACGTTCTCGCCGAGGTATCTGGGCCAGGTGAAGCGGCTGCTCGCCCGCGAACAGTTCGATCTCCTCCACTTCCACGAGCCGTTCGTGCCGTTCCTGTCGCTCTTCCTGCTGCGCGAGTCCACGAGCGTCAACGTGGCGACGTTCCACGCCTATGCCGGTTTCTCGCCCTCGTACGAGTTGGGGAGCCGGGCGATGCGCGGCCACGCGAGCCGGTTGCACGGCCGGATCGCGGTCAGCGCCGCCGCGCGCCACTTCATCGACCGCTTCTTCCCGGGCGACTACAAGGTCATCCCCAACGGCGTCGACATCCCCCGGTTCGCGAATGCGGTCCCGCTCGCGCGCTGGCAGGACGGCACGCCGAACCTCCTGTTCGTCGGCCGCCACGAGCCGCGCAAGGGGCTGCTGGACCTGCTCAAGGCGCAGCGGATCCTGCGCAAGACCGGCTACGCGACTCGACTCCTGATCGTGGGCACCGGACCACAGGAGCGCGAAGCGCGCCGGTACGTGGCCACGCGCGGGCTCCAGGGCGTGGAATTCCTCGGCCGGGTCAGCGACGCGGAGAAAGCCCAGCTCTTTCGCACCGCCACGGTCTATGTCTCACCCGCGACGGGCGGCGAGTCGTTCGGGATCGTCCTGCTGGAGGCGATGGCCGGCGGCGCCCCGATCGTGTGCTCGGACATCCACGGCTACAAGGGCGTGGTCCGACGCGACCGCGAAGGGTTGCTGGTCCCGCCGCACGACCCCAAGGCCCTGGCCGTGGCGATCGCCAGGCTCGTCGACGATCCAGAGCTCCGGGCCACGATGAGCGAGGCCGGTCGGGATCGCGCGGAGGCGTTCAGCTGGCCGCGCGTGACGAACAAGGTCGAGGAGTACTACGGCTTCGTGATCCGGCGTCTGGCCGCGGCGGGGCAACTCCCGTCCGGGTTCCATGCCGAGGTGCCTCAGGCGCCCCCGCTCCGGGCGAGGGCATCGGTGTCCGCGTCGGTCGAGTCGTCCGGCACCGCCAGCGAAAGTCTCCAGACCCAGGCCGAGTAGGCCACCACCAGACAGGTCACCGTCAGCGTGATCGTCAGGGCGGCCAGGGCGGGCGTCAGCAGGTGCGTCGTCGCGGTCCGGTCGGTCGTGCTGACCGGGAACTGGAACGCGTAGAGGTACGTCGGCAGGATCCCCTGGTAGGCGTTCACGAGCACCGAAGGGAGCGGCAGCGCCGCGATGTTCGGGTAGAGGATGGCCGCCCACGCGACGACGGCCACGACGTAGCCCACCACGAACCGCCGCGGATCCCTGCCCGCGAGGACGCCGAGCGCGAGATAGGCGAGCGGGATCGCCGCGAGGAGCACGATCGGCTCGACCGGGATGCGCGTCAGCGTGATGATCGGCGTGTCGGGCAGCAGCGAGGCCACGATCAGGGCGATCCCCACCGCGAACCCGGTGATCGTGAGCTGTCGATACCAGCCGCTCTGGGCACGCTCGTCCCCGCGGTCGGTGTCCGAGATCGAGAGGACCGCCCGGACCACGAAGAACAAGCCGATGGCGGCCACGACCGCGAGGACCGCCGTCCGCGTCGTGAGCACGAATTCGGGGATGACCGCCGGGCATGCCGCCGAACCCGGGTTGACCGATTCGACCCCCACGATCGCGCACAGCGGCCGCGAGAACAGCCAGAGCGCGGCGGGCAGGACGAGGGCGATCGCCCCGGCGGCTCGGGCGAACTGCCACGTGAACCGCGACGCTCCGTGCCACACCTCGGCGATGAAGTACGCCAGACCGAGCACGATGAATGGGAGCGCCGTGTAGTAGTGGTACTGGAACGCCGCGCGGTCGATGCGCGCCCACGGGATCCATTGCGCCGCGAACCCGATCGCGATGAGGGCGAGCGCCGGACTGCGGCGGCGATACGCCATCACGCTGACGAAGCCCATCGCGGCCGCCCCGAGCCACCAGATGACGAGGTTGCCGGCGTCGTAGATCGCCGCCGACGTGCCGCCCGCCAGACCCTCCTGGTAGAACCACACCGGCTTGAGGTCGAGTGGCCAGGCCCACCACGGCGATGACGCGGGGTGTGGCGCCGTCAGTCCGTTGTGGTAGCCGTACATCCGCGCGGTCAGGTCCAGCAGCGTCTGGCCGTCGTGACCGGCCGGCCAGCCCGCGATGATCTGGTGGTTCTCGATGAACGCCCACGGGAGGTACGAGATCACGTAGACGGTGAGCGGGAGCGCCAGGAGGCAGATCACCGCCCACACGATGGGCAGGCCGAGCAGCCAACCCGGACGCAGCCAGCCCTCCGGAGCCGGTGCCGGCGGCTCGAGGAACCGCGCCGGGTCGTCGGGGCCGGGCGGCGCCGCCAACGGGCCGAAACCGAACCTTCCGCCCAGCAGGAACAGGCCCCAGACGACCAGCGAACCAAGCGACAGGAGGACCGCCACCAGCAGCGGCGTGACCGAGATCGAACGGACGACGATCCCGGTATCGAGCCGGCCGAGTCCAAGGGCACCGAAGAAGACCAATGCGCCCAGCGCGACCGGGGCGATCACCGCGATCCGCATCTCATCGTCGGTCCAGGCGATCGGATGGAGGACGGCGACGATGACCGCGAGGAGCGTCAGCGCGACCATGATCAGCAGGAACGTCAGATTCCCGAATCCCTGGCCCTCCGGCACGCTGATCGCCATGTACCCGAGCACGCTCGTCGTCGCGATGAGCGAGAGGATCGCCACCACCCTCCCGAGCGCGCTCCGGATGAGGATCAGCAGACCGATCCCGAAGATGGCATAGAGCGCCACCCACTTGCTCGCCAGCGCCAGGCCAAGCAGGACCCCGATGACGGGCATCGAGATCCAGAACGCCGCCCGACCTCGCCACCAGCCCGTCCAGACCGCCGCGAAGACGGTGTACGCGGCCATGATGAAGAGCCCGACATAGACGTCGTTCATGCCGATCCGCGACTGCACGAAGAACATCCCGTCGGCGAGCACGAACAGGCCGACCAACCCGGCGACAAGCCGACGCTTGAAGAGGATCCGCGCCAGCAGGTAGAGACAGACCAGGGTGAGCGTGCCCGCGATCACCCCGGGGAGTCGCCAGGCGAACGCGTGCGACCCGAGCTCGATCGACGCCATCGAACCGGACCCGTCGAAGACGAGCAGGTCCTGTCGGTCCGCCGATGGATAGTCCGCGTTGATGTCCGCCGCCAGGGCGACGGGCTTGAACCCATCGGCCAGCCGTGCGTCGGCGAAGACGGCCTTGCCGTGCGGCTCGATGACATAGACCGTCCAAGGTCCGGCGCCCGCCGCGGTGGTGGCGGACGCGCCCGGGGCGAGACCGAGGACGTGGACCATCTGGCTCGCCGGGTCGTACACCACCTGTGATCCAAGGCCTGGGAGCGGCCGGGACGTGCCCGTCGGATCGAGGGTCGGACCGTTCTTCGCGCCGTCGCCACCGACGACGATCACGTCATACGTTGGCGCCGCCGCGGTCCCCGAGGTCACGAACAGCCGGTCGTCCTCGACCCTCGTGACGAGACCCAGCCCGTGGGCACCACCGACGAGCGGCACCGTCGAGGTGACCTGGGCGGTGGTCGGATCGATGAAGGTCACGCCCGAGGCGTCGGCGGTCGCGATCCGGGCGACCGACGCGATCTCGATCCCTGGCAGCCGCCCATCGGAGATCGCGGTCTCGACGGCCTTGCGGGTGTCGCCGGTCCCGGGGTCGTCGACGACGGCCGTCTCTCCTGTCCCGCGCAGCAGCGTTTCATAGGTGGCCGCGTCACCGTCGAGCAGCTCCGCGAGGACCTTCGCCTCGGCGGCGGCATCGGTGACGTCGGCGAGCGTCGCCTGGAGGACGTCGCCCGAGCCGCCCGGCCCGATGTCCGCGAGCCCGGGCAGGTCGAGCCCGCCGATGGACGTGCCGCTCTCGAAGTCGAGGATGTCGAGGCGATCAGGCGAGCCCACGGCGACCGTCGTGCCGTCGTCGGGGACGAAGAGGTGCTGGACGGGGCCGGCGACCTTCCCGAGATCGATCGGCTCGACGCCCGCCGACGCCGCCGAACCGTCGATCGCCGTGAGGTCGATGGTCGCCACCCGTCCGTCGTCATACCCGAGGACCAATCCCAGTCCGCTCGAATCGATGGCGAGCGCGCTGACGCCGGGCGCCGGGATCGTCGAGATCAGGGCTCGCGTTCGAAGGTCATAGGTCCGCAGCTCCGTGCCGGTCGCGATATGCAACCGCTCACCGGCCCGCCCGCCAGGGGCCGAAGGATCGTCACGACGGGCCTCCACCACCGAGGCCTTGACCGGGACGCCCAGCTCGCTCGTGGCCGCGACGTCGTCCTCACCCCACAGCACGAGCCCGAGGGCCATCGCGTACTTGGCGAGATGCGGGTGGGTCCATTCGTAGATGTCGTGCGACTCGCCGTATCGCCAGTCCTGGAGGAACTCGGTGGCCGTCCGCGCGTGGTAGACCTCGTCGAAATGCATCTGGTACGGCTCGGCGAGGCGGAACATCCGCAGGGACATCGAGGCCAGGACGAGCACCACCAGGAACCACACGTCCAGCCGATCGAGACGACCGCCACCCTCACGGACGAGCGTCGCCGACCGGTCGGGGCGGATCGGCCCGTCGCTCCAGCGTTCACGGAGCCAGCCCAGGACCCCGACCTCGGCCACCGTGGAGCGTCTGGACCATGTGGGCATCTGGACGGCGAGCGCGGCACCGCCGGCTGCGGGCACATCCCAACCCGGTTCGGGCGGACTCCAGACCGGCTGGGGTGGCTGGGTCTCATCCCGAGGGTTCGGATCGTCGTCGGGGCCGACCGGTTCCCAGTCGAAGTCGTCGAACGGGGCCGCGGCCGACTCGAGTTCCTCCTCGAGCCTCGATCTCGCGCGTCCGCGGAGTTGCAGGAAGACCCACGCGAACCCGACGACGTGGATCGCGACGATGAGCGCGATCCCCGGCACGGAGTGGATGACCGGTCCGATCCCGAGCCAGTCCTGGATCGATGGGTTGTCCGTGTAGAGCGTCGTCAGGACGACGTACATGTTCGCGAACGTCGCGATGCTCAGGACGATGTACGCCGCCAGCCAGCGCAGCGAGACGGCCGCCAGGATCGCGCCGAGCGCGAAGAACGGGTAGCCGTAACGTTCGTGGACCCGGGTCGGCAGCACGAAGAAGGCCAAGGCCAGGACCGCGAGCGCGACCAGGAGCGTCAGGCGGTCCGGTCGGCGGGCAGCCACGACCAGGACGGCGGCGATCGCCAGGAGGAGCAGACCGGTACCGACGACGATCGCGGGGACCGGCCCGATGAACGCCGTGCCCCATCCGCAATCGTCGCGAACGAACGTCGTCGCGGCATCGCACACCCAGCCGCCGGTCGCCGCCGGCGAGCCGCCGGTGCTCGAGGGGATGAGCGACCACAGGTTGTAGGCGTTGACGGTCGTATACGGGTAGGTCCCGCCGGTGGACAGCAACTGACGGATGAAGCCGACCGGCGTCAGCCCGAATGGCAAGGAGATGACGACCGCGGTCGCGATCCCCGCGAGTCCGGTCGTAAGGATCCGCATCGGATGACCGGTCCGCTCCGGGTCGCCTTCGCCGCCCTTCGGCCAGAACGCCCGGCGGATCGTGACCACCGCGACGAGCGGCACGAGGATCCCGAGCTGCGGCTTGATGATCGCGGCGATGACGGTGTAGATCGCCGAGCGTTCGGGCTGGTCGCGCCACAACGAGCGAAGCGCGAGGAGCATGAACACCACGCCGAACGAGTCCACCTGGCCCCAGACGACGCTGTCGAACCAGCTGATCGGGTTGAGGACGGCGAGCAGTGCCCCACCGATCGCGAAGCTCTTCCGGCCGCCGAGCTCGAGGACCATCGAGTAGACGAGCCAGCCGATGGCGAGGTCGGCGAGGATCGGCGGGATCTTGATGAGGTCGCCGGTGCTGCCGGCGAACCCGCCCACGATGCCCACGACCCACAGCACGAGCATGTAGCCGGGCATGTAGTCGTGGAGGAAGTCGCGGTCGTAGAACCCCCACGGCCCGTGCCGCGCCAGCTCATCCGCCCAGAATCGGAAGGCGCTCAGATCCACGGCAAAACCGGATCCGGGCAGCAGGTATGCGATGATGAGGCGGAGGGCGAACCCGAGCGCGAGGACGATCAGGATCGCGCCGACGGCTCCCTGCGTCCCGGTCGCCCGCGACGGCGCTCCTGTGCCTCGCTCGGAGCCGCCTGAGGCGGGGCCAGTCACCGGGATCGGCTCCTGCACGAGCGTGGAAGGTGGATCGGAGCGTAGCACAGGGTCGACGAACGGACCCCTCGAACCTGGTGCCGGCCCTCGTGGTCGGCATCCTCGCGTTCGTGGCCGCCGCCGTCGCCCTGCTGCCGGGGGTCGGGTTCTGGGACACCGCCGAATTCCAGGCCGTCGGCCCGCTGCTCGGCACGGCGCATCCGACGGGCTTCCCGACCTACGTCATCCTCGAGTGGCTCGCCTCGGTCGCCCTCCAGCCGTTCGGTCAGCCCGCCTTCCTGATGAACCTGCTGTCGGCCATCCTCGTCGGCGTGACGGCGGCCGTGACGGTCGATCTGGTCCGCGTCCTGACCCGCTCCGTGGTACTCGGCGTGGCCGCCGGGATCGGTCTGGCGTTGACCCCGATCGTGTGGGGCATCGGCACCCATGCCGACCCGCATGCCCTGCATGTGGCGCTGGTGGCGATCCTCCTCCGCGTGCTCGTCGGCTGGGAGGATCGGGTCCGCGATGACGGGCCGACCGCCGACCGCTGGCTCGTGGCCGCGGCCGTCGTCTTCGGGCTCTCGATCGGGAATCACTCGCTGACCCTGCTCCTCGCGATCCCGGTCGGGCTGTACGTCCTCGCGGTCGACCGTTCCGTGCTGCGCCGACCTCGCCTGCTGCTCGCCTGCGTCGGCGCGCTCGCGATCACCGTGGCGATCGTCTACCTCGAGCTCCCGCTTCGAGCTGGGATCTTCCGGGCGCCGCTCGTCTATGGACGCCCCGAGACCCTCGATGGGTTCCGCTACGTGGTGCTCGCCGAGCAATTCCGTGGCGCGGTCGAGAACCCCTTCGGCGACCTCGCCGGCAAGTTCCACGCCCTGGTCGATCTGACGGTCGCGCAATTCGGGGTCCTGGCGCCACTCATCCCGGTCGGGTTCGTGGCGACGGCGGTTCGTCGTCCGGCCTATGCACTGTTGACGGGGACGGCGGTCGCGATCACCTGCTTCTTCGCGGCCTCGTACGTCAATGCCGACATCACGCGCTACTACCTGGGGCCGATCCTGATCGCCTGGACCTGGCTGGCGCTCCTGGCCGGGGTCGCCGCCGAGGGCGCCTCGGTCCTGCTCGGCGGAGCGAGGGCAGATGCGTCGGAGCCCGAGCCGGACGTGGCGGCCGAGCCGGACGTGGCGGCCGAGCCCGGGTCTCCCGGGTCGCGCCGCGCGGCGTCGGCCCGAGGCGCCCTGTGGCCGCTTGCCGGTGTGACCGTGGGCATCGCCGCGATCCTGCTGGTCACGCCTTCGCTCCTCGCGTCGGAGAGCACCTACCGGGGCGTGGACCGGAGCGGGGACCGCACCGCCGCCATCTGGCTCGATAGCGTGCTCCCGACCCTGGAACCCAACGCGGTGGTGATCAGCTGGTGGAGCTTCTCGACACCCCTGTGGTACGCCAAGCTCGTCGAAGGCCGCCGGCCTGATATCGTCATCGACGACGACCGGACCCTCCTCGACGAGAACCTCGGGTCGGTCCGGGACGTCATCGAGGCCAACCTCGGGCGGGCACCGGTCTACCTCTTGCGTGACTCGCTCGCATCGATCCCGGATCTGGCCGATCACTACGACATCGAGCGCCTGCCCCTGGAGGGCCCCGGATTGTTCATCCACGTCCTAGGTCGTCGCGACGCGCCATGACCGACACCGCCGTCCGCGTGCCGAACCTGTCCTACTTCTTCCCGGCGCACAACGAGGAGGCCAACCTCGAAGGGCTCGTCGAAGAGGCGCTGGCGACGCTGCCCGCCCTGGCCGACACGTTCGAGATCATCGCCGTGGACGACGGCTCGAAGGACGGCACGCCGGCCCTCGCCGACGCGCTCGCGGCGAAGCACCCCGACATCGTGCGGGTGGTCCATCACCCGGTGAACCTTGGCTATGGCGCCGCGCTTCGATCGGGGTTCGCCGCGGCCCGATATGAGCTCGTCGCCTTCACCGACGGCGACCGCCAGTTCAAGGTCGCCGACATCGGTCGGCTGACGACCCGGCTCGCGGAGTCGGACGCGCCGGACATCGTGGTCGGGTTCCGGATCAAGCGCGCGGATCCGTTCATCCGGACGGCCTACGCCCGGGTCTATCGCCTCGCGAACCGGGTGTTCTTCGGTCTTCGCGTCACCGATGTCGACGGCGCCTGCAAGCTCTTCCGGCGCGGATCGCTCGAGGGCCTGCGCGTCGAGTCCGATGGAGCCTTCTTCTCCGCCGAGCTCCTGATCAAGCTCCAGGCGGCCGGTCGCACCGTCGCCGAGGTCGGTGTCCCGCACTACCCGCGGACGGCGGGCTCGCCGACGGGCGCGAAGCCGCAGGTCGTGCTGCGCGCCGTCCGCGACTTCTGGCGACTCCGCCTGCACATGTGGGTGAACCGCCGACGCGCGCTCGGCCGGGGCGAACCCATCCTCCGCGACTGACGGGTCCGCCGACCGCGACCTAGCTGGTCCGTCGGCCCTCGGCGTCCGGGTCGACATCGAGCGAATTGACGAAGTCGCGGAACATGTCCAGCCGCGGATCCACGATGTTCTCCCCGGTCGATTCGAGGAGCGCCCCCACATCGTCATCGTCCTCGAGCGCGCTATCCGCGCCAAGGCCCGCCTGGTCGAGCACGGACCCCGCGGCGAAGATCGGCACCTTGATCCGGACGGCCAGCGCGAGCGCGTCCGACGGTCGCGCGTCCACTTCCACGGTCTTGCCGGACCCCTCGAGCACGAGGCGTGCGTGGAAGGTCTCGTCGGCGAGGTCGCTGATGATCACCCGCTCGACGACGACCCCGAGCTCGCGCAACGTCGTGGCGAAGAGGTCATGGGTGAGCGGCCGCTCCGGCGTCAGACCCTGGAGGTTCATCGCGATGGCGCTCGCTTCCCACGGCCCGATCCAGATCGGCAGATAGCGGTCGCGCGCCGTCTCCTTGAGGATCACCACGTGCCGGCTCGACAGCATGTGGACTCGCACGCTCTCGACGACCATCTCGACCAGCTCGTCGCCCGCCATGGATCGATTATCCCACGTCGACCAGTGCCGGCGACCGCTCCCGGCCGAGTCCCGCCGCGATGAACAGTCGGGCCACGAGCGCCCCGGCCACGAACCCGCCGATGTGGGCGAAGATCGCGACGCCGCCCGAATTGCTCTGCACCATCCCGAGCGACGTGAGTCCGTCGATGACCTGGAGGACGAACCAGAACCCGAGGACGAGGACCGCCGGGACATCGATGAGTTGGTAGAAGAACCCGAGGAACACCAGTGACGCGATCCGGGCGCGCGGGTAGAAGACGACGTAGGCCCCGAGCGTCGCCGCGATGGCCCCGGACGCCCCGATCGTGGGGATGGTGGAGGTCGGGTCCACCGCGACCTGCGCGAGCGCCGCGGCGACGCCCCCAGCGAGGTAGAAGGCGAGGAACAGGATCCGGCCCATCTTGTCCTCGACGTTGTTCGCGAAGATCCACAGGTACAGCAGGTTGCCAAGCAGGTGGAGCCAGCCGCCATGGAGGAACTGGCTCGTGATGAGCGTCGCGGTCTCGACGGAGAAGAACTGACCGGAGCTCCATGCCGAAACGAGGTCGGCCGGGACCACGCCCCATGCGGTCACGAACGCGTCGAGCGAGGCGTCACCGCCGCTCGCGAGCAGCCCGAGCTCCCAGGCCCACGCCGCCACGCACGCGATGACGATGCCGATCGTCACGACCGGGGTTCGGCGCGTCGGGTTGGCGTCGCGCAGCGGGATCACGACGTCGCCGGGGCTAGGGTTTCTTGGTCGGTTTCGGGGTCTTGGTCGGTTTCGGGGTGGCGCTCGGTGCGGCCGAGGCGGACGGCGCCGCGGAGCTCGATGGCGACGCCCCGGCGTTGGCGTCCGGGACGGCCTCGAGGACGGCCTGGTGGACCCCGTCCTTCGAGATCCACATCAGCGTCGCGGGCGTCCCATCGAGGCCGGTCGTGATCGACATGCCGCGCAGATCGTCCCATCCCGGCTGGTCGCCGGACAGGATGTACTGACCCTTGACAGAACCGCCGGCCTTGTCGATCGCCACGATCCGGCTGTTCGGCTTGTCGTAGACGTAGACCACGCCCGTCCGCGGCGGGCTGTCGCCGATGACGATGGAGTACGAGGGGTTCGGCCGCAGCAACGCGTCGTCGGGGGCCTTCGCCTTCCAGCCACCCTCCGTGCCGGAGTTCAGCCGCTTGAGCGTCCCGTCCTCGGTGACGAAGAGGTCGCTATCGATGTAGAGCGAGGTCATCCCGTCGACCGGACGGGCGGTGTCGAGCCATGGCCCGCCCTTGGCCGGGAAGCCGCCGCCATCGAACGCCGGGGAATACGCCCGGATCTGCTGCTCGGAAGGATCGATGACGTAGAGGTTGTAGAGGCCCCGCCCCTGGTCCTTGAGGTAGGTCCCGATCCCGGACACGTCATCACCCCATGACGCCGACCCGTTGACGTTGATCTTCGTCAGCGTCCCCTTCCCGCTCGCATTGGCCGGTCGCCAGCGCCACAGGACGTTCTTGGAGTCGAGGACCAGCAGATCCAGTCCACCGACCGCGAGGAACCGCGGCGTCGCCACGCTCGTGCCATTCGCCTTCTGTCCGGCGCGCGCGACGACGGTCGCCTTGCGCGTCTTCAGGTCGATCCGGTACACCGTCTTGGTGGAGGCATCGATGACATAGGGTGCGCCGTCCGGTCCCTTGACCATCCCGGTCAGGTCGATCGGTTCGCCACCGTCGGCGGGCTTGAAGGTGAACAGATCGGTCGAGGCGACCGGGATCACGCCGTACAGCCGGTCCAGACCCGCGACCACCTTCGACTCGAGCGGCGCGATGACCGCGGCGCTCACGTTGGCCGCCTTGGCGGTCTGGAGTTGCTGGTAGGCGTCGGTCAGCAGCTCCAGGGCCTGATCGTGCGAATCCGCGATCAGGTCGACACCCGGTCCCTGCACGGCCGCGAGATCCTCCTTCGCCGTATCGAGCGCCTTCTGACCGGCGTTGACCGAGCTGATCGCCTGCTGCTTGCTCTGGCCGCCGAACGCGTAGACCGCCAGGCCCAGCCCGCCGACCACGATCACGAGGGCGAGGATCGCCAGCGCGGCCCGCCGCTGGGTCTCGCGACGCGAGGACAGCGGGGTGACGCGACGATAGGCGGGCTTGCGGCGCGGCAGCAGGTCCTGGAGCCGGCGCACACCGCGTCCGAAGGCACCACCCGCCGCGACCTTGGCGCTGCCGGCGGCCGAGCTGACCGCCACACCGGCCGCCTGCACGTTGTCCGCGAGCGGGATCGGCGAACGATCTGGTGCGCCAGCGAGCGGCTCGGCCGGCTTGACGGGCACGGGCGCCCGGCCGCGAGCGGTCGCCGATACCTCGCCCGCCTCGAACGCGATGGCGCCATCGCTACCCGCGCCGCCGTCCGCCACGAACCGGTGGTGGAGATGCTCCATCGCCGACTGCGGGTGGAGCGTCAGCATCGCGTCCTTGAGCTCATCGGCACCGAGCTTCGCCATCACGTTCGGCGAGATGAGGACGAGCGAGTCACCCACCGACACTTCACCGCGCCACACCTCGGGCTCCAACTCGCCCGATGGGAGCCCACGCTCGCGATGCGGATCCGGGAGGGTCGAGAGACGCGCCTGGCGGATCAGGTACGCCTCGGCCGGTCCGACCGTGGCGACATACATCTCGTTGCCGCGAACGACGGCCACCGCGACACCGATCGGCCCGTTCTCGTCGGTGGACTTCAGCCCCAGCCGGTCGGCCTGGTGGGCGAGTCGCTTGTTCGCGGTCGCGATCGACTTCTGGATACAGACCCGGATCCCGGCCGATTTGTCGTAGTAGTACTCGTTGCGGATCGTCTCGGCCGCGAGGCGGGTGGCCTCCAGAGCGTGGCGCGAGCTGATCCTTGACGTGACGAGCAGGTACAGCAGGCCCTTGGAGCGCGCCACGGAACCGACGCTCGGCTCGACCACGACGAGCGTGTCCGGCGAGTCGGGGAGTCGATCATGCTCGGCGACGACGCCGAGTTTCATCTGGAGTCGGACGGCCATGCGGGCCTCTCGTGGTCGGCGGAACCCGGGAACGATCGGGGACGTACGCCCCGAGTGGCAGGCAGGTGCCCGGGATTATACGCGGGGACCCCCGCGGCGGACGTGGACGCGCAGATCTCGGACGCCGACGCCACCCGGCGACGCCGCGAAGGCCGCCAGCAATTCGGACGCGCGGAGGCGAAGTTCCTGGGCCACGATCGGCGCGTCGGCCTCGACATCGACGGCGAATCCCTCGAGGCGGACCACGCGGCAGGAACCGGCCGCTGCGGGCACGCGTTCGGCGACGAGCGACTCGAAGGTGGCCATCGCCCGAGAGAGCCGCAGCTCCTCATCAAGACCGAGGGCACGGGCGGCATCGGGGATGAGGTCGCCCAGGCGGACCATCGGGCGTCGGCGAGGACTCACGGGAGGGCCTCGGGCACGGCCGCCGGGCCGGTCGCCGCCACGGTCGCCGTCGCGCCGACCACGGTCGCCGCCACCAGCCGGGCGCCGCTCGTGCCATCCCTGCCGTCCGGGCCACTCGTGCCGGCCTGGACCTCCCAGCTCGTGCCGATCGCCCGAAGCGCCGGATCCAGGTCGTCGAGGGTCGTGGTGGTCACGAAGGCCTGCGGCAGCGCGGCGATCCGTCGGACCAGGTGGGCCCGCCGCTCGGGATCCAGCTCCGAGAAGACATCGTCGAGCAGCAGGAGCGGCGGGCGCCCATCGTGCTCGGTCAGGAGATCGAGTTCCGCGAGCTTGAGCGACAGGATCGCGGTCCGCTGCTGCCCCCGCGACGCGAAGCCTGCCAGATCCCGACCTGAGAGCTCGAAGGCGAAGTCGTCGCGATGCGGTCCGATGAGCGTGGCACCGTTCCAGACTTCCTTGTCCGCAGTCTCGACGAGTCGTCTCGCCAGCGTGTCCCGAGGCGGCTCCCCGGGGAGTGCGGGCGCGTTCGTGACATAGCGCAGCGACAGACTCGCCTCGGCGGCCTCATCCGGGGCGATCTCCGCGTGGGCCCGGGCCAGCGGCTCGGCCAGGCGGGCGAGGAGCGCGTGGCGATCACCGACGATCCGCGCACCCGAGTCGAGGAACGCGTCGTTCCAGAACCGGAGCTCGTTCCGGTCGGCACCTTCCTCGCGGATCGCCCGGAGCAGCCCGTTGCGTTGCTGGAGCGTCCGGGTATACGTGGCGAGCGTGCTCGCGTAGCCCGGGACGACCGCGCCGGCCAGCTGGTCGAGGGTCGCGCGGCGCAACCCCGGGGAGCCGATGACGAGGAGCATGTCTTCGGGGGCGAAGGCGACGACCCGGAGCGGTCCGTCGAGGCCGCCCGCCCGACGCCCCAGTCCGTTCACCCGGATCCGCTTTCGTCCGCTGGCGCCGCCGGCACCCGAGCGGGTGACCGCGACCTCGACGGTGTCGACGCCGACGTGACCCTCGACGCGTGCCAGGTCCGTCCCCCAGCGGATCAGCTCGCCGTCACTCGAGGTTCGATGGGATCGGCCCCACGCGAGGAGCACGATGGCTTCGAGCAGGCTCGTCTTGCCGGCCGCGTTCGGCCCCCAGACGAGATGCGGGCCGGGCCCGAAGCTGACCTCGAGGGCCTGATAGCCACGAAGGTCGAGTAGACGCAGGGTCTCGAGCAGGGTCTCCCGCCTCCGGTCGTTGGCTAGGAGGTCGTCCGGACCGGCATGACGACGTGGACGTAGTGGTCGTCGCCGATCGGCTTGAAGACGCCGGGCGAGAGCGGGCCGTTGAGCTCGAGCGCGAATTGCTCGGCATCGACGTTGGTCAGGACATCGGCGAGATAGCGGGCGTTGAACGCGATGGTCGTGCCGTCGCCCTCGACGGCGGCCTCCACCTGGCCGACATGATCCCCGACCTCGGCGTTGGCACTCACCGTGATCCCCGATTCGCCATCGGCCGAGATCTGGAGCTTCACGATGTTGGCCGACTCGTGCGCGATGAGCGCGGCCGGGCGAACGGCCTTGAGGAGCTCCTCGCGGTCGAGGATGGCGCGGGTGGTGTGTTCCTTCGGAACGACCTGCTGGTAGTTGGGGAACTGGCCGTCGATCAGCCGGCTCACGAGGTCGATCCCATCGAGATGGAACAGCACCTGGTTCCGGCCACCGGCCAGGACGATCTCGACGGGGTCGTCGATGTCGGAGAGGACTCGCGCGAGCTCATTGAGCGCCCGTGCCGGGATGACGACGCTGGTCTCCGGGACGGCATCGAGGATCGGGATGGTCTTGACCGCGATCCGGTAGTTGTCGGCCGCGGCCAGGGTGAGCTGGTCGCCTTCGAACTTGGCCAGCACGCCGGTCAGGATGGGCCGGGCCTCGTCGCTCGCGGCCGCGAACGCCGTTTCCATGAGTGCCTGGCGCAGCACGTTCTGCGCGACCCGGGTCGTCGGTCGATCGCCCGCGGTCTGGATCGCGGGGAATTCCTCGGCATCGATGCCCTTGATGTGGGTCTCGAACCGGCCGCTGCGGAGATGGAGGGATTCACCGCTGCCCAGCTCGAGGTCGATCTTGTCGCCAGCCGGCAGGGAGTTCACCAGATCGGTGAGGAGCTTGGCCGGCACCGTGGTCGCGCCATCGGTCTCGATCTTGCCGGGCACCCAGTAGGTGATCCCGATCTCGAGGTTCGTGGCGGTCAGCTTCAGGCCCGCGTCCTCGGTCTTGAGAAGGACGTTGGCCAGGACCGGCAGGGTGCTCCTGCTCGAGACGGCCCGGCTGACGACCGACAGGCCGCGTGCCAGGTTCTCCTGCATCACCGAAAGTCTCACGTCGGGTTCACTCCAAGATTTGTCGTGACGGCGGGCGGTGCGACCGCGACACCAGGGGCTGGTGGTCGGCGGGATCGCGTCGGGCTCCCGGGCCGTCCGCGTATGGGTCGTGGGTATCTTCTCTCTATCTTCTCACTCCGTCATCACCGTCATCATGGTGTGGAGCACGTGGACGGTCGTGTGTGGCGCCGCACGACGCCGCTGTGGATGATCGGCATCCGACCCGGGAGACGTGGGCCGAACGCGGGGACGGGTCCGGGTATCGATGGTGGACGACCGCCGATCGCATCCACAAGCGGCCTGACGGAGCCGCCCGCCGTCAACGCCGGGACCTCCGGATGTCCACACCTGGAGTGGGTTCTCCACCGATTCGGCGTGGTTATCCACAGGATGTGGCTCGGGATGGGTGTCGGATCGCGGCCGGATGGCCGGCGGATCGGGGCGCCGGGCGGCGCTCAGTCGGCGTAGATGAGCTCGCGGACGGCGGCGATCTCGCGCCGCAACTCGTCGTTGATCGCCGATTTGCGGGTGATCTTGTCGCACGCGTGGAGCACCGTCGAGTGGTCGCGACCACCAAGCTCGGCGCCGATCCGCAGCAACGAGACGTCGGTCTCCTCGCGCATCAGGAACATCGCGATCTGCCTCGGCATGACGATCGACTTGTCGCGCTTCTGGCCCTGGAGCACATCCATCGGGACGCTGTAGTAGTCCGAGACGGCCCGGGCGATGCGTTCCGGCGTGACCTGGCGCTTCTTGGGGTTGTAGAGGACGTTGGACAGGACCGCCTGGGCGAGCTCGATGCTGATCGGCGTCGCGCCCATGCTCGCGTACGCGACGATCCGGTTGAGCGCGCCTTCAAGCTCGCGGATGTTGCTCACGACCTTGCGGGCGATGAACTCGATCACGTCCGACGTGATGGGCAGGGCGCCCTCTTCCGCCTTGGCGCGAAGGATGGCGATGCGCGTCTCGAGGTCCGGGGCCGTGAGGTCAGCGATCAGGCCCCACTCGAACCGGCTGCGCAGCCGTTCCTCGAGGGTCAGGATCGCCTTGGGCGGGCGGTCCGAGGACATGACGATCTGCTTGCCGTCCTCGTGGATCGCGTTGAACGTATGGAAGAACTCTTCCTGGGTCCGTTCCTTGTCCGCGATGAACTGGATGTCGTCGATCAGGAGCAGGTCGATCCGGCGATAGCGCGCCCGGAACTCATCGATCTTGCCCTGCTGGATCGACGTGATGAATTCGTTGGTGAACTTCTCGCTGGTGGCGTAGACGACGCGCTTGCGCGGGAACTTGGCGATCACCTGGTTCCCGATCGCGTGCATCAGGTGGGTCTTGCCCAGACCCACGCCGCCGTAGAGGAAGAGCGGGTTGTAGGCGTGGCCCGGGCGCTCGGCGACCGACAGGCTGGCCGCGTGGGCCAGGCGGTTCGCGGACCCGACGATGAAGTTCGAGAAGGTGTAGCGCGGGTTGATGTTGGTCGTCCCGCCTTCGCCGCCGACGCGGGTGGGCTCGACGCGGACCTGCTGGCTGGTCACCGGCGGCGACGCAGGGCCGATGGTCTCGGGGGTGGTGTCCGTCTCGGCCGGGTCCGTCCCCGCCGCCGATCCGATCGAGAACTCGACCTGGACGCTGTAGCCGACGATCCGCGCGAGCGTCTGGCTGATCAGCGAGCGGTAGCGGGTCTCGAGCCAGTCCTTCGCGAAGCCATTCGGGACCGAGATCCGGAAGCGGTTCTCCTCGACGTCGACCAGCTGCGTATCGCGCAACCAGGTCTCGAAATTCGCCGGTGAGAGCGACACCTGCAGCTCGCCGAGGGCGGCGCGCCAGACTTGCTTCGCGTCCATTCGTTCGATGGGACCTGTCGTGCGGGGGGACGGCGGATGGGTAACGTTGACCAGGGAACCAGGCGTTGGGATGGGGGCGGGCACGTGATCTCGGGACAGTCGTTGGCCTCCGGGCGAAGCGCGCTCCCGGGTCCCGGATCGTTGGGTTCCCGAGCCTCCCCGCAGCGTCCCGGCGCCGATGGGACCGAGAGGATAGCACCGGCCGGACGGGCGTCGCAAGGCGTTCCTGCAATACTCCCAGGGAGTATGCGAGCGTAACGGCCGGGAACGGCCGGTCGGGGCACCCGGTTTATGCAGCAAGCATGCGCCACGGCCGGGTCGGTGGTGTGCCGCCAGCGGCGCGCCGGGTCCCGCCAGGTCCCGCGCGCGGTCCCGCCGGGCGGCCCGCCGGGCGCGCGCAGTCCCGCCGGGCGGGCGCGGTCCTCTCGAACGATGGACGCCGCGATACGACTGGCAGTCTTACGATCTGGCCAAGCGAGCCCACAGCCACGATCCTCGCGGACGTTCGAAGTGCTTTGATGCATCCCGCTGCATCAGCCGGCGCTGACCGTGGTGATATCGGGTCCGTTCGCCAGGAAGTAAGAC
This sequence comes from uncultured Chloroflexia bacterium, assembly GCA_963778805.1. Lineage (GTDB taxonomy): Bacteria > Chloroflexota > Limnocylindria > Limnocylindrales > CSP1-4 > SPCO01. Next base: position 329,082 of record CAVZVT010000007.1, on the reverse strand, counting down.
TGGGAGTCGTGCCGGCCGGTCGATGGTCGCGGTGACTCCGCGATCTGGGCCAGCGCCGCGGCCGTGCGCGGGACGCCATCACTCGGGCAGGCCTCGCGCGCGATTGACACCCTTTCGAAGGGGGCCGTATCATCCGCCGGACGACGACGCGCTCCGCGCTTTCGGGCGCCGGGCGCGTTTGCGTGCCTTCAGGGGTCGAAGACTGACACCGCCCCGAGGCCGGATGGAGAGGATCCCGAACCAATCCCATGAAGCAGACCTACCAGCCGAAGAAGCGCCACCGCGCCAAGGAACACGGCTTCCGAGCCAGGATGAGGACGACCGCGGGTCGACGGATCCTGGCCCTTCGGCGCGCACGCGGTCGAAAGCGGCTCTCGGCCTGACGACGGAGCGCGGCCCAAACCCGCCGCGTGTCGTGATGCTCTCTCGCCCGCAGGATTTCGCGGCGATCGGGGGATCGGGGACCACCAAGTCCCACCCGCTGTTCACCGCCAGGTTCCTGCGGACCGACCTCGAGACGACTCGTTTCGGACTGTCGACCGGGCGCAAGCTCGGCGGCGCCGTCGTCCGCAATCGAGTCAGACGCCGACTCCGCGAGGCGCTCAGGGCGATGGCGCCGTCGTTCCAGCCTGGCTGGGACGTCCTCATCATCGTTCGTCCCGCGATCATCGAGGCCGACCATGAAACGCTGGTCGGGGCTCTGCGCCGGCTCCTTGTCAAGGGCGGCGTACTCGGAGGACCAGCCACGTGAAGCGCATCGACAAGGCCATCGGGGTCGGGCTGATCAAGCTCTACCGGATCGTCTTCTTCTGGCTGCCCGCGAGTTGCCGGTTCGAGCCCACGTGCTCCCGATACACGGAACAGGCGATCGAGAAATACGGCCTGATCAAGGGCAGCTGGATGGGCGCCAAGCGCATCGCCCGCTGCCACCCCTGGAATCCGGGTGGGTATGACCCCGTCCGCTAGCGAGGCGCTCCGCTCGTGACCCGCTCTCGCCTTCGGCGGATCCCCGCAGGACCGATCCTGCTGCTCGTCCTCGTGGCGCTGCTCCTCGTCGCCTGCCAGGGCCTGACCGGGGCGAGCTCGCCGGGCGCGTCCGTCCTCCCCGGAGCCTCGGGCGCTGTCGCCACGCCGACGCCGACCGCGACGCCGCACCCGCCCCTGACACCCGCGGTCCCGGGTTCCGATCCGGCCAGCACCATCGCCTGGATCTTCACGCCGATCTTCCAGTCGATGTTCATCATCCTGGTCGCGTTCTACGACCTGTTCACGGGCATCGGGCTGCCGGCCGCCATCGGTCTCGCGATCATCGTGCTCACGCTCATCGTGCGCTCGCTCGTGATCCCGCTCGTGCGCAAGCAGCTGGTGTCGCAGCGCCGGATGCAGATGCTCCAGCCGGAGATCAAGGAGATCCAGAAGCGCTACAAGGGCGACGCCGTCAAGGCCAGGGTCGCGCAACAGGAGCTCTTCAAGGAACGAGGCATCAACCCGCTCTCAGGCTGTTTCCCGCTCCTGCTGCAGATGCCACTCCTGTTCATCATGTATTCGGTCATCTCGAACGGGCTCACGAACGTCGACCCGACCGCGATGCTGGTCGTGTTCGGGCACCAGGTGGTCCCGCTCACGTGCGTCAACATCAACCCGGCCACCGGGATCCCGGATGCCGCCCTTGGCGCGTGCATCAATACGATCATCCCGATCTTCGGCGCCACCATCGACGTGGGCAAGCCGTCCACGCTGTTCAGCATCGCCGGCTTCGGGATCAGCATCCTGGCGGTCGTCTCAGCGCTGCTCCAGCTCGTCCAGTCGCGGATGATGCTGCCGGTCTCCTCGGGTGACGACGACCCCAACACCAAGATCCAGCGGCAGACGATGCTCTTCCTGCCGCTCATCTCGATCGTGTACGGCGGCTTCCTGCCGGCCGGCCTGTTCATCTACTGGATCACGGCGACCATCTTCGGGATCATCCAGCAGTACCTGATCGTCGGATGGGGCGGCATGTTCCCGATCCGAGGCTGGACCCCGGGCTTCGCCGCCGGCCATACCCCGCGATTCCCGGTGGCCATGCCACCGCCCCCAGATCCGTCCAAGCGCGCGGCGATCCTCACCGACGCCGACAAGAAGACCACGGCCACCAAGACGATCCGCCCCCGAGAACGGGGCCGTCAAGGCCGACGAGGGAGACGACGCTGACATGAGTGCGTACAAGGAGTTCACCGGCAAGACCGTGGAAGAGGCGCTCCGCCTCGCCCGCGAGGAGTTCGGAGGCGGTCTCGAGGACCTCGACTTCGAGATCCTGACGCCGGGTAGCCGTGGTGTCCTGGGCATGGGCGCCGAGCCCGCCCGGATCGTGGCCGCACCCCGAGCCGCGCTCGGTGGCGCCGCTCCGAAGCGGGACGCCGCCGCTTCGACGCCGCTCCCGGCCGCCCCGGCCTCGTCCCACGACGACGGCGATCGCGGCCCCCGGCGAGACGACCGAGGACCGCGTCGCGATGACCGGGCTCCGCGTCGCGACGATCGACCACGAACCGATGCCCGCCCGGCGGCACAGACCGCCGAACCGGCAGGGACCGTGGACGCGCCGCAGGCCGCCGCCGCCGCGCCGCGCGACGACCGGCCGCGCGACGATCGCCCGCCCCGCCGCGATAGCCGCCCGCCCCGCCGCGATGATCGAGGCCCGCGCCGCGATGACCGCGAGCGAACCCCGAACGCGGCCGCCAGTGGCAGCCTGTCCGCCTCCGAGGCCGCCGAGGTGGCTGCCGCGCGTGGCTCCCTGGCCGCCGAACGGGCCGACCTTGAAGCCGCCGAGGCCTCGCCCGAGGCGCTCGCCGCCGGCAAGGCCATCCTCGAGCAGCTCATGACCCACCTCGGCTTCGACGTCACCGTCGAGGTCGCCGCCGGCGAGACCAGCCGGTTGAACGTGGTCGGCGAAGGCGACGAGCACGAGGCGCTCGGTGCCCTCATCGGTCGCAAGGGGGAGCGTCTCTCGGCACTCCAGCACCTCGTCAACCTCATGCTCTCCAAGGAGATGGGGTCGTGGACCCGCGTCCTCGTCGACGTGGAGGACTACCGGGGCCGTCGAGAACGCCAGCTGCGAGATCTCGCGCTGCGAGCTGCCGCGCGAGTCGTGGAGACCGGCAAGATGCTCCAGCTGGAGCCCATGCCCGCCCTCGAGCGGCGCTGGATCCACCTGACCCTGCGTGATGACCCGGGTGTGGCGACGCAGTCGATCGGCGAGGAGCCGAACCGACGGGTCGTCCTGGTCCCGCGCACGGGCGGCTGAACTCGGGAGAGGCCGGGTCGCTTAGCCCGTCCGCTTGCGCAAGCCCTGCGCGATCGCCTCGGCCTCGGTCGTCGCCACGCCGAACCGACGCAACGAGTAGCGCGCCATCTGGACCGCGAGCTCGCGGTCGCCGTGGACCGCCTGCACCCGGGTGCTGATGCGGCGCAGGAACGCCGCCTCGTCGTCATCGTGCGTCCGCACGACCAGGTCAAGGTCCGGGTTGGCCGCGTGCGCCCGCTCGACGATGAGCGTCGTCACCTGCTGGTCGGCGCTGGCCACGATCACCAGCCGCGCGGTCGCCACACCCGCCCGCTCGAGGATCTCCGCGTTCGAGGCGTCGCCATAGATGGCCGAGATCCCCCGTGCCCGAAGCCGCTCCACCTCGTGTCGTTGCTGGGTGACCACGACGTAGTGGAACCCGCGTCGGTCGAGGGCGCCGGCGATCATCTGGCCGACGCGGCCGTAGCCACAGAGGATCGCGTGGTGACCGAGGCCCTCCTGGGCGCCCGGGGCAAGGCGAGCCAGCTCCCCGGCCCGTCGCTCGAGCATCCGCACGAGGCGGGCGTCGTGGCGAAGCCGCGTGTCCAGACCTTCGAGCGACCGGAAGATGAACGGGTTGACCGCGATCGAGAACAGGGCGCCGGCGACGATCAGCTGGAACCCGTCGCGCGGCAGCAGCCCGAGCGATAGCCCCACGGTCCCGAGGATGAACGAGAACTCACCGATCTGCGCAAGGCCGGCCCCGACCGTGAGTCCGACCCGGATCGGGTAGCCGATGATCGCGACGATGCCGAAGGCGACCAGCGGCTGGACCAGGACGATGAGGATGAGGACCGCCACGATCTCGAGCGGGTGCGACACGAGGTAGGTGGGGTCCAGCAGCATGCCGACCGAGACGAAGAACAGCACGGCGAACGCGTCGCGCATCGGGAGGGCATCGGCGGCGGCCTGGTGACGGAGGTCCGATTCGCTCACGACCGCCCCGGCGAGGAACGCCCCGAGCGCCAGCGAGACGCCGAAGATCTCGGAGGAGACGTAGGCCAGACCGAGCGCCACCGCGAGGACCGCGACCGTGAACAGTTCGCGTGAGTCCTCTCGAGCGACGATGACGAGGAGTCGCGGGACGACCCGGGTACCGCCGAGGACCATCAGCGCGACGAAGACGGCGGCCTTGCCAAGGGCGAGGACGACGGCGAGGACGGGACCCAGCGACGCATCGGCGGTGTCGGCCGTCCCGCCAAGGGTGGGTGCGAGGGTCGGCAGCAGGACGAGTACGACGACCGTGACGAGGTCCTGCACGATCAGCCAGCCGATGGCGATCCGGCCCTGCGCGGTGTCGAGCTCCTTGCGATCCATCAGCGCCCGAAGCAGCACCACGGTGCTCGCGACCGAGATCGACAGCCCGAGGACGAGTCCCCCGCCAAGACCCCAGCCAAGCGCGACCCCGAGGGCGAGACCCAGCAACGTGGTCACGGTGATCTGGACCGCGGCGCCCGGGATCGCGATGTTCTTCACCGCGACCAGATCACGGACGGAGAAGTGGATCCCCACCCCGAACATCAGCAGGATGATGCCGATCTCGGCCAGCTCGGTGGCGATCTCGCGGTCGGCGAAGAACCCTGGCGTGAACGGCCCGATCACGACACCGGCGAGGATGTAGCCGACGATCGTCGGGAGCCGCAGGCGTCGCGCGATCAGGCCGCCGGCGAAGGCCGCGACCAGACCGATGGCCAGGGTGGAGATGAGAACGGGCTCGTGGTCCATGGCTCCTCCCGATGACGGGGGTGATGCGCAGGACTGGCGCGGGTCCGTGCCAGAACGCTGGGCTGGTTCGTGCCGACACCATACCCGAGATACGTCACCATCGGCGGGTGATCCACCTCCGCGGCGTGACCTTCGAGCGTGGGGAGGAGCCCGATGTTCGCGGGTTCCCGTTCGATCTGCCCGCCCTGCGTGGCGTGGATCGCCTCGCCTTCTCGGCGCCCGTGACGATCTTCGTTGGCGAGAACGGGTCCGGAAAATCGACCCTGCTCGAAGCGCTCGCGATCGCCGCCCGGGCCATCACGGCCGGCAGCTCGGACGTGGCTGACGATGCGACCTTGACCGGTGTCCGGGCCCTGGCGGCGTCGATCCGGTTGACCTGGGCCAAGCGACCCAGCCGCGGGTTCTTCCTGCGTGCGGAGGACTTCTTCGGCTACGCCAAGCGGATGGACGAGGTCCGCGCCGGGCTGGAAGGAGAGCTCCGCCGGGTCGACGAGGAGTTCGCCGGCGCGTCCGACTACGCCCGGGCGCTCGCGCGCTCCCCGATGCTCGGCGAACTTGCCGCCCTGCGGGAGCGCTACGGCGACGGGCTCGACACGCGGTCGCACGGCGAGAGCTTCCTGCTGTTCTTCCGCGAGCGCCTGGTCCCTGGTGGGATCTACTTCCTCGACGAACCGGAGGCGCCGTTGTCGCCCGCCCGCCAGCTCTCGTTCCTGGCCCTGCTCAAGGAGATGCTGGCTCGGGATGTGCAGATCGTCATGGCCACCCACTCGCCGATCCTGCTTGCCTGCCCTGAGGCGGAGATCTGGAGTTTCGATGCCGCCCCGATCAAGACCGTCGCCTACGAAGACCTGGAGCACGTGACGTTGACCCGCGACTTCCTGCGCGATCCCGAGGCCTACCTGCGCCACCTCTGACGATCGGTCGCGGACTACGGCGTGGCGACGGTCTCCACGACGAGTCGAGGCGCATGCGCCCCCTGCATCGACGACGTCTCCAGACCGTCGTTCGACGTCGGACGCAGGACGAACCCGTAGGTCCCGTTGCCGGTCACGACCGAGGTGACGTCAAGATCGACCCAGTGACCAGACGCGATGCGCCCGCTGTCGAAGGTGACCGGACCCGTCGCCGCTGGCTGGTTCGCCCAGGTGATCGTGCGTCCCGACCAGGTCGTCGTCGTCGGCGCGATCGAGGGGCCGTCCTTGGTGGCATTCGTGACCCACAGCCGGAGCGCCGCCCGATCGATCGTGCCGGTCACGCCGGTCGCGGTCACCCGCACGAACGCGCGCGCGTCGTGACCGGCACCGGTGTCGCCGTCGACCAGCAGCCGGGTCGACGTTCCGTGGTTCGTCGATGGGTGCGCCTGGCCCACCCAGGCGTCGGAGCTCGCCATGAACGTCCGGCGCGTCCGCGTCGCCGGCGCGTCGTGCGGCGTCCCGGTCCCGGCGTCGGTGAAGCTGCTGCCCGCGATGGGCACGAACGCCCAGTCGTAGGAATCGGCGTGGAGGGTCAGCTTGAGGACACCGAACGTCGACGAGAAGACCTGGCTGTTCGCCGCGTGGTCGGCGCGTGGGCGGAGCTCCTCGCCGCCGGTCCCGACGACGAACGCCCGGATCCCGTGCGTGTCGTCGGCACGACCCCATGGATCCTGTGGCGCGAACCGCTCGTACTGGTGGTCGTGGCCGTTGAGCACGATATCGGCGCCCGCCGCGTACAGGGCCTCCCAGAAGGGCTGCACCGATGGGTTGCTGCCATGGAGCCCGGAGCTGAACAACGGCTCGTGCCAGTAGGCGATCACGTGATCATCGGCATGCGCGGCGAGGTCGGCCTTGAGCCAGGCGACCTGCGCGGAGGTCGCGCTGCACGAGACCACGTCGCACTCGGAATTGAGCACCACCACGTGCCACGCCGTCCCGAGGTCGTAGCTGTAGTAGCCCTTGGTCTTCGACCCGGCCGCACTCCCGAAGTAGCCGTAATAGCCGCTCGCGCCGGCCGTCAGGTAGTCGTGGTTCCCGACCGACGGGTGGGTGCGGGTCTTGTGGCGGCCCCAGGTCGGGCCATAGCAGTCGCGGAACTGCGCCGCGGTCCCCTTCGTGTACACGTTGTCGCCGAGCGTCGCGACGGCGCCCGGGATCGCATCGAGGAGCTTGGCGGTGGCCTCATCGGTGGTCGTGCTGCACGAGGCGATGTCGCCCGCGGCGACCAGGACCTGGTCCGGGACGGCGGCCTCGATGGGCGACGCGAGCAGGGTCGCGGCGAGCGTCGCGGAAGCGAGGAGGCCGGTCAGGCGTCGGATGCGCATCACGGCCATCTCACCACACATCCGGCGATGGCGCCATCGCCGGATGGTCCGGTCCGTCACATGTCCGATGCGCCGCTCTTCAGTCGGGCGACGTAGGCGGCCGCCTGGGCCCGTCGTTCCAGGTTGAGCTTCGCGAGGATCGAACTGACGTAGTTCTTGACCGTCTTGTCCGAGAGGAAGACGTCGGCGGCGATCTCCTTGTTGGTCTTGCCTTCGGCCACCAGCGCCAGGATCTTGCGCTCCTGGGGCGTCAGCGCGGCGAGCTCATCGGGTTGATCCGAGGCGGCGATGCGCCGCATCCGGTCGAGGACCTTGCCCGTCACCGCCGGGTCGAGGAGCGACTCGCCACGCCCGACCGCTTCGAGCGCCGCGACGAGATCGCGGGCCCGGATCTGCTTGAGCAGGTAGCCGCTGGCCCCCGCGAAGATCGCGGCGATCACGGCCTCCTCATCGGGATAGCTCGTGAGCATCACGATCTTGGTCTCGGGGAGCTCGGCGCGGATCTCCCGACACGCCTCGACGCCGGACCCATCGGGGAGCCGGACGTCCATGACGACGATGTCCGGCCGAAAGCGTCGGGTGACCTCGAGCGCTTCGGCCACCGTGCCCGCCTCGCCGACGACCTGGAACCCGGCCCGCCGATCCAGCATCGCGACCAGGCCCTGACGCACGACTTCGTGGTCGTCGACGACGACGATCGCGATGACGCTGGGTGGCGGCTCGCTGGTGGTCATGCCATCTCCTCGGGTGTGTCGGACGGAAGTCGGAGGCGGACCGTCGTCCCGGACGCCGGTTCGCTCTCGATCGTCATCGTCGCCCCGATACTCATCGACCGGGCCCGCATGTTCGCGAGACCCTGATGACCGACGCCGGCACCGGTGGCAAGATCGAAGCCCCGTCCGTTGTCGGCGATCTCGATGGTCAGCTCGCCGCGCTCGCCCCCGGTCATGGTCACCACGACCTGCGATGCACCGGCGTGCCGGGCCACGTTGCTGAGGGCCTCGTTGACGATGGCCAGCAGGTTGGCCGTGGTCTCGGGCGATGGTTCGACGGTCGGCCGCGCCATCCGGAGCTCGACATCCACGACCGCGTTGTGACGGAATTCCTCGACGATGGCCGCGAGCCCGGCCGACAGGCTCGCCCCTTCGAGCAGCTCCGGTCGCAGGCCGAAGATGAAGTTGCGGATATCACGGATCGTCAGGTGCAGGCTGTCGATGGCGCGTTCGACCCGCCGAGCCGCTTCCTCGCGATCCTCGTCCATCAGCTCGGGCACGTCCTCGAGCGACAGGCCCACGGCATAGATGCTCTGGATGATCCCGTCGTGCAGATCGGAGCTGATGCGCTGCCGCTCATCGAGGATCGCGAGCTGCTGGACCAGCTCGTGGAGACGCGCGTTCTCGATGGCGATCCCGGCGTGTCGTGCGAAGGACGCGACCAGGATCTCGTCCTCGGGCGAGAACGGGTCGCCGCCGTCCTTGTTGGTCAAGTAGAGGTTGCCGACGGAGCGTCCCTTCGCGACCACCGGGACGCCAAGGAAGCTTCGCATCGGCGGATGGTTGGGTGGGAACCCGTAGCGACGCGGGTGCTCGTTGAGATCCGGGATCCGAAACGCGCGGTTCTCCTCGATGATGAGCCCGAGGATCCCGTGGCCACGCGGGAGCGAGCCGATAGCGTGACGCGTGTCGGCCTCGATGCCGCTCGTCACGAACCGCTCGATGACCCCGTGGTCATCGACGATGCCGAGCGCGGCGTATTGCGCCCTGACCAGCCAGCGAACCTGGTCGACGATGACCTGCAGGGCGTCATCGACCGGCAAGAGCCCGGCGACCGCGCGCGTCGCGGCGTCGAGCGCCTCGACGAGGTCCGTGTGCGTTGGCGTCTCGAGGTCGGCCATGGCCATCGAGCGTAGCAGGCGAGGCCTCGCGACCGCGGGCCGCATGGCCCCTTCCTTCCGGACCTTCGGACCGTGCATCGGACCTCGTGAGGGTCGACCGTCAGGGCATGAGTGAGATCGTGTCGTCTGGACGCCGTCGCATCCTCGTGGCCGTCGACCTCGGTCCGGCGTCCAGGATGGCGAGTGATGCGGCCATCCTGCGAGCGGCCGAGATCGGCGCGGACCTGATCGTCCTGACCGTCATCGAACGCACGAGCCTGCGCTCGCCCGGTGGGATCGTGCGTCGCGTCGACCAGGAACGCCGTCGACGCGAACGGGTCATCACCGGCATCGTGGGTGAGGCGGCCGCGCGTGGGGTGTCGACGACCTTCCTGATCTGGGAGGGAGATCCCGCGGAGTCGATCCTCGAGGCGTCGATGGCCGAGGGCGTCGACATGATCATGGTCGGATCTCGCGGGCGGGGGGCCGTGACGCGCCGGTTGCTCGGCAGCGTCTCAGCCCGGGTGGCCAGGGAGGCGACCTGCGAGGTCGCGATCGTGACCGGCCCCGCCCGGGCTGGCGCATAGCGTGATTGGTGGAGATGGGGGAGAGTCGAACTCCCCGTCCAGGACCCTTCGCCGGAGACCACTACGAGCGTGTCCGATGGTTTGTCGTCGACCGCCCGGACGGGCATCGGCACTCTGCCGGGCGGTCCAGTCACGTGTCCCTAGATCGGGCTTGACTCCGGATTACGTGACGCTGATCCGGATCGCAGCCTCGCTGAGTGACGCTTCCACGACCCGCGAGACGGAGGTCGCTTCCACGCTCACCTTACTGCCTAAGCAGCGAGGGCGAGAGTCGACTGGCGGTTGCCAGGTACTTCGTTTTGCTGCCTGATTAACGAGGCCTGAGCAGCATCCTCGGCTCGCGCTCCCCGGTAACCAGACCCTGTCGAAACCACACATCCCCACAGGTCCGAAACCGGTTCGGAGCGGGGATGCTACCACCCCGTGCCCGATCGCGTCACGACTCGGGCGGGAGCGGGTGCCGCTTCGTATCGATCAGCTCGGATGGGTCGACGAGGTCCACGTACAACCGGCCGGCGAGGTGATCGAGCTCGTGGAGGAACGCACGGGCGGCCAGACCGCGGACCCGGTGCCGAACCTTGCGACCCTCGATGTCGTCCGCGGCCACGATGAGCTCGGACGCGCGCGCGACCCTTGCCACGCGATCCGGGACGGACAGACAGCCCTCCCAGTCGACGGTGGGCGTCGCGCTGCGCACGACCGTCGGATTGCCCAGGACGTAGAGCCGGCCCTCCACCTCCACGACCGCGAGTCGGAGCGACTCCCCGACCTGCGGTGCAGCCAGCCCCAGTCCCTTGGCGAGCCGCATCGTCGTCACCATGTCGTCGATCAGTCGTCGGAGGCCACGATCGGGGAGTCGACGGCCTGCGTGGCCGCACGGAGACGTGGATCCGGGATGGTGAGGATGTCGCGTCGTGTGCCCACGGATCCCTTGGTCGCCTCAGACCTCGACCGGGAGCGGATGATCGTGGGCATCATCGCCGACGCCGTGATGGTGATCGTCGCCGGCCACGTGGGCGTGCGAATGTTCGGGTCCCGAGGGATCGTCCGGGTGATGGTGCAGATGTTCGTGGACGAGGTTCGCCCGCAGCAGGAGGCCGCGGTCGCCGAGGATGGCCTCCGGCGTCCCGTCCGCCAGCACTCGCCGCTCCTCGCCCAGGACGATCACCCGATCCGCGATGATCGGGACGATGTCGAGGTCATGGGTGGCCGTGATGACCGTGCGACCGGCCCGACCCATCGCGCGGATCAGGTCAACGAGGACCGACTTCGTCCGCGGATCGAGGGCCGCCGTGGGTTCGTCGAGCAGGACCACCTCCGGGTGGAGGGACAGCACCGAGGCGATCGCCGCGCGCTTCTTCTCGCCGCCGGAGAGCTCGAACGGGGCACGGTCGGCCAGGTGCGCGATCCCCATCTCGGCCAGCGCCTGGTCACAGGCCGCCTTCACCTCGGCCTGGGAGCAGACCGAGCTGGAGCGGCCCGAAGGCCACGTCGTCGAGGACGGTCGCGCTGAACAGCTGGATGTCAGGGTCCTGGAAGACGAGTCCGACCTCACGATGGAAGCTGAAGGCATCCTGCCCCGCGGCGACCGCGACGACGTCCCGACCGAGCGCCTGCATCTCCCCCGCGGTCGGGCCGATGATGCCGTCGAGGAGCTTGAGCAGGGTGGACTTGCCGCTGCCGTTGGCCCCCAGGAGGCAGACCTGTTCGCCGCGCGCGATATCGAGGTCAACGCCGTCGAGGGCCAGATGCTTGCCCGGATAGCTGTAGCGAACGCCGCGAAGTCGGTAGATCGGCCGTCGGTCGACGTGCCGCTCCCGGTCACGGCGGTCACGGCAGGATCGCGATATCGGCGGCCAGCAGCGCGATCGCGATGGCCATGCTGCCGGCGAGGAGCAGCCAGTCACGCCACGTCATCGCGAACGTCGTGTAGGCGCGCATCTCGCCGGTGAACCCTCGAGCGATCATGGCGGCATAGACATCGTTGCTCATCTTGAAGGACCGGCTCATCAGGCTGCCCATCGCCCCGCCGATCCAGCGGCGTTGCTCCGCGCCACGCGTCTTCGCCACGAGGCGGCTCTTGCGGGCAAGGAAGATGCCGTTGACGGTGTGGAGGAACAGGAAGATGTATCGATAGGTCATCGACAGGACCAGCACGAAGACCTGTGGGACCCGGATCGCGCGCAGGCTCTTGAGGATGTCGGCCCAGGGCGTGGTCATCACCAGGAGCACGGCCAGCGACACGCTGACCCCGACCCGCATGACCAGCAGGATCGCGCCCATCAGTCCCTGGACGGTCGGCGCGATCGTGATCGGACCGAGCGCGATCGAGAAGATGACGTCGCCGGGCACGAAGAAGATCGATGGGATCACCACGATCCCGGCGAAGAACGGGATGCCAAGCCACACCCGCTTGACGAAGAAGTCTGTCGGGATCCGACTCGCGAGCGCCGCGCCGAGCGTGATCGCATACAGGATCAGCAGGACCGCGTAGGAGCTGGTCAGGCTCGCGGCCAGCACGAACGCGAGGAACATCCCGAGCTTGGCTCGCGGGTCGACACCCTGGAGGAAGGCGTCGATGCGGGCGTGGTGCTCGGTGAAGACCGCCCGCTCGATGTTGCCGGCGATCCCGGAGAGCGTCTTCTCGACCCAGCCGATGCCGGCGCTGGTCGACGCCGTCACGACGCGGTCATCCGCGGCTCGTCGAGCGGATCATCCGGCCGGCTGGCTGCTCATGGACTCCCCTCCACGTCCACGAACGACCTGACCGATGCCGAGGATGACCAGACCGCAGAGCAACATGCCGACGATGCCGGCGATCTCGTACCCGATGGCCGCGTGCCAGAGATCGGCGTCGGCGTCGCTGAAGAACGGCAACGGCACGTTGTAGCCCGACAGTGGCGCGCTGAACAGCGTCGAGAGATCCTGCAGACCCTTCGGGATGTAGCCGAACGCGGCGCTGACGTCATCGGTGGAGCCTTCGCCATAGGCGAACCCGGGAGCGATGAGTCCGATCGGCGCGACGACCGCGAGCGCGACGAAGGTCGTGCCGATGCGCTTCCACCGCCGCGGCAACAGGACGTAGGCCAGCGGGACGAGGATCGCGAACAGGATCGCGACGACGAGAAGCATCGATGCCACGGCGGCCCAATCGACCTGGCTCCAATCGGCGCCGAACCAATGACCGGGATCACCCCCGCCGACGATCAGACCGAAGACCGCCACGGCCGCCAGGCTCAGGGCGACGATCGCCGTCACGAGCTGCCAGAGAGGGCGCTGGCTGGCCCCGCCTTCCGCGACATCCGAGCTCGCGAAGACCGACTTGAGCCCAACGAGGTACTCCGGGTGGCGCTTCTGGAAGTACGCGACGCCAAGGGCGCCGATGAGCCCTTCGACGATGGAGGCGCCGAACAAGTGCGAGAGCAGCATCGCCGGGATGGCCTCGCGTAGGCCGTAGGGGCTGTAGAGGGCCTGGCCATTCGCGTCGGTGAAGAGCAGGGGCTGGATGCCGAGCTCGATCCCGACGAAGAGCGCCGCCACGGTCATGCCGACGTACCCGCCGATGAACGCGGCGACCACCCGCCGCGTGGACAAGCAGCGGCGCATGGGCCGCGACAAGCCGATAGGTCCAATACCCCACGAACGGCAGCACGATGGCCATGTTGAAGCAGTTGATGAGGATCGCGAGGACGCCGCCGTCCCCGAAGAACAGGGCCTGGATGATCAGCGCGACGCTGACGGCGATGACCGCAGCCCACGGGCCGAGGACCACCGCGACCAGGACGCCCCCGACGCCGTGTGCCGTCGTGCCACCGGGGACCGGGACGTTGAACATCATGATCGTGAAGCACAGGGCCGAGAAGATCGCGAGCAGCGGGATGGTCCGATTGTCGAGGACCTTCTGGACCCGCTGGGTGGCCACGGCCCAGACGGGCAGCGTGAGCACGCCCGCGCCGAGCGAGATGACCGGGCTCAGGTATCCGTCGGGGATGTGCATCGCCTCTCCCTGTCCAACGCGTTCCTCACCGATGCATACGCATCGCGGGCGTCCTTGGATGCAACCGGACCTTCTTGCAAGCAGTTGCAATGACAAGTCTAAGGCGGTCGAGGCGCCCGGACAAGGGCATCCGGCCGCGACCCTATACTCGGGCCCGATGATGATCGACCGCGCGAACCAAGCCGCCTGGGACCGGGTCCGCGAGCGCCTCCACGAGGAGGGCATGCGCTGGACGCCGCAGCGCCGGACGCTCGTCGAGGTCCTGAGTCAGACCAGTGGCCACGTGACCGGGGCGGAGATCGTGGAGCGCTGTCGCGAGCTGGATCCGACGACCACGCCATCCACCGTCTATCGCACGCTGGATGTCCTCGAGGACCTCGGGTACGTCAGCCACCACCACGGCATCGACGGACGGGAGGAGTACCACGTGCTCCCCATCGATGCGCACGGCCATCTGCACTGCCACGCGTGCAGCGGGTCATGGGAGATCCAGCCGGCAGAGGCCGACGCGATCGCGGCGATGCTCGTCGAGGGACGGGCCTTCCACGTGGACCGCTCGCACATCACGATCACCGGGGTGTGCGCGGCCTGCGCCGACTAGGACCAACGGGCCATGGGCTCGGCCTTGTCATCGCTGGTATCGTTGGAGATGGCCGAACCTCCTCGATGAGGACGGGGGACCCACCACCTGGGGCAAATCGCGGATCGACCGCGACGGCGAACCCACGCCGAGCCCGACAGCTCACCTCGCAGGCCAAGCGGGCTTGCTTCGAGGTACGTGGTGTTCCGGCCAGCGCTCCATCCTTCCCCGACCCAGCGTGCGGTCGGGCGCAACCTTGGTCTCGACATGGTCGCGGCCGTGGGCGTCGGGGTGAGCATGGCCCTCGTCACGACCCTGCTCCCCACGATCGCGCGCCGCGGTGGCCTCGAACCGATGGGTCTGGCCGCGCTCGCGGCCGCGCCGTTCATCGCCAATCTCCTGGGCGCATTCGCGGGCCGCTTCGGACCTCGATCCGCGGCGCAGCTCGCCGCCATCCGAGCTGCCGGTGCCGCATCCCTGATCGCCCTGCTGTTCGTGCCCACGGCGCCCGTCATGATCGCGGTCTCGATCGTCTTCTGGCTCAGCATCTCCTTCGGGGGCCCGTTCCACCTTCGACTCTGGGGAGCGATGTACCCGGCTCGCCTGCGCGGTCGGATCGTCGGTGTGCTCGGCACTGGTCGCGCGGCGGCGGGTGCCCTCGCCGCGTTCGCCGGTGGTCTCATCGCGGACCAGTTGGGTGGCCCGGTCGCGGTCGCGATCGCCGGAGCGGTCGGGGCCGCGTGCGCGATCGGGTACGTCGGTCTACGCGCCCACGCCGCCGAGCGTCCGCCGATCTTCTCGGCCCGCGAGTCGATCCAGGCCCTTCGTGAGCGACCCGTCCTCAGCCGGGTGGCGCTGGCCCAGGGGTTCTACGGTGGCGGTCTGATCGCGGCCCTGCCCCTATACGCGCTCGTGTATGTCGATCGGCTCGACCTGTCGCTCGGCGCGGTCGGCGTCATCGGGATCCTGACCGCCGCGTCCACGACCGTCTCGTTCCTGATGTGGGGCGTGGTCGCGGACCGACGCGGCCCGCTCGTGGCCATGCGCATCGGCTCCGCTCTGGGTCTGGCGGCGCTCCTGGCCTACGCGTTCGCGCCTGGCGTCGCCGTCCTGTGGATCGCCGCGGTGGCCGCTGGGGCCGCGAGCTCGTCGATCGACGTCGGGATCGCGTCCGTCGTCAGCGACAACACGCCACTCGCGTCGCGGGCCGCCGCCATGGCCGGCTGGAACGCGATCACGGGTGCCCGCGGGATCGTGGCCGCGTTCCTGATGAGCGCCCTGCTCCAGGCCGGCATCGTCGATGTGACGACCGGACTGTTGCTCTGTGCGGCCTCTACGGCGATCGGCGTCGCCTTGTATGTCCGCGAGGACACGGCTCCAGACACGGAAGCCAAGCCGGTCGTCACCCCGGTCACCCCGGTCACCTCCGCACGTCCGTTTGGGCTGCCCTCGGGCATCCGATCCATGGTCAGCCGCCGACCCTGACCCAGATCGGCGCCGTGCCGCGCCGGTACGATGGCGTCGATGCGCCTCACGCCCTGGGAGGAGGAACGGCTCCTCATCTTCACCGCCGCTGAACTGGCCCGACGCCACCGCGCGGCCGGGATCCTCCTGAACGCGCCGGAGGCGGTCGCGCTCATCTGCGACGCGATGTTCGAGGCGGCAAGGGCCGGCGCGTCGTATGCCGAGGTGGAGGACGCGGGACGGACGGCCGTGCGCCCGGACGAGGTGCTCCCCGGGGTACCGGCACTGGTCGACGACGTTCGCCTCGAGGTATCGATGGACGACGGGGTCCGACTCGTCGTCTTGCTCGCGCCGCTCGGCGTGCAGATCGACGGCCCCGGCGCGATCCGGCAGGCCGATTCGACCGCCGAGTCCACCGCCGAGCCAGGCGTCGACGGGTCCGCCGCTCGCCCCGGTCGCGACACCATCGAGCTGCCGGTCCACAACGGCTCGACCCGGGTCGTCCGCGTCTCGAGCCACTACCCGTTCGAGCGGGTCAACCGACGACTCGGATTCGACCGCGCCGCCGCGACCGGCTTCCGGCTCGACATCCCGGCGGGCTCCACGGAACGCTGGGCGCCCGACGAGACGCGGATCGTCCGCCTGGTCCGCTACGCGGGCACGACGGGCACGGGCGGCACGGAACGATGAACCGGCTCTCCCCCGAGGAACGGCTCGCCCGCTACGGCCCGACGACCGGCGATCGTGTCCGACTGGGCGATACCGATCTCTGGGTCCGCGTCACCGAAGACCGCCAGGCACCGGGCGACGAACCGATCTGGGGCTACGCGAAGACCATGCGGCCTCGGTCGACGCAAGGGGCCGCCGGCCCGTCGGAGCTCGACGTCGTCATCGCGGGCGTCCTCGTCATCGATCCCATCGTCGGCATCGTCAAGACGGACATCGGCATCAAGGACGGCCGGATCGTCGGCGTGGGACGAGCCGGCAACGAGGCGATCAGCGACGGCATCGAGCTGCCCATCGGACCGAACACCCAGCCGATCATGGGGTACGGCCTCATCGCGACCGCGGGCGCGATCGACAGTCACGTCCACCTGATCAGCCCCGAGCTCCTGCCGGCCGCACTCGCGGGCGGGGTGACGACGCTCCTGACGGCCGGCTTCGAAGAACCGGCGTGGGCGATGGAGCGGACCTTCGATACGCTCGCAGCGTGGCCGCTCAACGTCGGCCTGCAGGCGTGCGCCCGGGCCGAGGACATCGGTGTCCTGGAAGGTCTGCTGGATGCCGGGTCGTGCGGCTTCAAGATCCACGAGGACTACGGCGCATCGCCCGAGCTGGTCGATCACACGCTGCGCTTCGCCGATGCCCACGACGTCGCCGTCGCGCTCCACACCGACGGGCTGCACGAGTCGGCCGAGCTCGAGGACACGGTGGCGGCCATCGCCGGGCGGACCATCCACGCCTATCACGTCGAGGGCAGCGGTGGCGGGCACGTGCCGGACCTGATCAAGCTCGTCCGCGAGGCGAACATCATCTGTTCCTCGACGACGCCGACCATCCCGTTCGGGGTCAACGCGGCCGCCGAGCAGGTCCCCATGATCATCCTCAACCACGGTGCGTCGTTCGGCGTGGCCGAGGACGTCGCGCTCGTCGCGGAACGGGTCCATCCGGCGACGATGGCCGCCGAAGGGCCGCTCCACGAGCTCGGGGCGATCGCGATCGTCAACTCCGATTCGCAGGGGATGGGCCGGATGATGGAGTCCGTCCGACGGACGATGCAGCTCGCGCACGTGATGGCGGCCTGGCGCGGTTCGCCGGCCGGTGCCGATCATCCCGATCTGCCGCAGGAGAGCGGCGACGCCTTCGACTCGAACGAGCGCGTGCTCCGGTACCTCGCCAAGGTGACCACGGAGCCAGCGATCACGCACGGCATCGCCGACCACGTCGGGTCGCTGACGCCCGGGCGTCTCGCCGACATCGTCCTGTGGCACCCGGCCTACTTCGGCGTGAAGCCCGAGCTGATCGTCAAGGGTGGCGTGGTCGCGTGGGGAGCGATGGGCGAGGGCAACGCGTCGGTGGAAGGCGCCGAACCCACCCGCTATCGACCGGTGTGGGGCGGCGTCGGCCGTGCTGCCGCGAGCCTGTCGATCACGTTCGTGTCAGGGCGCGGTGCGGCGAACCGCGAACTCATCGGTCGCCTGCGGGCGAGTGGTCGGATGGTGGAGGCGGTGCGCGGCACCCGCGGCCTGACCCGGTCGGACCTCACCCACAACCGCGCCACGGCCCCGATCGACGTGGACCCGGTCGATGGCCGTGTCACCCTCGCCGGACGACCCCTCGAAGTCGCTCCGGTCAGCGACCTCCCGCTGCACCGTCGCTACTGGCTGCGTTGAGGGCTACGCCCAGATGTCGCCGATCGTGTAGCCGTCGGGGAACGGGTCGGTTGGGTCGACGACGTACCGCGCGAACCCGGTGATCCAGGCCTGGCCGGTGATGGTCGGGACGGCCGCCCGGTACTCCCCGATCCTGGTCTCCTCGACGAGGCGGCCCTCGAAGACCGTCCCGAGGATGCCCTCGTGACGGAACGCCTCGCCGACCTTGAGCTCGCCCTTGGCATGGAGCGTGGCCATCTTGGCCGAGGTGCCCGTGCCGCACGGTGAACGATCGATCGCGCCCGTCCAGGTGGCCGGCCGCTCCCAGTCGAGCGTCCCGGTCGACACGGTGACGACGTTCCGTCGGGAGTTGGCCGGGTCGTGGGCCGGCCCCGAGAGTTGGCCGATGGTGATCCCGGTGAACCCCGGCTGGTCGGGGTGGACGACCGGCAGTTGCTCGTTGGCGGCCGCCTTGATCATCTCGGTGATGCGCACGATGTCGGCGCCTTCATCGGGCGTCAGCCGGAGGCCGAACCGCTCGGCGTCGGCGATCACGTAGAACATGCCGCCATAGGCCACGTCCACCGTCACCGTGCCCAGGTGCGGGACCTCGACCGGCGCGGCGATGTGGGTCGCGAAGGCGGGCACGTTGCGGAAGGTGACGCGTTCGACCTTGCCGTCGCGACAGGCGGCGGACACGCGGATCAGGCCGGCGGGCGCTTCGAGCGTGAGTTCCGTGACGGGCTCCGTCATCGGGAGCATGCCGGTCTCGAGCAGCACGGTCACCACACACATCGTGTTGGTGCCCGACATCCCGGGATACTCGACCTGCTCCATGATCACGTAGCCGGCGTCGGCCTCGGGGTGGTTCGAAGGCAGGATCAGATTGCAGTTCGCGGCCGGGTAGCCGCGGGGTTCGCGGAGCATCCGGAGCCGGATGTCGTCGCGGTTGGCCTGGAGCCAGGTCATCTTGTCGAACATGGTCTGACCCGGCACGTCCTCGACCCCGCCCACGATCACCCGACCCGGCTCGCCGCACGCGTGGGCGTCCACGGCGTCGATCACCGGCCCGATCCTGAGCCGTGCCGGGATCTCGGACACGGTCACCGCCCGCGCTGGACGTTGGCGAGCTCGCGCTGGACGTCGCGGCGGGCGTCGCGGTCGGCGATATCGCGGCGGCGGTCGTGGAGCTGCTTGCCCCGCGCCAGACCCAATTCGATCTTGGCGCGACCCTTGGGATCGATGTACAGCCTGAGCGGCACGATCGTCTGGCCCTTGGCCTTGGCGCGACCGAGCAGCTCATCGATCTCGGATCGACGGAGCAGCAACTTGCGGATCCGCTTCGGCTCGTGGTTGTACCGGTTCGCCTGCTCGAAGGGGGCGATGTGCATGCCGATGAGCCACGCCTCGTCGCGTTCGACGCGCGCGTAGGCGTCGGACAGCTGGACCTTGCCCGCGCGGATCGACTTGATCTCCGTGCCGGTCAGCACGAGTCCCGCCTCGAACGTGTCGTCGATGGTGAACTCGTGACGGGCTCTTCGGTTGAGGGCGACGGTCTTCTCGTCGCGCATGGGATGGCTCCTTCGGACGTGGGGTGGAGTATGGCCGCTCGGTCCATGACGGATGGACGCCGGCCTGGGCGCACGAACGCCGGCCCGATGCGGGCCGGCGTCCGAAAGCTATCCCACCCACAGGGTGTCCGACTAAACGGCCATCTCCTGCGAGGTGGTGCAGCTACGTGTACTGTCGATCACTGCACATCACCTCCTTTCGTTCCCGGAAACCGTACCCGAACAAAGTGGTGAGTGCAAGAGGCTCCTCGGTCGCGGCGCCGACCGCCCATTCAGTCACCCCACACGACTGAACGGACCGATGAGCGGGCAAGGTGTCTCGTTGCCGACTCCTACGCGGCGACGCGAGGGCGGATCGAGCCAGTCGTCCCGAGGACCTCGAGCGCCTTGTCCAGCGTCGGGTCCTGACCGGCCGGGACCGGGTTCGGCAGCGTGACGACGACATCGGGCGTCAGTCCCTCGCCGTGGATCCAGCGGCCCTTCGGGGTCAGCCATCGGGCGATCGTGAGCTTGAACGCGCCACCCTCGCCCGTGAGCTCCTGCCACTGCTGGACCGTGCCCTTGCCGTAGGACTGCTGTCCGACGAGCGTCGCCCGACCCGTGTCCTGGAGCGCTCCCGCCACGATCTCGCTCGCCGACGCACTGCCGCCGTCGACGAGGGCGACGATGCGGATCGACGGATCGGTCGCGACGCCGCCGGGGCTCGCATCGGTGGCGACTGCGGTTCCCCTTCGAGTCCTGCTCGAAGAAGATCGTCCCGGAGCCGATGAATTCGCTCGCCACGGAACGGGCAGCCGTCACGTATCCGCCCGGGTCGCCGCGCAGGTCCAGGATGATCTCCTTGCGACCGGCGTCGACATGGGCCTTGAGGGCATCGTGGAGGGCCGTCGCGCTCGTGTCGGAGAACCCGGCAAGCCGAACGTAGCCCACCGTCCCATTCGCAAGCTCGCGGCTCGTGACCTCCTGTTCCTGGACGATGTCTCGCGTGATCTCGACGTCGAACGGGGCGGCGTCACCGCGTTGCACCGTCACCTTGACCACCGAACCCTTCGGGCCCCGGATCTTGTCGCGCGCCTGATCCACGGTCAGCCCATCGAGCGAAACGCCATCGGTGGCGAGGAGCACGTCACCGGCCAGGAGACCGGCCTTCTCGGACGGCGATCCGGCGATCGGTGCGACGACGACCAGCCGGCAGTCCGATCCGAGCGGCGTGCAGCCCTGCGTCCCGTCTGCGGCCTTGGTTGCGATCTCCGCCCCGATCCCCTCGAACTGGCCGCCGATCCCCTGGAGGCTCTGGCGGTACTCATCGGAGGTGAGGTAGGACGAGTACGGGTCGCCGAGGGCAGCGATCATCCCGCGGATCGCCCCCTGGACCAGCGTCGTCCGGTCGACCGGACCGCCGGCGTACCGGTCGATGATCGAGTGGTAGCTGTCCCAGAACGGCTCGAAGGCTTGCTCGTCGCTGACCGGCGTGCCCGGCTCGGTGCCCGAGTGCAAGCCCAGCGTGTAGCCCGACAGGAAGAGTGCGCTGCCGGCCAGGATCGCGACGAGGACGATGGCGACACCCAGGACCGGGACGCGGCGACGGGCGGTGGGCGGTGTCGGCGCGTCGGGCGGTATCGGCGCGGCGGGAGTGATGACGGGCGCCTCGGCCGGCTCGGCGGGCGGTGCCGGCTCGGCGGGCGGTGCCGGCTCGGCGGGAGGCTCCGTCAGCGGCTCGGTCGTACTCGGTTCGTCGGGGAGCATCGACTCAGCGGATCAGGTAGGTGCGCACCGACACCCAGGACCCGATGATCCCGAGCCCGACACCCGAGCCGAGGATCAGCACGACGAGGTCGCGCGACAGGGAGCCGAACTGGAGCGGCAGCACCCGGAAGAAGTCGATCATGAATCCGCCGACGGGCTGTGCCACCGCGGCGAGGATCCCGAGCGTGATGAGCGCCCCGAGCAAGCCCGACGAAGGCGCCCTCGAACACGAACGGCCAGCGGATGAAGGCGTCCGAGGCGCCGACGAGCCGCATGATCTCGATCTCCTCGGCCCGGGCGACGACCGCGAGTCGGATCGTGTTGACGATGATGAACAGCGCGATGACGCCCGACGATCAGCAGCAGGACCGTGCCGGCCGTGCGCAGGATGCTCGTGACGGTCAGGACCTGGTCGACGAGCTTCTGCTGCTCCTTGACGGTCGAGACGATCGGTTCGGCGCGGAGCATCGAGACCACGTCGCCGAAGACGTGCTGGTCGCGGAGCTTGACCTCGAGGCTGGCGTGGAGCGGGTTCGATTCGAGATAGCGGGTCAGGTCCTCCTGCCCCTGCTCGGCCAGTCGCGCTCGGAAGCGGTCGAGCGCCTCCTCCCGGCTGACGTAGGTCACGGTGGCCACCTCGGGGAGTTCCGCGATGCGCTCCTTGAGGTCGGTGACCTGGCTGTCGATGATGTTGTCCTGGAGGTCGGCGACGACCTCGACCTTGTCCTCGGTGAACTGGAGGCCGGCCAGCAGCCCGGTCTGGATCGTCCAGAACCCGGCGAGCAGCAGCAGCATGAGGACCATCGTGGCGGTCGCCGCGAGGCTCATGACGGCATTGCGCCAGAAGCCCTGCCAGGCGCGCTTCATGCTGAAGAGGACGAACCCGATCATCGGTCAGTCCTCACGGTGGTACGCGCCACCGATCTCGTCGCGGATGATCCGACCTTCCTCGAGGGCGACGACCCGCCGCCGCAGCGAGGTCACGACCTCGGCGTTGTGGGTGGCCATGAGGACCGTGACGCCGAGCTCGTTGATCCGCAGCAGCAGCTGCATGATCTCCCAGCTGATGAGCGGATCGAGGTTGCCGGTCGGTTCGTCGGCGATGATCAGCCGCGGGTCGTGGACGAGTGCGCGGGCGATCGCCGTCCGCTGCTGCTCGCCACCCGAGAGCTGGGCCGGGATCTGCGTCGGCCTGCGCCGTCAGACCGACGAGCGCGAGGACGCGGTCGACCGCCGGCCGGATCTTGCGCCGAGGCGTCCCGGTGACATCGAGCGCGAACGCCACGTTCTCCCGGACCGTCTTGTTCGGGAGGAGCTTGAAGTCCTGGAAGACGATCCCGATCTTGCGTCGCATCTTGGGGACCTGGCGGCGCGGCAGCCGGGCGAGGTCCTGGCCATCGAGGACGACCGCGCCGCGGGTCGCGAGCTCGTCGCGGATGAGCAGCTTGATGAGCGTCGACTTGCCGGCGCCGGACGGCCCGACGAGGAAGACGAAGTCACCCTCCGGGATCACGAGGTCGACCTCGCGCAGGGCGAGTTTCCCGTTGGGGTACTGCTTCGTCACGTCGTGCAGGACGAGGACGTCCCGCTCCTCGGAGGCCTGTTCGGACGGCCGGCGAAGGACCCGATGGCGCATCGATCGCACGGGCGGCGGCGATGGCGGTGCTGGGGCGAAGGTCACGAAACGGCTCCGCGGCGAGGCTTGCCGGCGACGGATGTCGCCGGGGAAGGCGGCTGGACTCCGTCCGCGGGCACGGCAAGGGGAGCCACTCGAGCCCGAGGCTACCACCGGACCGAGGGTCCGGCAAACGTGACAGGGGTCCGCCCGGGGCCCCGGACGATGGTCCGGTCCGGTGGGGTCTGGTGCGGATGGGGAGCGACGCCGCGGCGTCCGTGACCCGAGCGCCCGGCTCCGACCCCTACAGCAGCCCGGGCGAGATCGGCAGGTAGCGGCTGAAGTCGGCGAACGGCTGGTCCCAGCAGAGCAGGATCGGGAACTGGTCGAGGCGGAACCCGGCACGCAGCGCGGGCACGACCGCGCGATCGGCACTCCCCGGAAGCCAGAGGGCGAAGGCGCCACGCGGCTGCACGGCCGACATCAGATGCCCAAGCACGGGGGCCAGCAGGTCCGCATCCCGGACCGCGATCGGCCCGACGCGACCCGCCTCGGTGGCGTACCCATACCCGAGCGCGTGTCCCATCCGGGCCCTGATAGAGCCACCCTCGACGCGACTCGGTGCGAAGGTATCGATGGTCGATCGGGTGCGCGACGCCAAGGACCTCGCGATCGAGCGCGTCCACCGTGTCGGCGAGCAGGCGATGGCCCGGACCCGACGCATCGCCGGGGCCGGCCGCGATCGTCTCGAACGGCACGGCCATCACGCCGGACGGCAACGGCTCGAAGGCATCGGGCCGAGGAAGACCGATCAGGTTGAGCAGCGGGATCCGCGGCACGATCCCGCACGACGCATACAAAGCGTTCGAGATCGGCTGGGCGCTGTCGGTGGCGGTCGCCATCACCATCCCGCTGCCGGGTTCGGGCATGACCCGCTCCAGGATCGCGCGACCCAGACCGGCGCCCTGGAGCTCGGGCGAGACGAACAGCATCGAGAGGAACCACAGCCGCTCGCGCACGTACGCCGAGGCGAACGCCACGACCCGTTCCTCGCCGGTCTCCGGCTGCGGCTGGATCGCCACGACGAACCGCTCCGGGTCACTCGTCGAGAGATGGCCGTACAGGCGGAGCAGCGGCGCGGTCTCCGGTCCGACCTCGATCTGGCCGAGCGGCAGGATGTAGTGGTTGATCGATTCGCGCCAGATCTCGGCGCAGCGCGGCAGTTCCTCGTTCCGCACCGGTCGGAAGGTCAGCCCGTCGAGCGCGGTCACGTGTCGTCGACGCCGATCAGGTGCTCCAGCTCCGCGATCATGAACGGATCGAGATCGCCGTCGAGGACGCCCGCGGTGTTGCTCGTCTCGTAGTTCGAGCGCAGGTCCTTGACCATCTGGTACGGGTGCAGGACGTAGCTCCGGATCTGGTTGCCCCAGCCGGCCTCCACGTGCTCGCCCTTGAGGATCCGCATCTCGGCTTCCTTCTCCTCG
This sequence comes from uncultured Chloroflexia bacterium, assembly GCA_963778805.1. GTDB lineage: Bacteria > Chloroflexota > Limnocylindria > Limnocylindrales > CSP1-4 > SPCO01. Next base: position 304,447 of record CAVZVT010000007.1, on the reverse strand, counting down.
AGGGCGCGCTCGAGCATCCGGGCCTTGAGGACCTTGATCGCGGTCTCCTTGTTCTGGGTCTGGCTCCGCTCGTTCTGGCTCTGGGCCACGATCCCGGTCGGGAGGTGGGTCAGGCGAACGGCCGAGTCGGTCTTGTTGACGTGCTGGCCGCCGGCGCCCTGCGACCGATACGTGTCGACGCGGATCTCGTCCCAATCGAGCACGATCTCGACGTCGTCGTCGACCTCCGGCAGGACCTCGATGAGCGCGAAGGTCGTCTGTCGCCGGTTCTGCGCATCGAACGGGCTGATCCGGACGAGTCGATGGACACCGCGTTCCGGTCGAAGCCACCCGTACGCCCGCCGACCATCGACCGCCACCGTGACGCTCTTGAGCCCGGCCTGCTCGCCTTCCTGCTGGTCGAGGATCTCGGTCCCGAACTTGTGCCGCTCGGCCCAGCGCAGGTACATCCGCAGGAGCATCTCCGCCCAGTCGGTGGCTTCCGTGCCGCCGGCGCCGGCGCTGATCGAGAGCAGCGCGTTCCGGTCGTCGTGGTCGCCCGGAGAACAGCAGCGTCGTGCGCTCGCGTCGGAGGTCGGCGTCGAGGCTCGCCGCATCGCGCTCGAGCTCGGCTTCGAGTTCGGGGTCGGGCATCTCTTCGATGAGTTCGACCGCCGCCAGCAGGTCGTCGGCGCGGCGCTCGAGCGCGCGCCACGTCTCGATCTCTTCGCGGAGGCCGCTCGCCTCGCGGGTGACCTTCTGGGCGGCCCGGCTGTCGTCCCAGAAGCCGGGCTCGAGGGTCAGGGCGTCGAGTTCCTCGGCGCGAGCCTGTTTGCCGCTGAGGTCAAAGACGCCCCGAGGTCGACCGGATCCGCGCAGCGAGGTCCCGGATGGACGCGGCGTCCACCTAGTTCCTGGTCTGCAGATCCTGGAGCAACAGCGGTCGCAGCTCGATGAGCCGCAGGGCCGTCTTGCTCCGGGCGACGACGGGGTTCACACAGGGGCAATAACCGTTGTGGGGACAGACACCGCAGTTGCCGTCGCAATCGAGTGCCGCGGCATAGCTGCACGAACGGCAGTCACGCTCACACGCGATCAGATCGACGAACGATGCTTCCTCGACCTGCTTCACGGACTCCCTCTCTTTAGCTCGGGGGCAGGGCGCGACTCGCTGCTGGGGCACACCTGCTGGGGACTCGGGCGGTCCGCGGTGGCAGGCTTGGATGAGTATACGGGGCCAAACCCCTATCGCCAAGAGGGAAATCCGTCGGGTCCGCGTGTCGCAACGGTCAGGGTGAGGTACCGGCGACGAAATAGACCGCCAGGGCACCGAGTTCGTGGACCGTCGCGTCGATCCGGGCCATGGCGTCGTGTTCCAGCGGGCTCGTGGTCGTGGGAGAACCCCACCCTTCGATGCCGGCGTCACGCGCCATCCGGAGGACCCGGAGCATGTGCTGACGGTCCGAGACGAACACCGCCGTGCGAAGGTCGTTCGCCTGCATCACGCCGGCCACGTTCCGGACCGACTCGAGCGTCGTCCGGGCCTCGTTCTCGATGAGGATGGCCTCGCCTGGCACGCCGTGCGCCCGGGCGTAGGTGAAGGCCGTGGCCGCTTCCGTGGTGCGATCGCCGGCCTGCTTGCCGCCGGTCACGATGAGGCGGGGCGCGACGCCGGCATGGAACAGCTCGATCGCGTGATCGAGTCGCGCGGCGAAGACCGGCGATGGTCGGCCGTCGTATTGGGCCGCACCCATCACGACGATGGCGTCGGCCGGTCGGGTCTCATCCTGCGTGCCCTCGCTGACGATGCGCCACGTGGCGTAGGCGGTGAGGGCGATGGCTCCGGCGATCCCGACCGCCGCGATCCGGACGAGGTCGCCGGTCAGCGTCCGTGGCACTTCTTGTACTTGTTGCCCGAGCCGCACCAGCACGGATCGTTCCGCCCGATCCGGGCGCCTGTCGGGGTGTAGCCGGGCCGGGGCCCACCACCGGTGCCGGTCGTCGTCGTGCCGCCGCCACCGCCCGAGCCGGACCCGGCAGCCACGCTCCCCGCGATCGGCTCGTCGCCGAGCGATTCACGGACGTTCCGGGCGGCGGGTGCGGCGGCGATCCCGCCGGTGACCGCTGCGGCCGGGCGGGCCAGAGCTGCGGCGCCCGCGGCGAGCGACGCGTTGACGGCCTCGTCGCCGCCGGTCGGTTCCGGCTGGCGGGTGACGGTGACCCGGAAGATCGACGATGCGACGCCATGACGGATGAGCCCGCGCAGCTCCTCGTAGAGGCGGAACGCCTCCCGCCGGAATTCGTTGAGGGGATCCTGCTGGGCGTAGCCGCGCAGGCCGATGCCACGCCGCATGTCGTCGAGCTCCGTGAGGTGCTCCACCCACAGCGAATCGATCGTCCGGACGAGGACCAGTCGCTCGACGGTCGCCCAGTCCTCCTCGCCCACCTCGGCGATCCGGGCATCGAGACCGGTATCGGCCAGTTCGCGGATGTGCTCGGTGATCGCGTCGCGGCTGCCGAGGTCCCACAGCTCATCCGGGCTCGTCCCGTCGCCGGACAGGCCCATCTGGTGCAGCGCGTTCGACAGACCCTCGAGGTTCCACTCGTGCGCATCCTCGCCGGCGAGTTCGGTGTCGACGAGGATGTCGAGCTCCTCGTCGAGGAACGCGCGGACCGTGTCCGTCAGGTCCTCGTTGTGGAGGACCTTGTCGCGCTCGGCGTAGATGGTCTCGCGCTGCTTGTTGATGACATCGTCGAACTCGACGACGCGCTTGCGGATATCGAAGTTGAAGCCCTCGACGCGACTCTGGGCGGACTCGATGGTCCGCGACACCAGCCGCGATTCGATGGCGACGTCGTCCTCGAGACCCAGGCGCTCCATCAGACCGGTCACCCGATCCGAGGCGAACCGCTTCATCAGGTCGTCCTCGAGGGACAGGTAGAAGCGTGACGAGCCCGGATCGCCCTGGCGGCCGGCGCGGCCACGGAGCTGGTTGTCGATGCGGCGGGAGTCGTGGCGCTCGGTGCCGATGATGTGCAGACCGCCGACCCCGACCACGACCTCGTGCTCGGCCGAGGTGATCGCCTTGGCCTCGGCGAGGGCCGCGTCATAGGTGGCCTTGTCGACCTCGGCCGGGTTCAGCCCCTGCTTGTGGAGCGACTCGGACGCGAGGCCGGCCGGGTTGCCGCCGAGCAGGATGTCCGTGCCGCGGCCGGCCATGTTCGTGGCGATCGTGACCGCCCCGGTGCGCCCGGCCTGGGCGATGATCCCGGACTCCTTCTCGTGGAACTTGGCGTTCAACGTCTCGTGCGCGATGCCGCGGCGCTTGAGCATCGTCGAGAGGATCTCGGACTTCTCGACGCTGACCGTGCCGACCAGGACCGGCCGCCCGGCCTCCTGCATCTCGACGATCTCCTCGATCAGCGCGTTGAACTTCGCGTTCTCGTCGCGGAAGACGAGGTCCTGGAAGTCGTCGCGGATCATGTCTCGATGCGTGGGGATCGCCACGACCTCGAGCTTGTAGATCTTGTGGAATTCCTCGGCCTCGGTCATCGCGGTACCGGTCATGCCCGCGAGCTTGTCGTAGGTCCGGAAGTAGTTCTGGAAGGTGATCGTGGCGAGGGTGACGCTCTCGCGCTGGACCCGCAGACCCTCCTTGGCCTCGACGGCCTGGTGCAGGCCCTCGCTCCAGCGACGCCCGGGCATCTGCCGGCCGGTGAACTCATCGACGATGACGATCTCGCCGTCCTTGACGATGTAGTCGCGGTCGCGCTTGTACAGCGCATGGGCGCGGAGCGCCTGCTCGAAGTGGCGGGCGAGTCGCGGGTCGGCGTCGTACATGTTCTCGACGCCGAGCCAGCCCTCCATCTTCTCGACGCCTTCCTCGGTCGAGGAGACGGCCTTGTCCTTGAGATCGATGAAGTAGTCGCCGCCCTCTTCGGCGCCCTCGGGGCGTTCCTTGAGGCGTGGCACGAGCCGGGCGAACGTGAAGTACAGGTCGCCCGACTCCTCCGCCTGACCGCTGATGATGAGCGGCGTGCGCGCCTCGTCGATGAGGATGTTGTCGACCTCGTCGACGATCGCGTAGCTGCGTTCGCGCTGCACCCGCTGGTCGAGCTCGATGACCATGTTGTCGCGGAGATAGTCGAACCCGAACTCGTTGTTGGTGCCGTAGGTCACGTCCGCGGCGTAGGCCTCGCGACGGCTCACGGGTCGGAGATTGAGGAGCCGCTCCTCGGTCGTCGGGTAGCCGGGCTCGAAGACGAACGACTCGTCGTGGGTGATCATCCCGAGGCTCACGCCCAGGAAGTGGAAGACCGGGCCCATCCACTGCGGGTCGCGGCGGGCGAGGTAGTCGTTGGGCGTCACGACGTGGACGCCACGACCGGTCAACGAGTTGAGGACCGCCGCGAGGGTCGGGACGAGGGTCTTGCCCTCGCCGGTCTTCATCTCCGAGATCTTGCCCTGGTGGAGGATCGCGCCACCCATCAGCTGGACGTCGAAGTGGCGCATCCCCATCGTCCGCTTCATGGCCTCGCGGCTCATCGCGAAGACTTCGGGCAGGGCCTCATCGAGGGCGGCCTGGATGCGCTCGTTCTCGCGGGTCCGGCGCGCTGTCTTCAGCTCGCGGCGGCGCTCGAGGTCCGGATGGTGGAGCTCGTCGTCGGACGGTTCGTCGGGCTTCGCGAGTTCGTGGATCTCGGCGCGGATCTCGGCGAACTGCGCGCGGATCTCGTCGTCGGAGAGGGCCTCGTACTCGGCTTCGAGGGCATTGGCCTCGTCGACGATGGGCTGGACCCGTCGGACCTCGCGGTCATTCGAGTCGACAAAACGGGAAAAGAACTTCATGGGACGGTCCAGTATAGGGGCGAGCCGAGCTTCAGCCCCTCAGGCGGACTAGGTCCAGAAGCCCGTCGCGTAGCCCGCGACCAGGATGACGAACGTCATCGCCCCCAGTCCGGCCCAGAACAGGACGGACATCAGCCGGGACGTCGGGTTCATCTCCGGGTTCTTCAGCGTTGGCATCCGGCTGCCGCGCAGATCGCTGCCCCACTGCGGCGACGTGAGCTGCGACCGCCAGTCCTTCTCCTCGACGACCCGCGGCGTCACGCCGCCTTCGCCATCGTCCTCGTGCAGCTGGAGGGTCATCGGTCTCCCGTCGGTACGGCGCGCAGGATGGTCTCGATGGAGGGCTCGCCGTCGTCGTCACCGCCCTCGCTCGAACCACCGAGCTCGTCGCGGGTATCAAGCGTCCCTTCGGAGCCATCCTCCCACAGGAGCATCTCCTGGGTCAGCGAGACCTCGCTGGAGAACAGGGCCCCGACGGACTCGCCGCGATGGATCCGCTTGATGGCCTCGCCGATCAGCGGCGCCACCGAGAGGGTCGTGATCTTGGCGATGCGCTTGCGCTCGGGCAGCGGGATGGAGTCGGTCAGCACGACCTCGCGCAGGGACGATGCCGCGATGCGGTCGATGGCCGGGTCGGACAGGACGCCGTGCGAGGCACAGGCGTAGATCTCGGTGACGCCCTCGCGCTCGAGCGCGCGGACGATCTCCACGAGCGTGCCGCCGGTATCGATCTCGTCATCGACGATGATCGCGCGCTTGCCCTTGACATCGCCGATGACGTTCATGAGTTCGGCGCGGTCGAGGTTGCCCAGCCGCCGCTTTTCGATGATCGCGAGCGGGGCGTCGAGCAGTTCCGCGAACGCCCGGGCGCGCTTGGCGAAGCCGAGATCGGTGACGATGACCGGATCCTCGATCTTCTTGTGCCGGAAGTAGTTCGACAGCATGTGGACCGCGGTCAGCTCGTCCACGGGGATGTTGAAGAACCCCTGGATCTGGCCCTGGTGGAGATCCATCGTCAATACGCGGTCGGCGCCGGCGACGGTGATCATGTCCGCGATGAGCCGGGCGGTGATCGGGACGCGAGGCTGGTCCTTCTTGTCCGAGCGGCCGTACGCGTAGAACGGGATGACCGCGGTGATCCGGCCGGCGCTCGCGCGCTTGAACGCATCGATCAGGATCAGGAGCTCCATGATCGACTGGTTGACCGGGTGGCTCGTCGGCTGGACGAGGAACACGTCCTTCTCGCGGACGTTCTCGAGGATCTTGACGAAGATGTTCTCGTTCGCGAACTGGAAGACTTCCGCCTTGCCAGGTTCCGTGCCGAGGTAGCGGCAGATCTTCCGGGCCAGGCCCGGGTTCGAGTTGCCGTGGTAGATCTCGAACTGATCCGCGTACAAGGGCGCCGCCTCTCGCTCGTCCTCGACCGTCAGATGCCCGGACCTGCCGATTCCGGTCCACCCGCCGCGGGGGCGCCATCGTCGCCCATGGCGTCCTGCTCCGCAAGTCCCGCGCGGAACGCGGCGATCGCCACGACCTTGTCGCCCTCGGCCAGGCGCATGACGATCACGCCCCGCGCTGACGAGGAATAGCGGTTGATCGTGTTGGTCTCGGTCCGGATGACCTGGCCACCGGCCGAGATGAGGAGCAGCTCCTCGTCGGCCTCGGTGACCTGCTGGACCGCCGCGACATCGCCGGTCTTGCGGCCCTCGAGCGAGATGAGGCCGACGCCCTGGCCGCCACGATGCTTCTTTCGGAATTCGGTGAGCGGGACGCGCTTGCCATAGCCCCACTCGGTGAGGACGAGGATGTCCGCATCGGGTTCGACGACGCTCATCCCGACGACCGCGTCGCCCTGACGAGCGAGCCGGATGCCGATGACCCCGGCGGCGTCGCGACCCATCGCCCGGACCTCGGTCTCGGCGAAGCGGGCGAGCTTGCCCTTGGCCGTGGCGATGATGACGTCGTCCGACCCGGTCGAGACGTCGACCCAGGCCAGTTCGTCGGTCTCGGCGATGGTGATCGCGCGGATCCCCGACGAGCGCACCTTCTCGAACTGCTCCAGTGGGGTCTTCTTGATGATCCCGTTCCGGGTCGCGAGCACGAGGAACGAGCCAGGCGTGAAGTCCTTGAGCATGATCGTGGCCAACGGGACCTCGCCCGATTCCACCTGGACGCCCGGCAGGTTGATGATCGGGATGCCCTTGGCCTGCCGGCTGGCATCCGGGATCGCGTGGACCTTGGCGCTGAAGACGCGGCCGCGGTTCGTGAAGAACAACGCCCAGTGGTGCGTGTTCGCGACGAGGAGGTGCTCGACCGCGTCCTCCTCGCGGGTGACGTGCCCGATGATCCCCTTGCCGCCGCGGTGCTGGCGACGGTACGTGTCCACGGGCTGGCGCTTGATGTAGCCGCGGCCCGAGATCGTCACCACGACGTCCTCGTCGGCGATCAGGTCCTCATCGGTCATCTCGCGGCTGGAGTCATCGGCGACGCGCGTCCGGCGTTCGCCCGCGTACTTCTTCTTCAGCTCGGCGAGCTCGTCCTTGATGATCTGGAGCACCCGAGCCGGGTTGGCGAGGATGTCCTCGAGCTCGGCGATGAGCTGGATGACGGACAGGTACTCGTCTTCGATCTTCTGGCGCTCGAGCGCCGCGAGACGGGCAAGACGCAGGTCGAGGATGGCCTGGGCCTGGATCTCGGAGAGATCGAACCGGCTCATGAGGTTCGAGCGGGCGAGCTCCACGTCGGGCGACTCGCGGATCGTCTTGATGACCGCATCGAGGTTGTCGAGCGCGATCTTGAGGCCCTCGAGGATGTGGGCTCGCGCACGCGCCTTGCCGAGATCGAATTCGGTCCGCCGCCGGACGATCTCGCGCCGATGGTCGATGTACGGGATCAGGACGCCGCGCAGCGGCAGCGTCTGCGGCTGGCCGTCGACCAGCGCCAGCATGTTCATGTTGAACGCCAGCTGCATCGGTGTGTGCTTGAACAGGTTGTTCAGCACCTTGTGCGGGTTGGCGTCACGCTTGATCTCGATGTAGATGCGCATCCCGTCGCGGTCGGACTCGTCGCGCAGGTCGGCGATGCCCTCGATGCGCTTTTCCTTGACGAGATCGGCCATCTTCTCGAGGAGGGTCGCCTTGTTGACCTGGTACGGCAGCTCCGTGACGATGATCGCGGTCCGGTCGCCGCGGACTTCCTCGAAGGCGACCTGGGCACGCATCACGACGCGCCCACGTCCGTGCGCATACATCTGCCGGATGGCGTCGACCGTCTCCCACTCCCCGGTGAGCAGGTTGCGCTGCTTCTCGTAGCGGAAGATCGTGCCGCCGGTCGGGAAGTCCGGACCCATGACGTACTTGCAGAGGTCGTCCGAGGTCAGGTCCGGGTCGTCGATCAAGGCGGTGACCGCGTCGACGATCTCGCCGAGGTGGTGCGGCGGGATGTTGGTCGCCATCCCGACCGCGATGCCGGAGGACCCGTTGATGATCAGGTTCGGCAGCTTTGCCGGCAGGACCGTGGGCTGGCGCTGGGTGCCGTCGTAGTTGTCCTCGAAGTCGACGGTGTCCTTGTCGATGTCGTCGAGCATCTCGGTCGCCATCGCCGTCAGACGGGCTTCCGTGTATCGCATCGCGGCGGCGCTGTCGCCGTCGACCGACCCGAAGTTGCCCTGGCCGTCGACGAGCGGGTAGCGCATCGAGAAGTCCTGGGCGAGCCGGACCAGCGCGTCGTACAGCGCGACGTCGCCGTGCGGGTGGTACTTGCCCATCACGTCGCCGACGATCGCGGCGCACTTGCGATACGAGCTGTTGGCCGACAGGCCCATCTCGCCCATCGTGTAGAGGATCCGGCGGTGGACCGGCTTGAGGCCGTCGCGGACATCGGGCAGCGCGCGAGCCACGATCACGCTCATGGCGTAATCGAGGTAGCTGGTCCGCATCTCGTCCTCGATGCGGATCGCCCGGATGTCGCCCAGGTCGTCGGTCACAGGTCGCTACTCCTCGGGGTCGTCATGCGAGTGGGGGTTCGGGGTGGTTGGCGGGATCGGGCAGCTCGCCGAAGCGTGCCGCCGTCTCGGAGGCGAGCGATGTCGTCGGTGCGCCCGGGCGCTTGCGGATGCCGGCGAGTCGGGTCCGGAGATCGTCGGCCACGTCTGGTGGGAGCTTGGCGAGCGTGTCGCGGATGACCCACGCCCGGTGGCCGTCGTCGGTCGCAACGGCGCGGTCCGTCTCGACTCGAAGGGCCCGGATGGTCGCATCGAGGTCGACGACCGTCAGCGACCGATAGGCCCAGGCGAGAGCCTTCTGGACATCGGGCTCGGCGTCACCGACGAGCTGGGCGAGGATCGGGATGGCACGTCGGGCGACCTCGGGGTCCCGGCCACGATGGCGGTCGACCGCGGTCATGGTCGCGATCGTCGAACCGACCAGTCGTCGCTCCCAGACCGACGGGGAGTAGATGAGCTGTTCCAGCTCGGCCCAGCGGTACGGCTCCGCGGCGATCCCCTTGCCGTAGGGATGGGCCAGCGAGTCGACCGTGATCCAGTCGCCGGCCTCGCGGGCTGCGCGACGCATGAGCTGCCACGTGCGTTCGGTCTCGCGTCGCGAGCGTCCGCTCGAGCAGGCCGAAGGCGAACCAGCGCGGTTCGAGGTGGGTCTCGGCGAACAGTCGATCGGCCACGAACAGGAGCGGCGTCGCACGGTCCCGTTTGGTCGCGAGGCGGAAACCACGCGAGATCGCGGCCATCAACGGCCAGCGGACGCCATAGATGGCACCGATGCCGGGGGCGATCCGCTGCTGACCTTCGAGATACTCCGGGTCCGCGAGCTCCTGGAGGCCCTTGGTGAGCGCATGGGCGAAGGCGTCGGGATCGCCGATCTGGTCGGCGAGGCTGGTGCCGATGGCCTCGGCTGCCGGCTTCCTGGCGGCCACGAACTCGACCGCCCGTTGCGTGACGGGGCTCACCGGTCCGGGGCGCGCCCATCGCCTCCGCGCCATGGTCACGCGTCCACCGTGTCGGACGTATCGGCGTTGCGGCCTTGCTCGATGAGTCGGAAGCCGTACGTCTCGCGCAGATGCTGCTTGCGCGCCTCGTCCGCGGCGACGTACGTGCCGACCGCGGTGGCGAGCTCGGTGCCGGTCTCGACGTCGACGATCCGTCCGGCGGTCTCCACGATCCGACGCCGTGATCGCGTGATCCAGCCTTCGACGCGGATCGGCGTCTCGATCATCACGGGCTTGCGGAAGTCGACCTGCATCCGGGCGGTGACGCCCCAGTCGTCGTTGGCCACGAGGGCCCAGGCCATCACCTCGTCGAGCATCGTGCACAGGATCCCGCCGTGCGTGACCCCCTCCCAGCCCTCGAACCGACGATCGAGGCGGAGTTCGCTCCACGAGCGACCGTCATCGAGGTGCAGCTTGAGCTGGAGGCCATGCGTATTGAGGGTCCCGCAGGCAAAGCAGTTGTGCGGTTCGAACTCGAACCGGTCGAGCGGCGAGGTCCGGGCCACATCGGCCTCGCGCACCTCAGACGTCAAGGTTCTGGACCTTCCGGGCCTCGGTCATGATGAAGCTCTTGCGCGGCGCGACCTTCTCGCCCATGAGCATCGTGAAGATCTCGTCGGCGAGCGCCGCGTTGGCGGCATCCACGCGCAGCAACGTCCGGGTTTCGGGGTTCATCGTCGTGTCCCAGAGCTGATCGGCGTTCATCTCGCCGAGACCCTTGAACCGCTGCACCGACAGGTTCTTGACGTTGAACTCCTTGACGATCTGGTCGCGCTCCTTCTCGGATTGCGCGTACTTGGTGACCTTGCCCGTGCTCACGCGGTACAGCGGCGGCTGGGCGACGTACAGGAAGCCGTTGTCGACGACCTGGGGCATGTGCCGGTAGAAGAAGGTCAGGAGCAGCGTCCGGATATGGGCGCCATCGACGTCGGCGTCGGTCATGATGATGATCCGGTGGTAGCGCAGCTTCGAGACATCGAAGGTCTCGCCGATGCCCGCTCCGAGGGCGATGATCAGCGGTCGAACGTTCTCGCTCGAGAGGATCTTGTCGAGTCGGGCCTTCTCGACATTGAGCAGCTTGCCGCGAAGCGGCAGGATCGCCTGGAACCGTCGGTCGCGACCCTGCTTGGCGGAGCCGCCGGCCGAGTCGCCCTCGACGAGGTAGATCTCGCTCCGGGCCGGGTCGCGTTCCTGGCAGTCCGCGAGCTTGCCCGGGAGTGACATGCCATCGAGCGCGCCCTTGCGGATGACGAGGTCGCGCGCCTTGCGGGCGGCCTCGCGGGCGCGCGCGGCGGTCAGGCACTTCTCGATGATCCGGCGACCGTCGCCCGGGTTCTCGTCGAGGTACTGCCCAAGGCTGTCGGCGACGGCGGTCTGGACCTGGCCCTTGACCTCGGCGTTGCCGAGCTTGGCTTTCGTCTGACCCTCGAACTGCGGGTCGGTCAGCTTGACGCTGATGACGGCGGTCAGACCTTCCCGAACGTCGTCGCCCGAGAGGTTGCTATCGGCGTCCTTGAGGACGCCGGCGCGACGCGCCCAGTCGTTGAGCGAGCTGGTCAGCGCCGCCCGGAACCCGGTGACGTGCGAGCCGCCGTCGGGCGTGTTGATGTTGTTGGCGAAGGCCAGCACGTTCTCCGTGTACGTGTCGTTGTACTGGAGCGCGACCTCGACGGCGGTGGTGCCCTCACGGCGATCGACGTAGATCGGTCGATTGCCGAGGGCTTCCTTGTTCCGGTTCAGGTGCCGGACGAACGACTGCAGACCGCCTTCGAAGTAGAAGGAACGCTCGCGTTCGTTGCGCTCGTCGATGAGGGTGATCCAGACGCGCTTGTTGAGATAGGCGGACTCCCGGACGCGCTGGCTGATCGTCTCGAACGAATAGTCCGTGGTCTCGAACATCTCGGGGTCTGCCCGGAAGCTCGTCGTGGTGCCGCGACGCGTGCCCTGCGGGCCGATCTTCTTGACCGGCCCCAGCGGCTTGCCGCGCTGGTATTCCTGGGCCCAGATCGACCCGTCGCGTGCCGATTCGACGCGCATCCACTCGGACAGCGCGTTGACGACGCTCACGCCAACGCCGTGGAGCCCGCCCGACACCTTGTAGCCGCCACCACCGAACTTGCCGCCTGCGTGCAGGACGGTGTGAACGACCTCCATCGCATCCTTGCCGGTCGAATGCTTGCCGACCGGGACGCCACGACCGTCGTCCTGGACGATCACCGTGCCATCGGTCTTGATCGTGATGTGGATCTTGTGCGCGTGGCCGGCCATCGCTTCGTCGATCGAGTTGTCGACGACCTCCCACACGAGGTGGTGCAGGCCGCGCTCGTCGGTCGACCCGATGTACATCCCCGGGCGGCGACGAACGGCCTCGAGACCCTCGAGGACCTGGATGCTCGCCGCGGTGTAGTCGGAGCCGCCCGCCTTGGCGCCCTTGGAACGTGCGCCTTTCGCCTTGGGGGCGGTGGTGGGCTCGGTGGCTTCGTCGGTCACGCGGTTCCTCCGGTCAGGCGCTCGTAGAGGCGCCCCAGTTCTTCGTCGCTGTAGTACTCGATGACGATGCGTCCACCCCGGCGCGAGCGAGCGAGGCTGACCTTGGTGCCAAGAGAACGACGCAGGTCCTCCTCCACGCGTTCAAGATCGGGATCCTTCGTGCGCTGGTCACGGACGAGCGGTTCCGGGCGTGGTTCCCGGAGACGGCGCACCAACTCCTCGGTCTGGCGGACCGAGAGGCCCTGGCCGATGACGCTGTCGAGGACGCGCTCCTGGGCCTCGGGCGGGAGTCCGCCGAGGGCGCGGGCGTGCCCTTCGGTCAGATCGCCTTCTGCGACGGCGGCCTGCACGACCGGCGCCAGATCCAGGAGCCGAAGCGTGTTCGCCACCGTGGCCCTGGCGCGTCCGACGCGCTGCGCGATGGCCTCCTGCGAGAAGCCGAACTCATCGATGAGCTGGCGATAGGCGTTGGCGGCCTCGATCGGGTCGAGGTCCTCGCGCTGCAGGTTCTCGACCAGCGCCAGTTCGAGCTGGTCACGGTCTGCGAGCTGGCGAACCACGGCGGGCACGCGTTCCAGGCCGGCGGCGATCGCGGCGCGGAGTCGGCGTTCACCGGCGACGAGTTGGTACCCCTCGACGGTCTCGGTCACGAGGATCGGCTGCAGGATCCCGTGCTCCGCGACGCTCGCGATGAGCGTGGCCAGGGCCTCATCGTCGAACCGTTTCCGTGGCTGGTACGGGTTCGAGCGGATGCGGTTCGTCGGGATCTCGATCGGACCCGGATGACCGGCGTTCGCGCTGCGGGATGAGCGACGACAGGCCACGGCCGAGGCTCTGGGGCCGATCCTGACGGACGGTCATGACGCCACCAGCGCTTCAGGAGCGGGGACGTCGGCGACGATCGGGATCGCGACGGGTTCGCGAGCGGACGGATCGGCGGTCTCAACGGCGGCGGCGGGTCCGGCAGTGCCGAATCGGGCTCGATATTCGACCGCGAGGCGCTGATAGGCCGCCGCGCCTGGCGAATCCGGCCGATAGGTGGCGATCGGCTTGCCGTGACTCGGTGCCTCCGAGAGCCGGACGCTTCTCGGGACGACGGTCTCGAACACGGCATCACCCAGATGTCGGCGGACCTCGGCAGCGACCTCGGCGGACAGGTTCGTCCGGCTGTCGTACATGGTGAGGAGCACGCCACCCAGCTCCAGCGCCGGGTTCAGGTGGTCGCGAACGAGATCAAGCGTGGCAAGCAGTTGCGTCAGTCCTTCCAGCGCGTAGTACTCACATTGGAGTGGGATCAGGACGGCATCCGCGGCCGTCAACGCATTGACGGTCAGGAGGCCGAGCGACGGCGGGCAATCGATGAGGATGTGGTCGTAGCGGTCCGAGATCTCCCGGACGAGACGGGCGAGGCGCCGTTCCCTGGCTTCGATCGGCGCGAGTTCGACTTCCGCTCCAGCCAGCGCGATCGCTGACGGAACGACGTCCAGACCGAGCGGCCCCGGTACGACAAGTCGATCCAGCGCGTGCTCGTCGATGACCGCGTCATAAACGGAGCGTTCGAGGAGCGAACGATCGAGACCGAGCCCACTCGTCGCATTTCCCTGCGGATCCAGGTCGATGACGAGGACGCGGTCCCCCGCGAGAGCGAGATAACTCGCGAGGTTGACCACCGTCGTGGTCTTGCCGACGCCGCCCTTCTGGTTCGCGCAGGCGATCGTTCGGCCCACTTAGTGGCCTGCTTGAGATGGTGTCACGGTCACTGATTCTACCATCGGCGGGGGTTCGACCTCTCGCTCGGAGCGCTCATGCCCCGATCATCGCGAGTCGCCCTGCACCCGTCGGTATCGCCGACTTCGCTCACGCTTACCGCGATGTTTCACGTGAAACATGTCGAGGCGCCAGCGCCCCGGGATAGCGCCGCCCCCAGCCTCGGTCGGCGACGCGTGCGGTCGACTCCAGCCTCGAGCGGTCGACCTCTGCGGCCGCTGGAGCCGCCGCTGACGATCGGCCCGCAAGCCACCCGATGTTTCACGTGAAACATGTCGAGGCGCCAGCACCCCGGGTGAAACATCTCGTGTTGTCGAAGTTCCGGGGGTCGTTGCCGTTTCGCGAGGTTCCGTGGGATACTCCCCACCGACGTCGCCGCCGAATCGATCGCGTACGAGTGCCGCGTTGGCGGGCGCGCGACCTTCGGGCATGTTTCCGAGGATCGATCGCTCCATGACCCTGCTGCTCGCCGCGATCGGCGCGACGGTGGCGGCCCTGTTCGAACTGACCGTGGCGCCGTACCTTCGGGTCGGAGATGCCCTGCCGCACTTGGTGCTGGTTCTTGGGGTCATCGTCACCATCGCCGTCGGTCTTGAGGCAGGACTCGTCTGGGCGTTCGTAGGCGGGCTCGCACTTGATGTCTTGGCGCAGCGACCTCTCGGATCGACGTCATTCGCACTGCTCATCTGTATGGGCGGTGCATCCGTCCTCGGTCACGTCTTTGCCCGGGTCCGGCCGTTGGCCCCGATCTTCGCTACGTTCCTGCTGAGTCTGCTGTATTCGATGATCCTCTTCGTCCTGCTGGGCGCCCTTCGTTCGCCGCTTCCGGTCTCGGACCCGCTGAGCGTGATCATGCCCGGCGTCGTCTACGACACCGTGCTCGCGGCCCTGATCGGCCCGCTGGCGATCTCCATCCACGACCGGCGTGCCGCGCAGACCGAGCGGGTGGACTGGTGAACGGCTATCTCGACGGTCGATCCGAGCCGGCCCAGCGCCTCTCGCGGTTCCTCGTGTTCGGGGTGGCGATCATCCTCGCCATCATCACGCTGACCGCACGACTCTTCTATCTCCAGATCGTGAACGGCGGCGACTACACGGCACTCGCGACCGCCAACCGGACGGTCATCGAGTCGATCGTGTCCCCACGCGGCCTCATCTACGACCGTGCGGGCCGGCCGCTGGTCTCCAACGTCCCCACGTTCGCGGTGAAGATCCGACCATCGGACCTGCCGGTCCAGGTTCGGACGGACGTCGTCGATCGTCTCGGGTCGCTGATCGGCATGGACCCGGCCGAGATCAACACCGCGATCGACAGCAACCCCGGTTCCGCCTTCGATCTGGTCCGGATCGCCGGCGACGTCGACGAAGCCACCGCCAGACTCATCTCCGAGTCCTCGGGTGAGCTTCCCGGCGTCGAGATCGTCGTGGAGGCCAGGCGCCAGTACACCGACGGCGCGTTGATGTCGCAGATCATCGGCTACACGGGCCCGGTCTCCGCCGCCCAACTCCCGACGCTTCGCGAGAAGGGCTATCTCCCTGACGACCTGGTCGGCAAGGCCGGTCTCGAGCAGGAATACGAGTCCGAGTTGCGCGGCGTCTACGGCACCCAGAGCGTCGAGCGCGATGCCCGCGGCGAGAAGACCCAGGTGCTGGCCACCCTGACGGACGTCAAGCCGGGTGACTCGCTCCGACTGACGATCGATACGAAGACCCAGAAGGAAGCCGAGAAGGCGCTCCAATGGGGCATCAAGGCGATCGGCAGCAAGCGCGGCGTCCTGATCGTGATGAACCCACAGACGGGCGAGGTGCTGGCCCTCGTCAGCCTGCCCACCTATGACAACAACGCGTTCGCGACGGGGATCAGCAACAAGGAATTCAGCAAGCTGATCAAGAACAAGGACCTGCCGTTGCTGAATCACGCGGTCCAGGCGAACTATCCGCCCGGGTCGACGTACAAGCTGGTGGCTGGGACCGGCGGCCTCGCCGACAAGAAGATCACGGCGTCCACCCGGATCGCGACCAAGGCCTATCTCTCGATCGGACCGACCCGCTACTACGACTGGAACCACCGCGGGTTCGGTGCCTGCAACATCTACTGCGGCTTCGGCCACTCGAGTGACACGTACTTCTTCACGGTCGGCGGGATGCTGGGGATCGATCGACTGGCGTACTGGGCGAACCAGTACGGGTTCGGCAAGCCGACCGGCATCGATCTTCCTGGCGAGGTCTCGGGCATCGTGCCTTCCAACAAGTGGAAGCAGAACGCCCTCGGCGCGAAGATCTTCCCCGGCGAGACGTACCAGGCCAGCATCGGTCAGGGCTACGACACGGTGACGCCGATCCAGCTGATCAACGCGTACGCAGCCCTGATCAACGGCGGCAAGCTGTACCAGCCGCAGATCGTCAAGGACGTCATCGGGCCGGACGGCAAGGTCGTTCGGAGCTTCGCGCCAAAGCTCATCCACAAGATGAAGCTCAAGCAGAGCGTGCTGCGAACGATGCGCAACGCCGCGCGGAACACCGTCCTCCTGCGCCACACCTACAACCTCGTCGATCTCCCGATCAAGGTCGCCGGCAAGTCAGGCACGGCCGAATTCGGGAACCGCGACCGGCGAGGCCGACTGCCGTATCACTCCTGGTTCGTCGGGTTCGTCCCCAAGGACCCGTATCACGGCTCATTCGACGCCACCGATTCGCAGCTGGTCGTGCTGGCCTTCGCGTATGACTCACGAACGAAGGGCAACGCCGGCACCGAGATCGCCAAGTACTTCCTCCAGCTGCACTACGGGATCAAGCACGACTACCGGAACTTCGATCTCATGAAGCGCGGCAACTTCTACCGCAACGGCAACGACTGATGGGCGTCATCCGGGCCGAGCCAGCTCGCGTCTCCGACTGGGCCGCCAAGTCGATCGGCGCCGTCTGGCGAGCGTTCGACATCCAGTTGATGACGTACGCCGGGTTGCTGGCGGCGATCGGGCTCGTCATGGCCTACACGAACAGCGTCGAGGGCGGCAAGCTCACCCTCGAAGCCCAGACGACCTTCGCCCGCGCTTTGATGTGGACCGCCATCGCGGTCGTGACCTTCATCCTGGCCACGGCCTTCGACTACCGCTGGCTCAAGACCCTCGCCTGGCCGATCTACGTGCTCCAGTTGGGACTCCTCGTCCTGACGCTGGCCATCGGGAACGGGGCTGGCGGCGCCGCTCGCTGGATCGCCCTCGGACCGTTGACGTTCCAGTTCAGCGAGCTCGCCAAGATCTTCATGATCATCGTGCTCGCGAATTACCTCGCCGCACGACAGGGCAAGCTCGATTCGCTCGGCTCGATCCTCGGGGCGTGCGTCCTGGTCGGTCCGCCGCTGATCCTCGTCATGCTCCAGCCGGACCTCGGGACGTCGATGGTGTTCGCGGCCATCCTCGCCGGCATGTTGTGGATGTCCGGTGCGAGCCTGAAGTGGCTGTTCATCCTGGCTGCCGGCGTGATCGCCCTGATCCCGATCGGCTGGACCTACGTCCTCCACGACTACCAGAAGCAACGATTGCTCTCGTTCCTGGATGCGTCGCCGGACATCAAGGGCGCCGGCTACCAGCTCTACCAGGCGCAGATCGCGGTCGGATCTGGCGGGCTGATGGGCAAGGGCCTCACCAACGGGACCCAGTCGCGTGGTGAATTCCTCCCCGTCCAGACCACGGACTTCGTGTTCGCCAAGCTGGCCGAGGAGCTCGGGTTCGTGGGTGGCGTCGTCGTCTTCCTCCTGTTCGTCCTCCTGCTCTGGCGGGTCCTCGCCGCGGGCTGGCGATCCCGTGATGCGTTCGGGACGATGTTCGCGGCCGGGATGGCCTCGATGATCCTGTTCCAATTGGTCGTCAACGTCGGCATGGTCATGGGGATCATGCCGATCACCGGGATCCCGCTCCCGTTCGTGACCCATGGCGGCGCGTCGCTGCTCAGCATGGCGTTGGGCCTCGGGATCCTCGAGAGCATCAACGTGCGCCAGACACGGGCGGAGTGGTGACCGTTCCCCGATACACACGACTGCGTGGATAGCCCGGCCACGCTTCCGCACGCGATCGAGCTGCTCGTCGGGTTGCTCGCCCTGGCCACGTTCGTGGCGATCATCGCGCGACCGCTCCGCATCCCCTACACCGTCGCTCTCGTCGTCGCGGGGCTCATCGTCGGCACGGTCGCGAGCCTCGTCGGGATCGCCCCGGTCGACGTCACGCCCGATCTCGTCCTGGTGGTCCTGCTGCCCGGGCTCGTCTTCGAGGCCGGCTATCGACTCCGCTTCGTCGAGCTCCAGCGCTGGTTCGGCGGTCTGCTGCTGCTCGCCATCCCGGGCGTCCTCATCTCGGCGGCCGTCGTCGCGCTGGCGCTGACCGCCCTGACCGGTCTGCCGATCGAGCTCGCCTTCGTCGTCGGTGCCATGGTCTCGGCCACGGATCCGGCCGCCGTGGTCGCCACGTTCAAGCGGCTCAAGGTGGCCCCGTCGCTGGCCACGATCGTCGACGGCGAGAGCCTGCTCAACGACGGGACGGGTCTCGTGCTGTTCGCGATCGCGCTCGAGGCGCTCATCCGACCGTGGACCGCGCCCGATGTGATCCTGAACTTCGCTGGGGCGATCCTCGTGAGCGTCGCCATCGGGCTCGTCACGGGTCTGGTCGCCGCCCGGATCCTCAGCCGGATCGACGATCACCTGATCGAGCTCACCGTTTCGGTGATCCTCGCCTACGGCAGCTACATGCTCGCCGCGGAGATCCACCTCTCCGGTGTCCTCGCGACCGTGACCGCAGCCGTGGTCCTTGGGAACGTCGGGCCCGGGCGGGCGCTCACGGCCACGGGCGCCGACGCCATCGACACGGTCTGGGAGTTCCTCGCCTATCTCCTGACGGCGGTCGTCTTCCTGCTCGTCGGCCTCGCGATCCCGCCCGCACGACTCATCGATGCCGCATGGCCGATCACGGTCGCGATCGTCGGAGCGTTGGTCGGGCGCGCGCTGATCATCTACGTCCTGCTCGGGGGCGTCGCCCGGCTCGCGCCGTTCCCGGGGATGGGTGCGCGGATCCCCAGTGGCTGGCTCCACATCATGTTCTGGAGCGGGTTGCGCGGGGCCGTGGCCGTCGCGATGGCCCTCGCCCTGCCGGCGAACGTGCCGCAGCGCGGATTGCTCCAGGAGATCGTGTTCGGCGTCGTGCTCTTCACGCTGCTGGTCCAGGGCACGACCGTCGGGCCACTGACCGCCCGCGTCGGCACGAACCCGGAACCGGCACGCGACCCCGAGCCGGCACGCGACCCGGAACCGGCCCTCACGTAGCGGCTTAGCGGCGGCGGTACAACCCTCGACGATCGGTCTGCTCGGCGGCCTCTGACCGGCGTCGACCGGCCTTGCGAAGGATCACGTCGATCTCGTCGCGGTACTGCCGACCGATCGGCGCGCGGTCCAGCCACTCGATGTAGACGAGGTCAGAGCGACCGATCTCGCCGAGCGACCAGCCGGCATATCGACCGAAGTTCAGGACGCTCCCCGATGGGCGGCCGGGTGGGGGACCGGCGGCGCCGAGACCTTCGGGCGCCCGCATCGATGCGTCATATCCCGCCGCCCTTCGACGACCGTCCGGAGGTCCAGTCGCGCGAGACCTCCTCGGGCGGCGCGGGACGAGCCGGAGCCGGCTGCGGACCCGCACCCGGAGCGCGCGTCGGTGGGGTCGTTGGTGCCGCCGACGCCGACGTGGCCCCCGTCGTGTAGGCGTCGAGGACGACTCGACTTCGGTCGTATCGCTCGCGTGCGGTCGGTTCGCCGATCAGCTCCCAGGCGATGTTGATCGCCGCCATCCGGGCCGCCGCTTCGACATTCGAGGCGACGTCCGGGTGGTACTTGCGAGCGAGCCCGCGATAGGCGGCGCGGATGACCTCCTCGTCCGCCTCGGGGTCGACCTGGAGGGTCTTGTACGGGTCGAATCCGTCAGCCACTCGCCGGTTCCAGCGCGGGATCCAACGCCGGGATCGTGGCCGGATCCGTCGCGACGTTCATGCCGACCTGGCGTGCCGTCCGCGCGACCGCCTCGCCGCCATCCGGACTCAGCCGGCGGAACAGGTAGCGGACGACGTCGCGGAAGGCCGCGGCGATCGGCAGGGCCAGGATCGCCCCCAGGAGCCCGGCCAGCGCGGCCCCGATGATGATCGCGAAGATGACCGCGGCCGGGTGCAGGTCGGTGGCGTCGCCCTGGATCTTGGGGACGAGGAAGTTGTTCTCGACCTGCTGCACGAGCGTGTACATGATCAACGCCGCGAGACCGGCTTCGGGGCTGGCCGTGAGTCCGATGAGGATCGCCGGGATGGCGGAGATGATCGGCCCGATGACCGGCACGAGCTCGAGGACCCCGGCGATCACCGACAGCAGCACGGCATAACGTCCGAAGATCGGATCGACCGTGAAGCTCAGGACCATCAGACCGATGAACGTGAAGATGCCGACCGCGAAACCCAGGACGACCTGCGCCCGCACCCACTGACCGAACACCCGCTCGACCGAGCGGAGGACCACCCACACGTCGAATTTCCAGGACTCTGGCAGCGCGCGATCGAAGGCGCCGACGAGTCGCGCCTGGTCCTTGGCGAGATAGAACACCCAGATCGGCAGGATGACGTAGCCGAAGATCGCCCCGAGCAGGCTGCCCGCGCCGGTGACGAGCGGCAGCAGGAACCCGAGGTCGAGACCGGTGCCCGGTTTCTCCTGCCCGATCCCGGCGACGATGCCATCGATCCAATCGCGCAGGCCGGTGGGGATCTGGAGATGCGAGTAGTAGTCGGCCAGATCCTGGAGTCGGGTGTTCAACTGTTCGGCGAGTCGCGGGAAGTCCTGGGCGAAGTTGAACACCTGGGTCACGAGTGGCGAGAGGGTGACCGCGAGGAAGGCCACGATGCCGACGAGACCGACGATGTAGACGAGGAGGATCGCGAGCGACCGGCGGACGCCGCGCCGGACGAGCCGACGGACGGGGATGTCGAGCAGATAGACGAACAGCAGCCCGATGATGAACGGCCGGACGCTGTCGCGCGCCATCCAGAGGACGAGCCCGAGGACGATCGCGGCGCCGATGAGGACCGCCACCCGGGGCGAGAGCGGCACGAACCGTGGTGGGCTGCCATCGGTCGGGTAGGTGACGAATGGTGCCGCCGGGACGGTCGCGAGCGGCACGTCCGGAGCCAGTCGCGCGGGGTCGCTCATCGTGCGGCAGACTACCAGACGTGGACGCCAGCTCCGAGCCTGCCGCCGAGCCTCGGCAACGCTGGCGACTCACCGTCGCTCGCGCGCGCGGAGCCCCTCGCCTGACCCAACGCGAAACGAGCGATGCCTGGGATGTCGCGGTGGTCTCGGGTGGGCTGCCGGTCGCTCGCACGACGACGGGCGCGGCGGCCGGGCGACCGAGGATCGCGTTCGGGGCGGCACTCCCCGTCGAGATCGAGGCGTCCGCCGAGCTGCTCGACCTGTTCCTGACGACCCGGCTCCCGCGATGGCGGGTCCGCGAGAGCCTCGAGCCACGACTCCCCGAAGGCTGGACCCTCGTCGACCTCGAAGACGTCTGGCTCGGTGGTCCGCCACTCCCCGGCCTGGTCGCCGCGGCCGACTACCGCATCGAACTTGGTGCTCCACCGACGCTCGACACCCCGACGATCGAGCGTGCCTGCCACGCCCTCCTCTCGGCATCGTCCCTCCCCCGCGAGCGTGAGAAGGGCGGCGGGATGGTCACCTATGACCTACGTCCCCTGCTCATCGATGTCGCCGTCGTCACCGAGTCGAGCCCGCCGCTCGCCATCCGCGCTCGAACCCGGTTCCATCCGACGCTCGGCACCGGCCGCCCCGAGGAGGTCGTCGCGGCCCTGGCCGACCAGATCGGCCATCCACTCGTCGCCGCGACGATCGTGCGCGAACGCGTCCTGCTGACCGACGACCTCGAAGCCTGACCCGCCCGGCGGCGACCCCGGTCGAAGCCGGCTGAACCGCGCGGGCCGGCGGCCCGCCGGGGTCCGACGGTCGTCCCTCCTGACGTTCGACGTCGCGCTACGACTGGCAGTCTTACGCTCTGGCCAACCGAGCCCACAGCGAGGATCGTCCCGGGCGTTCCAAGGCGGGCCGTGAGCGTTCGAGGCCCTTTGATGCATCCCGCTGCATCAGCCGCACCTGACCTCGAGCGGTATCGGGTTCGTTCGCCAGGAAGTAAGACTGTGAGTCGTACGCGCCGGTCGATGGGCGCGCGGAACGGCCGTCGGCCGCGGTGGCGTTCCAGGTTGTCTGGATACCTCGCCTCCATCTAGATCGATGTGTGACGGACGTGACGGCTGGGCCGCGATTGACCGTGCACGCCGGAAGGTCGTAGACTTCCCGTTCGCGCCCGGCCGTGCCGTGGCGCCATCCCATGTCCGACGTCCCGATCGCCACGCGCTCGTCCGCCGTCTGACCACCAGATCCTGAGGACCCATGTACGCAGTCATCGAGACCGGCGGAAAGCAGTACCGCGTCGAGGTCGGCACGGAGCTCGAGGTCGAGCTCCTCGACGTCGAGCCCGGCAAGACGATCACCATCGATCGCGTCCTTCTCGTCGCCGACGGCGATGAGTCGGCCATCGGTCGTCCGGTCGTCGCCGATGCGGCCGTCACCGCCGAGGTCGTGAGCCAGATCCGTGGCGTCAAGACCATCAGCTTCAAGTACCGCCCCAAGGCGCGCAGCCGCGTGAAGAAGGGCCATCGCCAGGAGCTGACCGTCCTGCGGATCAGCGACATCACGCTCGCCGGCAAGAGTGCCGCCGTCGCGGTGAACAAGGCGAAGGACGAAGCGAAGTCCGAGCGCCAGCGCCTCGAGGCCGCTGCGGCCGAACAGGGCGCGAAGGATGCCGAGCTCGCTGCGAAGCTCGCGGTGGGAACCGCCGCGCCGGCCGCCAAGAAGGCCGCGCCGAAGAAGACCGCGGCCCCCAAGGCTGAGGCTGCCCCGAAGGCCGCCACCACCAAGACCGCCGCGCCGAAGACCTCAGCCAAGGCCGACGCGGCGCCGAAGGCCGACACCGACGCCAAGCCCGATGCCAAGGCGGCCGCTCCCAAGCGGACCCGCGCCACGAAGAAGGACGAGTAGACATGGCACACAAGAAGGCGGGCGGCAGCGTCAAGAACGGTCGCGACAGCGCCGGCCAGCGGCTCGGCGTCAAGGCCGGCGACGGTCAGCTCGTCACCGCCGGCTCGATCATCGTCCGACAGCGCGGCCAGACATTCCTCTCGGGTCCCGGGACCGGGATCGGGCGGGACTACACCGTGTTCGCCGTCGTCACCGGCAAGGTGAAGTTCGAGCACGCGACCAAGACCAAGAAGCGCATCCGGGTCGAGGCGGTCGAGACCGTCGCGACGAGCGCCTAGCCACCACAACCGCACAGCCGGCGACCACCGGCGGGGCATCGACCCTGCACGGACGGCGTCGGAGGAGAGACATCCCGTGAAGTCCGATATCCATCCCAAGTATTACCAGGCACAGGTCCACTGCGGCTCGTGCGGCACCGAGTGGGTCGTCGGGTCGACCCGCCAGGAACTCCGCGTCGACGTCTGCGGCAACTGCCACCCGTTCTTCACGGGCAAGCAGACGATCATCGACACGGCCGGTCAGGTCGAGCGCTTCCAGAAGCGCCTGGAGCGCTCCGCTCGCGCCTAGCCACCCGCGTCATACCCAGCACCCACGAACGGCGGGTCCACCCGGACCCGCCGTCCTGATTCCCGCCGGCCGGTAGACTTGCCCCGATGCCCACCTACACGTACGGCGGCCAGGCGCTCATCGAAGGCGTCCTCATGCGCGGTCGAGACGCGATCGCGGTGGCCCTGCGCCACCCCGATGGGCGCATCGTCTTCGCGACGGAGCGACTCGATGCCGGCTTCCACGGCACGTCGTGGTCGAAGATGCCGTTCATCCGCGGCCTCGTCGTCCTGTACGAGACGCTGATCGTCGGCACGCGCTGGCTGGTCCGCAGCGCGAACGTCCAGGCCGAGGACGACGGCGTCGAACTCGGCAAGGGATCCGTCGCGATCATGCTGGGCCTGACCCTGATCGCCGGGATCGGGGTCTTCTTCCTGCTCCCGCTCTTCATCGCGAGCGTGACCACGGCCGGCGTCGAGAACGGAATCGTCCAGCATCTCGTCGAAGGGCTGATCCGCGTCGCGATCTTCATCGGCTACCTGCTCGTCATCAGCCGTGCACCCGACGTCAAACGCGTCTTCCAGTACCACGGCGCCGAGCACATGACGATCCACGCCCTCGAAGCCGGCGACCCGCTCACGGTCGACAAGGTCCGCCAGTACCCGACGGCGCATCAGCGCTGCGGCACCGAGTTCCTCGTCATCGTCATCATCCTGTCGATCATCGCGTTCTCGCTCGTGGGTCGGCAGACGCTGCCCGTCATGATCCTGAGCCGCATCCTGCTGATCCCGGTCATCGCCGCGGTCGGGTATGAACTGCTCAAGCTCGGCGCGAAGCATCGTGGCAACCCGATCGTCAAGGCCCTCCTGTACCCGGGCCTGCTGGTCCAGATGATCACGACGAAGCAGCCATCGGACGACATGATCGAGGTGGCCATCGTGTCGATGGCGTCGGCCCTCGAAGCCGATGGCGAGGCCGTCCCACCGGGGTCGACGCCCTTCGAACGCGACCCGATGCGACTCGGCGTGAGCGCCGACAAGCTCGCGGGCGCGACGACCGACGCGCTGGCACCCGCGGCGTCTCCGCCGAGCGAACCGCCACAGGAGTCATGAGCGACCTCGACGCGAAGCTGGCGGAGGTCGCCCGGCAATACGACGACGTCCAGGCCGAACTTTCGCGCCCCGAGGTGGTCGCCGATCCCAACGAGATCCGCCGACTCGGGCAGGAACTCTCGCGGCTCGAGCCGGTCGTCGAGGCCTACCGCGCACTCGAGGCGACCCGGGCCGAGCTGACCGGTGCCCGCGAGCTGCGCGACGCCGGCGACGGCGATGACGAGATGCACGCCATGGCCCGGGAGGAGATCGCCCGACTCGAGGCGGACGAGACCAGGCTCCTCGACGACCTCAAGGTCTTGCTCCTGCCTCGCGACCCCAACGACGACCGCGACGTGATCATGGAGATCCGGGCCGGCGCCGGCGGGGAGGAGGCCGCCCTCTTCGCCGCGGAGCTCCACCGCATGTACCTGCGCTATGCCGCGCGACACCAATTCACGCCCGAGATCCTGAACCTCAACGAGACTGGCATCGATGGCATCAAGGAGGCGATCGTCCAGATCCACGGCGACGGCGCCTACAGCCGACTCAAGTTCGAGGGCGGCGTCCATCGGGTCCAGCGCATCCCGGCGACCGAATCGTCCGGACGGATCCACACGTCGACCGCGACGGTCATCGTCATGCCCGAAGCCGACGAGGTCGAGATCCAGATCGACGAGGAGCGCGACCTCCGCATCGATGTGAAGCGCTCGTCCGGTCCAGGCGGGCAGTCCGTCAACACCACCGACTCCGCGGTCCGCATCACGCACCTGCCGACCGGTCTGGTCGTGGAGATCCAGGACGAGAAGAGCCAGCACAAGAACAAGGCCAAGGCCATGTCCGTGCTCCGGTCCCGCCTGCTCGATCTCCAGATCCAGAAACAGCGCGAGGAAGGGTCCGCCGCGCGACGACTCATGGTGGGTTCGGGCGATCGCAGCGACAAGATCCGGACGTACAACTTCTCGCAGGACCGCGTCACCGACCACCGGATCGGCAAGACCGTCCACAACCTGCCGGCCGTGATGGACGGCGACCTGGACGACCTCATCGATGCGCTTGCAGATGGCCGACCAGGCCGACCGACTGTCCGGGCTGACCGGCGGCGACGATGACGACTGACGATGGCGACTGACGCCGCGGTCCGGTTCATCGAGCCGCATGCGCGGCCGATCGTGCGGGCGACGGACCTCGGCTCGGTCCAGGTCCTCAAGCACGGCAACGTCTACCTGCTGACCGATCCGTTCGGGGACATCCATCCCGAATTCGCGCGGGTTGGGGTTGTATCGCGGCGACACGAGGCTGCTGTCGTGCTCGGTCCTGCGGGTCGGTGGCGAGCGTCCGGTCCTGCTCCAGGGTTCCGCCGGCGGCAACTTCCGCGGCGGGATCCAGCTCACCAACCCGACCGCCGACCGCAACCCCGATGCCAAGGTCCACCCGGCCGATGCGCTCGTGGGTCGGACCATCGGGATCGCCCGGGACCGATTGATCGGGTCTGGCGCGCTGGAGGAACGGGTCCGCATCGTCAACCACGAGTCGACGCCGGCCGTGATCTCGGTCGAGCTGGAACTTGGGTCCGACTCGGCCGACATCTTCGAAGTGCGCGGCTACCCGCGGACGTCGCGCGGGACGTTGCTCCCCGTGGCCGTGACACCGGAGCGGGTGACGTTCCGGTACGACGGTCTGGACGGGGTTCGGCGGGCGACGCACATCGCGTTCGGGGCGCCGGCGGTGGCCGTGGAGGTCGTCGACGATGCGGCCAGCGGCCAGTCGAGTGTGTCGGCGGCCGGTGTGTCGGCGGCCGGCGCCACGGTCCGCCTGCGGTGGGCGATGTCGCTCGCGCCGAGCGAGTCGACGGAGTTGCGCTGGACGGTGTGGGAGACCTCCGGACCGGTGCCCGCGGCGACGGCGTCCGGGGCGGCCTCGGCCGCGGCCTCGGCGGGCTCGCGGACGCTCGGCCCCTTCGGCCGCCGAGCTGGCCGTCCTCTTTCCGCCGCCACCGCGCGTGTCCGCCGACGAGGGCACGGCGGCGTATCACGCCTGGCAGCGCGGCACGACGGCCATCTCCAGCGACCACGAGCTGTTCAACCTGGTCGTGGCACGGTCCGTCGCGGACCTGCGGCTGCTCGTCAACGAAGGTCCCGGCGAGGATCAGCGATACGTCGCGGCCGGCGTGCCGTGGTTCACGACGCTGTTCGGTCGCGACGCGATCATCAGTGCGCTCCAGTCGATCGCGTTCCGGCCGCAGCTCGCGGTCGAGACGCTCGGGGTGCTGGCCGCCTACCAGGCGACCGAGGTGGACGACTGGCGTGACGCCGAACCCGGCAAGATCCTCCACGAGCTGCGGACCGGCGAGATGGCACGGAGCGGAGAACTGCCCCACACCCCCTACTACGGTTCGGTCGACTCCACGCCCCTGTGGCTGATCCTCCTCGGCCAGACCTACGACTGGACCGGCGACCGCGCCCTCGTCGACCGGTTCTGGCCGAACGCCCTTGCCGCGCTCGAGTGGATCGACCGGTACGGGGACCGGGACGGTGACGGGTTCGTCGAATACGAGCGACGGTCCGAACGAGGCCTGCTGAACCAGGGCTGGAAGGACTCCAGCGACGCGATCCGCGACCGCCACGGCGTGATCGCCGAGCCGCCGATCGCCCTTGCCGAGGTGCAGGGGTACGTGTTCGCGGCCAAGCGCGCGATGGCGAGTCTCGCGCGTCTTCGCGGCGAGGATGAGCTGGCTGTCCGACTCGATCAGGAGGCCGGCGTGCTCCACGAACGGTTCGAAGCCGCGTTCTGGATCGAGGACGAGCGCTACTACGCGATGGCGCTCGATCGGGACAAGCGGCCCGCGGACGCCATCGGCTCCAACGCGGGCCACTGTCTGTGGAGTGGGATCGTGTCTCCGGAACGGGCCGGCGACGTTGTCGACCGGATCCTGGGACCTTCGATGACGTCGGGTTGGGGGATCCGGACCTACGCGGCCGGCCAGCCCGGCTACAACCCGATCGGCTATCACACGGGCACGGTCTGGCCGCATGACACGTCGCTCATCGCGGCCGGCATGAAGGCCTACGGGTTCGACGAGGCGGCGAACACGCTGATCGGCGCGATCCTGGAGGCGGCGCAGCGCTTCCCGGACTACCGACTGCCCGAGCTCTTCTGTGGATTCGATCGCGACGAATCGAACCTGCCCGTCCCCTACCCGGTGGCGTGTTCGCCCCAGGCGTGGGCCGCCGGCTCCTCGTTCCTGTTCCTCTCGACGATGCTGGGGCTGCGGCCGCACGCGGACCGCCGGGAGCTCGAGCTGCTGCACCCGTTCCTTCCCGATTGGCTCGGCAAGGTGACGCTGACGAACCTGCGCATCGGCGAAGCATCGGTCGATCTGCTGTTCCATCGATGGCGCGGGACCACGAGCGCGGAGGTCCTGCGCAAGGTCGGCGATGTCGGCGTGACCATCCGCCTGTGAGCACGGCGAACCTCGGCGGCAGCCGATGAGCACGGTCGGCGAACTCCTGCGCGACGGGGCGACGCGGCTCACGGAATCCGGCTCGCCGTCGCCGCGGCTGGACGCCGAGCTGCTGCTCGGACAGGCGCTCGGGGTCGACCGGACCGTGGTCCTCGCCCACACCGAGGGGCCGGTCAGCACCGGCCAGGAAGCCACGTTCCGTGCCGGGTTGGAGCGGCGTGCTGCCGGGGAACCCGTCGCCTACATCCGTGGCATCAAGGAGTTCCGTGGCCTGGCATTCACCGTGGACGCACGGGCACTGATCCCTCGCCCGGAGACCGAGCTGCTCGTCGACCTGGCCGAGAACGAGATCATGCGGCGGTCTGGCGTCGGCTGCCCGGCCAGCGGGCTCGCCACCGATCCGGATCGTGGATGTCGGTACCGGGAGTGGCGCGATCGCCATCTCGCTGGTCGTCGGGCTTCGTCGCCGCCGGGCCGACAGCGAGGTCACGGTCCTCGCGACCGATGTCTCGAGCGAGGCCCTCGACCTCGCGCGGGAGAACGCGGTCGGCCACGCCGCCGCGGAACGTCTCGGGTTCCTGGAGGCGGACCTGCTGCCACCGGTCGTGGTCGAGCCATATGACCTCGTGCTCGCCAACCTGCCCTACGTCCGCCACGACGCCATGGCCGGGTTGCCAGTCGCGGCGTCGTTCGAACCGGCGCTCGCGCTCGATGGTGGACCGGACGGACTCGAGGTCATCGGTCGGCTGCTCGCCCGGCTGCCGGAGTCGATGGCGGAAGGGGGCCTCGCGCTCCTCGAGATCGGCGCGGATCAGGAGGCGTCGATCGCCGCGTTGGTGGACGTCGACCCTGCCGGGTTGGTCATGCGTCGTCGAGCGCGACCTGGCCGCCCTTCCGCGAGTCGCGCGAGTCGAGCGGGCGATCCAAGGGCGGGCGATCCCATGAACGGACCGAAGACGTCGCCACCGCTCTGGCCGATCCGCCAGATCGCCCTCGATATCGACGGGACCCTGATCGGCGACGACTACATCATCGGCGACCGGACCAAGGCCGCCATCCGGGCCGCGACCGGCCGCGGGATCTCGGTCTCGCTGATCACCGGGCGCATGGTGTCGAGCGCGATGCGGTTCGCGATCCAGCTGGATCTGACCGCCCCGATCGTCGGCTACCAGGGGGCGCTCATCCGGGCGATGCCGGAGCCTGGATCGAAGCGTTTAGGCCGACTGCTGTTCCATCGGCCGTTGCCGGCGATCGTCGCCCGCGACATCGTCGAGTGGTCGTATGACCAGGGTCTCGAACCGCACATGAACCACCTCGAGCGGTTCATCGTCCGAGAGGACGACCCGCACTCCGACGACTACTCCGCGTTCATGGGCGCGCATGCCGAGCTGGTGCCGAGCCTGCTCGATGCGGTCAGCCATCCCGTCACGAAGGTGCTCGCGGTCGGCGAGCCACCGATACCGACCGAGGTCGCGCCGCGTGCCGCCGCGGCCTTCGCCGGTCGTGCGGACGTGACCATCAGTCACCCGCGATTCCTCGAGTTCGTCTCGCCGGGCGTGTCGAAGGGCACGGCGATCCGCTTCCTTTCGCGGCGGCTCGGGATCCCGCTGGGGGCCACGCTCGCGGTCGGTGACCAGTGGAACGATCTCGAGATGCTGGCCGAAGTCGGCCACGGGGCTGCGATGCCGACCGCTCCGGCCGCGGTCATCGCGGCTGCCCGCTACATCGCCCCATCCCTCGAGGACGAAGGCGTCGCGCAGATGATCGAAGGGCTCGTCCTCGCCAGCCCGGCCTCGGCGCTCGCGTTCTCACAGCGGCTCGAAGAGGAGAAGGCCGCCACGATCCGAGCCGCCTCATGACCGCGTGGACCGAGCCGTGACCGCGCGGGTTGTCACGACCGCGGAGGCCGAGTCGTGACCGCGCGGATCGTCGCGGACGATGACGCCGGGCGGGCGCTCGCCATCGCGACGTTGCGTGACGGCGGGATCGTCGCGATGCCCACCGACACGGTCTACGGGATCGGCGTCGCGCTCGCGACCCCGGGCGGCATCGAGCGACTGTTCCACGTGAAACATCGACCGCCCGAGAAGGGGGTCGTCCTCCTGCTCGGGGATATCGCGCAGGCCGATGACGTCGGCCTCCTCGGTTCGGCGGCCCGTGCCCTGGCGGACGCGTTCTGGCCCGGCGGTCTGACGCTGATCGTGCCGCAACGCCCCGACGTCGAGTTGCCGGACGCCCTGACCGGCGGCGCGCCCACGATCGGGGTCCGCGTTCCGGACCACGCTGCGCCACGGGCCCTCGCCCGTGCGCTCGGTCCGCTCCCGGTCACGTCGGCCAATGTGTCGGGTCAGCCCGAAGCGCGCGACGCAACCGAGATCGCAGCCTTGTTCGGTGATGACATCGACCTCATCCTCGACGGCGGTCCTGCCGCGGGAGGCCCGGCGTCGACCGTCGTCGACTGCTCCATCGACCCGCCGCGGATCCTGCGTGCCGGCGCGATCTCGGACGCCCGCATCGCCGAGGTCCTCGCCGACCAGCGATAGCGCCACGTCCGGGGCGAACGGTCCCGGCCTGCCCACCGCGTGCCCTTCCGGCCCACGTCTCGCGTCCCCGATGCGCCGGATAGTCACTGAGTGAACGTTATCGACGGGACCGCCCGGCTTGGCGCGGCGAGACCGCGATTCCTGCGCTGGATCTGCACCCCACGACTACCGCGTGCAGGATCGGGCGGAAATGGCGACGGATGGCGGCCGATCCGGGTCGCTGCCCATGGATAACGTTCACCCAGGAACTAGGCTGCGCGGTCCCGGGCGACCGCGATGCCGGGCGACGGCGACGGGCTCCGGGCGACGGGCTACAGGCGGGCGTGCGGCCGCGCCGCCCGCGCCAGCCTCCCGCGCCGCCCGCGCCCCGCCACGCGCGAGCTTCCGCCCGCGCGAGCCTGCGGCGCGCGAGGGGCGAGCTCAGTTCAAGGCGTCGCGTCCGTCCTGGAGCGTGGCGATCACGCCGGCGGCGGAGATCGGCCTCGAGAACTTCAGGATCAGGACCCGGTCGCTGACGAGCGAGTCGCCGAGACATGGCGGCTGGAACAGCAGGAAGAGGGTCCGGGAAGGATCGACCCCGAGCTCATCGGTGCCGTCGCATGGACCGCCGACCCACGTCAGCCGGAGCGTGCTCGGATCGTCGTTCGTGACGAGGAGGGTGTTGGGTGGGACCGACGCGCCGTCGCCGGGCGTGCCGGACGAGGCGCTCACGAGCGAGCCGGACTCATCGGTCACATCGATCGCGATGTCGCTCGCCGTCATCTGGGCAAGTTCGACATGGACAGGAACGACGACGCCGGCGGTCGGTCGTGGGCTCGAACCATGCCCGGGGTCGATGGACGAGGCGCACGCGCCCGCCAAAAGGCCGATCCCGAGCAGCGAAAGCAGGCCGGCAAACCGGCCGACGCGGTGACGAATGGTGGAGGGTGTCATCGGGGTTGATCTCCGAGGTGTGCCGGAGTCTCCGGCCTTGCCCAAGAGCCTCGGCCAGGCGAGCCGTCCAGTCGTCGGGGCGGCCCCGCGATTCGAAGCAGGGTCTGCCCCCATCGAGCTGCCGGGGCTCCCCCGATGGCACGCCGCGGGTCCGCCGGCATCGTGCCGTCAACCGGAAGATCCGGCGACCGTCGACCACGACAGGAGGACTCTCATGACCAGAAACCCACTCACCCGGATCGCGGGACCGATCGCGCTCGGCACAGGCGCGCTGCTGCTGGTCCAGCAGCTCGTCATGGCCTCGTTCCTTGATCGCACCGCGATCGAGGCGACCATGGCCAGCCCGCTGTACGTCCCGTCCGCGGTGGCGTACTTCGTCATCTTCTGCGGTCTCCTGATGACCCTGGTGACCGCATATGCCTGGGAGGCCGACAAGGCGGGCCGGTTCGGTGCGTTCGCCTTCCTGGCGGCCCTGGTCGGCACCATGTTCCTGACCGGCGATCTGTGGTTCGAGGCCTTTGCCGTGCCGTGGCTCGGCGATGTGGCACCCGCGGCCCTGCACCACCCCGGCGGGATCCTCATGTACGGCGCCTTCTCGGGGTACGTGCTCTTCGCGGCCGGCTGGGTCGTCTTCGGACTCGCCAGCTTCCGTGCTCATGTCTTCCCGAGGATCATCTCGATCTCGATCGCCATCGGCGGGCTCATCGGCTTCCAGGCAGCCATGCCGCCATTCGCGATCCCACTCGCGCTCGCGATCGGTTCGCTCGGGTTGTGGATGATCGGCTCGGCCGCGAGGGATCGCGCCAGCGAGACGCGAGGTCTCGCGACCTTGGACCCTTCGCCGATCGGGTTCGAGGGCTAACCCTGTAGGCGCGGCACGAGCCACGTGCGACGATGCCGACCATGAGCACGATCCTCGTCGTCGATGACCATCCCGGCTTCCGCCTCCAGGCGCGTGCGCTCCTGGAGGCGGATGGGTTCGAGGTCGTCGGCGAATCCGCGGACGGCCTCTCAGGCCTTGCCGCCGCTCGAGCCCTGCGACCCGATGTCGTCCTGCTCGATATCGGGCTGCCGGACATCGAGGGGTTCGAAGTCGCCCGCGAACTTGCCGTGGACGGGCCACCGCCGTTCATCGTGCTGACATCCAGTCGCGAGGCCAGTGCCTACGGTCCCCGCCTCGCGAACAGTCGCGTCCTGGGCTTCATCCCCAAGGACGAACTCTCGGGCGCCGCGATCCAGACCCTCCTTGACGACGTCGAGCGATGACGGCCTCCTCGGCGCCGCTCCGCATCGTGCTCGCGGACGATTCCGTCCTCCTTCGCGAGGGGATCGCACGGATCCTCATCGAGGCCGGTTTCGAGGTCGTGGGCCAGGCGGGTACGGCTGACGACCTGCTTCGTCAGGTTCGTGAGCTTCGGCCCGACGTCGCGATCGTCGACATCCGGATGCCGCCGACCCACACCGACGAAGGGCTTCGCGCCGCCAAGGAGATCCGATCCGAACACGCCGGCAACATCGGTGTCCTGGTCCTCTCGTCCTACATCGAGGCGGGCTACGCGATGTCGCTCATCGAAGGCGGCGAGCGCGGTGTCGGCTACCTGCTCAAGGATCGAGTCAGCGATCTCGAGGACTTCAGCGACGCCGTCCGCCGGGTCGCTCGTGGCGGCTCGGTGGTCGATCCCGAGGTCGTCGCCCAGTTGGTGGGTCGCCGACGTCAGCGCGGCCCGATGGACGACCTCACGGAGCGCGAGCGGGAGGTCCTCGGGCTGATCGCTGAAGGACGCTCGAACCAGGCCATCTGCGATCGATTGTTCCTCGCGCCCAAGACCATCGAAGCGCACATCGCGAACATCTTCTCGAAGCTGGAGCTCTTCCAGGCCACCGATGACCATCGTCGGGTCCTCGCCGTCCTGACCTACCTGCGCGCATGACGGCTCGCTCGGGACACCGGCTTCGACAGGGACTCGGGGTCGCGGGGGCGGCCTTCGGGCTCCTGTGCGAGACGGTCGCGTTCCAGGCGGGGCAGCCCGCCAGCGTCGTACTCCTGCACCTCGCCATCAACTGGACCTACCTGTTCGGCGGCCTGGTCATCTGGGGCCGAGAACCCGGGAACCGGACCGGCAAGCTGATGGTCGCGGTCGGGTTCGCGGGGTTCGCCCGTCTCCTGGCACTGTCCGACATCCCGGGGCTTCACGAGGTGGTGTCGGCGCTGCAGGACCAGGCCGATGTCCTGCTGATCGCGCTGGTACTGGCCTACCCGAGTGGCCGGATCCAGACCACGATCGATCGCGCCACCATCGTCATCCTGTCGGTGTCCCTGCTGGTCCTCGATAGCGAGATCGTGTCGCTACCCGGCGACACGGATCTCTATCTGAGTTTCGGTCTGGCGATCCTCGCAGCAGTCGTCGTGCTGCGCCGATGGGTCGTCGCGACCGGCCCGCAGCGTCACGAGCTTCTGCCGGTCCTGGTCGCCGGGATGGTGTTGATGGTCGCGGTCGCGGCGAACCTCCTCCGGCGGATCTTCGACCTCCCGGAGGGCATCAACGAGCTGTTGGTCGCCCTGCTCGATCTCGCGCCGGCGGCCGTCCCGGTCGCACTGCTCGTGGGCTTCTATCAGAAGAGCGAGGCGAGGAACGCCGCGTTGATCGATGCGATCCCGGACCTGCTGGTCCGCATCGATCCCGCCGAGGACACGCTCGATCTCCAGACCGTCAAGGCGTCGGACACGCCCGACATGATCCTCGGCGAACGCCTCCGCGACGAGCTCTCGCCCGAGCTCGCGGCCGCCATGCTGACGACGGCGCGTCGGTCGCTCGATGGGCGAACCCTCGAGACCATCGATCTCAAGCTCGATGCCGGGGCGGGTCGACGCCACCGTGAGCTCGAGGCGAGGATCGTCCCGAACGGCGAGACACGAAGTCCTCTCGATCGTCCGCGACGTCACCGCGCAACGGACGGCCGAGGCGGAGCTTCGCCGATCGCGAGCCCGGATCGTCGAGGCCACCGACGGCGAACGCCGACGTCTGGAGCGCGACCTGCACGATGGCGCCCAGCAGCGACTGGTGTCGCTTGTCGCTGGCGCTTCGGCTCCTGCGTCAGCGCATGGCGGCGTCGTCGGCGCCGGACAGCGATCTTGCTGCGGTCGATGCGGCTGCCGCCGAGTTGAAGTCGGCCGTCACGGAACTCCGCGAACTCGCCCGCGGTATCCACCCGGCCATCCTGACCGAGGCCGGCCTTGGCCCGGCGATCGTGGCGCTGGCCGAGCGGGCGCCGATCCCGGTCACCGTCGGCGCCTTGCCGGATCGTCGGTTGTCGACCGCGGTCGAGGCCACGGCCTACTTCGTCGTCGCAGAGTCGCTCACGAACCTCGCCAAGCACGCGTCCGCCACGAAGTCCGAAGTCAGCGCGGTCAGTGACGCTGCATCGTTGCGGGTCGAGGTCAGCGATGACGGGGTGGGTGGCGCCGATCTCGACGCAGGATCGGGGCTGCGCGGACTCCAGGACCGCGTTCTGGCGATCGGCGGTCGACTCGAGGTGGCCAGCCCGGCTGGTGGCGGGACCCGGATCGTCGCCGAGCTCCCGCTCGTGACCCCGGAGTAGCGCCCCGACCTGGGCCTGCCCGGCCCGCCCGGGCCGCGCCCGCCCGAGCCCGACCCCCGCGTGGCCTCCCCCGCCCTGCCGATGCGCTGGATAGTCCCTGGGTGAAAGTTATCGACGGGATCGCCCGGTTTGGCGCCGCGAGACCACGATTCCTGCGCTGGATCTGCACCCCGCGACTACCGCGTGCAGGATCGGGCGGAAGTGGGCCGGATGGCGACCGATTCGGGTCGCTGCCCATGGATAACGTTCACCCAGGAACTAGGCTGCGCGGTCCCGGGCGACGAGGCTGCGGCCGAGTCCGGGGAGCTTGGGCCGCGCCGGGTGAGCTTGAGGCCGCGCGAGGCGAGTGACGAGCGGGCGCGCGGGCTGGCAGCCGCCAAGAGCTGCGACGATCCGAGCGGGAGCCGCGGCCGTCCACGTTCGTGGGAAGATAGCCGCCAGCGTGCCGGTCAGAGCCGCGGCACAGGGCAGGAAGGAGTCGCGAGGCATGACCATCGCCCCGACGGAAGGCCTCGCCACGGAATCGATCGCCGAGCTGGACCCCGAGTTGTGGGCCGCGATGGAGAGCGAGCGGCACCGCCAGCACGACAAGATCGAGCTCATCGCGAGCGAGAACTACGTGTCGGCGGCGGTCATGGAGGCCCAGGGCAGCTGGCTCACCAACAAGTACGCCGAGGGCCTGCCGGGCAAGCGCTACTACGGTGGCTGCGAGTACGTCGACATCGCCGAGACCCTCGCCCAGACCCGGGCCCTCGCCCTCTACCCCGGCGCCGAGCACGTCAACGTCCAGCCGCACTCGGGCGCCCAGGCCAACATGGCGGCCTACTTCAGCGTCCTCGAGCCGGGCGACCGCATCCTCGGGATGAACCTCGCGCACGGTGGCCACCTCACCCACGGCATGGCCCTCAACTTCAGCGGCAAGCTCTACGAGGTCCATGCCTACGGCGTCCGTCAGGACACCGAGCGCATCGACTACGACGCCATGGAAGCCCAGGCCAAGGAGATCCGCCCGAAGCTGATCGTCGGTGGCGCCAGCGCCTACCCGCGCATCTGGGAATTCGAGCGGATGGCCGACATCGCCCATAGCGTCGGGGCCGTGCTGTTCATCGATATGGCGCACATCGCCGGTCTGGTCGCCGCGAACGTGCACCCGAGCCCGTTCCCGCATGCCGATCTCGTGACCACGACCACGCACAAGACGCTCCGCGGTCCGCGCGGCGGCATGGTCTTCAGCAGTACGGACCTGCGGCCGCCGCTCGACGCCGCGAACTTCAAGCCGATCAAGGGCACGCTCGCCCAGACCGTCGACCGGACCGTCTTCCCGGGGATCCAGGGCGGCCCGCTGATGCAGGTCATCGCCGCCAAGGCCGTCGCCTTCAAGCTCGCGGCCGGCGAGACGTTCCGCGAAGACCAGCGGCGGACCGTCGCCAACGCCCAGCTCCTCGCGGAGACCCTCGCCAGCCACGGCGCACGAGTCGTGTCCGGCGGCACGGACAACCACCTGATGCTCGTCGACGTCACCCCGCTCGGCGTGACCGGCAAGGAAGCCGAGCACCTGCTCGACGAGATCGGGATCACCGTCAACAAGAACGCGATCCCGTTCGACCAGCTGCCCCCGAACACCGCCTCGGGCATCCGCATCGGCACCCCGGCCACCACGTCCCGTGGCTTTGGCGAGGACGAGATGCGAGCCGTGGGCCGGATCATCATCGAGGCCATCCGCGATCGCGACGATGCGGCCGCCCAGGCCCGCCATGCAGGCGAGGTCCGCGAGATCGTGTCGCGGTTCCCCGTTCCGGGCCTCTCCGCGGCGTGACCTTCACACCGGCCCTTGGGGACGCCATCGGGCCGATCGTCCTCTCCTTCATCGCGGCAGCCCTTCTCGCTCTGGTCCTCACGCCCGTCGTCAAGCGAGTGGTCGTGCGCTACGGCGTCGTCGACCGGCCCGAGGCTCGGCGCGTCAACACCTCGCCGATCCCGCGCGGTGGCGGCATCGCGGTCGCGGCAGCCTTCGTGAGCGTGGCGGCCGTCGCCCTGGCCCTCAACAACTCCACGGAACGACTCACGATCCCGTTCTCCATCGATGCCGAGGCCATCGCCGCCCTCCTCATCGGTGGGTTGGCCGCCGCGGCGCTCGGGGCGATCGACGACCTGCTCGACCTCCGCGCTCGGTGGCAGTTCGCGGGTCAGGTCGCCCTGGGCATCTTCGCGGTCGGTCTCGGCATCTCCATCGGGTTCATCGCCAACCCGCTCGGCCGAGGGGTCATCCGCTTCGAAGGCCTCGCGGCCGCCGGCTTCACGATCTTCTGGATCGTCGGGATGATCAACAGCATCAACTTCATCGACGGTCTCGACGGTCTGTCGTCGGGCATCGCGTTCATCGCGGCCGTCACCCTGGGGATCATCAGCTTGACGAGCGGGGTCGCCCAGCCGCTGGTCGCGGTCCTGTGCTTCACCCTCGCGGGCGCCCTCCTCGGGTTCCTGCGCTGGAACCTCCACCCAGCCTCGATCTTCATCGGGACGAGCGGTGTCCAGTTCGTCGGCTACACGCTCGCCGTGCTGTCGATCCTGGGGACCGCCAAGGTCGCGGTCGCGTTGCTGGTCCTCGGCGTGCCGATCATCGATACCTTCTGGATCATCGTCCGGCGCCTGTCGCAGGGTCGCTCGCCGTTCAGCCCGGATCGTGGCCACATCCACCATCGATTGCTCGATCTGGGCCTGTCGCATCGCCAGACGGTCTTCGTCATCTACGGCATCTGCATCGTCCTGGCGATCCTCGCGATGGCCCTGTCCGGGGTCGAACAGCTCTATGCGTTCATCGGGGTCTTCCTCGCCTTCGGGCTGGTGCTGTTCATCCCGACCCGTGGCGCGCTGCGGCGACCCGAAGAGCTCGAAGCCGACTCCTACGAGCCCGACCCGCGCTGATTCGGCGACCGGCCGCACCATTTCGGCGGAAGGGTGCGGTTCGGTGGGGAACGGGTCTGTGGGCCTTCGACGGGGGCGGTGCTAGCATCCGACATCCGTACCAGCGGTCGGGGTTACCGTGGTACTAGTCGAGGTCCCGTTGAGTCTCCAGACGTACCTGCTCGTCGCCATGATGGTGCTCATCGCAGCATCGTTGTTGTTGCTGCTGGCGCGCGCGATCACCCGGTATGACGCACGCCGTCGAACCGAAGCGAACGCCCGCCCGACCGAGGTCGCCCAGACTCGCCCGGCCGTCAAGCCGGCAGCCTCCGCTCCAGCCGCTGGCCCGGCCGCCCCTGTCGCCCGCCGCCGCCGCGCCGGTGGTCGCCGCGAGCAAGGCGATCGCCGACCCGAAGCCGACGACCGACGACCACCGCGTCGTCGAGGGGCTGGGCGTCATGGCGGCCATCCGTCGACTGACCGGTCGCAAGGCGTCGGTGCGGATCGAGGATGAGGTCGGGTACGTCGATCAGGACTCGCTCGAACACCGGATCGGCGTCGCGGGTGCTGCTGCGCCGGGTGGCGCTGCGTCGACCGCCGCTGCCTCGATGGCGACCGCTGACCCCGAGGTCGCGCCCCAGGGACCCGTCCCGACCCGACCGGCCCGCCTCGTCGTCGCCGGTTCGACCACGGCGGTCGCCGGTTCGACAAGCCTCGCGCACATGTCGCGCGAGATCGTCGACGACAAGAGCCCCGGCGAACCCACCGACCGACGTCGCCTCTGGCGCGATACCGCGGCGGCCCTGGTGGGCATCGCGGCCGTGCTGCTCATCGCCATCTATGTGCTGCCGCATGGCCCCGACGGCAAGGTGCTGGCCGAGACCTTCGCGCCGACCGCGAGCCCCCTGGCCGGCATCATCACCACCGATTCTGCTGCGCCCACCGACGAGCCGACCCTGAATCCGCCGGCCGCCGCCTCCGACGACCCGAACGCCACGCCGGTCGAAGTGGTCCCGACCGATGTCGCGACGCCGCCCGAGGAAACGCCCGCCCCGACAACGAAGGCGACCGCGAAGCCCACGGCCAAGCCGACGGCACGGCCCCGCGCCACCCCGGCGCCCGTCGTCACGCCGAGGCCCACGGCGCACCCGACGGCAACCCCCAAGCCGACCCCGAAACCCACCCCCAAGCCCACGCCGACCCCCAAGCCGACGCCGACACCGAGCCCGCGACCCGGTTGCCGTCTTCTCAGCTGCACCGTGAGCGGGCTGACGATCGACTGCGACGGATCCGCGTCACTGCACGAGGCGACCTACGACTGGAACTTCGGTGATGGTTCGGGCTCGTCGAGCAGCAGCCCGTCGCATACCTACTCGGACCCGGGCGACTACCTCGTGACGCTCTCGGTCACCAACGCGTCTGGCTCCGACTCCGACAGCCGAAACTACTCGGTCGGCTCGTGAGGTCGCGATTCGGCGCGACTCGCGATCGCGTTCCTGCTCGTGGCCGCCATCCCAGGCGTCGTCAGTGCAGATGCCCCCGACGCCGTGGATGACGCCGCTCACGGTCGCCGAGGACGCCGGCGCGGACAACGGTCCAGTGCTCGGCAACGACACGGTGGCCGACGGCGGCGTCCTCGACATCGTCGACACGACCAACGGCAGCGAAGGGCAGTAGTCGTCATCACCGGTGGCGGCACTGGCCTGACGTACAACCCGACCGAACTCCAGAACGGTCCGGACTCATTCACGTACACGGTCGAGGACGGGCTTGGCGGCCAGCGACACCGCGACGGTCACCGTGACCATCACTCCCGCCAACCATGCTCCAGTCGCCGACGATGACACCTTCACGTTCAACGAAGACGTCACGACGGACCTCGACGTTCTCGATGGCGATTCCGATGCCGACGGCGACTCACTCACGATCACGAACATCACCGGTGTGAGCAAGGGCACGGTATCGGTCGTCGGCGGCGAGATCCGCTACGACCCGACACAGGACGCGAACGGCACCGACACGTTCACCTACAAGGCTGATGACGGCCACGGGGGAACGTCATCGAGCGCGACGGTCACCGTCCACATCACGCCGGTCAATGACGCGCCAGTCGCGCGTGACGACAACACCACGGTGACGGAGGACATCCCCAAGCTCGTCAATGTCCTGACGAACGACGATGACGTGGACGACACGAACCTGACCATCACCGCGAAGACGAACGGCAGCAAGGGCTCGGTGTCGATCGCGGGCGATGGCAAGTCCGTGACGTACTCACCGGCGGCCAACAAGAACGGCGCCGACAGCTTCACCTACACGATCAGCGATGGGGATCTCACCGCGACCGCCACCGTGAATGTGGACATCACGCCCGTCGAGGACGTTCCGACCGCGGGCGACGATTCCTACACGTTCGACGAAGACATCACGACGGACCTGGATGTCCTCGCTAACGACAAGGACGGCGATGGCGAAGACCTGACCATCACGAACATCACCGGCGTGAGCAAGGGCACCGTGTCGTTGGTCGATGGCAAGATCCGCTACGACCCGACGCAGGACGCCAACGGCACGGACACGTTCACCTACAAGGTCGATGACGGCAACGGGAATACATCCTCCAGCGCGACCGTGACCGTCACATCACGCCGGTGAACGATGCC
Source organism: uncultured Chloroflexia bacterium (assembly GCA_963778805.1). GTDB lineage: Bacteria > Chloroflexota > Limnocylindria > Limnocylindrales > CSP1-4 > SPCO01. The sequence goes on along the minus strand of CAVZVT010000007.1, from coordinate 263,491 downwards.
CCGGACGCCGACGACGATTCACTCGGCGTCGATGAGGACGCGGCTGCGACGCCGTGCTCGTCCTCGCCGGAGACACGGACGTGGATGGCGACACGCTCGACATCGTCGTCGAAACCAACGGCGTCGAAGGGGACGGTCACGATCACGCCCGGCATAGCACGCGCTGACCTACAAGCCCGGCGCCAACGATCCGGGGATGACAGCTTCACGTACACGATCAGCGATGGCCACCTGACCGACACGGCGACGGTCACCGTGACCATCGGCGGCGAGAACGATCCGCCGAACGCCGTCAACGACCCGTCGATGAGCGTCCCACAGGGAGCTGGTGCGACGGTCTTGGATGTGCTGGCGAACGATGACGATCCCGATGGCGACGACCTCACGATCATTCCGACGACGGACCATCTTCCAGCCCACGGCACGGTCACGATCACCGGTGGCGGGACCGGTCTGACCTATAACCCGGTCAATAGTTACAACGGACCCGATACGTTCAGATACACCGTGAGTGATGGACACGGCGACACTGACTACGCCACCGTCGTCGTCAACGTCGTCCCCGACACCCTCGCGCCGACCGTCAATGCCCCCGCCGAGCGGTTCCTCGGGCAGACGGTCGGGTCATCGACGACGAAGATCCACCTGACGTGGAGTGCCACGGACGCCGGGTCCGGGATCGCGAGCTACAAGCTCCAGGTCAGCACGAACGGCGGGGCGTTCGCGACGGTCTCGCTGCCGCACGCGACCTCGACGTCGATCGATCGGACGATCACCAACGGCAAGAGCTATCGGTTCCGCGTCCGCGCGACCGACAAGGAAGGCAACGTCTCCTCCTACCAGTACGGCCCGCCGGTCACCGCGGTCCGCTACTCGCAAGAGGACGCGAAGGTGGTCTACGTCGGCGCCTGGTCGAAGACCAGCTCATCGAAAGCGCTTGGTGGGAGCGCTCGAAACGCGACATCGAACACCAAGTCGGCGACCTTCGTCTTCACCGGCTACGACGTCGGCTGGATCGCGACGCGCACCACGTCAAGCGGACGGGCGCAGATCCTGATCGATGGCGTGGTGGTCAGCACGCTCGACCTCGACGTCCACAGCACCGAATACCGAAAGCTCATCTACCAGACGCACTTCTCGACGTCGGGCGCGCACACGCTCCAGGTCAAGCCCATGGGTGACGGCCGCATCGACATCGACGGGTTCATCATCCTGCGCTGACCCGTCGACCTGGCTCGGGGACGCGCGGCCTGGGCCGGAGCCGACCCTGGATCAGGTCCATGATGTCGTCATGGACTGGCGGCAAGCGTACGAGGAGTATTGGCTGATCCTCTTTGTGATCGGCGGATGCATGGTCGCGGTGTTCGTCGTGCTCCTCCTGGTCGTGGGTGTCGTGCATCTGGTCAGCTAGTCGGGGCTTGATGCCCTGCCGCGCGCGCCCGTCGCGTCCACCGCCCGGGACCCGCGCAGCCTAGTTTCTGGGTGAACGTTATCCATGGGCGGCGACCCGAATCGGCCGCTTTCTGTCCCACTTCCGCCCGATCCTGCACGCGGTAGTCGTGTGGTGCAGATCCAGCGCAGGAATCGTGGTCTCGGGGCGCCAAACCGGACGATCCCGTCGATAACGTTCACTCAGCGACTATCCAGCGCACCGGAGGCCGGGGAGGCCGGGGGAGGCCGGGGCGAGCGCGCGGGGCCGGGAGGCGCGCCGGGGGCCGAGCGACGGGGCCGAGACGGGCCGGATGCCTGAGGCCGCAGGAACCGACCGGGACCCGGCGCCGGGTTGCGCCTCTGCTACAATGCCGTCGCCTTGTCAGGTCGCCCAGCGAACGAGCCCGCCGGAGCTTGGGGCTACGTCGCCCTCTTTTCGGAGATCGGCCTCTCGCTCCTGGTGTTGACACTGGCCGGCGCGCTCGGTGGCCATTGGGTCGACGGGCAACTGGGAATGACGTTTCCGGTCTTCATGTTCATCGGGTTCTTTCTCGGCGCCGCTGCCGGGACCTTGTTGATCATCAGACTGGTGACCAGGTTCCTGAAGACATTCGATTAGCCGGTCACACAGCGACCGGTCAGGGAGGATGCGAGCGCGGCGACATGCCGCGCTCCTGTGTGTGGAGCAAGCGTGTCGAGCGACCAGGATGCGACCGACGTGACCGCCACGGTCACTGACGTCCCCGAGGCCCCAGCACCGCCGGCCAAGTCTGGCCGTGGGCTGTCCTCGCGCTGGTTCTCCATCATCGGCGCCGTCATCCTCATCAACATCGCCGCGTTCGTCCTGTTCCCGCCCTTCCCCAAGGAAGGCGCGCCCGGCGACGCGTGCCCGTATCCCGCCTGCTTCATCGATGGGACGCTGGAATTCCCGGCGCCGCACACGGTCATCGGACCGGCGAGCCCGCCTGACGCCCTGGTCACCTTCACGCCCAGCATCAGCAACACGATCGTCACGCAGTGGCTCGTCATGGCCATCGTGATCATCGGCTCGATCGTGATGCTCCGCGGTTCCAAGATGATCCCGGGCCGCCTCCAGAACATCTTCGAGATGTTCTACGAGGGTCTCGGGGACTTCGGGATCGGCATCGCGGGCCCCACGGCCAAGCCATACATCCCGATCTTCGCCGCGTTCTTCCTGCTGATCCTGTTCTCGAACTGGATCGGACTGATCCCGCCGGTCGGCCGGGTCGAGGAGCTGCGTGCCCCCTCGAGCGACGTCAACATCACGCTCGGCCTGGCCCTCGTGGCGTTCGTCATCTTCGAGGCCGAAGGCTTCCGCAAGCTCGGCTTCAAGGGCTACGCGGGCAAGTTCTTCCCCTTCTATGAATTCAAGAACGGCATCGCCGCCGGGGGCATCGCGCTCTTCGTCGGCCTGGTCGAACTCATGCTCGAATTCGTCAAGCCCGTCACGCTCTCGATGCGGCTCTTCGGCAACATCTACGGCGGCGAGGTGGCGCTCGGCGTCATGACGGCGCTGACCATCGCGTTCATCCCCGTCGGCCTGGTGGGTCTGGAAGTCATGCTCAATGCCATCCAGGCGCTCATCTTCGCCATCCTGACGCTCATGTTCATCGTGCTCGCGATCGAAAGTCACGATCACGAGGAAGGCCACGTCGCCGAGGAAGCGATGGAAGCCCTCCACGGACAGGAGTCACCGGAAGCACCGTCCCTGCAACCAGCGCACTGAGGCGCCCGAACGGCGCAACCCATCCACGGGTCCCAACAGATCCCGGTCGAGTCGTCCGGGACAGAGGAGGAAGTCACGATATGGAGCACATCGGCGCCGGCATCGCGGCCCTTGGGGTCTTCGGCCCCGGCATCGGCATCGGGATCCTGGGCGGCCTCGCGGCCACGGCCATCGGCCGGAACCCGGATGCTGCCGGCCAGATCCGCGGCATCGCGATCATCCTCGCAGCGTTCGCCGAAGGCCTCGGCGTCCTCGCGGTGGTCGTGGGCCTGCTCGCGATCTTCATCAAGTAGCCTGATCGGCACGGAGTAGCCATCGTGGACTTCCTGGCCGTCGCGACCGGTCTCGGAAGCGACGTCGTCCGGCTGACCGCCGAAGAGGCGAAGTTCCAGATCAATCTGTTCTGGGTCATCGTCAGTGCGGTCAACTTCCTGCTGTTCTTCGCGATCATCTGGACGTTCGCGTTCAAACCGGTCACGAAGATGCTGTCCGACCGCCGTGCTCGTATCGAGCAGGGCCTCCAGGACGCGGAGCAGGCTCGCCGCGATCGAGACAACGCCGAGACCGAGCGGGTCGCCACCCTGACCGAAGCGCGTCGGGAGGCGAACGAGATCATCAACCGGGCGCAGAAGGTCGCCCAGGAAACGCGCGACGCGGATATCGCCGCCACCCGCACCGAACTCGAGCGGATGCGCGTGCGCGCCGCGAGCGAGATCGAGGCGGAGAAGCAGCGGGCCATCGCGGAACTGCGATCCGAGGTCGCCGATCTGGCGCTCTCCGCGGCCGGCAAGGTCGTGGGCGAGACGATGACCGACGAGCGCCAGCGACGGCTGGTCGACGAATTCCTCGCCAGCTCCGCCAGCGGCGATTCGAGGAACTGATGGCAGGTCGGGACAGCGGTCCGCGACGCTACGCCGAGGCGGCCTTCCAGGTCGCCCTGCGGGATGGCACGGTCGACACATGGCGAGCCGAGCTCGACATGGCCGCGTCCATCACCGCCGATCCCGGCGTGGGTCACGCGCTCGCGAACCCGGCCGTCCCGCTCCAGACGCGGGTCGCCGCGCTCCGGAGCGCGTTCCAGGACGGGATCTCGCCCGGTGCCCTCAACCTGATCGCCCTCATGATCCGCCGCGGGCGGATCGAGCAACTGCCGCGGGTCGCCGCGGAATTCCGACGACTCGACAACACCCGCCAGGGCATCACCCTGGCGACGGCAACCAGCGCCGCGCCGCTCACCCCGGACGAACTCCGGGACCTGACCGGCCGGCTCGAGCAGATGACCGGCGGTCGCGTCGACCTCGATGTCCAGGTGGATCCCAGCCTGCTGGGTGGCCTGGTCGTGCGAGTCGGCGATCGACTGATCGATGGGAGCGTCCGCGGCCGCCTCGAGCGCCTGCGCACTCAGCTCGCCTCAGGCGCCCTCTAGGAGACCCAGACCGTGGCCATTCGTTCCGATGAGATCACCAGCATCATCAAGTCCGCGATCGATTCGTTCGACGCCGGCGCCGAGACGCGAACCGTCGGCACGGTCGTCGAGGTCGGTGACGGCATCGCCCAGATCTACGGGCTCGTCCGACGCCGTCTCCTCGGAGATGCTCGAGTTCCCCGGCGGGGTGATGGGCATGGCCCTCAACCTCGAGGAGGAGACCGTCGGCGCGGTCATCCTCGGTGAGGCCTCCGGCATCAAGGAAGGCGACACCGTCAAGACCACCGGCCGCGTCGTCGAGGTCCCGGTGGGCCAGGCGCTGCTCGGCCGCGTCGTCGATCCGCTGGGTCGCCCGCTCGACGGCAAGGGCCCGATCGCGTCGACCGCGACCCGCCCGGTCGAGCGCATCGCCCCGGGCGTCATCGTGCGTCAGTCGGTCGATACGCCGGTCCAGACGGGCGTCAAGGCGATCGATGCCCTGATCCCGATCGGCCGCGGCCAGCGCGAGCTCATCATCGGCGACCGCCAGACCGGCAAGACGGCCATCGCGATCGACACGATCATCAATCAGAAGGGCAAGGGCCTCGTCTGCATCTACGTGGCGATCGGCCAGAAGCTCTCGACGGTCGCCAACACGGTCGCCGTCCTCGAGCAGTACGGCGCGATGGATCACACGATCGTCGTGGTGGCCGGTGCCGACGACCCCGCCCCGCTCCAGTACCTCGCGCCGTACTCCGGTGTGGCGATGGGCGAGGAGGTCATGGAGAACGGCGTCCAGGTCGAGGGCGAAGGGCTCGTGAAGGACGCGCTGTGCGTCTACGACGACCTGTCCAAGCACGCGTGGGCGTATCGCGAGATGGCCCTGCTGCTTCGCCGTCCGCCCGGACGCGAGGCCTACCCCGGCGACGTCTTCTACCTCCACAGCCGACTCCTCGAGCGGGCCGCCCGCCTGAGCGAGGCCAACGGCGGCGGCTCGCTGACGGCCCTGCCGATCATCGAGACGCAGGCCGGTGACGTGTCGGCCTACATCCCGACGAACGTCATCTCGATCACGGACGGCCAGATCTTCCTCGAGACCGACCTCTTCAACGCCGGCCAGCGGCCCGCGCTGAACATCGGCATCTCGGTCTCGCGCGTGGGTTCCGCGGCCCAGACCAAGGCGATGAAGAACGTGGCCGCTCCGCTCAAGCTGGACCTCGCGCAGTACCGCGCCCTGGCCGCGTTCGCGCAGTTCGCGTCGGACCTGGACAAGGCCACGCGCGACCAGCTGACCCGCGGCGAGAAGCTCTCGGAGATCGTCAAGCAGCCGCAGTACTCGCCGCTCCCCGTGGAGAAGCAGGTCGCGATCCTGTACGTCGCCACCAAGGGCAAGCTCGACGACGTCCCGACGCCGCGCGTCAAGGAATTCGAGATCCAGTTCTATCGCTTCCTCGAGACCGAGCGACCGGCCATCCTGACCGAGCTCGGCGCCACCAAGGCGATGACCGCCGACCTCTCGGCCGCGCTCGACGAAGCCGTCGACGCCTTCCGCAAAGCTTCCTGGCCTGACAGCGAAATGAGAATCAGCCGACAGGGCGTCCGAGGGCAAGGCGACCGCGAGCACGCGAGCGAGCGCACCTGTGCGCGCGTGAGCGAGCGTGCGCAGTGGGCAACGCCGCCATCGGGCGATCGTGTCGGCTGCCGAGGTTCGCGCCGTGGCTAGTCAGAGGGAGATCCGGCAGCGGATCACCGCGGTCAAGAACATCAAGCAGATCACGCGTGCCTTCCAGTTCGTGGCCGCGTCGAAGCTGAAGCGCGCCCAGGACGCCACCCTCGCGTCCCGTCCCTACGCCGAGAAGCTCGACGAGGTGCTCGCGGATCTCGCGGCGGTGCTGGGTGGCGATGATCACCCGCTGCTCGCCGCCCGTGAAGGTGGCAAGCGTCTGATCGTGCTCGTCACCACGGACCGTGGCCTCGCCGGGCCCCTCAACACGAACACGCTGCGTCTCGCCGCGCGCGAGATCACCGAGTACTCGGGCGACCTGACGGTCGTGACCGTCGGGCGCAAGGGCCGCGATGCCATGCGCCGCGCCGGGGTCCCGCTCGAGGCGCACTTCGCCGGGTTCGGCGACCGCCCCAAGTTCGCCGACGTCCTGCCGCTGGCGCGCCTCGTCACGGACGACTACCTCGCCGGCGTCTACGGTCAGGTGGACATCATCTTCCCGCGCTTCGTGTCCACGCTGACCCAGCGTCCGGAGCTCTTCCATCTGCTCCCGGTCAAGCCCTCGGAGGACACCGCAGGCATCCCGGGCAACCAATTCATCTTCGAGCCCAGCGCATCGGCCGTGCTCGAGCAGCTCGTCCCACGCTACGTCGCGACGCGGCTCTACCAGGCCGTGCTCGAGGCGAAGGCCAGTGAGGAATCCAGCCGCATGGTGGCCATGAAGAACGCCACCGAGAATGCGGAGGACCTCATCGGCGACCTCACGCTCTCCTACAACAAGGTTCGCCAGGCGAACATCACCCGCGAGATGATCGAGATCGCGTCCGGCGCCGACGCCCGCTGACGCACAGGACGCAGGAGGCAACACACACCATGGCGATCACCGCCCCAACCGGCCTCGGTCGGGTCATCCAGATCACCGGACCCGTCGTGGACATCGAGTTCCCGGCCGGTCAACTGCCGGCCATCCTCAACGCGGTCGAGATCCTGCGCGAAGGCCAGGATTCGCTCGTCTGCGAGGTCCAGCAGCACCTCGGCAACAACTGGGTCCGCTCGGTCGCGATGACCACGACCGATGGTCTGGCCCGTGGCATCGCGGTCCGCGATACCGGTGCCCCGATCACGGTCCCGGTCGGTGAGGCCACGCTGGGTCGCGTCTTCGACGTGCTCGGCCGGCCGATCGACAACAAGGGTCCCGTCAACGCGGTCACCTCGCTGCCGATCCACCGCGAGGCCCCCGCCTTCGACCAGCTCTCGACCGAGGTCGAGGTCTTCGAGACCGGCCTCAAGGTCATCGACCTGATCTGCCCGTTCAAGAAGGGCGGGAAGATCGGTATCTTCGGTGGCGCCGGCGTCGGCAAGACGGTCATCATCCAGGAGCTGATCCGGAACGTCGCCCAGGAGCACGCCGGCTACTCCGTGTTCGCGGGTGTCGGCGAGCGGAGCCGCGAGGGCAACGACCTCATCGCCGAGATGACCGAGTCGGGCGTCCTCGCCAAGACCGCGTTCGCCTTCGGCCAGATGAACGAGCCGCCCGGCGCCCGCCAGCGAGTCGCGCTGACCGGTCTGACGATGGCCGAGTACTTCCGCGACGAGGAAGGCCGCGACGTCCTCCTCTTCATCGACAACATCTTCCGGTTCACCCAGGCCGGTTCGGAGGTCTCCGCGCTCCTCGGCCGCATGCCGTCGGCGGTGGGCTACCAGCCGAACCTCGCGACCGAGATGGCCGGGCTCCAGGAGCGGATCACCTCCACCAAGAAGGGCTCGATCACGTCGCTCCAGGCCGTCTTCGTCCCCGCGGACGACTACACGGACCCGGCGCCCGCGACGACCTTCGCGCACCTCGACTCCACGATCCGCCTCGAGCGCAACATCGCCGAGCTCGGCATCTACCCCGCGGTGGATCCGCTGACCTCGACGTCGCGCGTCCTCGATCCCAACATCGTCGGCGTCGAGCACTACGACGTCGCCCAGGAGACCAAGCGCGTCCTCCAGCGCTACCGCGACCTCCAGGACATCATCGCGATCCTCGGGATCGACGAGCTGTCCGAGGACGACAAGTCGACCGTCGCGCGCGCCCGTCGCCTCCAGCGCTTCATGAGCCAGCCGTTCTTCGTCGCTGAGGTCTTCACGGGCCGCACCGGCAAGTACGTCTCGATCAAGGACGCGGTCGCCTCCTTCAAGGAGATCCTCGAAGGCAAGACCGATACGTTGCCGGAGCAGGCGTTCTTCCTCGCCGGCACCATCGACGACGTCCGCGAGAACGCCGCCAAGCTGGCGGGCTGATCCATGCCGCTGCAACTCGAGATCGTCACCCCGGAGCGTCTCGCCTACTCGGACGAGGTCGACGCGGTCGTCCTCCCCGGGAGCGAGGGTGAGCTCGGCGTCCTGCCGCACCACGCGCCTCTGGTGACGATGCTCGGGATCGGCGAGCTGCGCATCCGGAAGGGCTCCACCGAGGAATCGTTCGCGATCGTCGGCGGGTTCCTCCAGGTCCGGCCCGACAAGGTCGTCGTGATGGCCGAGACGGCCGACATGGCGAGCGAGATCGACCTGGAGAAGGCCCAGGAGGCCCGCCGCGAGGCTGAGCGTGCCCTCGAGGGTGGCTACGTCGAAGGCGCCGACCTCTCCGCCGCGCGCGCCCAACTCCAGCAGGCCCTCCTCCGGATCCGTGTCGGCGAGCGACGCTACCGCGAGGGTCCCAGGCACCGCGGCTAGTCCGATGGCGGACGCCAGACCGTTCCACTGGGAATACCGGCCCGAACCGGTCGCGCGCGAGCTCTTCCGGGTCGAAGGTGGCCGGCCGCTCCACGGGACCGTGGCGATCAGCGGCGCCAAGAACGCGGCGCTCAAGCTCATGGCCGCCGCCACCCTGACCGGCGAGCGCTGCCGGTTCACGAACGTGCCCGAGATCGAGGATGTCCGCGTCATGGCGGAGACCCTTCGCGACCTGGGGGTCGTCGTCGAGCATCCCGAGGCCAACGTCTACGAGATCGCGTCGGGCGACGTGGAGTGGCTCTTCGTCCCGCTCGAGGCGGCCGCCAAGATGCGGGCGAGCTTCATCCTGCTCGGCCCGCTCCTGGCGCGGTTCGGCCGGGTGATCATCAGCAACCCGGGCGGCGATCGCATCGGCCGGCGACCCGTGGATCTCCACGTCGAGGCGATGCGGGCGCTGGGGGCGTCGATCGACTATCGCAACGGCTACTACTTCGCCACCTCGCCCGGGCGATTGCGTGGCGCCGAGGTCAAGTTCCCGTTCGTGTCGGTCATGGGCACCGAGAATGCGGTCCTCGCAGCGACCCTCGCCGACGGCCACACGGTCATCCGGCCGGCCGCGCAGGAACCCGAGGTCGACGACCTCATCGAGTTCCTCAATCAGATGGGTGCCTCGGTCGAGCGGACCGCGCCGGACACCATCGAGGTGGAGGGCCGTCGACGGCTCCGTGGCGCGGACCATCGGGTCGTGCCGGACCGCATCGAGGCCGGGACGTTCATCGTCGCCGCCGCGATCACCGGCGGTCGGATCACGCTCGAGGGCGCCCCGTGCGACCACCTCGGGGCGTTCATCGAGACGGCCGGGCGGGTCGGCGTCGGGATCTCCTGCGGGACGGACACCATCGAAGTCGATGGCACCGCGCTCCTTGGCGGCGGCTTCCACGCGGTGGATGTCGAAACGGGACCGTACCCGGGGCTCGCCACCGACCTCCAGCCGCCGACGTGCGTCCTGCTCACCCAGGCCCAGGGCACGTCCCGGGTGCACGAGGCCATCTTCGAGGACCGCCTCGAGTGGCTGACCGAGGCCCGCAAGATGGGCGTCCAGGCCACCCAGCAGGACCCGCAGCACGCCACGATCACGGGCCGGGCGAGCCTCCACGGCGCCGAGGTGGAGATCGGCGACCTGCGCGCCGGTGCCTCGCTGATCCTGGCCGCCCTGGCCGCCGACGGCACGTCCACCATCCACGGTGCGCACCACGTTCATCGAGGCTATGAGAACATCGAGCGGAAGTTCGTGGATCTCGGAGCCCGCATCGAGCGGATCGCGGAAGGACCTGGCCACAGCGCATGAAGATCGGCATCGACCTCGGGACCGCCAATGTCCTCGTCTACGTGAAGGGCAAGGGCATCGTCATCACCGAGCCCAGCGTGGTGGCGGTCTCTGACGACAACCGCATCGTGGCCGTGGGCGAAGAGGCCCGCGAGATGATCGGCCGGACCCCCGGCAACATCCAGGCCATCCGCCCGATGAAGGACGGCGTCATCGCCGACTACGTCATCACCGAGGCGATGCTCCGCTTCTTCATCGCGAAGGCGACGAAGGGCCACATCGGGTTCAGCCGACCGGAAGTGATGATCAGCGTCCCGGCCGGCGTCACGAGCGTCGAGAAGCGAGCCGTTCGAGACGCCGCGCTCAAGGCCGGTGCCAAGGACGCCTACCTGATCGAGGAGCCGCTGGCGGCGGCCATCGGGGCCAACGTCCCGATCAGCGGGCCGTCGGGGAACATGATCATCGACATCGGTGGCGGGACCAGTGAGATCGCGGTCATCGCCCTCGGCGGCATCGTCGTCTCGCACAGCCTGCGCGTGGGCGGCAACCGGTTCGATGACGCGATCGCGACGTACGTCCGCAAGAAGTACAACCTGATGATCGGCGAACGGACCGCCGAAGAGGTCAAGATCCAGATCGGCACCGCGCTCCCGCTCGAGCGTGAGATGACGATGGAGGTTCGCGGTCGCGACCTGATCGCCGGGCTGCCCCGGACCATCCCGATCACCTCGTCCGAGGTGATGGAGGCCATCGAGGCCCCGCTCCAGCAGCTCGTCGCGGCCGTCCGAAGCGTCCTCGAGCAGACGCCGCCGGAGCTCTCGAGCGACATCATCGACAAGGGCATGGTGATGTCCGGTGGGGGCGCCCTCCTGCGCAACATCGATCGACTGCTCACCCAGGTGACCGGCGTGCCGTGCCACGTCGCGGAGAACCCGCTGAACTGCGTCGCCCTCGGGACCGGGCTGGCCCTCGAGCACTTCGACTTCTTCAAGAAGTCCCTCGTCCAGCAGATCTAGCGGCCTTCGCATGGGCGATCCGATCACGAAGCGGGCGTTCATCGATCTGCACTGCCACACCTCGGCGAGCTTCGACTCGCTCGCGAAGCCAGCCGACGTGGTTCGCGCCGCGCACGAGCGGGGTCTCACGCACCTCGTCATCAGTGACCACGACCGGATCGAAGGCGCGCTCGCGGGTCGGGATGCGGCCCCGGACGGGCTGACCGTGATCATCGGCGAAGAGGTCAAGACCGCCGATGGCGACCTGATCTGCGCGTTCCTCACCGAAGCCATCGCGCCCGGCATGTCCGCGGTGGAGACCGTCGCCGCGGCACGGGAGCAGGGAGCGCTGGTCGGGATCCCGCATCCATTCGACCGGATGCGCGGGTCGCTGCTCAAGGATGCCCGGATGGCGACCCTCGCCACGCTCGTGGATTGGGTCGAGATCCACAACGCCCGTCTCGTCGGCAAGGGCAATGAGACCGCGGCCGAATTCGCCCGGGAACACGGGCTCCCCGGCGTGGCCGTCTCGGATGCGCATTCGGTGATGGAAGTGGGCGTGGCCTACTCCGCACTCGATGGCGACCCGTCGACCCCGGCGGGTCTCCTTGCGGCGCTCGCGGGTGCGGAGCTCGTCGCGGGTCGGGCGACCTATGTGGTGCGGCTCTGGACGCCGATCGCGAAGGGGATCCAGCGTCTTCGCGGGAACGGCCGGATCCGACCCGGCGACGCACCCGGCGACTCGGCCGGCCCGGACGCCGAGGCTCCGGCGGGGGACGTCCGGTGAACGGCCAGGATGGGCAGGACCATCGGCCCGTGGCGCCCGACGGCGACGAGCCGGTACGGTCTGATGCCATGGAGATCAGTCCGGGCCTGAACCCGGCCTACACGCGCCCGACGGGTGATCCCGCCTCGACCGAGGCGACCGCCGCGTCCGCCGCCGCGTCCGACGCCACGCCATCGAACGCCGCGGATGACGCCGACGCCGATGCCGCCGAGCGAGTCTCCCTGAGCAAGCGACTTCGCCAGACCAAGACCATCGTCTCGATCCTGGTGCCGCTCGCGATCATCGGCTTCTTCGTCGCGATCAACTTCCAGACGTTCTCGAAGGTGCCGGGCCTCATCGCGGGTGCCAATCCGTTCCTGATCGGGGTCGCGTTCGCCGTGTTCTACCTCGGTTTCCCGTTGCGTGGCTGGCGCTGGGCCATCCTGCTCAAGGGCACCGGGTTCACGATCGGGGTCAAGGACTCCACCAAGATCATCTATCTCTCATGGGTCGTGAACTGCGTGGTCCCGGCCAAGCTGGGCGACCTGTATCGCGCCTACCTGCTCCGCATCAACAGCGACGCGTCGCTGAGCCGGACCTTCGGCACGGTCTTCATCGAGCGCTGTCTCGACATCTTCACGATCGCGTTGATGGGCATCGCCGCTGGCTACTGGAGCTTCCGCGGCGCCCTCCCCGAAGCGATCCAGGTCGTCTTCGGGATCGCGATCGTCGTGATGGCGCTGCTGGCCATCGCCCTCTTCACGCTGCGGAACTTCGGTCGCCGGATCCTCGTCGCGCTGCCGTTCCCCGGCCGGATCGTCGAGTTCTACGACCGCTTCGAGGAAGGCGTCTTCGGCGCCCTCCAGATGCGCCAGCTCCCGGTCCTCGGGCTGCTGAGCGTCGCGATCTGGATGACCGAGGCGATGCGCCTCTACTTCGTCGTCCTCGCCCTCGGGTTCCCTGGCGTCGAGCTCGGGATCTCGGGCGCGGTGTTCGTGGCCCTCATCGGCTCGCTGCTCACGGCGGTGCCGTTGAGTCCGGCCGGGCTTGGCATCGTCGAAGCGGGCATCGTCGGCGTCCTGACCCTGGTCTACGGCGTCAGCCTCCCCGAGGCCACCGCGATCGCGCTCCTCGACCGGGTCATCAGCGTCTTCTCGGTCATCGTCTTCGGTTCGATCTTCTACGCGGTCTCGCCGCTCACCCGCGGCGCCGGGCTCAGCCAGCCTTCGGGCAGCTCGTCGGTCGCCACCCCGGCCTGACCCGGCCATCCCGGCCTCAGCCCGGCCTGGCCCGGCCACCCCGGCCTGGCCTAGCCACCTCGGCCTGGCCCGGCCACCTCGGCCTACGGAGCCCGGCCCGACGGGTCGCGCGAGGCGCGAAACCGGCCCGAGAGGGCCATCAAGCGCCTCGACCCCGGCTAGTACTTTCGTCCGGGGTCACGCTCCCGTCACTGCCGCCCCCGACCCGGCCTGACCACACCACACCGAACGTGATCCGGGCCCTTCGAGCGTCTGCGGCGTCGGTACCAACGGGTGATACAGGACGGCTCTGGCCCATTCGATAGTGGGGTCATCGCGGCATCGGTCGCCGTGCCATAGGCCGAGCCCGGACGGAGCGCCCTCTCTGACATGACCACCAACAACGGACGAGCCTTCAACGAATGGCTTCGAGCACAGCTCAAGGCCAAGAAGATGTCACAGCGTCAGCTCGCCCAGCAGTCTGGCGTCGACCATTCGACCATCTCCCGGTTGATCCGCGGAGACCGGATGCCGTCGCTGGGGACCGCGACCAAGCTGGCTCGCGGGCTGCGCGAACTTCGTGACGATGCCGACACGCCGCAGTACCTGGGGCTTGTCGCCTCGGGATCGATGAACCCGACCGCACGCGTCGAGTACGCCCTTCGAGCGGACGACCTCCTCACGGAGCCGCAGGTCCGCCAGATCATGGAGTACTACCTCGCCGTCCGGATGCGCCGCTACGGCCGCGCCTTCCAGTCGGCTGACGCTTCGACCACGACCTCCGATCGAAGCGGGGACCGCCAGCTTGGCCGACCCGCGACGTCGACCCGGTCGATGGGCGTCAACGGCACCTCCAGCCCCGTCGGGGTCGGTGTCGGATCGGTTCGGCCGGTCACCAGCCACAGTCCGCGCCGGGAACCCGGCCGCTTCTAAGCGCTCTTCTTCTAGTCACTCGTCTTCCAGCACTCATCCTCACTAGCATCTTCAGGGCACGGCTCGGATCGCCCTCCACGTCCGAGCCTCGGGGACAGCGAACGCCGGCGTCTGGGGCGCCGGCGTTCGCGATTCCAGGGCGGCCCGGGGCGGGAGGGGCCGGAGTGCGGCGGGAGGGGCGGGGCCGCCGCGGCCGCCGCGGGCCATCGCGTCCGGCGCCTCGATCGCGCAGCCTAGTTCCTGGGTGAAAGTTATCCAGGGCCTCGACCCGTTCGGCTGCTCTCGGGCCTGTTTTCGGCTCTTTTCGGCGCGTCCTAGTCATGTGGTGCAGATCCAGCGCGCGAACCGCGGTCTTGCGACGCCAGATCGACGAGTGCCGCGGATAACGTTCACTCAGGGAGTATCTGGCGCGATCGGGCCTGGGACGGGACGGGACGGGTCGCCGGCGCACGGCGTGGGCCCAACCTGGACCGGCCCTCGACCCGCGTCAGTGGGACGTGTAGACCGTCACCCAGCGGCCTGGCGCGGCCTCGAAGCGATCGCGCATGACCACGGCGTGGCTCGGTGGCGTCGCCGCGAGTGATGCATCCTCCGCCGGCCCACCGCACGCGGCCCCGATCGCGGTCTCGAACAGCGAATCGCACACGACGACCAGCGTCTCGGCCTCGCGCCTCCGGGACGACGGCGACTCCGCGACGGACGACCGGATAGGTGTAGGTGTCGGCCGGCTTGAAGGTCGGGATCGAGCGGATCGAGATCGATCGATCGGGTGTGGCCGCGAGGATCCGGGCAGCAGCGGCGTCTGCGGCGGGAAAGCCACCATCGAAGGCGACCGCGGGTGGGCTGTTCAAGAGATTCCAGCCGACGAGTGCGACCAGCGCCACACCGACGACCACGGCCAGCGCCGTCGAGATGGCGGGTGGGGGAGGGGCCTCTGCGTCCGCCGCCCCGACCCGCCCGCCGAGCGCGACCTTGCGCGCCGACATGACGCTGCCCGCCGTCGAAGCCGCCGCCGCCGCACCGATCCCGAGGAGGACGAACACCATCGGGTCCGCGAAGGCGTGGTAATGATCGTTGGGCAGACCCGGCACCACACGCGCCAGCCCGGAGGCCGCGAACGTCAGGAAGCCAGCGGTCCAGAACGACCCCAGGCCAAGCCAGCGAACGGCGACGCGTTCGGAGGCGTCCTGGCTGCGCCACCGCCATACGATCACCGAGACGACCAGGGCAAGGGCGAGGAGTGCGGCCATCGGTGCGTCGGTCAGGAGCCCGGTCAACGGCCAGGTGATGACCCGGGTCAGCACGATCAGGAGGCGGACAGGCAGGGCCAGGTCCGACGGCTCGCCGCCGCTCGAGATCCAGGCCAGGGCCGCGTTGGTCTCCGAGAAGTCACTCGTCAGCTCGTGGACGACCAGCGGCACGTACGTGAGCGCGATGAGGCCGAGACCGGCCACACCCGCCCCGAGGACCAGGCGTCGTTCGCGACCTGGCCCGCGGCGTCGAGCGTCGGCGATGAGCAGAGCTCCGACGATCGGCAGCAGCGTGATCCCCAGGACGTGGCATTGCATCGTCATCGCGGTCCCGGCGGCCGCAAGGAGCCACCAGCGAGCTCGACGCGTCGTCCAGGCACGCCACGCGCCCGCGAGCGCGATGGCACTCGAGAGGGCGATGAGGTTCGGGTTCCAGATGAACGTCGATTCCTCGATGGCCGATGCCGAGACCGCCATCAACAACCCGGCCACGAACCCGGCCAGCGACCCGGCCACCGACCGGGCCAGCCACCACGTGACACCGACGGCGGCCACGCCCGCGAGCGCGATCTCGAGGGTGACGGCGTAGGGCGAATCCCCGCCCGTCAGGAAGGCCGCCGGAGCCAGCAGGTAGTAGTACAGCGCCCCGTGGTGGACATCACCGATCGACGTCGGCGGACCGAGGAGTGGCACGATCCCGTCACGGACGAGCGCCCGCAGCACGAGCATGTCGTGGCCCTGGTCCGCGTCCCAGGTGCCTCGGGTGGCCAGGCTCGGCACGCGAAGCATGAACGCGAAGGCCAGGAGCCCGAGCAGGACGGCGAGGTCGATCTGGCGCGATGAGAACCGCGAGGCCGACTCCGTCGCGGCCTCGGGCGACCCCGACGCCGACCCCGACGGCGAGCCCGACGCGGCCGCCTGCGGCTCGGAGCTCACCGCGACCCTTCTGACAGCACGGTCGCATCGTACGATGCGGGCCTATGGACCACGACCTGCTCGCCGCGCTCAAGACCTTCACCGACCCCACGCGACTCCGGATCATCGGTCGACTGGCGACCAGCCCGGCAACGTCGGCGGAGCTGGTCGAAGCGCTCGATCTGTCGCCGGCGGTCGTTCGACGCCATCTCGGCCGACTGACCGCGGCAGGCCTTGTCGCCGAAGCGACGAGCACCCCCACCGCACCGATCCGCTTCACCCTGCGCATCGAGGCCCTCGACGATCTGGGTCGTCGCCTGGCCGCGCTCGATGACGATGCCGACGCCGCAGCCGCGAGCGGACCTGGCGTCGGGCCGGCGGGCGAGGTGATGCCCGCGGACGAGGCCAAGATCCTGCGCGGGTTCTTCGAGCGCGACCGTCTCGTCGCGATCCCGTCGCAGCATTCGAAGCAGCTCGTCGTCCTCCGCTACCTCCGCGATCGGTGCTTCACCGAGGACCGAACCTATCCCGAGAAGGAGGTCAACCAGCGACTGGCGCTGTTCCACCCGGACGTCGCCACGCTGCGTCGATCGATGGTCGACGACGGACTCATGAGCCGGGCGAACGGGGAGTACCGCCGCATCCCCTGACGCGGTCGTCACCCGCTGCCGTCAGTCGGTGCCCTTGGCCTTGCCGTTGCCCTTGGAGTGGCCGCTGCCCATCGAATAGCTGCCGCCGACGATCGGTTCGATGAGCCCGTACTGCCCGTCGTTCCGGGTGTACAGCACGGCCACGCGCTCGTTCTCCGCGTTGACGAAGACGAAGAATCGATGGCCGAGCTCATCCATGGCGGCGATCGCGTCCTCTTCGAACATCGGCTCGATGGCGAATTGCTTGACCTTGACGATGCCCCGCTCGCGCCCGGTTTCGGCAACGCCATCGGCGATCCGTCGAAGCAGGTCCTTCTCCTCAGGCGGTCGCGCTCGGACCCGGGGTCGCTCCTTGTGATCGACGGCCTGGCGCTCCACCTTGTCGACGACGGCATCGATGGCGGCCTGATAGGTGGCGCCCGCGGCGTGGCTGTGGATGGTCTGGCCATTGATGACCAGGATGACCTCGGCGATATGGCCATCGTCGGGGCTGCGGTGGTGCTCGCTCGAGAGCTCCACGATCGCGTCCGTCCGCTCGTCGACGACTCGGCCGATGTTCGCCAACTTGCGCTCGGCGTACTCGCGCACGCGCTCCGGGACCTCGACGTTCTTGCCCTTGACGATGGTCCGCACGCGTCACCTCTGGGGGGTCGAAGTCCGGCTTCGAGTATAGCCCTGCCCGGCTTGGAAGCCCGTCGGCCGCCCACCTCGCTCCCGCCCGCCGATCGCGCGGCCGCTCCGCGCCGCCCCGCTCAGCGTTCCCGGGCGACGGTGATCGCCGAGACGCCCATGGCGCCGGCCTCGAGCAAGGCGGTCGCGCAGGCCGAGAGCGTCGCGCCGGTCGTCATGACGTCGTCGACCAGCACGATCCACCGACCGCGGACCGCCGCCGCCTCGACCGCCGACCGCACGCGGAACGCGCCGGCGACATTGACCGCGCGAGCACGACGATCCAGCTCGAACTGCGCGGTGGTGGCCTGGTGACGTTCCAACGCCGCGTGCATCGGGAGCGCCAGTTCGCGGGCCGCCGAGGCCGCGAGCAGGACCGCCTGGTCGTACCCGCGTTGGGCCGCGCGATGCCGATGGACCGGGACGGGCACCAACATCTCGCCACCGGCCCCGGCGCGCGCCCACCGACGGGCGATCGCGGCCCCGAGCGGTTCGGCGATCCGTCGCTCCCCGCGGTACTTGAGCGTATGCAGGGCGTCGCGGACCAGACCAGCGAACGGCGCGCACCACTCGATCTGAAGCAGGGGTGCCGGATGGTCGGCCGGCAGCCCCATCGGGGTGCCCGAAGCCAGCTCAAGGCGCGCATCGAGGGCCGGTTCGCAGGCCATGCAGATCGGGCGACCCTCGCGGCCACACCCGACGCAGTCGGCAGGGAACGCCAGATCCAACGCTCGCCAGGCGACCCGTGCGACCGCGGAGGTCATGCGTCCTCACCCCGCGAGGCGGCGGTCGGCTCGCGCGCCGGCTCGCGCGGCGGCTCATCGGGCGCGATCTTCGGCTGGGGCGCGATCTGCGGCCGCGAGCGCGTCCTTCGAACGCGGACCGGTCGCGGAGCCGGGGCGCCGACGCCGCGTCCGACGAACCAGATCGCATCCAGTTCGCCGGTCGGGGCTTCGATCCAGCGACGGACCTCTTGTGCCCGCCCGCTGAAGCTCGTATCGAAGGTCGCTTGATGTCGTCGGACGATGGCGCGATTGGTGGACGAGTCGGCCGCGACAAGAAGTCTTCCGATCGCGTCGACGTCCCAACCTCGCTCGGCGCGGACCACGCCCGGGACGAGGCGGACCTTTCGACCGAATGACGCCAGAAACGCCTGGAGGTCGGTCAACCGTGTCTTGACCTCGACGATCAACAACGAGCGAGTCCCCGGATGGAACGCAAGCACATCCACCGACCCGCGCTCGCCGTAGACGTTGAACGAGAACTCGACGAGCACGTCCCAACCGAGGCGGCCGAGCGTCGCCACGACCATCTCGACCAAGCGTGCGTGATCACGATCGACGAGTCGGTCACCGGCGCCACCATGCCAACGCGCTTCGAGGCGAAGATCGATCTGGAGTTCACGCGCGACTCGATCGATGGTCTGGAGCGCCATGCCACCGAAGTCCCCTCGCTCGATCCGGGACACGATCCCCTGGCCGACATTCGCCTTCTTCGCGAGATCGACCTGCCGAAGGTGGTTATCTCGTCGCACGGCCACGACGAGCCGTGCGACCCGGGTCAGGTCCATCAGTCGATGCTGACAAGGGGCGCTTCAGCTGCGACTCAACCGGTGCGCGGCCGGGCGGGGCGGGGCGGTGGACGATGCGCGGTCTCGGCGCGGGCGTAGGCGTGGCAGAGCGAGGGCGCGAGCTCAGGCCCGGCGCGGGCGAGCGCTCGTCCGGCAGCGGACGGCGACGATGCGCCGCCTAGTCGTGGAGTGGAAGTTATGAACCGCATCGGGTCGACCGAGGTCCCGGTTCGAGGTGTTTACCCGCTGGGTAGTCGTGGGGTGACGATCCAGCGCCGGATCAGGGCTTTCGGGGCGCCGCGAGGGCCGCAGCCATGGATAAGTTTCACCCAGAAACTAGGCTGCGCATGGCGGCCATGGCGTGGCCCGGAGCGGGCCTGACCCGGGTGCGAGCGGGCCGAACGTGGGTGCGAGCGGGCAGGGCGAGGGTCCGGGGAGCGGGCGGGCCCGGGTCCGGCGAGCGGGCTCAGCGGGCCGCGGCGGCCTCACCGGCCGCGGGCGGAGCGAGTGCCTGCCTAAGCGAGATCGATGAAGTCGCCGACGGCCGTGGCGGTGCGGGCGATCGTGCCGATGGGGAGTTCCAGCACGCCGTGCGCGCCGCGGACCAGTGGCACCAACCCGGTCCAGGCCTTGAGATCGGGATGGACGGACACGACGGCCCGTGCCCCGCCCTGCGCCGGATCCGGCCGGCCGACGAACACCGCGTCGATCGGGAACCGCATGAACATCATGTGGATCCCGTTGCTGTCGGGCAGCCAGAGACCGGCATCGGCGTCGAGCGTGGCTCGACCCATCAACCCCTTGAACTTGCCCCACAGGCCTGCGGCGACCTCGACGCGCTCGGCGAGCACGGTCGATCGCGAGGTGTTTCGCGCGACCAGCACGGGGTCGGCTCCATGGGCAGCACGGACCGGTCGGGCAGCACGGACCGGTCGGGCAGCACGGACCGGTCGGGCCGCACGGACCGGCGGTGAGGCCGGTCCGGCACGGGCGCGCCGCGCGACGATGGGGTGGTCAGATCGTCAGGTTCTGGATGATGAGGATGATGGCCGGGCCAAGGATGACGATGAACAGCGACGGGAAGATGCACCCGACCAGCGGGAACAGCATCTTGATCGGTGCCTTGGCGGCCTGTTCCTCGGCTCGCTGGCGACGCTCGATGCGGAGCTGCTCCGACTGGACCTGCAGCACCTTCGAGATCGACACACCGAGCTGTTCGGCCTGGATGATCGCGCCGATGAAGTTGGTCAGCGGCGGGACTTCGGTTCGCGGCACGATGTCGCGGAGCGCCTCGCGGCGCGCCTTGCCGACACGGACCTCGGCCAGTGCCCGACGGAACTCATCGCTGAGCGGGCCCTTGAGCTTCTCGACGACTCGACCCAGCGCGGCATCGAAGCCGAGACCGGCGCGGACGGAGATCGTCAGCAGGTCGAGCGAGTCCGGGATCATGAGCAGGATGGCCTTCTGGCGCTTCTTGACGCGGCGGCCGAGCCACCACTCCGGAGCGGTGTAGCCGAAGGCCACGCCGACACCGGTCATCAGCAGACCGATGAGGAACGGCAGCGACCCGACGCCCAGGATCACGAAGAGCAGGAAGAAGATGACGCCACCGACGACGGCGCCGATGCCCTTGACCCCCAGCCAGTCGGCGACCCGGAGGTCGTTGGGGTTGCCCGCGAGGGCCAACCGTTTCTCGGTACGTTCGGTGAAGGACGAGCTGGCCATCCGCGACACGCGTCCGGACATCCGGCCCATGAGCGGACGAAGGGTTCGCTCGAGGAACGGCTGCTGGAGCTCGAGCTCCTCGAGGTTCTTGGCCTGCATCGACCCGAGCTGGGTCAGGCGCGCCTGGACGGGGTCGACGGACGAGCCGCCGGTCAGCCCCATGGCGATCAGGATGATGGCTCCCGCGGCGATGGCCGCGATGATGATGGGTGGCATCGCGCTAGACCTCGATATCCACGATCTTGCGGATGAACATGAAGCCGATGAACATCATGAATCCGCCAACGAGGAGGATGATCGTGCCGCCCGGGAGCCCGAGGAGTTCGGGCGGGCGCTGGAACATCGGGGTCATGAACCCCGGTGCGGCGACGAAGAGGAAGCCGGCCAGGGCGATCGGCAGGAAGCCGACCACGTAGCCCGACAGGCGTTGCTGTGCGGTGAGGGTCCGGATCTCGCCCTGGATGCGGACGCGTTCGCGGATGGTGTACGCGATCGAGTCGAGGATCTCGGCGAGGTTGCCACCGACCTGGTGCTGGATCGAGATGGCCGTGGCCATCAGCTCGAGGTCGTCCGAACGGACGCGTCGAACCATGTTCTCGAGCGCCTGATCGAAGGGCAGACCGAGGTTGACTTCACGGATGACCCGGCCGAACTCCGTGGAGATCGGTGGGCGGGACTCGCGAACGACGAGCTCGATGGCCTGGAGGAACGACGAACCGGCGCGCAGGGCGTTGGCGATCAGGGTGATCGTGTCAGGCAGCTGCTTGTTGAAGGCACCGAGCCGGCCGCCCTTGCGGCGGTTGAGCCAGAAGCGCGGGATGAAGAAGCCGATGAGGGCACCGATGAGCAGGAAGAGCGGATTGCTCAGGCTCGGGAAGATGGCGGACATCAGGAACATCGCGGCCGGGACGCCGACGACGCAGCCGACCCAGATCATCAGGAATTCGGATGGCTTGAGCTTGAGGTCGGCGCGGGCGAGCTCGCGCGACAGGTTCGCGCCGAAGTCGCGCTGCTCGACCACCTTGTTCAGGCTGGCGAGCGTGGCGCTCTGCGCGAGCAGGTCCGCGACGCTGCCCTGACCGGTCGATGCGGCCTTCTTGTCCTGCGGTTTCGTTGAGGCGTAGCGCTCCAGGCGGTCGGAGATCCCCGATCCGCCCGAGGTCGCGACGCCGAACGCGATGAACAGGATCGCCAGGGCGGCGACTCCTGCGATCACGAGCGTCATGGTATCCACGGGCGTGCTGACTCCTTCCGTTGCCTAGTACGTGAAGCCGAAGAGGCCAGGGGGCAGGTTGATGCCCATGATCTCGAACTTCTCCACGAACTTGGGCCGGATCCCGGTCGGCTTGAGCCGGCCCTGGATCTTGCCCTCGACGACGCCGGTCTGTTCGAAGACGAAGACGTCCTGCATGACGATCACGTCACCTTCCATGCCCTGGACCTCGGTGATGTTCGTGATCTTTCGGGTTCCGTCCTTGAGCCGGCTCTGCTGGACGATGAGGTCCACGGCCGAGGCCACCTGCTCGCGGATGGCCCGCAGCGGCAGGTCGATACCGGCCATGAGGACCATCGTCTCGAGCCGCGACAGCATGTCGCGTGGGCTGTTGGCGTGACCGGTCGACATCGAGCCGTCGTGGCCGGTGTTCATGGCCTGGAGCATGTCCAGGGCCTCACCGGAACGACACTCTCCGACGATGATCCGGTCGGGCCGCATGCGCAGGGCGTTGCGGACGAGTTCGCGGATGGGGATCGCACCCTTGCCTTCGATGTTGGGCGGGCGCGACTCGAGGGTGACGACATGCTCCTGGCGAAGCTGGAGCTCGGCCGCGTCCTCGATGGTGACGATGCGCTCGTCGTTCGGGATGAAGGACGAGAGGACGTTGAGGGTCGTGGTCTTGCCGGAGCCGGTACCACCGGAGACGAAGATGTTCAGGCGGGCCTCCACACATGCTCGAAGGAAGTCGAACATGTCTGCGGTCGCGGTCCCGAATCGGATCAGATCGTCCACGGTGAACGGCGAGGCGGAGAACTTCCGGATCGTGATGACCGGGCCCACCAGCGACAGCGGCGGGATGATGGCGTTGACGCGCGAGCCGTCCGTCAGTCGGGCGTCGACCATCGGGCTGGACTCGTCGACGCGGCGACCGATCGGGGCGATGATCCGGTCGATGATCCGCATCACGTGGTCGTCGTTCTGGAACACGACGTTGGTCAGCTCCAGCTTGCCCGATCGTTCGATGTAGACCTGACGTGGGCCGTTGACCATGATCTCGGTGATGGACTCGTCACGCAGGAGCGGCTCCAGCGGACCCAGACCGATGATCTCGTCCGTGATCTGCTCGAGCATGCGGACGCGCTCGGCTCGGGTCAGCGCGAGGCCTTCCTCGTCGATGACCTTGCCGAAGATCTCCTCGATCTGACGCCGGACCTCGACCTGGTTGGACAGGTCAAGCTTCGGGTCCAGGTCCTGGATCACCCGGTTCTGGATCCGGAACTTGACGTCCCGGAACGACTCCCGGGCGGGAGCCTGGCTGGTCAGGCGCTGCGATGTCGGGGCAGGCGGTGGCCCACCCGGCACAGCCGGCAGGTTGGAACCGGGTGCGCCCGGCTGGCTCTCCGGGGCCCCGGTGGACCCTGGTCGAGCGCTCTCGATCCGCTTCAGGAGGGACATCTTCCTACACCCCTTCTCGCCCCAGGGGGCTCTCTACGACCGTGCTCATCGCCTTGTTCATCGGAATGAGAACAGGGATTTCTTCTGGGTTGCCTTGGTCTTGTCGTCGACGGTGGCGATGCTCGCGCGGTCGCCGACCACCGAACGAGCGAGGCGGAGGATGTCCTGCGACACCTGCGCCTCCTTGTTGGACAGGAAGAACGGTACGCCACGATTGAGCGCATAGACAACGCTTCGACCGTCACTGACGATCGTCTCGTCCACCTTGCGCCCGATCGAGTGCTCGACGTCCGCGACGCGGATGCCGAGCGTGGAGTCCGCGCGGTTCAGGACCAGGCGCACCTTGCCGCTCTCGTAGCCGAGCTGTTCGGCGACCTCGAGGAAGAGGCGCATGTTCTTGATGCTGGTGATCTCGAGGCTGAGCATCGTGAGGATGATGTCGGCCGAGTCGAGGATGGCCAGCGTGGTGTCATTGAAGTACGCCGTGCAATCCACGACGACGAGGTCGTGATCGTGGCGGAGCGCCTCGAGGACCTTCTTGATCCCGCTGGGCGTGACCAGTTCGGCCATCTCCGGGCTGGGCGGTGCGAGCAGGACGCGAAGCCCGGCGGAATGCTCGATGACGAAGTGGTCGAGGGATTCGACCTCACCGACCTCGAGCTCCGGGGCCAGGTCCGCGATGGACTTGCCACGCGGGTTGAGGTTGAGCAGCACGCCGACGTCGCCGAACTGGAACGAGCCGTCGACGAGCACGACGCGCTTGCCGAGCTCGGTGGCCGCGGCGACCGCGACGTTGACCGCGACCGTCGTGCGGCCGACGCCACCCTTGGGGCTGAAGACGGCGACGACGAGACCGGGTTCGTCCGATCCTCGACTCGTGGCGGATGCCCGGGGTGTCACCGGAGCCGCGGACGGCGCGGCCGCCATGCGACTCAGCTTGTCGCGCTCTCGCGCGTGGACCTGTCGGATCGATGACGTCAGCTCGTCGCTGCTGAACGGCTTGACGAGGAACTCGCGAGCGCCGGCGAGCATCGAGCGACGCAGGTAGTCCGCCTCGCCCTGGACCGACATCATCACGACGGCGGTCGATGGCACGGAGGAGGAGAGCTGCTCGGTGGCCGCGATGCCATCCATGTCCGGCATGTTGATGTCCATCAGGACCACATCGGGCAGGAGCTTGATCGCGGTCTCGATGGCCTCGCGTCCCGACGCCGCCGAACCGACCACTTCGATGTCGCTCTCGAAGCTCAGGAGCTTCGTGAGGTGGTCGCGGGTCTCGGGGATGTCGTCGACGACGAGGACGCGGATCTGGTCGGTCATCTCGCTCTGGATTCCTGGTCTGGCGGTGAGGGTCGAAGAGCCGGGACTACGACGAGCGCGGGACCGGGAGGGTCGTCGCGCCCGTCGCGTCGAGGCTTCGGGGAGATTTGGCCCGACCGAGCGTCGGCCGGGCCGCGCACTACTTCTTGGCGGGGGTGACGGTCTCGACGACTTCCGGCGGCAGGACGCCGTAGGTGTCGACGAGCGTCTTGAGGATCACACCGGTGGTCTGGGCCGGCAGGGGCGTGATCGCCTCACCGGTGACCGGATCGATGAAGTCGTCGGCCGATCGGAGGATCAGGCTGATCGAGGAGTCGAGCTCCGCGAACTTGATCACTTCGGCCTGTTGCGGGGTGACCGACAGGACGACGATCTGCTGCTGTCCGTTGAGGGCCGTCGCGGGCTGCGACGTGGTGCCGTCCGGGTTGTCCGACGTGTTGGTGTCGTTGCTCGTGCCGTCGGTGGTGGAGCTCTGATCGGCAGGCGGCAACAGGGTCCCGAGCACCTGCATCCCCTGGAGGAGCAGCTTGACGCTCGTGTTGTTGACGCCACTCACCACGGTGATCTGGTTGTCGGCCGGGTTGATGCTGATGACGGGGAACTTGTCCCCGGTCAGACCCACCACCATGTCGACGAAGTCGCCGGTCTGGATGACCGTGCCGACGCCCGTGACCTGGTCGACCTGGACGGCGATCGCTCGCTGCCCGACCGGGACCGTGAGGTCCTGGATGGATCCGGCTTCACCACCGGACAGCGTGGTCGAGGTGATCTGCGCGCCGGTCTTGACGGCCTCACGGGCCACCTGGCCGATGACCTGCGACGGGTCCGTGAAGGCTCCCGGCAGGACGGCGGTCAGATCGACGGTGATGGTCGCCAGCTGGTCCGCGCGGATCCGCGTCGAGAGCGGGATATCCGCCTTCGCGACGACGACCGGGCCGGTGGTCGGGACCTCGCGTACCGGCTCCTTGGTGCCGGTCAGGACAAGGATCCCGACGAAGGCCACGACGGCCAGGAAGACGCCGATGAGCAGGACGAGTCGATTAGTGCGCTTCAACGTTCTTTCTCCCCGAAGGTGATGTGACAGGTGGCAACACTGTAGCACCGGGTAAATGGTGCGCGACTATACCAAAGGGCTAGGACCATTAGGAGGAAACCGCAGGATTCCCCGCATGACGCAAGGTTGTCTGCAAGGTCCGGAAAACGACGGTGCCCGCCGGATCCGATGGATCGGGCGGGCACGCATCCCGGGCGTTGGAGCGTCGTTCTTGTCTTACGGAGCGACGGATTTCAGCGAACTTCCGATGACACTCAGTTTGTTGCTGACCTGGCTTCCCAGGAAGATCAGGGAGACGATGGCGATGATCGCGATAAGAGCAAGGATGAGAGCGTATTCGGCGAGTCCCTGACCGTCGTCGTCGCGACGGAACCGATCGAACAAGGCGACGAAGCGCCAGTACGCGGTCATATCGGTGCACCTCCTTTCCTCGAGGATCACATATGCATCCGGTCCCGACCCGAGCGGTCGGCTGCCTCCACCTTAGGTCGGGTGGGTACTGCGTCAATAGCCCGATTGTTGGTGGTGCTGGCGTCGATGCACCAGCCGTTACGGTCGAAGCCGCCGGGCCTCTCGGCACCGGCGGCTTCGGATCCTGGTTACGAAGGCGAACGACTAGATCGAGCCGCCGACGGTGCTGAGGATCTTGGAGACCTGGCCGCCCAGGAAGATCAGGGCGACGATCGCCACGATGGCGATCAGGGCGAGGATCAGCGCGTATTCGGCGAGACCCTGGCCCTCTTCATCACGACGGAAGGACGAAATGAGTGCGGTGATGTAAGACATTGTGGGTTGGTACCTCCTTTCTTCAGATCTCCACGAGCGAGCTCGTGGGCGGCACACGGTACGAGCGGGCCTCTGGCCTGTCAAGGCATCGGCCGGCTGGGCGTGGGCCCTTGGGAACGGAAAGACCGCCGAACATCAAGTCCGACGGTCTCCCTCCGATCCTAGAAGGTCGGGCGGACTAGATCGAGCCGCCGACGGTGCTGAGGATCTTGCTGACCTGGCCGCCCAGGAAGATCAGAGCGACGATCGCGACGATCGCGATGAGGGCGAGGATCAACGCGTATTCGGCGAGACCCTGGCCTTCCTCGTCCCGGTTGAGGGTTGCGAGGAACCAATTGTAGAGCGCCATGTGGCAGCCTCCTGGATGAGTACTCACCCCCATGTGAGGGCTGCGCCAATATATGAACGGAAGGTCGCTCGGCACACTAGCGCGATGGTACCGACGCACCCCTGACCCAGAGGTGTGCAGCGGAGCAACGTCAGGAGCCACCCGTGGCTGCGTCGATGGTCGCGCCGATCGCGCCGAGGATGTCCGCGAGGGTCCCACCGAAGAACACGAGGATGACCAGCGTGAAGAGCGTGGTCAGCGCGAGGATCAGGCCGTACTCGACGAGACCCTGACCAGGACTCGGGCGGAGGCGGCGCACGTCACCCTTCGCCCTCGACCGGGGCGACGACCACGAGGTGCAGCTCGGCGCCCTCGGCAAGGAGCTCCACGTTGACGCCGATGGTCCCGGCGCGGCTCTGGATCTCGCGCCACGTGTTGGGCGGCAGGGCCACGATGGCTTCCTTGCGGGCGACCTCGACGGCGTCTCGCGCCGCCACTCGGCGGTCCTCCATCATGCGGGCGAGGGCCGGCGGCAGATCCGAGTTGTCCTGGACGTCTTCGACGACCGGCGCCACGTCCGTGCCGGTCCGCGAGGCGATGACCCTCGCCTCGACCTGCTCGCTCGTCCAGTCGAGTCGGAGCGAGACCCGGTCCGGCGATCGTTCGAGGTAGGCCACGAGGGCCTCGTCGAGCATCCGGAAGAGGCCGCTCTCCAGATCCATCGAGAGTCGACGGTCCTGACCCATCGAGTCGAATTCGACGGCGACACCCGCCCGCTGACCGCGTTCCCGCGCGGCCCGCCGCAGGGTGGGCACGAGACCCAGGTCGTCGAGGACCATGGGTCGGACGTCGAAGATGAACGTCTTGGTCGCCTCGAGCGTCTGCTGCACCATCGCCACCAGCTGGCGGACCTCGCCCTGCGCGAGCGCCGGGTCCTGGGCGACGAGCCGCTCCACGATCTGGGCCTGGAGCACGATGTTGGTCAGGCTCTGGGCCGGGCCATCGTGCATCGCCCGGGAGATCTCCCGACGGAGGTCCTCCTGGGCCGTCAACACGAGGCGCGAGACGGCCGGCGGCAAGACGTCGCCGTCGGGACTGCCCTTGCGGCCGCCGCCCTTGGACGTCGGGGCGATCACGGCCGCTGCCCCGGTCGTCGGATCCATCGCGGCGACCAGTCCCGCATACGTCGCGACGGTGTCGCGGTGCCGCGCGAGGGCACGCCGTTTGCCCTCGAGCACGTCGACCTGCGTCTCCATGAGGGCGGCTCGACGGGTCAGGTTGATGAGCTGGGCGCTGGCTTCCAGCCGTTCGGTCGGGTCACCGTCGGTCGGCATGGCGGCGAGCTTGTCCGTCGCGGCGGTCCGTCGACTCTCATGTCGACCGGCTTCGGTCTTGGCCTGCGTGATCAGCAGGTCGACCTCTTCGAGTTCCTTGTCCAGGCGGATGACGTCGTCGTCGAGACGACCGGCCAGCTCAGCCAGGTCGGCTGGCGGGACGGGCGGCGGCGGCTCGGTCGCCTCGGTGGATTCGGTGGTGGCGTCGGTCATCGTCGGGTCCGGATCGCGTGGGACGCTGGGATCAAGATCGCTCAGTCCTCCGGCATCCTGATCCAACCCTGGCGCATCGCGTACACGACGGCCTGGGTCCGGTCATTGACGGAGAGCTTGCGGAGGATCGAGCTCATGTGGTTCTTGACGGTCTGCTCGCTGATCGACAGCGCGTAGGCCACCTGCTTGTTGGTCATCCCCTGGGCGATGTTGTCGAGGATCTCGACCTCGCGTGGGGACAGCGGGGCGAAGATCGGTGCGGCGTCCTGTCCGTAGACGGCCAGCTCGCGGAATTCCTTGAGCACGCGTGAGGCCACGGCCGGCTTGGCGAACACCTTGTCGTTGATGAGGTACTCGCCCGCGACGACGCGCCGGATGATCGTGACGAGGTCGTCGGGACCGACGTCCTTGAGGATGAACGCCGCCGCGCCGGCCTTGATGGCATCGAACAGCGCGTCCTCATCCTCGCTCTGGGCGAGCACGATGATGCCGGTCGATGGCAGCTCACGCTTGATCCGCTGGGTCGTTTCGATGCCGCCGGGCGACGGCAGCGACAGGTCCATCAGGACGATGTCGGGCGAGGTCTCCAGCGCACGATCGACCGCGCTCCGCGAATCATCGGCCTCGCCGACGACCTCGAGGTCCGGCTCGTGGCTGAGGATGTTGGCGATCCCCACCCGGAAGAGGGCGTGGTCGTCGACGATCAGGATCCGCGTGCTCTG
This sequence comes from uncultured Chloroflexia bacterium, assembly GCA_963778805.1. Lineage (GTDB taxonomy): Bacteria > Chloroflexota > Limnocylindria > Limnocylindrales > CSP1-4 > SPCO01. The sequence goes on along the minus strand of CAVZVT010000007.1, from coordinate 234,001 downwards.
GTCCAGGTTCCGGCGATCGGGTCCACCCCGTCGCCGGTCCGGGCCGCTGTAGTCCATCGCGCTCATCTGCTCTCCTCTACTCCCGTCGCCTTGATCGTGGGGATCGCGAGCCGCACGACGGTGCCGCCGTCCGGACGCGATCGTACGTCCACGCGAGCACCGACCAGTTCGGCTCGCTCGCGCATGAATTGAAGACCGAAGTTGCGTCGGCCACGGGCGGCTACGGCCCCGATGTCGAAGCCTCGTCCGTCATCGCGTACCTCCAGGACCCATGTATCGGCCTCGAGGACCGTGGCCACGACGACCGTGGTCGCCGCCGCATGTTTGCGCACATTCTGGAGCGCCTCCTGGGCCACGCGCAGCGCGACCGTCTGGGCGCCCTCGCTCAAGACATCGACCGGAGCCTGAAGCTCGGTCGTGATCGTGAGTCCGGTGATCGCGCGGATGTGCTCCGCGGTATCGGTGATCGCTCCGTCGAGCCCAAGTTCATCGAGCAGCGGCGGGCGGAGCTGGCTGATGAAGGCCCGGACGTCACCGAGCTCGCGTCGGAGCAGTTCTCGCAGGAACCGCAGTTCGGTCTGGGCCAGCCGGGGATCGCTCGGGATGACCCGTTCGATGTACTCGACCTGGAAGATGGCGTTCGTGAGGGCCTGGGCCGGTCCATCGTGGACTTCCTGGGCCAGTCGTGCCCGCTCGGCTTCCTGCGCCTCCATGATGCGCATCGCGATGTCGCCGCTCGTCGAAGGCCCGGTGTGGTCCGTGACCAGGGTGTCGTCGCCGCGCTCGAGGAACAGCCACGTCCGCTCGAGGGTCTGCTGGGCGAGTTCGAGCTTGGTCAATTCGGACTGTCGATCGCCGAGTTCATCGGTGAGCTGGTCCACCTCGGACCGGAGATCGCGCTGGAGGGCGTCGTCGGCACCGGCCTCGGCGGCGAGGGCAGCCGCAGATGCCTGCTCCTGGACGGCTGGGTCCTCGTTCGCGATGCGTTCGGGGCCCCGCGGACTCCGGTCGACCGAATCCAGGTCGTCCCGCAGTGCCTGCCAACGTTGCAGCGCTTCAGCGTAGGCCTCTCGGTAGCGATCACGGACGGTCCGAAGCGTGTTCGCGCTGGAGCCGACCGCTGCGGTCGCCTCTGCGCGGAGACCGTCGAAGCGGCCGTCTGTGCCGTGCGCCCCGGAGCGTGCTGCCTCCATGAGCTTTGGAGTATAGGGGTCGTCTCTCATGGGCAGACGATCTCGAACGCCCGGGTGTCGGCCAGAGGGTCGACCGCGACACCGGCCGGCGGCGGCCCGAGATCGAGTTCGCGGAAGCACGCGGTATCGGCCCCACCCGCGTCGAGCACGGCTGGCCACCGCCCGTGGTCGTCGCCGACGATGACCAGGAGTCGCGTCCCCGGGAAGCTGTGGGCGAGATCCAGGACGTCGGTCGGTGTCTCGTCGGGCAGGGCGAGGGCATGGACCCCGTTCGCCTCGGACAGCCAGATCGGGAAGTTCGTGATGACCGGCCCGGATGCGGCGTCGAGCGGCTGGCCGGCCGCGGCCATCCGTCGTCCGAGTTCCGCATACCGGTCGGCGGTGTCCTGGGACTGCGCGCCGAACACCGGGAGCAGCGCGGCCGAGAACAGCAGCGATCCGAAGATCCCGAGCGCCGGCCCGAGCCAGGCGACGGGCCGGGTCCAGCCCAGCCGGGCGCCGAGCCGCGCGATCCCGGCATCGAGCGCGAGCAGGGCCGCGATCACGAGGAGCACCTGGACCGGGCCCGAGGCGTGGAGGAACGTGCCCCAGGTCGTCGCCACCGGGAAGACCAGGCTCGTGAACAGGAAGGTGATGAGGCTGACCAGGACGAGGGGCCGCAAGGCTCGTCCGCGAGCCTGCCAGGGCAGGGCGACCAGCCCGAGGAGCGAGATCGGCAACCCGACGAACAGCAGGACCGAGAAGAGGTTGTGGGTGAGGCCGTCGACGCGCATGCCGACCAGTCGTCCGACACCGACCGCGAGATATCGCGACAGGGTGGGTGGGTCGTTCCACGCGAAGATGTCGAAGCCGGTCACCGAGAGGGCATTCGTGGCGGCCTGACCCGGGAGCGGGCTCCCGAACACGGCCCAGTCGCGCACGGCCCATGGCAGGAAGACGAGGCCCGCCACAGCGCCGGCGACCCCCACGAGGCGGAACCACGTTCGGACAGACCTCGCGGAGGCACTCCACGCCACGATCGCCCACGCCAGACCCAACCACAGCGCCTCGTTGCGGGTCAGGGCCGCCAGTCCGATCACGACCCCGAGCCCGATGACCCGTGGATCAGCGAGGCGGATCGGCGCCGTGTCGCGGGCGATCCGGACCATCAGCAGACACGCGACGAGCGCGAGGACCGCGTACGGCATCGTGGAATCCGGCAGCGTCGAGTGGAGGACGAGCGGCAGATAGACCGCGCTCGTCAGGCCGGCACCGAGCGCGAGGGAGCGGGACCGGCCGACCGACAGGTCGCGTTCCACCGCGACATCCGCGGCGATCCGCCAGGCGAGGACCGGCACGATCGAACCGACGAGGACCGACGAGACCTGCGCGGCCTTGAACGTCGCTCCGGCGAACGCCATCGGGATCGCGGCGAGGAACGTCGGGAGTGGCAGCCAGACCTCGAACGCGGGCCGCGGGAAGACGAGCGGCGGCGTGCCGTAGCTCCAGATGGCATCCGAGACGAGGCCACGGCCCTCGATGAGGTTCCGTGCCACACCGACGTAGTAGGCGGTGTCCTCGGGTTTCGGGAAGACGATCTGCGACGCGAACACGGCACGGACGATGGCCGCCACGACGAACACGAGCGCCGCCGACAGGACCGCCTCACGTCGACTCATGGCTGTGCCCCACGCAGGACCGGATAGACGGCGAGATGGGCCGGGTCGCCTTCGGTCAGGATCGGCGCACCCAGCCATGTCGGGTGGACGGAGCCGTCGAGGATCGGCGCGACCGAGGCGACACTGTCGTCGGCGTCGAGGACCAGCCAGTCGATGTCATAGGCGCGCGCGACGGCTTCGATGGTCTCGAGCGGATCGTTGACGAGGACCACGCCGCCGCGCCCGGTCCAGTACTTGGTGCCCGAGGCATCGATCGACATCACCCGATCCGTCGGGCCCGCGCCCGCCTGGTCCAGGGCATCGGCGACGGTCTCGAACCGGTCCACGCGACCCTGCCAGGTGCCGTGGACCGCGAGCGACCCGGCGACCGCGCACAGGATCGCGAACCCGACCGCGGCGCCGACGAAGACCCGTGTCGCCGAGTCGGCGTCCCAGCGCGGTCGACGCTTCGCGATCCAGGCCACGCCGACCACGATGCCTTCGAGCGCCAGGATGTAGCTGTACGGCGCGAGCGCCACCGCGGAGTGGATGAAGGTCCCGCCCGGGACGTGGACGGCCGACACGATCGCCGAGAACCCGAACAGGAGGAAGGCGTAGGCGAAGAACGGCCCGAAGTCCGGCGACCGACGCCGGGCCCACCCGCCGATGACCATCGAGTGGCGCGAGGACGAAGCCGGCGACGAGGGTCGTGTAGATCATCACGGCCGCGATCAGACCGCCGATCCGGCTCCCGACCAAGGGCCCGATGCCCTGGCCGAGCAGATGGCTCAGCGTCGCGGGCGTCGTGATGCTGTCCCACTCGCCGATGTCGCGGATGAACAGGACCTGCCGGATGCGGTCGATGGCGAGAGTGTTCCGAACACGGCCAGCTGCCGCGCCCACCACGGCGACATGACGAGGACGAACAGCCCGACGCAGGCGACGGCCGCCGCAAGCGAGATGGCCGGGAGGCGCGCGCCGTTCGATCGCCAGGCGTGCCAGCGATCCCACAGGAACGCGAACCCGAGTGCCGCGAGGACCAGGATGCCGTCCGTTCGGCGAGAGCGTGGCGAGCCCCGCGAGCACGCCCGCGAGCGCGAATGCGCGTCCTGATCCCTTGAGGCCCCGCGCGCCCATCCACAGCGCCCCGACGACCAGCGGCTGGTACAGCGAGAAGTTGTCCGGCTGGACGAGATAGACGACCGACAGGAGCGGGATCGCGACGAGGATCCCGGCCGCCGGACTGCGACGATGGATCGGGCGCCGGCCTCGCGCGCGATCGCCCAGGTCATGCGGTGCGGCGATGGCGCCGATGATCGCGAACGGGAGGTCGGAGACCCACGCGGCGTCCCCGAGCGTGGCGAGGAACGGGACCTGGACGAGGGACGCGAGCGGCATCCAGTGCGCGTTCGAGGGGATGGGCAGGGTCGGGTCGGCGGGGATCGCCCCACCCACCTCGGCGAAGATCCAGACGAAGTCGACGTTGAAGCCGTGACCGGCCAGCAACGAGTGCGCGACGTCGACGTAATAGGACGAGTCGGGGTAGGCCGGGAACGGGAAGTGCCAGATGAGCACCACCCGGACGGCGAGGGCGAGCCCGTACAGCAGTAGGGGTGTACGCACGGCCGGTGCAGCGTAGCACCGGGTCGCCGGCCCGCCGACCGGTACGAAAGGCCCATCCGTCAGGCCGTCGGTCAGGGCCCTTCAGGCTCGTACATGATCGGCCAGCGCAGCCCCGCGAGCATCGACCCGACCACGATGGCGATGCCGATCCACCACCCTTCGGCCGTCGCCGTCGCGGTCAGGAGGGCGGCCAGGATGGCGTATTCGCGACGGATCCGCAGCAACGCCGGCAGGAGGAACAGGCCCTGGAAGTCGTGCATGTTCGGCGCGACGATCAGCATCATCAGGCCCAGCCAGATGCCGGTGTCGCGGCCACGGATCAGGAAGGCCGCGGCGAACGACGCGAGCGTCAGTCCGGCCACGACCCATGACGGCAGGTACGTCAGCAGCGACGGACCCATCGCCGGCCACGTGGGATCGGAGGCGCGCGCGAGCTGGCCGAACCACTCGACGTAGAGCCCGACCCCGACGATCGGCAGCGTCACGAGCGCGAGGATCGCCCAGGGCGAGGCGCCAAGCAGCGCGGATCGCGGGCTCCGTCGAAGCATCGCCAGCCAGGCCTGGATCTGGGTCGCCTTGACGCTCGCGACGGTGGCGGCGTACCAGCCGATCCGTGGCGTGACGACCCCGGGCGGCATCGATCTCGCGTGGTTCCGGGTGCAGGTCGTGGTTCGTCGGCTTCCGCCAGAAGGCGGCCACGAACGCCGCGATCAGCAGGACCTGGACATTGCCACCCCAGATGCTCCCGAGCATCGGCTCCCAGAGCAGGACGAGCGGGATCACGATCCACGGGATGGCCAGACGCCGGCAGATCGCGATGCCCACCCCGGCCGCCCCGAGCGTGCACGCGATCCGGACCAGTTGCTCGGGGAGGGCCGTGAACGGCGCCACCAACGGCAGCACGAACGGCGGGTACAGGAACGGCGGGAGGACGTTGGGATCGGTGAACCCGTCCGGCAGGTAGACCGTCCCGCCGGCCAGCCACCGCGTGGCCGCCTGGAGCGGGATGATCACATCGATGCCGACCGGGAACTGCGTCACGATCTGCAGGCCGGTGTCGATGAACACCAGTACGGCGGCGACGACAAGGACCAGCCGGATGATCGTCGCGGACCGGGTGCCGGGCATCAGATCGCCACCGGCGTCGGGGCGTCGCTCTCGGCTTTGTCTTCGCCAGACGGATCGCGGGGACCGGCCTTGCCCGCGGCCAGCGTCGAGAACATGTACATGAGCAGCCGTGGGCTCGCGAAGACGGAGAAGGCCACGGCCATCGCCCAGCCCCAGCGCGTCCGGGCGAGCCGGAACGCGATCAGGGCGAGCGCGATGACCAGCACGGCCCACAGCCACGGAGCGAACGCGTACGGGGAGAGGTTGCGGACCGCACCCACCTGCGCGAGGTCCGTGAACGAGAGGTACGCCACGGTCCCGGCCGGCTCGAGGACGAACGACACCCCGAGCAGCGCCACCGCCCAGGCGACGAACCAGCCAAGCCGACGCCATTGCCCGCGACCGATCCAGTAGATGGCGACGAGCGCGGGCAACAGCTTGATGTGCGCCGCCACCGCGACCGCGGCCGGTGACCCGACGGCCAGGAGGAACGTGATGACGACCTGCGCCTGACCGACGGCGAGGGCCCAGCCGATCGGCGCCGCGAGCCAGCCCAGGATGATCCACGTCCATCGGTCGTGCCAGTCCATCCGGATGATCGTCAGCACGAACAGGACGACGAGGATGGCCTCCCAGATCAGCGCGGCGGCTTCGAAGGGAAGCAGCGCCAGCGGGCGGAAGGCGATCGCCAGGAGCGGTGGATATCGATAGAAGTCGGCGTCGTCGGTGGTCGATGGCTGGACGTACAGCGGCTCCCCGGCGTTGAGCCGCGCGCCGGCGTCGTAGTACGCGTGGACGTCGGCGAACGGATCGAACTGGAGGTGCACCCGCAGCGTATCGAGCCCGATGATGAGCCCGAGGATCGCCGAAGCGATGAGGACATAGCGGACGCGCGGCCGCTCGACCAGCGTCGCGATCGTCATGCCGTCGTCCGTGCGTGTGCCACGGGCGAAGTATCGCGGCCTCGACGGCTGGCGCGACGGTACGATGGTCGGGTGTCGACGACCTTCGCCCGGGCCCTGCGCGATGGCGCCGTCGTCGCCGGACTCCTCTTCCTCGGCTATCTGTTCCTGATCGTCGCGCCGGTCGCCGGGACGTTCGGCTTCGATGCGTTCGCCTACTGGGCCGTCAACCCGGCGGACCCGTATGTCGTCGGCGTGGGCGGTCTGGGCGCGTTCAACTACTCACCGCCGATCGCGCGGCTGTTCGGTCCGTTCGGGCTCGTGTCGTGGGACGCCTTCCTGTGGGTCTGGTCCGCCTTGCTGGTGGGCAACCTCATCTGGCTCGGTGGTCGCGGCGTCCGCGTCCTGTGGCTCCTCGCGTTGCCACCCGTCGCCCTCGAGCTGTACCACGGCAACATCCATCTCTGGATCGCGGCCGCCATCGTGCTGGGCTTCCGGTACCCGTGGACCTGGGCGTTCGTGCTGCTGACGAAAGTGACGCCCGGCGTCGCCCTGGTCTGGTTCGCCGTCCGCCGCGAGTGGCGGCAACTCGCCATCGCCTGCGGGGTCACGGCGGCGATCGTGCTCGTCTCGCTGGTCTACGAGCCGCAGGTGTGGCGCGAGTGGATCGACTTCCTGGTCGCCACGCCCGAGGGCGGCTCGGTCGATCAATTCAAGATCGGCATCCCGCTCTGGATCCGCATCCCACTCGCGCTCATCGTCGTGGTGTGGGGCGCTCGCACGGATCGGCGTTGGGCCGTGCCGTTGGCGGCGACCCTGGCGTTGCCGGTCCTGTGGCTGAGTGGGTTCGCGATCTGCACGGCGTGTCTGCCGCTGTCGACCCGGTACGCGTCACCGTCGCGAGGCGGCCGTGGCGCCGGACCCAGGGGCCGCGGGGGATCAGGACCCGTCGGTGGCCAGCTCGGTGCCGGTGAGGATGGGCTCGGGCGGCTGACCTCCGGCCGGCTGACCTCCGGCCGGCTGACTCCGGCTCCTCCCGCAACGACCAGGCCAGCACGCCGACGAAGATCGCCATGAGCAGGACCGGGACGCGGACCGGTGGACCGCCGATGTCATTGGCACTCACCGAGTTCGTGAGGAGGATGACGAAGGGCGAGAGCGCCAGACCCAGACCGATCCATGAGCCAGCCGGCTGCATCCGGAGGGCTCGATAGCCGATCGCCGCGGCCGGGACGAGCAGCAGGTCGTCGTGCGGGTTCAGGTGCGGGCTGGTCAGCAGGCCGATGACCAGCGTCAGGGCGAACCGCAGGTCGAAGTCCGGGTCGGCAGGACGCCACCGTCCCCGCCACAGGTAGGCGACCGCGGCAAGACCCAGGACCTGCCCGACGAGCCCGATCCCGTTGATCATCGCCGCCTGCCCGGCTGCCTGATCCGGTCCGACGATGAGCGTGACCGTGCCCCGCAGGTTCCACATGACGGAGGGCCGGACGCTGAACTGGTCGAAGGTCGAGACGTAGGTCGAGAGGAACGAGAGGTAGCTGCTCCAGATCCCGACGCCAAGCACCGCGGTGGCCGCGACGGCCAGCCCGAGCACGACCGCCGCACCGACCGCGATCGTCCGCCAGCGGCGACCCACGAGGACCATCACCGCAAGGCTGGCCACGGCCTGGGGCTTGATCGAGGCGATGGCCAGCCACGCCCCGGCGCGGCCGTCCCGGGCGCGTCGAAGCGCGAGGTAGGCCTCCAGGATCGCGACGCAGACCAGCAACGAGAAGGCGCCCTGGAGGAACGTGATGAGCAGCGGCGTCGCCGCGAGCGAGGCCCCGATCAGGACCAACCGCTCCTCGCGCGACCATGTCCCGGCGACCGCGGTGAGCAGGCGCCACATCAGCCAGGCCAGCAATCCGATCTGCGCCACCGCCCAGACGAGATAGCTCGCGTCGAGTGGCAACCAGGCGAGCGGCACGAACGGGAGCACGAGATGCGGCGGGTTGTTGAAGGGATTGAGGCCGGCCTCGAACGAGCGACCGCCAAGGACCCCGTGCTGGACCGCGGCCTGGGTCGCCGGGTCGTACAGCGCCTGGCCGTGACCGTCCGAGACGATCGTCCAACCCGTGTAGAACGCGGTGTAGTCGGCCTGGTCCGATGAGCCGCCCGCGATGAGCGCGGTCCACAGCCCGATGTAGATCGCGAACACGGCCAGCCCGGCGATGAGGACGGCCGTGCCGGTCAGGCGTCTGCGCCGCTCCCCGGGTCGATCCACCTGTCCGCATCCCTCCGCGTCGCCGTTGGCGCCCGCAGCCTACAGGACACCGTAGACTTCCGGCGATGCCGCGACCATCCAGCCTCGCCATCATCCTGCCCGCCTTCGATGAAGCGGAACGCCTCGGGCCAGCGCTCGATGAGCTGTTCGGCTACCTGCGTCGGCGCGGCGAACACGCGCGCGACGGGGCGCCGGGCGCCGGGGGACTGCCGGACCGGATCTCGGTGATCGTCGTCGATGACGGCAGCACCGACGGCACCGCCGACCTGGTCCGGGCTCGTCCCGAGACCGCGCCGGATGCCCCGACGCCATTGAGCGTCATGACCGTCGCGCACGGCGGCAAGGGCGCCGCGGTCCGGGCCGGGATGCTGGCCGCGGACGCGGATCTCCTGATCTTCGCCGACGCCGACATGGCGACGCCGCCGGACCAGCTCCCGTTGCTGGTCGCTGCGCTCGATGACCACGATGTCGCGCTCGGATCGCGCATCCAGCCAGACGGCTCGGACATGCGCAAGAGCCAGCCTGCCTATCGACGGGCCCTGGGCAAGGTGTTCCATGCGTTCGCGTCGATCTGGGTGGTCGGCCCCGTCCAGGACACCCAGTGCGGCTTCAAGGGCTTCCGACTCGCCGCAGCCCACGAACTGTTCGAGCATCAGCAGATCACCAGCATCGTCTTCGATGTGGAGCTCATCTACCTCGCTCGCCGCGGCGGCTACCGACTCGCGATCGTGCCGATCCACTGGTACGACCGGCGTGGGTCGCGGATGCGGGCCCGACCCGGGCTCGCGTTGCGCGTGGCCTGGGATCTGCTGCGGATCCCGTTGATCCATCGGCGCGACCGTCGGGGCGCTGGCCGCTCGGCATGACGTCCGCCCGCGGCGCCGGCTCGCTCGCTCGAGCCGCCCTGCCGATCGTCGCCATCCTGGTCTTCGCCTCCGTGGTCGGGTTCACCATGAAGGCGGCCGCCGACGCCGGCACGCTCGGCTTCGACTTCCTCGCGTACCACCAGGCGGCTGTCCGACTGCTCCACGGCGAGCCGCTGTACGACCTCGGGTTCCAGGCGAGCGGTGCCTTCGGCCTCTTCTACTACCCGCCCACGTTCGCGCCGCTCATCCTGCCCTTCGGCTGGCTCGCGCCGACGACGGCGGTCTGGGTGTGGTCGGGTCTGCTCATCGGGGCGTTCCTGCTTGGGACGGCGGTCCTGCCCGTCTCGCGCACGGTTCGCTGGTGGATCGTCCTGCTCGCCGGGCTGTCGTGGCCGTTCGCGTACGCGATCAAGCTCGGCCAGGTCGGGCCCCTGCTGTTCCTGCTGTTCGCGATCGGATGGCGATGGCTCGACGACCCGATCCGCCTCGGGGCGAGCACCGCGCTCGGGACCGCGGTCAAGCTCCAGCCGGGCATCGTGTTCGTCTGGGCGTTGCTGACATCCCGATACCGCGCGGTCGTCGTCGGCGCGATCGTGCTCGTGGCGCTCGCCGTCGTCGCCACGCTACTGGCGGGCGTGACCTCGTGGACCGACTTCGCGACGCTCATCCGGCAGGTCAGCGATCCCATCTCGACGCCGCACAACTTCACGCCCGGGGCGGTCGCGTACCAGCTGGGGATGCCCGCCTCGAGTGCGGCGCTCCTCCAGGCCGGCAGCACGGTCCTCGCCCTGGTCCTCGTGGTCGTGGCATCCCGCCGGGCGACCGCCGAAGCCTCGTTCCTGGTCGCGGTCATCGCCAGCCAGCTCCTGTCGCCGATCCTGTGGGACCACTACGCGCTGCTGTTGCTGCTCCCGGTCGCCTATCTGCTGTCGGCCGGTCGATGGTGGGCGATCGCCATCCCCTTGGTGACGGCCGTGCCGTTCGTCGGGATCACGCCCGCGTTCGTCTACCCCGTGGCGTTCTGGGCCACGCTGCTGATCGTGCTGGTCGTCGGGATCCGGGCTCGCCGGCTCGAGCCCGCGCCCCGCCTCGAGCCGGCCGGCTGATGCGTCGCCCTGGACGCTCCACGGTCATCGGTCTTGGCCTGGTCGTCGCTTCGGCGGTCGTCTACTGGCTCGCCGACCGCGGGTTCGATGCCGCCCGAGGCGACTTCTTCTATCTCGCCGATGCGTTCCTGCACGGGCGAACGTGGCTGCTGTTCCAGCCCGGGCCGTACGACGTCATCCTCATCGACGGCCACTCGTTCGTGCCGTTCGCGCCGTTCCCGGCCATCGCGCTGATGCCGCTCGTCGCTCTCGTGGGTCCGGTGACCGCCGACCAATGGGAGTCCGGCGTGAACGCGATCCTGGCCGCCAGCGGCGTCGGCCTGTGCTGGTGGCTCCTCGGACGGATCGGCGTGCCGCGGCGGATGGACCGGTTCTTCCTGACCGTGCTGTTCGGGTTCTCGACGCAGATCCTGTGGGTCACGACCCGCGGTGGTGTCTGGCACACCGGCCACCTCATCGCCACGATCCTGACGATGCTGTGCCTCATCGAGCTGTGGGGCCGCCGGCGGGCGTGGCTGATCGGTCTCCTGGCGGGTGCCGCGTTCCTGACCCGGGCACCGCTGGCCTTTGCCATCCCGTTCTATGCCCTGATGCTCATCGGCCCGCCGATCCTCACCTCGAGCGAGGTCGGGGGCTACGTGACGCGGACGAGGACCCTGCCCTGGCGGGCGTGGACGTTGCTGGCGCTGGGGGTCCTGCCGTCGATCCTGGCGTTCTTCGCGTACAACCAGGTTCGCTTCGGGAACCCCCTCGAATCGGGATATGCGCTCGCGACCTTGCCGCCCTTCCTCGAGTTCAACCGACAGCAGGGGTTGTTCTCGCTCGTCCACATCCCGATGAACATCCAATACTTCCTGCTCGACATCCCTGTCCCGATCGCGCAGTTCCCGTTCTTCCGGCCGGACGGCCTCGGGATGTCGGTCCTGATCACCAGTCCTGGGCTCCTGTTCGCCGTTCGGGCGGGTTGGCGGAACCGGATGTCGTGGCTCCTGCTGGGGACCACGGTGGCGGTGCTCATCCCGACCCTGCTCTACTACGGGGGTGGATGGCTCCAATACGGCTACCGATACTTCCTTGACTCCGTGCCGTTCGTCATGGCGCTGTGCGGGATCGCCGCCGCTCGCCTCGGGCACGTGGGCGCGGGCTGGCGCCTCCTCATCCTGGTCGGGGTCGTCGTGAACCTGATCGGCGTGTATTGGGCGTACAACATCCTGTGAGGGCGACCGCAGTGACGCACCGACCGACCTCGACCTCGACCGCGGCCGTGCTCGCGATCTTCGTGCTCTCCGGGGCGGCCGGGCTGATCTACGAGATCGTCTGGTCGCGACAACTCGTGCTGGTGTTCGGCAATACGACCCAGGCCGTCGCCGCGATCCTCACCGGGTTCTTCGCCGGGATGGCGATCGGTGCCGCCGTGGGTGGCCGGATCGCGGACCGGGTCCGCTCGCCTTTGCGGATGTACGGCCTCATGGAGTGCGCCCTGGTCGTGGTCGTGCTCGTCACGCCGATCTCGTTCGGGCTCATCCGCGAGGTCTATCGCGGCATCTACCCGTCCCTCGAGAGCGCACCGCAGGCCCTCGCGCTGGTCCGGCTGACGTTCGCGGTGCTCGCCCTGGCGCCCGCGACCATCCTCATGGGCGCGACGTTCCCGAGCCTGACGCGGCATCTCGCCCGCTCGAGTGCGCTGAGCCGTGCCTTCGGGCGGCTGTACGCCGCCAATACGCTCGGCGCGATCATCGGGACGCTGGCCGCCGGGCTGATCCTCATCGAACTGTTCGGGTTGTCGCGAGCGCTGTGGGTCGGGGCGGCCTGCTCGTTGATCGCGGGGCTCGTGGCGCTCTGGCTGTCCCGTGGTCCGGGCTCCGCGGAGGTCGACGCGGCCGCGGAGGTTGATGCCGTCGCGGCGGCCCCGGTCGCTGCGCCGGCGCCGACCACGACCCGATCGTCGTCGACATCGGAGGGACCTGCGCCCGTCTCACGGATGGGGCTCGCCCTGGCGATCGCCTTCCTGTCCGGTCTGACATCCCTCGCGTACCAGGTGACCTGGACCCGCCTCCTGGCGTCGGGAACCGGCAACACGACGTATGTCTTCACGGTCATCCTGGCGGTCTTCCTCATCGGCATCGCCATCGGTGCGTTCATCTTCAACCTGATCCGGTCGCGGATCCGCAATCCCGTCGCGTGGCTCGCCCTGACCCAGATCGCCGTCGCCGCGCTGGTGCTCCTCGGATTGGTGTTCGTCCTCGGGCGCCCGGAAGTCCTGCACCCGAACAAGCCATTCGAGACCCTACGCGCGTTGTTCGGGTCGGCGGTCCTGGTCGTGCTCCCGGTGACGATCCTGCTCGGCATCGCGTTTCCCACCGCGTCCGAGCTCCTCCGCGACGACGCACGTGCCGCCGGGAGCGAGTCGGGCTCGCTGCTCGCGGTGAATACGCTTGGCGCGATCCTCGCGAGTGTCCTGATCCCCTTCGTCTTCATGCCCGCCATCGGTTCGCCGGCGATCATCGTCCTGCTCGCCGCGGTCAACGCAACGGTGGGTCTGATCCTCGCCTGTCTCTCCCGTCCGATCGCGCGTCCAACGGCCGTCGCGGCGGCGGCCGTCCTGCTGGTGGTCGCGATCGTCGCGATCCGACCGGGGATCGTCGTCCAACCCAATGAAGCCTCGATCCTCGCCCGGGGCGGCACGATCTTCGCCTCGACCGAGGACGAGATCGCCTCGGTCCAGGCCGGCCAGATCACCTCGACCCCGGAACTCTGGGTGGCCGGCACGTCGATGACGCTGCTGACCGTCGACGCCAAGCTGATGCCCATCCTGCCGCTCGCCGCCCGGCCGGATTCGAAGCGGATCCTCGTGGTCGCCTTCGGGATGGGGACCGCGTTCCGGTCGTCGCTGACGGCAGGTCTCAAGGCGGATGTCGTGGAACTCGTCCCGTCGGTGCCGAAGATGTTCGGCTTCTACTACCCCGACGCGGCCAAGGTCCTCGCCGACCCGAATGGCCACGTCATCATCGCCGACGGTCGGAACCACCTCGAACTGACGACGGATCGCTTCGACATCATCATCACGGACCCGCCGCCGCCGATCGAGAGCTCGGGCGCCTCGGTCATCTCCTCGAAGGAGTACTACGAAGCCGGCCGCGACCACCTGACACCCGGCGGGGTGATGATGCAGTGGACGCCATACGGCGCTCCGGAAGTGGACTTCAAGGAGCACATCCGCACCTTCGCCTCGGTCTTCCCCTACGTCACGGTGATGCGGGGAGCTGGTGGCTACGGCGTCTACATGCTCGGCTCGGAGCAGCCCATGTCGTTCGACGACGATCGGATCCGTGCGGTCCTCGCCCGGCCGGGCGTCCTCGACGACATCTCATCGGCGTATGACTCGCCGGCCTCGACCGTGGATGGCTGGGTCGCCTCGATCAAACGGCAGCAGTGGCTCCCCGACAAGGCCGCGGTCGACGCCTATGTCGGACCTGGTCCGCTCATCACCGACGACCAGCCTCGTCCGGAGTATTTCTTCCTGCGTCGACTCCTCGACGGCACCACGAACTGACGGTGCCCCGACCCACGCGGACCCTGACGATGCCGCGTGGCTGGGCGGACGTGCTCGTCGCGACCTGGTTCGTGATCGTCAGTGCCATGCGGCTCCAGGTGATCTCGGTCGCGCCGCCCGGGTTCGACGGCAAGCTCTACCGGACGGCCACGATCGCCTGGCTTGACGGCCAGGATCCGTGGGCGGTCTACAGCGGTGCGATCCGCTATGCCGCCCCGCCGCCCAGTCTGCTCGCGATGCTCCCCTTCGCGATCGTCCCCGAGACGGTGGCGGTCGCCGCGATCATCGTCCTGGGTCTCGGTGGCACGTTCTGGGCCATCCGCAAGCTCGGTCTGCCGCTCTGGTGGCTCGCCTTCCCGCCATTCATCGACGGGCTCTACAACGCCAACCCGCAGGTGTTCGTGGTCCCGCTCCTCGTCGCGGGCGTCGCTCCGCTCGCCGTGTTGGTCAAGCTCTACGCCGGAGCCGTGCCCGCGGTGCTCGGTCAGTGGCGGGCCGTCCTGCTGAGCCTGGTCGCGCTGCTCGTGACCGCGCCGTTCCTGCCGTGGGGGACGTACATCGCGGCGTTCCCGTCCATCTCGCAAAGCCTGTTCGACCAGTCCGATGGCGGGATGAGCGCGCTGAGCTTCCCGCTGCTCATCCCGATCGCGGTGGTGGCCCTGATCGTCATGGGACGACGGCGAGCCGCCTGGTGGATCGTGCCCGTCCTGTGGCCGAGCACGCAGTGGTATTACGCCACGATGGTCATGCCCGGCGCCACCATGCTGGCCGCCGTCGCGGTGAGCATCCCCGTCTCCTGGGCCGCCACCGTGGCCGCGGTCCTGGTTGCGGTCGAGGTCGTGATCCGGCGTCGGTGGGGCGTCGGCGAGCCTCCATCGCAGCCGATGCTATCCTCGCCGACGTGACCTCCCAGACCCTCGACCGGGAGCCTGCCTGTCCCGAGGCCGGCCCGGCCCTCGACGACCTCGAGCAAGCCAGCGCGCCGGCCCTCCGCGCCGAACTCCGGCCTCTCGCCGACATCCCGCAGACCGCGTGGGACGCGCTTGTCGCCGTCTCGCCTTGGGCGACCCCGTTCTCGTCCTGGGCCTTCCACCGTGCGTGGTGGGATGCCTACGGCGACAACGCCCACGAGGAGACGCTCGTGGTCGTGGATGCGGCCTCGCCAACCGACGGAACCGCCGAGCCGCGCGCGATCGTCCCGCTCATGCACCGCCACGAAGTCGAGCCCGGCGACGCCTTCACCCATACGACGATGCGCCACGGTGCCGATACCGAGTTGACGCCCGTTGCGCCCGATGCGACCGCGATCTTCTTCGGGGCCTCGTATCACGCGGATTACGCGACCGTGCTGGCGGCCCCGGCGGATCTCCGGTCGGTGGCCGGTGCCGTCGCCGACCACCTGGCTGGCCCGCGGGGCCGTGCCTGGGACGTCGTGGACCTGCGGCGGCTCCGCTGTGGCGACCAGGCGGCGGGCGCCCTCGCCGGCGCGCTGGGTGCCCGGGAGATGAGCGAGGGCTGGACCCTGAACCTCGAACGCGAGGACGTCTGTCCCGTCGTGACCCTGCCGGTCGGCGCCTCGATGGACGACTACCTCGGCTTGCTCGGCAAGAAGGAGCGTCACGAGATCCGCAGGAAGGTGCGTCGCGCCGAAGCCAGCGGGGAGATCCGGCTCGACGATGCCACGGACCCGCTCGCCGATCTCGAAGCCTTCATCGACCTGCACCAGAAGCGCTGGGGCGACCACGGGCTCTTTCCCGCGACCGCGGGCGGCGAGCAGAGTCGGGTCATGTTCCGCCGGATGTTCGAGCTCTTCGGTGCCGACGGGCCACTTCGGCTCACCTTTCTCACCGTCGGCGGTCGTCGGATCGCGGCGGGCGTCCATTTCGAGACGCCGGATGGCTACCTCTACTACAACGCCGGCGTGGATCCCGATGCCCGCGACCTCTCGCCCGGCGTGGTGATGGTCCACGCGTACGTCGAGCGGGCACTTGGCGGCCGGGATGCCGCGGATGGACTTCCTTCGCGGTGACGAGCCCTACAAATACGAATGGGGTGCCGTCGACGAACCCATCCAGCGACTCCTGGTCCGACGAAGGGACCGCTGACATGACCGCGCCACTTCCCAACGACCCGTGCTTCGAACCCGTGGCCCGACCCGCCCTTCTCGGCGGGCGCATCCGGGTCGTCGAGGTCCTGGCCACCGGCACGAACGGCGGCGCGCAGGAGCATCTCCACGGGCTGGTGAGCCGGATCGACCAGACGCGCTATGACGTCTCGGTCGTGGCGCTGTCGGCGGGGAGTGCGGTCCGCAAGCTCCAGCGCGACGGGATCCCGGTCCTCGTCATCGATGAACACGACGATGCGATCGCGGTCGGCGCCCTCGCCGCGCATCTCGCCGAGGTCCGTGCCGATGTCGTCCACGCGCACATGTTCCGTGCCGAGACCGTCGCGACCCGGGCCGTCCTCGCGCTCGCCGAGATCGGGCATCGGCGGCCGTACCTCGTGGCGACCATCCATTCGAGCCGCATCCGGCCCAACGAAGACCAGCAGGTGCTCCGCGACCTGACGCCGCACATGGACCACCTCATCGCGGTCTCGAAGGCCATCGAGCACAAGCTGGTGGACGAGGAGCGGACGACCGTCCCGGTGACCCTCATCTACAACGGCGTGGACCTCGAGCGCTACGACCACCAGGAACCGTGCTGCACGCTCCCCGAGGAGTACGGCTTCGAGCCGGGGTCCCAGATCGTCGGCGTGGTCGCGCGGCTCGAACCCGAAAAGGGCCACCCGACCTTGCTCGACGCGTGGCCGCGCGTGCTTCGAGCCGTGCCCGATACGTACCTGATGGTCGTCGGAGAGGGGAGCCGTCGCGATGCCCTGGAGGCCCAGGCCCGCGAACTGCGCATCGCGCATCGGGTGGTGTTCACGGGTCGTCGCGACGACGTGCCCGCGGTCACGGCCGCGCTCGACGTCGCCGTGCTCCCGTCCTATCGCGAAGCGCAAGGCCTCACGATCCTCGAGGCGATGGCGCTGTCCCGACCGGTGGTCGCCTCGAACGTCGGCGGGATCCCCGAGATGATCGAGGACGGCGTGACCGGGCTGCTCGTCCCGCCGCACGACGCCGACGCGCTCGCCGACGCCATCATCCGGCTCCTGCGCGACCACCCATACGCGGACACGTTGGCCCGCGCGGGACACGACCTCGTCCACGATCGCTTCTGCATCGAGCTGATGGTCCGCGCCGTCGAGACGATCTACGACGAAGGCGCCCGCGCCGTCCGGCCGACCGAGGTCCCCGCTGCCGTCGGCTGAGCGCGGGTAGGACCATCGAGCCGGTGCGAGGGCGCACCGCGAGCCGATAGCATCCGCGGGTGACGCTGAACCGCTTCTGGGCGTTCCTCGCGGTCGCCTTGCCGGTGCTGGGCGCGCTCATCGCGAACCTGTCCTCGGTCGACCTCGCCTATCACCTGCGTGCGGGCGACGAGATCTTCGCCAACCACGCGATCCCGGCCATGGACACGTGGACGTTCACCGCCGCGGGGACGGCCTGGTTCGACCAGCAATGGGGTGCGCAGGCGTTGCTCTCCGCGACGTTCGCCGTCGCCAGCTGGACGGGTCTGGCCATCCTCCGGGCGGGCCTCGTCGGCGTCATCTTCGGATGCCTCTACGTCATCGGTCGGCATCGCGGGCTTGGCCCGAGGACCGCCGCTCTCCTCACGCTCACCGCCTACGTCATCTCCGCCGTCGCGCTCGGTCTGCGCCCGCAGATCTTCGGGATGGCCCTGTTCGCGGTCGTGCTGCTCCTCGTCACCGATCGCCACGAGCATCCGGGCCGGCTGTGGTTGGTGCCGCTCATCGTGGCGATCTGGGCGAACCTGCACGGCAGCTTCTTCCTCGGGCCGCTCGTCCTGGGACTCGCCTGGATCGAGGATGCGGTGGACCATCGGCCGGGTGCCCGTCGCGTCCTGGTGATCGCGATCGTGAGCGCGGTCGCCGCCTGTCTGACCCCGTTCGGTCCGATGGTCTGGACCTATGCCGTCGGCCTCTCCACGGATCCGAGCGTCACGCAGCGCATCACCGAGTGGCAGCCCACCTCGCTGCGGTCCATTCCCGGGATGTTGTTCTTCGCCTCGGCGCTGGCGGTCGTCGCCTTGATCGCGCGGCGCGGCCAGAGGACGTCCGTGGCCGACCCTCCTGTGGCTCGCCGTGTTCTTCCTCATCGGGACCTACGCCATCCGCGGCGTGGCGTGGTGGCCGCTCGCGGCGATCCCCGCCATCGCCGGCACCCTCCTGACCGAGCCCGTCCGCACGCGACCCGAGCGCGTGGATCCGCCCCTCATCCGCCGACTCAACGTCGTGCTGGCCGGGATGATCGTCCTGATCTGCGTCGCGCTCCTGCCTGTGTGGCGCCCGCTCGAGCCCGGGCTCGAGACGCCACTCGCCTTCGTGGGCGAGGCACCGCCCGGGATCACGGGTGAGCTCCGGGCGATCAAGCGGCCCGGCGATCGCGTCTTCAATCCGCAGCCATGGGGGTCGTGGTTCGAGTACGCGCTGCCGGATCTGCCGGTGGTCCTCGACTCGCGGATCGAGCTGTTCAAGCCCGCGGTCTGGGACGCGTATCAGCAGGTCACCGACGGCCACGAGGGCTGGGCCGACCAGCTCAAGGATTGGGGCGTGACGATCGTCGTCGTGGCGGGTGACCACGAGGACGCCTTTGCGAAGCGACTCACCGATGCCGGCTGGGTGCCGACCTTCAAGGACGATGACGGCCAGGTCTTCGTAGCACCGGATCGCGGATGACGACTAGGACCTTTGGAGGGCGGTGCGGGGCTGCACCGGGCTGCTAGAGTCGATTCCATGAGCGAACGCCCCGATGAACTTGATGTCGTCGTGCTCGGCGGTGGCGGCCACGTCGGGCTGCCCCTGAGCCTCGTCCTTTGCCAGCATCGGGCTGCGGGTGGGTGTCTACGACACCAATCCGGTCACGCTGGAACGCATCGCCGCCGGCCAGATGCCATTCATGGAGAACGGCGCCGACGAGCTCCTGCGCGAGATCCTGCCGACCGGTCGACTCGAGTTCGGTTCTGACGGTTCGATGATCGAACGGACCAAACAGCTCGTCGTCGTCATCGGCACGCCGGTGGACGAGTTCCTCGGGCCGTCGATGACGATCTTCGAGAAGGCCGTCGACCAGATCGCGCCGCACCTCCGGACGGCTCCCTCGTGGTCCTGCGGAGCACGGTCTACCCAGGCACGACCGCGTACGTGGCGCAGCACCTCGCCGAGCGTGGCTGCCACGCCGACGTCGCCTTCTGTCCGGAGCGGATCGCCGAAGGTCACGCCCTCGAGGAGGTGCACATCGCTGCCCCAGATCGTCGGGCGCGGACGAGACCGTTGCCGGCGACCGCGCCGCGGCGCTCTTCGGCGGTCTCGCTGGCGAAGACCATCCGGACGACCTCCAAGGAGGCCGAGCTCGCCAAGCTCTTCACGAACACGTGGCGATACATGAAGTTCGCCGTCGCGAACCAGTTCCTGATGATCTCGGATCAGGCCGGCGTGGACTACACCAACGTCCTGCAGGCCATCCGCGACGACTACCCGCGCGCGGCCGATCTGCCGGGTCCCGGCTTCGCCGCCGGTCCGTGTCTGTTCAAGGACACGATGCAGCTCGCGGCCTTCACGTCCGACCACTTCCCGCTCGGCCAGGCGGCCATGCAGGTCAACGAGGGTCTGCCCGCCTACATCGTCTCCGCGCTCGAACGCCGCTATGGCGCGCTGAACGGCAAGACCGTCGGCATCCTCGGGATGGCCTTCAAGAGTGAGTCCGACGACTCGCGCGCGTCGCTCAGCTACAAGCTTCGAAAGCTCCTCTCCTGGGCCGGCGCCCGCGTGCTGGCCACCGACCCGTACGTCGTGGATGACCGCCTCGTCGGACTCGATGAGGTCGTCGCGGACAGCGATGTCCTCGTGCTGGGGGCGCCACACAAGGCCTATCGCGGGCTCGAGATCGGCGGCAAGGACGTCGTCGACGTGTGGGGAGCGCTCGGCGGAGGGATCCGGCTGTGACCGCGCTGGCGGTCCGATGCCGTCGCCGTGCGTGAGCGCCCCTGGAACGTGATCCTTCCGGTCGTGTTCGTGCTGGTCAGCGGCCGACTCGCCCTTGAATCGATCGTCGACTTCCGGAGCGTCGGCTCGCATGCCGCGATCTACACCGATGCAGCCGCAACGTGGCTGGCCGGCGGCGATCCGTGGCAGGTCGGCCCGCCGGCAGCACGGTTCGCCGCACCGCCGCCCTTCCTGCTCCCCTTCGTCCCGTTCGTGGCGTTGCCGCTCGATGTGACGCGGTTCATCTGGGTCGTGGGCAGTGCTGCGCTCGCGGTCTGGGCCTTGCGCCGGATCGACTTCCCACCGTATTGGCTGGCCTTTCCCCCGATCTTCCAGGCCATCCAGCTGGGGCACCCGGAGATCCTCGTGCTGTGGCTGCTGGTCATCGGCGGGACCGTCAGCGGCTTCGCGGCCGTCATCAAGCCGTATGCCGTGCTCCCGCTCGTCGCGGAACGACGCTGGAAAGCCATCGTGCTCGCCGCGGGCGTCGTCGTCGTGACGGCCGTGGTCCTGCCCTGGCGGCTCTTCTTCGACGAGCTGCCGACCATTTCGAGCAACCTGGTCGCGCAGGCGCATGGCGGTTCGGTCTTCGGGGCGCCGATCCTCATGGTGCTCGCGATCGTCGCCCTCGCCAGCCTGGGTCTTCGACGAGCACTCTGGCTGACGGTGCCGGTCCTCTGGCCGTCCGCGCAGCCGATCTACACCACCGCGTCCGTCCCGCAGTTGTCGCCGCTCCTCGCCACCTTCTGGGCCATCCCCGTCCCGGGGTTGACCATCATCGGTCTCGTGGCGGAGGCCTTGCTCCTGCGGATCGGCGCGAACCGGACCCTGCCCGTCCTGGATCACGGCCGGGATCGGCTCTCCCGCATCTCCGGCCTCGGCGATCTCGGCGACCTCTTCCGACCCGGGCGCGACATCGCGCGCCAGCCACGTCATCCCCACCACTTCGGAGCGAGCCACCCTGTGAAGATCCTGGTCACCGGCGCTGCCGGGTTCATCAACGGCTACCTCGTCCCCGAGCTGCTCGAGGCCGGGCACGACGTCATCGGACTCGATGACTTCAGCAAGTACGGCCGACTCGCCAAGTCGCTACGACTCCCACCCGCGGTATCGATTCGTCGAAGGCGACGCGAAGGACGCCACCCTGCTGCGCGACCTCGCGGCCGACTGCGACCAGGTGGTGGCCGCCGCCGCGATGATCGGCGGGATCAGCTACTTCCACGAATTCGCCTACGACCTGCTCGCCGAGAACGAACGGATCCTCGCATCCACCTTCGATGCCGCGATCGCCGCTCACCGCGACGGGCACCTCCAGCGGATCATCGTGATCTCGTCATCGATGGTCTATGAGTCCGCGACCGTCTTCCCGACGCCCGAAGGCGCGCAGCAGACGTCGCCACCGCCGATCTCCACCTATGGATTCCAGAAGCTGGCCTCGGAGTACTTCGCGAGTGGCGCCCTCGAGCAGTACGGGCTGCCGTACACCATCGTGCGGCCATTCAACTGCGTCGGCATCGGCGAGCGGCGCGCGCTCCGGGACACCGATGTGATGAGTGGGAACGTCAAGCTGGCGCTCTCCCACGTCGTCCCGGACCTCGTCCTCAAGGTGCTCAAGGATCAGGACCCGCTGCACATCCTCGGCGAGGGCAACCAGGTCCGTCACTACACGTACGGCGGCGACCTCGCCCACGGGATCCGGCTCGCGATGGAATCGCCCGCCGCGGTCAACGACGACTTCAACCTCTCGACGGCCGCCTCGACGACCGTCCTCGAGCTCGCCGAGTCCATCTGGCACAAGATCCACACCGATGGACGGCCGTTCCGGTTCGTCAGCGACGCCCCGTTCGAGCACGACGTCCAGTTGCGCGTGCCCGATGTCCGCAAGGCCAAGGCCATCCTCGGCTTCGAGGCCACGACGACGCTCGACTCGATGCTCGACGAGGTCATCCCCTGGATCCGCGACGAGGTCACGGCAGGACGGCTATGACGGACCACGTGGTGGGGATCTCCGCGATCGTCCCGGTCTATCGATCGGCGACGATCCTCCCTGAGCTGCACCGACGCCTCGGTGCCGCCCTTGCGGCCCTCACCGACCAGTACGAGATCATCCTCGTCGAAGACTGCGGAGGCGACGACTCGTGGTCCGTGATCGAAGGGCTCGCCACCGAGGATCATCACGTCCGCGGCATCCGGATGAGTCGCAACTACGGGCAGCACAACGCTCTGCTGTGCGGGATCCGCGCCGCGACCTACGAGGTCATCGTGACCCTCGATGATGATCTGCAGAACCCGCCCGAGGAGATCGGCAAGCTGCTCGCTCGTCTCGACGATGGTGTGGACGTCGTCTACGGAACCCCGGATCAGGAACAGCACGGTTTTCTCCGCGACCAGGGATCGCGGATCACGAAGTTGGCGTTGCAGAGCGCCATGAGTGCCGAGACGGCAAGGCACGTCTCCGCATTTCGCGCGTTCCGCACTCGCGTGCGTGACGCCTTTGCGGCATATCGCGGGCCGTACGTCTCCATCGACGTCCTGTTGACCTGGGGGACGACCGACTTTGGCTTCGTGCCCGTCCGGCATGAACCGCGCCTGTCCGGGACGTCGAACTACACGTTCCGGACCCTGATCACGCACGCCTTCAACATGATGACCGGCTTCAGTACGCTCCCGCTCCAGATCGCGAGCCTGATCGGGTTCATCTTCACGTTGTTCGGGTTCGCGATCCTTCTCCTGGTGCTTGGTGACCTACGTGGCGAACGGCGGCAGCAGCGTGCCCGGGTTCGCCTTCCTCGCCTCGATCATCGCGATCTTCAGTGGCGCGCAGTTGTTCGCCCTGGGGATCATCGGCGAGTACCTCGCGCGCGTGCATTTCCGGACGATGGACCGACCCACCTATCTGGTCCGTGAGCGGACCGAGGGTGATTGAACCTGGTGCTGCCACCGCTTCAGACGACGACGATCGACCGCGGCCAGGCCGTGATCGAGTGCTCTGTCGTGCCATGGGACGCTGAGATCTTCGGGTTCGGGGTCGCCCAGATCTCCAGGATCGCCTTGGCCCGGAGGAGCAGACGCGCGACGTGCTGGAGGCATTCGATACGTGGTGCGCCGAGCGATCAGTCCGCCTCGTGTCCTGCCGGCTCGATCACGCGATGCTCGACGAATTGATGGCGCTCGAGGACCGCGGCTTCCGGTTCATCGAGATGGTCTACAGCCCGTGGCTTGATCTGCATGGTGGTGTGCCTGCGCCCGACCGATCGATCACGGTGGCGCCCGCCGCGGAATCGACCTGCCCGCGATCCAGGCGATCGCACGCACCGCGTTCACGACGGGGCGATACGTGATGGACCGGCGATTGCCTGCGGACCTGAGCGATCGACGTTACGCCGCCTGGGTCCAGAACAGCTTCGACGATCCGGCGCACTCTGTCCTGAAGGCCACGATCGACGAAGCCCTCGTCGGGTTCTTCATCGTCGAGCGACACGCCGACCGAAGCCTGTACTGGCATCTGACCGCCGTCGACCCGTCCTGGCAAGGCCGAGGCATCGGGACGCGGCTGTGGCAGACGATGCTGGCGCGGCACCGCGATGAGGGGGCGACCAGCGTCAGGACGACGATCTCGGGTCACAATCCCGCGGCGATCAACCTGTACGCGCGTCTCGGGTTCACGTTCGGGTCGCCACAGATGACCCTCCATCGGTTCATCGGCGCCTCATGAGATCGTGCCCGGCCTGCGGGTCACCACGATGCACGGACGCGTGGCTGTGCGAGGCATGCGGCAACCGGCCGGAAGCGATCGGTGGCTTCACGTCGTTCGCACCCGCCCTCGCGGCCGGGAGTGCTGGTTTTCGCGAGGACTACTTCAGCGAGCTCGCAGCCATCGAGTCCGACAACTTCTGGTTCCTGGCCCGAAACGAACTCATCGTGTGGGCGATGCGGACGCACCTTGCGGACCTTGGATCCTTCCTGGAGATCGGCTGCGGCACCGGCTTCGTCCTCGCCGGGATCCGCGACGCCTTTCCGCTCGCCGCGCTGACCGGCAGCGAGATCTTCACGACCGGATTGGGATTCGCGGCCCGACGCGTGCCGTCCGCCACGTTCCTCCAGATGGATGCGCAGGCGATCCCGTTCCGCGAGGAGTTCGATGCCGTCGGTGCGTTCGACGTCCTCGAGCACATCGACGATGACGGGGCCGTCCTCAGGCAAGTCACCCAGGCGTTGCGACCGGGAGGGCGGGACTTCGTCGCGACCGTCCCACAGCACCCGTCCTTGTGGAGCGCCCAGGACGACCACGCCTTCCATGTCCGGCGATACACGGCGACGCAGCTCCGTCGGCCGGGCTCGAGCGCCGGTGTGCGAGGTCGTGCGGATGACGTCGTTCGTGTCGTTGCTGCTGCCGATGATGTTCGCGTCCCGTTTGCTCACCAACGCCAGCGGTGCCGCTGACGAGTTCGACGCGATGGAGGCGCTCCGCATGCCCCGCCTGGTCGATAGGGTGCTCAGGACGGTCATGACGGTGGAGCGGGAGCTGATCCAACGAGGCATCGGCTTCCCGGCTGGGGGCTCGCTGCTCCTGGTCGCGCGAAAGCCCGCCCTGGTCGGTGGCCGATCGTGATCCCCTTCAACAAGCCGTACATGACCGGCGACGAGCTCGCGTACATCGCGCAGGCCCACGCCAACGGCGCACCTGGCCGGGCAACGGCGCCTTCACGAAGCGCTGCCCGGCCTGGCTCGAGGAGCGGACTCGGGTGCCGGAAGGCGCTGCTGACGCACTCGTGCACGGCGGCGCTCGAGATGGCGGCGCTGCTCGAGCGAAGTCGGACCGGGCGACGAAGTGATCATGCCGTCGTTCACCTTCGTCTCGACCGCCAACGCGTTCGTGCTGCGCGGCGCCACGCCGGTGTTCGTCGACATCCGGCCGGACACGCTGAACATCGACGAGACGCAGATCGAGGCGGCGATCACGCCGCGGACCAAGGCGATCGTGCCGGTCCACTACGCCGGCGTCGGCTGCGAGATGGACGCGATCATGGCGATCGCCGAGCGGCACGGCCTGCTGGTCATCGAGGATGCCGCGCAGGGCGTCATGCGCCGCCTACAAGGGCCGGCCGCTCGGTCGCATCGGCGCACCTCGCGGCGCTGTCAGCTTCCACGAGACCAAGAACGTCATCTGCCGGCGAAGGCGGCGCGCTGCTCGTCAACGACCCGCGGCTGCGTCGAGCGCGCCGAGATCATCTGGGAGAAGGGCACCAACCGGAGCCAGTTCTTCCGCGGGCAGGTCGACAAGTACACCTGGGTCGACGTCGGGTCGTCGTACCTCCCGAGCGAGATCGTCGCGGCGTTTCTCTGGGCGCAGCTGGAGGAGGCCGACGCGATCACGGGCCGGCGGCGAGCCATCTGGTCGAGCTATCACGAGGCGTTCGAGCCCTGGAGAGCGAGCGGGCATCGTCCGCGCGCCCGATCGTCCCGACGGAGTGCCAGCACAACGGCCATCTCTACTACCTGCTCCTGCCCGACCTCGCCGCCCGGACGGCCTTGATCGAACGCCTCAAGGGTCGAGGCATCCAATCGGTCTTCCACTACGTCCCGCTGCACGCGTCGCCATTCGGGCGATCCGTCGGGCGATCGGTCGGTCCCATGACGAACACGGCCGCGGCCGGCGACCGCCTGGTCCGACTCCCGTTCTGGCTGGGTCTGGAGGAACACCTCGACCTGGTCATCGACGAGGTCATCGCCGCCGCGGGGTGACCCTCCGAGGCGCTCGGACTACGGCACCTGCAAGAGTCGAACCCCGTCGATCGATGCGATCTCGCTGGCATCGGGGATGAGGACGTTCGGGTGCGCCGCGTCTTCGTAGATGTAGTCGATCCCGTTGTCCCTCAGGAAGGCCGCGACCGCGGGCGCTGATGGCCTGGCCGACCGGTTCGGGTAGAGCGACCGTTGCGGCGCCACGGCGAAGAATGGACTCGCCACGTCGAGCGTCGGCTCGCCACCCACGAGTTTGGCCACCGAGTCGGCTTCGAAGCACATCGGGACGATGCGTCGGTCGGTGTGCGCGCCGATGCTCAACAAACGAGGATCCCAGACGGCGAGCTCCTCCCCGGGCTGACACGAATACGCCACCTTGGCTTCCGAGGGAAGGCCGCGGATCGCGTCGAGGATCGCGATCGGCACGGGTGCGTACTCGCCTGGGCCGAATTGTTGCAGTCTCACGGTGCCGACCACCGTCCCAAGGCCGATCTGGATGACGACCAGCGCGATCACCACGGCCGAGAGCAGCCTGACCGCGTGTCGATCGCTGGTCCGCATGCGCCCCCAGACGGTCCAGGTCGCGATCGCCGCCACGGGTGTCCCGAAGACGGAGATCGCGCCGAAGTAGACGTGGAACATGTTGAAGTCACCGAGCTTGAGGCCCCAGACGAGTGCTCCGGTGACGACGATCCCGGTCGTGCCGACATACAACCCTGCCTGGAGCGGATCCGCTCGCCGGACCATGAACCACGCGACGCCGATCAGGAGGAACGCGCCGGCACCGAGGACCGTGCTCGCGATGGAGTCACGCCACGAGGCGTTGAAGGCGACCACGGAGGGCGACGACCCCAGCCCGCCGAGCCCGTGACCCGTGGCGACACCCCAGACGACGGTGGCCACGATGAGCAGTCCGGCCCAGACCGTGACTCGACGCCACGTCGAGGACACGGCGGGCCATCGGTGGGTGAGGATGAGGGATCGCGCCGCGCGGATCGCGACGACCCCTGCGACGCCGATGAGGCCGAGCAACCCGATCGCGATGTGGGCTGGGAGGACGACCGCGATCGTGCTGCCGACGAAACCGATGCACGCCGGCGTCGCGAGACGGCCCTCGAGTCTCTTGAGGCTGTACATCGTCAGCAGGACGGCCAGGGTCGCCATCCCGTAGAGGGTGATGCCAAAGACCGTGCCAACGGCCCACGTCCCGAAGAACGGCTCGACGATCACCGGGATCGGGGCCAGGAACAGACACGCGACGAACCCGAAGGCGAACGGCGCCGTCGACGAGGACCCGGCGAACCGGCGAACCAGCGTCCCGGTCATCGCGCCGGCGGCCACGAGCAGGACCGGCAACACCACGAAGGTCCGCGCCGCCAGGGGAGCGACGCCGAGCGCCTTGATGACCCCCGCGGTCAGCCAGATCTCGCCCCAGTGATACCAGGTCTGGTCAGGGAGCCCGGGGAGCTGCGCGAAGCCTGCCGTCGAAAAGGCCGTCTCGATACCGGTCTTCGCGAGGTCCGCGCCAAGGATCGAGTAGAACGCCTCGTCCATGAACTCCAGTGGCTGCAGCCCGTCGCGCGGACTCAACCCCATCGTCGAGCCGAACAGCAGCGCGATCACCGCCACGCAGACGGCACCGAGCAGCACGGCGAGCGCCAGTCCTCTCGCGCTCGAGCCGACACCGACGGTCGAGCCGGCCGGGGAGACCTCCGCAGCGCCGGAGACGCCCGCAGCGGTCGGTCGCACGAAGGTCAGCCCGATGGCGACGGCCATCCCGATCGCGACCGGCGTGAAGGCGCTCCGACCACCGGAGCCGATGGCGGCCGACCACACCGCAACGAGGACGAGGCCTGACGCAAGACCGACACCGACCGTCTCACCAGCGGCCGCATCGCGAGGCAGCAGCCCAACCCGTCGTGCCGCCCACCCACCGATGGCAAGGCAGGTGCCCGCGAACAGGACGGCGATGACGATGTCACGCCACACGCCACCGTTCGAAACGGTGAACCCGAGCTCGCGCACGAACGTCTGCAGCCACTCCATCAGCGGCCCGAGTATATGGGCGTGTCTGGGCCCATCTCGACCCACCAGTGGGCCATGCGTGCCGGCGCCGGATGGGCTATGGACGCGGTGCGTCGAGCGTGGACAACCGAACCGTGGGCCTAGTGGGATAGCACCTTCGACCTACCGTCGACGCCGCCTCGGGTGCGTATGCTGCGGTGGTGACCACTGACACCACCGGTCCCCAGCTCGCGATCGTCCTGCCCGTGTACAACGAGGGCGAGGCGGTCGAGCCCGTGCTCCGCGCCCTGTCCGCCGGCGTGACGACACGTCACGAGCTCGTCGTCGTCTATGACTTCGATGGCGACACGACCGTGCCGGTCATCGCGCGGCTCGCGAACGAGATCCCCGGCCTGCGCGGTCTGCGCAATGACCTCGGTCGCGGGGTGCTCAACGCCATGAAGGCCGGGATCGCCGGCACGACCGCGCCGTACGTCCTCATCTCGATGGCGGACGGCTCCGATGAGCCGCACGTGGTTGATCCGATGGTCAAGCTCGCGCTCGGTGGTGCGGACGTCGTGGCTGCCTCGCGTTACATGCGCGGTGGCGGGCAGGTCGGCGGGCCGCTCATCAAGCGGACCTTGAGCCGGATCGCCGGTCTCACGCTCCACTGGTTCGGTGGCGTCCCCACGCATGACCCGACCAACAATTTCAAGCTGTATTCGCGCCGCTTCCTCGACAGCGTGACGATCGAGAGCACGGCCGGTTTCGAACTCGCCCTCGAACTGACCGTCAAGGCCACGCTCGAGCATCGACGCGTCGCCGAGGTGCCGACCACCTGGCGCGACCGGACGGCCGGCCAGAGCAACTTCAAGCTTCGGAAGTGGCTGCCCAACTACCTGCACTGGTACTGGGTGGCGCTCCGAGGCCGACTGACGGGCTGGCGAGCCCGAGGGGATCGTGGCGTCGCGGGGTAGGCAGATCGGCCGAGTCGTCGCGCTGACGATCATCGGGCTCGAGATCGTGTGGATGATCGTCGCGATCGGCGTCAACCTCGGGAACCCGTCCTTCGGTCTCGACTACCGCTGGCACGTCGAGGCCGCGCAACGCCTGCTCGATACCGGGACGCCCTACCTGCCGTGGCAGTTGGCCGGTCCGTACGAGATCGGCAACGGCGCGATCCTGTACCCGCCGACGGCATTCCTGCTCTTCGTGCCGTTCATCTGGCTCCCGGCCGTCCTGTGGTGGGCGATCCCGATCGCGGTCCTCGCGTACGGCCTGGCCTGGCATCGCCCGCCGCTGTGGGCCTGGGTCGTCATCACGACCTGCCTGGCCCTCGAGAAGTCGCTCAACGTCTACATCTTCGGCAACCCATCGATGTGGATCGTGGCGGCGATCGCTGCCGGGACGATCTGGCGCTGGCCGTTCGTCTTCGTGTTCGCCAAGCCGACGTTCGCCCCGATCGCCCTCCTCGGCATCCGGGATCGCCGCTGGTGGATCGCGCTCGTCCTGCTCGGAGTCGCTTCGCTGGTGTTCCTGCCGGTCTGGTTCGACTGGCTTGCCGTCGTTCGCAACTCCGACGTGTCGCTGCTCTACAACGCGCCGACCGTGCCGCTCATGCTGGCGCCGCTGGTGGCGTGGGCGACGGGTCGGGCGCAACCGGCGTGGATCGCCCGGATGCTCCGCCGCTGACGGACGCCGCGACGGTCTCGTCGTGGGTCAGCAGCCACAGCGTCGCGACCGTGATCGCGATCATCGCGATCGACCCGGCGATCCCGAGCGCCCCATCGACGGGTAGCAGCGTCCCGATCTCCGGTGTCGGCGGCGCGGCGGCCAGCAGGTTGAGCGAGAAGACGACCCCGAAGGCGATCGCGACCCATCGGACCCGCACGTCGGGGAGCAGCAGCATGAGGAACACGATCGCCCCGTAGGCGTATCGCTCGTGCATCGTGGTCATGAAGGTGAAGACCACCAGGGTCGATGCGGCAAGACCCAGGATGAGCGTCCGTGGCCGGGGATCGCGCAGGATCGCGATCGCGATGACGAGTTCGAGCACGGCCGTGATCCCGAGACCGACCCAGCGCAACGTGATCGGGCCGAGGAACGCGATGTCATCGGCCACGAACTGACCGTTGGCGAGCGAGGACTGGATCAGCCACCACAGGTTCCACGCCCGCAGCGACAGGATGTTGAAGATCTCGCCCTGGTACTGCGCGAGGTTGTGGAGGTAGTTGATCGGGCCGTTCGCCGCGAGGAACGGGAGCCACAGGAGCGCGATCACGACGACCCCGGTGACCGCCGCGCGCAGGAACCCGCGAAGACCGCCCGTCGCCCAGAACCAGGCCGCGAACGGCACGAGGAACGGAACGGCCTGCGGCTTGGTCATGACGCAAACGGCGAGCGCCGCGGCCGCCCACAGGTTGTGCCCGCGCGCGGCGAGGATCGTCGCGGTGAGGGCCGAGAGCAGGTAGATCGGCTCGTATTGGCCCCACCACGCGCTCACATCGAAGACGGCCGGGATCAGCAGGATCGCCGCCGCGCCGATCACCGCCCAGCCGGGTCGATCGCGCAGGTAGAACCACACGAGGGCCGCCAGCCCCAGGTCCGCGAGGGATGCCGGCACCTTCATCAGGGCCCGGATCGCCGGGTCCGAAGAGTCGGTGACGGTCTGGAAGGCCGGCTGGACCGCGGCGAGCAGGCCCCAGACGTAGGCCATCACGGGACCGAAGGTCAGGCTCTGGTCGTAGGCGTTGGGCAGACCCTGCGTTCGGATCCCGTGGACCCAGACGACGAACTGGTCGATGTCTCCGGTGAGCCCGACCGTCGGGCAGGAGCAGCAACCGGACGACTACCCCGATCGCGATGGCGAGCAGGGCCGCCACGAGGAGCCAGATGCCGCGGGGCGCGGCCGGGGTCGCCCCATCGACCGCGGTCGGACGCCGCCGTCATGTCAGACGCGGCCGGAGACCCAGTAGCGTTCGGCCGAGCCATCGACATCGCCGAGCTCGGCCATCGCGCGTCCATACGAGCGGACCGTGTCGGCCATCGCCTTGGTGCCATCGAAGAGGCGCTCGAGCTGGCTCTGGTAGAGGTCGATGCCCATGATCTTGCGCTCGAGCTGATCGGTGATATCGGCAAAGACCGGCGAGATCGACACGTCCGCGGGAAGCCCGGAGAACGCGTCCGCACCCAGGTCGCCCGGATGCTTGAAGTCGGTCCACCACGAATACGGGAAGTCTTCGTAGAAGGTCACGACGCCCGAGTATTCCGGCCCCGGCATCACCCACTGGCGACTCTCCTGGAGGAGACGCACCCCGACCTCGCGACAGAGCTGGTGGTCGACGTGCCCGCCCACGCCAAGCGGCACGTAGACCTTCTGCGGCTCGAGCCGGGCGATCTCGCGACTCAGGAGTTCGTACGGGGCGGTGTCGTCGGGTCGTGGCGAGCCAAGAAGCTGGTCGTCGCCTTCGTAGCCGCGAAAGACCGCGTCGGCGAGATCGAGGAACACGATCGATGCTTCGGCGAAGTAGGCGAAGCGCTCGTCCTCGACGCGCCGCCGCGCCATCAGCTCCCCGGCAGCGGCGGCGACCATGACCTCATCGGTGTAGACGGCCCCTTGCGTGGGCAGGTCATCGATGACCATCTGGTCGGCGATCGATTCGTTGCGGACGCTGGCCCGGCGATACCACGACGATCGCTGCCAGAACCGCTTGGCCGCGGCATCGGCATCGGACTGGGTCGCCTCGAGCCGATCCTCGTCGGCCGCCCACGACGGGACGAGCGCGGCGGTCGGCCAGTCGGCGAGGATGCTGCTTCGATTGAACGCCTCGGTCGCGGGCCACATCGCCTTCGAACCGAACCCGAGCGCTTCACGCTGATACGGGGTCAGGCCACCGGACGCGCCGTCACCGGAGAAGACGGTGATGATCGTCACGGTCTGGCCGAGCTCACGGAGACTCGCGATCAGGCCGCCGCAGGAGAGGGCGACGTCGTCTGGATGCGGGGCGACGAAGACGTGGGTCATGGCGGGCCGAGTATACCGAGCGCGAACCCGCCTTCGCCCACGAGCGGGACGAAGACGCAGGCGCCGTGTGGGCGCTCGAGCCAGTCGTTATCGCGGCGGGTGACGACGGTCAGGATCTGCCGGTCGCGCGGGCCGACCGGGATGACCAGGCGTCCGCCGTCCGCGAGTTGATCCCGGAGCGGTGCCGGGATCTGCGGGGCGGCGGCCGTCACGATGATCCCGTCCCACGGCGCCCCGTCCCGGAGCGCCAAGGCTGCCGTCACCGACCCGGATCTCGATGGACGCTCCGAAGCCCAGCGCGTCGAGACGCTCGCGAGCAAGGTCGGCGAGGTCGGCGTCGCGCTCGATCGAGGTCACGCGGCACCCGATGGTCGCGAGGATCGCGGCCTGGTACCCGGAGCCGGTGCCGATCTCGAGGATGTGGTCGCCGGGCTCGGTGGCGAGGAGCTCGGTCATGACGGCGACCATGTACGGCTGGCTGATCGTCTGCCCGGCACCGATGGCAAGGGCCTCGTCCGCGTACGCCCGGCCTTGGTTCGCCTCCCCGACGAAGCGTTCGCGTGGCACGGTCCCCATCGCCGCGAGGACCCGCTCATCGGTGATGCCTCGGCCGCGCAGCTGGTCCGTGACCATCCGCGCGCGGGCCGTCGCCATGTCTCAGGACGGCGACGGTGACGCGACGGGAGAGGCTGACGGGGCGGGGGTCGGGGTCGGGGCGGGGGTCGCGCTTGGTGCTGCTGATGGCGACGGCGCGGTGGAGGCGGAGGGGGCGGCCGAGGCCGATTCGGATGGTGCCGCCGAGGCGGGCGCCGACGCGGAGGCGGTCGGGACCGCGGTGGGTTTCGGGGTCGGCGTACCCGTGATGATCCCGCCGCGCCCGAGGAACAGGCCGTTGAACAGGATCGCGAGGAAGATCACGACCGTCGCGACGACGAACACCTTGGATGCGGTGTCCTTGATGTGCACCGATGGTTGGGCCGCCGCCGACGTCCTGGCCGGCTGACCGGCCTTGCCCGTCGTTGCGGTGGTTGCCGCGGCACCCGTCGCGGCCACGCCGGCCGTGGTGGCCACGACCGCTTCCTCGATCGGGGCGTCGTCTGGCTCGGGCTCGGGTCTCCGACTCCGGCTCCGCTTCGGCCTCCGGCTCGGGCTCCGGCTCGGGCTCGGCCGCAGGTTCGGCCTCCGGCTGCGGTTCGGGCTCTGGCGCCGGCAGGCTCGGCTCGGGCGCAGCAGGCTCGGGCTCGGGCGCCGCAGGCTCGGGCTCGGGCTCAGGCTCGGGCTCCGGCTCGGGCGCCGCCGCCTCCGGCTCCGGCGCGGCCGGCTCGGGCGCCGCCGCCTCCGCCTCCGGTTCGGTCGGCTCGGCCGCCGGCTCCGCCGCCGCCTCGGGCTCGGGCGTCGGAACCTCGGCTTCGATGGCCTCGATCGGCGTCTCGTCGGGAGCGCCCTCGGGTCGATCAGTCATGTGGTGGCATCACTCCAGGAGATGGCCGTTCGGTCATCGTCGTCACGCGGGCGCCAGTGTACCGAAGGCCCGCACCGCCCGCCGGTCCATGCCTTGACCTCGCCACCCTCACGCGTCGCGGATCGCCGGCACGAGCAACCCCGCCAACCCGGCGCCGATCGTCAGGACCGAGAAGATCGCCAGCACGGCGGCGGCCGACAGGAAGACCAGCATCAGGCTGCTCACCCCGGATGCGATCGTCATCATCCCGAACACCAGCGCAAACCGGAAGCTGACGACGCGTCCCATGAGCTCGGCCGGCGTCCGCTGCTGGAACATCGCCTGGCTCGGGATGATGAAGGCCATGTTCGCCACCCCGGCGCCGAACCCGAACCCGATCGCGAGTGGCAGGTTGCCGGAGACCGCCATGAACAGCGTGAACAGCCCGAATCCGACATATCCCGCGATGATCGTTCGACCCTTCGCGAGCCTGGCTCCGAGCAGCCCGATCAGGAAGCCGCCGACGAGATTGCCGGCTCCGACGCCGGTCTCGAGGAAGCCATACGAACCACTGGCCCCGAACGAGGACTGGCTGTAGGTCTGGGTGGCGTACGCGAACATGATCGCCAGCAGGACGCCGACGCTGAGCTGTCCGATCGACGCCTGGATCGTGTTCGCGAAGAGTGTCGGCTCGTGGCGGAGGAACCCCCAGCCGTCCCGCATCTCCCCGAAGAACCCGGCGAACCCCGAGTGGTGTTCGTCGTCCGGCTCGCGCTCGGCCTGTGGCTGGACCACGATCGTCGCCAGCAGGACCGCGGACGCCAGGTAGGTGGCGGCATCCAGCCAGAACGCCAGCGGCAGCGCGGCCCCGAGGATCGCCACCAACAGCCCGGCCAGGCTGAACCCGATGACATCCCCGATGGTCTCGCCGATCCACATCGCCGAGTTGGCGGTCACCAGCTCGTCCCCCTCGACGAGCTGCGGCAGGATCGCGACGCGAGCGGGTCGGAAGAAGATCGAGATCGTCGTGATCAGGAAGACCAGCGGGTAGACCAGGATCACGTTGACGATCACGGCCAGCGGGATGAGCAGGACCAGGGCGGCGCGCAGGATGTCGCTGACGATCATGACCTCCTTGCGGTCCCAGCGATCCACGAAGGTTCCAGCCAGCGGCGCAAGAAGCAGGTTCGGCAGCGCAGCGACCACCACCGCGAACGCGCCGGCCACGACGCCAGCCGACGTCGTGACGATGGCGAGCAACGCGATCGTGTTGATCCGATCGCCGAGGATCGAGATCAGCTGACCGGTCCACAGCGCCGAGAACGAGCTGTTGAGCGCGAGTTGGACGTACGGGTGTTGTCGGATCCGGTCGCCGACGGGTTGAGGTTCGATCTGCGCGGTGGCGATCGATGACATGCCGGATCGTTCGCCACCGAGGACGACCGGGCGCTGGAGGGACGCCACGGTGGCCATGGCGGGGGACAGGCCGCTCGAGACTGGGCCGTCCGGGTTGGTCTGAGCGCGGACCACGCCCGCGAAGAGGAAGAAGCCCAACCCGAACATGACGAAGACGTCGCCGACCGACGCCACGTTCTGGATGATCGGCAACGGGATCGGGATGACATCCGCGAGCGGTCCAAGGTGGACCAGGAAACTGGCGTCCAGCGTGGCCGGGATGATGATGTGGATCGCGGACGACACATCGGCCGGCGTGAAGCCTGCGGCGGTGAGGCTCGGTTCCCAGATCGGCATGTAGCCGCCGTTGGCCACGATCACGAGGCCGTTCGCGAGCGTGCCCGACGAACGCCAGCGTCATGCCCGGATAGGTTCGGTTGGCCCAGATCCCCACCAGCAGCAGGACGAACGATGTCGCCAGCAGGCCCACTCGCAGGGTCTCGACGATGGCGACGTCCTTGCTGAGGAGGAACTCGGTCCCGAACCGCAGGATCAAGGCGACGATGAGCAGCGGGACCCATCGCAGCCGGACGGTCCCGAGGTTGGTGATGCGGCCGCCGGCGAGG
This sequence comes from uncultured Chloroflexia bacterium, assembly GCA_963778805.1. Classification (GTDB taxonomy): domain Bacteria; phylum Chloroflexota; class Limnocylindria; order Limnocylindrales; family CSP1-4; genus SPCO01. The sequence continues at coordinate 198,411 of CAVZVT010000007.1, read as the reverse complement.
AGGCCGAGCACCAGACCGATCGCGATCCCGGTCAGGATCATCGGCGGGCGCTCGTCGTGTGGGGATGCACCACGGCATCATGCGACGCCGGTGGCTCGGCGTGGCGGCGTCCGGTGGTTGTCAGGCCTGCTCGGTGGCCGCCTTGGCGACCACGCTCGCTTCGTCGGTCTGGACCGTCTTCATGCGGTCGGCGGCCTGGGAGATGAGCGGGATCTGGCGAGGCTCGGGCAGCCGTCCCGCATCCGGGACGCCATCGACGTGGTGGGTCCGCACGAAGGCATCGACCACGACCGGGTCGAACTGGATGCCGGCGAACTTGCGAAGCTCCGCGAGCGCCTGCTCGCTCGTCAGCGGGGTCATCCGATATGGGCGCTGGGCCGTCATCGCCTCGAACGCGTCGGCGACATGGAGGACGCGGGCAAGCTTCGGGATCTCGTCGCCGATGAGCCGATCCGGGTAGCCCGAGCCGTTGTACCACTCGTGGTGGTGGCGGATGATCGGCAGTTCCGGGGCGAGTTTCGTGACCGGCGCGATGATCTGTGCTCCCAGGACCGGGTGCGAGTTCATGATCATCCGCTCGTCCCTGGTCAGTCGATCGGCCTTCAGCAGCACGTGGTCAGGCACGCCGATCTTGCCCACGTCGTGGAGCAGTCCGCCCCATTCCAGGGCCTCCAGTTCGGCATCGGAGACGCGCAGGACCCGCCCGATGTCGACGGAGATCTCCTTGACCCGGTGGCTGTGGCGCGCCGTGAACGGATCTCGCTTGTCGACGGCCTCAGCCAGTGCGCCGATCGTCTGCGTGAACATGTCGCGCATCTCGACGAACCGCTGGTAGGCCAACCGAGTCGAGTACAGCGGCACCGCGAAGAGCGCCGTCGCCCACCACTGCACGCCATAGATGACCGCCATCAACCAAGCCAACGGCGCCAGGGCGACCACGCTTGCCCGCGATTCCGCGAAGGTCACCGACGAAGACCTCGCGAGCCGCTGGTCCGATCCGAGAGCCAGGAAGTCGGAGACCAGTCGCAAGATTGAAGACGTAGGAAGATCCGGGCCGACCATCATCGCGATGGAAAGTCGCCACCTGCTCCACCAGGAAGTCGCAGCAGGACGCTCGCGGACTGCCCCGGCGACAACAGCCGGGAAGACGAGGCCGGCATGGTTGGCGAGACGTGCCATACCAGGGAACCGTCCACGGAGCTCGCGGATCTCGGTGGTGCCGATGGCGGCGACCCAGCCCGCCGCCGCCGGTCCGCCGAGGAACATTGCAGCCAGGATTGGTGCAATCGCGACGGCCTGCTGGTGCCTCGAGGCAGCCTCACCGGCAAGGCCGACCCGAGAACGAGGTCAGGATGTCCAGAAAGCGATGCCCGAGACAATCGTTGAACTTGGTCGGCGGAGCGGCCGGTTCCATTAAGCGGAAGTCGCAATCGCCGGATCAACCGGAAACACAAGAGTCGCAGCCACGAGCGCAACCGCGCTCAGGACCACGACTCCAGCGATGTAGAGCTTGAGGGACTTCGGCATCGATTGCCTCATTCGCGGTCCACTACCTGAACTCTATGCCCTGGAGCGGACGAGCGGGTAATGGGACCAACGTACTAGAAGCCCCTAAGAGAAGCTCCACCTGCGAGTGCGATCATCGCGACGCTCGAAAGCGCAACGCGATTCGCACCAACCTTGCCTTCACGGCTCTGGTTCGCTACCAGGCCTTGGCTGAACTGGCGGTCCACGCCTTAGCGGACTCGGCAGTCACGCTCGATCCTCCTTTGCGGCCCTCGTGCCTCCCGAAGGAAACACGAAAACCGACCAGACTCATTGGCCGGTCGGTTGCACTACTCGCTCCGCCCCACCCTAAGTGCCCATTTCAGGTGGTGCTTCAGCGCGTCCGAGCGTCTTGACAGTGCTTCCTAGTACCGAAGTACCACGAAGTTGCCGGACTATAGGGATGCCGGACCGACCCGGTCAATACGGCACCTTACCTATCCCTACAACGAATCGAGGGAGGGAGGCTCAATTCCGAAGGTCTCGCGTTGGCCGCGTTGCGTAGTGGATGTACTGCTCGGCCGCTGCGGAGTGAGAGCCATTCAGACGATAGAAGTCGCAGCAGCGACAACTCAATCTGATCAGCTTCCGGCGAGAACTCCAGGGCTCGGCGGGCAAGGTCAATGCCCCGCGCGAAGTGACCGCCTGCGATGTCGGCTGCCACAGCCGTCTCGATCACCTGGAGGTACGAGGCGTGCAACGAGGAGCGGTAGGTGCCGGCCCACTCCTCATATGCGAAGTCGAGCGCAAACGGGCCGTGGTACTCGGCGGAAAGGTCCGCAACCAGATTGGGGCCAGGGTGGCCGGGCATGGCTCGGATCAAGGCAAGACATCGCTGACTTCGCGACGTGACGAGCTCGGTGTCGAGCCAGATGCACGTCGGACTCGTGTCTTACATAGCCAGGAGATAGGTCGTCCTTGTAGCCTGGCTCGAAGACGCGACGAAGGAAGTACACGGTCTGGTTGAGTGAATTGAGGGCATCGGGCGGGTCGAACTCGGGCCAAAGTGCGTCCATGACCTCGTCGCGAGTTGCTGCGCCGCGCGGACGTGAGACGAGAAAGCACAGCAGGGCCAGCACTTTCCTTCGGATGGACGCTCCTTCGACGAGACGACCGCCTACTCGAATGGCGACGCGTCCTTGGTCTTCCACGAAGATCCGCGGTGCAATCCGGCGAGAAAGGGTGCGACCGAGTTCAAAGTCCGGCTTGCCGCGGAACCGTTGACCGACCATTCGCAATCGAGAAACGTCCTCGGCTTCGCCGACTTGCTCGAGCAGTCGAGCCGCCGCGATTGTCGCCGTGGGCCGTTTCGATCGACGTCGAACCGAGGGCGGGACGCCATCGTCGTGGTCGTCGTAGCGCCTCTGCGGACAGCTATCGCCATCTCGCGGTTCACCGAGCTCTGCATTCGATCGCAGACCAGCTCCGCCACGTACGAAAGCGGTCCAACCCCGACCCGCTGCGTGAGACGGAACATATCGATTGCAGGGCTTCGTCGGACTGCCTCGGAGATTGCTTCGAGAGTCTCGCAGTAGGCAATCCAGGTGCCCAACTGACTGCGCTCGCGCTACGCTTGGCGTCAACCGCGATCGCGGCAGCGCCTCGGACGGCGCAGGTCAACGAGATGGCGTGGGCACGAACTGCTAGCGCCTGTGACTTGTGTCCAATGCGGCCAGTCGGCCGTTCGAAGTCGACTTCGGTCCAGGACCGGCTTCGCCTGATCCGGTACGGCCGTTCCGGACTTCGAGTACGCAGCGATCGGGGTCGTCCCGTTCGGGCTCGTCGAATTCGTCAGCGCCAAACGATGACTGTCCACGAGAGCAGTCAGCGGCGACTCGGAGTCGCCATAGAAGGCTTCGAGTTCAGCCGCCTCAATCAGCACGTCGGCTCGAATCGACGGAGTTGTCGTCGCTCACGCGAGACTCGAGCTCGCGATCCTGCCGGCTCAAGGTCGCCTGAGATGTGCATGCGCCCAAGCCAGCGATTGCGCGAGCGATTGAAAGCTCCGCGACCGCCGAACTCTGACATCGAGGAAGTCATCGGCCAGGGCTGCGCGGATGTTCGAGCGTCTGCGATGTCTCCCGCAGGCCTCGATAGGCCTCGGCGAGGTTGAGTTGATGACACCTTCGAAGTGCGCATACCCGGCACTGCTGCTGATCTGCCGCGAGCTTCTCGAATTCCTCGATTGCTATCGAAGACATCACCGTCAACCGAGGCTTCGGAGGATTGTCAGAATTCCCGCGGCGATGCCTCGAATCTCCTCGTCGCCAGGCTGACTGAGCAGGTGCCGCGCCCACTCCGCCGCCTCCTCCAGGTTACCGGCATTCACGTGTTGCGACGCGAGGTTGGCCATCGCGAGTTCGGAAGATGGATCAAGGCGCACCGCGTGTTCAGCGCGAGCTAGCGCCCTGTCTGGACGTTGCCGAGTTTGAAGTCGCGCCGAGAGAGGACGACCTCGAAGCTGGCTCGATGTTCAACTTCGGACAGGCTCGCCAAGTACGGGCGCCGCGACGAGATACTCGCCACGGCCGATGATGCCCTTGGACGCAGCTCGATCACATCTTCGCGCGTTCAGCGAAGTCTCCCGCGGATGAGAGGTGGTGGGCCGCGATGCGCCAGTCGCGGGTTTCGGCGTAGGTGGCCACGGTTCTGTGGAGGTCGCGGACGCCTGACTCGCCGACCTCCTTCTTGAGGCGAGCCTCGAGGAACTCGCGCACGAGCGGGTGGTAGCGCAACTCGTTGCGTGGGCCGCGCGCGCGACGTCCGAGCAGCGTGACGTGTTCAGCGGCGGCGGTGAGTCTGGCGACGGTCGGGGCATCAAGGCCCGTGGCGACCTCGGCGAACTCCGGGTTCACGACCTGGAGGATCGACGTCCGCATCAGGAATTCCTGGAGATCGGTCGGGAGATCGCCGACGACCTCCTCGGCCAGGTAGCCGTACAGCTCATGGTCGCCGCCCGTCAGGCTGCGCACGAAGCCGCGGATCTCACGAGGCGAGCGATCGCGCAGGGCCGCGTGGACGAGCTGGAGTGACGCGGCCCAACCTTCGGTCCTGGCGGCGACGTCGGCGAGGACATCGGGCTCGAGCGTGCGGTGGTAGGTGTCGCGGAAGAGACTGGCGGTCTCGTCAGCGTCGAACCGAAGGTCGTCGGTCGACAGCTCGGCGACTTCCCCGGTCGCTCGAAGCTTCGACATCGGGATCTCCGGCGCGCGTCGGCTGGCGAACACGATCGAGAGCCGCTCCGGCGCTCGAGCGACGAGTTCGCGGGCGATCAACTGGGCGTCCGGCGACTCGTCCACGAGATGGAAGTCGTCGAAGATCAGCACGGCACCCTGCGGGGCGATGCCCTTCAGCTCGCGCATGAAGATATCGATCATCGCGTCGCGCGTCGGCCCTGGGAGGCTCGTGTCGGCCAGCATCGCGCGCGTGGTCGGCGCGAAGTCCGGATCGGCTTCCCGGCCCGCGGCGACGAGGTGGTTGAGCAACGAGATCCAGTCGCGATCGTCCTCATCGAGCCGATACCAGATCGTCCGGAGACGAGTCCGTCCGGCGAAGTCGGCCAGGAGCGTCGTCTTGCCGTAACCGGCATCGGCGAGGACCAGGATCACGCGATGGTGGATCTTGGCGGCCAGCCAATCGAGGAGCCGATGGCGTGCGAGGGTCTCCTCGCGCAGCGGCGGAGGCTGGACCTTCGCGTACTGGATCGGAAAGCCGCTCACGTCGTCGCGGTGGGCTCCGCTGGCTTGTGCGGCGGCGAACGACGGTCGGCCCGGGCCGACGGGGACCGGCCGGCGATCGCCAGATGGATGGTTCAGTCGTTGCCCGTCGGGCGGCGCGAACGATAGAGAGCGGTCGCGGCGCATGTCAACGGGTGGATCCGGCAGTGCCATGCGCGGCATGGTGCCGATGCCGGCTTACCAGCCGGTTAGCTGCGACCCCCGCGGCGTTACTCCGTCTCGCCGGGCAGCAATGGGCGAAGGGACAACGAATACACCTTGGCGCCGTCGGGCGACGCGATCGTCAGACCCTGGAAGCCGCCTTGGACGTCCTTGAGACCCAGGGCGTCGACCTGCGCCGGCGTGATCGCACGAGAGGCGAACTGGAACATGTTGGGATCGGCCGGAAAGACGAAGTCCTTGGGGGTGAGGTCGTCCCATGGCCAGGCGATCTGGTCGGGGGCTGGCTGCCCTTCCATCAGGGTGGCTCGATAGGCGGTCGGCGCATAGACATCGGTCGCGATCGTGCCGCCTGCGTCGAAGTTGCCGAGGTGATCGGCGAGACGCTGGAACGCCGTCCGGGCCGGCGCATCGGCGCCACCCTCGACATCCATCCCGAGTGCGTAGACGGACACGGTCTTCTTGAGTCCACCCGCGTTCACGGTGAAGATCGCGGTGGAGGCATCGGAGACCTGGTTGTTCTCGTAGTTGGGCCGCGCGACGCCGAGCCCGCCTTCGCTGAGCGCCGACGCGAGGACGTCCTGGATCTGCGACTCATCGAGCTTCGCGGTGCGGAATGGCCCTTGGAGATAGACCGAACCCTGGGCTGCGGGTGGCTCCAGCGCCGGGTTCCGGAAGACGACGATGCCATCGCCGTACAACGTGAAGATCGGCGCCTGGGTCGCGAGGAACGACGGAGCCACGAACCCGCCGCCGTTCTCATATCGAAGGAGCACATCGGTGGACCCGGTGGCGTGCTCGATGGCGCCGACCGGCGCGCTGCTGGGCTCGACGGAGCTCGGTGGGACCGCGGACGGCGCGGCTGACGGACTCGCCGAGGTGGTCCCGGGTGATCCTCCCGTCCCGGCGGTCGAGCAGGCAACGGCGGTGAGAACGACGACGACGAGCAGGGCGGGGCGAAGCAGGGTGGTCATGGCGTCCTCGACGGTAGCGAGTGCGATGCGGTTCCGCAGGGTGCATCCGGACCCCTGGAGGGTCTTGACGGCGCGCGTATCTTCACCGGAATGAGTTCCGGGCCTCGAGCCCGGGCCCGACCGAGCGCGCATCCCAGTCAAGTGCGCCCTGCGCCGGTCCCGAGGTCTTGCGGACGAGCTCCCAGGTTCACGACGTCCCGAGCCATGGAGGGTCTGGAGAGGGTGTACCAGGACCGAACGCTGACCTGTCGCGACTGCGCCGAGGGCTTCACGTTCTCGGCCGGCGAACAGGCCTTCTACGTCAGCAAGGGGCTGACGAACGATCCGCAACGCTGCCCGTCATGCCGGGCGGTCGCCAAGCAGGCTCGTTCGACCGACGGCCCGCGTGAGTTCCATGCTGCGGTCTGCGGCGCCTGTGGAGGGCAGGCGGTCGTTCCGTTCGCGCCACGGAACGACCGACCGGTCTATTGCAGCGCATGCTTCGACAAGGTGCGAGCCGGGACGATCTCGGCCACCCCGGCGAGCGTCTAGCTCCGAATCGCGATGCAGGAGGTCCGGCCATGGGGGTGATCATCATCCGGGAGATGGTCGGAACGAGTCCGCGATCCTGGAGTGACGCCGCGCGTCAGGCGGTCGCCACGGCATCGAAGACGGTTCGCAACATCCAGAGCGTCGAGGTGGTGAAGTCCTCGGCGATCGTGGAGGACGGCGAGATCGTCGAGTATCGCGTCGAGGTCAAGATCGGCTTCGAATACGAAGGGTGATCCGGCTCGCTAGCCGGCCTCGGCGTAGCGCTCGCCGGCGTAACTGACGAAGCGCGTCTGCTTCTTCTTGAACCAGAGGTCCACTTCACCCGTCGGACCGTTGCGATGCTTGGCGAGCTTGAGCTTGATGACCTCGCCATCCGAGTCGCCCTCTTCACCGGTGCGTTCCTTGTCTCGCCACAGGAACATCACGAGGTCCGCGTCCTGCTCGATGGCACCCGACTCGCGCAGGTCGGACAGCCGGGGCTCCTTGGACTCGCGCATCTCCGGCTGTCGTGACAGCTGGGAGAGCGCGATGACCGGCACATTGAGTTCGCGCGCGAGGGCCTTGAGACCGCGCGAGATCTCTGACACCTCCTGGACGCGGTTGGCGTCGCGGTTGGTGGTGGTGGCCTGCATGAGCTGGAGGTAGTCGACGATCACGAGGTCCAGACCGGCTTCGGCCTGGAGTCGGCGAGCCTTCGTTCGAAGCTCCATCGCGGAGATGTTTGGCGTGTCATCGATGTACATGGGCGCTTCGGACAGGGCATTCATGGCCGGGGCGATCCGCGCGAAGTCGAGCTCCTCGAGGAAGCCCGTGCGCAGACGCTGCGAGTCGATATTGGCGACGCTGGACAGCAGGCGCAGGACGAGCTGCTCCTTGCTCATCTCGAGACTGAACACCCCGACGCTCTTGCGCTCTTTCACGGCGGCATGCTCGGCGATGTTGAGCGCGAAGCTCGTCTTGCCGACCGATGGTCGAGCGGCGACGATCACGAGGTCGCTCTTCTGGAGCCCGGTCGTCAGGGTGTCGAGGTCGTTGAACCCGGTTCGGACGCCACTGATCTCGCCACGGTGGGCGTGGAGGTAGTCGAGTCGATCGTAGGCATCGTGGAGCAGGGCCTTGAGTGGGCTGAACCCGACATCGATCCGCTTCTGGCTGACCGCGAACAGTTCCGCCTCGGCGCGATCGACCGCCTCACTGATCTCGGCCGGGTCCTCGTAGGCGATGCTGGCGATCTTGCCAGCGGCACCGATCAGATTGCGCAGGACCGCCTTGCGTTCGACGATCCGGGCGTACTGGACCGCGTGGACCGCCGTGGGCGTCTCGTTGGACAGACCCGAGAGATACGCCCGGCCGCCGATCGCCTCGAGCTCCTCACGCCGCTCGAGCGACTCCGCCACGGTCACGATGTCGATGGGCTCGCGGCGCTCGAAGAGATCCAGGATCGCCCCGTAGATCCGACCGTTGGCCTGCCGGTAGAAGTCCTCCGGGCGGAGGAACTCGGCGACCTCGATGACGGCATCGCGATCGATGAGGATGGCGCCAAGGACCGATTGCTCGGCCTCGAGACTCTGGGGCGGCAGACGGTCGATCACAGGTCGTTGGGACTCCGACGGGGGTTGGGGGCGTCATTGTCCGTGCTGTAGGCGGTGGACCCTCACCAAAGGCACCCGATCGACGGCGAGCCATCCACGGATTCGCCCGTCATGTGGGCCCGATGTGGACGAGTCCGTGGATAAGTAGGGCGACGCCCCCGATGGGGCGAGATCGGGAACGCTAGTCGAGGCGCCGGATGACGCCGATGAGCTTGCCCTGGATCCGCACGTCGTCATAGATCTGGGCGGGGTAGGCCGGATTGGCAGGCTGGAGTCGGATCTTGTCCTTCTCCTTGAAGAAACGCTTCAGCGTCACGGCGTTCTCTTCGACCTGTGCCACGACGATGTCGCCGTTGCGGGCCGTGCTCTGTGGTCGGATGAGGACGAAGTCCCCGTCCGCGATGTGGGCCTCGATCATCGAGTCGCCGCGGACCTTGAGGACGTAGGCATCCCCACTGGGTGCGAGGATGTCCGGGACCGCGAGCGTCTCCGATGCGTCCTGATACGCCTCGATCGGACCGCCGGCCGCGATCTCCCCGATGATCGGGAGCACGCGAGCTTCCGCTGCCGTCGACTGTGGCACGAGTTCGCTGGTCAGCCCGAGTCGAAGGGCCGCGGTCGGCGTGAGCCTGATCGCTCGCGACTGGGCGGCTCCACGTTCCAGGTAACCCTCCCGCTCGAGGATCTGGAGGTGGTGGTGGACCGCGGACGTCGAGGCCAGCCCGACCGCGCGCGCGATCTCGCGAACGGACGGCGGATAGCCGCGCGCGCGAAGGGTCGCCGCGATGTAGTCGAGGATCTTGAGCTTGCGTTCGGCGTCGTGTTTGGTCACTCGCGCCTCCTTGGGGGTCCATGATACCGAACGGACGTTCGATGTCAAGGGACGTCGACCCCGGTGCGGGTGAGGCGAGGTCGGCTGGGCCGGCGGGGAACGCTGGTAGACTCCGGGGCCGAACCGAGGAGGACGCGGCGCGATGGCGCGCACGACGATCAGGTCCAGCAAGGTCTCGAGCCGGCGTGGGATCGGCATGATGGGGATGACGCGCGCGCTGTCCCTCATGGCATTCCTGCCCGTCGCCTCGCGTCTGCCGATCTACGCCCGACTCGTGACGGCCCTCGTGACCGACGACCGGATGCCCATGGCCCGCAAGGCGCTGCTGGCCGGTGCTGCCGGCTACGTGGTCCTCGGGCGGGACATCATCCCGGACGACGTCCCGATCATCGGTGGCCTCGACGACCTCGTGGTCGTGGTCCTTGCGGTCGAGATCTTCCTCGATGGGGTCCCGGAGGACCTGCTTCGAGAGAAGCTCGACGAGCTCGGGATCCCGCGTTCCGAGTACGACCAGGACATCGCCCAGATCCGGCGCTTGACGCCGGGCCCGGTCCGGCGGACCATCCGCCGGGTCCCCGTCCTCATCTCGACGGCGACGGAGACATTTCGACAACTCGGTCTGGGGCCGCGCGTGCGGTCCTGGATCACCAGGGAGGATCCCAACGCGTGAAGGTCATCCTGACGAGCGACGTCCCCAAGCTCGGGAAGAGCGGGGAGATGAAAGCGGTCGCCGACGGCTACGCCACGAACTACCTCATCCCCAAGGCCCTGGCCGTTCCGGCCGCCGGTGGTGCCTATCGCGCGTGGCAGCACGACATCGCGAGTCGCGAGGACAAGCGCAAGCGCGAACGCGAGGACGCCGAGATCGCCGCGACCCGTATCGCCAGCACGACCCTGACCATGGGCGTGAAGGTGGGCGAGGGCGGGAAGCTCTACGGCTCCATCACTTCCAAGGACATCGCCGACGCCCTGGCGCGACGCGGGATCGAGGTCGACCGCCACAAGATCGACCTCGAGGAGCCGCTCAAGTCGCTCGGCACCTACAAGGTGGCGATCAAGGTCTTCGGTGGCATGACCCCGGAGGTCACGATCATCGTCGAGCCCAAGGGCTGACGACGCGCTCAAGAGGCGCCGACGCACGGTCGGTCAGGGCGTGAGCCGCCAGATCAACACGCCATCCTCGTCATAGGCGGTCTCGAACCGCGGGCTCTCCCCGAAGTTCGTCTCGACGCCGTCGCACCCGGGGTCCCCGCCGGTCGAGAGGACATAGGTCGCGTGGTAGCGGGCCATGATCTCGGCCGCGGCGTCCGGGCCATCGCAGTAGATCGTCTTCGTGTCGGTCTCGCGCGGTGCCGGGTCGTATCCGAGGTTGGACACATACGGCGGGAAGGTCAGGATCCGCAGCCGTCCGGCCAGGTCGACCGGGCTGTTGATGAACGCATCGGTGATGAAGACGGAGCGTTCCGGCGTGTTCGCCTCGATCCAATGAGCGGCGCGCTCCTGACCGGGGCTGAGCGCGACGGACGGGTCGTTGAGGTGCCACCACGCCACCAGCAGCGGTGAGATGACCGACACCGCGAGCACCAGGATGATGGGGATGGTCGCCCATCGGTGGATGAGCCAGGCGGCGAGGATCGCCACCGCGATCCACATCATCTGGAAGTACTTGTTCATGTCGAATTCCACCGCGCTCACCAGCACGACATTCGGCACGATGAAGAGGATCGCCATCCAGGCGACCAGGAACCAGCGGTTCGGCAGGTCCCGGCTGACGACGGCCGCGACGATCGCCAGCGCGAACGGCACGCCCAGGTTGGTCGCGTAGAAGAACAGGACCGCGAGCGGGCCGTCCTCGAACCGCGCCTCGCCCCATCCGGGCACGAACTTGAAGCCGCCGGTCGCACCCTGCTGGAGCACCGCGTCCGCGATGAACGGAAGTGCGAGGACCATCGGGGCGAGGAACAGGACCGCATCGCGGCCGACCGTCGGGGCGCGCCACGCTCCCGTGGTCACGACGTAGATGGCGACGATGAGATAGCTCGCGGGGAACGCATAGAAGTGGAACGGTGCGAGGAGGGCCGCCAGTAGCCCCGCGAGGAGGACGCCGGCCGGTCGCCGGCCGAGACAGGTCGTCACGAGCAGCACGATCGATACGAGACCGGGCAGCCCGATCGTCGACGCCCGATGCGGGAAGAACCCGGTCCCGAGGACCGAGGCGATCCGGAAGAACGGCCACGTATCGAGCCAGTTGTTGTCGTATGGGTGCGTGCCGATGAGGGTGGCGAAATCGCCAGCGCCGCTGACCAGGTCGAGGACGAGCCGGATCCAGCCCATCCCGCCGCCGAGACCCACGAGGACCGTCGCGATCAACGCGACCCGACGATCCGAGGTGAGTCGGAGCGCGAGCGCCCACACGACGAGTGCCATCACCCCGGCGAACAGCGCGCTCGTGGCGAAGTAGACGGAGATCAGATCGACCCCGCCGGCGGTCGACGCGATCGCGCCATGGAAGTCGGCGAACCAGTGGTAGGTGAGCGGCTCCCCCGCGAAGTACGGGACCTCGGGTGGGAAGTTGCCGTGGAGGATGCTCGACCCGATCGCCACGTGGACCAGCAGGTCGCTCCAGTCCCATCCGCCCGACACCCAGCCATCGGGTGTCTCGTGCCAGCCGTTGCCGAACAGGACGACCGCGACCAGCGATCCCATGACGACGCGCCAGGAGCCACGCGCCGGCATCCTCGACGAGCGTGGCCCGGATCCCGGCGAGGGTCGGGCGTGTGAGCGGCGCGAGCCACCGATGACGAAGTCGGGCGAACCCGAACGTCGCAAGGGCGAGCAGGACCACCGAGCCGACCACGGCCGGCCAGCCGAACCCGACGACGCGGGCGACGACGTCGACCAGGTGGGCGGACAGGAAGACGCTCGTGACGACGGCCACGCCCACAGCCCCGGGCGCGGGCAGATCCGGGGCCACGCGTCGAACGACGACCCAGCCCGGAACGGCGAACAGGAACGGCCAGAGGATCAGGATGCCGAGGACCGTCATGGGTGGGCGTCCCGCACGTCGTAGACGGTCCAGTCGCCGACCTGGACGAGCACCGGATATCGAGCCTTGAAGGCCGCCTCATCGGCGCCGAGCTGGTCGCGTTCGTGCGGACCGATGACGACGTAGTCGATGCCTCTGGCGGCCAGCCGTGCCTCGCTCCCCGGGGCGTTCCGGTAGATCGCGAGCGCTTCGGCCGTCCGTTCCTCGTACGGGATCCCCTCGGTCCAGAGCCAGTTCGCGTAGCCGACATAGATCCGCCGACCGGTCAGCATCGCGATCGGGTCGTGGTTCTCCATGCCGCTGATGAAGAGCGCGTTCGGATCGGTCCGGGCTCGGACCTCGGCCGCGAGCGTCACCTGGTCGGCGGTGAGCATCCGGTAGCGACTCTGGCCCTGGAGCGTGCCGATGTCCTCGAGGACCCCCGAGAGCACCATCGAGACGACGACGCCCGCCACGAGCGTCCGCGCGCCAAGGTCGGGATGCCGCCGCCAGACGCGCGCCAGCAGCGCCGCCACGACCACGCTGACCGCCAGGAACCAGTACACCAGCAGCTTGTGATCGTCCCAGTCCCATGGCTGGAACACGGCGACGTTGACGGCGACGAACAGCGACATGAAGGCCCACATGAAGCGGTGCGCGCGTTCCGGCATCACGCGTCTGGCGGCCAGACCGGCAAGGAGCAACGGGACGAACCAGCCGAGGTTCTTGAGCCAGAACCATGGCCACGCATCGGGTGCCGACACCCAACCGAGCTGGATCCGGGTGGACGCCAGCGCGCCGGAGCCACCGCCGAGCTGGGGCAGGAGCTGCGGCACGGCGATCGCCATCCAGACGGCGAAGAAGGCGAGCCATGCTCGCGACGGGAAGAGCAGGAACAGGAACGGCGTGACGATCGCGAGGGCGAGCAGCGTCCCGAGGTGGGCGAGCGGGAGCAGACCCGCGATGACCCCGGCGAGGACGAACAGCCGGACGTCGGCGCGTCGGACGGCGACCAGCAGGGTCGAGACGATCGCGAACGCAAGCGGCAAGCCGTACAGGAACGCGCGCTGCGAGGCCATGAACCCGAAGAACATGTTGACGAACTGCATGTTCAACGTGTCCTTGACGTGGCGTTCCCAGGCCATCGTCGTGAGGGTCCCGATGAGGTCATGCGTCTGATCCACGGCCGCGGCCGTCGCGAGCCAGCCGAGACCGCCGCCGAGCAGGAAGAGCACCAGGGCGAGGGTCGCGGCGCCACGGTCACGCGTGAGACGTCGCGCGAAGGCATAGAGCCCGATCGCGACCAGCACGCACAGGACGTAGCTGTGCAGGGCCAACGCGCCACCCGGGTCCATACCGAGCGTGACCCCGGTCGCGGCGGTCATGTCGCTGAGGTAGTGATAGCCGAACGCATGGCCGGCGAACCGCGGATGCTCAGGCGGGAAGTTCGCGCCGTACACGAACGAGCTGACGATCCCGAGATGGACCGGCCAGTCGCCCCAGATGTTGATGTGCCCCGCGAACAGACCGTCCGGACCGAGGGTCAGGGCATCGCGCCAGAAGATCGCCCAGCGTGCCGCGAAGGCCCCGATCACCACCGTCGGGAGCCACGAGACGTGACGCAGATCCGGACGGGCGATCGCCGGGGAGCGTCGCAGGAGGACAGCCGCGACCACGACACACACGACGGCGACGCCGACCGAACCGACCGCGGAAAACCCGAACAGCGTCGAGACCGGAACGAGGGCGAGCGTCCCGACGACCATCCCGAGCGGCGCGCCGTACGAGAACTGCTCGAGCGGCGTCAGGTGGCGCGCATAGCGGACGAGCAGCGCGATCCCGAGCGTGCTCATCGCGGCGAATAGCGTCAGCGACGCGAGGGCACTCAGCATCGGACGGTGACATCGACCACGGTGGGGCGATGATAGCGAGCGTGACCCACCGCACGATCCTCCATGTCGACCTCGATGCCTTCTTCGCGTCGGTCGAGCAGCGCGACCATCCGGAGCTGCGGGGTCGCCCGGTGATCGTGGGCGGTGGCAGCCCGACGGACCGCGGCGTCGTCTCGGCCGCGAGTTACGAGGCCCGCGTGTTCGGGGTCCGCTCCGCGATGTCGCTGCGCGAGGCCGGCCGCCGCTGCCCCGAAGGGGTGTTCGTGCCGGTCGATGGCCGCCGCTATCAGATCGCCAGTCGGGACGTGATGGCGGTGCTTCGCCGGTTCACGCCCCTCGTCGAGCCGGTCTCGATCGACGAGGCGTTCCTGGACGTGACGGCGACCTACGACCTGTTCGGTGACGGCCCGACGATCGCGCGGCGCATCAAGGACGAGGTTCGTGGCGAGGTCGGCCTCGTGGCGTCGGTCGGGGTGGCGACCACCAAGCTCGTGGCCAAGGTCGCCTCGGACCTCCGGAAGCCCGACGGGCTCGTGATCGTCGCGCCCGGCACCGAAGCCGCGTTCCTGGCGCCGCTGCCGATCAGCCGGCTGTGGGGGGTCGGGGAGCGGACCGGTGCCGCACTCGCGGACTTCGGGGTCCGGACGATCGGCGACCTTGCCGCGCTGCCACCCGACGTCGTGGTGCGCCGGTTCGGCAAGCACGGGGCATCGCTGATCGAGCGGGCGCAGGGCATCGACGCGGATCCGGTCCACGACGGCGATCCGGCGAAGTCCGTCGGCCACGAACACACCTTTGACGTGGACACGACCGATCGCGAGATCATCGAACGGACGCTGCTTGCGATGTCGGAAGGCGTATCCGGCCGTCTGCGCTCGGCTGGGGTGCGTGCGGGGACGATCACGGTGAAGATCCGCGACACGAGCTTTCGCACCCTGACGCGGCAGCGCACGCTCGTCGAGCCGACCGACATGACCGAACCGATCTACCGGGTCGCCCTCGAGCTGGCGCGACCCGAGCTGCGCGGGATCCGGGTCCGGCTCCTCGGCGTCACCGCGTCCAATCTCGGCGAGCGCGAACAGCTCGCGATGTTCAGTGCCGACGACCCCAAGCGACGCCGTGCCACCGAGGCCGCGGACGCGGTGCGCCGACGGTTCGGCGAAGACGCCGTCACCCGAGCTCGCCTCCTGGGTGCCGGGCTGCCGGCGCCGTTCGAGCGTGATCCGCGCAACCCGCTCGATCGCCGCGCCCGAGGGATGCCATCGGATCCTGCAGCCGACGTGGACGGCGACGATCGTGACACCAGAGCTGTCACAGAGGGCGACGACATTCCGTCCGACGACCCTTGACATCGAACAAGTGTTCGGTCTAGTCTTCGGTCCAATCGAACAGATGTTCTGTCGGACGAGTGCCCCGGACGACATGACCCAGCCGGATCGGCAGACGGTCCAGGAAGAGGAGTCATCCAGATGGCATTCACTCGTGTCGAACCGGTCCAGGTCCACGTCCGCACCGGGTGGATCGATGGGTCCCCCCGCGAGATCACCTGGGGCGATCAGCGCCTCCACGTCACACGGCTCGCCGCCGTTCGTGAGGAAGCGGCGGCGTATCCGGTCATCACCGGTCCCCGGACGCTCTTCGAAGTCGAGACCGCGGTCGCGCGCCTGTCGCTGACCTACCACCACCGATCCCATCGCTGGACGGTCACGGGCCTCGACGACGAGGTCCGCCGGGCGGCCTGACCCGGTCCATCTCCGTCGACCCGGAAACTCCCTCCCCCGCGGTCGACATCCGTCGGTCGCGGGGCGGGTGCGCCGGTACCGCACTCGCCCCGTTCCCGACCCTACAATCTCTGGATGCAACCAACTCCGGACCGTTTTCGCGACCTGACGGTCGACTCGTTCGTCAGTCGCCTCGCCTCGGCGGAACCCGTCCCGGGCGGCGGGAGCGCATCCGCCATCGCCGCAAGCCTGGCCGCCGGTCTCGTGGCCATGGTCGCCTCGCTCTCGGAGGGCCGGCCCAAGTACGCCGAGCACGCCGGACTCCATCGCTGGGCCATCGAGACGGGCCACGAGCTTGCGGACCGTCTGCTCGTGATCGCCGACGAGGACTCCGATGCCTATGGCGTGTTCTCCGCAGCGATGAAACTCCCGCGGGAGACCGATGACGAGAAGGCGATCCGGCTGACCGCGATGCAGTCGGCCGCCCGGGTCGCCGCCGACGTGCCGTATGCGTGCATGGAGGCCTGTCTCGAGGTCGTCGGCGTCGCCGAGGCGCTCGCCGGTCGCAGCAACGTGAATGCGTCGAGTGACCTCAACGTGGCGGCACTGCTGGCCGAGGCGGCCGCACGGGGTGCGGCGGCGAATGTGCTCGTGAACCTTCCCTCGACGGGAGACCCGTCGTTCGAAGGCGACATGCTCGTGCGGGTCGGCGACCTCCTCCACGCGGTCGAGCGACTCGCGTCGGAGACTCGCGAGGCGGTCGGACGAGGCGAGGCACGCCCGCCGATGCCGGCGCCCGGCCAGGCGTGACGCCGTCCGATCAGGGTCTTGCCCGGCGCCTCGAAGGCGGGCCCATCGCCGAGGAGATCCGCACCGCCGTCGCGGAGGATGTCGCGACCTTCCGTGCGACCCATGGTCGCCCGCCGGCGCTGCGGGTCGTGATCGTCGGCAAGGACGCCCCGTCCACGGTGTACCTCGAGCGGATCCTGCGCGGCTGCGCCAAGGTCGGGATCGACGGCGGCTTCATCGAACTCGAAGGCGAGGCGACCGAGGCCAGCGTCACGGCCACGGTCCGTGCGCTCAACGATGACCCGACGATCGATGGGGTCATCGTGCAGATGCCGCTCCCGCGCACGATCCGGCTCCGCGCCGTGATCGACGCCATCGACCCGGCCAAGGACATCGACGGGATCCATCCGCTCAACGCCGGACTGCTGCGGCTCGGCTACGACGGCTTCCTCCCGGCGACCGCCAACGCCGCCGTCGAGATCCTGCGGCGGTCGGGCATCGAGATCGCGGGCAAGGACGCGGTCGTCGTCGGGCGCTCAGCGGTCGTCGGGATGCCGGCGGCGTTCCTGCTCGTCAAGGAGGACGCCACGGTCACGGTCTGCCACTCGCGGACCAACGACCTCGCTGGTCACGTCGGTCGGGCCGACATCGTCATCGTCGCCGCAGGTCGGCCAGGTCTGGTGACGGGTGCCATGCTCAAGCCCGGTTCCGTGGTCGTCGATGTCGGCATCAACGTGGTCGATGGCCATATCGTGGGCGACGTCGATACGGCGTCCGCGTCGCTGGTCGCCTCGGCCATCACGCCTGTCCCCGGTGGCGTCGGGCCACTCACCAACGCCATCCTGCTGACCCATCTGATCCGCGCGGCGGAGCGGCAGGCACCGCGATCGAGCGATGCCGGATCCGCCCGACCCGTCCTGTCCGGAGGAGATTCATGAGCTTCCCGTCCGATCTCGACATCGCCCGTTCCGTCACGCCTCGCCCGATCGTCGACATCGCGGCGGAGTTGGGGATCCGCGGCGACGAACTGGAGCTGTATGGACCCACGAAGGCGAAGGTGACCCTGGAGGCGATCACCCGACTCGAGGCAGAACGACCTCGCGGTCGCTACGTGGTCGTCACGGCCATCACGCCGACCCCGCTGGGCGAAGGCAAGTCGACCACGACCGTCGGCCTGGCGCAGGGTCTCAACAAGATCGGCAAGCGCGCCTCCGTCAACATCCGCCAACCATCCCTCGGCCCCGTGTTCGGGATCAAGGGCGGGGCCGCCGGTGGCGGCTACAGCCAGGTCATCCCGATGGAGGATTTCAACCTCCATCTCACCGGCGACGTGCATGCGATCGGGGCGGCGCACAACCTCGCGGGCGCCTTCATCGACAACAGCCTCCATCACAAGAACCCGCTCGGGATCGACCCGCAGGGGATCCTGTGGCCGCGCGTCCTCGACATCAGCGACCGGGCGCTGCGCCATGTGGTCATCGGGCTGGGTGGTCGCGAGGATGGGATCCCGCGCGAGACCGAGTTCGTGATCACCGTCGGCTCCGAAGTGATGGCCGTCCTCGCGCTGGCGACCGACCTGTTCGATCTGCGGGCGCGGCTCGGGCGGATCGTGCTTGCGACGCGTGGCGACGGGACACCGGTGACCGCGGAGGACCTCGGGGTCGCCGGAGCGATGACCGTGCTCCTGCGTGATGCCATCAAGCCGAATCCTGCTCCAGACGCTCGAGGGTGGCCCGGCGTTCGTGCACGCCGGTCCGTTCGCGAACATCGCCCACGGCAACAACTCGATCATCGCGGACCGCCTGGCGCTCGTGACCAACGACATCGTCTGCACCGAGGCAGGGTTCGGGGCCGACATGGGCGCGGAGAAGTTCTTCGATATCAAGTGCCGCGCCTCCGGGCTCACGCCAAGCGCGGCCGTGGTCGTCGCCACGGTCCGGGCGCTCAAGATGCACGGCGGGGTCGGCAAGATCGTGGCCGGCAAGCCCCTGGATCCGGCGCTGCTCGAAGAGAACGTCGAAGCGGTCCGCGTCGGCGCCCAGAACCTCGCCAAGCAGATCGAGAACGTGACGATGTTCGGGATCCCGGCCGTCGTCGCGATCAACGCCTTCCCGACCGACACGCCGGCCGAAGTCGAGATGATCCGGGACGTCGCCATGGCGGCCGGTGCGCGGGCAGCGGTGGTCGCCACCCACTTCGTCGACGGTGGCGATGGTGCGACCGCCCTGGCGGAAGCCGTCTGGGAGGCGACCGAGTCGGCCGGTGAGGGCTTCCGGCTCCTCTATCCGGACGAGATGCCGCTCACCGAGAAGATCGAAACCATCGTTACCAAGGTCTACGGCGGCGCCGGCGTCGAATACCTGCCGGCGGCGAAGAAGCAGCTCAAGCAGTACACGGACCTGGGCTATGGCCATCTGCCGATCTGCATGGCCAAGACCCAGTATTCGCTGAGCCACGACGCGGCTCTCAAGAACCGCCCGACCGGGTTCACGGTCCCGATCCGCGAGGTCCGGTTGTCCGCGGGTGCCGGGTTCATCACGCCGATCTGCGGTGAGATGCGGACGATGCCAGGCCTGCCATCCGTCCCGGGCGGCACGAAGATCGATATCGACGCCGAAGGGAACGTGGTCGGGCTGTTCTAGGCGCGGCCGGCCGGCGCTCGCGGCCGGCGGTGTCCTACAGGGCGCCCGTCGTGATCGCGAAGCAGGCAACGATGATCGCGCCGATCACGATGCCGAGCAGCCCGGCGCCCCAGGCACGGACATCGATCGGGCCGAGCGGCACCTCGCCGTGGGCGTGGTCGTCGTGCTCGCCGTCATCACCGTGGTCGGCGGTGTCGTGATGCAGACCAACCGAACCGTCGTGGCCGGGCTCGTCGCTGGCGTGGGAATCGGCGCTCATCGTCTCGTCAGGACCTCCGGCCGCATTCTCGCAGACCGAGGTCGAGGTCGTCGGGCCGCGTAGACTCGCCGACGTGACCGCCCAGACCCCGGACTCCGGGCTCATCCCCAGCCTCCGCGGCCTCGATCGAAACGGACGTCTGCTCTTCGCGATGCGGACGCTTCGGATGTTCGGGTACGGCTTCCTTGCCGTCGTCCTCGTCCTGTACCTGGACGCCCTGGGTCTCGATCCGCTGACGATCGGGATCGTGCTGACCCTGACGCTGATCGGCGACACCCTGATCTCACTGTGGCTGACCACGAACGCGGACCGATTCGGGCGACGTCGTGTGCTGGTCGCCGGGGCCGCCCTGATGATCGTCGCCGGCATCGTGTTCGCCCTGACCAGCTGGGTACCACTGCTCATCATCGCCGCCACGATCGGCGTCATCTCACCGACCGGGAATGAGGTCGGGCCGTTCCTCGCCGTGGAACAGGCGGCTCTCTCCCAGACGGTCCATGACGTCCGCCGGACGCCGACGTTCGCCTGGTACAACCTCGTCGGGTACGTCGCCACGGCGACCGGAGCCCTCGCCGCTGGGCTGACCAGTCAGCTCCTACTGAATGACGGCTGGGCGCCGGCGGATGCCTACCGCGCGATCGTCATCGGCTACGCGCTGATCGGGTTCGTCCTGGTCGCCGGCTTCTGGCAGCTCGGTGCCGCGATCGAGGCGCCCCCGCGCGAGGCGGCGATGGACGGGATCCGGCGGCGGCTCGGTCTGGGCCGCTCCAAGCGGATCGTGCTCAAGCTGTCGGCGCTGTTCGCGATCGATTCGTTCGGCGGTGGGTTCATCCCGCAGAGCCTGATGGCGTACTGGTTCCACACCCAGTACGGCGTGGACCCGGCCCTGCTCGGCCTGATCTTCTTCGCCGCGAACCTGCTCGCCGCGGTGTCGTCGCTCTCGGCTGCCCGCATCGCGGCCCGGTTCGGGCTCATCAACACGATGGTGTTCACGCACATCCCGTCGAACGTGCTGCTGATCCTCGTCCCGTTGATGCCCACGCTGCCACTCGCGATCGCGGTCTTGCTGGTCCGCTTCAGCCTGAGCCAGATGGACGTGCCGACGCGCCAGTCCTACGTGATGGCGGTGGTCGATCCTGACGAACGATCCGCCGCGGCGGGCGTGACCGGGGTCGCGCGGACGACCGGCGCCGCGATCTCCCCGTCGTTCTCGTCCGTCCTCATGGCCAGCGCGGGCTACGCGGCGTTGCCGTTCTACCTGGCCGGTGGTTTCAAGATCGTCTACGACCTGCTGATGTATCGCGAGTTCCGGAACGTCAAGCCGCCGGAGGAGCAGGCTCGGAGCTGACTCGCGGCGCCGGGTTCAGTCGGCCGCCGGGGTCAGTCGGCCGCCGGGGTCAGTCGGCCGCCGGCGTCTCGGGCTTGGTTCGGCCGGGCTTGCCGGGCGTCCCGATGCGCCACCAGATGAAGATGACGATCAGGGCGACGACGCCGACCGCGATCAACAGGTCGAACGGCTGGAGTGCCTTGCGGATGTCCTCCCAATTCGCCCCGAGGACCGTGCCGGCGTAGACGAGGAGCGCCGACCAGAGGAAGGCGCCGGCCGTCGAGAAGGCGATGAACGGGACGATCGGCATGCGGGCCACGCCCGCCGGGAAGCTGATGAAGGTCCGGACGATCGGGAGCAGTCGGCCGATGAACACGGTGGCGTTGCCGTGTCGCTGGAAGAAGCGATCGGCCAGGTCGATCTCGTGTTGGCGGATCAGCAGGTACTTGCCGTAGCGCTCGAGGAACGGCCGACCCCCGAAGGCACCGATCGCATACGCGATGAGCGAGCCGATGGTGTTCCCGATCGTCGCGAAGATGACGACGATCCAGAAGTTCCACGCCGCCCCCGTGAGTGGCTCGAGCTGCGTCGGATCCGAGACCAGGAAGCCCGCGTACGGCAGGATCAGCTCGGATGGGAGCGGGATCATGGCCGATTCGATGGCCATCGCGAGCAGGACGCCGATATAGCCGACGGCGCCATAGAGGCTGTCGAGGAACGGGATGACGACCTGGTCGATGAACGCGAGCACGCGGACCTCGGGTGCTGGGGAGGGCGGGCAGTCCGGAGGATAGCCGACTATCCTCGGACCGGTGAGTGACTCGGAGGTCCCGCACTTCTACCCGGACCGTGGGGGGGTCGACCGGATCGTCCTGACCGGGGCGGACCTCACGGTGGCCGACGTCGAGGCCGTCGCCCGGGGCGGCATGACCGCCGTCCTCGATGTCCATGCGCGCGAGCGGATGCAGGAAGCGCGCGACGTCATCGAATCCCTCGTCGCCGAAGGGGCCGTGGTCTATGGCGTCACGACCGGGTTCGGCGATCTTGCGACGACGTTCGTGCCGCCGGACCAGTCGGCGGAGCTCCAGCGGCGGCTCCTCATGAGCCACGCCGCGGGCGTCGGGTCGGCGTTCCCGCGCGAGGTCGTCCGGGCGATGCTCCTGCTGCGGGCCAACACCCTCGCGCTCGGGCACAGCGGCTGTCGTCCGTTGCTGGTCGACCGGATCCTCGAGTTCCTGGCGTTCGGGATCCACCCGGTGGTCCCCGAGCAAGGGAGCGTCGGCGCATCCGGCGATCTCGCGCCCCTCGCGCATCTGGCGCTGCCGTTGATCGGCCATGGCCAGGTCGAGTTTCGTGGCCAGGTCGTCCCGGCGAGCATCGCGCTCCGCGAGACCGGGCTGCAACCGCTCGAACTGCAGGCCAAGGAAGGGCTGGCGCTCCTCAACGGCACGCAACTGATGGGCGCGATCGGCGCCTTGCTGCTCGCGGACGCGGATCGGTTGACCCGGACGGCGTCGGTGGCGGCCGCGATGAGCGTGGAGGCGCTGCTCGGGACCGACGTTGCGTTCGCCGCCGCGTACCAGCTCGCCCGGCCGCACCCGGGGCAGATCGCCGTCGCCGCCGAACTGCGCCACCTGCTCCGGGACAGCGAACTCCAGCAGAGCCATCACGCGTCAGCGCACAAGGTCCAGGACCCGTACTCGCTGCGATGCGTGCCGCAGGTCCACGGCGCCGTTCGAGACGCGCTCGATCACCTCCGACGGGTCCTCGATATCGAGCTGAACTCGGCGACCGACAACCCCCTCGTGTTTCCGGGCGGCGGGGTCGCGGCCAGCGACACGATGGCGACGGGCGGCGGTCGCGTGATCAGCGGCGGCAACTTCCACGGTGAGCCGATCGCCCTCGCCCTCGACTTCGCCAAGCTCGCCCTGTCGGAGCTCGGCTCCATCAGCGAACGGCGGACGGCCCTCCTCGTGGATCAGCGACTCAACGGCGGACTGCCGCCGTTCCTTGCGGCCTCGTCGGGCATCGACTCGGGGATGATGATCTACCAGTACACGGCCGCGGCCCTCGCATCGGAGCACAAGGTGCTGGTCCACCCCTCGTCCGCGGACTCGATCCCGACGAGCGCGAACCAGGAGGACCACGTCTCGATGGGCGCGACGAGCGCCCGTCACGCGAGGACCGTTCTCCAGGGCGTGGAGCGCATCCTTTCGATCGAGTTGCTGGTCGCGGCCCAGGCGCTGGACCTTCGGGCGGCGTCCTTGGCTGGCGAAGGGTCGGCGCCGGAGCCGGGCCACGGCGTGCGTGAGGCGCTCGCGCGAGTCAGGGCTGTGGTCGCGCACCTCGACCAGGATCGCGAACCGGGTCCGGATCTGGCCGCCGCCTATGACCTCGTGCACGATGGTGCGCTGGCCGATCTGCCGGGCTGACCCGTCCGGCCGACTGGCCCCGGGCTGCTGACTCGTGCCGGGCTAGCGCTCGAAGCGGCCCTTCTTCTTGGTCGGCTCGGCCGTCGTGCGGAACCCGCTTCGACGCAGGATGGAATCGATCTCCTCGAGGTACGGCTTACCTTCGTGGCGTCCTTCGAGCCACACCAGATAGCCAGGATCGGTACGCGCGATCTCGCCGAGCGACCAGCCGAGGTGACGCCCGAACGGCAGGACGGTTCCGAGCGGCCGACCGGGTGGACGACCCGCGGCCCCCGTCCCGTCCCGTTCGGCGGGCCACTGGTACGGCGTGTGTGAAGCGTCACTGGCGGCGTGGAACGTGGGGGCTGGGGCTGGCGCTGGTTCCGGTTCCGACGCCGGGGCATGGTGGGCCGTGGGTCGACGCTGTGATGCGGTGGCCCTGACTGGGTCGACCTCCGCGAGCTCCTCGTCGTATTCGGCGCGACGCTCTGGATCGCGGACGCGGTCCCACGCCGCGTTGATCCGCATCATCCGACGGGTCGCCGTTTCGCCAGCGATGTCCGGGTGATAGCGGCGCGCGAGCCCTCGATATGCGGCCGCGATGGTCGCGTCGTCGGCGGCTGGGTCCACGCCCAGCACCGCGTACGCATCCCAGGTCGGCGTCGACATGTCCTCTTCCTTCCCCGAGTGGCGAGCCGCGAATCCCGACGTACGGCCACCGCGACGGACTGTAGCAAACCGCGTGGGGCCGGCGGTCGACCGACGCTGAACATGTGGCGCGTCGTCAACGGGAGCGTGGAGCCTTCGCCCGCTGGCTCGCCAGCCGTAGACTCCGGGCACGATGGCTGACATCCGGATCGAGGACGTGACCGACGAAGATGGCTTCGCGCGCATCCCGCGCTGCGCGGATCCCGGGTTCGACCATCGGACGTGCGATCACTGGGAGGATGCGGACCGCGGGTCCAAGGCTTCCCGCCTCGCCTGGCTCCAGCCGACCGAGGCCGCACCCGTCGCGCCGCCACCGCGAGTCGCGAGCGACAACCCGTTCCTGGCCGAGCGACCGGCGGCACCCGTGAACCCATTCCTGGCCGCCGGTGGCGCGGCCTCGGTGGCACTGAGGAATCCGTTCCTTGAAGACGACGACCACGAGCTGCCGAACCCGTTCGCTCCCGCTGCCGCTCCTCGTTCGACGGCCGCCACGGGACCTCGCAAGTTGCAGCTTCTGACGAGGGGTCTCGGCGTGTTCGGCAGCTACGGCAAGATCCTGCTTCGCGATGGCGAGCCGGCGGTGTACTGCCAGTTCGGGCCGCTGACGGCGTACCCGCGCGCGCAGCGGACACGGGACCTGTATCCGCAACTGCCCGTCTCACCACTCCCCGCGGTGATCACCTGTATCGCGACGACCGTGGCGGCCCGGGGTGAAGGCCTCGCGACTCGGCTGGTGACGGCGGTCTGCGACGATCTCGCGGCCCGCGGGTTCGCCGCGGTGGAAACGTACCCGGAGGTGACGGCGCGGCCCGACGCCACGAGTGCCGCGACCCCGGCCTTCTGGGAGACGGCCGGCTTCCTCCGCGTCGTCGACGATCCCCGGTTCCCCGTCATGCGCCGCGAACTCGCGTGATCCGCCTGCCCCGCGATCACCGCCGCGTCCGGTTCGTGCCCGCGCTCGCGCTGCTCTGGATCCTCTCGGGGTGCCAGTCGGCCGGCCCTGGCCCAACACCGGTGGTCGCGACCGTGTCCCCGGCGCCGACGACGGCCGCGGCGCCGACCGATGACGCCACGATCTCCGCCGAGCCAGCCGCCAGCGACGCGTTGACCGTCGACGGCTCGTTGCTCGCGATCCTGCCAGCGACCGTCTCGGGCGTGGCGATGGAGGCGGACCCGGAGACGGCCGCCACCCTCGTCGACGACCCGGATCTCGGGGCATCCGCATCCGCGGTCGCGATCGCGATCTACGTCGGCGCCGACCCGAGCGGCGAGGACCTGGCCATCGTCACCGTGACCCAGCTGCGGCCCGGCATCTTCGGCCCCGAGTTCTACGACACGTGGCGGCACGACGTCGATGAGTCGGCATGCGAACCGGCTGGCGGCGTGTCTGGCACGACGGCCCGCACCATCGCCTCGTTCGACGTCGACCTCGCGTCGTGCGCCGAAGGCCTGTCCTCGTACCACGTCCATCTCGACGGCGACCGCCTCGTGTCGATCGTGGGATCACCGGCGCTGGCGGAAGCCGTCATCGCGGGCATCACGCCGTGACCGCGGTCGTCTAGGCTCTGCCCATGTCCGGACCACGCCCCGTTCGAGCGCCACGCGGCTCCGAGCTGACCTGCCTCGGGTGGGAACAGGAAGCGGCGCTGCGGATGCTCATGAACAACCTCGATCCGGAGGTCGCCGAGGATCCCGACCACCTCGTCGTCTACGGGGGGACGGGGCGTGCGGCGCGTTCGTGGGACGCCTTCGATGCCATCGTGCGTGAACTCCGCCGGCTCGAGGGCGACGAGACGCTGCTGATCCAGTCAGGCAAGCCGGTCGGGGTCCTGCGCACGAACCCGTGGGCGCCGCGGGTCCTCATCGCCAACTCGAACCTCGTGGGGAAGTGGGCCACGTGGGAGCACTTCCGCGACCTCGAGCGGCGCGGTCTGATGATGTACGGCCAGATGACCGCCGGTTCGTGGATCTACATCGGGACCCAGGGCATCCTGCAGGGCACGTACGAGACGTTCGCCGAGGCCGCTCGTCAGCACTTTGGCGGCACGTTGCGCGGGACCGTGACCCTGACGGCGGGCCTCGGCGGGATGGGCGGCGCGCAGCCGTTGGCGGTCACGATGAACGACGGGGTGGCGATCGTCATCGAGGTCGACGAAGCCCGGGCCCGGCGGCGTCTCGAGATCCGCTACATCGATCGACTCACGCACGATCCCGCGGAGGCCCTTGCGTGGGCACGCGAGGCGGCCGCCCGCGGCGAGTCCGTGAGCATCGCGCTCGTCGGGAACGCGGCCGAGATCGAACCCGCGTGGGCCGCCGCCGGCGAACACTTCGACCTGGTCACCGATCAGACATCCGCGCATGACCCGCTGGGCGGCTACGTCCCGGCTGAGATCGCGCTGGCCGATGCCCTCGAACTTCGCGCGCGGCTGCCCGAGGAGTACGAACGACGCTCCCGCGCCTCGATGGCCGCGCACGTCCGCGCGATGCTCGCGTTCCAGGCGGCGGGCGCCGTGGTCTTCGACTACGGGAACAACCTGCGCGCATTCGCCAGGGAAGCCGGCGTCGAGGACGCCTTTGCCTACCCCGGGTTCGTCCCCGCCTTCATCCGGCCACAGTTCTGCGAGGGACGTGGACCCTTCCGCTGGGCCGCGCTGTCCGGAGACCCAGCCGACATCGCCCGGACCGACCGGGCGGTCCTCGAGCTCTTTCCCGACGATGCGGGTCTGCATCGCTGGATCGAGATGGCCAGGGAGCGCGTCCCGTTCCAGGGATTGCCGGCACGGATCTGCTGGCTCGGCTACGGCGAACGAGCCAGGGCCGGTGCGGCCTTCAATGAGCTGGTCCGGACCGGCGAGGTCAGTGCGCCGATCGTGATCGGCCGGGATCACCTCGACTCCGGCTCCGTGGCCTCACCGAATCGGGAGACCGAGGCCATGCTCGACGGCACCGACGCCGTGGCGGACTGGCCGCTCCTCAACGCGCTGGTCAATACGGCGGCCGGTGCGACGTGGGTCTCGATCCATCACGGCGGTGGCGTGGGGATCGGGTACAGCCAGCATGCCGGGATGGTCGTCGTCGCTGACGGGTCGCCCCTCGCGGCCGAGAAGCTCCAGCGCGTGCTCACCACGGATCCGGCGATGGGTGTCCTTCGCCACGTGGACGCCGGCTATGAACGCGCGATCGATGTCGCCCACGAGCGCGGGATCCACATCCCGATGCTGGACGGATGACCGACGCCGACGACCTGACCCGGACAAGATGAAGGGCCGGTGACCGTCAGGTCACCGGCCCTTCGAAACCGCCGCGTCTAGGCGCAGGAAGGATCGCCAGAACCCTGGCCGTCCTCGCCCTCGTCGTCGCCCCCGTCGTGCTCGTCGCCGCCGTCGTGCTCGCCGTCGCCGGCCGAGTCGTCGTCGCCGTCGGACACGCCATCGTCGTCCGAGTCCGCATCGCCGGCGTTCGTGCCGTCGTGCTGCTCGGCATCGTTGCTGACGCCGTCACCGTCCGAGTCCTCGTCGCCGTCGCGGACGCCGTCGTGGTCGGAGTCGCCGCTCTTGGGATTGGTCCCGGCGTCGAATTCGACCTCGTTGTCGAGGCCGTCGCAGTCGACGTCGTCCTTGCCGTCCTTGAGCCCGTCGTTGTCGGTGTCGACATCGCTCGGGTTCTCGCCGCTCTTGATTTCCTGGATCGTCGTCAGACCGTCGTGGTCGTTGTCCTCGTTCCGGTCGTTGACGCCGTCATGGTCGGAGTCCTTGCTGCGCGGGTTGAGGTGCGCGGTCTGCTCCTGCTTGTTCGTCAGTCCGTCGTGATCGGGATCCTCGCGTCCGTCGGACACGCCGTTGTGGTTCGTGTCGCGGCGGTGCGGGTTCGTGTGGCTCTTGTGGATCTCGAAGCTGTTGGTCAGCCCGTCGTGGTCGCTATCCCGACTGGCGGCGCCGACGGCACCCGGGGCCGCGAGGGCGACCGCCATGGCTCCCACCACACCGGCGACGCGGATCCCGGTGATCCATCTATCTCGACGATCTCGTGCCATCGATCGGTCATCCCTTCCCTGTCTCCGGCGATCGGCCGGCTCGCCGCGGATCAGGCCCGCGTACCCTCATCGAGGCAGGGAGTGACGCAAAGGTGTCAGGGTCCGGGTCGGCCGATGGTCCCGTGGGCCATCGCCATTGGTCCGCGATCGGTCCGCGTCGAGCGGTCGGCCTCCGTCAACCGTCCACGGGTTCCGGCATCGTCTCGATGCTTCGGACCGGACTGAACAGCACGAAGAGGAACGGGAAGAACGCCCCGATGGCCGCCACCCAGATGGTGGCGTGGAGCCCGATGATGCCCCCGAGCGCGCCTCCGACCAGTGCGCCGATCGGGATCGTGCCCCAGACCACGAACCGCATCGTCGCGTTCATCCGGCCCTGCATCCGCTCCGGCGTGATGGCTTGTCGAAAGCTCACCTGGTTGATGTTGTAGATGACCTGCGCCAGGCCGCCGATGACGAACGACACGACGAGGCAGGGGATCACGATCGCGGCCGGTGCGGCGGCGATCAGCAGGATCTCGGGAAAGCTCGCGAACGCGGCGATGACGATGGCCGGCCCGACGCCGATCCACCGCGTCACCCGGGTGGTCACGAGGGACCCGAGCAGGAATCCGAGCGCCCCGATCGAGATCACCAGGCCGATGACCGCGGCGGACAGTCCAAGGTCACGGATCGCGTACAGGATCAGGACGGCACCGAGCATGTTCGAGAACAGGTTGGAAAGACCGGTGCACGCGGCGATGCTCCGCAGATAGCGGTTGCCCCCGACGTATCGGAGCCCGTCGGCGATCTCCTGCCGCATCCCCGGTCCCGGCTCGCTGGGCTCGCCGCCGGTGGTCAGACGCGGGTCGGGTTCCTCGCGGCGGATCCGCCAGATGAAGAACGCCGACGCGAGGAAGCTCGCGACATCGATGACGATCGCCGCGGCCGCCCCGATGACCGCGATGATCACCCCGGTGAAGCCAGGTCCGACGACGGCGGCGGCCGACCGGCTCACCTCCAGCTTCGAGTTGCCGTCGACCAGCTGGTCGCGCTCGACCAGCGCGGGCAGGTAGGACTGATACGCGACGTCGAAGAACACCGTGAGGCAGCCGACGACGAAGCCGACGAGGTACAGCTGCCAGATCGTCAGCGCACCGAGCGCGAAGGCGACCGGGAGTGAGGCGAGTGCGGCCGCCCGACCGAGGTCCCCGATGATGAGGATCGGTCGTCGCCGGAGGCGATCCACCCACACACCAGCCGGCAGGCTGAGCAGGATGAACGGCAGGAATTCGATGGTGGCGAGAAGCCCGAACTCGAAGGGCGTGACCTGTAGCACCGAGGCCGCGATGAGCGGGATCGCCAGACCGCTGACCTGGCTGCCGAACTGGCTGATCGTCTCGCCCGTCCAGAGGCGGACGAAATCGGGGTTGTGGCGGAGGCTCCGCGAGCGCGGATCCGCGTTGGGAGTGGCGGTCACGGCCGCAGTCTAGCGTCGCGCCAGCGTCGCGCGGCGGGCCATCCGAGGCGGCTCCGGAGGCTTAGCATCGTCGCGTGCTGATCGAATCGGTCCCGAACATCTCCGAGGGCCGGCGCCTCGACGTCGTCGACCGTCTGGCCGCGGCGGTCACCTCGGTCGCGGGCGTCCACCTGCTCGACCGGACCAGCGACCCAAGCCACAACCGGTCGGTCTTCACCTTGGCCGGTGAGGATGGCCCGGTCCAGGAGGCGCTCGAGCGGCTGGTCGCCGCGGCGATCCATGAGATCGACATGGATGCGCACAGTGGCGAGCACCCCCGGATCGGCGCGGTCGACGTGATCCCGTTCGTGCCCCTCGGCGAGACCACGATCGACGATTGCGTGGCGATGGCGCGGGCGTTCGGGGAGCGCATCGCGACCCGCTTCGACCTGCCGGTCTTCCTGTACGCCGAGGCCGCCCTCCGCTCCGACCGGGTCAAGCTCGCCGACGTCCGGCGGGGACAGTACGAGGGCCTGAAGGCCGAGATCGATGAGGCCGGCCGACAGCCCGATCTCGGACCGGCCCGCATGCATCCATCGGCCGGCGCCGTCGCGGTGGGGGCGCGACCGTTCCTCATCGCCTACAACATCAACCTCGAGTCGGAGGACGTGGAGCTCGCGAAACGGATCGCGCGTCGGATCCGCGAGTCCGGTGGGGGATTGCCCAAGGTCCAGGCCAACGGGTTCTGGATCGAGGAACTGCGCCGGGCGCAGGTCTCGATGAACCTGCTCGACTTCACGATCACGCCGCTGTGGGCCGTCTGGGAGACCGTGCGCGAGGTGGCCGCGGAGGACGGCGTGGGTCTCGCCGAGTCGGAGCTCATCGGTCTCGCGCCGCTGGCATCGTTCCTCGCGGTCGCCGATCACGCCGGAGCCGCTCGAGACCTCGCCACCGATGCGCGCCTCGCGGTGGCCGCCGACTTCCTTCGACTCCGCGACTTCTCGCCCCTCCAAGCGCTGGAACTCCGCCTCGAAGCGGCACAGGCCGGGCGGCTCCGCTGAGCGCGTTGGGCCGGTCGTGACCGGGTCCTTCCGCGTCATCGAGGGTGGCCGCGTCGACGAATCGGCCCCCGGTCTGCTGATCGTCGGTGCCGCCGAGATCGCGACGCTCGCCGGCGGTGTCCGCTCTGGCGAGACCCAGGGCGATGTCGGGCGCCTGACCGCGGACCCAGCCGGTGGCCCCGACGACCCGGAGGCGCCGGTCGTCGCCTGCTGGGATGGCAGGATCGCGGCCGTGGGACCTCGGGCCGTCGTGGAGGCGGCCATCGAAGCTGACGGTCTGCCGCTCGGTCGGTTCGCGAGGCTGGACGCACGTGGCGGCTCCATCACCCCGGGTCTCGTCGACCCACACACGCACCTGCTGTTCGGCGGATCACGTGAGGACGAGCTGGTGCTGCGGCAACGGGGCGCCGGGTATCTCGAGATCCTCGCCGCGGGCGGCGGCATCCTCTCGACGGTCGCCGCCACCCGACTCGCCACGACCGACGAGCTGATGGAGCACGGCCGTCGCTGGCTCGACGAGATGCTGGGGCACGGCGTCACGACGATCGAAGCCAAGTCCGGATACGGACTGGACCTCGAGACGGAGATCCGGCTCGTGGAAGTGGCCTACCGGCTCGGTCGCGAGGGGCCGGTCGACGTGGTCCCGACGTACCTCGGGGCTCACGCGGTGCCGCCGGAGTTGCGCGGTCGCCCTGAGGCGACCGAGACCTACGTTCGTTCCGTCATCGAGGACCAGATGCCAGGGATCGCGGCCCACGGCCGGGCGCGGTTCTGCGACGTCTTCTGCGAGGAAGGGGTCTTCACCGCGGACCAGTCGCGCCGGATCCTGATGGCCGCATCGGCCTACGGGATGGCGCCCCGGCTCCACGCCGACGAACTGGCACCATCGGGTGGGGCGGAACTTGCCGCGGAGATCGGGGCCGCCTCGGCGGACCACCTCGCCACGCCGTCGGATGCCGGGATGGACGCGATGGCGGCGTGCGCCGCGGCCGGGCAGCCGGTGGTCGCGACCCTGCTGCCGCACACGACGTGGTTCCTCATGAAGGACCACCACGCGCCGGCGCGAGCCTTCATCGAGCGGGGCGTGCCGGTGGCCATCGGGACCGACTTCAATCCGGGGACGTCGCCGACGGCCAGTCTGCCGCTCGCCATGACGGCGGCGTGCGTCGGTCTCCGGATGACCCCGGACGAGGTCCTCGCCGCGGTGACCATCAATGCGGCGCGGTCGCTCCTGCTCGACGACGAGATCGGGTCACTCGAACCTGGCAAGGCGGCGGACCTCGTCATCTGGCGCGTGCCGACGACGACCCAGATCCCCTATTGGTCGGGCGCGAACCTCGCGCGGACCGTCATCAAGCGCGGTCGCGTGGTGCTGGACCGAGCCTAGGCCTCGGGTTCCTCGTCCGGCTCGAGCGCTGCCTCCGCGGACTCGGCGTCTACTGCTGACTCGCCGTCACCCTTGATCGGCGCCTCGGCGCCGCCGGGTCCAGCGGCCTGCTTGCCACGCGACTCCAGCAGGACCGCGGTGGTCTCCGCCGGCAGACTCGAGAACGACACCGACAGCTTGGGCTGGGTGGTCGGCTCCGAACCCATCTCGTGGAAGAACTTGGCGAGGACCTCGGCGCAGTCGGCCTCCTCATCGCACAGGGGCATCGGCACGACGATCCGCGGATCGAGCTGGGCGACGAGCGCCGCGGCCTTCGCCGGGCTGAGCGCGCCACCCAAGGGCACGCAGGCGATGTCCACGGACCCGATGTCGCCGAGCTTCTCCTCGGTGAGCAGGTGGCCGATCTCGCCGAGATGGATGGTGTGCAGGCCATCGAGCTCGACGACGAACGCGACCTGCTTGCCGGCCTCCGCCCCGCGGGCATCGTCGCGATAGGTTCGGACGCCCGTGACCAGGACGTCCTTGACCTCGTACTCGCCGGGACCATCGAGGACGAACGCATCCTCGAGGCTCGAGGGGAGGTGGGTCTGGCCGTCGCGCGAGAGCTTGCCCTTGGCCCGCGGCAGCTTGTGCTGATCGGGGTGGCTGAACGTCACGAGATCGCCGGTGATGCCTCGACCGGTCGGACCGACCACGGACTGATAGGGGTCGGTCACGACGACCGCGTCACGACCACGAAGGCGGACGCAGGTCCGTCCGTACCAGATGAGTTCCATGCCCGCGATTCTGACACAGCGGGCTGCACGCCGACTCACGTGCCCGATGCGCCCGCCAGGCTGGATCGAACGTCGGCGTCGCGTGCCGGACAAGGAAAGACCGGAGGCGCCTGCCCAATCGGCGCCTCCGGTCGGAGGGAGGGAGGAAAGAACCTTTTGGGTTCGTCCACCGACTACGCTACGGCTCTCTGATTCAGCGTCGAGATGGCAAGCGGTTAAGAAAGCGACACCGCCGCCGACCGGGACCATCGTTGGAGTGGCTCCGACGGGATCCCGTGCCACAATCCGCCGATGATCGACCCTCGAACCCCGCGCAGCCCGGCGCTCCTTCTGGCCATCCTCGTCCTCGTCGCGGCCTGCGGAGCCAGCACGAGCAGCCCGTCCGGCTCGACAGCCCCGACGACTGCGGCACCGACCCCGTCCACCGCCCCGACCACCGCCCCGACCGTGGCCCCTGTCCCGACCACGTCCGCCGCGCCGTCGCCAAGCCAGAGCGCAGACGAGATCTACGACGAGATCGAGTCGCAGGTCGCCGCGATCCGCGGCCTGGAACCCACCAAGAAGGTCGCCCGAGAGACCATCGATGCCGACCAGCTGCGAACGATGCTGACGACGCAGTACGACAAGGACAACACGCCGCAGTACGTGGCCGCATCGGAGCGCCTCTACAAGGCCCTGGGTCTCCTGCCCGCCGATGCCGACCTTCGACAGATGTCGCTGGACCTGTTGAGTGGTCCGGCCGGCGTCGCCGGGTTCTACGACGACAAACTCAAGAAGATGTTCGTGGTGTCGCGTTCCGGCGAGATCGGCGCCTCCGAGAAGATCACGTACGCCCACGAATACACGCACGCCCTCCAGGACCAGCACTTCCCGGTCTTCAGCGAGTTCAAGGGCGTGCTTGACCAGAGTGACCGGTCGATGGCGCGGACCGCCATCTACGAAGGGGATGCGACGCTGCTCATGACGCTCTGGGCGCTCCAGCACCTCGGCGCGGAAGGCATCGCGGAGATCTCCAAGTCCGATCCAGAGCAGCAGGCGGCGATCGATGCGATGCCCAAGATCCTGAGCGAGTCCCTCCTGTTCCCGTACACCACCGGTGCCTTGTTCGTGCAGCAGGCGCAGGCCACGGGCGGCTGGAAGGGCGTCAACGCCTTCTTCGACCGGATGCCGGCCTCGACCGAGCAGGTCCTGCATGCGGACAAGTACGCCGCCGATGAGCCGCCGATCGACGTCCAGTTGCCGGCCGACCTCGCCAAGGATCTTGGCAAGGGGTGGAGCGTGCCGATGCTCGACACGTTCGGCGAGGCGCAGCTGGGGATGTGGCTGCGGTTGAGTGGGGTCGCTCCCGCGGATGCCGCCGCCGCCGCGGCCGGTTGGGGCGGCGATCGCCTTGCCGTGATGCAGGGTCCGGACGGCGCGTGGGCGCTCGCCATGCACACGGTCTGGGACTCGGACGCCGACGCCAGCGAGTTCGAGACGGCCGCGACGACCGCCCTCAAGACGGCGGGCGGTGTCGGTCAGGTCGTGCCCGGCACCGGCGGGACCTCACGCTGGGTCGTCATCGGTTCCGACGACGCCACACTCTCGAAGGTCGCTGGCGCCCTGGGTCTCGCCGGCTGAGCGAACCGCGCTACATCGAGTCCGGCGCGGAGATCCCGAGGAGCGCGAGTGCCGCGGCGAGCGTGATCTGCGCGGCCTGGGCCAGCGCCAATCGGGTCGCGGATCGAGTCGGCTCGTCGGTGTCGACGACGCGGGCATCGCGGTAGAAGCCATGGAACGTCGTGGCGAGCTCGGTCGCGTAGGCCGTGATGCCCTGCGTTTCCTCGCCGCTGACCGCGTCCTCCACGACCTCCGGGTAACGGGCGATCGCGCGGGCCAGCGCGGCCTCGGGAGCCGACGCGAGTCCGCCCACGACGTCTCGTGCCGGCGTCAGCCCGACCCCGGCGCCCTTGCGCACGATCGACGCGATCCGGGCATGGGCGTACTGCACGTAGTAGACCGGGTTCTCGTTCGATTGCTTCTTGGCGAGCTCGATGTCGAAGTCGATGCCGGTCGTCGCTGAGCGCGACGCGAAGAACCATCGCGCCGCATCCACGCCGACTTCCGACAGCAGCTCGTCGAGCGTGATGAACTCGCCGGCCCGCTTCGACATCGAGACTTCCTGCCCGTCGCGCACGAACCGGACCCACGAATAGAGCTTCATCTCGACGTGGTCGTCGTCGTAGCCCATCGCCTTGGCGGCGTTGCGCACCCGGGCCACGGTGCCGTGGTGGTCCGCGCCCCAGATATAGACGAGATGCTCGAACCCGCGACTGAACTTCTCGGTGACGTACCCGATGTCGGCCGCGAAATAGGTCTTCTCGCCGTCCGATTTGACGATGACGCGGTCCTTGTCGTCGCCGAACTCGGTGGAGCGGAACCAGGTCGCGCCGTCCTGTTCGTAGATGTGGCCGCGCTCGCGGAGGCGCTCGACGGCCCGGTCGACCCAACCTTCGTCGTGCAGTCGGGCCTCGCTCGTCCAGACATCGAAGTGGACACCGAGGGCTTCCAGGCTCGCTTCGATGCCCTGGCGGACCCGACCGGCGGCCCAATGGCCGACGATCCCCACGGTGTCGGCATCCGGTGCCGTCGCATCGGCCCAGAGCTCGTCCGGCAGGGCAGCGGCGATGTCGATGACGTAGTCGCCCTTGTAGCCGTCATCGGGGACCGGCACGCCCTCCCGGATAGCCACGACCGACGCGCCGAGGTTCCGGATCTGCCCACCCGAATCGTTGAAGTAGTACTCGCGCGTCACCTGCTGGCCACCGGCCTCGAGCACGCGACACAGCAGGTCGCCGACGAATGCGCCACGCGCGTTGCCGATGTGGAGCGGTCCGGTCGGGTTGGCGGACACGAACTCGACGTTGACGATGCGGGCGTGGTCGGGTGTCATCCGGCCCCAGGTCGCTGGCGACTCCAGGATCCCGCCGATGAGCGTTTCCAGGGCACCATCGGCGAGTCGCAGGTTCAGGAACCCGGGGGCCGCCACATCGGCCGTGGCGATCGGCGTCGAGCCCGGAGCCTGGGTCGCCTCGGCAACGAGTTCCGCGGCGAGGGCCGCGGCGATCGCGAGCGGCGCCATCCGATACGGACGAGCCAGCTTCATCGCGAGGTTGGTCGCGATGTCTCCGTGGGTCGGGTCGGCCGGTCGCTCCACTTCGACCGTGGGGCGGGGCTGGTCCTCGGGGAGTGGCGGGAGGGTTCCCGCGGCGATGGCTCGCATCCAGGCGCGGTCGATGGCCGCGCGGACCGCGGATCGGATGGTCGGCACCGGCGTGGGGTCGTGGGGAACAGTGGCGTCGTTCACGGGCGCCAATGGTAGCCGCCCGACTCGTGAGTCGAAGGTCCTGAGACCTGGTGGTGCGTGGACGCACCGGAGTCCCGGGTCCCAGGAGCGGTGTTGTCGGGTCATGTGCGGTCTCAGCCAGTGACGCACGGTACCTCCGTACTAGACAAGCACCCGTACGACCCGCATCCTTTCGATGTCATCTTCGGATTCGCGCTATGGACTGGGTCGCGCGAATCCCGCTTCATCCAACCCAGGTTTGATCCGAAGATCGGGGAGAGATCGACGATGAAACTCCGTAGATTGGCCGCGCTGGTGAGTGCTGCGGTCCTCGCGCTCGGGATGGTGTCGGCGGTGTCCGCCCACCCGAACACCCGCACGAACGACGTGAAATGGGATTGCCAGAACGAGCAGGGCCAGCCAGTCGAGTGCTCGGAGAAGTCCGAGGAGCCGACCGGTTCCGTCGAGCCCGAGAAGTCCGAGGAGCCGACCGGTTCCGTCGAGCCGGACAAGTCCCAGGAGCCTGACCGCTCGCAGGAGCCGGACAAGTCCGAGGAGCCGACCGGTTCCGTCGAGCCTGATCAGTCCGAAGAGCCGGATCAGTCCGAGGAGCCGACCGGTTCCGTCGAGCCTGACCAGTCCGAAGAGCCGGATCAGTCCGAGGAGCCCACGGGTTCCGTCGAGCCGGATCAGTCTGAAGAAGCCACTGACGACGGCGGCCAGGTCGAAGGCCTGACCTCCGAGCCGACGCTCCCGCCGACCGACTCGCTCGTCGTCGAACACCACGAGTGGGCCCGACGGCACCCTGCCGCTCGTCCTCATCGTCCTTGGCGTCATCGGCCTCGCCGCTGTCGTCCTGACCCCGGCCCGCAGCAAGCGCTAGGCCGCTGACGAGCTGCCGGCACCGGGCCGGCCGTCGATCGAACCAACGCAAGGACCCGATCCCTCAGGGGGTCGGGTCCTTCGAATTCCGGGGGGTGGCTCCGCATGGTTTGAGACCGCGCCACAATGGTCGGCGCAGCGGTCAGGCGGCTAGACCGAGTAGGTGTCCGGCCTTCGATTGGCGAGCACCGGGATCTGGCGGCGGACCGCCGCGACCCGATCGAGGTCGAGGACCGCACGGACGATCGAGACCGTGTCCGGCGCCTGCGCGACGATCGTCCCCCACGGATCGATGACCATCGAACGCCCGAAGGCGGGCTGGCCAGGCGGGCCGTTGATCTGCGAGGGTGCGAGGACATAGGCCGCGTTCTCGATGGCACGGGCGCGCAGCAGGACCTCCCAGTGGTCGCGTCCGGTGCGCTCCGTGAAGTTGGCAGGCACGGTCAGGACCTCGGCGCCCGCGAGCGCGAGGGAGCGGTAGAGCTCGGGAAAGCGGACGTCGTAGCAGATCGACAGGCCGACCTTGACCCCTTCGACGTCGGCGACGACCAAACGGTCGCCGGGCGTCACCCGCGCTGATTCCGTATCGACCGGACCGGCATCCACCGCGACATCGAAGAGATGGATCTTGCGGTAGGTCGCCGCGATCGTGCCGTCGGGGCGGATCAGGACGCTGGTGTTGTGCGGGCGGTCGGGATCGCCGGTGGATTCGGCGAGACTGCCGATGAGGATCCAGACCCCGCGACGTCGCGCCACGTCCGCGAACGGCGTCGTGTGCTCGCCCGGGATCGGCCGGGCCGACGCGCGAAAGCCGTCGTCGGGGCCACGGAACTGGAGATACTCGGGAAGGGCGACCAGGCGAGTCCCGCCGGTGGCGGCCTCGTCCGCGAGCGCGGCAGCGCGACGGATGTTCTCGGCGACGTCGTCGGTGGCATCGAGCTGGACGAGGGCGACGGGCAGTTGCACGCGGTCATCCTAGCGCCCGATCGGGTCCGCCTTAGCGGATGCCGGTGTCGTAGTCGAGGTTGATCGTCGTCGTGTGACCGTCGGTGACCACGCCGGTCTGGGAATCCGCGGTACCGAGCAGTCCGTCGACCGGCTGCGGCTCCAGCAGGTACGTCCCGGGCGGCAGCGCGATGAAGAACGAGCCGTCGGCCTCCGTGACGGTGCGTGCGACCTCGACGCCCGTGCTGTCCCGCCCGATGACCGTCGCGCCGGCCACAGGGCGTGGCGCACAGGCAGGATCCGGCGGGTTGGTCTCCACGGGACACACCGGGCCCGCGACCGCGATGCCTCCGACGCCCGTCCGCCCGACCGTGATCGGGGTCACCGTCGTGTTGATCGGGGTGGGCCACGCGTCATCTGGGACCGGCGAGCCCGCCTCGGAGACCACGCGCACCTCGCCATCGGGTCCGACGGCGTAGGTCCAACTATGGGCGTCGATGCAACCGGCCTCGCAGTCGCCCCAACCGATGCGGACCATGACGACGTACACGCCGACCCCCGATGCCGGCCGTGCCTCCCACCATGCCGACTGCCCGATGACATCCATCCGTTTCGGGCCGATCCCGGCGAGCCGAGGCTCGGTGGCGACCACGGCGGCGAGCGCCTGGTCCTCCGTGGTCACCGGGCCGACGACGACTGGTGCCGCGGACGGGAGCGACGACGACGACGGTGACGGGCTCGACGCACACGCCGTCGCCGAGGCGATCACGACCAGCAGGCCGAGGCGAGCGATCAGGTTCGACATGCCGCAGCGACGCCGATCCGCCCGACGCGGTTCCTCGTCGGGCGTCGGCCCAGTGTCAGCGGCGGTCCCGTGTTCGCTGCAGCGAGGCGCCGACAGCGACGATGACCAGGGCGAAGATGGCGATGAAGGGGAGGGGCGAGCGAGGCTCGACCGGGGCCGTCGCCACCGTGATCGTGGACGTGGGCGGTGGTGTCAGGGTGACGCCGGCCGCCGCGACCTTGATCGTGACGTTGGTCGTCAGCGCGATGTTGCCCGTTTGTGGGTCTGGCGTGCCCTGGGAACGGACGCTGGCGCAGGTATTCCGCGAACCGGCGCCCTTCAGTCGGCTGGTATCGGTCGCGTCGAGCACCGAGGCCGGGATCGTGGCCTTGCCGACCACGCCATCGCCGTTGCTCTTGACGTGGGCCTTGCCGCAGAACGCGGCCCGGGCGTCGATGCCGGTGAACACGCCCGTGGTGACGTCGACCGTGAAGGTGACGGTGGCGTCCGTGCCGGCGGCCGCACTCGTCGCGAAGATGGCCTCGAGCCCCGGGTACTGGTCGGTGACGAACGTCGGGACGAGCAGGCGCTGATCGAAGATATAGCCATCGAACCCGGAGTCGAAGACCACCGAGCCGGAGATGTCGCCTTCGGGGGCGAAGTCCATGGCGGTGATGATCCCGCCGTCATCGAAGTCGACGGTGAGACACGACGGAGCGGAGTTGACGATGTTGGGGAGGTTCGCGGCGACAGCGGCACTCACCGTCGCGTCGGGCGCGATGACCCACGGCGTCATGAGCCCGATGGTCAACGAGCCGTCGGTCGGCCCCGACGGATCGGGTGCGGTGTAGCCGGAGATCTGGCCGCACTCCACCGTCGTCGATGCGGCGGCAACGGGAGCCGCCAGAGCGGCACCGATCAGCAGGGCGATCGCGGAGGTCGTGGCGAGAAGGCGCGGGAATCGCATGCGGGCAGGCCTCGAAGGTTCAGGGGGCGGCCGTCATTCGGTGACAGCTGGCACCACCCCGAGCCTATCTGGTGGGCTCGCCGTTGTCGGTAGGACCTTCGTACCGCGACCGGCTAGGGCTTGCTCGCGATCGACGTGAAGACGTCTTCCTCGCCTGGGACGGGATACTCATCCGCGAGCACATACGCCCGTCCGGATGTCCGCCACACCACCGACGGGACCCCGCGGTCGGCCGCCTGATACGCGGGGATGTCCTGCGCAGCCGCCCACGTCGTGCCGTTGTTGGTCGAGGTCACCCAGCGCAACCGGCCCTGGTACTCCCCGGTGAACCCGGTCAGGTAGGCGACCGCGACATCGGATGTCTTGCGGAGCGCGACCGTCGGCCAACCCTGTGGCGTCGCGTCGTCCAGCGGGATCCGTCGGACGGGACTCCAGCTGCCGTTCTTGCGGATCCTGACAAAAGCACGGCCGGCGACATCAGTACCCGCGATCGCGATCCGCCCGCCACGTCCGACCGCCGACGTCAACGTTCCGGCGAACGTCTTCGTGGTCGCCCAGTGGCCGCCACCGTCACTCGAGACGCGTCCGGACCAGACGCCGGTGGCTGACGGCCAGTAGACGGCGACGGTCTTGCCGGTCGTCGCGACCAACGGGCTTGGGCGATACGGCTGGCCGGTCACCGCCTTGCCCAGCGCGACCCGGCGCCAGGTCTTGCCATGGTCGAGGCTGACCCGGACATTGACGGTCATGGACCCGGTCTCGACGTAGGCCACATACACGTTCGCTCCCGAGGCCCCGATCGCCGGGAAGCCCATCCGGGCGTCCGGTGACGTGAGCCGCACCCGGTCGCTCCAGGCGCCGAGGTTCCCGTGGTCCGTGTTGCGACGGAAGTAGATCTGCTCGACGCCACTGTCCTCACGGAGCCACGTCGTGTACACGTACGACCCGGAGCCGGCAACCCGGACGACCCAGGAGCGCTGTGACGATGCATTCAGGCGGATCGTCTTGTGCCACGTCGCACCGTGGTCGGTGCTGCGGGCGTAGTAGGCGCCACCGTTGGTGCCGCGTCGGATGACGTTGTGCAAGTAGGCCTGGCTTCCGTCCAGCGTCCGCATGAGCGCTCCGCCGTCGGTCTGCATGAGCGTGGCCCAGCCGGGATCCACGACCTTCACCGGATGGGCGGTCCAGGGCGATGGGTCAGCGGCGCTCGCCGCTCCGGTCCCGGCCCCAGCGACCATGACGGCCGCGAACAGGGCGAGCGCGGCGCGAGTGGATCTTCGCGATCGAAGGGTCTGCATGACGTGACCTCCTGCCCACCCAGCTCAGACGGTCACGACGACCTTGCCCTGCACGTGGCCGCCCTCAACATACCGGATGGCGTCCGGGACGTCGCGCAGTACGAAGGTTCGGTCGATCACGGGTCGCACCTTGCCGGTGTCGATCAGCTGCTGAAGGACCGTCAGGTCGTCGCGCTCGACGTGGGCGAGGAAGGGACGCGATTTCTGGC
The DNA here is from genome assembly GCA_963778805.1 of uncultured Chloroflexia bacterium. Classification (GTDB taxonomy): domain Bacteria; phylum Chloroflexota; class Limnocylindria; order Limnocylindrales; family CSP1-4; genus SPCO01. The sequence continues at coordinate 157,162 of CAVZVT010000007.1, read as the reverse complement.
TCGAGAGGCGAGACCGAACGATCGCGCCGACGATGCGGGCGATCGGACCGATCCATCTGGCCGGGTCCCGGCGCCACGATGACGATCGTGCCCGTCGGTGTCAGCACGCGCCGCAGCTTCGCCAGCGAGTGGTTCCCACCGCAATCGAGGATCAGATCGAAACGGCTGCTCCCCTTCGTGACGTCGTCGCGGGTGTGGTCGATCACCGTGTCGGCGCCGAGCGAATGGATCAGGTCCAGGTTCGCGGTGCTGGTCGTGGCCGTGACGTCGGCGCCGAACGACTTGGCGATCTGCACGGCGAACGTCCCGACGCCACCACCCGCCCCGTTGATGAGCACCCGTTGGCCGGGCTGGATCCCGCCCTTGTCGCGAAGCCCCTGGAGTGCCGTCAGACCCGCGGTCGGGACGGCTGCTGCCTCCTCGAAGGTGAGCGTGGTCGGCATCGGGACGAAGTTTCGACCGTTGACGTACTCGGCGAACGCGCCAAGCCGCGAACCGAAGACGCGATCGCCGACCTTGAGCCCGACCACCGCCGGCCCGGCAGCCTCGACGACGCCCGCCACGTCGAGGCCCAGGACGTGCGTCTTCGGCCGCCGCAGGCCGCCGTCGAGGCGCGCGATGTAGGGCTTGCCCCGCATGGTGTGCCAATCGAAGGCGTTGATGGACGTGGCGTGCACACGGACGAGGACGCCATCGTCGGTGAGCGTGGGCTGGTCGATGTCGCGGACCCCCAGGACATCGGGAGGGCCGTAACGGTCGTTGACGATCGCGTGCATCGGATACCTTCGTACGTTGTAAGGTTGGCTTGCGTACCGTAGACTTACAACGTAAGCTTGTCAAGACCCATGACGGAGGCGATCTCGCAGATGACATCCAGGCTCGAAGCCGGTGAGGCGGTCCGTGTTCCCCTGACTCGGGAGCGGGTGCTTGGCGCGGCGATCGAACTCGCGGACGCCGTCGGGATCGATGCGCTCACGATGCGCCGACTCGCGCAGGCGCTCGGCGTGGAGGCGATGTCGCTCTACCACCACGTGGCGAACAAGGACGACCTGCTGCTTGGGATGCTCGACGTCGTCGTGCAGGAGATGGAGCTCCCCGACGAGGACTTGCCCTGGAAGGTGGCGCTGCGGCGGAGCGCGATCTCCGCCCACGAGGTCCTGGTGCGTCATCGATGGGCCGGTCATCTGCTGGTGTCGGGCGACACGGGGGTCGCTCGGTCCCGGTTGCAGCACATGGACGCGATCCTCGGCTCGCTCCGTCGCGGCGGCTTCTCCGTGGCGCTGACCGATCACGCGTATCACGCTCTGGACAGTCACATCATCGGGTTCACGATGTGGCAACTGAGTTTCCCGTTCGAGACCGACGAGGAGCTTCGAGCGGTCGCCAGCGACTTCCTGCACGACTTCCCCGTTGACCAGCTCCCGTACCTCGCCGAGCACGTCGCCTACCACCTCCGTGAACCGAGCGGCGACGAGCAAGGCGAGTTCGACTTCGGGCTCGACCTCATCCTCGACGGACTGGAACGGGCGCAGTCGGCCGCATCGGCATGACGGACGTCCTCGTCATCGCCGGTCCGGCAGGTGTCGGCAAGTCGACGACGGCGTTCGAGGTCTCGCTTCGACTGCAGACCGCGAGTGTCGCCCATGCGCTGATCGATACCGATGAACTCGACCGCATCTTCCCGGTGCCCGACGACCTCTCGGACGTCACGCGCGACAACCTCGAGGCGATGTGGCGGACGTTCAGGGCACGCGGTGCCCATCGGCTGATCCTCATTGGCGTCTATCTCGATCGACCGGTCGAACTGGAGTGGGTCCGGCAGGCGATCCCGGATGCCCGGTTCACCTGCATCCGACTCGTCGCATCGGATGACACGCTGGTCGAGCGCATCCATCGACGAGAGGTGGGTTCCGGCGCCGATGCGCAACTGGCACGAACCCGTGGCCAGGTGGCCGCGATGGCGGCGGACCAGCGCGACGGGATCACTCAGATCGCGACCGACGACCGGTCGCTCCCCGAGATCGTCGACGAGATCCTGGCGATCTGGCCACCCCGGGTCCCAGGACTGCCTTAGCCCTGCCGGCGGGGGGCATCGCCTATACTCCGCCTCCGGGCCGACATAGCTCAGTGGTAGAGCAGCTGTTTCGTAAACAGCAGGTCCTCGGTTCAAGTCCGAGTGTCGGCTCCAGTTCCTTCCGCCCGGCCGCTCCGAGGCAGATGGGTTTGCGACTGCCTGCTCGGCCTTCAATTGGGTTCCCGTGCTTCGCCTTCATCCCCGTGATCGGACGAAGCCACGGTCAGCGCGGCTTCGAGCTCGCCGGAGTGAACAAGATCGAACAGGATCTCGGCGATGCGATGGGCCTCGAGGCGGTCGACGATAACGAGGCCAGCGATCCACAGGTAACCGCCTGATAGACACTCGCCCGTGGACTGCCACCGCTCCATGATCGTCGCCAGTTGAGTGAATGTGGCCGCCACTCCGAGGAGTCTCCGGCCATCGTTCGTCACGAGCTCGATGTCCCACGGGCCAGGTGCGTCAATCGAGCCATCGATGATCGTGACCTTGCCGATAGTCGTGTCGGCCTCGAGCCACGCACCCTTACGCACGAACTCAACGTCCATAGATCTGCTCCAGCAGACTGATCACCCGATTCTGATTTGACTTGTTGGACTTGGCTAGGATTTCCACAGCGCCGCCACTTTGTCGAAAGTTGGAGTTGACCCGGTTTGGTGGACACCCTGACAGTTGGGGCGTTGAGTCCCTGCCGAGGAGTCCACATGCCGCGAACGAGGCCACCATACGGCCCGGAGTTCTGGACGCAAGCCATCACCCTGACCCGCGAGCCTGGCAACACCGTCAAGTCGGTCGCCCGCGACCTGGGTGTCTCGTATGAAGGGCTGCGACGGTACGTCCGCCAGGCCGAGATCGACCCGGGGAGACGGCCGGCCTCACCAGCGACGAGCGCGCCGAGCTCGCGCGTCTTCGGCGCGAGAACAGGTCGCTGCGCGAGGAGCGCGAGATCCTGAAAAAAGCGGCGGCCTTCTTCGCCACGGAGACGACGCGGTGAGCCTGTACCGGTTCATCGCCGCCGAGAAGGCCGGCCACCGGGTCTCCACCCTCTGCCGAACGCTCGGCGTCTCGCGCTCGGGCTTCTACTCCTGGGCATCACGGCCGCCGTCGGCGCGCCGGCGCGAGGACCAGGATCTGCTCGAGCGGCTTCGCGGCGTGCACCAGATGAGCCGCGGCACCTACGGCGCCGCGCGCATCCACGCCGAGCTTGCCGCAGACGGCCTGCGTCACGGCCGAAAGCGGATCGCGCGCCTGATGCGCGAGGCGGGGCTCGAGGGGGCCCACCGGCGCCGCTTCCGGCGCACGACCGAAGCGCGATCCGATGCGGGCCCCGGCCGCGGATCTGGTCGATCGCGTCTTTGTCGCCGAGCGACCCGAACGCCCTCTGGGTCGCCGACATCACCTACGTGCGCACCTGGGCCGGCTGGCTCTATGTGGCCGTCGTCGTCGATGCCCACAGCCGGATGGTCGTCGGCTGGTCGATGCGCGAGGACCTGAGCGCCGAGCTGGTGGTCGATGCGATCCAGATGGCCCTCTGGCGGCGCCAGGTGGAGCCGGGCGAGCTGGTGCACCATTCCGACCGCGGATCGCAGTACACGAGCTTTGCCTGCGGCCGGACCCTTCGCGAGGCGGGCATCGCCCAGTCGATGGGCTCGCGTGGCGACGCCTACGACAACGCCCTGGCCGAGTCGTTCATGTCGACGCTGAAGACCGAGCTGATCGACCGGCGCTCCTGGCCGACCCGGCAAGCCGCCCGCACCGCCATCTACGACTACATCGAGGCGCCGCACGGCCTTTGGTCCGAGGAGGCGGGCGGGAAGCAGGATGTGGTCTGGCGCACCCTGGAGGACGGCCGACGGTTCCGGATCATCAAGGTGCTGTGGGAACCAGCGGATCTGAGCGCGGTGCTCGAAGAACTTGGCTGGCGGGCCGCGATCACGCGCCACGACCCATTCTGGTGGGCGGTGATCAGGCGGAGCGGCGACATGCCTCGATAGCCCGGAACGTCATCGCCAGATGCCGCCGCAACGACGTCAGCCGGCGCCATCTCGAGGGCGCATGCCGTCCATCGACAGGACCAGCAGCCGCTCAGCGAGGGCGGGCCCATCTGGCGACGTCTCGGCAGCCACGGCGAACGCCTTGGTCATCTTCAGCAGGTCATCGAGGTCGACCTCTTCGCGCACGGCGCCGTCGGCCTTGGCGCGATCGAGGAGCATCCCCCCGGTGGCGTTGATCATCGAGTGGCACTGGGCGAAGAGCTCGCTCGTTCGGCCTTCCTCGGTCAGGGCGGCGGCCAGGCCACGCTTCTGCGAGATCACCGTGACGAAGCCCTGCAGCCAATCGATGAGGGCCGGCCCGGCCGCCTCCGAGGCCGCGAGACGATCCCCGTCCGCGCAGAGGCGCTCGACGCTGTCCCGATAGACCGCCTCGAAGAGCGCCAGGCGCGTCGGGAAGTGGCGGTATAGCGTCCCGGGTCCGACCCCTGCCGCGCGCGCGATGTCGTCGAGCGACGCGTTCGGTCCGTTCTCGGCGAATGCCGTACGCGCTGCCGCGATCAGCCGCTCGACGTTCCGCTGGGCGTCAGCGCGGAGCGGCCGTGCGGCGGGAATGGCGTCGGCGGAACCGTTGCGTGTCGGTGTCGGTTGCATGGAGCCCTTGCAAAACGGAGACTATCTCCGTATAGTTGGCGCAGAACCGGAGAGAGCCTCCGGATGCGGCGATCGTAGCACGTTCCCGACCCACGGTCGAGACCCGGGACCGATCCCATCCTCGCGCCACCAGGAGCCCTTGCCCGAAATGTCGACCACCCCTCCCATGCTTCCGACGACACGCGACGAGCGCTGGCTCGCCTTGGCCGTCCTGCTCGCCGGCACGCTCATGATCGTGCTCGACGCGACGATCGTGAACGTCGCGCTCCCGGCGATCCAACGCGACCTCGGCTTCAGCCAGTCGAGTCTCGCCTGGGTCGTCAACGCCTATCTCATCGCCTTCGGCGGCGTCCTGCTCCTGGCCGGCCGCCTGGGCGACCTGCTCGGTCGGCGGCGCATCTTTCTCATCGGCTTGAGCGTCTTCACGATCGCTTCGCTCGTCTGCGGCCTCAGTCCCAGCGGTCCCGTCCTGATCGCGTCGCGGTTCATCCAGGGCCTGGGCGGCGCGATGACCTCGGCGGTCATCCTCGGGATGATCGTCACGATGTTCACGGAGCCTCAGGAGCGGACCCGAGCGATCAGCCTGTACAGCTTCGTGGCCGCGGCCGGCGCGTCGATCGGCCTGCTCGCCGGCGGCGTCCTCACCGAAGCGCTCGACTGGCACTGGATCTTCTTCGTCAACGTCCCGATCGGGATCGTGACCGGCATCCTGGCGGTGCGCCTCATCAAGGACGACGCCGGCCTGGGCCTCGGCAAGGGGGCCGACGTCCCCGGAGCGGTCCTGGTGACCGCGGCCCTCATGCTCGGCGTCCTGACGATCATCCGGACCAGCGACGTGGGTTGGTTCTCCATCGAGACCCTGGTCGGGATCGTGGCGACGGCGCTCGCGTTCGCGGGGTTCGTCGTGCGCGAGCACCGGACCTCCGATCCGCTGCTGCCCCTCCGGATCTTCCGCTCGCGAGCCGTCACGGGGGCGAACCTCGTGATGGCGCTCGTCGTCGCCGGCTTCTTCGGGACGTTCTTCATCGGCAGCCTGTACCTCGAGCGCGTCCAGGGCTTCGATGCCCTCGCGATCGGGCTGGGCTTCCTGCCCATCAGCGTGAGTATCGGGTTGATGTCCTTCGTCTTCGCCGTCCCATTGATCACGAGGTTCGGGCAACGCGCCGTGCTGCGCAGCGGGCTGGTCCTGCTGCTCGCCGGGATGCTCTGGCTGGCGCGGCTGCCCGCAGATGCGACCTACCTGGTCGATGTCGGGCCGGGGCTCTTGCTGATCGGCATCGGCGCCGGACTGACCTTCCCCTCGACGGTCGGGCTGGCGATGTCCGGGGCCACCAACGCCGACGCCGGACTCGCATCGGGGCTCGTCAACACGACCCGGATGGTGGGCGGCTCGCTGGGCCTCGCGGTCATGGCGTCGCTGGCGACCACTCGCGTCGGGACGCTGACGACCGCGGGTGCTGACCTGGGGACGGCGGTGACCGGAGGCGCGCAACTGGCGATGGGCTTCGCGGCGCTGTTGATCGTCGCCGCCTTGGTCGTCTCGGTCACGGTGCTCCGCCAGAGCACGGTGACCCAGGTCCAGCCCGCCGGCCAGCGCACGATCGATGCCGAGGTGTTGGCGGACGCGGCCTGACCGAACAGTTCCGGCCCGTTGCATCGCTATCCTGCCAACCATGTTCGATGCCGCCACGCGATGACCCACGACGCCGAGGCCGATCGAGTGCTTGACCGTTCGATCCGCCTCGCTGCGGTCAATGTCGCGACCCCGGCCGTCCTCGGGCAGGTCCGAGGCGAGAACGTCTGGAGCGGGATCCGGAAGACGCCGGTGGTCCCTGCTGCCACCCTCTGGCTCTCGGAGATCAACTTGTCCGGCGACGGTCAGGCCGACCTCGAGGTCCACGGCGGCCCCGATAAGGCGGTCTACGCCTACCCATCGGAGCACTTGCCCGGATGGAGCAGCGAGCTCGACGAGCGACTTGGGCCGGCGCCGTTCGGAGAAAACCTCTCCACCATCGGCGTGCTGGAGCAAGACGTTCGCATCGGGGACGTCTGGGAGTGGGGTGCCGCCGTGCTCCAGGTCACCCAACCACGCTGGCCCTGCTACAAGCTGGTCCTGCATCGTGGCCGATCCGACGTGCAGAAGCGGATGCTCTCCTCCGGTCGGACCGGTTGGTACCTACGCGTGCTCCAGCCTGGAGAGGTCCCGGCCGGCGGGCCCATCGCGGTGGCCAGCAGGGATCCGCAGGCCGTGACCGTCTACGACGCGCACCTTGCGATGCGCGATACGGTCCTGCGCGAGCCTGATCGTGTCCGGTCCGTCATGGAACATCCCGCGTTGTCCGAGCAATGGCGAGCCCCGCTGGCCGCCCGGTTGTGGCGCGTCGAGCCATAACGAGTGGGCGGGCAGGCCAAGGACGCCATGCGATCGCTCTGACCGAACAGTTTCGGCCGTCGGGGCCGTTGTACCGAGTGTCGACCCATCAGACACGAGGAGTCCCGATGAGCCCAGCCGCACGAAGCATCTTCGTCTACGCGTTCTACGTCTTCGGCCTTGGAGCGACGCTCCTGCTCGTACCGAACATCCCGTTGGCCTTGTTCGGCCTGCCGGAGGCGACCGAGGTCTGGATCCGGGTCGCAGGCATGACCGTGATCTTCCTGTCGATCTTCTACTTCACCGCGGCGCGGTACGAGGTTCGTCCGGACTTCGTCGCGAGCGTCTGGATCCGCTTCTCCGTGCCGCTCTTCTTCGGCGCCTTCGTGATCGCCGGTTTCGCGCCATGGAACCTGCTGTTGTTGACGCCGCTCGACGTCCTCTTCGCGATCTGGACGCTGGTCGCGCTGCGCGGCACGGCAGGCGCACCGGCCGTCAGTCGAGCAACCGGGCAGGCGGTTCGAACCGACTGACGAGGCGCGGATCGGAGTACACGCGCATCGTCGCGATCGCCGATCCATCGGCCTCGACCAGGAGGACGGCATAGGGACGGAACGGCTCCTCCCGCCCCGCGCTCGAATAGATGACGAACGCCGGCCCGTCGTTCGCCCGGGTCGGCCACAGCCGGATGCGCAGGCCATCGACGAAGACGGACGCCGCCAGGAACCGACCGATCTCGTCACGTCCGGTGATCGTCAGGCCCGGCGGCATGGCCACCATGGCGTCGTCGCGGAGGAGGGCGACCAGACCGACGACATCGGCGGCTTCCCAGGCCGCGACGTACCGCTCGAGCAGCGATCGTCGTCCGCTGGCTGGACCGCCGTCGGCATCGACCCGCCGGTGCGTTGACCGCAGGATAGCGTCGCGCGACGGTCGTACGTGCCCGATGCAGGGCGCTGTTCACCGCCGATTCGCTGACTTCCAGCAGGACGGCGACCTCGGCCGCACGCCAGCCCAGCACGTCCCGGAGGACCAGCACGGCGCGTTGACGAGGCGGCAGTCGCTGGAGGACGGTCAGGAAGGCCAGCGAGATCGACTCGTGTGTGTCGTACCGCGCCTCGGGTCCGGCGGACGTCGACTCGAGGTAGCGGTCGGGGATCGGAGTGACATCGAGACTGACCTCGCCATCCCGACCTCGTCGGCGCCGTTCGATGGCATCGAGGCTGGCGTTCGTCGCGATCCGGTAGAGCCATGCCCGGAGCGAGATGTCCTGGCGGAACGTCCGCCGCCCGGTCCAGGCCCGCACGAGGGCGTCCTGGACGGCATCCTCGGCATCGTCGATGGAGCCAAGCATCCGATAGCAATGCACGAGCAGCTCGCGCCGATACGGACTCGTCAGCCGATCGAATCCAGCCGTCGAATTGGCCAGCACCTCCGGCAGGGTCCCGGACGCGGTCGGTTCAGGACCTTCCATCGCCTCGGGGCCGGTGCTCACGCGCTGCCGTCCCATTGCAACACTCCGCCTTCTCTGGTGAAGGTCGGGATGTCCTCGATCGGAGCCGCGACGTCGAGCCAGGTTCCGCCATCGTGGACCTCACCCGTGAGGACCGCCCGCCACCTCGGGCCTCTCGGGAGGTAGACACGTCGCTGTCGCTCTCCGAGGTACAACACCGGGGCGACGAGAAGGTCGGGTCCGAACATGAAGGCGTCGTCGATGCTCCACGTCGTCGCATCATCGGGGAAGTCGTAGAACAAGGGGCGCATCAGGGGTGTGCCCCGCTCATGTGCCTCGCGCATCAGGGTGCTGATGTAGGGGCGTAGGCGCTGGCGCACCCCGACGTACTTCGCGAGGATCGCGTAGGTGTCGTCGCCAAAGCTCCAGATCTCGTTGGCCGCCCCGCTCGCGATCCCGTCACTGCCGACCGATCCCAATGGGGCCGCGTGTGGTTCCCGCTCGCCGTGCATCCGCAGGACCGGGCAGAACGTCGCGAACTGGAACCATCGGGTGATGAGCTCGCGGAACTCGGGATCCTCGGCGTTTCCGCCATGGAATCCGCCGATGTCCGAGGTCCACCATGGGATGCCTGCGAGACCCATGTTCAGCCCAGCTCGAACCTGGCAGCGGAAGGATTCGAATGTCGAGTCCGTGTCGCCGGACCAGACCAGTGCGCCGTAGCGTTGACTGCCCGCCCAGGCCGACCTGATCAGGTTCACGACGTTGTGCTGGCCCGCATCGGTCATCCCGTCATACAGGGCTTTGGCGAACAACATGGGGTAGACGTTGCCGATCTGGAGATCGGGGCCAAGGAAGTACCGGTATTGGTCATAGTCGTAGACGGGATACTCAGGCTCAGCCTCATCCAGCCAAAAGATCCGCACGCCCTGGTCCCAGTAGCCTTTCCGGACGGCCTTCCACAAGTAGCTCCGCGCCGCTGGGTTGGTGACGTCGATGAAGAGGCTGCTGCCCACGAACTCCATCGAGGTGCGCGCTCCGCGCTCCGTGCGAATCAGCAGGCCTTTGCGCAGCATCTCCGGGTAGCGGTCGCCGGTCTTGTCGACGGTCGGCCAGACCGAAACCATCAGGGCGATCCCCATCGCCTCAAGCTCACGCACCATCGCCGCGGGGTCGGGCCAGTGGGTGGGGTCGAACCGCCAGTCGCCGTGCTTCACCCAATGAAAGAAGTCCGCGGCGATCACCGTGATCGGCACGTCGCGACGGACATGTTCCCGGGCGATGGCCAGGAGTTCGTCTTGCGTCTCGTATCGGAGCCGCGATTGCCACAGCCCGGACCCGAACTCCGGCATGAGCGGGACCGTGCCCGTCACTCGAGCATAGGCCTCCTCGATCTCCGCAGGTGTATCCCCGGCCGTCACCCAGTAGTCGAGCTGGTGGGTCGAATGGACCCGCCACTCCGTCAGGTTCTTGCCGAACGTGACCTGGCCGATCGCGGGGTTGTTCCAAAGGAAGCCGTAGCCGAGGCTCGACAGCGCGAAGGGAACGCTGGCCTGAGAGTTGCGGTGGGCGAGCTCCAGGGTGCAGTCCTTCAGGTCAAGGAACGCATGCTGATATTGGCCCATGCCAAAGATCCGCTCGTCGGGATCTGACTCGAAACGCATCGACAAGGCGTAGTCGCCGCCGATCAAGGGCCTGAACTCGCGAGCTGGGATCTTGAGAGCGCTCCGGGGCAGGTCCTGGGTGTCGCGGCGCCGCACGTACTCCCGGAGCAGGACGGTGCCGTTCTGGTTGCGGATCTCGATCCGCCCGTCGTCGGAGATCGTGGCTTCGATGCGGCCGTTGCGGATGGAGGCGTCACGTTCACCGATCCGGATCTCGACATCCGAGTTCGGTTGCGGCAGCAGCGCCCAGTCATCGAGGTCCATTCGGTGTCGGTGCGTCGCACGGACCCGAAGGCTGTCCTGGCCCCATGGCTCGATCCAGACCCGCTCACTGTCGTAGGCGCGGATCAGCCGCGAGTGATCGCGTCGAAAGATGCTCTTCATCCGCCGTCTCAAGGCCGCCGATAGCCGATCACGGACGACCGATCCGGCCGTCGTCCCCGATGAACGGCGGGCGACCAGGCAGATGCATGCCTCCATCCACGAACAGTGTCCCCCCGGTGATGTATCGGCCGGCGTCGGAGCACAGGAGCAACACCGGTCCGACACAGTCTTCCGGTCGACCGGCGACACGGAGTGGGATCTCGTCGAGCAAGGCGGCCAGGGTGTCGGGGCTCGCGAACTGCGGAGCCGTGCTCTCGGTCTCGATCAACCCAGGTGCGACGGTGTTCAGGGTGATCCCGGTCGGGCCGTACTGGCGGGCGAGGTTCTCGATGAGGTTGGCGGTGGCTGACTTCATCGCCGCGTACACGAGGGCGGCAGGGTTCTGGCGAACCTGTTGCACGCTCCCGATGGCGACCACGCGTCCCCAGCCCCGCTCCGCCATCGGGGGCAGGAGCGGCTGCAGGAGTTCTCGACCATCGAGCGAAACCCTGCTTGCGTCTGCATCGCCAGGTCCTCGTCGGTGATCCCGATGAACGGCCCGCGGTGATAGGCCGTCGCATTGAGGATCACGATGTCGATCGGACCGTGGCCATCGCGCACGGCCTCGGCGAGCGTCCTGCCCGCTCCGGCGACGGCGAGGTCTGCCGCGACGAGCTCAGCGGTGCGGCCGATGTCGCGGATGGCCCCCGCCGTCTGCTCCGCAGCAGCCCGGTTCGTGGCGTAGTGGACGACGACATCCGCACCCGCCGTTGCCAGACCGATGGCGATCGCCCGACCGATCCCCGACTTCCGCCGGTCACCAGAGCCCGTTTGCCGACGGTCGACCACGGCATCGAACGGTCCATCATCGGGTCCATCACCGCCTACCCCTTCAACGCGCCGGAGGTGACGCCTCTGATGAACTGTCGCTGGAACGCGATGTAGAACACCAAGACCGGCGCGACCATGATGATGCTGGCGGCCGCGAGGAGCGTCGTCTCCGTCGTGCGTCCACTGGCAAAGAGATACAGGCCGGTGGCCATCGTCCTGCTGTCCGGTCCGGTCAGATACAAGAGCGGCAGGAGCAGCGAGTTCCAGGACTGGAAGAACACGAGCACTGCCAGCACCGCCACGCCCGACTTGGCGAGGGGCAGCATCACGCGCCGAAAGACGTTGAATTCCGACGCTCCGTCGATCCGTTGCTGCCTCGGAGAGCTCGACGGGTAGGTCGAGGAAGAATGCCCGCATCAGGAACACGCCGAGCGGCAGTCCGAAGCCCTGCACACCGGCAACGCCCGGCAGGATCACGGCCAGCGGACTGCCAAGGAGGCCCATCGCGTCGAGCTGGAAGAACAGCGGGATCATGATGGAGAAGAACGGGATCATCAGCCCCAGGACGAAGGCGAAGAAGACCCACGTCCGGCCGGGGAAGTCGAGACGCGCCAGCGCATAGCCCGCCGTGACGGACATGACGATCACGATGACGACCGTCGCGCCCGTGATCAGGACGGTGTTGAGGAAATAGGTCCCGAACCGCCCTTCGACCCACGCGTTGGCGAAGTTTTCAGGGTGAGTCGAGGAGAACAGGCTGAAGGGGTCCCGGCGGGCATCACCCGGCTCCTTGAGGGCCGTCGAGATCACCAGGACGACCGGAAATGCCGCGAACGCAGCGAACATCGCCAACACGGCATAGATGGCCGCGCGGTCGACTCGCCGTCGTAGCTTGGCGCCCATCAGTTCCGACGCCGTTCGCGAAGGCGCACGAATGCCGCGGTCGCCGCAAATGACAGCACGGTGATGAGCAGGGCGACCGCTGACCCGTAGCCGACCTCATTGCGCCGGAACGCCAGCTTGTAGGCGTACGTGCCCAGAAGCTCGGTGCTCGTCCCGGGTCCGCCGTTGGTCATGACGAAGACGAGGTCGAAGGCGCCGATGGCGTAGGTGAGCATGATCGCGCCGACCAGCGTCATCGTCGGTTCGATCTGCGGCAGGATGACGCGCCGCAACCGTTGTCCCCAGTTCGCTCCGTCGATCCGGGCAGCGTCGATGATGTCGTCATCGACGCCCTCGAGCGCGGCCAGGACCAGGATCATGATGAATCCGAAGGTGACCCAGGCCGATGTCAACAGCACGGCGAGGAGCGCTGTGTCGCGGTCGCCTAGCCAGCTTCTTGTGACATCGCCTAGGCCGATCGCCGTCAGCAGGCTGTTGAGTGAACCGAACAGCGGGTTGTAGATCCAACCCCACGCCACCCCGACGACGATCGGAGCCAGGACGAAGGGCACGAAGTAGATCGCTCGCCACACGGGCGCAAGACGGACACCCGCCCAGATCAGTAGGGCGAGCAGCGTCCCGATGGCGATCGGTGGGATCGTCCCGACGACGAGCCAGACAAGATTGTGCGACGCAGCCGAGAGCAGCTGGCCGTCCGTCGCGAGCCGGGCGTAGTTGTCCAGACCGATGAAGTGCAGTTGTGGCGATGCGCCGTTCCAGTCGGTCAGGCTGTAGTAGACCGACGTGACGAACGGAACCAGCATGAAGACGACGTAGACCAAGAAGGGCGGCAGGATGAACGCCGCCGCGAGGCGGCGTCCACCTTGACCGCCCGGCGCCGAGCGCCGGGCGGGGGGCATGAACCTCACGCAGCAGGCCCGAAGCCGGCGTGCGTCCGACGCTGGCCCCGGTCAGGGAGCCGCAGTGAAGGCCGCTTGCAGGGCAGTCGCTTGATCCGCCGCCGACTTGCTCCCGTCGATCACCTCCTGGAACCCCGTATACATCTGCTGGTTGAACGTGTCCGGGGTCAGAACGTCCAGGTTGTAGCCTGAGTCCGCAGTCCCCGACGCCGTCACCTGGTCGATGATGCTCCCGTAGAGCGGCGAGACGTCGATCGCCGATGTGTCCACCGGATATGCGGGGATTGTCTCGAACACCTCGAGCTGCATCTTGGCCCGCTCGGGCTTCAGCATCCAATCGAGGAAGTCGAGCGCCTCCGGGATGTGCGCCGACTTCGCCCCGACGTACCATCCGTCGCCCAACCCCGTCGCGAGCGGCGTCGCGGATCCGTTGATCGACGGGAACGGGACGAATCCGGCCTTGAACGTGGAGTTCGCCGTGACGTCCGGCGAGATCCATGTTCCTGTGATCAGGAACGGCGACTTGCCGCTGAAGAACAGCGAGTTCGCGTCGTCATAGCCGATCCCGTTCGGCTGCTTCGGGTAGTACCCGTCCTTGACGAAGTCCCCGAAGAACAGGTCGATGATGCTCGTGATCTCCGGAGAGTCCCACGATGTCGTCCCCGCGAGAAGCTCATCCACTTTCTTTCCACCGAGCACGGTGCTCGTGCCGATACTAAACAGGGATGCTGCTTCCCACTGTTCCTTGTCGCCGAATGCGATCGGCGTCAGGTTCTTGGCTTTCGCAGCGTCCGCGATCGCCCGGAACTCCTCGAGCGTCTTCGGCGGCTCCTGGAAGCCCAGCTCGGCGAGCAGATCCGCGTTGTAGAACAGCCCGAGCGCCTCGATCTGATCAGGGACGCCGTACGTCACGCCGTCCTTCGTCGTCCGCGCACGCGCCCAGTCGTAGATCGGCCATGCGTACTTCGTGTACGCGTCGTCGAGCGGCGCCAGCAGACCAGCGTCATTCAGCAGACCCGCGAACCCCGGTCCCGTGCCGTAGTTGACGACGTCGACGTCGCCGCTCTGGAGGCGGGTCGTGATGATCGTCTTGAGCTCCTCGCCAGTCACCGATTCACGCGCGATCGTCACGTTCGGATGTTCCTGCTCGTACTGCGTGACCATGTCGGCCGCGGCGTGTTCCGACGCCGCCGTCTCACTCGGGTTGTGCGTCAGCCAGTGAAGGGTTACCGGCTCGGCTGGGGCGCTGGCGAACGCCGATGCCGCTGCGGACGCCGCTATCGAAGGCGCCGCCGCACCTTGCGATGCCGCGGGTGATGCGCCGCCCGGCGAGGCGGTCGGTGACGCACCGCCCGCACAAGCGACGACCAAGACGGCCGTGGCAGCCGCGAGCACGATGCGAAACGACCTCGCGCCCGGTCCCGCACGATCCGATCGACCATCTCAGATCCTCCTCCGTTCCGATCGATGCCCACAAGCGTCTCGCCTGTGACGGCGTTCCCGTCATTGATCAGCCGAAGCTGGACGCACACCCCGGCGCGATTCCCAACCCGGCTCGAAGAGCCGCAACACACCCTTCGGGTCGTATGGGTGCGCCGTGGCAGCGCGTTCGTCGACCTCGATACCGATCCCTGGTCGCATCTTCGACCGCACGTAGCCGTCGACCACCTCCGGGAGATCCGGTACGAGCTTCCGAGCCAACGGGATCGAATCCGCCACGAACGTCTCGAGGATCAGCAGCGTCGGCAGCCACGTCGCCAGCTCGACGTTGACCGCCGTACAGATCGGTCCTCTGGCGTTGTGAGGCGCGATCGCGGCCCCGTCGGTGCCAGCGAGCGCGGCGATCCGACGCATGCCGCCGATGCCGCCTACCGCGAGCGTCTCAGGCTGCCAGATACCGACGTGCTCCGCGTCGCCCGAGGTCGTCGAACTGGAACGGCTTGCGTCAGTCGCTCCCCAGCCGCGATCGCGACTGGTGACGGTTTCGATACCCGCCCCAGCCGCCCGATGCATCCTCGGAGAAGACCGGCGCCTCGAGCCAGCCGATCCTGTACGGCTCCAACCAGCGGGCGATCCCCCGAGCCGTCCTGACGTCGAACCGATCGTGCGCTTCGATCAACAGCTCGACGTCCGGCCCGACCGCCGTCGCGAACCGCCGCGACGATCGACTCCGCCAGCCGCTCGTCGTCGCGTGGCAATGGTGCCGAGCGCGTCGCCGAACGGGTCGAACTTGAGCGCCCGATGGCCTGCCTCCACGGTCGCCGCTGCGCGTTCGGCGTATGCATCGGGCGACCGCTCGGCCGGATACCAACCGTTCGCGTAGACCGGGATCCGGTCGCGGGCCGCCCCACCGAGAAGCACGTGGATCGGCTCGTCGAGGGACTTGCCGATCAGATCCCAGCAGCCGATCTCGACCGCGCTCATCGCTGCCATGTGGACAGGGTCGGTCGGCAGATACCATGCCCGGCTCATCCGCTCCCAGAGGGCGTCGACCGACGTGGCGTCCTCGCCGACGACCACGGGTCGCAGTTCCTCGAGGGCGCCAAGGACCGGTCGCGTCGAGACGCCCAGGGTCGCCTCGCCGTAGCCGGTCAGGCCGGTGTCCGTATCCAGGGCGACGAGTACCCAGTTCTTCCAGGGATTGCCGACGACGATGACCCGCAGGTCGCTGATCCTCACCGCGCCGCCTCGAACGCAGAGCTCTGGGCGACCGGCGGCGCGGCCGTCCCAAAGTCTTCACGGAGGAGGTCGAGCACCGCGTCGATCTCCTGGGAGTCCCGCGCATCGAGCGTGGCAGCCCCTGGCTCGCGGACCGTCGCGTGGTCGATGATCCCTCGCCGCCGAAGGACTTCCTTGTAGACCGCCGGTCCGTACAGCCACTCGAGGCTGAGGAGGGGCAGCGCTCGAGCGTGGATCGCTCGAGCTCGGTCAAGCTCGCCCGATACGAGCGCTCGCCAGACGGCTACATGAACGTCGACGATCTCGCAGGCCGGCATCGTCCCGCAGGCACCGCGGAGGAACTCGTCGATCATGAAGCGACCGGCGAATCCACCCATGACGCCGCGGAGTGATGGTCCGGCACATCCGATCAGGTCGGTCATCCGTTGACCAGCCGGAAGGGTCTCTTCCTTGACGAAGTCGACGCCGTCGATCGTCCGGACGAGATCGGCGATCAGCTCGACGGGCAGCTGTGTGGCCGGAAACGCGTGGTAGCTCTGGATGAAGGTGGGGAGTCCGGAGGCCGTTGCGATGGCCCGGTAATACTCCCGAACCTGCGTTCGACTGGCCGACCGCAGGACCGGTGGCATCGCGATGACCGCATCGGCGCCGGCCGCGCGCGCGTCGGCTGCGTAGCCCGCGGCCAGACGGGCCGTTGCGGCGGACACGCCGAGCACGACCGGGACTTGGTTGGCGACCGTGGCGACGACGGTCGCGGCGATGGTGCGGCGCTCCGCGTCCGAGAGCGTCGTGAACTCACTCGCGTTCACGAGGCCCACGATCCCGTCCGCACCCGAGGTCAGGCAGAACTCGACGCACCGCTCGAGGCTCCGCACATCGAGATCCCCGCTCTCGTCGAACGGCGAGATGAGGACGGGATAGACACCGCCGAACGCAGGCACGGCAGTGATCGAGGCGACGTCGTTCATGCGGACCCAACGCTAGTGAGTCGAGAGCCGGCTGTCAACATACGGGATATCTCTTGCAACATATGCAAGTACCGACCCATCGACCGCAGCCCTGCTATCGTTCGAAGATGACGATCCGGGCACCCACTTCGGGCGAGCCGACAGGCACGCAGACCATCGCGCGCGCCGCGCAGGTACTGGCGTGCTTCAGCTCCGAGCGACCGCACCTGAAGCTCGTCGAGCTCTCGGACCAGCTGGGGATGAGCCAGAGCACGACGTACCGATACCTTGCCGCGCTCGAATCCGGTGGCCTGGTGGTCCGTGACCCGGACCTCGGCGGCTACCGGCTCGGGCTCAAGGTCATCGAACTCGCCGGGATCGCGATCAACCAGATCGACGCTCGCAAGCATGCGCTCGACGACATGGACCGACTCTCAGAGGAGACTGGTCTCCTCGTCGATCTCGCGGTCCTGTTCGAAGGCGATGTGCTGCACATCGCCCATGTCGCCCCACCCGAGGTACCGCGCAGCTTTACCGCGCTCGGGCGTCGGGCCGTCGCCCACTGCACGTCACTTGGCAAGGTCCTCCTTGCGGCAATACCCGATGAGCAGGTCCACCCGATCATCGAGCGATACGGCTGGCGTCCGTATACGGAGCGGTCGATCCGCGACTTCAAGCATCTTGACGCCGAGCTGGAGCGAGCGCGCCGTTTCGGCTACGCCCTCGACCTGGGCGAACGCCGGCCCGGCGTGATCTGCGTGGGCTCGGTCATCCGCGATTTCGCAGGGCACGCCGCCGCCGCCGTCAGCGTGAGCATCGCTGACAACCGTTACGACCCCTCGGTCGTCGAGGCTGAGATCGCTCCGAAGGTCGTGGCCGCTGCCGAGCGGATCTCGTTCCGGATGGGTCACCAGGGGACCTCCGCGTTCCTCTCGACGCCCTGATCCCCGTAAGGCGGTCGCCAGGTCTGGATCAGCTGAGGAACTCGAGCAGGGTCGACACCATCGAGGCGGCGAATGCCGGGTCATTGATGGCCATGTCCAGCTCGATAAGGTCCACGCGTCGACGATCGAGCCCGGCACGGATCGCATCGAACAACGCGCCGTCCGCGTTCGGGTCGTAGAACGGTCCGTCCTCGGTCGCGATCGCGGAGACGCCTCTGAGTGGGAGGAACACAGCCGCCCGGCCCGTCGAGGCAGACACGCGCTCCGCAAGCCGGCGACCGAGCTCGGCGCATTCCTCGGGCGTCGTTCGCATCAGCGTCACCGAGGCGTTGTGACGGTGGAAGAGCCGATCGGCGAACTGCCCGGGAACGGTGTCGACAGGTCCGAAATTCACCATATCGAGCGCGCCGACCGACACGACCTGGGGGATGCCCATCGCCGCGGCCCCGGTCAATCGTCCAGGGCCGGCCGAGAAGACGCCTCCGACGAGCTCGTCTGCCAGTTCGGTCGTCGTGGCGTCGAAGACACCGTCGACCCATCCCTGGCGGATGAGCTGCTCGAGCGTCCGTCCGCCAGTGCCGGTCATGTGGAACACCAATGTCTCGAAGCTCTGATCGTCGAGCAGTCGCCTCGCCTCGGTGACGCACGGCGTCGTGACGCCGAACATGCTGGCGCCGATGACCCTCTGGGTGGCGCCGGCCGGGAGAGGTCCACGTGACACCATGCCGGCCATGGCCGCGGCCGCGTTGGCGATGACCGTCCGGAGCAGGCGATTCAGGCCCGCGACGTCGGTCACGCTCGGCATCAGGATGAGGTCGCTCTCGGCGATATATGGAGCTGTGGCACCGGACGCCGCGGTCGAGACGACGATCTTCGGTATCCCCAGCGGGAGCTCCCGGAATGCCGCACTCGCGACCGCGGTACCACCGGTTCCGCCGAGCGCCATGACTCCGTCGCATCGACCCTGGCTGTACAGGCCGGCGATGATCGCGGTCGCGCCGGCTGTCATGACCGCAAGCGCCTCACCGCGATCATGTTGGTCGCGAAGCGTCTCGAGGTCGACCCCGCCGTTGGCGGCGACCTCCGCGGCGCCGATGTCGGCATCGATGCTCGAGCCACCCAGCACGCCGGTGTCGATGAGGATCGTGGTCATCCCGTGTTCGATCAGGCGCTCACGCAGGAACCCGTACTCGGCCCCCTTCGTGTCGAGACTCCCGAGAAGGACGACGGTCGGCATGGATCCTGGCGCTCCTTACGCTGCGGCGATGGCGTCGGCCAGCAGGCGCTGGACGTCGATCGGTCGTCCGCTGTGTGCCGACTCGACCGCGCCGAAGAGCAGCGCGCAGGCTTGGAGGTTGTCGTGGATGTTCGTCGGCGGCTCCGGACCGCCCTCGAGCCAGGCACAGAAGTCCTCGATCAGGACCTGGTGGCCCCAGGTCGAGCGGTGCGCGGCCAGCGGCAACTCTCGACGAGTCAGAAGTCCGTCCACGCCGCTGGTGATCACGCTGAGTCGGCGTCGGTCAAGCTCGGCCGTGCCGAGGTCGCACTCCGCCCGGATGTAATCGTTGTGCCAAGCGTTGAGCGTGCTCGCGTTCGCCTTGGCGCCTTCGTACAAGCAGTGCGTGCCATTTTCCATCTCGATCGTCACGAGGGCCGTGCTGTCGCCCGCGTACTCGCCCCATGGCGGATTCCAGCTCTGGGCATAGACGGTCCGAGCGTTGCTCCGGGTGAGCGCCCGGAGGATGTCGAGCTGATGCACGGCGCCTTCGATGAGGAGAGGGTCGGCCATCCGGTGGCGAAAGTCCCCCCAATCGCCGAACTTGCGCCAATTCATCGTGAACCGGATCACGACGTAGTTCAGGGCACCGAGACTCCCGCCCTCCAGCAGCGCCTGGAGCGACTGCTTGTCCTGACCGAAATCGGTGACTCATCGTCACCGCCAGCTTCAGCCCTGCGGCATCCACGAGCTTCGCGATCCGCACGGCGGCAGCGAGGTCGTCGGCAAGGGGCTTCTCGGAGAGGATGTGTCGGTTCGCCGCGACGGCGGACCGGACCACAGCTTCGTGGTGGGCCGGCGGGACGACGACGATGACGAAGTCGCATTCGCGGGCCGCCAGGGCGGCGTCAACGGAGGTGAAGCAATCGTCTGGCCCCAGACCCAGGCCATCCTGCGCCAGGTGGAAGCGGGCAGGGTCCACGTCAACGGCGGCGACCGCCCGGACCAGCCCGCGTGACTCAGGCTCGGGCAGGAACGCCTCGATCCATCGCGCCCCGAACTGCCCAAGCCCGACCAGGATGTATCGGTGCGGCTCGCTCATCTGTCGGCTTCACCCGTCTCGACGTCGTGGCCGGACTTGAGGTCTGGGGACCGGTGGAGGTGTCCCGTTCGGCCGCCTGCCTGGAGCGCGTCCTCCCAGAAGAATGCTTCGAGGTCTTCGTAGACGACGAGGACGTCATGCTCCTCGCCGGCCTGCGTGCAGACGATGTCGCCCGGCCCCACGCGATACTCGATGCCTTCACTCATGACGCGCGCCTGGCCTCGGTAGACCAGCCAGTACTCGTCCGTGTCGTGAAAATGGCGATCGAAGTGTCCCCCGACACGGGGTACACGGAAGATCCCTCCCGCGGTGACCTTTGACCATGCCGGGCGGCGATCACCGGCCGAGCCGTTCGGCGAGGACGTTGATGACCGGCATCAGTCAGCCTGCCTCGTCCCGTCGCCGTCGATGAGTGCCGTGCGGAAGGCCCGGACGGTGTCGGCGATGGCGACCTCGACCGGGAGCCGTTCCATCGACGACGCGCCATAGAAGCCGTCGATGCCCGTCGCTCGCGAGATGACGTAGGCCGCGTCGGCCGGAGTCGAGATCGGCCCTCCGTGGCAGAGGACGATGATGTCGGGCCGGATCTCCCTCGCGGCCGCAGCCCAGCGTGACACGCGCGCCACACACGTATCGAGATCCAGAGCCGTCGTCCCGCCGATGGCCCCGCCGGTCGTGAGCCCGACGTGGCACACCAGGATGTCAGCGCCGGCGTCGGCCATCGCCCTGGCGTCCTCCTCGCCGAAGATATAGGGCGTCGTCAGGAGCTCGAGCTCATGGGCCGTACGGATGAGATCGACCTCGAGCCCGTAGCTCATGCCGGTTTCCTCGAGGTTCTGACGGAACACGCCATCGATGAGACCGACCGTCGGGAAGTTCTGGACGCCGGCGATCCCGAGCCGACGGAGGTCCTCGAGGAATGGCTCCGTCTGCAGGAACGGATCCGTGCCGTTCACGCCCGCGAGGACGGGCGTGTCGCGAACAGCCGTGACGACTTCGGTGGCCATCTCGCGCACGATCTCGTTCGCGTTGCCATAGGCGAGAAGCCCAGCCAGCGAACCGCGTCCGGCCATCCGGTAGCGACCCGAGTTGTAGATCACCAGGAGATCGATCCCGCCGTTCTCCTGGGACGCAGCAGAAAGGCCGTTTCCGGCGCCGCCGCCAAGGATCGGTTCGCCTCGGTCTACCTTGGCTCGCAGCCGGGCGACGATGTCAGCCCGCGGTTCTGGCGGTCGCTTCTTCATCGTGCCTCCCTTTCCTGCCCCTCAATCAATGCGGTACCGCTCGATCGCCTGCAGGTCGAGTTCGATGCCCAGGCCCGGACCATCGGGCACGGGGACCTCGCCAGCCTCGGTGAGCTGAGCCGCCGTGCCGATCGGCGTGGTCGACAGCTCCTCGCGCAATGGATTCGCGATCGTCATCGCCTCGAGCGACGTGGAAGTTCGGCGCCGCCGCGGCGAGCTGGATCGTCGCGGCGAGACATACGACGCCCGAAATCCGATGTGCGGCGCGAAGCGGACATCGAAGGCGTGGGCCAGCGTGGCGATGCGGCGGGTTTCCGTGATCCCGCCGGCCCGAGAGACATCCGGCTGGGCGAACGCCAGGCTTCGGCTGGCGATGAGATCGCGCATCCCGACGGCCGTGTATTCGCTTTCGCCGGCTGCGATCGGGATGACACTGTCCATGCCGAGCCGCAGGTATCCCTCCCGATCGTGGGGCGGCAGGGGTTCCTCGAGCCAACCGACGTCGTGTTCGGCCGCCCTCCGTCCGAACTCCAGCGCGTCGTTGACCGAGTACGCCCAATTGGCGTCGACCATCAGCTCGATGTCCGGCCCGACGATGGACCGAACCATCGCGACGCGCTCGACGTCACGCTTGAGATCACCACCCACCTTGAGCTTGACCGCTCGAAACCTGGTCGCCGTGAGCATCTCCGCCGCGGCCCGGGTCTCGGCCATATCCTCGACCATGATCGACGACGCGTAGGCTCGCAGGCTGCGCCGGCCCACTCCGCCGAGCATGCGATGGATCGGCACGCCGAGCGAGCGAGCCATGACATCCCAAAGCGCGATGTCCACGCCGGCGATCGACTCGACGAGCATCCCGCCACCGCGGCCACTCAGACTGCCGTTCATCTCGGCCCAGAGCGCCTCGGTGTCGAACGGGTCGCGGCCGATCAGTCGTGGTCGCGAGCAGGTCCGAGACGATCGACGCGTAGGAGCGTGGCGTCCAGCGGCCAAGGATCTCGCCCCAGCCGACGATCCCGTCATCCGTCTCGATCCGGACGAGGACCAGCGACACGTCTGTCTTGACGTCCTGCGCGGTCCGCATCACGCGCGGCAACGCTGCTGTGAGCGGGATCGGTTCGACCTTCGCGATCTTCAGCGGAATGACCCTCGTCTCGTTGTCGGTGTCGAGTAATGGTAGCGCGTTCGCAGTATCTGCAAACGTGTTCCCATGTTCCGAACCTGACGACCTCGATCGAGATCGGCGACTAGGACTCGAGGAGTCGCCGTTTCGCCGCCGTGAATTCCTCGTCGGTGAGGACGCCGTCGGCATGCAGCTTGCCGAGGCCCGCGAGTCGGTCACCGATGGTGGCTGATGGGTCCGGCGCGACGCCGGACTGGCCCGCCGCAGGCTGCACCGCGACCGGTGATCCGGCCACGGGGACGGTGCCCGAGGCCGTCGGCGCGACCAGACCCATCGACTGGAGCAACCCGTCCGCCTGCGCCTGGTACGCGGCCGGCGCGAGCTGACCCGCGCGGAACTGACGCGTCGTGACGAGCATCGCATCCACCGCCGAGCGATGCGCCGGGGCGATCTGCGTTCCGGCCCGGCAGATCGGGCAGGCGAGGTAGGCGTCCGTGCCGTACGAGGCCATCGGCACGAAGAACAGGCTCACCTGCTTGTTCGCCTTGAACTCATGCAGGAATACCTGGTTGTGACAACGCGGGCAGACCATCGGCGCGACCTCGCCGCGATCCTGCGCCTCACTCGATCCCCAGCCGAAGATCAAGACCATCGTGTGCCGGCCCTCCTCGGGTCGAGTTGTACCACGCCCTGCCACGTCCCCGGCCGACGGTCCGTATGATCGAAGCCATGGAATCGTCGCCACGCCCAAGACTCGCGCTGGCGATGATGCTGGCGATCACGTTCCAGATCGCGCTGGGTTTCACGCTCGTCTTCCCGGTCCTCCCGTTCGTCGTCGAGCCACTGACCGGAGACGAGAGCAGCGTCGCCCTCTGGATCGGCTTGCTCGGCTCCGTCTATGCCGCGTGCGCGCTGTTCTCGGCGCCGATCTTCGGAACGCTGTCGGACAGGGTCGGCCGCAAGCCGATCCTCGTGGTGAGCATGATCGGCACCGCTGTCGGCTGGGTCGTGTTCGGCATCGGTGGGTCGCTCTGGGTGCTCCTGCTCGCTCGCATCATCGACGGCGTCACGGCCGGCGAACAGTCCGTCGCGTTCGCCTACATGGCCGACATCACCAAACCCGAAGACCGCGCGAAGCGGTTCGGCCTGCTGGGCGCCGCCGCGGGCGTCGGTCTGATGGTCGGACCGGCCGTTGGAGGGCTGCTCGCCGGCATCGATGTCCGGCTCCCCGTCTTCGCCGCGGCCGCGGCGAGTGCCGCGACGGCGCTCCTGATCTTCGTCGCGCTCCCGGAGAGTCTGCCACCCGAGAAGCGGACCTCGGGCGCGGTGAAGGTCGCGCTGAACCCGTTCGGCACCCTGACATCGGCGATGCGGCGTCCCGGTCTCGGCGCGAGGATCCTGGTGTTCGGACTCCTCGCGTTCACGCTCACGGTCCTGTCCAGCAATCTGCCGGTGCTCGCATTCGACGTGCTCGACTGGGGTCCCACGCAGATCGGCCTGCTGCTGAGCGCCGTCGGGGTGATCGACGTCATCGTCCAGGGTGGATTGCTCGGTTTCCTGGTCAAGGCCGCGGGCGAGCGCGGCGTGATCATCGGCGGGCTGCTCGGTCTCACCGTGTCGTTCGGCATGCTGGTCGTCCTCGCAGCGATCCTGCCGAGTCCGGCCGTCCTCGTGGCGGCGACGTTGCTGTTCGCCACGTCGGAAGGCGCGACATCGGCGACGCTCCAGGCGACCCTCTCGGAGTCGGTCGCCGAGGACGAGCAGGGCGGTCTCGCGGGTGGACTGTCCGCGGTCGGTTCTGCCGCCGAACTCGTGGCGCCCCTGCTGGCCGGCGTGCTCTACTCCCAGGTGTCCGCGGCCGCGCCCTACGTCCTCGGGTCTCGTGGCGATCGTCGGTGCCCTGTACCTCATGGTCCGCAGGATCGGCGTTCGTGCGAGCGCACCATCGAGCGCCACCACCCCCTAGGACGGAGATCTCCCGGCCACCCCTGGGACGCGACCCGCGCCTGACGAGCGGAAGTCAGGCCGGTGAGGGCACCACGTCTCGTCCGCCCGTGCGCTCGGCACCGATGCCGGCGATGACCACACACGCGATACCGACGATGGCGAGGGCATCAGGCTTCTGGCTCAGCACGATGAAGCCGATGAGCAGGGCGAACGCCGGCTCGAGGCTCATCAGCGTTCCGAAGGCGGCCATGGTCAGCCGTCGCAGCGCGAGGAACTCCAGGGTGTAGGGCACGACTGGCAGGAGGATCGCGAGTCCAAGACCGATCAACACCAGCTCGGGCGTGAGTCGCCCGATGGTGCTCGGGCCGGCGACCACGGTCGCCACCAGAGCGGCGACCGGCATCGATACCGCGAGCGATTTCAGACCGGCGACCTCATCGCCGACGTGCTGGGTGAGGACGATGTACACGCCCCAGCACAGGGCGGCAGCGAGCGCGAAGGCCACCCCGACGGCGTCCGCCTCGCCGGTCCACGGTTGGGTCAGACAGACGACACCGACGCCGGCGATGACCGGCCAGATCTTCACGCCGGCGTGCCCGCGCCACACCGCGACGCCAAGGGGGCCGATGAACTCGAGGGCGCTCGCCGTGCCGAGCGGCAGGCGCGCGATCGCCGCCATGAAGAACAATGCCGTACCCGACGTGACCACGCCGAGGAGCACGGTGGCGCGGAACCCGGCGGGCGAGAAGTCCGATGGTCGCGGCCGCACCAGCACGATCAGGATGAGGGCGGCCCAGGCCAGTCGCAGCCACGTGACACCCTCCGCCCCGAGGTCGTCGATCAGATCGAAGGCGACGGCCAGCCCGACCTGCACGCACAACATCGACACCACAGCCATCGATGCGCCGATGCGCGCCGACGACATCGCCGGACGGGTGCCGGTGATCGCGTTCATGGCCCTAGTAGACGGGATGTGGCTCGTCCGCGTCTACGCGCGCAGCGACCGCAAGCGACGCCAGAGCAAAGCGGGCCCGTCGCAAGGTACTAGCTCGCCACCGCCACCTTGTGGTCGTTGGGGTGCGTCGAAACGACGGCCAGGGAGCCGACACGGCCCGCGATCTCGACCTCGCGCTCCGCGGGCGGGGTGCCCAGACCGGCCCGATCCCAGGCGATCCGGCTCACGAGCAGCTCGGACGCTTCGGCCACGCCGCCCAACCGGGCCGCGATGTTGACCGTGTCACCAAGCGCCGTGAAGTCGAGCTTCTCGCCGCTGCCGATGACGCCGACGAAGGCTTCGCCGGTGTGGACGCCGGCGCCGACCATCAGTCCCTTTTGGCTCAATCCATCACGCTCCACGGCCTCGAGGATCGCCCGTCCGCCGGTGATCGCTCGCTCGGCGTGGTTGTCGCCCGCGATGACCGGGATGAAGAGCGCCATGACGCCGTCACCGAGGAACTTGTCGATGATCCCGCCGTTCGCATCGATCGCCTGCGCCGCTGACCGGTAGTAGGCCTGGAGCAGGTCCCGGAACCGGGAAGCGGAGATCCGCTCGGCAAGGCCGGTCGATCCACGGACGTCGGCGAAGATGACGCTGATGTCGACCTCGGCACCGCCGCCGTGCTTCGACAATTGGCCGAAGCAGGCCTTGCAGAGCAGGGGGTTGTCGCGCATCGGCCCGTGCCAGAACACCTTGGCGGCGGCGCCCCCGACCCCGTGGAATGGCGAGGCACACACCTTGCACCGCGGTCCCGACGGGATCCGCTGCCACAAACGACGAACTTGACGGAGCGACGCGTCCTCACCGGTGAGCATCGCCCGCCACTGGGCGGTCGCGGGATCGTCATCGACCATGGTCCCGGCATGGTACGCGCGTCGGATGACGATCTGACGACATCCGGTCGTCGGCTGTATCGGCCGAGCGGGGCGCGAAGGGCCCTATGAACGAGCTACCGCCTGAGCGTGACCGTCCCGGTGACCGCGGATGATCGGCCGCCCGAGTCGAGGGCCGCGCCGGCCGTGCCGCTCGCGTGGATCGACCAGCGGTAGGTCCCGGCGGGAACGGTCCGGCCGTGGCCGTCCTTTCCGTCCCATGTCACCGTTGCCAGTCCATCCTTGCGGCCGCTGGCTGAACAGGCAAGCACCCGAACCGTGCTCCCGTTTCGTGTCAGGGCGACGGAACATCGCGAGAGAGCCAGGGAGTACGGCGTGGCCATCGTCCAGGTCTTGCCAGCCGTCGCCTTGAACGTGGTTGGCGCGATGCTCGATCCGAGCGACCATGGTCGTGGCACGGTGACATCGACGACCTTGGCGCGGAGGACCCCCGATGCGTCGGCCCACGCGAGCGTCCTGCCGACGAGCCGCGGCCCAGTGACGAAGTGCCGCGACGACAGCACCTTCCGCACATGGCCGGCGTAGCTGCGCAACCAGAAGGCGGTCGCGTCGAGTGTCCCGTCCGAGCCCGCGGCCGGCACCTGGGTGCCCTCGTCGTCCATCAGCGCACCGGCCGACGTCAAGGACCAGAGCGTATGACCGAGGTTGATCGCGGGCGCCATCGTCCGGACGTTTCGGATCCGATCGACGTCGCTGGCCCCGACCGCATCGGAGCGCTGCGAGTGCCAGCCGACCCAGTCGCCGAACACGTAGACGGAGATGTCGCCGTAATAGCGCTGCTTGTTCCCGGTCGCGACCTTGATCGTCTTGCCGGTCCGCAGATCCGTCCGATACACCCAACCGTGCGGCGTCGCGTAGGCGAGGTAGTCGCCCCAGATGGCCGTTGACGAGGCATCCAGCCGATCGTGGATGACCCGCACGACGGTGGTCTTGCCCGTCGCGAGGTCGTACTGATCGACGTGGGTGTCGCCGGACACGATGCGCTGGAAGATGAGCCGGTCACCCGAGATCAGGACGTGGCCATAGGCGACGGCCTTGGCGATCGTGGCATTCCCGAACGGGGACACGACGTGCAGGGTCACGGTCTCGCCCGCGGCGTAGTGGTCGGCATACACCGACGCCGTCGAGGAGGCGGCGACCAGGTTCGGGACGACCTGCGACACGCCCGAACCGGCGGCGATCCGCTTTGGTGAACCCGTGACGATCGCGTCCGAGGTGGTGGTCAGCCGGCGGGTCATCGTGCGCACGCGCGCTCCCGGCTGGCCCGTCGTCGGCCCGTCGTCGGCCCACGTCACTCCCCCTGGTGTCACGTCAAACGCATCGACCGTGATCGGTGACGGACGCTCCGGGACGGCGATGGTCGAATGCGCCGCGTCGGTGAACCCGACGATCGACGTCGATCTCGGATCGATCTCGCCCGGCCCGCGGACCGTCGAGCGCGGCGTCGCCCCCGCGCCGAGCCCGTCGCCACTGACCAGGCCGGTCTGGATCGCCGCGTCTGCGGAATCCGGGGTGGCGGCTCCGGCCGTGAGGCTGTACACCGTGTCGGTGCCGCACCCGCCGGCCCACATGAGCGTGTCGCCCGCGAGGGCCGCGCGGCCGGGGCAGTCGGTGGATGTCGTCGGTGGCGAACCGTCGAGCGGCACGAGCATCGTGGCATCCGGCACGAGGCTTGGGACCCCGCTGTCGTTGTCGTCATCGCCGCTGCCGCTGTTGCACGCGGCGTAGGTCGAGGAGACGGCTCGACACGCGACGATGTCCGTCGTGGCGGTGTCGAGCGGCGTGAAGGCGCCGGGTGTCGCGTACGCCATCGCGCTCGCATGGCCGTCCCGATCACTGGCCACGAGCCCATCCTCGCCGACGGCGAGGAACGCCACCGGCTCGGCGAACGGCGACCCGAGCGTCGACACGACGCCGGTGATGGTGTGTAACCGAAGCGCGTCACCGACGCCGTAGATGACGCCCGCCGGTCCGGCACCGAGATACACGTGTCCCGCGGCGAGATGGATCGTCCCGTGTGCCCGCGTGACGATGTCCCACCAGTCGACATCGGCGGTCGGGTGGCCATCGCCGTCGGTGACGTCGGCCGTGAGGGTCTGACCGACGAGCGACCAGCCGAAGTGGGCATCCGAGTAGTGGCCGACGCGAGTCGTGTGACCGTCCAGGTCGCGCGTCTCGATCTCGGCATCGAACTCGTTCTCGCGGCCCCCGTCCGCGCCGATCCCCGATGCCCCCGCGGCGAGCTGGTGGATCCGAGCGTAGACAAGAGCCGTCGGCGAGCCCGTAAGGGGCACGACTCGGTCGAGCAGTGTGCTGGCCCCCGTCGTCGAGATGACCTCGCTCTGGAGGGCGCTGACCGGCACCGCCATGACCGTCAGCGCCACGACGGCGCTGGCCGCGACGTACCCAAGACGCCGGGCGAGAGCGACGGCGAGCGAGGGCGCGGAACGGCGATCCATGACCGGAGGGTACCGCTGCGCGGCGATCTCGTCCCGCGGTGGTGTGGACACGCCGGCGGGAAGTCGCCGCTCAGTCTGTGGCGGAGCACTCCCAGCGAGCGATCGCGTGACGCTCGATCTTCAGACTCGATCATCGCGGTCCCTGCCCCTGGGTCCGTCGGCCGCAGAACGTACCCGTCCTCGATGACCGCCGGGTGCTGGAAGAGGTGGCTTCCCCAGGGGATCGATTCGAACAGGAAGGCGGTCTCGGCGCTGAACACCATGTGTTGATGAATCTGGCGCATGTCGCCAGCATGCGGACAGACCGGCAGCCCATGCGCGGCCGCGGCCTCGGCGACCTGGCGGAACTCGGTGATACCGCCAAGGCGAGTGACGTCCGGCTGGACATATGACACGGCGCCAGCATCGATGAAGTCGCGGAACGCCGACCTCGTGTAGAGGTGCTCTCCTACGGCGATGGGTGTGTGGATCGTGTTTGCGAGCTGCCGATGGGCTCGCCAATCGTCGGCGAAGAGCGGTTCCTCGAGCCAACGGACCTGCGAGTCGGCAAGCCGACGACCCCAGTACAACGCGTGATGGGGGGTCCAGCCTTGGTTGGCGTCCACCATCAGCCCGATCCCGTCTCCGATCGCCTTTCGAACCGCTTCGACGCGTCGGATGTCCTCAGCGCCGTCCGTGCCCCCGACCTTGATCTTGATGGCGCCGAATCCGCTGTCGACCGCTGACTTGGCATTGGACACCAGCTCGTCGATGGAGAAAGAAAGCCATCCACCGTTCGTGTCATATGCCGGAAATCGATCGGCGCTGCTGCCTCCGAGCAGGTCGCACAGCGGAAGTCCTGCTGATTGGGCGGCGAAGTCCCACAACGCGATGTCGACGGCGGCGAGGGCCATGTGGCTGATGCCCGAGCGCCCCGACCAGTGCAGTGGCGACCAGTAGAGATCGTTCCAGATCGCTGAGATGTTTCCTGGGTCGCGACCGACGAGTCGAGGTACGTAGTAGTTCTGGATCGCGAGCAGGATGAGCTCGTTCCCGGCCCCTTTGGCGGTACTCGAGTAGCCGGTGCCGACCAGTCCGGTGTCGGTCTGGATCCGGACCGTCGGAAAACCCCACGAGTCGGTCACATTGACCGCGTCAGCGCTGGTTCGGTCGAGCGGGATACGGATGTCGAGCGTTTCCACTCGCGTGATACGCAATGGATTGCTGCTCCTGTGTCGCGTCGCTTTGGGCAGATGTGATGCTATCATATGCGCAATTCAGCAACGAGGATCGTCCACATGCGTCTTGTGTCCTACGAAGGTGGGTTCGGTCGGGTCATCGGGACCGACGTCGTTCCGATGGGCGACGACGTGCTCGACTACCTCCGGTCCGGGCGATCCAGCGACGGTTCTCCCATCCCGCTCGCTTCCCTGACGCTCCATGTGCCCATCCCACGGCCGGGCAAGATCATCTGTATCGGCCTGAACTACCGCGACCATGCCGCCGAGACCGGGACTCCGCTGCCCGCGCAGCCTCCGCTCTTCGCCAAGTTCGCGAACTCCCTCCTGCCGGACGGCGGACGGATCGTCCTCCCTCGCGAGACGTCGCAGGCCGACTACGAAGTCGAACTCGGCGCCGTGATCGGGAGGATCACACGCCGGGTCACGCCGAATGAGGCACTCAGCCACGTTGCCGGGTACATCACGCTCAACGACGTCTCCGCGCGGGATCTGCAAAGCGAGACGACGCAGTGGACGCGGGGAAAGGCCATCGATACCTTCCTACCGTGCGGCACCGTGGATGACCACGTCGGACGAGGTCGCCGACCCACAGAGCCTCAGGATCCGGTCATGGGTCAATGGCGATCTGCGTCAGGACTCGTCCACGCGTGAGATGGTCTGGGGGGTTGCGGACCTCGTGAGCATCATCAGCCAGACGATGACCCTCGAAGCAGGCGACTTGATCGCGACCGGGACGCCCGCCGGCGTTGGCTTGGCCCGACACCCATCGACGTTCCTGGCCGATGGGGACGTGGTCGAGATGGAGATCGAGTCGGTCGGACGTCTGTCCAATCGGGTTCAGGCCGAGTCGCCAGCGGCGGCCCCGATCCCCGGGTAGATCACGATCTTTCCGGCGGGCGTGCCACCACGCATAAGGTCGACCGCCTGATCGAGGGACGCGGCGATCATGGGCCTTGGCGTCAGAGCCAATCGGCGTTCGTCGATCAGGCGTGCCGCCTCGACGAAGTCCTCGGCGAAGCAGTGGCTGACCGATCCCTGGACGACGATCTCCCGGACGGTGACATCAAGCAGGTCGATCGGCGTCCGGCCACGATGTCCTCCCAGCACCAGGACCTGGCCACCGCGTCGCGCTGCCCCGATGGCCGCCTGCATCGCGGCGTCCTCACCCGCACATTCGAGGACCACATCGGCGTCGATGCCGGTCGCCTCGTCAAGATCGAAGGCGGCTGACGCCCCAGCTCGGAGCGCGAGTTCCCGACCACGCTCCGACCGACTCACGGCGATCACCTCGGCCGCGCCCGACGACCAGCGCCGCTTCGATCGCGCACAGCCCGATCGACCCGATACCGACGACGACCACGCGCGCTCCCGGCGATCGGCGTCAGATGCGTGGCGTGCAAGGCGACCGCGAACGGTTCGACAAGGACGGCTCGATCCAGCTCGGTCGCTCCGGCGATCGGGACGCACCGCGCCCCGGCCACGACGACGAATTCAGCCATACCCGCCGTCGAGGCTCATCCCGAGTTCCAGATGATCGGCGCAGCGATTGGCGTGTCCGCTGCGGCAATCACGGCAGGCGCCACACGGGACGAGCGCCCACGGAGCCACGCGCGTCCCGACCGCGATACCCGCCCGAGGATCCGCCACGACGACCGTCCCGATGATCTCGTGACCAAGGACCATGGGCGCCATGCGACCACTGATCGGATGCGGACGCACGGGAACCGTTGCCGGGCCGTTCCGGACCTCGTCGAGATCGGTCCCACAAACCCCGCAGGCGTCCACGCGGAGGAGCACTTCGCCGGCGCCGGGCTGCGGCGTCGCGACCTCGTCCACCCGGATATCGTCCTGAGCGTGCCAACGCAACGCTCGCATCCTGCCTCGCCCCATCTTCATGATGATGGCGAACCGTGGGTCGCCTCACCGGTGTCCTGACTACCGCATATCATACGTCGAATGGAGCGCAACGATGCCACCTGACCAGTCACCCGCCTACCGCAGCAGCGACTGGTTCGAGGCGGGCGCGCTGGACGGGATCGGTCATCGCTCGACCTTCAGGATGCAGGGGTTCGCAGACGAAGGCTACCTCGGCCGGCCGCTCATCGGCATCCTGAACAGCTGGAGTGAAGCCGTGGGGTGCAACGGCCACCTCCGCGATCTGGCCGACCATGTCAAGCGCGGGGTCCTGCGGGCTGGCGGGTTCCCCGTGGAGATGCCGACCATCTCCCTCGGCGAGCCGCTGATGAAGCCGACGACCATGCTGTACCGAAATCTCATGGCGATGGCCGTCGAGGAGCTCATCAGCGCCAATCCCGTCGATGGCGTCGTCCTGCTCGCCGGCTGCGACAAGACGGTCCCGGCGGCGCTGATGGGGGCGGCCAGTGCGAACATCCCCGCGGTGATGGTGACCGGCGGGCCGATGCTCAACGGCCGATGGCGCGGCCAGGAGCTGGGGACCTGCACGGATTGCTGGCGGCTCCACGACGAGCTGCGCGCTGGACGCCTGACCAACGAAGACTGGCAGGACGTGGAATCCGCGATGTGCCGGAGCGTGGGCCACTGCTCGCCGATGGGCACTGCATCGACGATGGCTTGTCTTGTCGGAGGCGCTCGGCATCGCACCAGCCGGCAGCGCCGCGATCCCGGCGGTGGATTCCCGCCGTCGCCACGTCGCCGAGCGTGCAGGCGTGCAGGCAGTGGGTCTGGTGGAGCGCGGACATCGACCATCGGACGTCATGACGGCGGCGGCATTCCAGAACGCCATCCGGACCTTGCACGCCATCGGCGGATCGACGAACGCCGTGATCCACTTGATCGCGATCGCCGGACGCCTCGGTGTTCCCGTCGACCTCGACTTGTTTGATGAACTCGCCGCGACGACGCCACTGTTGACGAATCTCAAGCCGCACGGCGACTTCCTGATGGAGGACTTCTACTACGCGGGTGGCCTGCCGGCCGTTCTGGCGCAGATGACGGACCTGCTCGAGCTGGATGCCCTCACCGTGACCGGACGCACGATCGGCGAGGAGATCGCGGGGGCAACGATCGTCGACGATCGTGTCATTCGCACTCGGCAGATGCCCCTCGCACAGACGGGCAGTCTCATCGTCCTTCGAGGCAACCTGTGCCCGGACGGCGCCGTCCTGAAGCGTTCGGCCGCGACCCGGGCGCTGCTCCAGCACGAAGGGCGTGCGGTCGTGTTCGACGGCGTCGCCGACCTCCACGCGCGGATCGACGATGACGATCTCGCCATCACCGCCGACGACGTCCTGGTCCTGCGCAATGCGGGGCCTGTCGGCGCACCGGGCATGCCCGAGTGCGGCCATCTCCCCATCCCGACCCGTCTCCTCCGGGTCGGGGTGCGGGACATGGTGCGGATCAGCGACGCCCGCATGAGTGGCACGGGATTCGGCACGGTCGTCCTGCACATCTCGCCTGAAGCCGCGATCGGTGGACCGCTCTCCCTGGTCCGGACCGGTGACCGCATCCGCCTGGATGCGGAAGGCCGACGCCTCGATCTGCTCGTTGATGAGGTGACCCTCGAGGCGCGTCGGCGCGACGTGGTGGAACCAATACGACCCGATGAGCGTGGATACCGCGGGTTGTATCGCCGGACCGTCCTGCAGGCCGATCGTGGCTGCGACCTTGACTTCCTGGTCGGATCCTCCCCGGTCGAACGCGTCGGTCGCACGTACTGAACCGACCCTGTTGCCCATGGAGATCTCCACGTCCATGATCCGATCCGTTTCACCCCAGCATCCGACGGAGGTCGTCGGCGAGTGGCCCGACATCGGTCAAGCGGGCGTCGCTCGCGCGATCGCCGATGCTCGTGTTGCCAGTGCTGACTGGCGATCCGCGACGGCCTTCGAGCGCGCGCAGGCGCTCCATACCGCCGCGGCCCGGATGGAGGCCGACGCGGCCGTGCTGGCCGAACTGGTCATGCGCGAGGTCGGGAAGCCGATCACCGAGGCCCGTGGCGAGGTCGCACGATCGGTCCGGATCCTGCGCTTCTATGGGCAGGCAGCCCTGGACCCAGATGGCGAAACATCCCCGTCTTCCGAACGCGGTTCGTGGCTGATGGTCCGTCGTCGACCGCGTGGCAGTGATCGGTCTGATCACGCCGTGGAACTTCCCCGTGGCCATCCCGATCTGGAAGGCGGCTCCGGCGCTGGCCTGGGGCAATGTCGTCGTCCACAAGCCGGCCTCGGCAGGGATGGCGACGGCCCTGCGCGTGGCCAGCTATTTCGATCACGTCCCCGGCATCTTCCGGGTGCTGGTGACCGGCGCCGATGGTGGCCTCGCGATGACCACCGCCAGTGCGATCGATGCACTCTCCTTCACTGGATCCGGATCGGTCGGCCGGCGACTTGCCGTGGCCTGCGCCGAGGGCGCCCTGCCGTTCCAGGGCGAGATGGGCGGCAACAACGCGTCGCTCGTGCTACCGGACGCGGACGTGTCCCGAGCCGCGACCGCGATCGCGGGTGCCGCGATGGCCTACGCCGGGCAGAAATGCACAGCGACCCAGCGGATCATCGTGGTGGAGGATCCACGAACCCTCACCGAGGCCGTCGTGGCGGCGGTCCACCAACTTCGCGTCGGCGATCCCGCCGACGACGACACGGTGGTCGGGCCGGTGATCTCCGAGGACGCAGGCATCGGGATCCTCGCCAGCGTGGACGAGGCCGCGGGCCATCAGGGCACGATCCTCGCAGGTGGGACCCGCCTCGATGGTGAGGGGTTCATCGTCGCGCCCACGCTCGTCGAACTCCCCGACGACAGCATGGCCAAAGTCGCTACCGACGAGGTGTTCGGGCCGGTATGCGCCATCATCCGCGCATCGTCCATCGCCGATGCGGTGGCGATCGCGAATGCCACGCCATTTGGACTTGTGGCCTCCGTGTTCACGGCCGATCTCGGGCTCGCGCTGGATGTCGGTCAGCGCCTCCACGTCGGCTTGCTACGGGTCAACGCGCCGACGACCGGTGTGGACTTCCATGTACCGTTCGGTGGGGACAAGGACTCGAGCCTCGGGCCGCGTGAACAGGGTCGGGCCGCTCGAGAGTTCTACACGTCGACCCAGACCATGACGATCGTGAGGAACTGACCGGATGCCTCGCGCGCTTTATCGGCTTCGACTGCCCGATGGCAACGTGCGCCTCGCACGAGGAACGATCAAGGCGGGTCCCCTGGAGCTGCTACCGAGCGATGCCACCATCGGGCAGCTGCTCCGCGATGACACCGCACTCGACGCAGCGACGCGTCCACGCGCTGGCGCCGAGCCCGTTCCTTCGGATGCCCGTCAGATCGCGCCGGTGGATACCCAGGAGGTCTGGGCAGCGGGGGTCACGTACGTCCGGTCACGCGACGCCCGGATGGACGAATCGACATCGGCGTCGACGGTCTACGACCAGGTCTACGACGCACATCGGCCCGAATTGTTCTTGAAGGCGCCTGGATGGCGCGTCCGTGGCCCCGGCGATGCGGTCGGGATCCGCGCCGATTCGATCTGGAACGTCCCCGAGCCGGAGCTGACCCTCGTGGTGGCGGCGGATGGCTCGATCGTCGGGTACACGATCGGCAACGACATGTCGTCGCGCAGCATCGAAGGTGAAAACCCCCTCTATCTGCCGCAGGCGAAGACCTACGACGGTTCGTGCGCGATCGGACCTGCGATCGTGCCGGCGGCGGACGTTCGGCTACCGCTCGAGATCCACCTGGCGATCGTCCGATCCGGGGCCGAGCTCTGGTCGGGATCTACATCGACCGCGTCGCTTCACCGAGAACTGGCCGATCTGGTGGAGCACTTGGGCCGCGCGCTGACGATCCCGGACGGGGCATTCCTGCTGACGGGAACTGGCATCGTCCCGCCAGACACGGTCACCCTTCGGGTCGGCGATCAGGTCCGGATCGAGATCGAGCACCTCGGCGTGCTCAGCAACGAGATCGAGCTTGTGGGTCGCCGAACTTCCCCGGAGGATCCCGGCTAGCGGCCGGTGGCTCGCGGCGTCGCGGTCTCGCGCCGTGCCCCGATCGCGTCATGGCGGGACGACTCGACGAGGGTCATCATCGACCGGCCCGCCGTGTCCGGATCTCGCGCCATGACGGCATCGATCACGGCCCGATGCTGGCGAAGCGCCTTCTTGATGAACGGCTCCCAGCCGTCGGCATCACGGAAGGCTGTCTGGAAGGCTGCCTGCAAGGCCGGCCGGAACGTCGCGACGAGCTGGATGAGGTAGTCGTTGTGTGTAGCCGCGACCAGGAGTCCGTGGAATTCCACGTCGGCCTTGAGGTACATCGCCTCGTCTTCGTGTGCTCCCATGGCCTGCCAGGCGGCCAGGATGGCCTGCACTTCATCGTCCGTCGCCCGGTTTGCGGCGAGCCGTGCGGATGCCGGTTCGATGATCTCGCGTACCTCGAACACCTCTTCCAGGAACTCCCGGCTGGGACCTGCGGCCGCTTGCCACGCGAGGATGTCGGGGTCCAGGACGCGCCAGCTTGAGTGCGGCATCACGACGGTGCCTCGCTTCGGTCGCGACTCGACGAGCCCCTTGGTCGACAGGACCTTGGTAGCTTCGCGGACGACGGTTCGGCTGACGCCGAGGAGCCGGCTGAATTCACCCTGTTCAGGCAGGAGGTCGCCGGGCATGAGTTCGCCATTGACGATCCTGCGCCCGATCCGATTTACCACGCCCGCGTGGATCCCTGTCGGTTCTTCCGGATCCCCGAAACGGTTCATCGGTCAGGACGTCCTCGGTGTCGGGAGGGAAGCGGCCACATCCTACCATCGTACTTAACCGGATTGGACATCCGAATCGGGCCACAGCGTCGTCGACGACCCATGGCGTGGCACGGGTCAGTAGGTGGCACGACCACCGGACAGGTCGTACACCGCGCCCGTTGAGAATGAGAGCTGATCGCTGACGAGGAAGGCGACGAGACGCGCGACTTCGATCGGCTGACCGACCCGTCCCATCGGGATCTTGCTGATCGCGAGCGCAAGTGATGCTGGATCGATCCCGGGCATTCGGATGATGTCGGTGTCGATGACCGCGGGTGCGATCGCGTTCACGAGTACGCCCGAAGTGGCGAGCTCCTTGCCAAGCGACTTCGTGAGGCCGATGACGCCGGCCTTTGACGCGGAGTAGTGGCTACCGTTGGCGTTGCCTTCCTTGCCCGCGATCGACGCCACATTCACGATCCGGCCGTATCCGCGCTCGAGCATGGGCGGCACGGCCGCCCGACTGAAGTAGAAGTATCCGTTGAGGTTCACGGCGATCACTCGTTCCCAGTCGCTTGGGTCGATCTGCCAGAGCGGGACCTGCGTGCCGCCGATGCCAGCGTTGTTGACCAGGATGTCCAGCCGGCTCCACCGAGAAAGGCACGCATCGACGGCGCGTTCGGCGTCCTCTTGGGAACCTGCGTCGCCGTGGATGGCGATCGCGTCGATCCCAGTCGAGCGCAACGCATCGGCCGTACGCTCGACCTCAGGCGCATCGAGGTCGAAGATGGCGACGGAGCTGCCGCGACGGCCGAGGAGCTCGGCGATGGACCGGCCGAGCCCGCGGGCGGCGCCCGTCACGAGCGCCGTTCGGCCATCGAGCCGAAGTTCGGCGAGGTCATCTTCGCCACCAGTGGTCATGGGTCGATCCTCTTTTGTCATCGCTCGCCTCCGTGGATGGATGCTGGGATCGTGCCGTGCCGGCGCGCGGCGTAGAAAAACGGCACACCGACCTTTGGGAGCAGCGTCGAAACGTGCGGGTGTGTGCGCCGGAGGTGGTCTACGAAGACAACCGGGGACGCCGTATTCCCGGGCACGGCGTCGTAGTGCATCGGTACCGCCGTGTCGAGTCCGATCGAACCCGCTAAGGCGGCCGCTTCGCCCGCATCGAGGTTGCCGACGATATTGATTCGCTCGCGGGCGGCGTCGCGGCCGTTGATCGGCAGGAACGCAAGGTCGACCTCCATCGCAGCGAGGCGCTCGGCCATGCCGTCGTAGAGGAGCGTGTCGCCTGCGTGATAGATCGTCACGCCATCCAACCGGACGACGTATCCGAGGTAGCGGTGATCGCCACCCGACCACTCGGCCCCGAACGTGTACGCGTCGGCGATGTCGCGGCCGTGACGCGCCGGGATCGGGTCGATGCTGATAGGACCGAGCTCGATCCTGGTCCCGACCCTGGCTCCGATCACCCGTTCGGTGGGGACCCCGGCCTCGATCGCCAGGTCACGGACCGGGTGCGGCGCGATGAAGACCGGCGTGAGGGAGGCTGCGGCCATCCGCGCCCAAGCGGGTCCGTCCAGGTGATCGATGTGTTCGTGGCTGCCCAGGACGGCGGTCACGTCCGCGACATCCTCCGGTGTCACGGGCGGAGGCACGAGCATGCCCGGCAGATCAGTCAGGAACGGATCCAGCAGCACCGCGCCCGCCTGACCGCTGACGAGGAAACCAGCCTGGCGCAACCAAGTGATGGTGACGCCAGGGTGTTCGAGATGCGGCGCGATGGTGCCGAACTGGGGGTCCGTGATGTGCCCTCTCGCAACTCCGGGGTACCGGATTGACACCTATCATAGTATTATTGCGCAAGCCCAGATGTTTGGGCGATATGGAGGAGGCCGAGCTTTGCAAACACAGGGTGGCACGCGGGAGTCCGCAGGGCTCGCTCGCGCAACGGGAGTACTCCGCGCTCCGTTGCTGGTCTTCACCGTCGCGGCGGTGCTGATCCTCCAGGCGTGTGCGGGCACGACAGCATCGCCGGTCACGCCAGCGTCAGGCACGGCCGCGACGGCACCAGCGAATGCGCCGTCCGCCGCCGCAAGTGCGGCGGCGGGTGAGAAGTGCGAACTGACCCAGTGGTATCACCAGTATGGCGAGGAAGGCACCCAGCAGGCCGTCCTCCGCTACGCGCAGGAGTACATGACCGCGAATCCGAACGTGACGGTCAAGGTCGAGTGGGTGCCAGGCGACTATGCCCAGAAGGTGCAGGCGGCGCTGCTCACCGACAGCGGACCCGATCTCTACGAAACGCAGGTCGCCGCACCGGCGTCAGTCAACGCCGGTCAGATGGCGGACCTGACGGATCTCTTCCCGGCTGACGTCAAGGCAGACTTCAGTCCCAAGGCCTTTGAGGCATACACGGTGGACGGCAAGATCTATGCCATCCCGTTCGTCCAGGACCTCGGCTTGATGTACTACCGAAAGAGTCTTCTCGATGCCGCCGGGATCACCGTCCCGAAGACCTTCGAGGAGTTCGCCGCCGCGGCAAAGAAGCTGACGACGGATTCCACGTCAAGGGCGCGTTCCTGGGCAACGACGGTGGAGCCAGCATGGCCTACGTCCTCGCTCATGCCTCGGGATCGGACATGGTGACCGACGACAAGACCATCAGCTACAACACCCCCGGGACGGCAGACGCGATGAAGCAGCTTGCCGATCTCAACTCGAGCGGATCACTGCTGCTCGGTGCGCCCACGGATTGGTACGACCCGACGGTCTTCAATGCGGGACTGGCGGCGATGCAGTGGGGCGGCATGTGGATGCTTCCCGCGATCCAGAAGGAGCTGGGCGATGACTTCGTCGTCGGTGGCTACCCTGGTGCCGGTGCCAATGGCAGCCCCAAGACCTTCTTCAACGAGTGGGGCGAGGCCGTCAACGGCAAGAGCAAGCAGCTCCAATGCGCCAAGGATTACGCCAAGTGGCTGTGGCTCGATAACACCGCGGACCAGCAGGACTTCAACCTTTCCTACGGCTTCCACGTGCCACCGCGCCTCAGCGCACAGGCCAAGGCCGACGTGCTGAAGAGCGGAGCTGCGGCAGAGGCCGTCAAGATCCTGAGCGACGATGGGTTCGTGGACTCCGTCTACTGGTCCGGTGCGGTGACGACCCCCTTCACCGATGCGGTGACCGCCATCGTCAAGGACGGCAAGGATGCGGCAACCGAACTCGCCAACGCGGCGACCGTGTCGCAGCAGGAACTGGACAAGCTTCGCCAGTAGGCTGGCGTGCGACAGACCGAGTTGGAGGATCCGAAACCTGCATCCGCTAAGGCTGATGACCGAATGACGGGTTCCCCAAGGACGGGATCGAAATGGGCGGCGCCACGAATGCGCCGCCCATCGTCGTTCTGGCTCTTCGTCGCCCATTTCTGATCGGGCTGGTCGCCTTCACCTACATCCCGATCGTGTGGGGGGTGGTCCTGAGTTTCTTCCGCGCCCAGGCCACCCTCACACCCGACCGAGTTCGTCGGGTTGGAGAACTACCAGACCCTCCTCACGTCGACTGCGTTCCAGACCTCCTTGGTCACCGGTGTGCTTTTTGCCTTCTTCATCGTGCCGGTCAGTTTCTTCGGGGCACTCGGTCTGGCCTTGCTCGTCAACCGGCTGCCGATCTTCGCCGGCGTGAGCCGCTCGGTCTTCTTGTTACCCGCTGCCTGTTCCTACGTGATCGGCTCGATGATCTGGCGGATGAATCTCTTCAACGGGCTTTCGTTCGGCCTCGCGAACACCGCGCTCTCGGTCTTCGATGTCCCGCCGCAGGCCTGGCTCGCGACCACACAGCCACCGCTGTACTGGATCGTGCTGGTGACCGTTCGGCTGTGGCTCCAGCTCGGCGCATTCATGATCATCTTCGTCGCTGGCATGCAGGAGATCCCGCGCTCGCTCTACGACGCCGCGATGGTCGACGGCGCCCGTCCCGGTTGGCAAACGTTCCGGAACATCACCTTTCCCTTGCTCCGCAACACCTCCGTCGCGGTCGCCCTGTTGCTCACCATCGCCGCTGCCCAGGCGTTCGATGAGTTCTACAACATGTTCGCGGGGATCTCCGCGGCGACTGGGAATGGGACCGGAGGAGCCTTCCTGGCTCGTCCGCCGATGGTCTACCTGTTCAATGTCGCGTTCGGCGACGCCGACATCGGCCGTGGCACGGCGGGGACCGTGATCATCTCGGTGATCCTCATCCTGTTCGTCATCGTGCCGGCGCGGCGGCTGGGATTCGGGCGCGAGGAGCGCGCGTGACCGCCACGTCGTCTCTGGATAGCCAGCCGAAGCGGCTGACGGAGACATCGTCGGTCCGGCGCCGGCGGCGGCTTCGCCGCGGTCTGCGATGGCTGCCACGCTATCTGATCCTGCTGGTCTTGTTGATCCTCTTCATCACGCCCTTCTATGTGCTCGTCCGAAATGCGGGGATGCGCCAGTCCGAGATCCTCGCGCCGGCCTGGCACCTTCTGCCAAAGGAGCCTCGCTGGGCCGACAACATGGGCGCACTGCTCTCGGATCCCGTCTCGCCGATCGGTAGCAGCCTTCGGCTGTCGGTCGTGGTAGCTCTGATCACCGTCGTCGGCGCGGTCACGCTCGCTTCGCTCGCCGGCTACGGGCTTGCAAGACTTCCGAGCCGTTGGTCACGCGCCGTGCTCTACCTCGTCGTCTTGACCCTGATCATCCCGAGCGCGACATCGTTCCTGCCGTTGTACGTGATCGTCGCGAACCTCGGCTGGGTCAACTCGATCCAGGGACTGACGATCCCCGTGATGTTCAGCGCCTTCAACGTGTTTCTCTTTCGCCAGTTCTTCCTGGAGTTTCCTCGGGAGATCGAGGAGGCCGGCACGATCGACGGTCTCGGGCCCTGGGGGATCTACAGACATCTCGTTCTGCCGAACTCGATCGGCATCTTCGTATCACTCGGAACCCTGACATTCCTCGCGAGTTGGAACTCATTCCTGTGGCCGCTCGTGATCGGCACGAGCTCTTCGATGTGGACCATCCAGGTCGCGCTGTCGACGTTCATCACCGCCCAGGTGATCAACCTTCCTTTGCTGTTCGCCGGCGCACTCTTGGCGATCATCCCGGTCTTGATCGTCTTCGTGGTCTTGCAGCGATATCTGGTTGAAGGGTTCAAGCGATCAGGTATCAGCGGATCCTGAAGACCCGATCTCATCCGGCTGTGACTCGTGCACGAAGGTGGCACGCATGGACAGGACCCGGCATGATGTCTGTTCGTCGGTGAGTGATGGGTGCGCCCGGCCGGCAGCGGGCGAATGAGGAGGGTGTGCGATGGCAGGGGCCGAGGCAGTCAACGGGAGCTCGGGCGTCGCCGGTACGCCGGCCTACGCCCGCGAGGCGGCGGACGTCGTCGCGTCCCTTGGGTCGGACCTGGCGACGGGCCTGACCGGCGCCGAAGCAGCAGCGCGACTGGCCAAGAACGGGCCGAATGCGCTCCCGGCCGAGAAGGCCCCACCGACCTGGCAGCGCTTCCTCGCCCAGTACAAGAACTACATGCAGATCATCCTGCTCGCGGCCGCGATCGGATCCCTGCTGATCGGTCAGATCACAACGGGGCTCGCGGTCATCCTCATCACCGTGGTCAACGCCCTGGGTGGCATGCGCCAGCAAGGCAAGGCCGAGAGCGCGATGAATGCGCTGCAGTCGATGCTGAAGACCACGGCCCGATTGCGGCGCGACCGGGCGGAGACCAAGGTCGAGGCCGACCAGGTCGTCGTGGGCGACATCGTGTTGCTGGCTGCGGGCGACGACGTGCCCGCCGACGGCCGACTCATCTCGGCCACCTCGCTGCAGATCGACGAGTCCGCCCTGACCGGTGAGAGCGTGCCGGCATCCAAGAGCGTCGAGGTCATCACCGGCAAGGACGTGGTCCTGGGCGACCAACTGGACATGGCGTTCATGAACACCCCCGTCACCCACGGCAGCGGTGTCATGGTGGTCACCGGTACCGGGGCGGACACCGCCGTCGGGCGCATCTCGGGGATGCTCAAGTCCGCCCCGAGCCTCAAGACCCCGTTGACCAAGCAGCTGGATACGCTGACGCTGTGGATCGCCGCGGCGGCCGGCCTGACCATCGTGATCATGTTCGCCCTGGGTCTGTCGCGTGGCGACTCGGCCCAGGTGATCTTCACCACCGCGATCGCCCTGGCCCTTGCCGCCGTGCCGATGGCGATGCCCACCGTCCTTCAGGTGATCCTCTCGGGCGGTTCGACCGAGCTCGCCGAGCACGGTGCGATCGTCAAGAGCCTCGATTCGGTCGGAGACGCTCGGGCTCGACGTCGGCGATCAACTCCGACAAGACCGGCACCCTCACCATGAACCAGATGACCGCGGTCGAGGTCCTCGACCCGACCGACCGCTACACGATCACCGGTCAGGGGTACAGCCTCGAGGGGACCGTCCAGCACGCTGCCGGGAACTCCAACACGATCGAGGCCGCGATCCTGCCGTACATCATCGCCAACGACGCCAAGATCGTCGGCGACAA
The DNA here is from genome assembly GCA_963778805.1 of uncultured Chloroflexia bacterium. Classification (GTDB taxonomy): domain Bacteria; phylum Chloroflexota; class Limnocylindria; order Limnocylindrales; family CSP1-4; genus SPCO01. Next base: position 113,921 of record CAVZVT010000007.1, on the reverse strand, counting down.
GGTCGTCGGCGACCCCACCGAGGGCGCGCTGCTCGTGCTCGGCCACAAGGTCGGTCTCGACACGGCCGAGACCCAGGCGGCCTATCCGCGCCTCGCCACGTTGCCGTTCGACCCGACCTACAAGCTGATGGCGGTCTTCTGCAGCGCCAAGAACGCTGCGGGACAGCCGATCGTGCGGATCTTCGTGAAGGGCGCCGGGCCGGCCGTCATCGGGCATGCCACGACCGCGCTGGCCAAGGGCGAGTCGGTCCCGTGGGATCAGGCGGCGGGCGACCGCGCCGACAAGGCGATGAGCGACCTCGGTGCCCGCGGTCTGCGCGTCATGGCTGCGGCGATCAAGGACATCGACGCGGCGACCTTCGACCCAGCTGGCGACTTGCTGTCACTCGTGACCGACCTCCAGATGACCAGCCTGGTCGGGATGGTCGACCCGCCGCGCAAGGAGTCCATGGACGCGGTCCGTGCCGCCCAGTCCGCCAACATCCGCGTTCGGATGGTGACCGGCGACGACGTGGTCACCGGCGCCGCGGTCGCCGAACAGCTGGGGATCCCGGGTGAGTCGATCCTCGGGACTGAATTCGCGGCGCTCTCCGAGGAGGAGCGGCTCCGTCGGATCGACGACATCGGCGTCGTGGGCCGAGTCGCCCCGGAGCACAAGGTGCTGCTCGTCGAGACCCTCCGGAAGAAGGGTGACGTCGTCGCCATGACGGGCGATGGGGTGAACGATGCGCCGGCCATCAAGGCGGCGGACATCGGGGTCGCGATGGGTTCGGGCACGCAGGTGGCCAAGAACGCGGCCCGCATGATCCTGACCGACGACAACTTCGCGACGATCGTCCGAGCGGTGTCCGAGGGCCGAAAGCTCTACGACAACATGCTCAAGTACATCCGCTTCATGCTCGTCGCCCTGGTCGCCTACATCGTCACCTTCCTGATGGCGACGATCCTGAACATCGCCGGCGGACAGCCGTTCTCCGCGGTCCAGATCCTCTGGATCAACTTCGCGATCACGGCCGGCGTCGGGATCATGCTCGGCCTCGACCAGGAGACCCCCGGGTTGATGCAGCGCCAGCCGCGACCGCGCGACGCGTCGATCATGACCCGGACGCTCCTGGTGACGATCCTCCTCGCGGGAGGCTTCATCGCCGTCGCCTGCAACGGGCTCATCGTCTACTCGAACAACCAGTACGGCGACGTCGGGATCGGTACCACGATGGCCCTGGTCGCCTTCTCCCTGTGCCTGCTCGTGGTCGCGCTGGAGTCGCGCGACGTGCGCGGCACGGTCCTTCGGATGGAGACACTCGACAACCGCTCGTTGAACATCGCCATCGGCGTCGAGGTCATCCTGGCCGTCCTGATCGCACGGGGCGGTGTCCTCGGCGGGTTCCTTGGCACGACGCCGCTCGCGCAGGAACAGTGGCTCCTCGCCGCGGCATCCGCCGTCGCCCTGTTCCTGCTCTGGGAGCTCGGCAAGCTCGTCGTCCGCCGACGAAGTCCGGGCGCGTCCGATGCCACCAGCCCAGCAGTTCCTGCCGCTGCCGCGGCCTGACGTCCCGCTCGAACGACGCGATCACGCTAGCAACAGAGGTCACCACCATGGGAACGAAGAAGCGACACAAGGACGACGCCGCGCCCGCCCCGACCGCCGATGGAGCGGAACCCAAGGGCAAGATGAAGGGCAAGGAATACGAACGCGAGATGGCCCGGCTGCAGGGCGACCTCGTCGCGATGCAGGAATGGGTCAAGGCGACCGGCGCCAAGGTCGTCATCGTCTTCGAAGGTCGTGACACCGCCGGCAAGGGCGGGACGATCAAGCGCATCACGGAGCGCGTCAGCCCTCGGGTGTTCCGCGTCGTGGCGCTCGCCGCGCCGACGCCGCGCGAGAAGTCACAGATGTACATCCAGCGGTATGTCCCGCACCTCCCGGCCGCGGGTGAGGTCGTGATCTTCGACCGAAGCTGGTACAACCGCGCCGGCGTCGAGCGGGTCATGGGCTTCTGTACCCCCGAGGAGACCGACAAGTTCCTCCAGCAGGCGCCGGCCGTCGAACGGAACATGGTCGAGTCGGGGATCATCCTGCTCAAGTACTGGCTCGAGGTCAGTCCGGACGAGCAGACCCGAAGGCTCGAGGATCGGATCCATGATCCGCGGAAGCTCTGGAAGCTTTCAGGCATGGACCTCAAGTCATACAGCCGCTGGTATGACTACTCGCGGGCCAGGGACGCGATGTTCGCGGCGACGGACAGCTCCTGGGCACCGTGGCACGTGGCTCACAGCGACGACAAGAAACGCGCCCGCCTGAACATCATCAGCCACCTGCTGAGCCAGGTCCCGTTCGAGCGCCCCGCGCCCGGCGACATCAAGCTCCCGAAACGGCAGAAAGCCGATGGGTACGTGGAGCCCGACGTCCAGCTGCACTGGATCCCGACGCCGTTCTGAGCGTCACCCGCCCCACATGGCGAAGGTACCGCTGACGATCGAGGAGATCATGGCGATCCTGCCGGAGACGCCGGATCGCCTCGCCATGCTGACGCAGCCGCTGCCTCCTGCGCTGCTGCAGGCCGCCCCGGCGCCCGGGAGCTGGTCGGTGAATGACGTCCTCGCACACCTGCGCGCCTGTCACGACGTTCTGGGCGGCAACACGCTTCGGATCCTCAGCGAGGACCAGCCCGCGTGGAAAGGCATGAGTCCTCGGGCGTGGCTGCCAAAGACCGACTACCAGACCTGGGCCTTCCATCCGGCATTGGCGGCCTTCACGCGCCAGCGAGCCGACCTGCTGACCGTCCTCGAGCCCTTGACGGCGAAGGACTGGGAGCGGACCGCGACCGTGACCGGGATGGTCGGCGAGACCTACCACTACAGTGCGCGCTACTACGCGGCCTGGATGGCTCGCCATGAACGGGGCCACCTCAAGAAGCTGCCAGGCTTGATGAGCCTCGTCCAGGAGCTGGACCGAGCTCCGCGAGGCTGAGTGCCGGCGACAACGACGAAATGTGAGTCGCGAAGGCACGAACCGGACTCATACCGTACAGAAGCGCCGAAACGCGGCGCCAGACGGAAGGGGTCATGGATACCGAGCTGGTGATCCGGGCACAGCATGGCGACGAGGAGGCCTTCGCGAGCCTCGCCGTCGCTGTCGGTGACCGGCTCCATGCGGTGGCGCACAGGATCCTGCGCGACACCGGTCTTGCCGAGGATGCGACGCAGCAGGCGCTGCTCGCGATCTGGCGGACCCTTCCGCAACTTCGCGACCCGGCGCGCTTTGACGCCTGGTCGTACCGCCTCCTCGTCCACGCCTGTTATGACGAGGGACGGCGGACCCGTCGCTGGAGCCCCAACCTTCGAGCGTTGCCGAGCGAAGAGCTGGCATCTCCGGAGGGGATGAGCTCCGTCGTCGACCGCGATCAGCTCGAGCGCGGCTTCCGACGACTTTCCATCGACCATCGCGCCGTAGTGGTGTTGCACCACTACCTCGACCTGCCGCTCGAAGAGGTCGCCGACACGCTCGGTATCCCCGTCGGGACGGTCCGATCCAGATTGCATCACGCGATGCGCGGGTTACGCGCGGCGCTCGACGCCGACGCACGCCCGACGCCGCAGGAGGCCGCTCGATGACCGCCGATCGCGACGTCACCCGCATCGTTCGGTCGTGGTTGGAAGACGGCGTGACCGCGCTCCCGGACCGCGTCCTGGACCGCGTGCTCGACGAACTCCCCGCGACCCAACAGCACCGTCACTCGTGGGCGGTGTGGAGGGATCAACGAATGAATGCCGCACTCAAGACCGCACTCGCCGCCGTGGCGGTCGTCGTGGTCGCCCTCGTCGGGATCAACCTGATGTCCGGGAACGGGGCGATCGTCGGGGGACCGTTGCCGTCCCCGACCGCCACGCCGACGCCCTCGCCGAGCCCGACGCCGAGCCCGACGCCGATCGCGTTCACGTCCGACTCAACGGCCATGGGCATGGCGCCCGGGACGTATGTCACCGGTAGTCCGTTCTCCTCGCGCGTCACCTTCACGGTGCCAGCTGGCTGGCAAGGGAATCTCGGTGGCCCGTATGCCGTCTTCCTGGAACAGCCCGACGGTCGGGGAAGCATCTCCTTCCTCGTCTTCAACAGGGTGATGGCCGACCCGTGTCACTTCGACAAGGGGTACCTGGATCCACAACCAGGACCGTCCGTCGATGACCTCGCGACGGCCCTGGCGAGCATGCCGGGTGTCGATGCGACGACACCGACCGATGTCACCGTGTCGGGCTACCACGGCAAGGAACTGACCCTGACCGCGCCGGCGAGCTTCGAAGGATGCACGCTGGCCCCGGGCGGTGGTTTCCGTACCTGGGAGCTGCCACTGGGGGCGACCAACGAGATGCAGCTCGGCGAACGTCAACACGTGCAGATCCTGGATGTCGGCGGCCAGCGGCTCGTCATCATGAGCCAGGAACCGGCGAACCAGTCATCGCGCGCGAAAGCCGAGGTCCAGGAGGTCCTGGACTCCATCAGCCTCGCGCCCTTCTCCTGAAAAGCCGACCACGACCAGCCCGCGGTCATCCGCGGGCTGGTCGTTCGCCTGTCCGTGGCTCGATGGTCATCCGGGGATCGTGATCGCCACGGATCGCGTCGCGAGCACTCAGCCTCGAAGGAGTTGCTCTCGCAGGGTCGTGGCCAGCCACGTTTCGTAGGCGTCCGGCGTCCAGCCCTGGACGTCGACGAGTTCCGAGTAGACGGCGGGCAGGGTCAGGGCATCGATGAGGGCGGTGGCTCGCCGGACGTCGACCGTGGGTCCGAGCGAAGCTGCGATCCGACCGATCCCAGCACGACGGCGCTGCAACGCACCCTCTACACCGGCCCGGGCACTCGGGTCCGTCGCCGCGGCCTGGGCGTGGATCTCGACGATGTCACCGACGCGTTCCCAGCGCTGGCGGATCGAGGCGGCAAAGAGGTCGAGGGTGCGCCCCGGATCCGGCTCGGCCATCGCCCGCCCGGCCAGCGCATCGGCCTCGGGCTGGTTGATGGCTTCCTCGAGGAGGGCCTGCAGGACCCCTGGCTTCGAGCCGAAGACCGCATAGATGGTCTGGACGGCGACTCCTGCCTCCGCAGCGATCGCCGTGAGGGTGGTCGCTCCGTAGCCCTGTGCCGCGAACGAGGTCCGCGCGGCACCCAGGATCCGGGCCCGGGTGACGGCGGCCCGCTCAGCCCGAAGGGTGGTTCGCCCCAGGGGCTTGACATCCGTCATCTCAGTAGAGTATCACTCTATTTGGATAGAGTAGAACTCTATCGAACGCAGCCGAGGAGCCTCGACCATGGCGACCCAGGACAACGTCAACAGCTTTCGCAGGATCATCGATGCCATCGCGATGAGCGATCTCGATGTCATCGACGAGCTCGTCGCGCCCGACTGCGTCGAACATCAACGTGGGAATCATCCGGGCGCGGAAGGCGCCAAGGAAGTGGCCCAGACACTCCATCGCTGGATGTCGGACTTCTCCATCACCATCGAGGACCTCATCGCCGACGGCGACATGGTCTGGACGCGCAATCGCGCTCGTGGCGTCAACACCGGATCGGTCATGGGCAACCCACCGACCGGGAGGTCGGTCGAGGTCGACGTCATCGATATCGGTCGCTTCGAGAACGGCCAGCTCGTCGAACATTGGGGGATCGCCGATCAGCTCGGCATGATGCTCCAGATCGGTGCGATGCCTGGTCCGCGCCGCGATCCAGCGCCGGTCGGCTGAGTCATGGTGCAGGGCGACCCAAGTCTGCAACACGTCACGGTCGCCGCGCTGACGGCCCTCGGAACCAAGATCGCGAGTCGCCTCGGATAAGAACGAACCCGTAGAGTAGGCGGGTGTTGCGTGGCCGGATCCCGGGGCGCCTGACGTTCGTTGGCATGGTGGCGGTCGCCTTCGTGCTGGCGCACGATCTCATCTTCATCGCGGCGTACGGTTCCGGATATCAAGCCGCACTTCTGAGGACCGGACACGGCGCCGTATGGGAACCGGCGGTCCTCTCGGTCCTGGTCCTCGGCGCGAGTCTCCTGGCGATCGCGCTGTGGCGGCTCCATCGCCTCGGGATCCTGGCCCGCTCGGCCGACCGCACGAGTCTGGCACCCGCGCTCCGTTCGGTCCCGGGTCGGGTCGCGCGGCTATGGCTGTGGCTGACCACCTCCACGATCGTCCTGTTCGTGCTCGAGGAGAACGTCGAACGGGCGAGGATGGGGGCGGCACTCCCTGGTCTCGGCGTGCTCGCCTCCAGCGCCTACCCGAACGCCCTCCTGACCATTGCGATCGTCTCGTTCTCGGTCGCGCTCGTTGGCGCTCTGATCCGATGGCGACGCGACATCCTGGTCGCGCGCCTCAACACGGGCCGACGCCGCTGGCCGACGGTACGCGGTGAAACGCCTCGTCCGTGGCCGCGACGATCCCCGCTGTGGCACGGATCGATCCTCGGTCGGAGCCTGGCTGGTCGAGCGCCGCCGCCCCGGGGCGAAGCCCGGATCCGGCCACTGACGGGGACCCAGTAGCGGGTATCCCGACATCAGCCATCCCGGCGCATCCGATGCCCTCGCCGCGCTTTCGCGGCCACCCCGATGCCGGAGGATCCCATGCCTGTTCCTCGACGCCGTCGCCGCGCGCTCGCGGCGTTGCACCGATGAATGCTGCCTCGCCGCTCCAGGACGATGACCTCGTCTTCGCCGGCCTCCGCCGGCACGCCCGCGCGCTCGCCGGTGGCGCCCTTCTCGTGGCGGCCATCATCTGGCTCGTGCCGGATCTGACGCCGGTCCCCACGCAACCGCCACCACTCGAGCTCTACCACGGCCGCATCACCGGCTTCCTCACGAACAGTGACGTCACGGCACCCGATGTCCGGTTGCAGATCATCGAAGGCCCGCGAGCTGGCGAGACGATCGACGGCTATCTCCAGGGACCGTCAGGTCAGGAGGACCTGCCCCGATACCAGATCGGCGACGAGGTCGTCATCTCCGGCTCGCTCGAGCCGGACGACACCTTCATCGCCGTCTCGGACCTGTACCGCGTCCCGGTGCTTGGTTTGCTGATCGCGCTCTTCGCGGTCGCGGTGACGATCGTCGGCGGGTGGCGTGGTGTTCGCTCGCTCATCGCGCTCGCCTTGACGCTCGTCGTGATCGTCCGGATCGTCGTCCCGTTGATCCTCGCTGGATACTCGCCGGTCTGGGTGGCGATCGTGGCGGCGACCGGTGTCACCCTGGCCACCTTTCTCCTGACCGAGGGCGCTCAGCGTCAGACGGTCGCGGCTGCCCTCGGCACCTTCATCGCCCTCGCGCTGGTCGCCATCCTCGCCGTCGTGTTCGACGAGCTGGCTCGCTTCACGACCCTTCGCGGGTCCGAGGATGCCTCCTACCTCCAGGCGGTCGGCATCGTCAACATCGATGTCGGGGGGTTGATCCTTGCCGCGATCATCTTCGGTGCGCTCGGCATCCTCGATGACGTCACGGTCACGCAGGCCGCGACCGTGACTGAGCTCCACGAGGCGGATCCCTTGGCCGGGCGCGCGGCTTTGGCTGGCCGTGCCATGAATATCGGGCGCTCCCACATCGCCGCGACCGTCAATACCCTGGTCCTGGCCTACGTGGGCGCGTCGCTCCCGCTGATCGTCCTCTTCGCGGCGGGCGGTCAGGATCCGCTGCTCACGGCCTCATCGGAGGTGGTGGCCGTGGAAGTGGTTCGTGCGCTGGTCGGGAGTATCGGGATCGTTGCAGCCGTGCCCGTCACGACGGCGATCGCCGTGCTCCTGGTCGATCGGCGACTCCCGTTCTCGCACGAGGATCCGACGATACGACGCGCACCCGGATGGCACGCGACGTGACTGGAAGGCTGGACGTCAGGCGAGCGGGACCGTCGAGAGCTTGCCAGCCTTGATCGCGGCCACGTACTTCGCGTAGTCGCGCTCGTTGAGGTCGGCGTACGTCTCCGAGAGGTCGGCGATCGCGCCGTCGAAGATGTCCTTCGTGCCCAGGTAGGCCGAGATCGCCACGGCATCGCCGCTTCGGGCGTGCGCGCGGGCGAGCGTCCTGGCACACAGGCCCCCATAGAACGCCATACCGACCGGGAGCAGCGTGGTCGTGTCGACCGAGCCCTTCATGTCCCACAGCTGGCGGAAATAGAAGCTGTTGCCGCCGGGGCCGGTGGTCCAGCCGAGGAAGATGTCCGCGGTCGCCTGCATCAGGCGCTGGCCGACCACGACGCGTTCGCCTTCGTTCATATGACGACTCGTCGAGAGATACGGCTGGAGGACCGACGCGGTCGCTTCCTTGGCCTGCAGGAGGAGCGGATCGCCACGATCCCGACCCTCGAGGAGGATCGCGAAGCAACGTGTCCCCACGCTCCCGACACCGACCACCTTCAGCGCGAAGTCGACGAACCGATAGCGCTCGACCAACTCGCGGCGGTTTTCAGCCAGCGTCCCCTGGTATTCCTGGAAGGTCCTGGCCAGGGCCTCCGGACCACCCGGGATCTCGATATGCGTGATGACCGGCGGGTCATCGACGATGCGCCACTCCCCGTCGACATCGGCGGTCATCGAGCCGACGGCGCGCATCTGGTCCTTGCCACGCGCCTTCGTGAACAACGTGTCCAGGCGGCGTTCCGCGACCTTGGTCGCCGCCTTGTCTCCAGTGAAGGCGGCCAACGCATCCGCACGGATGGACTCCGCCGTGGTCCGGTCATACCAGATGTCGAGGAGACGCATCTCGGCGAATCGGGCCATGGCCTGCCGATAGCCGCCGACGGTCGCGAGGACCGCCGCTCGACCTTCGGCTGGCGTGTAGCTGTTCGCCCGCGACGCGATGAGGACGCTGATGGCCAGCCGCTTGACGTCCCACTCCCACGGGCCGGGAAGGGTCTCGTCAAAGTCGTTCGAATCGAACACCAGCGCTCGTTCCGGGGACGCGAACAGACCGAAGTTGGACAGATGCGCGTCTCCGCTCGCCTGGACGATGATCCCGCTGGTCGGGGTCGTCGAGAGATCGGCCGCCATGACGGCGGGCGTTCCGCGGTAGTACGCGAATGCCGATTTCGCCATCCGTGCGTGGCGCAACGGGACCAACGCCTGCAGCCGGTCCTCTTCCTGGGCCGCGAGGATGGCGATGGGATCGCGACCGGCCGGGAGGTCCAGCCGGCCGTGGCTCGATCGCGGGGCCGCCTCACGTGCCGCTCGCCCGGTCGCGACGCGCTCGTCCACGGACACCCAGGGCCGCGGCGTCCATGCGTCGGGCGTCGGTTGCCCCGGCGTCCAGGCAGCCTGGAGCTTGCTCTGGTCTGGGCCACTGCCGGGCTTGAAGTCGCGCGGCCTGGGCACTCGTTTGGTCGACGGCTTCGAGGTCGTGCTCGACGTCTTCGGGGCCGGCGAACGCCCGGCCGGCGGCTTGGTCGCGTCAGTCATGTCCGGACTCTACTGCGTTCGGGGTGCCCGCATCGGCATGCAGGCACCAGTTTCTGCTGGAAGGCCGCTTCGCTCCCGGGTCTGGCTACGCCGACTTCTTGCCGACGGAACCGGGCATCAGCCGCTGCGCGGCGAAGATGACGACGACCGCACCGATCACCGAAACGACGATGCTCGAGATGTTGATCCCGGTGACGTCGGCGACCCCGAGGACGGTCCCGGCGATGAAGCCGCCGACCACGGCACCGACGATGCCGAGGATGACCATCATGACGAGGCCCTCGTTCGAGCCCATGATCTTGCTGGCGATGAATCCGGCGATCGCGCCGAGGACGATCCAGGCGATGATTCCCATGGGTGAAGATCCTTTCGTGTCACGCCCGCCCGAAGCTCGGCCGGATGACATCTGTGGATGCAGTGAACCACCTGACGGTCGTGGTCGCAAGAGCCATCGCCCGACCTGGTCAAGAGACGACCGTCGTCGTCGTTCGTCAGGCGAACGCGTTCACGGCTCTCGCGAGCACCAGACCGATGATCGTGAACGACACGAGCGCCTGGCACTCCATCGCCACCTTGGCCCAGCCCACCATCGGCATCGTGTCCGTCGGGCTGAACGCGTTCGCGTTGGTGAACGCGAGATAGAGGTAGTCGACGAACTTGGGCCGCCAGCCGGGCGGTGCCAGATCCGGGCTCAGTTGCTGCGGGAAGGCGAAGTCGGGGTACCTGGGCATCCCGTGGGCTCGCACCGCGGGCCCGCCGCAATCGAACTGCCAGTACAGCAGCGCGAACGCGACGTTATTGGCGATCCAGACGCGGGCGCCGGCGATGAGCAGCGGCCCGGCCTCCTGGGTGATGGCCGTTCCCGTGAGCAGCCCATAGCACAGTGCCGCGACGCCGGCGAAGGTCCCCAGCATCAACGCCACGACCAGCAGGATCGACGTGCGCCAAAGCCACCTGGATTGCCGGTCGATCCGCCCCGGATCCCCGACGACCAGGGCGACCAGGAGGATGCCCTCCCCAAGGAATGGCACCCAGCCCGGGAGGAGGAGCAGACCCTGCGGCGTGACGAGCGCGAAGATCATGAGCACGATGACGGCCGTGGCCATCGGCCAGCGCCGCTCGCCGACGAGTTCCGGATCGTCGGTGGTCAGACTGTCGCTGGCGCCTGGCTCGGTGTCGATCGTCGGGCCCCTTTCGTGTTAGGCAGAATGTATCGGACCTGACAGTCATCGAACGGGAGCCGCTGTTGAACGGATCGCAGCTGTGGACGATCCTCGGTCGTCACGGGGCCAGACTCTACGCGGGCGCGCCGGCGTTCGTCGGCTGGAGCTCGGAACGGGCCTTTGCGAACCTGACCGGCGAGCCCTACCTCGATCTCAACATCGCCTGCCTCCACGGGCAAGCCACCGCCGACGATGCCGGCGCCCTCCTCGAGGTCGTCGACGCCGCCGCGGCCCCGGCGGTCATCCCGGTCTCGCCGACGGTCGACCCTGGTGTCGCCGGTCGCCTGGCGGCGGCCGGGTTCGTCGCGCTCCCGACCGAGGCGACCATGTGGCGTCCGCCGGGTCCGATCGAACCGCGTCCGGGGACCTTCGATGTCCGACGGGTGGATGACGAGTCCGACCGTGCGGCCGCAGGGCGGGTCATCGCCGAAGCCCATGGCGTCGCGTTCGACGTGATCGACCGTGTCATCGATGTGGACGCGTGGCACGCGGGCGTGGTCGGATGCTGGATCGCGTGGGACGGCGACGAGCCCACCGCCGCGGTCTGGTTGACGACCGGTGACCGAACGGTCGGGGTCTGGGAGGTCATGACGTCGCCCCGGCATCGCCGTCGCGGGGCCGCGCGGGCCGTCCTGACGACCGCGCTCGATGCGTTCTCGTCGAGCGCGCCTGATGGGGCTGCCCTGTGGGCGACACCGATGGGGCGGCCCCTCTACGCGACACTCGGGTTCGAGGTCGTGGAGGAGGTCACGCCGTGGGTTCGCGGCGGCACGGCCGAGGAACTCGCCATGATCGGCGCGACGCTGCCGAGTTAGCCCCCACGCGGCAGGCTCGAGGCCCGATGATGTCGCCATCCACGCCGCGGAGGATCCAGGTTGACCACACCACCGAGTGATACGGCCGCCACGTTGACGTCGGTGACCGGTTCGAGTCGCTCCGGCGAACGCGATGAGGAGACGGTCGGGCCGAGCCAGCCGGTGCACCCCTACCTCCACGTGGTGATCGTGGCGGTCATCGGTGGGGTCTCGGTCCTCGTCTGGCTGCTCTTCTACGAGACCGTCAACCGCTGGATCTGGGACAACGACTTCGTCACCACGAACCGGTGGATGTTCCCGGTCATCTGTCTCCCGTTCTCCCTGCTCGTCGGGTTGTTGGTCAAGTACCGGAACGCGCCGACGAACCTCGGCGAATCGATGCTCGACAGCCTGTCGGGCGACGTCTCGAAGATCGAGTGGCGGACCCTTCCGATCAACGTCGTGATGGCCCTGGCATCGCTGTTCTCCGGGGCGGTCATCGGGCCGGAAGGCGGTATCGGCGGCATCGCCTCGAAGATCGCGGCGCTCTACAACGAGAAGGTCGGCATCCCGGCCGAGCATCGCGCCCAACTGGTCTTCTCGACGATCGCCTCGGCGTACAACGGCCTGGTCGCGAACCCGTTGTTCACGGGCGTCCTGGGTTCGGAACTGATCAAGGACGCCCAGGAACGGGCCAAGACCCTGCCCGCCAACCTGATCGGTGGCTCGATCGGCTACCTGATCTTCTTCGCGGCTGGCAGCTCGGGTCTCGACAACTATCTCCACCTGTCGCCGACGCAGCCGTTCGCCCCCATCGACGTGGTGCTGGTGGTCGTGTTCGGGCTGCTCGGGTTGCTGCTGGCCATCGTCGCCGGAGCGCTATTCCGAGTCGCGAGCGCGATCTTCGGACGGTTCGAGGGCCGCGAGGTCCAGCGCGCCCTGGCGGCTGGCGTGGTGTTCAGCGCCGTGGGGATGGTCGCGCCGATCCTGCTCTTCTCCGGCGAGTCGCAGATCCAGACGGTGGTCGCCGACGCTTCGACCTACGGATCGATGCAGCTCGTGCTCATGGCGATCGTGAAGCTGGCCTTGCTCGCGGTGGCATTCAAGAGCGGGTTCCTCGGCGGGCCGACGTTCCCATCGATCTTCGCGTCGGTCTGTCTCGCGCTCGCGCTGAGCCTCCTGCTGCCGGGGGTTCGTGTCGACGTCCTGATCGGCGGGGTCATGGCGGGGTTCCTCATCGTGTTGTTCAAGGCCCCGTTCATGGTCATCCTGCTGACCGTCGTGATGTTGCAGGCCAGCGCCGAGCTGACCGCCCTCATCGTCCTCGCCGTCGCGGCCGTCATGATCGTGCAGCCCTACATCCTCGCTGGGATCGCCTCGCGGCAGGCAGCCCGCGCCGCCCGTCGGGCCGCCAGGACCGCGTAGGCCAGGGAGCCGGGCAAGCGAGTCAGGGAACGGGGCTACCATCGATCCGTGCGGACCGAGCGGATCCAGGTAGCCGATGGCGTCGAGCTCGTCGTCGACGCGTGGCTGCCGACGGTCGAACCCGCCCGCGCCACCGAGGCGGCCCCCTTCCTCCTCGTCCATGGTCTCGCGTCCAACGCCCGGCTCTGGGACGGTGTCGCCTCGGCGCCTGACGGCGTTCGGTCACCCGGCCTTCACCGTCGATCTTCGCGGTCACGGCCGTTCGTCCAAACCCGACGGCCCGTATGACGTCCCGACCGTCGCCGACGACCTCGCGACGCTGATCGCGCGACTCGGCATCGATCGACCGGTCGTCGCCGGGCAGTCCTGGGGCGGCAATGTCGCGATCGAGCTGGCCGCCCGCCATCCAGATGTGATCCGCGGGATCGTCTGCGTCGATGGCGGCTGGATCGAGCTCCGCGACCAGTTCGACGGTTGGGAGGCGTGTCGGATCGCCCTGGCACCACCGCGACTCGCCGGCCGAAGGTTCACGGACGTGGAGGGCTACATCCGGGACGCCCACCCGGACTGGCCCGAGACCGGGATCGCCGGCACGCTCGCGAACTTCGAGGTCCGCCCCGACGGGACGATCGCGCCGTGGCTGACCTTTGATCGCCACCTGACCGTGCTTCGTGGTCTGTGGGAGCACCATCCGACCGAGCGATACGCCGACGTGAGCGCACCCGTCCTGCTCGCCCCGGCCGACGGTGGCGACCCGGGGCGGATCGAACGAGCGCGCGAGGCGACGGATCGCGCCCTCGCCACGCTCCCGAACGCCCGCCGGCGATGGTTCATCGGCGACCACGACATCCACGCGCAGCATCCAGACGAACTCGCCGGTGTGATGCACGCCCTGACGACCGAGGGTTTCTACCCGTGAGCGACCCGAGGATCCTCGCGATCATGGGTTCCGGAGAGACGGCGCCAACGATGGCGAAGGTCCACCGTTCCCTGCTCCAGCGGCTCGAGGGCACGACCGCCGCCGCGATCATCGACACGCCCTACGGGTTCCAGGAGAACGCCGACGAGCTGAGTGCCCGGACGCTGCGGTTCTTCGCCGAGAGTGTCGGCCACGAGGTGACCCTCGCCTCCTACCGATCGAGAGACGTCGACGCCGTCACCGCAGCCACCGCCGTTGCCCGGATCCGCGAGGCTCGGTACCTCATGGCCGGCCCGGGCAGCCCCAGCTACGCCCTTCGCCAGTGGGCCGACGGGCCGATCGCGGCGGCCTTCTGCCGACACCCTGCGCGACGGCGGGATCCTCACGATGGCCAGTGCCGCCGCCCTGACGCTCGGGACCGTCACCATCCCGGTCTACGAGATCTACAAGGTCGGCGCCGAACCGAGTTGGCTGCCCGGGCTCGACCTGCTCGGTCCAGCGACGGGGTTCCAGGCGGCCATCGTGCCCCACTACGACAACGCCGAGGGCGGCAACCACGACACCCGGTTCTGCTACATGGGCGAGCGCCGCCTTCGGATGCTGGAGCGCGACCTCCCGACGGGTTCCTTCATCCTGGGCGTCGATAGCCACACGGCGCTGATCCTGGACCTCGAGCGGCGCTCCGCATCGGTCGCCGGACTCGGGGGCGTCACGATCCGGGTCGACGGTCGCGGCACGGTCCTGCCCGCCGGCAGCGAGGTCCCCTTCGAGACGATCGCCGAGATCGCGAGCGGTCTGGCCGCTGGTGACCAGCCCGACATCGGTTGGGAACCCGGGATGACCGGGCTGCCACCGACCGGTCACGGCAGGTCGCATTCGCCGACCCGTCCATCGGAGCCGCTCCACGATGCGATGGCGGATCTGGAGGGCGCCTTCATCGCCGCCCTGGGTCACGGCGACCAGCGAGGAGCGGTCTCCGCGCTCCTCGACCTTGACTCAGCGGTCGAAGCGCGGGTTCGTGCCGGTGAGGACAGCCCGGATCTTGACAATGCCCGCTCCACGTTCCGGGCGTTGATCGTCCGTCTCGGCGAAGCCGCCGGCACCGGCGCGACGACCGATCCGCGAGCGACCATCGAACCATTCGTCGAGGCGTTGCTCCTGCTTCGAACCCGGGCGCGCGACGCCCGCGACTGGGAGACCGCGGACGTCATCCGTGATCGGCTCGTGGCCGCCGGAATCGAAGTCCGCGACACGACCGACGGGTCCGACTGGGACCTCACGACTCGACCCTCGACCTAGCTCCTCTCCCAGGAGGCGTCCAAGGTCGGCGTCGCCGGGGCGGCGGCGAGGGAGGCGGCAAGCACATCCGGCCGGATGGGCTTCGAGACGTAGTCGTCCATCCCGGCCGCCATGCACGTCTCGCGGTCGCCTTCCATCGCGTTGGCGGTCATGGCGATGATGTGGACCGCTCGGTCCGGCCAGCGGGCCCGGATGGCCCGGGTCGCCTCGAGCCCGTCCATCTCGGGCATCTGGACGTCCATCAGGACGACGTCGTAGGGCTCGCGCTCGAGCGCCTCGATGACCTCGAGGCCGTTGGTCGCCAGCGCGGCTTCGTACCCCATCCGTTCGAGGAATTGCAGCGCCAGCTTCTGGTTCACCGCGTTGTCCTCGGCGAGGAGGATCCGCAACGGGTGGTCGGCGGCGACCGCGGGGTCGACGGCGGCCCGCGTCTCCGCCGCCGCTGGCGCGGCCGAGGACCCGGCGCCGGCTCCGGCGAGTGCCGTGGCGATCGCATCGCGCAGGGCCGCAGGCTTGACCGGCTTGGTCAGGACGGCCGTGACGCCGTCGCCTCGTTCGCGGTGGCCCGCCGATGACAGGATGATGATCGCCGGCGTCGGCGTCAGGCCTGCCTCACGGATGGCCGCGGCCAGTCCGACCCCGTCGAGATCGGGCATCCGCAGGTCGGTGACGACCGCGTCGAAGGCCGCCGGGTTCGCCGTCGCGAGGGTCCGGGCCTCCAGCGACGACGTGGTCGAGGCCACCGCGAGGCCCAGACCCTCGAGCTGGCTGACCAGGATCCGCAGGTTCGTCGCGTTGTCGTCGACGACGAGGACCCGACGGCCGGCCAGATCGGTCGTCGCGACGTCCCTGGCTGGCGGTGCGGCCGTGGCCTCCCCACCGGCCGGGACGCGGATCGTGAGTCGGAACGTGCTGCCCTGACCGGCGACACCGGCGCTCTCCGCGACGAGTGAGCCGTCCATGAGCTCGGCGAGACGACGACTGATGGCGAGGCCGAGACCGGTCCCGCCATAGCGTCGGGAGATGGACGCATCGGCCTGGCTGAAGGACTGGAACAGCCGACCGATGCGATCCGGCGGGATGCCGATCCCCGTATCGCGCACCTCGAGGACCAGCTCCCAACGATCGGTACCGACCTCATCGAGGCGGTGACCCGAGACGTGCAGCACGACCTCGCCGGTCTCGGTGAACTTGATCGCGTTCGACAGGAGATTGAGCACGATCTGGCGGACTCGACCAGCGTCGCCGATGACGACGCCCGGCAGGCCCGGGTCCAGGGCATAGACGAGCTCCAACGAGGTTTTGGCGGCCACGGGGCCCATCACGTCGAGCGCGCCCTCGATGGTCTTCGCCAGCTCGAAGGGCTGGGTCTCGAGCTCGATCCGGCCCGCCTCGATCTTCGAGAAGTCGAGGATGTCGTTGATGATCGTCAGCAGGGCTTCGCCCGACGTCTGGATCGTCTCGGCGTAGTCGCGCTGCTCTGTGTCGAGCGTCGTATCGATCAGCAACTCGCTCATCCCGATCACGGCGTTCATCGGGGTCCGGATCTCGTGGCTCATGGCCGCGAGGAAGGTCGACTTGGCCTGGTTGGCGGCGTCCGCCTCGCGCCGGGCGGCCTGGAGCTCGGTGATGTCGTGGTAGATCGCGTAGTAGCCCAGGTGGTCGCCGTCGACCACGAGCGGCACCATGAGCACCTCGACATCGACGAGGGTCCCGTCCTTGCGCATGCGCTGGCCGATCCGGTGGACCCGGCCATGCTGTGCCGCCTCACGAGCGAGGTCGTGGCCCTCCGCGCGGAGCTCGTCGGATCGAAGGATCAGGCCATCGATCGGCTGACCGATGGCTTCTTCCGGTTCGAACCCGAACAGGGTGGTGGCTGCCGGGTTCCATGCCGAGACATGTTCTTCCTGGTCCATGGTGACGACCGCGACCGGACTCACCTCCACTAATGAGGCGTAGTAGGACCGCTGCCGGTTCAATTCGACCGTCCGGTCCGCCACGCGACGTTCCAGCGTCGCCACGTTCTCCCGGAGCTGCGCGGTCATCCCGTCGAAGGCCACGGCAAGGGTGCCGACTTCATCCTCGGACTCGATCCCCGAGACCGCATCGAGGTCGCCGGCCGTGACCTGCTTCGCGGTGCCGGCCAGCGACAGGATCGGGCGCGTGACCAGCCGGGCCACCACCCAGATCCCGGCGATGAGCAGCAGGGTGGAGATCAGCCCGACGAGTCCGATCGTGAGCGCGAGCTGGCGGGCCGATTCGAAGGCTTCCGCCTGACTGATCTCGGCGAGGAGACCGGCGCCCCGCTCCCTGAGCCAGCGGTACACGCCCACGACGGGCGTGCCGCGATCGTCGACGTACAGGCCCTGACCGTCCTGTTGTTCCAGGACGCTCCGGATGCCCGCCGAATCCACCGTGATCGGGGCAGCATCGCTCGATGTCGTCCCCTGGATCAGCCGGCCGTCCGGGCCGATGAGATACGTCCGGCCGGTGTCGCCAAGACCGGTCCGTTCCTGGACGATGCGGTCGAGACGCTGGAGGCTCAGGTTCGCCGCGAGCACCGCGACCCGCTGGCCGCCACCGTCCTGATCGAACAGCGGCGTCGCGACCGTGATGGTCGGTCGCCCGGTGAGGCTCGAGGTGTAGACGTTCTGGACGGTCGTGTGCGATGAGCCATCCGTGAAGAACGGTTCCGTCGCCTGCGAGCGGCCCTCGTGTTCGGCGAGCGTCGAGAGCTTGACGTTGCCGTCGAGGTCGAGGATGAAGATCTCCTCGGCGTCGGCGGTCTTGGCCACGACCGTCGCGAGATCGTTGCGAAGGCGAGCCCCGGCGTCAGCGGCGGTGGCCGGCGTCGATGACGGATCGAGGAAGACGCGGGCGTCGTCGCCGAACCCCGGGATCGAGCCGACGTAGACGACGTTGCGGGTCTGTTCGTCGATCCAGCGGTCGAGCGCATCGGCCTTGATCGCGGCGACGGCGTTGAGCCGTTCGTAGATCCCGTTCGTCAGGTCGCTGGTCGCGCGAACGTAGGTGACACCGCCGACGACGAGCAGGGTCGCCGTGGACAGCAGCAGGAAATAGGCGATCAGCCGCGCTCGGAGACTGCGTCGCCAAGGCCAGACGATGCTGCGGCTCACCGTCGCATGCTCACATCGGATGGGCTAGGGGACTTGCTGGCCGATGGAGGCGAGATCGAAGGCACCCGCGGCGGTCGCGAAGTCCGTGCCGAAGTACTGCTCGGACAGCGCCTTCAGCTTTCCCTGCGTGTGCAGGTCGCGGACCGCGGCGTTGATGCGATCGAGGAATGGACCTGGATCGAGCGTCAGGCCGCGATCCGCGTAGCCGGTCTTCTGCGTGTAGAACGCCGGCGCGTCGAGCATCTTGAGGGGGGCGCCGGCGGCGATCGCCGCGGCACCCACGGGCTGGCTGCAGAGGAAGGCATCGATGGTGCCCGCGGCGAGGGCGTCCAGACCGGGAACTTCCGACGCGAACGTCACGATCTGCGGATCCTTGACCGGATGCTCCAGCGTCTCGCCGGGCAGGGTCAGCGTGCCGCGGAGATACGACTCGTGGGTGCAGCCCGCGCACGCGCCGATCTTCTTGCCCGACAGGTCGGCGGGGGTCGTCGCGGTCGAGTCCGTGCGGACGAAGTAGTCGGCCGGCGTCGAGTAGTACGGCTGGGTCATGTAGAGCGCCTTCATCCGGGCCTCGGTCAGGGCCCCGGAACCCCATGCGACATCCCAGCGGTCGCCCCAGCCGCCAGCCGTGATCTGTTCCCAGGGTGCGACGACGAAACAGGGCTCCACGCCAAGCGCCGCCGCGACGAGCTTGCCGGTCTCGGCGTCGTAGCCGGAGATCTCGGGCGCGGTCATCTGGTTGGGGGCGCACTTGGTCGACGGGGCACGCGTCGCGTCCTTCACCTTGAAGGATTGCGGGGCGTAGTCCGGATCGGTGGAGAGCACGAGCGTGCCGCGTGCCAGGACCTGCGCGAGCTTGTCCTTGTTCGGGTCGGCGGTCGGCGCCGGTGTCGGACCGGAGGCGGTGCCACAGGCGCTGGCAAGGAACGCGATGACGAACGCAACGGCGGCGAGACGGTTCATGGGATCACCTGATCGAGCTTGGACAGGTCGAAGGCGGCAGCCGGCGTCGTGTAGTCGGTTCCGAACCATTGGTTCGACATCGCCTTGAGCGTGCCGTCCGCATGGGCCGCCGCGATGATCTCGTTGACGCGAGCGACGAACGCGGTGTCGCTCAACCCGGATCCCTTGTCGACGAACCCGGTCGGGTACATCGAGAAGGCCGCTTCATCGAGCAGCCGAAGCGGCTTGCCATCCTTGATCGCCTCCAGCCCGACGGGTTCGGCGGTCAGGAAGGCATCGATCTGGCCCGCGGCGAGGGCTTCGAGACCCGGGCCTTCGGTCTCGTAGCCGACGAGCTGCGGGTCCTTGACCTTCTGGACGAGGTCCACGCCCGGGATCTTGAGCGTGCCCTTGAGGTACGACTCGACCGTGCAACTCGTGCACGTCCCGATCTTCTTGCCGTCGAGGTCGGACGGTCGCTGGAACGTGGAATCCGCGGCGACCAGGAACCGTTGGGGCACGTAGTAGTACGGCTGCGTCATCCACAGGTGTTCCATGCGGGTCGCATTGATGGCCCCCGACCCGTAGACGAGATCGACGCGGTCGCCCCAGTTCCCGGCGGTCACTTCAGCCCACGAGGGTTGGACGAAGCAGGCCTCGACGCCGAGCGCCTTGGCCACGAGCTTGGTCGTCTCGACATCGAAGCCGGTGACTTCCTGCGCCGTGATCTGGTTCGGGAGGCACTTCGTGTCGGCCGCCCGGGTCGCACCTTCGGCCTTGATCGACTGGGGTGGGTAGTCCAGCTCGGCATAGCCCACGAGCGTGCCACGAGCTTGGATCTGCGCGAGCTTGTCCGTGGCCGGGTCGGCGCTCACCTGGGCAGGGGCGCCCGGGGAGCTGCCACCACAGGCAGCCACCAACGCAGCCGCCATGGCGACGATCGCCAGACCGGTGAGGTGGACGCGCGACTGACGCGGGTGCATCGGGGGCTCCCTTCACAACGTGGATCACCATGGAGCTCGCCCCCCGGTGAGCGAGATGGATGGTCGCACGCCACGGGCTGCGACGCGAGACCCCGGGCGCTAGGATTTAGTGCATGGTCGTCAAGGGCGCGTCATGGTCCAGCCTCGAGTCGGCCGCGCCGGAGCTGGCTGCGTCGGGACGCTCGCTCATCTACCGCGGCGACGCCGGCGAGGTCCTGTTGGTCACCGTGCGCGATGACCAGCCGCCACGGATCCACCCGATCAATGCCGGGATCGTCGGCGGGGCCCTCGTGGCGTTCCTGCTGCCGGGGGCCAAGACGCGCGATCTCGAGCTCGACGGCCGCTACGCGATGCACACCCACCAGGATCCAGCCGCGCCGAGTGAGTTCTCCGTCCGCGGCCGGGCCAGGTCGGTCGCCGACCCGTCGGTCCGCGCGGCGGCGGCTGCCGTCTGGCCGTTCGATGTCGACGACACCTACACCCTGTTCGAGTTCGACATCGAGACCGCGCTGCTGGGTTCGCGACCCACTGCCGACGACTGGCCGCCCATCTACACGAGCTGGAAGGTGACGGCCTAGGCGTCGTGCCAGTCGGCCTGTCCGAGCGGGCCGAAGGGACCTGTCCGCGGCGCCGGACCGGGGCTACGGTTTCATCACCGTCGCCCGCATCACCGAGGGACTCGATTGTCACGCCACATCGCCGCCAGGTCGCACCGCTGACATGGCCCAGCCACCAACGACGACTTCGGGCGAGACGGACGCCACCCGGGTCCTCGACGGCGGGTTCCGGCTCGTGCTGGCCCTCATCGCGATCTTCGGGTTGCTCCTCGCCGTATCGATCATCACGGGGTCCTCGTCCTCGTCGGGCGCGGTGGCCCTTGGGTCACCGTCTTCGTCGCCCGGTCTCGCCGTCGGATGTCGCGACCTTCCTCGACGCCAACCCGGTCCCGGCACCGCCCATCGAGCTGATCGGACCGGACACCCGAGCCGCGTCGCTCGCCGGCCTTCGAGGTTCCCCGGTCTTCGTCTTCTTCGGATACACGCACTGCACCGATGTCTGTCCGGCGACCGTCGGCACGATCGGTGAGGCGATGGCGGCTGCCGGACTCGACAGTCGGGCGATCTTCGTGACCGTCGATCCGGCTCGGGACACACCGGCCTGGCTCGGGCAGTACGTCCGCTACCTGCCGTCCGGTTTCCTGGCGCTGACCGGGACCGAAGGCGAGATCCGTGCGACCGCCGACGCCTGGTCCGTCGAGTACGCGAAGGAGGAGACCGACGATCCCGCCGTGTACGAGATGACCCACACCTCCGACGTCCGACTCGTCGATGCGTCGGGCATGCTCCGCGCGACGTTCCCCTACGGGACCACCGCCGATGCGATGGCGCAGGTCCTGCGTGCGGTCGTCGCGACCACGGCGACGCCGAGCCCGGATACCGCCAGTGGTGTCACGGCACCGACGCCCGCGACGACGCCCACGACGATCCCCACGTCGGCCCCGCCAGGAGCGTTGTCGGTCGACGTCGTGTCGACGTCGGTCTGGTCAGGACCGGCCAGCCCGGTGATCCTGACCCTCTCGGATGCGTCCGGCGCGGTCGCCGACACGACCATCCGGCCGATGGTCCAGCTCCTGACGCCGGACGGTGACCCGGTCGGGATCCCGGTCGTGGCTGTGGCGGTCCAGCCGACCGGTGTCGCCACCGTGTCCTACGTGGCCGCGCCGACGATCCCGGGTCCCGGCCGGTGGCGACTGGCCGTCGATGTGGCGACGACGAGCGGCCCGCACCATGGGACCGTGGACGTGACGGTCCTTGACCCTGGCACGACGGCCGCGATCGGGTCCGCGGCGCCGACCGCGCACACGCCGACGCTGGCTGATGTCGGCGACGTCGCCCGGGCGATCACCACGGATCCGGCGCCAGATCTCCGACTCTCGTCGCGCTCGACGACCGACGCCCTCGCCGATCACCAGCCCTTCGTCCTGGTCATCGATTCCACGAAGTTCCGCGTCTCGCCGGCCTGCGGCCGGGCGATCGTGATGGCTCGCTATCTGCTGGATCGCTGGCCCGACGACGGTTTCATCCACCTCGAGCCGTATCGCTATTCGGTCATCACCGATACCCCCGTCCTCGACGGCACCATCGACGACCCGACCCTGACCGATGCCGCGGCCGCCTGGGGGATCGGCGGAGCCCCCTGGGGTGCCCGCTCGATGCCGTGGGTCTTCGTGGTCGATGGTCAGGGCGTCGTCCGCGCGAAGTACCAGGGTGTCGTCGGCAGCGCGGATGTCGACGTCATCCTCTCGCTGATCGCCCAACACGGATGAGTGCGCCCGGGATCCGCGACAAGGACGTCGTTCGGCCCATCAGAAACGGGCCGGATGTCACGTCCGTCGGCGGACCTGCCGCCTCCATCATCGGAGCCATGGACATGATGACCCACGACCCCGTGCCCACCGCCGATCCAAACCCGATCGACCCGTCGCTGTCTCGTCGCCGCTTCCTGCGTGGCGCCGCGGTCGCCGGCGGCGGTCTGGTTGCCGCGAGTCTCGCCGCGTGCGCGCCCTCAGCGACCGCTGGCTGGACCTATGGCCCGCGCGCGTCGTCGGCCGTCGCCGCTGCATCCGCGACGCCGGCCGCGGTCGCGAGCGCCGCCGCCAGTGCCCCCGCAAGCACAGCCGCGACCACTGCCATGCCCACCGACGCGGGTCATTCGATGGCGCCCGAAGCCACGCCGGCGGCATCCGCGTCGGCGGTCCCCGTGGGCGACATCCCGGCTGGATGGTCGGCGCACGATGTCGAGGCCCGCGAGAAGGTCCGCCGATATCTCGGCAACCTCGTGCCGGCGCTCAAGGACATCTACGGTCCAGCGGCCTACCTCAAGATGGCGACGATCCTCGGGGCCGAGGACGACTATCCGCAGCTCCACGAGAAGCCGGCGTTCATGCAGGTACCCCAGGCGGTCCTCAACGATGCCCTGGCGCCGCTGGTCCCCACCGTCGAAAACGGGGTCAAGGTGTTCCACCTGACGATCGACGAGATGGAGCAGCACATCGATGAGCTGCTCCCACCGGTCGCGGCGCTCGGCTACAACGGGCAATGGCCCGGACCGGCGATCCGCGTCACCCAGGGGGACAAGGTCCGGGTCGAATTCACGAACAACCTGACCGAGACGACCGGCGTCCACTTCCACGGCGTCGAGTTCGACGACTTCTTCCAGGACGGCATCCCGTTCGTGACGCAGCTGCCGATCGTCCCGGGTCAGACCTACGCCTACGAATTCACCGCGAACAACGCCGGCTCACTCATGTACCACTCGCACCACAACGCGACGGACCAGGTGGGTCGTGGTTTGCTGGGGCCGTTCATCGTGGATGCCAAGCCGGAGCCGGTCGCCGCCGATCGCGAGTACATCTGGATCTCCAACGACGAACTCGGCGGGTTCACGATCAACGGCCACGGGTTCCCGGCGGTCGTGCCGGTCCTCGCGGCGGTCGGCGAGACCGTCCGGGTCCGGTTCATGAACGAGGGGATCATGATGCACCCCTGGCACCTCCACGGGATGCCGATGCGGGTCATCGCGAGGGATGGCTGGCCGCTCGGGAGCGCCGAGTTCGACTGCGACACGCTCGGGGTCAACCCGGGCGAGCGATACGACGTCCTGATCAAGGCCAGGACCCCGGGCGTGTGGGCCTTCCACTGCCACATCCTGCCGCACGCCGAAGCCGCGTCCGGGATGTTCGGCATGGTCAACACGCTGATGGTGGTTCCCGAAAAGGCGCACGTCGACGCCATCCTGAAGGCGCTCACCGCCTAGCAAGCATTCAGGAATCCAAACCGGCCTTCTCACCGAGTCTGAAGGATCGGCCGCGATAGTGGGCACTCCCGGCTCGAGATCGAGCCATCAGCCCCGACCCACTGATCGTGAGATGCGCCGATATGACCCAGACCACTCCCACCGAGCCGTCGCGCGACCTGCGCGCCCTCCCCGATCCGGCCGATCCGCACGCGATCGGTGAAGCCATCCTGTTCGAGGTCCGGCGGGTCATCGTCGGCCAGGACGCGATGCTCGAGCGGATCCTCGTCGGCCTGTTCGCCGGCGGCCACGTCCTCCTCGAGGGGGTCCCGGGTCTCGCGAAGACCCTGACCATCAAGACGCTCGCCGAGGTCCTCGGCGGGTCGTTCAGCCGGATCCAGTTCACCCCGGACCTGATGCCATCCGACCTCGTCGGGACGCGCATGTACCGTCCGGATCGCGGCACCTTCGAGACCGAGCTTGGCCCGGTGTTCGCCAACTTCCTGCTCGCCGATGAGATCAACCGGGCCCCGGCCAAGGTGCAGTCGGCCCTGCTCGAGGTGATGCAGGAGCGCCAGGTGACGATCGGTCACGAGACCTTCCCGGTCCCGGCCCCGTTCATCGTCCTCGCGACCGAGAACCCGATCGAGGCCGAGGGCACGTACCCGCTGCCCGAGGCGCAGGTCGATCGCTTCATGCTCAAGATCCTGCTCGACTACCCGACCGCGGCCGAGGAGGCCCAGGTGGTCGCTCGCTCGCTGCAGAAGCCGGCGGCGGTCCGCGAAGTCCTCGACGTCGAAGGGCTGCACCGACTCCAGGCACGGATGGACGACATCTACGTCGATCCGCGCGTGGTGAGCTTCGCCGTCGCGCTCGTCGAGGCGACCCGAAAGCTGACCTACTGGGGAGCGCCGGAGCTCGAGTCCTACGTCTCCTATGGCGCGAGCCCCCGTGGCTCGATCAACCTCATCCATGGTGCCCGCGCCCTCGCGATGCTGCGCGGTCGTCGCTACGTCCTGCCATCCGACGTCATCGAGCTGGCCCCGGACGTGCTGCGACATCGGCTCGTGATGAGCTACGCCGCCCTTGCCGACGGGATCACCCCGGACTCGGTCATCACGAAGGTCGTCTCGCTCGTCCCGGCACCGCGTCTCGAGTTCGCGATGGAGCCAACGGCGTGACCGACCTCGCCCGGATCTCGGGCGCGCCCCGGACCCCGCAGCGGCCCGGACCCGGCCCGATCGCGGACGACCTCGTCCGCCGGCTCGAGTTCACGCTCGGACGGCGGGTCGGTGGCCGGATGACCGGTGACCACCGCGGTTCCGGCGTCGGGCTCGGCCTCGACCTGGACCGCCTCCGCCCGTACGAAGCCGGCGACGACATCCGCCGCATCGACTGGAACGCCACGGCGCGAAGCCTCGTCCCGCAGGTCCGCGAGGACGTGCCGGATCGCCAGCTCACCGCGTGGTTGCTGCTCGACACCTCGGCATCGATGCACTTCGGGACCGCCGACCGCCGCAAGGCGGACGTCGCCGAAGGCGCGGCACTGGTCGTCGGTCGGTTCGTCGCCCGACGATCGGATCGACTCGGCGTCATCACGTTCGGTGCCGGCCGCGAAACGGTCTTCCCGCCTGCCGGTGGCAAGAACGGGATGAGCGGCTTGCTTCGAGCCCTCGGCACGCAACCGCCCGAAGAGGGTGGTGGCCGGTCCACGGTCGCCCGTGCCCTGCACACCGTGGCGACGTCGCGGACCACCGCCGGTCTCGTGGCGATCGTGTCCGACTTTCGCGGGCCGATCGACTGGCGCGTCCCGTTGACGGCCGTCGCCGGTCGACACACGGTCCTCGCCATCGAGATCGTCGACCCGCGCGAGGAGACCCTCGTCGACGTCGGCGATGTCACCTTCGTGGACCCCGAGACCGGACGCGCCTTGCGCATCGATACCGGGGATGGACGACTCCGCCAGGCGTTCGACGCGGCTGCCGCGACCGAACGCGCGGCGGTCGCCGCCGAATTCCGACGACTCGGGATCCGCCACATCCGACTGACCACCCAAGGCAACTGGCTGGACGCCCTCGCGCGCCGCCTCGACCCGACTGGACGATCCGCATGACCTTCCTCGCCCCGCTCCTGCTCCTCGGACTCCTCCTCGTGCCCGTGCTGGCCGTGCTGTACCTCGTGGTCCAGCGACGACGGACCCGGTACGCGGTCCGATTCACGAACCTCGACCTGCTCGCCAACCTGGCTCCCAGGCGTCCGGCCTGGCGTCGCCACGTCCCGACGGCCCTGTACCTCGCCGCGGTCGCCGCCCTGGCGTTCTCGATGGCGCGACCGACCATGGTCATGGCCGTTCCTCGCGACGATGCCACGGTCATCCTCGCGGTCGACGTCTCGGGCTCCATGAAGGCCACCGACGTCTCGCCGACGCGCCTCGATGCCGCCAAGGCCGCGGCCACGTCCTTCATCGCCCAGCTCCCCCCGGAGATCCGGGTCGGGGTCGTGTCGTTCAGCACCACGCCGACGACGGTCATCGCGCCCACCGACGGATCGCGTCCAGGCACGCGCCGCCATCGACGGCCTCCAGCCTGAAGCGGGCACGGCGATGGGCGATGGCCTCATGCAGGTCCTCGACATCGCCGAGACCATCCAGGCCGGTGACGCCGCCAAGAGCGCCGCCGGGAACGCGCCGGGCGGCACGACCCCCGCTCCGTCCAGCGCCCCTGGCGATCCGTCCAAGGCGCCGGTCGATCTGCCCTCGGGTGGACCGCTCGTCGCCGCGATCCTGCTCTCCGATGGCGCGAACTCGACCGGCGACGCGGACCCGCTCGATGCGGCCGATCGTGCGGCGAAGATGAACGTGCCGGTCTACACGATCGCGCTCGGTACCGCGAACGGTGAGGTGACGGTCCCGGATCAGAACGGTCAGCCCGTCACCCTGCAGGTCCCGCCGGACACCGACACGCTCGCGAAGATCGCCGAGACGACGAGCGCGATCGCGTTCGACGCCCCGACGGCCACCGACCTGCAGGCGGTCTACGACAACCTGCAGTCACGCGTCGGCTACACCGATGAGCAGCAGGAGGTGACGGTGTTCTTCGCCGCCGCCGCCCTGATCCTCGTCGTGGCTGCCGCTGGTCTGTCCGCGGTGTGGTTCGGCAAGCTGCCGTGACCGGTCCCGTCACGAGCGAGTAGGGCGCACGCCACGGGGCTGGTATCGTCCCGGGCGTGAGCTCGACCGCCCCGTCGCAGCGCCCCGGGATGGGCGCCATCCCGCACGCGACCGGGACGACGTTCCGGGTCTGGGCGCCGCACGCCGCCGAAGTCTTCGTGACCGGCACGTTCGATGACTGGGCCGGGACCGATGTGCCGCTCCAGGCCGATGCGGACGGCATGAGCGGCACGTGGTCGGCGGACGTCGCCGGGGTTCGTCCGGGCGATGAGTACAAGTTCCTGATCCGCACCGCCGAGGGCGACTCGTTGCGCGTCGATCCGTACGCCCGGCACGTCACGAGCTCCGCCGGCAACGGGATCGTCTACGACCCGGGCGCGTTCGACTGGGGCGGTGACGAGTTCCGGATGCCCACCTGGGACGACCTGGTGATCTATGAGATGCACATCGGGACGTTCGCGGCCACCGAAGACCGTCGAGGGACGTTCGACGCGGCACGCCGCCGACTGCCGTACCTCGAACGTCTGGGCATCTCGGCGGTCCAGGTGATGCCACCCTTCGAGTTCGCCGGCGATGTCTCGTGGGGGTACAACCCGGCCCACCTGTTCGCGATCGAGTCGGGGTATGGCGGCCCGGATGCGTTCAAGCGGTTCATCCGCGAGGCGCACGCCCACGGGATCGCCGTCATCGTCGATGTCGTGTTCAACCATCTCGGGCCATCGGATCTCGACCTGTGGCGGTTCGACGGCTGGTTCGAGGGGGACGGCGGCGGGATCTACTTCTACAACGACGATCGGGCGGTCACGCCGTGGGGCGACACCCGCCCCGACTACGGACGGGGCGAGGTCCGGACGTTCCTTCGCGACAGCGCGACCACCTGGCTGGAGGAGTTCCGCTGCGACGGCCTCCGTTTCGACTCGACGGTCCATATCCGGACCGTCGATGGCGACCTGGCCGATCGTGCCGAGGACCTGCCGGACGGCTGGTCGTTCCTCGGCTGGATCAACGACGAGATCCGGGCGCATCAACCCTGGAAGATCACGATCGCCGAGGACATGCAGGCCGATCCGTCGCTCACGATGCCGACGGCCGATGGTGGGGCGGGCTTCGTCGCGCAGTGGGACGCCGGCTTCATCTATCGGGTCAGACCCGCGCTGGTCGCGCACGACGACGCCGATCGTGATATCGCGGCGGTCGTCGAGGGGATCGTCGGCGAGGGGAGGGGAGCCCCGCTGAGCCGGGTGATCTACACCGAATCGCACGATGAGGTCGCCAACGGGCGAACGCGCGTTCCGGAGGAGATCGCGCCCGGCGACGCCGACAGCTGGTGGTCGAAGAAGCGGGCGGTCCTCGGTTCGGCCCTCGTCCTCACGTCGCCGGGCATCCCGATGCTGTTCCAGGGCCAGGAATTGCTCGAGGACCGCTGGTTCGATGACACCGTCGCGCTCGACTGGGACAAGGCGAGCACGAACCGCGGCATCCTGCGCCTGCATCGAGACCTCATCGCGCTGCGCCGAGCCCGCGACGGCTCGACCCTCGGTCTGCGCGGCTCGAACGTCGCGATCCTTCGCGCCGACGTGGACGAGCGGTTGGTGGTGATGCATCGATGGATGGAAGGCGGCGTCCACGACGACACCGTCGTGATCGTCAATCTCGCGGACCGCACGCTCGACGACCTGCGGGTCGGACTCCCCGCGGCGGGTCGATGGAACGTCCGCTTCAACTCCGATGCGTCGATCTACGACCCCGAGTTCGGCGGCCACGAGGCGTTCGACCTCGACGCCGATGGCAGCCCGATGGACGGCTGCGAGCAGAGCGGGCTGATCGCGGTGGGTCCATACAGCGTCGTGATCCTCTCGCGGGAAGACTGATCGCTCGGGGTCAGTGCGGCGGCGACCCGCCCTGGGTCGTGACCTCGGCCAGCCGGCGCTCCAGGAACTCGTGCTCCTGTCGGTTCCCCGTCAGTGCGATGGCGCGTCGATAGGCATCGGCTGCCTCGGACCAGCGTTCGAGTCGACGAAGCAGGTCGGCTCGAGCCGCTGGCAGGTACGGATACCCGTCGAGTTCGCCGCTCGCGGCGATCGCGTCCATCATCGCGAGCCCGAAGGCCGGGCCATCGGCCATCGCCACGGCGACCGCGAGGTTCAGCTCCACGACCGGTGACGGGGCGACGCGCATCAGGCTCCCGTAGAGCGCCGCGATCTGGGTCCAGTCCGTCGTGTCCGGGTCGAGCGCCGCATCGTGGAGGGCCGCGATCGCCGCCTGGATCTGATACGGCCCGGGTCGTCCGGCCTCGATCGTCCGGTCGATGAGCGTCCGACCCTCCTCGATGCGGGCGTGATCCCAATGCGCCCGATCCTGATCCTCGAGCAACACGATCTCGCCGCCCGGACCGACCCGGGCATCCCGTCGCGCGTCGTGGAGCAGCATCAGCGCGAGGAGCCCGGCCGCCTCGGGCTCACCGGGGAGGAGCTCCACGACGACCCGTCCCAGGCGGATCGCCTCCGCGCACAGGT
The DNA here is from genome assembly GCA_963778805.1 of uncultured Chloroflexia bacterium. Classification (GTDB taxonomy): domain Bacteria; phylum Chloroflexota; class Limnocylindria; order Limnocylindrales; family CSP1-4; genus SPCO01. Next base: position 84,298 of record CAVZVT010000007.1, on the reverse strand, counting down.
CGCGGCGGATCAGCGCATCGCCCGATGTCGCCGCGTATCCCTCGTTGAAGACGAGGTAGAGGACCTTGAGCACGCCATCGAGGCGCTCGGGGAGCAACTCCGCGGGTGGGACTCGATACGGGATCCCGGCGTCGCGGATCTTGCGCTTGGCGCGCACCAGTCGCTGGGCGAGCGTCGGCTCGGGGACGAGGAACGCCCGGGCGATCTCGGGTGTCGTCAGACCGCCGAGCGTGCGCAGTGTCAGGGCCACCCGGCCGTCCATCGGCAAGGCCGGATGGCAGCACGTGAAGATCAGTCGAAGCTGGTCGTCCTGGATGGGTTCCATGAGGTCCTCTGCGGCCGCGAGCAGCGCTGCCTCTCGACGGTCCGCCTCGGTCGCCGCGTCCTGTGCCAGGGTCGCCTGGCGTTCCGCGAATCGCTTCTGTCGCCGGATCCGATCGATCGCCCGGTTACGCGCAGTCGTCGTGATCCATGCTCCCGGGTTGTCCGGCACGCCGCGCGTGGGCCACGTCTCGAGGGCCGAGATGAAGGCTTCCTGGACGGCTTCCTCGGCAAGGTCGAAGTCACCGAGGACGCGGATCAGGGTCGCGACCGCGCGTCCGGACTCCTCGCGGAACAGCCGCTCGACGAGCTCACTGGTGGTGCCGGGGCTGGTCAAGCGAGCGACCGGGACGGATCAGGCCTGACCGACGGTCTCGGCGACACTCGGGGCGGCCCCGGTCATCGCCTGCTCCCAGATCGGTCGCACCTCGATCGAGCCATACAGGGCACCCGGGATCCGGGCTGCCAGCGCGATGGCCTCGTCCAGATCGGCCGCGCTCACGACGTAGAGGCCGCCAAGGGTCTCCTTCGTCTCGGCGAACGGACCGTCGGTCGTGAGGACGTGCCCGTCGCGAACGCGGACGGTCGTGGCGGTCGCGGTGGGCAGCAGGGCCTCGCCGGCATCCATGATCCCGCGCGTCCGGATGTCCGTCGTGAAGGCGTCGTAGGCGGCCGACTGGGCGGCCATGACCTCATCGGGGACGGCCTCGGTCGGCTCGGTGACGTAGATCAGCAGGGCGTAACGCATCGTATCTCCTTGGATCCGCCGGTCCGATGAAGGCCGGTCGCTATGAGGACGACGAACGGGCCGCGGCCGAATCGACAGGCGTCAGGTATCGGCCGGTCGAACCGGCGACGACCGGCTCCTCGGCATCGATGGCGTCGGTCCGGCGGCGGGCCATCTCCTCCGTCAGGACCTGCGACAGGCCTTCGACATTGGCGTCGAGGGCGCTATCGAGCACAGGCCGAACCGCGCCCCAGATCTCGCGATCCTTGGTGCTCCGCGGACGCATGATCCGGGCGGTCAACCACGTCCCGTCGCCCTCGGGTTCGAAGGCGTACATCAAGGTGAACTTGGGAACCCCGGGTGTCGGGACCTGCATCTTCTGCGTCCAGTAGTCGAAGGGGCGCCAGTCGAGGATCTCCTCGACGATCGCGTCCTTCCCGTGCACGCAGTGGTTGGTCGTTCCGACGCCCCGTCGACCGCCGACCGAGGTCTCATCGACCCGGATCACCCCGTGCTGCCAAGACGGCCGGCGCGCCGGCGATGTCTGGTAGTCCCAGGCGATCGCGGGCGGGGCCGGGAGGAAGTAGCGCCAGCTGGCGATCGCGTCGGCTTCCTCGACGAAGACCCGCGTCCGAGCGTTCTCCGATCTCCACGCCGCCTCGAGGTCACGAACCCAGACGGTGATCTCCCCGAGATGCTCGTACGACTCGTGATGCGCGATCAGGCCAGCACCGGCGGGATCGGCGAGCCCCATGGCGGCGACACAGGCGTCGGAGTAGAGGGCGTACGCGGACATCGCGAGGGCGCTGCCGATCTCGTTCTTGAGCAGCCGATGGACCTCGATCACGGCGCGACCGGCGAGTTCCTCGCGACCGGCGATCCGCTGGCGGACGACCTCACCGTGATGGGCCACGATCTTGAGGTCGAGCGACGGCATCCGCATGCAGGCGTTGCAATCGCATGTGGAGGCCTGACCGATATCGCGCAGACGGCGCCGGAAGGCGAAATAGGTTCGCTCGACGATGTCCTGGAGCGCCGAGCCATCGACGGTCTCGGTGAGGGCGTAGACGAACGCCGCATCACCCTCGAGCTTGGCCAGCCGGAACGTCGGCCGGAACGCCGAGACGACCGTATCCATGAGGTCCGCGAGGATGTCCTGGGCGTGGTCCAGTTCGACGCCGGCGAGATAGCTCGTGTAGCCCGAGATGTCCGCGATGACGAGACACGCTGGTTCGGGTGTGTTCATCGATGGTCCGTGACGGGTGTCGAGCGGACATCATCCCCGCGTCCCCCGCCCTGTCGAGGGGTATCGTTCGGGCATGGCCAGCCCGAAGGAGATCCTGCAGGTCGGGGACCGCGAGGTCTCGATCTCGAACCCGACCAAGGTCTACTTCCCGCAGACCGGCTACACCAAGATCGACCTCGTGCGCTACTACCTGGCGGTGGCCGATGGTGCCTTGCGCGGCGTGGCCGGGAGACCGATGGCCCTGAAACGCTTCGTGGACGGGGCAGAAGGCGCCCCGTTCTTCCAGAAGCGGGCCCCGGACAACACGCCCGAGTGGATGCGGACCGCCGAGCTGACCTTCCCATCCGGACGGACCGCCGATGAGATCGTGGTCGACGAGGCGGCGGGTCTCGCCTGGATCGTCAACCTCGGCTGCATCGATCTCAACCCGCATCCGGTCCGCGCCGATGACCTCGACCACCCCGACGAACTGCGGGTCGACCTTGACCCGGTCCCTGGGGTCGAGTGGCCGCAGATCCGGGAGGTGGCCCTGGCCTGCCGCGAGGCGCTCGAGGCCGTGGGTCTCGTCGGGTGGCCCAAGACGTCGGGATCGCGAGGCATCCACATCAACGTCCGGATCGAGCGTCGGTGGACGTACCCGGAGGTCCGTCGGGCGGCGTTGGCCCTGGCACGGGACGTCGAGCGGCGCGTGCCCGATGCGGCCACCTCGAAATGGTGGAAGGAGGAGCGTCACGGCGTCTTCCTCGACTACAACCAGAACGCCAAGGACCGGACCGTCGCCTCGGCCTACTCGGTGCGGCCGCTTCCCGATGCGCGTGTCTCCACGCCGCTCACCTGGGACGAGGTGCCCACCGTCGAGGCGGAGGCCTTCACCCTCGCCACGGTCCCCGCACGGTTCGCGGCGATCGGCGATCCGGGGGCCGGCATCGACGAGGCCGTCGGGTCGCTCGATGCGCTCCTCGAGCTGTCCCGGCAGCACGAGGCGGAGGGCCAGGGTGACGCCCCGTGGCCACCCAACTATGCGAAGCAGGCCGGCGAACCGCCGCGCGTCCAGCCGTCGAAGGCGCGCCGCAAGCCGGCGGAGTACGACGCGGGTCGTGGTGAGGCTGGCGGCCCGCCGCCCGAGGTGGCCGCCGAACGCGCCGCGGCGGTGGCTGCCGGCGACCCGAACGCCGGGCTCCCGACCGAATGGGCCGGGTCGCGGCCCACGCCGACCGGTCGACGCAAGAGTTCGATCCCGGTCATCGAGATCGCCCGGGCGGCGACCAGGGATGAAGCCCTCGCGGGCCTCGAGACCTGGAAGGGGAAGCATCCGGAAGCGGCGGCGGCGCTCGAGCCGGCGGACGTGCTGGTCGACGGGATGCGGGGTCGCTCGACGCTCTGGTATCGGGTTCGGGTGAACCTCACGCACGTCCCGGAGGCCGAGCGCCCGGCGCAGGCACCGCTCGAGGTCGACTATGACCCATGGGCCGGCTACGAGTGGCCCGACCAGGCCGGCCAACTGACGCGAGCCCCGCGCAAGAAGACAGGTGCCCCTGCTGACGAACCGCCGCAGGACACCTGACGCCGTCCGGGTCGCCCAGCCGCCGGTTCGCTCACCCCATGACCGAACGGACCAACGAAGCGTCCCGACCGGCCTCGTCCGGGTCGCCCGACCGCCGGTTCGCTCACCCCATGACCGAACGGACCAACGAAGCGTCCCGACCGGCCCCGTCCGGGTCGCCCAGCCGCCGGTTCGCTCACCCCATGACCGAACGGACCAACGAAGCATCCCGACCGGGCCCGTCCGGGTCGCCCAGCCGCCGGTTCGCTCACCCCATGACCGAACGGACCAACGAACCGTTGCAGGCGCCGGTCCGTGGTCCCGCCGATCGCCGGTTCGCTCACCCCATGACCGAACCAGCCACTGAGGCGCCGGAACCGTTGGTGGCGCCGGAACGGCCCGACGGAGGCCGCTGCAAGATCACAACCCCGGTGCGTAGACTGGGTCGGTGATCGACCGCCCGGTGCCCCTTCCAGCGGAGGCCGTGTTGTCGACTTGCCGTCGCCTGATCCGCCCGATCCTTGGGCTGTTCACGATCTTCGCCCTCCTGTCCGGGTGCGCTGGTGGCCCAACGGCCTCATCGAGCGGCGACCCGGCGACCGACAAGCTCGCCCAGATCCAGGCGCGCGGGACGTTGATCCTGCCGACCGATCCGGCCTATCCCCCGTCGTCGTTCAAGGTGGATGGGGCCGTCCGACCGGCCGGGACCAAGTGCGAGGTCAACCAGCTGACACGGGCCGAACTCGACGGCTACGACGTCGCCACCGGGAACCTCATCGCCGACGCGATCGGCGTCGAGCCGTGCTACGTCGTCCCGACCTGGGCCGAGATGATCGCCGGACACTGGGGCGACCGGTGGGACATGGCGTTCGCCTCGATCGGCGTCACCGAGGAACGCATGCCCGGACTCTTCTTCACCCAGCCATATGAAGGGTCGCCGGAGCGCTTCTGGGTCCGTACGGACTCGACGGCCAAGCAGATGAGCGACTTGAACGGCAAGCGGATCGGCGTGTGCACCGGCTGCTTCGCCGATCTGTACCTCCAGAAACGCCTGACCATCCCCGGCGTGAAGGTGGACTTCAAGGTCGACGGTGCGCAGATCGTCGGATACGCGGTCGAGGCGTCCGGGATGCAGGACGTGGCCGACGGAAAACTCGACGCATTCCTCAGCGCCGACACGACCGGCAAGGCCGCCATCGATCTTGGTCTGCCGATCCGCGGCCTCGACGAGGTCGCCTACATCGGGATCCCCGCCGGCGCGATCGACAAGACCTCCGGTCGGAACGTCAAGTCGCTCTACGACCTCGTGAACGCGACGCTCAAGGCCCGCTTCGCCGACGGGACGCTCAAGGCGCTCTCGATGAAGTACTTCGGCGAGGACTACGCGACCCCGGCGTCGGCGATCGATCCGGCCGATTTCAAGCAGGACGTCCACTGAGCCGAACCGATGTCGCGTCCCCGCCCGGCTCATGACCCGAAGATCTTCGCCAGTTCGAACGGGGTCGTGACTTCGAGCTGGTCGTAGCGGCAGTCGGCCGGCGTCTTGTCCAGGCGCCAGCGCTTGAAGGTCGTGCCGTGGCGGAACCGGTCGCCCTGGAGGTGGTCGTAGGCGACTTCCGCGACCCGCTCGGTCCGCAGCGGTTCCCAGGACAGATCCTTGCCACGGTTCCACCGAGACGTGGCGCCGGGCAGCCGCTGGCCGGAGGCATCCGCGTCGCCGGTGGTCGCCCACTCGGCCCACTCCTTCCACGGATGGTCGTCCAGGGCGTGATCGCGCAGCGGTGCCAGCTCGGCGACGAGCGCCTCCCGTCGATCCCACGTGAACGACGACGTGACCCCGACGCTGTGGAGCGTGCCTTCGCCATCGAACAGGCCGAGCAGCAGCGAACCGATGTGCGTGCCCGGACCGTTCTTGTGCCAGCGGAACCCCGCCACCACGCAATCGGCCGTCCGCTGGTGCTTGATCTTGAGCATCGCCCGCTTGCCCGGCTGGTAGATGCCATCGAGGCGTTTGGCCACCACGCCATCCAGCCCGGCGCCTTCGAACCGATCGAACCAGTCCGCCGCCGTGGCCCGATCCAGCGTGGCCGGGGTCAGATGGATCGGCGGTGTGGCGGCCCCGAGGACGGCTTCGAGTCGCGCGCGTCGATCGACCTGGGGTGTCGAACGCAGGTCCTCGTCGCCGATCGCGAGCAGGTCCCAGGCGACGAAACTCGCTGGCGACTCGGCCGCCAGCATCCTGACCCGGGATTCGGCGGGATGGATGCGCAGCAGCAGCGCCTCGAACGCCAGGCCACCGTCCTTGGCGATGACGATCTCGCCGTCGAGGACGCATCGCTCGGGCAGCGCCGCGCGGAGCGGATCGGCGAGCTCCGGGAAGTAGCGATCAAGTGGCTTGAGGTCGCGCGACTGCGTGTAGATGGTGTCGCCGTCACGGAAGACCAGGGCTCGAAATCCGTCCCACTTGGGTTCGAAGAGCCAGCCGTCATCCGTGGGGAGTCCATCGGACGCCTTCGCGAGCATCGGTTCGATCGGCGGCTGGAAGGGGAGGTGCATCTCGGCCATGCCCGGAGTGTAGGGCTCACTGCGGCGGCAGCGACTCCAACGCGGCGCGGGCCGCCTCTCGTCCGAGGTTCCACGACAGGGGACTGCGATACGACGGATCGACGTCCAACTCGAGGGTTCGGGCTCGAAGGACGTCGAGCACGCGGACTCGCTCGGCAGCAGGCAGCGACGGAAGCGCGGCCACCAGGACCGGGATGGCATCGTCGGGGAGCATCGCGACATAGCCGTCATCGAGACCGGGATGGCCATCCGCGGGGACCAGCGCCGGGTTCGTCACGCGCTCGATGTTGCGGGCGGCCACGAAACCGCCTGGCGCGAGCAGGTTGAGGCCCACGAGTGACACGACCCCGATGACCGCGAAGGCGTGTCCGAGCCAGCGCGTGCGGTCCCGCGCGACGAGGACGGCCATGGCGACCAGACCGACGGCCATCGTGGCGATGGCCACGAGCACGTAGAGCCGCAACTCGGTCCAGCCGTAGGCGTCCTGGTAGAGGCGAAGCCGCATCGCGGCCGAGGCAAGGACGACCGTCGTCAGCGCGATCAGCGTGAGCAGCGCGGCGACATACACCCGGGGTCGGCGATCGATCATCGCGTCCATCGCGACGACCACCGCCGCGGCCAGACAGGCCGCCGCCACGAGTTCGAAGAACCCCCGTCGCGCGTAGTCGGCGTAGGTGATCCCGGCCGCCGCGAGCGTGTCGAGTCCACCGAACAGGTAGGCGATCTGCAGACCGACGAACAGACCGATCACCAGATCGATGGTGCCAAGGATGACCAGCGCTTCGGGCACGCCGATCGACCGCCGGAGCGCGCCGAGACCGCCATCGGCCGGCGGGGTCCACGCCGCGGCGCCCAGGGACGCGTGCTCGACATCGGGGATCCCGCGCGCGGCGACGGACAGGGCGCCCGCCGCGAGCCACGCCGCGCACATCGTGAAGAGGACGCGCCCGGGGAGGTCGCCAAGATCCAGCCGAAACCCGAGCAGGTCGGCCGTCGCTCGTCGGAAGATCGGATCCGCCGAGGCGAACAGCACCGCGAAGATGACCGCGAGCGGGACGCCGATGACGAGGCCGCGCAGGACCGGCGCGACGTGGCGACCGACGCCCGCTCGAGTACGGACTTCGGCAGCCGACGGGCTGGCGTCCGACATCGCGACCACGGGGCCCGTGATCAGCCCGCCGAGGGCCCACGCCCCCATCGTCGCGATGACCGAGGCCGATCGACGCGTCACGGGGACGCCGGACAGCGCGACCAGGGTCGCTCCACAGAACGCGAACGCCACCACGATGTCGAGGACCGCGAGGAACTCGTCGCCGCGGATCGCCACGAGCAGCGCGACGACCACGGCCGTGACCGGGAGCCACGCGTCGAGCGGATCGAGCGCCCGTCCCTGTCGCCGGACCACCCAGCCCGCGACCAACATCGTGGCGACGACGATCGGGACGTTGATGCCGAATGCCGGGCCATCGAAGGCCAGTTCGACGATCAAGCCGAGACCGAGCGCAAGCGCGAGAAGTCGTCGCGCCAGGGATCGATCGAGATGGTCCATGGGCGGACCCTCCGGGTGTCGGCCGGTCGGTCGGGCTGGACGACGCCGGCGGCAGGGTCTCGGACGCGGCGAAGACCCTCGATGTGTCACGCGGAACCCGTCTCACTGGTGGGACGTCAGGGGCGTGCCGCGGACGGCACTCGCCGTCGGCGAAGCAACGGAGGCCACGGAGGCCATCAAGATGCCCACCTTCCGACCCCGTCTCGCCGGTCGACCGGCGATCCTGATCCTCGCCGTCAGCGCGATCGTCGTCGTGGCTTGCGGCTCATCCGCGAGTTCGATGGAGCTGTCGACCGTTGGCAAGGCCATCGGCGACGCGAACGGCTCGTACAGCGGCGAGGCGCCGATCGCCGCGGCGTCGGCGGCCCCCGCGGCGCCCATCGCGGGTGCCCCCGGCACGGACACCGGCGGCGATGGCGGCGACGCTGTCGGTGCCGTCGACGACGCCCGGATCGTTCGGACCGGCACCATGCAGCTCGAAGTCAAGGATGTTCCGGCGGCCGTCGCCGCGGCTCGGGCCGCGATCCGCGGCATGGGCGGCTACGTCGGTGCCTCGAATACCTCCAACGATGGCGACTCGCCGGTCGCCCTGATCACGTACCGGATCCCGGTCGATCGCTGGGAGGATGCGCTGGCCGTCCTGCGCAACCTCAACGGGCAGACCACCAAGGTCGTCGTCGAGCAGACCGACGCGGTCGAAGTCACCGGTCAGATCGTCGATCTCGATGCCCGGATCCGGAACCTTCGAGCCAGCGAGACGGCCCTGCAGGCGATCGCCGCCAAGGCGCTGAAGATCTCGGACATCCTCGAAGTCGAGCAGCAGTTGACCGACGTCCGCGGGCAGATCGAGGTCCTGACCGGCCAGCAGGCCGAACTCTCGAACCGGGCCGACCTCGCGACCCTCAGCGTGACCTTCGGGGTTCCCGTCATCGCCGTCCAGGTCGCCCAGCAGGGTTGGGACCCGGCCACCGTGGTCGACGAGGCGTCCGCCAGCATGGTCGGGATCCTTCAGGGTCTGGCCAACGTCGGCATCTGGTTCGGCATCGTGTGGCTGCCGATCCTGATCGTCCTGGGTCTGCTCAGCGCGGTCGGGCTCTGGTTCATGCGTCGCACGGGTCTGATCCGTCGCGCCACCCCACCGGCACCGCCGTCCGCACCGGCCGCTCCGGCCGCGCCGCTCGCGGGCGGCTGACCCTCGCGACATCTCGGGCGCGTGGCACCATGCGCCCGAGATGACCGACCAGGCTGACCGATACGACCGGATCGCCGCTGGCTACGACCAGTGGTGGGCGCCCGTCCTCGCGCCGAGCGCGCGCGCCCTCCTCGACCGCGTCGAACCGATCGTCGCCGCGGGCGCCGTGGACATCCTCGATGTGGGGATCGGAACGGGGAACCTGGCGCTCCCGGCGCTCGAGCGCTGGCCATCGGTCCGTGTGACCGGCGTCGATGCTTCCTCCGAGATGGCCGCCACCGCGGAACGCCTGGCATCGGAGCGTCTGGCGGCCCGTGATCGGGACCGACTGACGACCCGGGTCGCGTTCGCCGCCGACCTGCCGTTCCCGGACGCGTCGTTCGACCTCGCGATCTCGTCGTTCGTGCTCCAGCTGGTGCCGAGCCGGCCCCGGGTCCTGCGCGAGATCCACCGGGTGCTGCGCCCGGGTGCGTCTCTCGCGCACGTGACGTGGCTGCAACACCGGGGCTCGTTCGCACCGGACCGCATCTTCGACGACCTGCTCGGCGAATATGGGTTCGAGGACGAGGTCGGCGACGGTCGGGCGGGGGACATCGCATCGCCCGTCGCCGCGATCAACGAGCTGCGGCGGGCGGGGTTCCGTGACGTGACGGCCGAGGCGGTCGACCTCGAGCACGCGTTCACGGTGGACACCTACATCGGGTTCCTGACCGAGTTCGACGAGACGAGCCTGTTCGACGACATGGGTCGTGCCGAACGGCGCCGGTTCCTCAGCCAGCTTCGCGAGCGGCTGATGGCTCTTGCCCCCGACGAGCTGGTGTTCCGGGTCCCGATCGTCCACGCCGCCGGTCGCCGCGGAGCGGGCTGAGGAGGCGACGCGTGTTGTTCATGATCATCGAGCGGTACCACGACGGCGATCCCGTCCCCGTGTATCGGCGGTTCCGCGAGCTCGGCCGGCTGGCGCCCGAGGGCCTGACCTACGTCGCGAGTTGGGTCGACGAGTCGATGGCGACCTGCTACCAGGTCATGGAAGCCGCGGAACGAGCGCTGGTCGATGCGTGGATCGCGCGGTGGGACGACATCGTCGATTTCGAGGTCGTGCCGGTGATGACGTCGGCCGAAGCCGCCGACCGCGTGGCGCCCCGCCTGTAACGACGACGGGGCACCGGCCGGCTCCCTGCCGGCGAGATCGGTCAGCCTTCGCTGTCGCTCGCGCTGTCGCCGCTGGATTCGGCGGCCTCGCCGCCGGTCTCGGCCTCGGGAGCCTCGCCCTCGGTGGCGGCGACGCTGACCGCTTCCTCGACGCGTGGCGCCTGGACCTTCGCGATGACCTCATCGCCATCGGTCAAGAGCGTCACACCCTCGGGGATGACGAGGTCGCTGACGCGGACGGAGCCGTCGAAGTCCGTCAGCGACTCGATGCTGTACTCGATGGTCTGCGGCAGGTGATCGGGGAGCGCCTTCACGCGGACCGTCTCGGTCGGGTGGAGGAGCGTGCCGCCGTTGAGGTTCACGGCCGGGGACTCGCCGACGGCCACGAGCTGGACGTCGACCGTGAGCTCCTCGGTCATGCGGACCAGGAACAGATCGACGTGGAGCGGTCGACGATGGACCGGGTGGACCTGGATGCTCGAGACGAGCACCGGTCGCGCCTTCTTGCCGTCGATCGAGAGCTCGACGAGGGCGTTGGAACCGATCCGGCGCCGAAGGAGTTCGAACTCGTGGGTGTCCACCGAGACGTTCGCGGACGACTCGCCGTGGCCATACACGACCGCGGGCAGGCGGCCGGCGTGGCGAAGCTGGTTGACCTTCTTGCCCGTGATCTCACGGTGCTCGGCGGCCAACGTCGGACGGGCGGTGGCGGTGGACATGGGGTCGGACCTCTGGGTGGATCGTCTTGTGCGTGGGGCGGGCTGCGGCTCGTCGACCGGTCGGCAGCACGAGGCGCCCGGATGGGCACGTACCTTACCACGAGCCCGCGCGCACCGGCCACGACCATGGGCCTTGGCTCGAGTCGGTGTACAGTCCCGGCGTGGCTGCCACCATCCTCATCGTCGAAGACGAACACGCCGTCGCCCGCGGGATCCAGTACGCGCTCCAGCAGGAGGGCTACGAGGTCGCCGTCGCGCGCTCCGGTGAGGAAGGGCTGGACCTGGCGGTCAACCAGGCGCCGGATCTCGTGGTCCTCGATGTCCGCCTGCCGGGGATCGATGGGTTCGAGGTCCTCAGGCGCGTGCGCGCGGCCGGGGCCAAGATGCCGATCCTCATCCTGACCGCGCGCGACGACGAGGTCGACAAGGTGATCGGGCTCGAGCTCGGCGCCGACGACTACCTGACGAAGCCCTTCGGGCTGCGCGAGCTGATGAGCCGGATCAAGGCCCTCCTGCGTCGTTCGTACGGCGACCTCGCCGACGCCGTGGGTGGTCGGGTCATCCGCCACGGCGACCTCGTCATCGACCTCGAGCGCCGACGGGTCCAGCGCGGCGCCCGCCGCATCAGCCTGACCCCGACCGAATTCGAGATCCTCCGGCACCTCGCCTCGCGCCCCGGTCGGGTCTACACCCGCTCCGAGTTGCTGGAACTCCTGCGCGACTACGAGGCGCTCGACCAGGATGAGAAGACCATCAACGTCCACGTCAGCCATCTGCGCGACAAGATCGAGGACGACCCAGCGGTTCCCGCGTTCGTCCTGACGGTGCGAGGTGTCGGCTACGCCTTCGCCGAGCGCTGAGGCCGCGGGACGCCGGTGGCCCCGGCTCCCGCGACGCGTGCGCCGGTTGATGCCACGAACGTTCCAGGGTCGCCTCACCGTCGCGTTCGTCGCGGTCATCGCCCTCACCCTGGTCCTCGTCTCGGTCCTCGTCCTCAATCGGCTCGACGACTACTTCGCGAGCCAGCAGAACGCGGACCTCGACCTCCGTTCTGACACGATCAGTGCCTTCGTCCAGATCGCGGCGAACGACGCGGCTGGGTCGTCGCCGGTCGTCGATATCGGCAACGCCGTGGATCCGGCCGTCGCCAGCGCGATGCGCTCGCAGGCTGCCCAGCGGGTCATCGCCGACACCCTGGGCCAGGCCGACGTCACGGTCGAATTCGGGCGATACGTGCAGTCCGGGGAGTCGACGGTCTTCGTCCCGGCCGACGACGGCATCTTTGCCATGCCCGTCCAGCGACAGCCGGCGCCCGGCCAGACCAAGGCCTCGATCACGTATGCCAAGGAACCGGACTCGGCCGGCACGTTGTTCGCGCCCTACGCCGTCCGGATCACGCTTTCGAACCCGTACACCTACCGAGCGACCGCCATCGCCAACGTCACCGGGCTGCTCGCGGCGGTCGCGCTGTTCGCGCTCGGCCTGAGCGTGCTCGTGTCGGCGGCTCTCGCACGACGGTTCACGACCCCGCTCCGCCAACTGGGCGAGGCCGCCAGGGCGCTCGCGGAAGGCGATCTGTCGCGGCGCGTGCCCCCAGCGCAGATGCGTGCCGGTTCGTCGGAGCTCGCCGAACTTGCCGTCCAGTTCAACACGATGGCCGACCGGGTCGAGGAGAGCGTCGAGATCATGAGCCGGGACCGCGACCGAAGCCGCGACTTCCTCGCCGATGTCTCGCACGAACTTCGAACCCCACTGGCCGCCTTGCGGACGTTCAACGACCTCCTCAAGGAACATGCCGGCGACGACCCGGACCTGCGAGCCGAGTTCCTCGAATCGAGCGGGCAGCAGATCGAGCGTCTGGATTGGCTCGCCCAGAACCTCCTCGAACTCTCCAAGCTCGACTCCGGGCTGGTCCTGCTCGACCTGCGGCCGGACGACCTGCGGGCGGCCGTCGAGACCGCGGTCGAACAGACCATGGCCGCGGCTCGCAAGCGTGGCGTCGCCTTGAGCATCGACCTCCCGGACGCCCCGATCCGGATCCGCCACGATCCCCAGCGGATCGGACAGGTCGTGGTGAACCTCGTCGCCAATGCCGTCAAGTTCACGGGGCGGGATGGATCGGTCCACGTCGTGGTGGCGCCCACCGAGCTTGGCGCCCGGATCGAAGTGACCGATACGGGCGTCGGGATCGAGCCCGCCGAACTTCCGCACATCTTCGAGCGCTTCTATCGCGGCTCCCGGGCCAACGAAGCCCGTGGCAGCGGGAGCGGTCTGGGGCTCGCGATCGTGCGTTCGATCGTGGACATGCACGGCGGGACGATCGTCGTCGAGAGCCAGATCGGCGAGGGCACGCGGTTCACGGTCGAGTTGCCCCGTGATCCCCGTCTGGTCGCCGGGACGCCCGCCGCGGATCGGGCCGCGGTCGCTTCGGCCGGTCAGGCACCCCAGTCGGCACGTCCGGGACCCGTGTCCAACGTGACGGAAACTTCACCGTCCGAGCGCCCGCAGGTGAATCCGGAACCGGCACCCTGAACGTCGACCTCTTCCCCCAGCCGCCACCGGCTGCAGCCTGCAAGGGACTTTGAACCGATATGACCGACGAGTTGAACCCACCGAACCCGATCGTTCCGGGTGAACCGATCTTCCGACCCGACGTCGAGACGCCGACCACCCTCACCCCGACGCCCAGCCCGAGCGCGCAGACCTACTCCCCGTCGCCCGAGCTGCGACCCGAGTGGATCCGCGACTACTCGGCGCCAGCGCCGACCACGCCGGAACGTTGGTACGAGCCGGCTCCGACCGCGGCCACGGCGGCACCAGCGGCCCCGGCGAAGCGCTCGGGTGCGGGCTCCGTCATCGCCGTCGCGCTCCTGGCGGCGGCCCTCTCGTCCGGCGGGACCGTACTCGCGCTCAACGCGACCGGCGCGCTCGACCGGACCGTCCCGGCGGCTTCCGTCGCGGCCGGCACCAACGTCGGCGCCGTCCAGCCCGTGACCATCGATGAGTCCTCGGCGACGATCGCGGTGGCCGCCAAGGTCAGCCCGGCCGTCGTCCGCATCACCGTCACCGGGAGCGGCGATGCCGGCAATCTCGGTGTCATCCCGCAGACCGGCGTCGGTTCCGGGGTCATCTACGACAGCAACGGCTGGATCCTCACGAACAAGCACGTCGTCGAAGGCGGCGACAAGTTCGATGTCGAGTTGAAGGACGGCCGCGTCCTGGCCGGCAAGGTCTACGGCATCGATACGCTGACGGACCTCGCGATCGTCAAGGTCGAAGCCACCGGGCTGCCGAGCGCGGCCATCGGCGAGTCCGACGCGCTCAAGGTCGGCCAGCTCGTGGTCGCGATCGGGAGCCCACTGGGCACGTACTCCAACTCGGTCACCAGTGGCATCGTCTCCGCCACCGGCCGCACCATCACGACCGATGGCTCGGACAAGCCGCTGAACAACCTCATCCAGACCGATGCGGCCATCAACCCGGGTAACTCGGGTGGTCCGCTGCTCGATGCCGACGGCAACGTGATCGGGATCAACACGGCGATCGCCTCGGGCAGCAATGGCATCGGGTTCGCGATCCCGATCGACATCGCCCGGCCGATCATGGCCGAGGCCGTCGCCGGCCAGGCGCTCGCGCGTCCGTACCTCGGCATCAGCTTCCAGAGCATCACCCGCCAGGTGGCCGACGCCGAGAAGCTCCCGGTCCAGGCCGGTGCCCTCGTGGCCGGCACCGACGGTCAGGGCAACTCGACACCGGGTGTGGTCGCCGGGACGCCCGCCGACAAGGCCGGGGTCAAGGATGGCGACATCATCACCAAGATCGGCGACAAGGCCATCGACGCCGAGCACCCGCTCGACGCGGCCCTCAGCCAGTACTCGCCCGGCGACACCGTGCCGGTCGAGATCCTGCGCGACGGCAAGACGATCACCCTCTCGATCACGCTCGGGACGCGCCCGGACAACCTCAACTAGACCTTCCCGAGCGCGCACTTCGTCGCCGGCGGCGCCTTCCAGGCCCGCCGGCGTCGTCTATCCGGTCGGGTGCCGGACGATCTCGACCGCGGCGTGGTCCAGCGGGCCGCCGAGCTGGACCGCTGGCTTGCGGACCCGCACGACCACCGCTTCGAGCTCGAAGGCGGCGAGCAGTCCCGATGCGATCGCCTCGGCGATGGCTTCGATCAGGGCGAAGGTCCGCGTCTCGACCACATCCCGGACGAGGTCATAGGCCCGCCCGTAGTCGACGGTCTTCGCCAGGTCATCGCTCGTGCCGGCCGGCGCCAGGTCCAGGTGGAGCTCCACATCGACCTCGAACGGTTGCGGTGCCGCCCGTTCCCACTCGTAGTAGCCGTGTGTGCCCTCGAACCGCAGGTTCGTGAGGACGATGCGATCGGTCATTCGTGCCAAGTCCCCCGGATGACGGCGTCGCCGATGCGCGCGGCCCGGACGTTCGCCTGGACATCATGGACCCGGACGATGTCCGCCCCGTGGTCGATCCCGATCGCCGTCGTCGCGACCGTCGCCTCGATGCGCTCGTCCGGCGGCAGATCCAGGATCTTCCCGAGCGTGGACTTGCGCGACGTTCCGAGCAGGATCGGACGACCGAGGACGCGGAGCGCATCGAGGCCGCGCAGGACGGCGAGGTTCTGCTCGGCGGTCTTGCCGAACCCGAACCCCGGGTCGACGATCAGATCCGCTTCTGCCACGCCGATCCGGATCGCGCGCTCGAGCGCGCGGCGCAGGTCTGCGACCACCTCGCTCAGGACGTCCTGGTAGATCGGCTCCTGCCGGTTGTGCATCACGACGAGCGGCACGCGATGCGCGGCGGCGACGCGGACCAGCGTGTCGTCCTGCCCCACGCCCCAGACGTCGTTGACCAGATCGGCGCCCGCCGCGATGGCCGCGACCGCGACGCCGGCCTTCGTCGTGTCGATGCTGATCGGTGTGGCCGGCAGGGCGGCCCGGACGGCGGCGATGACCGGCACGACCCGGGCGATCTCCTCGTCCTCGGCGACCAGGGCGTGACCGGGCCGCGTGGATTCCCCGCCGATGTCGAGGATGTCGGCACCCTCCGCGACCATCCGGCGGGCGGCCGCCACCGCGGTCCCCAGGGCGTCGCCATCGGCCAGCAGGCCATCGCCCGAGAACGAATCGGGCGTCACGTTGAGGATGCCCATCACATAGGTCCGTGTGCCCCACGCGAAGGTCGTCTGGCCGATCCGGGTCGGCGCGGGGTGAGTCGTCGGCTTGATCGTCGGGCTCGGTCATCGATCTCCCCGCTCTCCGTCGGACCCGGCAGGACCGTGGACGAGACGGTCGCGGATGGCGCCGACAAGATAGAGCGAGCCCGCGACGACGACCAGTCCATCGCCATCGGCCCAGAGCGGCGTCCAGCGCCGCCGACGGGTCCGCCGCGACGGTCGGTCGCTCCTGGCCAGGTCGTGCGGCGGACCATCGTGCCGCCAACTCCGATGGCGTCATGGCTCGTGGCAGATCGACGGCCGTGCTGATGATCCGGGCGTCGGCCAGGGTCGGCGCAGCCGCGAGCGCCGCGATGACGCCGTCGACGTCCTTGTCCGCCATGGACGCGGTGATCAAGGTCGTCTGGCCCTGGGCCAGGTGGGGTCGAAGGTCCTCGAGCGCCGCGGCGAGGGCGGCGGCCCCGGCCGGATTGTGGGCGCCATCGAGCAGGACCTGCCGGCCCTCGACCTCGAACAGCTCCAATCGACCGGGCCAGACCGCCGATGCGTACCCGGCCCGACGGGCGTCCGGTCCGACGCGGGCGATCCCGGCCGCTTCGAGGGCATCGAGCAGGGCATCGGCGACGGCCACGTTGGCGGCCTGGTGCCGGCCCCGCAGGCCCACCCGGGTGCGTCCGAGGCCCGGCAGTTCGACCTCGATGCTGTCCCGATCCCAGCCCAGGAGTGGGGCCGCCCCGACCTCCCGGAGTGGCGCGTCCATGCGGCGTGCCCGGCGGCGGATGATCGTGAGGGCATCGCCGGTCGCGCCCGTGACCGCCAGATCGCCGCGCTCGATGATCGCGGCCTTCTCGCGGGCGATGTGCGCGATGGTCGGGCCCAAGTCGATCGGTGTGGTCAAGGTCCACGTTCGTGATCCCGGCCACGCCGCCATCCCAGGCGTGGGTCGCGTCCAGTCGACCGCCCAGACCCACCTCGACGAGGGCGACATCGAGGCCGGCCTCGGCGAAGTGGAGGAAGACCACCGCGGTCAGGAGCTCGAACTCGGTCGGATCGCCGTGTCGTCGGGCGACGCGGTCCGCGACCGGGATCACGGTCTCCACGAGTCGCGCGAACGTGGCGGCGTCGATCGGACGCCCATCGACGACGATCCGCTCGCGATACGTGATGAGGTGCGGCTTCGGCGTTTCGCCCACCCGCAGACCGCCGGCACGGAGCGCGCTCCCGGCCAGCGCGAGCACGCTGCCCTTGCCGTTGGTCCCCGTGACGAGGGCGCCGCGGATCCCGAGCTGTGGGTCGCCGAGGGCCTTGAGGAGGGCGCGCGTGCGACCGAGTCCAAGGCGGATGCCGAATCGTCCGCGATCGGCGAGGGCCGCGAGTGCCTCGTCGTAGGTCATCGCCCGGTCACTCGCGGGACAGTTCGTCCTCGTAGAAGACGCACTGATTGAACCGTGGGGTCAGACAGACGTCGTTGACGTAGCCCTGGTCGAGATGGACCCCGCCTCGCAGCTGGCATCGACTGACGTTGGCGTCCTGTCGGATGAGCGCCTTGAGCAGGTGGGGTGCCTGGATCGGGATCGCGCCGCGCGAGCCCGTCATGTAGAAGTGCGGACAGACGTTCCGTCGGAGGTTCGGGAGCCCGAACCCCGGCCGAGGCGGCATCGCGTACTGGACGCTCGGGTCCTGCTCGCGCGACACGAGCGGCGAAGGTGCGACACGGGCGATCGGCCCGACGCCGAACGCGGGTCGACCGGTCGCGTTGCCTGGCTTCCCCCCCGGCCCGCCCGTACGTCCTGATCGTGGGTCGCGTCCCTGCACTCCATCCCTCTAAGCGGGCGCGTGCACCCGGCGGCACGCGCACTGACCGGGCCAGAGTACATCGCACCGCAGCGGACCGAGGCGTCGGCCCGGCATGAGCCGGTCGAGCCCGGCTCGTCGGGGTGGTCGGGATCGGGGCTCGGATCGGGTCGGCGTCGTCCGGGTGGCGACCGTGCGACAATCCCCGCGATGACGACCCGGCGCGGCGCGCGGCCCACTCATGTCCGGCCACGACCCCCATCGACCGGCCGACCCGCGCCTTCGTCGACCCGACCCAAGGCGCCGCAACCCGGACGCGTCGCCTCGCATCGACCGATCCAGCGTGGCCGTGGCCTGCCACTCGTCGCCAAGGTGGCCCTCAGCATCGCGGTGATCGCCCTCGGGGCCGGCGTCCTGTACGTCGCTGTCGGTGGGGCCGGCAAGGTCGCCGGAACCCTCGGGTCGTCGTTCAGCGGCTTCGTCCAGAACGTGACCGCCACCGCGACCCCCGCCCCGACCGTCGAAGCGGTGAGCGATGCGCCGCTCCTCGCCGCACCCGATGAACCGTACGTCAACAGCGGCAAGGTAGAGCTGATCGTCACCGTGCCCTCGAGCGTCGTCGGTGACCCGAACTACAAGATCCGGGTGTACCTCGCGCTCAAGGACCAGACGCCGTCGCCCATCCTGGATGTGCCGATCGCGACGACGACGCCCAAGACGGTCGTCCCGATGGAGCTCGAGAAGGGCATCAACGACTTCACCGTGACCATCGTCGGTCCGGGCGGGACCGAATCCGATACGTCACCGGTCGTCCGCTATGTCCTGGACACGGCCGTGCCCAAGATCACGATCACATCGCCCAAGGACGGGGCCAAGGTGAACGGCAAGAGCCTCGACATCAAGGGCAAGGTGCAGGCCCGCTCGACGCTCATCGTGCACAACACCGATAACAACGCCTCCATCACGGGCACGGCCAAGGCCGATGGGACATTCCTGCTCAAGATCGCGCTCCGGACCGGCACGAACCACATCACCATCAATGCCACGGACCCCGCCGGGAACGTCACCGACAAGGCCTTCACGGTCCGTCGCGGGACCGGCAAGCTGCAGGCCGTGATCTCCGCCTCCGACTATCGAGTCTCGCTCAAGGACCTGCCCCAAGAGCGTCCGCCTGGTCTGCTCGGTGACCGACCCCGACGGCAAGGCGATCTCCGGTGCCGCCGTCACCTTCACCCTCAGCATCCCGGGGATCTCCACGATCACGTACGACGGCAAGACCAACGGCAATGGCCGGGTCGCCTTCCAGACGACGATCCCGTCCAAGGGGGTCGACAAGGGTCAGGGCAACGCCACGTGTCTGGCGTCGACCGACGCATTCGGGTCCACCGAGGACTTCACGGTCATCACGATCACCAAGTAGTCGAACGCTCGTTCGCGGGCCACGTTGCGGCCCAGCGTCGTCGCAGCTACCATCCGCCCATGCCGATGTGGCGATGCCCCCACTGCGGGACACCGCAGGCCGAGACGGCGCATTGCTGGGTCTGTCGTCGATCCAGCACCGCGTGTCTGACCTGCCGGCATTACCGACGGTCCGTCGCGGCGAAGATCGGCTACTGCGGCCTCGATAGCCACCGCCTGCCGCTCCATGGCGACGAGATCCGACCGTGCTGGGAAGCCGGCCGCGCGACAGCCGCCCCTTCGATCGGCGCCGTGGCTCCGCCGGACCTTCTCGCCATCGCGCCGCGAACCGCATCGACCCGGCTCGAGTTCATCGAGGTGGTCGCTCGACGCGACGGGCCAGCGAGCCCTTCGGTGAAGGCCGGTGACCCGATCGCGGACCTCGCCCCGCTGGTCCCGGAGACGGATCCGGCGCGCTGGAGCCTCTGGGGCGACGACCTCTAGGGACGTTCGGCCGCAGCGGCCCTACGGGGCCGGGGTCGGCGTCGGTGTCGGCTCCGGGGTCGGTGTCGGGGTCGGCTCAGGCGTCGGCGTCGGCGTTGGCGTGGGGGTCGGTGTCGGCGTGGGCGTCGGTGTCGGCGTTGGTGTCGGAGTCGGCGTGGGTGTCGGCGTCGGGGACGGGGTCGGCGTGGGTTCGGGTCCCTTCGAGACGACGTAGTCGACGGGCGTGCCGCGGACCACGATCTGGCCGGGCGACGGGCTTTGCGAAACCACGGACCCGCTTGGCACGACCGGGTCGAAGGCCTCGCTCCGGCTCCCGACGGTCAGACCGGCATCGACGATCGCCTGGAGCGCCTCGTTCTCCGCGAGTGTCCGGATATTGGGCACGGCGACCGTATCCGGGCCGGTGGCGACGACGATATGCACGGTGCCACCGGACTCCAGCAGCGTCCCCGCGGGCACATCCTGGGACAGGACGGTGCCGACTGGCTGGTCGGAGGCCTCGCCCGTGGTGACGAGCACGATGCCAAGGGCGTCCGCGTCGCGCTGGACGTCGACGACCAGCTTGCCGACGAAGCTCGGGATGACGACGGCGGATGGCGAGGCCGATGGGGACGCGCTCGATCGGGCCGGACCACCACCAGCGAGCTGGAAGACCAGGAACGCGATGGCCATGAGGAGGGCGACCGCCACGACCCCGGCGACCCAGACGAGCGCGCTCGTGCCGCCACCATCGTCGGGTGGCCCAGGCGTCATCGGTGGTGGGGTACCCGCGCCGTCGTCGCCGTCGGCGCCCGCGTAGGCGTCGGCTGCATAGGGCACGGCATTCGGGTTGCCCCGAGCGACACCGCTCATCGCCGCGGTGGCGACCGCAGCGCCGGCCACGACGCCGGCACCGCCCGCCGGCGCCGGCCGCGACGGGGGCGGCTGCGGCTGCCGTGGCGGCGATCACGCCATCGAGCGCGTCGGCCATCGCGGATGCGGACACGAACCGGTCACCTTGCGCGGGGGCCATGGCCTTGCGCGTGATCGCGGCGAGGTCGGCGGGCACGGAGGCGCGCACGGCCGTCGGATCCGGAGCCGGACCGGAGAGCCGCGCCAGACCGACGGCGGCGGCACTGTCGCCCTCCCACGGTCGTGTCCCGGTCAGGAGCTCGAACAGCACGATGCCGAGCGAGTAGATGTCGGAGGCGGCCGTCGCCGGTTCGCCGCGAGCCTGCTCCGGGCTGAAGTAGTGGACCGAACCCAGGGTCGTGCCCGGGAGCGTGACCTGCGCCTCGGCGACGGCCCGGGCGATCCCGAAGTCGACGACCTTCACCTGGCCGTCACGGCCGATCAGGATGTTGCCCGGCTTCACGTCGCGATGGACGATGCCGCGAGCGTGCGCGGCGGCGAGGGCGCGCGCCACGGCGGCGCCGATCCGGGCGACCTGTCGCGGCGGCAGCGCGCCACTGCGACGGATGATCGTCGCGAGGTCCTCCCCGTCGATCAGCTCCATGACGATGTACGGGCCCGAAGGATCCTCGCCGTAGTCGTAGACCGTGACCACGTTCGGGATGCGTCAGCGACGCGGCGGCCTGCGCCTCCTGACGGAACCGCGCCGAGAAGTCGGGGTCCTGGAGGTACTCCGGGCGGAGCAGCTTGACGGCGACGTCGCGGCCGAGCTGCGTGTCGGCGGCCCGGAAGATGGTCGCCATCCCACCCTGCCCGAGGAGTT
Source organism: uncultured Chloroflexia bacterium (assembly GCA_963778805.1). GTDB lineage: Bacteria > Chloroflexota > Limnocylindria > Limnocylindrales > CSP1-4 > SPCO01. The sequence goes on along the minus strand of CAVZVT010000007.1, from coordinate 62,677 downwards.
CGACGAGCCGATATCGGCCGCCCAGGATCGTCCCGATCTCCGCCACTTGGAACCTCGTTGCGGCCGGGCCTAGGGTGCCCGGGTGATGTCGCGCGGCATCGTACCGCAGGAAACCGTGTCAGAGCTCGAGGCCCGCGAGGTAGGTCCGGAACTCCTCCCCGAGATCGGGCCGCTGGAGCGCCAGTTCGACCGAGGCCTTGAGCCAGCCCATGGTCGTACCGGCGTCGTACCGGGTGCCTTCGAACTCGTAGGCGAAGACCGCCTGCTCCTGCATCAGGTCCGCGATGGCGTCGGTCAGCTGGATCTCCCCGCCGGCGCCGCGCTGCGTCTGCTCGAGCTTGTCGAAGATCTTCGGGGTCAGCACGTATCGTCCGATGATCGCGAGATTCGATGGCGCCTCGGACGGCGCGGGCTTCTCGACGAGCGCGGTCACCCGATGGAGACGGCCGTGATCGAGGGGGTCCTCGGACGGTTCCGAACCGATGATCCCGTAGCGGCTGGTCTCCTCGGGCGGGACCTCGGTCACCGCGACCACCGACGAGTGCGTCTGCGTGTAGGCGTGGATGAGTTGGCCGATGCACGGCCGGTCGCCGATGACCACGTCGTCGGGGAGGATGACCGCGAACGGCTCGTGTCCGATCAGGTCCTTCGCCATGAGCACCGCGTGTCCGAGACCGAGCTGCTCCTTCTGGCGGACGTAGGCGATCTGCGCGAGGTCGCTGATCTGGCGGACCTTGCGGAGCATCTCGATGTCGCCCTTTTCCTCGAGCAGGTGCTCGAGTTCGTAGGAGAGGTCGAAGTGGTCCTCGATCGCCCGTTTCTGGCTCGAGGTGACGATGATCACCTGCTCGATCCCGGCAGCGACGGCCTCTTCGACCGCGTACTGGATGATCGGCTTGTCGACCAGGGGCAGCATCTCCTTGGGCTGTGCCTTCGTCGCGGGGAGGAACCGGGTGCCCCAGCCTGCGGCGGGGAAGACAGCCTTGCGGACGCGCATCGAACCTCAGTCGGACGGTGTGGGAAGGTCGGGGCAGTATACCCCGCACCCCTCGCGCCCCCGGCGAGATGCCCTTGCTCGGGATCTACCCGGTGTCCTCAGGCAACGAGCGGACGAAGCGCCGGATGGCCTCGTTGAACGCGGCCGGTCGATCGAGGTTGCTCAGGTGGATGGCGCCGTTGAGGAGGACCCGTCGCGGGTGCTCGGGCTGCGGCGGCGAACGACCGCGCGGTGAGCCGGAACGGCAGATCGAACTCGCCGTTGAGGATGAGCGTGGGGCCAGGATAGGCGGCAAGGCGAGGTCGGAATCGTTCTCCGGCGATGGCTCGCAACGCCTGCGGCGCCGCCGACCGGCCAGAACCCGCCGGCCACGATCGGGTCCGCGATGGCAGCCGGGAACCGTGTCCGGAAGAACCAGCGATTGAGCGCATCGAGGCGCGGTCCGGCGAACGTCGCCATGACCCAGGCGAGACCCAGGTAGGGCAGCTTGCTGAGACCCAACGGCTCGGCCGTCGCGCCCGCGAGGACGAGACCGTGGACACGATCCGGTGCGCGCGCCGCGACCTCCATGGCGACGTACCCGCCGAACGAGAGACCGCACGATCACGGCCCGACCGACACCCGCCTCGTCGAGCGCCCCGATGACCGTGTCCACGGCTCCGGCCAGCGTGAACCGTTCACCGGCTCGCACGCCATGACCTGGCAGATCCAGCGCGATGCGTCCGGAACTCGTCGGAGAGCGCGACCATCTGCGGCGTCCAGACCGCGTGGGTCAGCCTCGTTCCGTGGAGGAAGACGATGACCGGCGCTCCGATGGGACCTCGGATGTCGTCCATCTCAGGTACGCCCGGCGTCCACGACGGTCAGCCGACCACGGGCCAAGGCTCGGTGGATGGCGCGGTCGCGGCGGCACCGCGCTGGAGGATCACGGCCGCCGCGAGGATGGCCAGGGCGCCCGCGAGCTGGAGCGGTACGAGCGTCTCGCCGAGGAGCAGCGGCCGCGAGGACGACGCCGACCACGGGCTCGACCAGCATCAGGATCCCGGCACGGGTCCCACCGATCGAGCGGACCCCGCCGAGGAACGCGATCGAGGGGATCGCCGCGGCGAAGATCCCGGTGAACACGAGCAGGGGCAGGACCGACGGCGTCGAGCAGCGGATACACGAGCGTCTCGGCGTCGGCCAGCGACGATCGCGAGAAGCGACGCTCCGACCAGGTCGGAGCAGGACCAGGGTCATCGCCTGGTCGGTGGGGACATCCGAGTAGCCGTCACGGCTCACGACGACGAACACGGTCTGGCTGAGCGCTGCGCCCAGGGCGAGGGCCACCCCGACCGTGTCGAAGACGACGCCCGATGCCGGATCCAGTTGGAGGCGACCACCGCGATCATCCCGAGCAGCGCCAACCCGAGCGCCGCGGCGCGCGACGCGTCGAGCTGTTCGCGCCCGAGCGCGAGGTTCACGATCGCGACCATCGCCGGGTAGGTGTAGAAGCACAGGAGGGCGAGGGCGACGGTGATCATGTCGAAGGCCGCGAACATGAAGACGTTGAGCGAGAACCCCATCGTCATGGCGACCAGCAGCGCGATCCTGGCTCGCGGGGCGAGGTCCGCCGGCCGCGACAAGCGCGTTCCCGACGACGGATCCGCCAGACGACATAACCGATCGAGGCGACGAAGGCGATCAGCGCTCGCCAGGCCACGAAGGCGGTCGGTTCCATCCCCGCGTCGTAGGCGAACCGCGACAGCGGCCCGAGCATGCCGAACAGGGCGGCCGCGCCAAGGACGATGAAGATGCCGCGGGTGGGGGCCGCACGGCCGCCCGGACGCCCGTTCCCTGTCCATCGGTGCATGGTAGGGCGGGGGGTCAGCCAGCGATGGCGGGCTCGGTCCCTTCGGTCGGATGGTCGATCGGGATCTCGTTGCGCTCGACCAGGGCCTCGGCGGCCGGCGATTCGTGTCGGGTCGGGCCTGAACCGGATCGATGTCAGCGGGATCCGGAACTGGCGGAAGACGTCGATCGAGACCAGGAACCCGGCGAACAGGAACACCACGCCGATGAACTTGCCGCGACTGGAACATGCCGGTGATCCCGAACCGGTTCAGCGTGTCACCGGTCCCGGCGACGATGGCCCCGATCGCGATGAGCAACGTCGCCGGGACGCGGCTGTGGAGCTGTCCCTTGAACAGGCTGGCGATCGCGCCCGGGAGCGACACCACGAAGTTCACGGTGATCGCGACCGGCGCGATCACAGGTTGAACAGGAACTCGTCGCCCGGCTGGTTGGGGTCCAGCGAGTAGGCGAGGACCCGTCGCTTGGGCATGAAGACGTAGGCGGAGAAGAGCGCGCCGAGGATGAGCGCTAGCGCCCCCGTGATGTTCATGAACGGCGTGAGCAATCGGAGCGTGCGGCGGCAGAGGTCGCGACGGGGACCTGTCGCGGGATCAAGCGCGTAGCCGGGTGCAGCCAAGGTCGTCGTCAGCATCAGGACGATCGAGAGCACGGTCGCGCCGATGACCGCGGCCATCGCGATTCGCGGCCAGCGCTCGTTCTGGAAGTACGTCTCGACCGCGACCGCCAGACCGAGCATGGCCGCTGCGATGAAGTACAGGAGGGGCAGCGCGCCTGCGCCCGGGTATTCGGACTGTTGCGCAGGAAGAACGTGAAGATGCCCGCGAAGAACAGGCAGAACGCGAAGCTGTACCCGAACCGGGTACGGCCGAGCAGGACCGCCGTCCCGAGCCCGAGCCAGCCCGCCGTCCAGACCGCGCCCGTCAGATACCAGAGTCCGGTAGATCGTCTCGTTCCAGCCGCCGCGCCTCCGATCGCCTCGCAGGCCGATCCGATCCCGAAGAACAGCATCCCGAGCGCCCAGATGAGCTGGAACGCGCCGCGACGCTCGCGCCACTGGTCGAACAAGGCGACCGAAGAAGACCAGCGCGATGATCGCGGTCAGCGTCGGGAGCACGATCTGTGCCTCCACGGCTCAGCGTCCCGGATCCTGGTGGGTGGCGATCAGGCGCAGGAGCAACCGATCGAGCAGGGCGGACGCCTCTTCGTACAGGACGCCGAGGCGCCCGGGATCCAGCGTGCGCCGCCGGCCCAGGGCGGCCAGCTCGGCAAGGAACGGGCGACGCGCGGCGACGAACTGCGCGACCGACTCGGTCAGGCTCGTCTTCGAGCTCGCGAGCCGGCGGGCCAGGTCGTCGACCAGTGCCGCCGCCTCGGCCTCCGCGATCGCCCGTCCATCGGTATCGAGTGGGTCGGCATCGAGGAACGCCACGAGGGCGCCGACCAGGAGTCGGCCGTCATGTCGGTACGCGGCGCGATCGGCGTCGTCCACGCCTTCGACGCCGTTGGGTGTCGGTGTCAGGTAACTGCGCCGATAGACGCGCTGGAGACGCTCGGGCGTCGTGCCGAGGCTGGACAGGGATCGTGCCGGCGGACGCGTGGAGCGACGGCCGGTGCCGGGTCGACGTTCCGCGGCGAGCCGTTCGATGGCCCGGCGCTCGAAGCGGCGATGACCACCGGGCGTCGTGTAGACCGTGACTCGGCCCTCGTCGGCCCAGCGTCGCAAGGTCCCCGGATCGACGCCCAGGAGCCGGCTGGCCGGACCGAGCGACAGCCACGACCGCGGCGACGCGGGCGTCGTCGAGGCGTGACTCCTGGGTCGAAGGGCTCGGAAGGGCGGGCAACGATCGGGCCTCGCGCAGAGAGAATCTATCGAAATCTATGCGTCGCCTGTGGGCAGCAAGCTGCGGGAGGATAGGGGTGCCCCGGAGGCCGTGTCAAACGCCGTCGCGGACCGGCGGGACCTACGCCTGGACGAACTCGTGGTCGTCGCGGTGGATGCCGTCGCAGAGGCCCCATCGCGGGGCGGCGTCAGCGGTCGCGCCCGGGATCGGCACGGGTCGCATGATCTCGCGGACCTCGCCCCGTCGGCAGAAGAGATAGCCCTTGCCGGCCATCCAGCGTCGGACGTGGGTCGGGTCGCCATGGAACTGGAATGGACCCGGATTGACCTCGGGGCGACCGGCCCACGACACCGGCGTCTCGGCGGCCACGATGTCGAGCAGGTTGATGCGCCAGGGGGTGCCGCTGATCGGTCTCGAGGCAGCCGTCGCAGCGCTTGGCGTCGTTGTCCGAGATGATCGTCCGGATCTGGACGCCCATGATCTCCATCGCGGCCGATGGTAGCAGGGAGGGCGGTCGCCGGCCGAGCGGCGGGAGTGGTACCCCCAAGGGGATTCGAACCCCTGATCTCCACCTTGAAAGGGTGGCGTCCTAGGCCTCTAGACGATGGGGGCACGTTCGGCGCCGGACCGTGGCCGAGTCTACCAGAGGGTCTCGCCGCGACGGCGTTCGGGCGTCCGCCTCGCGTCCGTCTCGCGTCAGACCAGCAGCAGGATCGCCGCGCTCGCGAAGCATCCCGCCGCGATGATCGCCGCGATCCCGCCGGCGATCCCGAACAGGATCGCCCGCCCGTTCCGTGCCTCGAGGCCCGCCCGCCACACGGACCGTGCGAACGCGATCGCCAGGGCCCCGAAGACGATCCCGAGCACGACCGCGCCCGATGCCAGCAAGGGGATCTGCGATGAGTCGCGGACCGTGAGCGCGAACAGGACGTAGGCCACGGACCCGATCAGCGCGATCACGAAGATCACCGCGACCGGCGAGATCCGGCGCGACCTGGATGCGGGGGCCGCCGGTCGAGCGGCCGGCGCCGGCGACGAAGTGCTCACCGGGACAGCCTACTCGAAGGTCCGGTGATACACCGCCACGTTGTAGGAGAGTCGCGGTCGAGTCATGGTGGCGCCGACCGACCGGCCGATCTCGCCGAACGCATCGGAGAGGAACGCCTGGCCTTCGTCGACCGAGTCGAAGGTCCAGAAGCAGTGGATCACCCGGACCTTGAAGCCATGGCCGAGGAATGGTCCATCGCGACGACTCCAGAGACCGTATTCGGGCCGTTCCCCCAGCAGCCTCGAGACGTCGTCTCGGCCGTAGTCATGGACGACGAGCAGCCGACCACCCGGGCGCAGGACACGCGCAGCGTCGGCGAGGGCCGACGGCTCCGGGGCACGGAACGGGGTCCAGAAACTGACCACGGCGTCGACGCTCTTCGCCCCGTCGGCGATGGCCTTGAGGCGCGCGCCACCATCGAGCAGCTGACGAGCGCGGATCCCGCCGTCGATCGCGTCGAGCAGGAGCACGTCACGCTCGGCGACCGGACCGAGCGCCGCGATGGCTCGCGGGATCTTCCCCTCGACATCAAGGGCACGCGCCAGCCGGGGCATCAGAGCGGCGTCCAGCTCCACCGGGAGGTCAGCCATGAGGCGCGAGTATAGGGTCGCGCTCAGCTCAGGCGGAGGATGGCTCCACAGCGCGCACCAAGGTCGAGACGCACCATCCCGCCGATGATCGTGCCGCCACCGGCTCGACCCATCCCGTCCGATCCCGTGAGATCGAGCGGTTCGAGCCGCGTCCCGTCGGCGACCTCGGGCAACGTGAGATCGAGACCGACGGCGGAGTCGCCCGCATTCACCGCCACGATCAGGCGTGTGCTACCAGCTCGCCGCTCGTACGCCACGGCACCGCCTGCCGCACCGACCACCATGACGACATCCGCGCGCAGGGCCGGTTCCGCCGCGCGAAGGTGCAACAGGCCACGGACGAACGCCCACAGCTCCCCGTCCCACCTCGACCGGTCCCACGGGAAGGCGCGTCGGTCATCGGGGTCGTTGCCGCCCGAGATCCCGATCTCATCACCGTAGTAGATGCACGGAGCGCCGGGCAGGGTCGCCTGGAGCAGGGTCGCGATCCGCACGCCGGTCAGGTCGTCGCCAAGGACCGTGCGCATGCGTGGCGTGTCGTGCGATCCGAGCAGGTTGAGCTGGGCGGCGACGACCTCCGGCTCGTAGGCCTCGAGGAGATCCTCGAGCCGTGCCGCGAACCCGGGGCCATCGATGGGCTCGATCGTCGATCCGTACTCGTGATGCGACCGGACGACCCCCATATCCAGACGAGAACCACCCGCGAACGCCAGGATCGCCTCGGCCAGCGGATAGCCCATCAGCGCATCGAAGCGGTCGCCCCGGAGCCACTCGGGCGCCACCCGCCAGACTTCGCCCGACGAGGTAGGCGTCGGACCGGACGGCCCGGCAGCGACGCCGGAACTCCTGCCAGAACGTCTCGTCGTGGATCTCTTCCGGGACGTCGAGCCGCCAACCATCGATGCCGAAGCGGAGCCAATGCTCGGCAACGGTCATCAGGTACTCGCGCACGGCGGGATCCGAGGTGTTCAGCTTGGGCAGCCCGGGCAGACCCCACCACGAGTCGTAGCCGAGGGCGTCCGGTGGTGTGCCGGGTGGCGGGTACGCCTGGGCATCCCGCCCGACGCGAGCCGCCCCTCATCGAAGTGGAACCACGATCGATACGGCGACATGCCGCCCGTCTCGAGCACATGGTGGAATGGCCAGAAGCCGCGACCCGAGTGATTGAACACGCCATCGAGGATCACGCGCATGTCGCGCCGATGGGCCTCGTCGAGGAGCTCGCGGAGGGCCCCGTCCCCGCCGAGCATCGGGTCGACCTTGAAGTAGTCGTACGTGTGATATCGATGGTTCGACGCCGACTGGAACACGGGCGTCAGGTAGAGCGCGGTGATCCCGAGGTCGCGCAGGTCGTCGAGGTGCTCGACGATGCCAAGCAGGTCGCCGCCCTTGAACCCCTCGTGGGTCGGCGGTGCGTCCCAGGCTTCCAGCGGACCCGGTTTCGAGACCCGATCGCTCGAGGCGAAGCGGTCCGGGAAGATCTCGTAGAAGACCGCGTCGCGGACCCAGCCGGGTGTGTCGATGGGCACGTCACGAACCTACGGAGGCGCCCTCGCCATGTCAAGCGCGGCGGCAGGCGCGGTACGATGCGCAGCCCATGTGGCAACGTATCGTCGAGATGCCCGGCGGCATCCGCATCTTCCTCGCCTACGCGTTCCTCATCCTGGCCGGCATCGGTCTGAGTCTTCGTTTCGTCGTCGACCAGGCGATCGCCGCACCCGTCAGCCTGGTCGGGGTCGTGGTGATGGTGCTGCTGGCGTACACGATCTTCACGACGACGCTGGTGCTCCAGCGCAAGCAGGTCTCCCGGCGTCTCGCGCTCGGTCTGGCGAGCCTGACCATCCCGCTGATCCCGCTGCTCGCGCTCAGCCAGTTGGTGGTCGAAGCGATCTTCGTCGCCGCCCTCGCGGCGCTCCTCTTTCGAGGGCTGTTGCGACCCGAGGTTCGGTCCTACCTGAGCGAGACTTGAGCGTTCCCGGTACCCTGCGACGACTCGACGCGTCCGCGCGTCCGATCCCATGCGAACCGACCCCTCCCCGACCTGAGGCTTCGAACACGTGAGCAAGGCTTCCAGACGGCAGCATCGGCTGGCCCGCCAGACCGGCACGACCGTCCCGACCACACCAGGCGCCGCGACTCCCCCGGGCGCGACCCCGGCCACGAGCACCGCGGCACCTCGAACGGGCGACCGCCCGGCGAGCACCAGTCCGACGGGCACGGCCCGGGCCGGCCGTCGCGAACGGCAGCGGATCTCCTATCAGAACGACCGGTCCTTCGTCGAACGCCATCGCGGACTGATCCTCGGCGTCGCGGCGTTCGCCGCGATCGCGCTGATCGGCGGGGTGGTGTTCGTCCAGGCCACGCAGTCCGCGTACGCGTGTTCCAACGAATGGGTCCCGGAGCCGACGCCAGCCCCCGCCGCCGGTGCGAGCGCCCAACCCGGCTATGTCCAGGACGACATGGGCCGCAAGCACGTGCCGCCTGGCGACCAGGTTCGGTATACCTACTGCCCGCCTGCCTCTGGCAACCACTACAACGCCTCGGGTCAGGGCCCGATCACGCCGCGGCTCTACGGCCCGGACGACGTGACGATCCCGCAAGGCTGGGTCCACAACCTGGAGCACGGCGCGCTGGTCGTCCTGTATCGAGGCGACAGCCCGGGCGCCACGACGGAGGGCCAGGCCGCGTTGCGCGCGTTCTTCGAGGCCTTCCCGAACAGCCCCGTCTGCAACATCCAGCCGGGGACGATCCAGGGCCCGGTGATCGCACGGTTCGACCAGATGGCCACGCCGTTCACGGCGATGGTCTGGGATCGGGTGCTGCCACTCCAGACGTTCGATGCGCAGGCCATCACCGACTTCTATGCCACGTGGGGCGAGAAGACGAACCCGGAGCCGCTGTGCGCCGAGCCGACCCCGACCCCGTCGGCGAGCCCGAGCGAGTCCGCGACCCCGTCGTCCTCCGCGGCGCCCAGCGCGAGCCCGAGCGAGTCCGCGGCCCCGTCGGCGGCCCCGTCCGCCTCCCCGAGCCCGAGCTGAGACGCGGCGCCCGATGCGCCTGTTCGCATTCCTCGACCCCGATGACGTCGCCGTCGTCGGTGCGCTCGAGGACGACGACACCGTCAAGCCGCTCGGCGTGGGGCTCCAGGACCTCCTCGACGAGGGATCGCTGACCGATGCCGCCCGGTTCGCCGGGGAAGTCGCCACGATCGAGGAGCGTCAGAACCGCGCGGACCTCCGTCCGGCCGCCCCGCTCCGACCCGGCAAGATCGTCTGCGTGGGTTTGAACTATCGAGCCCATGCTGCGGAAGGCGGCCGCGGCGTCCCGGATCGGCCGCTGCTCTTCAGCAAGTTCGCCAACACCGTGGTCGCCGACGGATCGCCGATCGTCCGCCCCGAGGGGACGCACGCCATCGACCTCGAAGTCGAGCTCGGCGTCGTCATCGGGCGGCGCGCGCATCGCGTCCCGGCCGACCAGGCGATGGCGCACGTGGCCGGCTACGTCGTCGTCAACGACGTCAGCGCCCGCGATTGGCAAGGCAATCTCCAGGCCCTGCGCGAGGGCGAGAAGGGCGACGGGCAGTGGCTTCGGGCCAAGGGCTCGGACACGTTCCTGCCGATGGGCGCGACCTTCGTGACCGCCGACGAACTGGATCCCGCAGCGGGACTGGCGCTTCGGTCGTACCTGATCCCCGGTCCGGGTCGGCCCGGGCACGGCACGGAGATCCTGATGCAGGACAGCGTCACCTCCGACCTGATCTTCACGATCCCCGAACTCATCGCGTTCATCAGCACGGTCATCACCCTGGACCCGGGTGACGTCATCGCCACCGGGACGCCATCGGGGGTCGGCGTCTTCCGCGACCCGCCGGTCTTCCTCGAACCGGGCGACCGCGTGCGCTGCGAGATCGACGGCATCGGCTCGGTCGAGAACCCGATCAAGGACTGGTCCGAGGCCTGAGCCGAACGACAGGTTCGCGGCGAGTGCACACTGACGGCACGATGCGTGCCCTCGTGAAACCAGCGCCCGGACCCGGTCTTGAGCTCCGCGACGTCCCGATGCCGGAGATCGGCATCAACGACGTCCTGATCAAGGTCCACAAGACGGGGATCTGCGGCACGGATCTGCACATCGAGTCGTGGGATCCGTGGGCTGCGCGGACCATCGAGCCGCCGCTCGTCGTGGGCCACGAGTTCGTCGGCGAGATCGTCGAGGTCGGGAGCAACGTCGTCGACTTCCATGCCGGCGACCTCGTGAGTGGCGAGGGTCATGTCGTGTGCGGACGGTGCCGGCACTGTCTCGCGGGGCGCCGACACCTCTGTGCCAACACGATCGGTCTGGGTGTCGGCCGTGCCGGCGCCTTCGCCGAGTACGTGACCCTGCCGATGACCAACATCTGGCACCACTGGCCCGGCGTCGACGAGGAGATCGCCGCGATCTTCGATCCGTTCGGCAACGCGGTCCACACCGCGCTCGCGTTCCCGGTCCTCGGTGAGGACGTCCTCGTGTCGGGTGCGGGACCGATCGGGCTGATGGCGATCGCCGTCGTCCGTCATGCCGGGGCCCGCCACATCGTGGTCAGTGAACCCAACGCATTCCGCCGCGACCTCGCGATGCAGATGGGCGCGACCGTCGCCATCGATCCGCGGGAGCACGACCTTCGCGACACGTTCGCGGACCTGGACATGGTCGAGGGGTTCGACGTCGCCCTTGAGATGTCGGGCAATGCGTCGGCGCTTCGGGCGGCGGCCGGGAGCATGGCCCACGGCGGCGCGATCGCGATCCTGGGTCTGCCCACCGAGGAGATCAGCCTCGATGTCAACGAGATCGTCATGAAGATGCTGACGCTGCGCGGCATCTATGGCCGCGAGATGTATGAGACCTGGTACAAGATGAGCGTCATGCTCGGGTCCGGGCTCGATATCCGGCCGGCGATCACCCACCGGTTCGACCATCGCGACTTCGAAGCCGCCTTCGCGGCGGCGCGTCAGGGGGACTCGGGCAAGGTCATCATGGACTGGACCAGCTGATGCACCAACGTCCTGATCCACTCGCGTTCCTCGGTGAAGAGGTCGCCGCGCTCCAGGAGCGCCACCTCTATCGCCCGTTGCGGGTGATGTCCTCGGCGCAGGGTCCGATCGTGTCGGTGGATCATCGCCGGCTTATCTCGCTCTCATCCAACGATTACCTCGGCCTCACCCACCACCCAAGATTGCGCGAGGCGGTCCTGCAGGCCGTCCGCGACTTCGGGGTGGGGAGCGGCGCGGTCCGGACCATCGCCGGCACGATGACGATGCACGAGGAACTCGAGGCGGAACTCGCCGAGTTCAAGGGCGCGCCCGCCGTGCTGACGTTCCAGTCCGGGTTCACCGCCAACACCGGGGTCATCCCGACCATCACCGGTGAGACCGATCTCATCGTCTCGGACGAGCTCAATCACGCGTCGATCATCGACGGGATGCGGCTGTCGAAGGCGCCACGCAAGGTGTACCGGCACGCCGATGTCGAACACTTGCGGCAGATCCTCGCCGACGCCGTCGAGCACGGCCGTGACGGCTCCGGCGAGCCGTACCGACTGATCCTCGTCGTGACCGATGGCGTCTTCTCGATGGATGGCGACATCGCGCCACTCCCCGGGATCGTCGAGGCCGCCGAGGCGTTCGATGCGGCCGTCATGATCGACGACGCCCACGCCTCGGGCGTTCTGGGTCGGCATGGCCGCGGCACGGTCGACCACTTCGACCTCCATGGCCGGGTGGCCGTGCAGGTCGGCACGCTTTCGAAGGCCGTCGGCTCGCTCGGTGGGTACGTCGCGGGCTCCACGGCCCTGCGCGAGATCCTGACCCAGCGAGCGCGTCCGTTCCTCTTCTCGACGTCGCACCCGCCGGCGGTGGTCGCGGCCTGCCGCGAGGCGCTCCGCGTGATGCAGGAGGAGCCGGAACATCAGGAACGGCTGTGGGCGAACACCCGCCGATTCAAGGCCGAGTTGACGCGTCTTGGCTTCGATACGGGCCGATCGGAGACGCCGATCACCCCCGTGATGATGGGCGACCCGGACACGGCCAGCCGGTTCTCGGCACGGCTCATCGAGGAAGGCGTGTTCGTCCAGCCGGTCGTGTTTCCCACGGTCGCGATCGACAAGTCACGCCTGCGCACCATCGTGACCGCGGCTCACGCGGATACCCAACTCGATCAAGCCCTGGAAGCCTTCTCGACGGTTGGCCGCGAACTGGGCATGATTGCGGGATGAACGTCGGTTCCGGGTCCAGCGACGATCGGCGGGGGCGCAACCTCCCGTTCGATTCGCACCTGCACACGAACCTCTCGCCCGACAGCGAGGTCCTCATCGATGTCTATGCTCGCCAGGCGGTCGAGCTTGGGATCCCGGAGATCGCGATCACCGACCACGTCGATTTCGACCATCGCGCGCCCGCCTATGCCTACTCGACCTTCGAGGAGCGCCGACGCCTGGTGCGAGAGGCGGCGCACCGTTGGGAGCCGCTCGGGTTGACCATCCGGTTCGGGGTCGAGTTGACCTACGAGCGGGCCTGGGAAGATGCGGTCCGACACCACCTGCGCCAGCACACCTACGACTTCGTGATCGGGTCCGTTCATATCGGTGCCGACTCGCCCTATCTCGCGGGGCGGGTCGAGGCATGGATCCCGGGCAAGTCCCTCGCGGAGGTCGTCGCGCCCTACTACGAGGAGGTGGAGGCAGCCGCCAAGTCGGAGCTGTTCGATGCGCTCGGACACATCGACTTCGTGAAGCGCTACCTCGCCCCGCACATCACGGCCGCCCAGCTCGGTGCCGCGCCCGAATTGCTCGACCCGGTCCTGCGGGCGCTCGTCGAGAGTGGCACGGCCCTCGAGATCAATACGAGCGGGTTGCGACAGGCCGCCGGCGAGACATATCCGTCACCGGCGGCGGTCGCTCGCTATCGGGAACTTGGTGGCGACCGCGTGACCGTCGGTTCCGATGCGCATGTGCCGCATCACTTCGCGTGGGCCCTCTCGGATGGCTATGCGGCGGCGGAGGCCGTCGGGCTCAAGCCGGCGATGGAGCGACACCCGGTCCTCGCCTAGGACACCCGGTTCTCGCCCAGCCAGCGGGGTACGCTACGACGGTGGAACTGACCGTCATCGGCGCCGGCCCGTCATACACCGATCGACCAGGCGCGACGGGTGCCGCCTACCTCGTCGAGCACGATGGCCACCATCTGCTCCTCGATCTCGGTCAGGGCTCGTTCCCGGGGATCGCGAGCCGGATGGATCCGGCGAAACTCGACGCGGTCGTCATCAGCCATCTGCATCCGGACCATTTCATCGACCTCGTCCCGCTCCGGCATTTCCTTCGATGGGAGCCACCCCACGGGCGACGCGTTCGCGTGATCGGACCCGAGGGGCTCACCGAGCGCCTCGACGGACTCCACGCCGCACCGGGTTTCGCGGCCGAGGCGCTCGACGTGGAGATCGTCGAACCGGGTTCGCGGACGATCGGTCCGTTCGTGGTGGAGGCGGCGCGGGTCACGCACACGGATTCGAGCTTCGGCTTCCGCGTGTCGACGGTGGATGCGTCAGGCCCAGGGCTTGTCTATTCCGGCGATTGCGGGCGCGCCGATGATCTCGTGCCCCTCATCCATGCCGGTGACGTGCTGCTCACCGAGGTCTCGTTCGGGCCGGGGCCGGTCGCGCCGGATGCGTACCACCTCGATGGCCCGATGGTCGGGGCCCTGGCAGCGCGGACGGGCGTGGGTCGCGTCCTGCTGACCCACCTGCAGATGGGCTTCGATCGCGATGCGACCATCGCATCCGTCCGGGCCAGCTTCGATGGCCCCGTGGATCTCGTCGACCCCGGGTACCACGCGACGATCTGAGCCGGTGGCCTCGGGTCGCTAGCGGGCCTCGGCCTCGGCGCAGATCGCGTAGGCCTGGAGGGTCCACGGGCCGTTGTTGTCGGGAACTCGAGCGCCTGCGGCGGCCCAGCGGCCCTTCTCGTCGGGGTACGAGCCGGTCAGATAGGCGATGCCGGTCGGCTCGCTCGTGACGATCCCGCCACCACCGATGAGCACGGTGCCATCGGGGCATGTGGCGGTCTGGGTGTCCGCGTCTGTTCCCTTGTCGTTCTCGCTCCGTTTGCCGTCGATGATCTGGATCTTGCCGATCGAGCCGGGAGAGTCCGGGTTCGCCTTGCTGACCGGGTTCGCCTTGCTGACCGGGTTCGCCTTGCTGACCGGGTTCGCCTTGCTGACCGGGTTCGCCTTGCTGACCGGGTTCGCCTTGCTGACCGGGTTCGCCTTGCTGACCGGGTTCGCCTTGCTGACCGCCGCCGCCGGTTCGCCTTGCTGACCGGGCTCGCCTTGCTGACCGGGCTCGCCTTGCTGACCGGGCTCGCCTTGCTGACCGGGTTCGCCTTGCTGACCGGGTTCGCCTTGCTGACCGGGCTCGCCTTGCTGACCGGGCTCGCCTTGCTGACCGGGCTCGCCTTGCTGACCGGGCTCGCCTTGCTGACCGGGCTCGCCTTGCTGACCGGGCTCGCCTTGCTGACCGGGCTCGCCTTGCTGACCGGGCTCGCCTTGCTGACCGGGCTCGCCTTGCTGACCGTCATTCCCCGGAGCGCCGTCCGTGCCATCCAGACCGGGTGTGCCGTCAGCGCCATCGGCGCCCGGTGCGCCTGCCGCGCCCGGAGCACCCTTGGCGGGCGTCTTCTGCCAGCGGACCAGGTACTCGCCATCGCGGCAATACCTGGAGCCGGCCGACGGAGCCTTGACGATCCGAACCGCCTGCGTGGACTTGCTGACGCAGGCAAAGACCTTCGTGGTCGGATCCACCGCGACGACGGCACCGACCGTTCCGAGGGCAAGCGCGAGCGCGCCGAGGATGACGATCGGTGTGCGGGCGCGGCCGAAGGCGGTCGCGGAAACGGGAGGCATGCAGGGTCACCTGTGGATGCGCGGCTGCCCACTCGCTCTCGTGAGACGAGGCCCCCCAGCCATGCCTGGCGATGGTCGCCTGTGGCGGCGCGACGAGCCCTGGCTCGTTGGGCCCAGCCCGACCGTACCTTCGTTCGAGCGCCTGCCTCGCGTTCGAAAGGGTCGCAAAGGTCGCTAGAGGTCGGACATGTCCTCGTGGTTGATGCCGCCCAGCCCACCGATCTCGGACGCCGCGATCATGTGCGTCCGGTTGATCAACACGAAATCGAAGTGGCTGATGATCCTTCGGTCCGCGAGCGATCGAGCCGTCACGCCGGTGACAGGCACGAACCGCGGCTCACTCGCGTCGACGAACCCGGCGAGGTCGGTGCCACCGTAGACCTGGACCTTGCCCGTGATCGTGTGACCCGGCGTGAAGAGCGCGAACTCGCGTGGTGGCCGCTCGAGGTCGCCACCACCGCCCAGCGAACCGCCGCCCGGGGCGCCCCACACGTTCCCGCCGCCCGGAGCTGCGGCCCCGAGCCCGGACCAGACATCGGTCTCCAGTTCCTGGTCGGCCGAGAAGCCCCCGAATGACGCGGCGTTCTCGGGCTCGACCATCGACTCGTCGGCCTCGACGGCGGCGATGAACGAGATCTCGTCCTGATCGACCATGAGCTCCGGGAGGACGAGCGTCGTCGGGTCGCCGTTGCGTCGCAGCAGACGAGCGTTCTGGATGCGGACATAGCCGCTGGACGAGTTGATCAGATCGGACAGCCGGGTGAATCGATGCAGGGAGATGACGCCCTTGAGTCGAAGGTGGGTCCCGACGAGCTCCACCGCTTCACGGCGACCGGTGCCAGGCCCACCTCGGGCGCCCTGATCGGGAGCTGCGTCCCATGCCATCGCGTTGGATTGTATGCCGCGATGTCGACCCCGGGCACTCCGAGGCTGGATCGGTCAGCCGGGGTTGGTGCTCGAGCCGTCGACCTTGGGCGACTTCGTGTCGTCCTTGTGGTCGCCCTTCTTGCCCCAGCCCTTGCCGCCGGCCACGCCCGTGGCATCGAGCGAGCCGTCGGCGCGCTTCGAGCCGACCGCCCACGCCACGTCCCCGACCGCGATGTCCGCGAGGGTCGCTGCCTTGTTGCCGCGGACGCCGACCTTCGTATCCGAGGCGACGTGGACCACGACCGTGCTGCCGTCGCGAAGCTTGAGGGTGAGCGAGTCCTTGCCCTTGGCGGTGACCTCGCCCGCGACCACATCCGGCTGGATATGCACGGTCAGTGCCGTGAACGCGTCGCCTGACGTCGAACCTTCGACCGTCACCTTCGAACCGACCTTGACGTCGGTCCTGGCTCCGGCCTCGCGGCCGACCTGATACGTCGTGGAACCCGTCAGCGTGACCGTCTGCGTCTCGCCGTTTCGGCGCTTGAGGGTGAGCGTGTCGCCATCGATCTTGGTCACTTCGCCGCCGGTCTTCGGGGTCGGGACCTGGATCGCCGTGATCGTGTAGGAGCCGTCGTCGTTGCGCTTCTGGCTGAACCGGATCTGGTCACCGACCGCCAGATCGCCGACCTTCGCGTCCTGTCCGCCCTTGCGGATCTTCGTGTCGGCGGTGACGGTGATCGTCCGCGTCCAGCCGTCCTCGGTCGTGAGCGACACCTTCGAACCATCGATCGCGGTGATGGTCACGGCGCCATGCCCGCCACCGAACGCGCCCAGACCTCGGCCGCCCTTGCGATCGCCGAGCTTGCCGCCCTGGCGAAGCGTGTCGGGGACCAGGAGCTTCGGGCTCAGCTGGTCCGGCTTGGTGGTGGCCGGGGCCTCTGTCGCCGTCGACGAAGCTGCTGGCGTTTCGCCCGACGACGGGTCGGGGGATGCGGCCATCACGACGACGACCGGGACGACGGCGATCAGGACGAGCGCGAGGATCGCTCCGATGCGAAGTCGCTGGGAGCGTCTGAGCTGCTTCTCGCGTTCGGTCATGGGTCGAGGCCTCCGTGATGTCCGCCTAGGGTACCGGCACGAACGCTCCTTGCCGTCACCTCCGGGCACGGATCGATGCCGAATGCGGTGCGTGAGGGCACCGGGATCTTGCTCGTCAGGCGCCGGGCGCCCTACGACTCTCCGGGTTCGGCGGTCGGGGGCTCGCCACGCAGCGTCAGGCGGAACCGGGCGCCCCGACCGGTCTCTGGCGGGTCCAGGGAGAGGTCGCCACCCATGCCGCGCATCAGGGCTCGGGAGACATACAGGCCAAGTCCGCTGCCGTCGCCCGTGGCGCGACCGGTCTCGCCGCGGGCGAACCGCTGGAAGAGCCAGTCGCGATCGGCTTCGGTCAGACCGGGACCACCCGACGTGATCGTGGTCCAGACCTCGCGAGCCGTCGCATCCACGCCGACCGCGACGCTCACCTCGCCCTCGCCGTATTTCACCGCGTTGTCGAGCAGCGCCCACAGGACCTGGTCCAGCTGGTCTCCGTCGCCCACGGCGAGCCATCCATTCGCGCCATCATCGAGACCGAACCCACGTCCCAGGGCGGCCAGCTCATCCCATGCCCGACGCACGCGGGCACCGATGGCCAGCACCTCGTCCTGCGGCCGCAGTTGCCCGGTCCCGAGCCGACCCACCAGGAGCAATTGCGCGACCATGCGCGACAGCCGGTCGGCCTGGTCACTGATGCTCCCGAGTCGGGCATCGTCGACCGTGAGGCTCAGGCCCTCCGCGTTCGACTTGATGCGGGTCAGTGGCGTCTGGAGGTTGTGGCTGACGCCGCGCAGGAAGTCGTCCTTCGCCTCGTCGAGCTGGCGGAGCTGCGTGTTCTGCTCCTCCACCTGGGTGAACAGCTGCGCGTTGCGGACGGCCGCCGCGATCTCGCTGGCGTAGAGCTCGAGGAGGGCCTGATCGGCGCGCTCCCACGTTCGGGTCGCGGGCAATCGCCCCACGAGGACGCCGATCGGTTCGTCGCCGACGCGCATGTCCGCGCGTACGGTCACGGGATCACCCGGCACCCGCTCCACCTCGGGGACTTCGGCGGGATCGACGAACGTGATCGTGCCGGCGATCAGCTCGAAGATGGCCTCGGCGTCTCGCGTCGCGCGGTCGGCAAGAGGCCCGACGCCATCCTCCGGCGACGCCCGCTCGACCGCGGCCAGGATCATCCCGAGCTGGCGATTCCGCCGTTCCGCGTCGGCGACCAGGCGGTTGTGGCTCTCCGCGAGCTGGGCCAGGACGTCGGTGCCGTTGACCGGGATCGGTTGCGACAAGTCGCCGTCACTCACCCGGCGGACCGCGGTGGCGATCTCGCGGAGTGGTTCCGTGAGGCTGAGGCTCAGGGCATAGCCGATGACGATCGCGAGGACGGCCGTGACGGCCACGACGAAGAGGAGGATCCGGCCACCCAGCTGCGCCTCGAGGTTGCCGGTGAGGATCAGCAGCACGCCGAACGCCCCGATCGGCACGACCGCCGCCGCGACGATCGCCAGGGTCAGCCGCGTCGGGAACGAGAAGCGCGACGGCTTCGGGTCGCGCCGCCTCGGCGACGGCGTCGGCACCATCGGCCCGCTCAGGCGTCGACTCCGGGGGGCGGCTCGCCCACCAATCGATAGCCGACGCCGCGCACGGTCAGCAGGTGGCGCGGCGAGTTCGGGTCCACTTCGATCTTCTGGCGCAGGCGACGCATCGTGACCCAGACGTAGGACGGATCGGCGTCGTCGGTCTCGGCCCAGCCGCGGCTCAGGAGGGTCTCGGTGGTCACGGTGCGCCCGATGTTGGCGGCGAGCGCGAAGAGCAGCCGCGACTCGGTCGGCGTGAGCGCGACCTCCCGCCCGGCGACCACGGCCTGGCGTCGATGGAGCTCGAGGATGAGGTTGGGCCCGACGCGCACGGCCTGCCGAGGCACCCGGTCACCGACTCGACGCAGGACGCGATGGATCCGCGCCCGCAATTCGGCGTAGTGGTAGGGCTTGGTGATGTAGTCCTCGGCGAACTCGTCGAGGAGATCGGCCTTGTTGTCGCCGGCATCGATGGCGGACAGCACGATGATCGGCAGGTCGGCTCGCGCCTTGATCTCGCGCGCCAGATTCAGACCGTCCATCCGCGGCATGAGCAGGTCGATGATCAGGAGATCCGGCCAGCCCTGGTCGAGCCGCCGGAGGGCTTCATCCCCGTCGCGGGCCGTCGTGACCACGAACCCGTCGTTGCGCAGCAGCTCGGCGAGCGCGACCAGCAGGCTCGGGTCGTCGTCGACGAGGAGGATCCGCGGTCGCGGCGTGCTCAGCATGCCCGGGAGTATGGAACACGGCCGATGCGGGTGGTCCGCGAATCGGCCGTGCGACGCGTTACGGGACGATCAAGTGGACGGGGTTGCCCTTGATGCTGACCTGCCAGGTCGTCGTGTCGTTCGCGGCCTTGATGTTGTAGTCGACCTTCCACCAGCCAGCCTCGCCAGCAGGTGGACCGGGCGGGTTCAGGCCGGTGGCACCGTAGGTCTTCTTGAGGTCGATCTCGATGGTGATCAGGTGGTTGTTGAAGAGGGCGTTCCCGCCGCTACACGTCTGGATGGTCGTGGCCCCGGTGCCCGACTTGCCGTTGTCCGCGGTCCAATCGAACGTCGCGTTCCCGTATTTGTTGCCGTCAGGGCTGAGGAAGCCGACGGAGGCGTCACCCTCGGAGCACTCTCCCGGATCGAACAACAAGATCTCGATGGTCTTGCCGGCGTACTGCTTGCCGATCTGCATGAAGTAGAACTGCTGGCTGCCGGTGTCCAGGTTCGTATAGGCCGCCATCTTGCCCGCGCCGTACACACGCGGAACGGTGCCGCCCCCGACATAGACAGAGAACATGTTCTCGGCGCCGGTGTCGAAGTTGCTCGCGTCGTTGTTCCCGTTCTCGTCGACACTGGTATTCACATTCAGCCGATAGGTGCCGGCGCCAAGGCCACTCGCGAGCGATACCCACTTGTTGTGGGCGGCGTCGTTGGCACAATCCTTGGCGTTCTTGGTTCCCTGATTGCTCGGTGTTCCAAAGGCGCCGCTGAAGTCGCCGAGGGTACTGTTGCCTGGGTCGTACCGCTTGAACGCGATCGGATTCCCATCGTCATCCGGATTGGCTGTGGTGCCCTTCGTGTCATACAGCCGATAGGTGATCGAGACCGGTCCACCGTCGAACGGGTCGCCGGTCGGGCTCGTCCAGTGGTCACCAGCCCCGAACGACCCTCCGTGCCCGTTGTCGCCCGTGGCGCAGAACTCCGGGTCGAACAGCTGGACCTCTCCACTCGCACCGACCTCCACGAGATAGTCGTAGCCCTTGCCCGTGTAGTCAGGGTTCGGGTTCCCTGACGGAGCACCGGTGCCGTTGCCGATGAAGGACGGTCCGTATCGATCGCCGTTCTCACGCCATCCGCCTGGGGTGAACATCGCCCCCCAGAAGTTCTGGATCGGAACCGTCGGTCCGCCAGCTGGCTTCGGGAACGTCAGTGTCTGGTTCGTGTAGGTCGTCTTCACCGTCTCGTACTGGACCTTGACCTGCAACTCATCGAGTTGGATGGCCCTGGCCGTCCCGCAATTCGTGTTGCCGTCCTGCCACGTCAGTCGGACTCGGAAGTTGCCGCTCGAGAAGTCGTTGAGGACCCAGTTATGGGCACCCCACGCGGTCGTGTCGCCTTGGCTCCCGACCGCCGAGTCGTCCGTCGCCGTCGTTGTGATCGGGTTGGACTGGACGGCGCTCGACCAATTCGCGTTGTTCCCGCCATTCCAGTTGGTCTCGACCTTGACAAGGCAATTCGTCGATGCCCCGGAGCCCGTCAGACTGACATTGTTCATCCGGACTTCCAGCCCGGCGATCCGGAAGGTCGGGTCGCTCAGGATCGCGTTCGAGATCCCGTTGAATGGGTTGAAGTTCTGCCACTGCTGGGCCTGCCCATTCGTGTCGGCTGTCGCGTATCGCGTCGGATTGTTGCTGGTTTGGGCGGCATCGGGATTCACCCATGTGCCCGTCCCGGACTGGCTTGGGCTCTGCCAGCCAGTCGTGCCCGGCACTGGGTCATTGTGGGCGACGCGACCCTCATAGAAACCCGTGCCATAGAACGCTTCGGGACTACCCATCGGGATCGGCAGCGTGAATTCCGCCTTCGACGAACGGGTCACCGTCATCTGCGGGATGCCGATGACGCGCATGAAGAACGTCCCGATCGGTGCCGTGATGGTCACGTTGAGCCGACGAGGCTCGTTCCCGTCCTGCTGGGGATCGACGACGACCTTTCCGGTCAGACCCGACACCGGGCCATTGGTGTAGCCGTCCTTGGTGGCCTCTTCGAGCGCGATCGTCTTGGCCTGCCCGACCTGTGCCGGTAGCCAGACGGCCCCGGCGAGCGCGGCAGCATCGGCGGCTCGCTGGACGCGAAGCGTGTTCACCCAATACCAGGAGATATCGACAACGATCGCGGCCATCATCATCAGCAGGAACAGGGCGCCCGCGAAGATGACCAGCACTTGGCCTCGACTGCGAGTTCGCTCGGGCGTCGGTCGACTGCGCGGCGTGGATTGCATCGGTCCTGCCTTCACTCGACGGGGGGATTCATGGCCATCACGGTGCGATCCGTCATCGGGATCGAGCCGCCGCCGACGATGCGCATCAGGGATGCCAACGGGGTGATGAAGTTGTACTTGTAGGTGATCGAAACGCCCATGGAGTCGACCCGATCCGAGCCGCCCGACGACAAATTCTTGCGGGCACCCGCGGGACAGGCGTTCCAGTTCTGCGTGGCGCCCTTCTTGAACTTGAGTGGCTGTGTCTCACCCTTGATGACCGGTCCCGTACCGAGTACCCAGCTGTTGTAGGTGTTGCCGCTCTGCGTGCCGGCACTGGTCGACTTGTAGATCCGGATCTCGCCGATCTGACTGATGTCGATCTGCGAACCCGAGGCGACCAGGACGCGTTGAACGGCCGCGATGACCTGTTCGTCGACCTGGCTGCAGGGGAACTCGTTGGTGCCGCTCGCCAGGGCCGCGCCGGTCCTTGCCCCCTCCCGGGTCGCATATTCCATCGTCAGGTGATGTGAGAAGGCGAACCCGAATTCGAGCATCCCCAGCAGGATCAGCAGGAACACCGGAACGGTGATCGCATACTCGACCAGGCTTTGCCCGTGACGTGGACGCCGATTCACAGGATCGGCTCCATGCGCATCGCGTTGTCCTTG
The DNA here is from genome assembly GCA_963778805.1 of uncultured Chloroflexia bacterium. GTDB lineage: Bacteria > Chloroflexota > Limnocylindria > Limnocylindrales > CSP1-4 > SPCO01. Next base: position 40,243 of record CAVZVT010000007.1, on the reverse strand, counting down.
ACGATGGTGTAGCCCGATCCGGTCATCGGCAGAAGACGCGCCAACGGCGTCTTCCATGCATAGACGTAGGTCATCTCGACGCCGATCGTGTCGACGGTCGGTGACCCCATCGTCGGGCAGCCGGCCAGCACGTTGCACCGATCAACCGTCTCGCGATAGGTGTCGGCGCCCTTGGTATAGGGCAGCTTCCCCGAGCCATCCGGGCAGTCGTACGAGCCGCCGCGTGTGTAGATCGACGCTGGTCCCAGCTTCTTGCCCGTGGTACTCGCCTTGAAGATCGTCACCTTCGTGATGCTGCCGCGATCGGCCGGAGCTCCGACGCTCCGCTCGATCGCCCGAAGGATCGAGCAATCGGCGCCCGGCTTGTCCCCGGCCTCAGTCGCGGTGAGCGCCGCGTCGCGCGTGGCGAAGTCGATCGACAGGACGGCATTCAGGACGAACGCGAATTCGATGACGCCGAACAGGATGATCATGAAGAACGGGAAGACCAACGCGAATTCGGCCAGCGACTGGCCGCGGTGACGTTCTTCGTGGGTTCGGCGGACGCGCAATGCGGTTAGTCCTAGTGAGGGGTGGTTAGTAGGGCACACGAACCTTACTTCGGACCTTGCGGAAGCGCGTTGTTTCCCTAGGTAGGTCGCCCTATCCGCGGCTTGGCGAGGAATCGAAGAACAGCGGCCCCGAAAGGCCGCCGTTCTCGCTGATCTCGGTCTGACCACCAAGTCAGTTGTAGGTGAACTTGTCGCCGCTCACGATCGGCGACGTCCCACCCGGCGTCGACACTCGCACATCGACCGCCCTGCCCGACGTTCCCGCCGGGGCTCGCACGGTGATGGTCGTGTCATTGACCACGGTGAATGGTGTGGCGGCCTGGCCGCCGAACGTGACACTGGTCGCCCCGGTGAAGTTCTGGCCGGAGATCGTCACGGTCGTGCCGCCACCGGGAGGGCCACCAGACGGTCCGATACCGGCGACGACCGGTGCGGGATAGACCTGGACGAGGTGGGAGCGGATCCCGGCGAGCTGGACCGCCGCGGCCTGGAAGACCGCACTGAGGTCAGTACCCGCCGGCTTGCAGAAGAAGTGGTCACCGTCGGAGTTCTCCGAGCCGTTGGCATTGCAATTCGAGCCACCACCAAGGACCGGGCCCGTGGCGATGCTGCCGAGGTGGTTGACGATCGAGCCCCCGCCGTCTGGGCAGTTGAGGTTCTCGACGCCGAACCCGATCGTGAAGATCTCGATGTTGGCGGCCTTGGCGCGATCGGCGGCCGCCCGCGACGCCGCGCAGGTGTAGTTGCTCGCATCGGGTGTCCCGTTGAGATTGGGGTCACCGTCGGTCTCGAAGATGATCCCCTGCTTGACACCATTTCCTCGACCGTGGTTCTGCAGGTAGACGCGCGCCATGTCGAATGGCGTCGCCAGGTTCGTGCCGGTTCCCGAGAGGTCGAAACACGCGATCGCCTTCGCGATATGTGAGTTGTTGTTCAGGACGCCATTGGTGGAGTAGGCCTCGTTGATCGCGGCGCCTGCGCCCGTTCCGGTGAGGCCGACGACGATCCACTTGTCCATGTCGGTGGTCGTGTCGGTCCCGTACTCCTGGACGACGGGCGCCACTGGAGTCGGTCGCAGGGCGATCAATTGGGCGGCCCACTGCCCGGCATTGCCGGCGTCGTGGTCCTTGTTCCCGGTCGAGCCGGAGCCTCCCTGCGTGTCCTCGGAGCCTTCGATCGTCGGGCCATTGTTGGTGCCGTTCCGAACATCGAACTGCTCGTTCATGCCGGACCCTGCTGTTCCGATCGTGGTGCCAGCGGCGATCGCATGGAACGTGACGAGGGCGGTGTCGCCCACGTTCGGGTCGACCGCCGATGCGCGCAGATTGGACCCGGTCCCACCGTTGCCGGTGTTGCCGCTCGACACGTCGACGGGCGTCGAGGTGTTCACGCCGGTGTAGCGCATGATCCCGCCGGCGGCGTGCACGCTCGAACCGAAGTTCCACGTGTAGCTCGCTGGCTCGGATGTGCCGGCCCACCGGTAGTAGCTGAGGACGGAGAGGTTGCCCGCGTTGTCGGTGCGGCGGATGAGATTCCAGCCGGCCGGTGCGTTGACGGACGCCGATCCGCCGTCGATCGTGATCCCGGCGACCAGGAAGTCCCCGTTGATGTTCGCGCTGCCGGACGGCCGATTGATGACGAGCGACGTCGCGCCAGCATTGGCGTTCGCGTTGGATGTGTCCTGCTGGAAGTTCGGCGGCTGGACCTGCGGCTGGGGCAGCCACGAGAGCGGCAGGCCATGCACGCCGGTCGGCGTCCCACTGCAGGTCGAGTTCAAGGAGCTCGGGCCGAGCATGCCGAGTGCCACGTGCTGGATGCTCGGATCGTAGGACGTGAGCACGGTGCGCGCGGCGCCACGAAGGTTCGCCTCGTCGCCGGCCATGCTGCCGGTCCGGTCGATGATGACGACGACATCGAGCGGGGCGAAGGGGGGCTGGCCACACGGGCCGTTGCAGGCCGCCGAAACGACCACGCCGGTGGACCCCTGGTTGACGCCGACCACACGGCCGAACGTGAAGTTGTCGGTGATCGAACCATCGATCTCGACGAGATTGCAGCGGTCACCGAGGTCGGGTCGACAGATCGAGCTGCGGGTCGAACCCGCGCCGATGAAGTCGGCAGCGACGGGAGGGTAGTGACCGAGCGCGTGACGAGGGTCGCAGACCGCTGGGATGTCACGCGAGATGTACGGCTGACCCGCCGAATCGACCCCGATGAGACATCGATACTTGATCACGTAGTTGGACGCCGAGAGTCCGGGATAGGTGGCATTGATCTGCTGCTTGATCCGCGCATCGATGGCGGCGGTGGCTCCGGCCTGCGTGCCGTCGACGGGGAGCAAGGTGCCGCCGGCCAGCGCGCCCGCGTCGAGGGCGTTGGCGAGGGTCTGGCGATTGTTCCGCAGGAGTCCGATGTCGATGACCAGTGCCGTGAAGGCAAGGATCACGACGAGGACCAGGGCGAACAGGACGATGATCTGACCCTGTTCTCGTTCTCGTGGGCGGCGGTGGTGCAGCAATGTGCTGTCCTCTCGTTTCAGTCCGGAAATCGGCGGGGGTCGGTCGTCGCGTCAGCGGTAGGGAGCTGGCGACCGGGTCATTCCAGGGTCATCTGAACCGAGGACGACATGTTGATCGTCTGGCCGAACAACAACGGGAAGAACGGGTGGTACGGGTACGTGACGACGACCTTCACGGAGTCACCGGGGACCGCGTTCGTGAAGCCGCCCGAGCAGTGCTGACCGGCGCCCGGTCCTGCAACGCAGGAACTCGACACCATCCCGGCCGTGATCATCCCGCCGCCGGCGCCGGTCACCTGGTTGGTGACCAAGGCCGGGATCACGTTAGGTGTGTCCGTGTAGGTGATGGCCACGCGGGCGCCTTCGCGCGCGGCATTGATCACGGTCATCCGCGAGTAGAGGAGGACGCCGAAATCCATCACGCCAAGGAGGATGAGCATGAAGATCGGGAGGACGATGGCAAACTCGGCCAGGGATTGACCGCGGGTTCGCGAGCGACGACGCCGAGCCTGAAGAGGTCGATGCAACAGCAATGCCATAAGTCCTAGCGGGTGGAGGCCCGCAAGTACTACATGGGCACCTTTCGCCGAACCTTGAAACGTTGAACCGGCGCAACGGCGACTCCCGGACCCCGGGTCGGGTCGGGTGCGCTCAGGTGGGATCTGGTGCGGTCAGGGTGCCTTCGGATCGACGAAGCGGCAGCGCTCGAGCAGTGGGCATCGCTCGTGCTCGGGGCGCTGGGCGTGACAGACCAGGCGACCGTGGCGGATCAGGTTGACGTGCGACTCGTACATCTGGTCGGGCTCGAGCATGCCCAGGAAGAGGTCGTGGGCGTCATCGGCCGAGGCCTTCTTCGGGATGAGGCCGACCCGTTGGGCGACCCGCTCCACGTGCCGATCGACCGGCATCAGCGGCATCCCGAACGAGAACAACAGCAGCACCGACGCGGTCTTCTTGCCGATGCCATCGATCGCGGTCAGCCAGTCGCGGGCATCCAGGGTGGACATCTCGCCGAGGAACTCGAGGGAGTAATCGCCACGTTCCTCGCGGATCCGTCGGAGCGTCGACTGGAGCCGCGGTGCCTTCTGGTTGGCCAGCCCGCCCGGCCGGATGACGTCGGTCAACTCGGGGATCGGCGCGAACTCGACCGCCTCCCAGTCCGGTGGCGCCCCGTCGGGCAACCCATCGCCGCCCCAGCCGGCACCCGGTCGATGGACCTGCGTCGGCAACCCGGACGGGTAGGCCTGTCGGAGGGCTTCGAACGCGACCTCGGCATTCGTATCGGCGCTGTTCTGGGTCAGGATCGTCAGGATCAACTCGCTCGTCGGATCAAGCCGGCGTTCCCAGACAGGACGGCCATACAGCCCGGCCAGCTCATCGAGCACGAAGGTCACGAGCCCGGGCCGGTATCGCTCGAGGCGTTTCGCATAGCTTCGCCCGGGGTCGGTGAACTTGCGTTTCTTCGGGCGCGGCTTGGCCTTGGTCTTGGGCCTGGTCGTCGCGCTCGGCGTCGGCGTGGTCGTCACCAGATGGTTTCGACGTCGTAGCGCGTGATCGCAGGGTCGGTCGAGATCAGCGGCATCGATTCGATCTGGGCCTGGGCGACGAGACACCCGATCGAACGGGTCGCCATGGATCATCGGAAGGCTGGCGGCCCGGATCGCATGCGATCGTTCGATCGGGATCGGTACCCACCGGTTTCGCCGAAGGCGATCGGTCACGTACGTCTCGGCGTCAGTCGGAAGGTCGAGCTTGCCCTTCGCCGCCTTGATCGCGACCTCCCAGATCGGTGCCGACGCTCACGACGATCTCGTTGCGAGCCATCCTCGGATGACCTCGCGCGCGCTCCGAAAGCCTGCTCGATCGTCCAGGTTCCACCACAGGAATGCGTGGGTGTCGAGAAGCACCCTCACGTGTATTCCTCGAACTCGGGCAGCGGGTCGTCGAAGTCGTCGTGGATGACGACTCGCCCTTGTCCATACCCGGCACGCGGTCCGGCGGACGCTCCGTCGGCCGGTCCGAAGGACGCGATCGGCTTGCCTGCGCGCGCGATGATGATGCGTTCACCCGCTTCCACTCGCGCGAGCAGTCGCGAAAGGTGCGTCTTCGCGTCGTGGACGTTGACGATCTCCATGCCCTGGAACGTAGACTTAGTCATCGGACTTAGTCAAGTATCGAGGTCAGGCGAGCGAGGCGTTCGCCGCAGGCTTCGAGCGGGTCGGTGCCGGCGGCCATCGCCACCTCGACGGGCAGCGGCGGGTCCGAGACCGGGACGGCGGTCGCGCCGACCGCGGCCAGGGCGTCGATGCCTTCGGGCTCTACGCCACCACCGACGGCGACGCAGCGCACGCCCGCGGCCTGGGCTCGTTTGGCGACACCGAGCGCGGTCTTGCCGAACGCGGTCTGGGCGTCGATCCGCCCTTCGCCCGTCACGACGAGGTCCGCCTGGGCGAGCTTCGCATCGAAGCCGGTGGCCTCCATGATCAGCTCGATCCCGGGGCGCAAGGCAAAGCTGCGGAATCGGTCCTGGATCGCGAGCAGTGCGAACCCGACCCCGCCGGCCGCTCCGGCCCCAGGTGTGTCGCGTTCGCGGCGGTGTTCGCGCGCTTCGAGTTCGTCGGCCCATCGAGCGTTGCGGTCGTCGAGTCCGCGGACCTGGGTCGGGGTCGCGCCCTTCTGTGGTCCGAAGATCGCCGCCGCCCCACGATCGCCGAGCAGCGGGTTCGTCACGTCGCAGGCGACCTCGAGGTCCGTGTGGTCGAGGCGTCGATCGCCCCTCCATCAACCCATCGAGCAGCCCTCGACCGCCGTCGGTCGTCGCACTCCCGCCGATGCCGAGGGTGATCCGACGCAGGCCCTGATCGATCGCCGCCGCCGATCAGTTCGCCGGTACCGATCGCTGCTCGCCGCCATGGCGTCTCGTTCATCCGGGCGAACGAGTGACAGACCGGAAGCCTGGGCCATCTCGATGAACGCGTGCGCGTTCGGCCGCCGCGTAGAGGTACCTCGCCTCGATCGTCGGCCGAGCGGGTCACGGACGGTCGCGGTCCGCCAGCGTCCAGCCACCTGCCGCTTCCACGGCCGCGAGCGTGCCCTCCCCGCCATCGGCAAGAGGCGAAAGAAGGATCGTGTCGCCGGGTCGGACGCGGGCCCAGCCGTTCGCCAGCGCGCGCGCCACCTCCACGGAGGTGAGCGACCCCTTGAATGAGTCCGGCGCGAAGAGGACCGTGCGCGGGCCGTCGTCGGCGGCCGTCACCGCAGGTCCTTCCAGAAGTAGATCGCGGGGGCCAGGGTCCCGTCGGTCAGCATCGAGTGGTACGGGATCACGCCGACCTCGTTCCAGCCAAGGGACCGGTAGAGGTGTTCTGCCTCGCTGCCGACCTGCGTGTCGAGGATGAGGAGCCAGTGGCCATCCGTCCTGGCGGCCGCCTCGGCAGCGAGCATCAGTCGACGGGCCAGACCCTGGCGCCGAGCCGCTCGTATGGACGAGGACCTTGCCGATCTCGGCGCGGTGGGGAGCGTTGGGATTGTGCGACCGGATGAGCAGGGTGCTGCCGACGACGCGGCCGGCGTCGTCGAACGCGATGAACGGGGTGATGGATCCATCGGCGACCTTGTCCGTGCGCTCGATCCACCAGCCGGCGGCCGTGGCGGCATCGATGCCGGCCAGGAAATTGACCGACGCGCCGCTGTCGACGGCATCGACCAGCAGGTCCGCGAGACCGGGGATCGCCGCTTCATAGCCGGCCGCGTCCAGAGCCTCGACGGTGAACGGGCCGGTGGCGGGTTGGCTCGGATCGGGCGGGGTCCGGGTCATCGAGGCGACCTCACGACTGACAGTCTTATCTTGAGGGTACCGCGGCCATACAGGCGCCGTTCCGGGCCGGATCAGGACACGTCCGGGCGGGCCCGGTCGCCGCTGAGCGTGGGCGACATGGAGTCGAGGCGGCGCTCGGTACGGTATCGCGCCCGTTGGCCAGGGACTAAGACTCTGAGTCGTACGGCGGGTCGCATCGGGCAGTGGCGGTTCGCGGGTGCCGCGAAAGCCGCGCGGCGGCGGCAAGGCCGCGGCCGATCGCGATCGCGAGGCGCCTCGGCGGCCGAACTCACCGCCGGAACGCTCACACCTCGAGGCCGCGGCGCTCGGCGTATTCGGGGATCCGGATCATCGGCGGGCGTTCCTGGTCGGCGAGTTCGATCACCTCGAGCGAGAGTCGACCGCGACCGGAGCGCGGCAACTTCATCGTCGAGCCCATCTCCGCGAACAGCCGTGCCTTGCGCCGTTCCTCCAGACGCTTCATCACGGCCTGGATGATCACGAAGGACATCCGCGAGAGTCCCTCGAGTTCCTGGTTCCGATGGACCCGACGTTCGAGATCGACCTGGCCAAGGCCTTCGATGCCGACCCGCTCCGCGGCATCGATGAGATGCCCGATCTCGACGGCATAGCCCGTGAAGAAGGGGAGCGTCTCCAGCAACGTCCGGCGGCCGGCGTACTCCCCAGCGAGGGGCTGGATCATCCCGGAGAGCTCTGGATAGAACAGGTTGATGAGCGGCCGGGCCACCAACTCCGTCACGCGGCCGCCGCCACCTTCCTTGAGGATCCCGCTCTCGACGATCGGACGCTGGTAGTAGCCCTTCACGTATTGGAGCCGAGGTTCGTGGAGGAGGGGACCCAGCGTGCCGTAGACCATCCGCGGATGCCAGTTCTTCACGTCCGTGTCGGCCCAGACGACGATGTCGCCGGTGGTCTCATACAGCGACTTCCAGAGTGCTTCGCCCTTGCCGACGAACGATCCGTAGCGCGCCAGCACGTCCGGGTGCTGGACGACCCGGGCGCCTTCGGCCTCGGCGATCTCGCGGGTCCGGTCGGTGGACGAGGAATTGATGACCAGCACCTCGTCGAGCAACGGCACGCGCCCGACCATCTCGCGCATCGCCTTGCGGACGATCGGGCCGATGGTCTCCTCCTCATCGAGCGTCGGGAGGACCAGGCTGATCGTCAGGTGCTGCTTTTCCTTGAGCGCCGCCAGTCGTCGAAGGTCAGCGAACTCGGCGTGGTGGAAGTTCGACTCGCCGAACCAGCGTTCGACCCGGGCCGGAACGGCCTGCGCTTCCTCGGCGGCCCGATCCGCGGCGGCCAGCGTTTCGGCCCGGCTCGCGAGGGTCTCGAAGGTGGACCGACCGATCGCTTCGCGCGTCCGGACCACGATGACCGACGGCTTGGCCCGCGCCGCGACGGCCTCCGGGAGCGCTCCGAAGAGGTGGCTCTCGCCGTCGGCGCCGGTGGTCTGGGCGGACGCGCCCATCACGACGAGGTCGGCCGATTCGGCTTCGCGGAGGATCGCGTTGCGGACGTTGGCTGCTTCACGCAGCACGGCCTCGCCGCGGCTCTTGAGGTGTTGCTTGACGAACGCGCCGAGCGCCCGTTCCGCCTGGGTCCGGACCGCGATCGTGATGCCGGGTGGGACGAGGTGGAGCACGACCACGGTCGCGCCGTTGGTCCGCGCGATGGCATCGGCATAGCGAAGGGCGAGTTCGGCGTGCGGTCCACCGCGGACGGGCACGAGGATCCGCTTGATCTCCTTCGAGCCGCGCTGCTTGACGACCGCGATGTCGCATGGCGCGTCGCGGACGACCTCGTCGATGGTCGGCGAGATGACCGCGGTGCCGGCCGCGGCCCGACCGGCGGCGCCTCGTGCCGTCGTCGTTCGGCCACCCCAGCCGAAGATGATCAGATCCGCCTCCTGCTCCGCCGCGGCCTCGACGATGCCTTCGGCCGCGTGGCGCCCGATGCGGACGATCGGATGGATGGTCACGCCGTCCGGTGCGTAGTCCAGGACGCGCTGGAGGAGGCGTCGAGCATGTCGGGCGCGGGTGGCACCCTCGGACAGCGGCATGCCTTCGGGGACTTCCACGATCCCGAGGGCGCTGATCTCCCCGTGGCGTCGGTCGAGCATCGCGGAACCGAGGCGGATCAGCTCTTCGGCCGTCAGTGGGTTCGCGACCGGGATGAGGATCCGGCCGGGGAGTGGCGTCTTCGCGCTCATCGCTCGGCCGCGCCTCTGCCGCGTCGGCGGCCTCGGCCGCGGCCCAGCGCTCGACGAGGTACGGCTTGAGGAGCTCGAAGGCGCGGGCCTGCCGCTCGACGCGGTCCTCGGCAGCATCGGTCGGGATGTTCCGGTTCTCGATGACGAAGCTTCCGACCCGACCGAAGTAGATCGGCACGAGCGACGCGACCAGGGTCTCGAGCGACGGCTTCGGGTCGCGGGCCGTGATCACGAGGTCGTAGATGACGCGGGCCCAGGTGTCGTCCGGGAAGTGGAACGAACTGGCCGCCTCGGCCATCTCGAGCGTGGTCGCCGACGCCGACGACACATCGCCGCCGATCCCGAGCTTGGTCCGCGCCGCATCGGCCAGCTTCCCGGCCTCGGCCGCGAGTTCCAGCACGGTCTCGACGGTCGCCGGGGCGAGCATCGATCGCCACGTGTCCGCGAGGGTCAGCGAGCCCACGTGGAACTCGGAGAGGAGTCGGAGCGTGTTCACCTCGAGCGGCGGCGGCTCGATGATCCGCTCGAAGCCATAGGCGGGCACGTCGTGACTGCCATGGATGGAGAGCCAGTGATCGGAGTAACGGTTCGCGAGCCGCAGGATCGTGCCGACGACCTGGCGGAACATCGGCCCGAGATCGGAGCCGGGATCCTTGGGGTCGTGGATCTTCGCCCCGAGGCGCGTCTGGCAGACGGCGAACCCGCCGGTCATCGCCGAGGTCGTCATCCAGATATCGATGCCGAACTTGCTGACGTCATCGGTCCAGTCATCGAGCGACAGGTAGTGGGCGAGCAGGTCGCCCGAGACGCCGAAGTCGCCGCCGATGGGCTGCCGGATGCGATGGCCGTACAGCGCCCGGGTCAGCGGGTACGTGACGGTGTTGGTGATCGTGCCGTCGTACTTGTAGCGGGCGTAGAGCGGGGCCACGAAGTCGTAGCCGCCCTTGAGGATCGGCCCGGCGAGCAGCTCGATCCACTCGGGCACGATGCTGCGCAGGTCGCTGTCGACGACGACGAGCGCCTGGACCTCGAGCGCCGCGGCGATCTCGAAGATCGTGCGGAGGGCCGCGCCCTTGCCGCCGACCCCATCGATCTCCGGGTAGGTCAGGCTGACGCGCTGGAGTTTGTGGCTCGGTCGGACGAGCAGGATCTGCTCGACATAGTCCGGTGGCTCGGTCTCGACGACCACGCGACCGGTCCCATCCGGCGAGCCCGCATCCGAGTTGACGACGACCGGGTGGAGGTCCGGGAAGTACTGGACGAGACCGGCCTGCGCGGCGCGGACCACATAGCCGATGGTCGCCGCGTTCTTGTAGCTCGGGATACCGACCATGATGTCGGCCTTGCCCAGCCTCGCGATCTCCTCACGGATGGCCGGCGTCAGGACGGTCTGGGGCACGTCCCCACCGTACCACCCGAGACTGACCCGCGTCGGTCCCGAGCTCGGATCGTCAGCGGCGGGGCATCGGCGACGTCGCCCAGTCGTCCTTCCAGACCCCTGGGCGATAGCGTCCGTTCGCCGCCTTGTAGGTCAGTCCCTGGAAGCCGAGCGAGCGCCACGAGTTGACCCAGGTGTCGATCGGCGGGCGGATGTAGGCGCCGCGTCGGAGCCGATCCGATTCGTCGAACACCGACTCGAGCAGGCGCTTCCGTTCGAGGAGCGGGACATCGAGCAGCGACTCGCCATCGAGGTGGAGCAGGTCCGTGGCGACGAGGACCACGATGTCGTCGGGCCCGAACGTGCGCGCGGCGCGGTCCCGTTCCAGCTCCTCGGTCCGCTCCGCCGTCCGGTTCCGTCGCGTGCCCACCATCGAGCGGGCGATGAGACTGCCGGTCGATGGCAGGTCCGCGCCGATGAAGGCGCCCGTGCCGCCGTGGGCCACCTGCTTGGTGAGCACACCATCGATCACCAGCGCCTCGGCGTGGATGGATGATCGCAACGCCGCCTCCACCAATGGCTGGTCGTCGACCGGCTCCCCGAGGTGATCGATGAGCTGCGACTCGTCGGCTTCGACGGCCGCAAGCACGCGGATCCCCGACCACATCGGTTCGATGACCGGGTTGGGGATCCTTCCCGGTGACGCCGTTCCGTACGCCTGTGGGCGCAGGTCGCGGAGGAGCTCGAAAGTCGTCGAGGCCGTCATCAGCGGCATCCTAGTACGACTATCATCGCGCGGTGACGAGCCCCGCACGTCCTCGCGGTCTGGCCGGGATGACGCCGAGTGGTCGCGCGGTGGTCCCCGTCGCCTGGTCGGTCTACGACTTCGCGAACACGATCTTCAGTTTCGCGGTCGTCTCCGGGGCGATCGGGCTGTACCTCGTCAATGACCGACAGTTCGGCGAGCGCGATGGCAACGCGCTCCTGTCGATCGCGATCGTGGTCAGTGTCGGGCTCAACGCGCTCGTGTCGCCGATCCTCGGTGCGTTCTCCGATCGCGGCGGTCGACGCATGCCGTTCCTGCTGTTCTTCACCCTGCTCTGCATCGGCGCCACGTTCTTCATCGCGGATGTCCCACCGATGGCCGGGCTGGTGCTGTTCATCGGGGCGAACTTCGCCTACCAGGCGGCACTCATCTACTACGACGCGACGCTCAAGACCGTCTCGTTCCCGGCGACCCGTGGCAAGTTGTCCGGGATCGGGACGGCCATCGGCTACATGGGCACGGTCTTCGTCGGGTCTGCTGATCTTCCTGCTCGATATCCCGGTGGCCGACCGGTTCCGCTTGACCGCCATCCTGTTCCTCATCTTCGCGATCCCGATCTTCTGGTTCGTCCGCGAGCCGCGGCTGTCGGACGAACCGCCGATCACGAAGTCGGACATCACCGGGGCGATCGGCCAACTGCGTCGCTCCATCGCCGACGCCGGCGAGGTCCCCGGTCTGTGGCGGTTCCTCCTCGGGCGCTTCTTCTATTCGGACGCCGTCAACACCGTCATCGTCGTCATGAGCGTCGTGATCGTGAAGGCGATGGGGATGTCCGAGGCGACGGCCAACGTGATCCTGCTGATGCTCACCTTCGTCGCCATCGCGATGAGCTTCGTGTGGGGCTGGTTGGCCGACCGGCACGGACCCAAGAAGACCCTGGTCTGGGTGCTCATGTCCTGGGCCGTCGGGTTGGTGATCGGCGGCATCGCCATCGGGTTCGGATCGGCTGGGCTGGTGCCGTTCCTGGTCGCCGGCGCGATCCTGGGATCGGGTCTGGGCGGTGTCCAGGTGGCCGATCGGGTGCTCATGGTCCGCCTCTCGCCGCCCGACAAGATCGGTGAGTTCTTCGGGATCTACGGGCTCGTCGGCAAGGGCTCGCAGGTCGTCGGCCAACTCCTGTACGGGGCACTGCTGTTCCTGCTGCTCGACACGCTCGGAAACGGGGCGTATCAGGTGGCCGTGCTCAGCCTGCTGGTCACGATGCTCATCGGGCTGTGGCTCATCTGGCCGGTCCGGGACGATTGGTCGGGGAGTGGCGAGGCCGATGTCGCGTTCCATGGCCACGCCGCCGCGCCCCCCGAACGACTCTCCCCGTCGACGTCGCCGCTCGAACCGCGGTAGCCCTCCGGCGGATCGCGCCTCCGGTGTTGCGGCGCGTCGGGTTCCCAGCCTCACGGTGAGTCATTCCGCGTTGGGCGACGTCATACCCTACGAAGCGCGACCACCGTGGCCGCGCCGATACCGAGGCGGACCGTGGACCAGCGAGGGCTCGTCGAACAGGCTCGGGGAGGCGATCATGACGCCTTCACCGCGCTTGTCGACCTGACCGTCGCGCGCCTGGACTCCGCAGCCCGCCTCATCCTCCGGGACCCAGAGCTGGCGCGCGATGCGGTCCAGGACGCCCTCATCCGAGCCTGGCGAGACCTACCGGGGCTGCGCGACCCCGATCGGTTCGACGCCTGGCTCCATCGGATCACCGTCAACGCCTGCCTCGACCTGACTCGGCGTCGACGACGTCGCGTCGTCGAGGTCGAACTCGAACCCATCGATGCACCCGACAGCTCGGACATCGCCGGTGGCGTGGCCGATCGCGACCTGCTCGATCAGGCGCTCCGGCGCCTCGATCCCGGTCATCGGGCCGTCGTCGTCCTGCATTTCTACCTCGGCATGCCGCTCCCCGACGTGGCCGCCGCCATCGGCATCCCCGTGGGAACGGCACGATCCAGATTGCATTACTCGCTCGTTGCGATGCGGGCCTCGGTGGTCGGGCGACCGGCCGTCTCGACGGCGCGACTCGCGGGAGGGGATCCGGCATGACCTCCGACCGACGCTTCGAGCAGGATCTCCAGGACCTCATGGCGCAACTTGCGCCCCAGCGGGTCCCTGACTACCGAGATGACGTCGTCCGGCAGACCGCCCGCACGCGGCAGCGGCCCGCCTGGACCTTCCCCGAAAGGTGGCTCCCCATGGACATCACGCTCGCTCCCGCCCGCGGCCGCCCGCGCATGCTGGCCACGCTGGCGATCCTCGCCCTCGTCGGCTTGCTGGTCGTCGCGACCGCTCGTCGCCTACGTCGGCTCGCGGCGCGTCGCCGTCCCGGCACCGTTCGGGCCGGCCGCCAACGGCCAGCTGTTCTACGACTCGAACGGCCAGATCATGGCCTTGGACTCACCTACCGCCGCGCCGCGGACCCTGATCAAGGGATCCGATCCCTACACCTATCCCTTCGTGTCGCGCGATGGCCAACTGATCGAGTTCGACCATACCGTCAACGGAGTCGCCCAGTTGTTCGTGGCGAACCTGGACGGCTCGAACGTGCGCCCGCTCGCGGGGACGTATCGCGACTGGACGTGGACCGAATGGTCGGCCGACAGCAGCAAGGTCGGGATCGTGTCGACCATCGACGGCGACCGGGCGATCACCTGGCTCCCGATCGATGGATCGCCCGCGACCACCCTCGACCTCGGCCATGACGTCCTCTCGTTCTGGCCGCTGGCCGACGGGCGCATCGCGTTCACGGGTGCAGAGCAACCAGGTGATGCCTGCCGTCCGGACGGCCCGGCGAACGTCTGCGCCCTCTTCGTCGTCAACGCCGACGGGACAGGTTTGAAGCCGATCCTCACCGCCAGCCAGTTCAGCGGCCTCTCGACGCATGCGTCGCCCGACGGTCGCAGCGTCCTCTACGTCCGGTGGGCGGACGGCGAGGCAGGCGGCCTCCATATCGTCGACATCGCCACCGGCCACGACCACCGGGTCGCTGACGACGCCATCCCATCGGCCACGGTGAACGCGAACAACGCCTGGTTCTCACCAGATGGCACGCACATCCTGTTCGACTGGCTCGGGGAGACGCAGAACTTCTGGGCCGTGGTCCCGGTGGCCGGAGGTCCGATCGTGAAGATCGGGCCCGCGTGGACGCCCGACACGATGCCCGAGGCCGCCTACTCGCCGGACGGCCTGTCGATCATGGCGTCCTATCCGCAGGCCGACGGCACGACCAAGCTCCTGCTGCTCGACCCGACCGGCCAGAAGCCGGACCAGCCGCTTTCGATCCCGGCGACGTATGCACCCGTTTGGCAGCGGGTCGGCCGCTGACCGAGTCGTCCTGACTGGCTCGAACCAGACGCGCCGCGGACCCTGTGTTCGCGGCGCGTCTCGTTGTCCGGGTCAGTCCGGGTAGCCACCTGGATGCGCCTGCCTCCAGGCCCACGCAGAACCGACCATCGCATCCAACGTCGGGTGGGTCGGCTGCCAGCCCAGCACAGCACGGGCTCGATCGGCCGTGGCGACCAGCACCGGTGGATCCCCGGCTCTCCGCACGCCCATCGTGAATTCGATCGGGTGACCGGCGGCTCGTTCCGCGGCGGCGATCACCTCACGGACCGAGAAGCCACCACCGACACCGAGGTTGCAGACGAGGTAGTCATCGGTCCTCGGGTCGCCGGGCGTCGTGGCCTCGATGGCCCGCAGGTGCGCGTCGGCGAGGTCCGAGACGTGGATGTAGTCGCGGATGCACGTGCCGTCGGGGGTCGGATAGTCGTCGCCGAAGACCGTGAGATCCCGCTCGCCGGCGGCGGCGGCCAGCACGTTCGGGATCAGGTGCGTCTCGGGATCGTGATCCTCGCCGTGCGTCTCGGTCGCGCCAGCCACGTTGAAGTATCGAAGGCTGACGGCGCGGAGTCCGTACGCCTGGCCGTACCAGCGAAGAGCGCCTTCGAACGTCCGCTTGGTCTCGCCGTATGGGTTGATCGGTCGAAGCGGGACGTCCTCGGTGATGGGCGTGGTCTCGGGCGTGCCGTACACCGCTGCGGTCGACGAGAAGACGATCCGACCGACGCCAGCCTCGCGCGCCGCCTCCAGAAGGTTGATGCCACCGGCGACGTTCGCGACGTAGTAGCGGGCCGGCTCCTGGATCGATTCGCCGACCAGCGAACGAGCGGCGCAGTGGAGGATGGCCTCGATGCCTTCCTGCGTGAGGAGCTGCGCGGTGGCTTCCTGGTCGGCATACGTGCCGTGGTACAGCCGGGCGCCCGCGGGGGCCGCGGCACGATGGCCGGTGGTGAGGTCGTCGAGGATGACGACGTCGTGGCCTGCCGCGATGAACGCCGCCGCCGACACGGAACCGACGTACCCGGCACCGCCGGTCACAAGGATCTTGGTCATGCGCGGATGGTAGCCGTCCGATGGGTGCGAGCGGGTCGTCCGGGTCGCCGGTCGCGGTCGCCGGCCGCGCCTCGGTCTGACGGTGTGCCTTGCTGGCTCCGGGCCAACGATTCGCCCCGGTTCGGCCGCATCGGGGCGCCATCTCGACGAACCGGTGGCCGACAGCCCACATCCTGCGGGCCTGCGGAGCCAAACAACCGCGCCCGGTGGCTGGAGGCCAACACGACGTGCCCGTCGCGCGGCGAACAACCGGAATTGTTGGCTGGGAGCCAGCAGGGTGAGGCTGCTGTGCGGCGCGGGAGGCGCGGGAGGCGCGGGAGGCGCGCGCTCTATCGGTGGCGACGCAGCAGTCGATCGATCCACGAGCGCCGCGCCTTTGTGGTCGGCGTTGCGGTCACCGGCGCAGGCTCGGGCCTGGGCGTCGGTTCAGCGGGCGGCGCCGCGACGGCGGGCTCGCTAGCGGTCGCCGGCTCAGGCTCGCTCGCGGGTTCGGGTGCGCGTTCCGGCGCAGGCACGGGCGCGGGTTCGGGCTCGCCGCGGTAGGCGCGGACCTCTTCGAGGCGAGTCACCATCCGGCCGGCGGCGGAATTCTCCGGGTCGATCGCCAACGCTCGATGGGCGAGCACGAGCGCTCCGGCTTCGTCGCCGCGCTCGAGCGTGACCCGTGCCAGCCCGACGACCGCGATGGCGTTCCGTGGGTCCGCATCGGCGACCTGCCGGTACAGCGTCTCGGCGGCATCGATGCGGCCCATCTCGAGCGCCCGTTCTGCCTGGAGCAGGATCTCGATCACGGTTCGTCCGTCGACAGGGTCTGGGCGAGCAACAGGAGACTCGGTCGGTCGTTCAGCGATGGGTCGGCTTGCACGCGCTCCAGCATGGCATCGAGGAGACGACCGAGTCGTGGCCCTGGCTCGATGCCGAGCTCCTGCATAAGGTCCGTGCCGTCGATCGCGAGGTCGCCGCGGTCCAAAACCACACCTTCGGCGAGGGCATCCGCGACCCGGGAGCGGAGTTCGTCGAGGCCGCCCGCGTCAGGGGGTAGCCCCGACCCGACGTTGTCGGCCGCGCGCAGGTCGAACAGACCCTCGAGCGCGTCCGGTCCGACCTTGGTGATGAACCGGCGGACCGCGGCCGCAGACCAGTTGGGCTCGTAGCTGAACATGTGGTTCGCGATGAGGTGGACGATCCGGTCTCGCACCACACGCGGCGCCCGGAGCCGATCGAGGAACGCCCCGGCGAGCACGGCCCCCACCGAATCGTGGCCGATGAAGTGGCCGTCCGCGAAGGTCGCCGGCTTCCCGATGTCGTGGAGCAGGGCCGTCAGGCGGGCCACGGGTCGGCCGGCCGGCGCGGCATCGACCGTCCGCAACGTGTGGTCCCACAGGTCCTCGCCGGGCACCTTGTTCTGGGGGATGCCGCGCTGTGCCGCCAACGCCGGGGAGATGCCACGAAGCAGGTCCGTGTCGCTCAGCAGCCGTAGCCCGACGGACGGCCGATCCGCGGCGAGCAGCTTCTCGAGCTCGGTCGCGATCCGTTCACCCGAGAGATGCCCGACCAGCTCGGCCCGCGCCTGGATCCCGGCCAGGGTCGACGCCTCCACGCCGAACCCGAGCGTCGTCGCGAGCCGGACGGCACGGATCATCCGCAGGGCGTCCTCCTCGAACCGTCGACGCGGGTCGCCGACGGCGCGCAGGACACGACCCTCGATGTCGTCGAGACCGGCATACGGGTCGACGAGGCTGGCGGCCCCGCCCGAGGCGATCGATGCCGAGGTCGCGCCCCACGCCATCGCGTTGCAGGTGAAGTCGCGGCGCGCGAGGTCGAGCTCGATCGTGTCGCCGAACTCGATCCGGTGCGGTCGTCGGAAGTCGGCGTAGTCATGGTCCGTTCGAAAGGTCGTGATCTCGAAGACCTCGCCATGGCTGCGGACACCGACCGTCCCGAATCGGTTCTCGTAGATGGCGTCGGGCAACAGCTCGAGCATCGCCTCGGGACGGGCATCGGTCGCCAGGTCCCAGTCCATGGGCGGACGCCCGAGGATGACGTCACGGAGTGATCCGCCGACGACGTACGCGGCGTGACCCGAGGTCCAGAACGTCTCGAGCAGCTCGCGGACGGGCTCCGGGATCGCGTCCCGGATGGTCGCCTCGACGGCGGACCTCGTCAGTTCCGACCCAGGAACAGGTAGGACCGCCACGCCTCGTTCTTCTCATCGGCGAGGTACGGCGTGAACAGCGAGTAGATGTCGTTCCGCGGCTCGAAGGGCGGATGGATCAGCCGGAGCCGGGCTTCCTCGAGCGTCTTCCCGCCCTTGCGGTGGTTGCACGGCTTGCACGCCGTGCACGAGGTTCTCCCACGTGTGCCCGCCACCGCGATGGCGCGGGACGATGTGGTCGAGCGTCATGTCGTGCGCCTGGCGACCGCAGTACTGGCACGTGTGCCGATCGCGCGCGAAGATCTCCCGCCGCGAGAGCTTGACGCGCGGCCGCGGTCGACGGATCAGGTGCTGGAGTCGGATGACGGAAGGCGCGCGATACTCGGTCCGCGGCGTCCGGATCACCTGATGGTCGTATTCGATCACTTCGGCCCGTTCACCGAAGACGAGACGAAAGGCCCGAGGCAGGTTGCAGACGTTGAGCGGTTCGTAGTTCTGGTTCAGTACGAGTACGACACCGTCCATCGTCGCGGACGATAGCAGGAACTCCCGACGACCGACCTCGACGCGCGAGTCGTCGTCAGGACGTGGCGGCCCCGGTCGACGAGTCCCAGCCGCCGGCCTGCCCGACCTTGGAGCTGAGCGGTCGGCCCAGGGCATCGGCGACATAGCGCGCCGCCTCGAGCACGCCGCTCAGCGAGACCCCGCTCTCCCAGCCGGACGCGTCAAGCAGATAGACGAGGTCTTCGGTCGCGAGATTGCCCGCCGCGCCGGGTGCATAGGGGCAGCCGCCAGTCCCGCCCGCGGCGGCATCGAAGCAGCGAACGCCCGCGTCCAGGCCGGCGGAGACGTTGGCGAGCGCCGTCCCTCGGGTGTCGTGGAAATGGAAGGCGATCCGCTCGATCGGGACCCCGGCCTCGACGGCCAGACCGGTCAGGGTCGCGACCTGGCTCGGGACGCCGACACCGATCGTGTCACCGAAGCAGACCTCATCGACGCCAAGCTCCAGCAGCCGAAGCGCGACCGCGACGGCACGGGCCGGGTCGACATGACCGGTGTACGGGCAACCGAACGCGGTCGAGACGTAGCCGCGCCGCCACCAGCCGAGATCCTCCGCACGACGCAGCACGGGACCAAAGGCCGTCAATGAGGCCTCGACCGTCATGCCGATGTTGGCCTGGGTGAACGCGTCGGTGGTCGCGGTGAAGACCGCCAGGGCGTCGGCACCGGCCGCTTCCGCGCGATCCATGCCTCGCACGTTGGGGACGAGGACCGGGTAGCGGACGCCGTCGTGCCGGGCGAGGTTCGTCAGGAGGTCGTCGGCATCGGCGAGTTGCGGGATGGCCTTCGGAGCGACGAACGACGTCGCCTCGATCTCGCGGAGGCCGGCGGCGGCGAGGAGCTCGATGAACCGCGCCTTGACGGGTGTCGAAAGCGGGGTCGCCTCGTTCTGGAGTCCGTCGCGCGGGCCGACCTCGTAGACACGGACGCGCTCGGTCATGCGCGTCGGCCCTAGACGAGGGGCGGGTCCATCGCCCGCTCGATCCGGGCGATCTCGACCTCGATCCGACCGATCAGATCGATGGCTTCGGTGTGCGCTTCGCTCGACCACTCCGCCTCGTTGCGCCGCTTGCGGGTCTCCGCATGGAGGGCGAGCAGACCTTCGCGGGTGTCGGGGAGTGGGGTGTCGTGGTGGGCCATGGCTCCGAAGTCTACGGCGACGGCTCGATCGTCGCGAGTCGCTGTCCGCGGACCACCTGGTCGCCCGGGCTGACGGTCAGATCGATGACTCGTCCGGCGATCGAGGATGTCGCCACGTGTTCCATCTTCATGGCTTCCAGGGTCGCGACCGGCGCACCGGCTTCGACCACCGCGCCGGCCTTCGACGTGGACGGCGAGGACCAGACCCGGCATCGGCGCCTGGACGTCCGCGTTGGTCCCCGTGTGCCCGGCGCCGGTCGCCCGGACGGTCCGGTCGATGTCGGGTGGTGGCGCCAGGACAAAGGCGACGCTGCGCCCCGCGATGATCGACGAAGACGGTGTCGCCGACGCGGACCTGCTCGAGGGCCGCCTCTGCCACGGTGCCGGTCGTCATCGGGGTTGAGACCGTCCGTTCGTTCCCCTCCGTGGTGAGTCGCAGACGTTGCGGACCGTTGAGCCGCCACGGTCCCTGCCACGGGTCGGCCTCGACCGTGGCGCCGGATCGCTGCCGATCCGCAAGCGCTCCTGCCGCGGCTCCCCAGGCGTCATCCGGGATCGTGGCCCGTGTCGTCCAGTCGTCGGGTGGCCAGATCCGACCGAGCGTGTCGGTGCGTGCCACGCCGTCGCGGACCACCGGTTGGCGAACGAGCCAGCGCAGGAACCGCAGGTTGGTGACCACCCCCAGCAGGAGCGTGTCGTCGAGCGCGGTCGTCAGTCGTTCGAGCGCGGTCGCGCGGTCCGGGCCCCAGGCGATGATCTTCGCGAGCATCGGGTCGAACCGGGCGCCGACCTCCGACCCGACCGAGATCCCGGCATCGACACGGACCCCGTCACCGACCGGCCACCGCAGGGCCTCGACTCGACCGGTCTGCGGGAGGAAGTCGTCCTCGGCGTCTTCCGCATAGAGGCGAACCTCGATGGCGTGACCCGTGACGGCAACGTCGGTCTGCGCGAACCCGAGCGCCTCGCCAGTCGCGATCCGTATCTGGTCGGCCACAAGGTCGCGACCCGTCACGAGTTCCGTGACGGGATGCTCGACCTGGAGCCGGGTGTTCATCTCGAGGAACGCTGGTGCTCCGCGCGCATCGATGAGGAACTCACAGGTGCCCGCGTTCACGTACCCCACGGCCCGCGCCAGCGCCAGGGCCGCGGCGCCGAGTCGATCCCGCAGATCGGGTTCGATGCCGGGTGATGGGCTCTCCTCCAGCACCTTCTGGTGCCGACGCTGGATCGAGCAATCGCGCTCCCCGAGGTGGACGCCATTCCCGTGGGCATCGAAGAGCACCTGGACCTCGACGTGGCGACCGCCTTCGACGAGCCGCTCGAGGATCAGTCGGTCGTCGCCGAACGCCGTTCGAGCTTCTCGTCGGGCGCCCGCCAACGCGTCCACGAGCGCGGCCGCGTCGCGAACTTCCCGCATGCCCTTGCCGCCACCGCCGGCGGACGGCTTGACGAGGACCGGGTAGCCGATGCCTTCGGCGGCCGATGCGAGGGCGGCATCCGTCTGGTCGTCCCCGTCGTAGCCGGGCAGGATCGGGATGCCGAGTGAGGCGGCGAGTCGTCGGGCGGCCGCCTTGTCGCCCATGGCGCGGATCGCGTCGGGTGGCGGGCCGACCCAGATCATCCCGGCCGCCGTCACGGCCTCGGCGAACGAGGCGTTCTCGGCGAGGAACCCGAAGCCGGGATGGACGGCATCGGCGCCGGCCGCCCGCGCCGCCGCGACGACCGCCTCGACGTCGAGGAGGTCGAGGCCGTCAGGACCGTCCGTCACAGGGACCACGGTCCGGATGCCGAGCCGATCGGTGGTCCGGCGGATGCGCTCCGCGATCTCGCCGCGATTGGCGACGAACAGCGTCCCGATCGACACTGGCCTCGGCGCCGGCGTCTCCAACGCGCCAAACGCGTCAATTGCGACACGCCAGCGCCCACCGACGCGTCGCGCGGGCAGCGTTCCGGCCTCGATCCACCGCTGGACGGTCCGTGTGGATGTCCCGAGACGCCTTGCGACCTGGCTCGGACTCAGTTCCTCAGCCATCGTGTCGCGATCGTCGCATATCGATGGTGCTGGCGCTACTCCGGATCGGGGTCAGGCGCCCAAGCGGGCGGACGCTTCTCGTCGAAGGCCGCGAACCCCTCGCGGGCCTCGTCGCTGACCCGCTGCCGGGCGATGACTCTGGCCGTGTGCCACTTCGCCGATCCGTGCCCGAGACCGCGGACCTCGCGGACGATCGCCTTGGCGGCGCGAGCCGCCGTGGGTCCGGCCTGGAGCACGTCACTCACCGCGACGTCCACCGCGGCATCGAGGGCGGCATCGCCTTCGACGAGCTCGTGGACCAGCCCGATCCGCATGGCCCGGACGGCATCGATGCGTCGTCCACCCGGGAACAGCGCTCGCGCATGGCTCTCACCGATCTTCGCGATCACGAACGGCGAGATCACCGCGGGCAGGATCCCGACCCGTGTCTCGGTGAATCCGAAGCGCGAACCGCTTTCCGCGATCACCACGTCCGACACGGCACAGAGCCCCATCCCGCCGCCAAGCGCGGCGCCGTGGACCCGCGCGACGACCGGGACCGGGCAGGTGTCGATCGCCTCGAGGAGATCGGCCATCGCCATGGCGTCCTGTTCGTTGCCCTCGACGCTGAGCGTGGCCGCGGCGCGCATCCAGGCGAGGTCGGCGCCCGCACAGAACGAGGGTCCGTCACCGGCGATGACGACGACGCGCAACTGCGTGGGACCCTCGCGGGCGAGCGCGGCGAACGTGGATCGGAGGTCCGCGATCAGCGACGCATCGAAGGCGTTGTGGACCTCGGGTCGGGACAGCGTGACCCGGGCAACGACGCCGCCAGGACCCGTGCGTTCGAGGCGGACGGTGGGGCTCACCGCGTCATCGTAGCCGTCGGCGTCCGACCTATACTCGCGCCCATGCCGCCGGATCGCGTGGGGATCGTGGGGGCCGGTCTGGCCGGTCCGTTGCTCGCGATCTTCCTTGCAAGGCGCGGCCACCAGGTGACGCTCTACGAGCGTCGATCCGACCCCCGGCGAGCCGATGCCGCTGCCGGCCGATCCATCAACCTCGCCCTGTCGGTCCGTGGCATCGATGCGCTGCAGCGCGCCGGTCTCGCCGATCTGGTCCTGGCCGAAGCCCTGCCGATGCGGGGGCGTGTGCTCCATGACACGACCGGCGGGCTGGCGTACCAGTCCTACAGCGCCGACGGACGACGCGCCATCAACTCGGTCTCCCGCGGTGGGCTGAACCGACAGCTGGTCGACGCAGCGGCAGGCGAAGCGGGGGTCGTGCTCCAGTTCGACCATCGGCTGACCGGTCTGGACCCTGACCTCGGGGAGCTGCGGTTCGACGGACCGGACGGGCCGGTCACCGCCACCCACGACGTCGTCATCGGGGCCGACGGCGCCTACAGCGTCGTTCGCGAGCGACTCACCCACGTCGAAGGCACCGATTTCAGCCAGCAGTTCCTGCCCTGGGGCTACAAGGAACTGTCCATCCCGGCACGAGACGGCGACTTCGCCCTGGACCACGAGGCGCTCCACATCTGGCCACGGGGCGGGTCGATGATGATCGCGCTGCCGAACATGGATCGCAGTTTCACGGCCACGATCTTCTGGCCGAACGACGGGCCGTCCGGGTTCGCCGGTCTGGACACCGATGCCGAGATCACCGAGCGGTTCGGGCGCGATTATCCCGATGCCCTCGACCTGATCCCGGATCTTGCGGAGCAGTTCCGGGCGAATCCCGTGGGTGCCCTCGTGACGGTCCATTGCTGGCCGTGGGTTCGCGGTCGCGCGGCCCTGCTGGGCGACGCCGCGCACGCGATCGTGCCCTTCTATGGACAAGGCATGAACTGTGCCTTCGAGGATGTCGTCGAGCTGGATCGCTGTCTCGAGGAGACCGGCGACGACTGGTCGGTCGCGCTGCCGCGATACGCCGAACGACGTCGCCCGAATGCGGACGCGATCGCCGAGCTCGCCCTCGACAACTTCGTGGAGATGCGTGACCGGGTCGCCTCGCCGATCTTCCGGACTCGCCGCCGTGCCGAACACGCGCTGGAACGACGGCTCCCCGAGCACTTCGTCTCCTTGTACGAGCTGGTGTCGTTCTCGACCGTGCCGTATGCCGAGACGCGTCGCCGGGCGTCGCATCCTCGCCAGGCGGTTCGAGCCGCGAGTGCCACCGCGGCGAGCGTCGGTTCCAGCGTGCGGCACCGTCTTCGCCGGGGAACCGCGTAGGTCCGTGATCTCGCCGTCGGACCCGCAGTGGCAGCCGGACCCGAGCGGACAACGGCTCGCGATGATCCGGGCGTCCCGCCGCGGGGCGGTGTTCTCGGCGCTGATCTTCGGGCCGATCGTCTGGGCGGCGACCGGGATCACGCCGCCCGAGGGGCTTGGGGCGCCCGACGGGGCGGGGATCTGGGCGCTCGCCATGAGCCTGCCCGGACTGGCCTTGCTGGGTGCCGGACTCACGCCCGCGGCGCTTGGTTCGCGTGGGTCGGCGGCGGGCGCCGGACTCGCGATCGGGGTCGGCGTCCCCGTGGCGGCCGTCGCGTCGGCGATGATCGCGGTCTTCCTCGTCGGCGGGATCCTTGCCGGTCCGGCGCTCGGTGACCCCGATCTGGGCGGGTCGATGGCCGGTCTGGTCCTGCGCGACGGCGTGACCGCCGCGGTCCGTGTGGCGCCGCTCGTCGCGGTGGCATCGATCGCCTGGGTGATGATCGTTCGCCGCTGGTCCGGTCCCAAGGCCGTGGTTTGACACTGCTTCCCGCGCGACCGCAGTATCGGTCTCGCCCATGACTGAAGGACTCGCCCTCGCCACCCACGGATTGCAGAAGCGATACGGCTCGCGGACGGCCCTTGCCGGCCTCGACCTGGCGGTGCCGAGTGGCGTCGTCTACGGCTTCCTCGGGCCGAACGGCGCCGGCAAGACCACGACCATGCGGCTGCTCACCGGGCTGATCCATCCAGATGCGGGCACGATCGAGATCCTCGGTCAGCCGTTCGGCCGACGCGACCGACGCCACCTGTTCGAGGTCGGGGCGCTCATCGAGTCGCCGTCGTTCTATCCGTACCTCTCGGCCCGCGAGAATCTGCGGGCGCTGGCGGCGTCCGGTGCGAAGACGGCGAACGCCCGGATCGAGGAGCTGCTCCAGCTCGTCGGTCTCCAGGAGCGAGCCCGCGACAAGGTCCAGGGCTACTCCCTCGGCATGAAGCAGCGCCTGGGTATCGCGGCCGCACTCCTGAGCGACCCGAAGCTGCTGCTCCTCGACGAACCGTCCAACGGTCTCGATCCGGCCGGCATCGTGGCGATGCGAGAGACGCTCCAGCAGCTCGCGGCGTCGGGCAAGACGGTGTTCGTTTCGAGCCATCTCCTCGGCGAAGTCCAGCAGCTCGCGGATGTGCTCGGGATCGTCGCGGGCGGGCGTCTCGTCCGCGAAGGCCCGATCGAACAGCTCCTGCAAGGCGAGGGCGTCGTCCGCGTGCGAGTCGGCCCCGATGACGTCGCCGCTGCCCGCGGGATCCTCGACCGGATGGGCAAGGCCGACGAGCCGTCGACCGCCGATGGGGATGCCGGTTGGCTCGAGCTGCGGATCGAAGCCGATCGCGCCGCGGAGGTCAATCGCGCGCTCGCATCTGCCGGGATCTATGCCTCGGGCCTCGAGTCCGGCAGCGACCTGGAGTCCCTCTTCCTCGAACTGACGCGTGGCGAAGAGACGAAGACCTCAGAGGGCACGATGGCCGGACCGGTCGGATGGGGCGTCGCTGGCGCCACCGTCCCACCCCCGCCGCCTTCGACCCCGCCCGATGGTGGCGCCGCATGAGGCTCTTCCGCTCCGGCTTTCGAAAGCTCGCCCGACGACCCGCGACGTTCGTCACCTTCGGTCTGCTCGTTGGTCTGCTCGCGTTGATCTACCTGGCCGTGGGTGCCACGGCGCGGCAGCAGACGGACGCGAACGGCGGACGACAGGCGCTGCTGCTCGTGACGTTCCCCGGCGCCTACACGCTGCTGCTTTCGTTCATCCTGGGTCTCGGCGGGCTCTTCGCGATGGTCTATGGCGCCGCGATCGCCGGGTCGGAATGGACGTGGGGCACCTTGAAGGCCGCGATCGCGCGCGGCGAGAGCCGAAGCCGGTATCAGCTGCTTTCCTTCGCTTCGATCGCGGTGATGGTCGGCGTCGGGCTCTTGCTCGCGTTCGCCATCGGGGTCGTGGTCGCGGTCATCGCGGCCGTGCTGGCGCAGGTACCGACCGACAGCGTCGGTGACAGCGCGACGCTCGGGACGCTCCCGAACCTGCTTGGTCGTGGCTGGCTGGCCCTGGCCGAGGCGTGTGCCCTCGGCTTTGCGATCGCGACGCTCGCCCGGAGCCAGCTCGCCGGGATCGGCGTCGGGATCGCCGTGTACTTCGGTGAGGGGTTCGCCTCGATCTTCCTGCCGGATATCGTGAAGTACGGGCCGTTCACGGCCGCCAACGCGGTGGTGGCGACGACCGGTTCCGGCAATGGCAACCCGGCGGCCCGACTCGAGCCGGATGTCGCGCTGGTCGTGGTCACGGTGTGGCTGGTCCTGGCCCTGCTCGTCACGGCGCTCTTCACCGAACGCGCGGAGATCTCCGGCTAGTCAGTCGAGGGCTCAGCCGAGGACCCGGACCTCGTCGCCGATACGGATCGTGCCGGGCTGTACGACGTCCCCGAGGACCCCGAAGTCGACCTTCTTGCCCTCGCGGAGCCCTCGGTAGGCGATGATCGTGCGGAGGGTGTCGAGGTCGCGGACGCCCGTGTCAGGGTCCTGGGTCGTGATGGCGCACCGCGCGACCGGTTTCGTGATGGTCAACGTGGCGTCGCCAAGCGAGACGGCGCGGCCGATCCAGCCGTCTTCCTCGTGTGGCAGGCCGCCCTCGAGCTCGATCAGCATGCGGAACCGGCGGCCGTCAACCGGGCCAACGGCGGCTTGACGCGCGAGCTCTGCCAACGAGCCGTCGGTCATCAAGCTGACGGGATTGCCATCGCGCGTGCCGGCCGGACGGTCGCAACGGACGAGCGTGATCGGGCGGGCGCAGAACTGGGATAGCGCATCCGTCCAAGGTCCTTCCACGACATGCCCGACCCCCGTGCGGCCATGGATGGGCGTCTCGATCGGGTCGCCGAGGCGCACGTCGTCCTCGATGACGCGGCCGTCGGGAAAGGTCATGCGCAGCATCGTGGCCTGGGGATCCGTATGCGTCGCGATCTGCACCAGCTCGCCGACGACGAGTCGATCGACCAGGCGGTTTTCGGCATCGGCCAGGTAGAACCGTCGATCCTCGACCACACCGTGCTCGGTGACATCGATCGAATCCGGGTGCTCAAGTCCGAGGCTTCGCACGGGCGCGATCGAGAATCGGCTGACACGCGGCATGCCCGGATGCTACCGGACCTCGACGTCCTCGATGTCCGCGAGGCGTGTCACATCCGGAAGACCCCGAATCGAGTCTCCGGGATCGGCGCGTGGAGCGCGGCCTCCAGACCCATCGTCAGGATGCGCCGGGTATCGAGCGGGTCGATGACCCCGTCGTCCCACAGCCGGGCGGTCGCGAAGTACGGCGACCCTTCGCGTTCGTACGTCTCGAGGATCGGCGCCTCGAAGGCGTCGCGGTCCTGATCGTCCGCGAACCCGCCACGGACCGTCGAGAGGACGCGGGCCGCCTGTTGTCCGCCCATCACGGAGATGCGGCTGTTCGGCCATGTCCAGAGGAAGCGCGGCTGGTAGGCGCGGCCGGCCATGGCGTAGTTGCCAGCGCCGAACGACCCGCCGATCAATACCGTGAACTTGGGAACCTCGGCGTTGGCGACGGCCATCACGAGCTTCGCGCCATCCTTCGCGATCCCGGCTTCCTCGTACTCGCGCCCGACCATGAACCCGGTGATGTTCTGGAGGAAGACGAGCGGGATCCGACGCTGGCACGCGAGCTCGATGAAGTGGGTGCCCTTGAGCGCGGACTGGCTGAAGAGGATGCCGTCGTTGGCGACGATGCCGACCGGATAGCCGCCGATGTGTGCGAACCCGGTGACCAGCGTCTCGCCGTAGCGCGGCTTGAAGTCGTGGAACCGCGAACCATCGACCAGCCTCGCGATGATCTCGCGGACCGGGACCGGCCGGCGTGGATCGGCCGACACCGCGCCATAGAGCCCGGTCGGATCGACGGCGGGCGCGTCGGGCGGCGCGAGGTCCCACGGCGGTGTCGGCGCTCGGCGGTTGAGGTTCGCGACGATCGACCGCCCGAGGGCGAGCGCGTGGTCGTCATCGATGGCTTCGTGGTCGGCGACCCCGGATCTGGCGACGTGGACCTCGGACCCACCCAGTTCCTCGGGCGTGACGTCCTCGCCGGTGGCGGCCTTCACCAGTGGCGGGCCGCCCAGGAAGATCGTGCCGGTCCCCTTGACGATGACGGTCTCGTCGCTCATGGCCGGGACATAGGCGCCACCGGCCGTCGAACTGCCCATGACGAGCGCGACCTGCGGGATCCCGGCGGCCGACATCCGCGCCTGGTTGTAGAAGATCCGCCCGAAGTGATCGCGGTCCGGGAAGACGTCCGCCTGGAGCGGCAGGAACGCGCCGCCACTGTCGACGAGATAGATGCACGGCAACCGATTCTCGAGCGCGATCTCCTGCGCGCGAAGGTGCTTCTTGACCGTCATCGGGTAGTACGTGCCGCCCTTGACGGTCGCGTCGTTGGCGACGATCACGCACGTCGTCCCTTCGATCCGTGCGATGCCGGTGACGATCCCGGCGCTCGGGGCCTCGTCGTCGTACAGCCCGGTGGCCGCGAGCGGGCTCAGTTCCAGGAAGGCAGAGCCTGGATCGATCAGGCGGTCGATGCGGTCGCGGACCGGGAGCTTGCCACGCTCGCGGTGACGCTCGATGGCGCGATCGTCGCCACCCGCACCGCGCGCAGAGACGTTTGCCTGGCGGGCTCGCAGGTCATCGACCAGGGCGGCCATCGCGTCGTGGTTCGCGCGCGTGTCGGCGGCGCTGGGGTCGAGATGGGTCCGCAGCACGGGCATGGCGGCGAGGATAGTCCCCGCGGGAACCCGTCGGCGTCGGCTATCGTCCGACGGCCATGCTGCGCATCCGAACCCGTCCCGTCCTGGCGATCGCCGGGCTCGTAGTGGCGGTCGCCGGCCTGATCGGCGCCTGCTCGCCAGACGGCTCCTTGGCGAGCGGCCCGCTGGTGAGCGTCGAGCTTCGTGGCGGCGAGTGTGTGAACGGCCCATGCGGGACCACGGTGATCCTCGATCGCGACGGCCGGGTCCACGCCGCGGCCAAGCCGCCGAACGAGCTCGGGACCGTGCCCGCCGCGCAGGTCGTGGCCATCGATGCGGCCATCCGGAACACAGACTTCGCGGCGCTGCGGTCGCATCGGTTCACCGGGGAGTGCCCGACGGCATTCGATGGCCAGGAGATCGTCTACGAATTCACGACGGCGACCGGGACCGAGCGAATCGCGTCGTGCGAGGTCGATATCGACGACGGGTTGCCGCTGTTCGTCGCGGTCTCGACGGCGCTGGGACCGTTCGTGCCGCTGCCGACGACCTAGGCGACCGGCTGCATGGCGCCGGGCTTGTCGGAGCGGGGACGTCCGGGCCTCGTGCCCCACGCCGTCAGCGCGACGGCCATGCCGGCCAGGAAGAAGCCGAGCCCGAGACCCGCCACCGTGGGGGAGCCGCCCTCGCAACCGGAGGCGACACCGGTCGTGCTGACGCCGGTCCCTCCGACCTCGGTCTCGCCGTAGAGCAGTTCGTTGGTGACCGGCACGTCCGTGTAGACGAGGGTGCCATCGGGTCCTTCGGTCGCCGTCCAGCAGCGGGTCGCGGTCAGCCCGAGGGACGTCACCCACGCCGCGAGGACCAGCACGACGACGCCGATCCCGGCAAGCATCGCTCGACCGTTGTTCGCGGCCGGAGCGCTTCCGGCGCCGAGCACGATCAGGTAGATCCCCGGCACGACGAACGGGAGCGCCACCCCACTGAAGGCGATGAACGCCTGCCCGAGACACAGGATCCCAGCCGTGATCATGAGCGGGCCGGATCGTCGGACCGCGGCGATCACTGCGATGACTCCCGGTACGGCGAAAGCCACCGTGAGCCAGAGCGCGCCGAGATCCGCATCGCTCGGCCCGATGTCGCCAGAGCTTGATCCCGCGATGCCGATGAACCCGGCCCGGATCGCCCCGAGGAAGATCGCGTAGGCGATGACGACGACGCCCGTCGCGAACCCGAGCCGTCGTGGATCGCGCTCCCGATCCGTTCTCGGCGCCGGGAGTTCCCAGCCGCTCACTGGGCCTCTGCCTCGTGCTTGAGATACGCATTGCGCGTCTCGAGGAGGCGACGCATCTGTCGTTCGAGGATGAGGCGATCGGCGAGCCAGCCGAGCGGTCCGAATGGCGCGACGTGCGCCCATTCGTCGACCATGAACGTGCCGCCCGGGACAGGTCGGAACGTATGGACGTGCTGGAAGTGGCGGAACGGACCGGCGACTTGCTCGTCGGCGAACCTGGTCGGCGCTTCGACCACCGTGATGCGGCTCGTCAGCTCCCACCAGACGCCGAAGTGACGCGCACGCCACGTCACGGTCTCGCCGGCCTGCACCAGCCCGCTGAGTCGACCACCGACCGCGCGTTCGCCGCTGGCGACCATCGAGCGCTCGTGGAGACCGATGTCTCGGGCGAGGTCGAAGACTCGCTCGATCGGCGCATCGATGAGCGTCTCGAGACGGATCCGCGTCACGTGCAGCACCGAAGGTCGGCGCGTCCGAACCCACCCGGCTCGGGCAGGCCGGCGAGGATCCTCATCTGGTCTGCCTTCCGTGCTACTCTCACATAGCAAGTTATGGACGATAAACTCGCTACTGTCAAGGCGCCACTTTCGGACGATGGTGCAGGCTCGCCCCGAAACGGGTCCGCAACGGCTGACGTCGGCCCACGTGGCTCCGCGACGGCCGAGTCCATCCGCATCGAGCTCGCCGAGGCGTGGGGCGAGATGGGGGCCGCGTGGGGGGTCGCGCCGGCGATCGCGCGGGTGCAGGCGTACCTCATGGCACGCCAGGAGCCCCTCACGGAGCGCGAGGTCCGCGAAGCACTCGGTCTCTCGCATCGGGCTGCCAGCCTCGCGCTGGCCGAAGCGGAGTCGTGGGGGATCGTCGAGCGCGTTCCGGAACCCCGTCGCGTCGGCCGTCGTGGACCCGCCGGCGTCGCCTACCTGGCCGTCGGCGACCACTGGCAGTGGTTCGGCCGGGTCATCGCCGAGCGCAAGATCCGTGAAGGCGATCCGATCCTTGCGGTGCTCGAAGCCAAGGAGCGCGAAGCCGCGGCCGCCGCCGCCCTGGACCCCGCTGATCGCGAGCTGGCCGCGCTCCACGACTGGCTCGGCGCGTTCCTCACCTTCGTTCGGTTGTTCGACCGCGCGGTCGGGCTCATCCCCCAGGTCGAACCCCGCGAACTCGAGCGCTCGTTGCAACTCCTCGGACGGGTGCCGGACTCGACGATCCTTCGGTTGTTCGACCTGCTCAGCGGCCTCCCGGATCAGGACGTCATCGATCTCGTGGAGGCGCTGTCTCGACTCTCGCCGACGGCGGCCCGCCGGGCCACCAAGTTGATGTCGGGCGTGGTTCGGACGGTTTCGAGGTAACCGGCGGCCAGCCGGCCGATCCGCTTCCTGGCGCGCCCAAGACTCCCAGTCTTACTTCCTGGGCATCGAACTAGGTACCGAGCCGCAGCGCCCCCGTACAAGCCGTTTGATGCAGCCTGATGCATCAAATCACGGACCATCCGGCGGGATCTGGTCGGAGAGGGTCTGGAAGCGCCGCGAGTAAGGCTGTGAGTCTTGCGCAACCGCGCAAGGCTCGGGGCGGCCTCGCCGCGAGCCGTGCGCCGCGAGTGGGCTGTGAGTCTTGCGCAATCGCGCAAGGCTCGGAACGGAGCCGGTCGCGGTCAGGGCCGGTCCACAGGGTGGGCCGATGCGAGGGCTCGTGCCATAATCCGGACGCGCGACCGACCACGCGCGAATGACCAAAGGAAGCGAAGCCCACATGACCGTCGAAACGTCCACCTGGGCCACCAAGAAGGGTCTCGCCCAGATGCTCAAGGGCGGCGTCATCATGGATGTCGTCACCCCGGATCAAGCCAAGATCGCCGAGGATGCCGGCGCCGTCGCCGTGATGGCGCTCGAGCGCGTGCCCGGCCGATATCCGCAAGGCAGGCGGCGTCGCCCGCATGTCCGATCCCTCGATGATCGAAGGGATCATGGACGCGGTGACCATCCCGGTCATGGCGAAGGCCCGCATCGGCCACTTCGTCGAGGCGCAGGTCCTCGAGGCGCTCGGCGTCGACTACATCGACGAGTCCGAGGTCCTGACCCCCGCCGACGAGCACAACCACATCGATAAGCACGCCTTCAAAGTGCCGTTCGTGTGCGGCTGCCGGAACCTTGGCGAGTCGCTGCGCCGGATCAATGAAGGCGCCGCGATGATGCGGACCAAGGGCGAGGCCGGGACCGGCAACATCGTCGAGGCCGTTCGCCAGTTGCGGGACGTGCTTGCGGAGATCCGTCGACTCCAGGGGATGCGCGAGGACGAGCTGTTCGTCGCGGCCAAGGAGCTGGGTGCGCCGTATGACCTCGTCAAGGGTGTCGCGGCCGACGGCAAGCTGCCGGTCGTGAACTTCGTCGCCGGTGGCATCAGCACCCCGGCCGATGCCGCGCTCGTGATGCAGCTCGGCGCCGAGGGCGTCTTCGTCGGGTCGGGCATCTTCAAGGCCGAGGATCCGGCCCGGATGGCCAACGCGATCGTCCAGGCGACCACGTTCTTCGACGATCCCAAGAAGATCGCCGAGGTCTCGAAGGGCCTCGGAGCCCCGATGCGCGGGATCGCCCTCGAGGAGATCCCCGAGCAGGAGCGACTCGCCGTCCGCGGTTGGTAGGGCGACCACCACGTCGCCCGCGACGGTGACCGCGTCATGAGGATCGGTGTCCTCGCGCTTCAGGGCGCCTTCCGCGAACACCTCGATACGCTCGCGTCCATCGGGATCGAGGGCGTCCGCGTCCGGGAACCCGTCGACCTCGACGACGTCAGCGGGTTGATCCTGCCCGGCGGCGAGAGCACGACCATGCGTCAGCTCATCGAGCGCTGGGGACTCCACGATCCGATCCTCGAGTTCGCCGAACGGGGCGCGCCGGTCTTCGGGACCTGTGCCGGGATGATCGTCCTCGCCGACGAGATCGCCGGTGGGGAACCGCCGATCCTGCCGCTGCTCGATGTCACGGTGGAGCGGAACGCATTCGGGCGACAGCTCGACTCGTTCGAGGCGGAGCTCGTCGTGCCGGTCCTCGGCGACACCCCGGTCCACGCCGTCTTCATCCGGGCCCCGATCATCGAACGGACCGGACCCGGCGTGGACATCCTGGCTCGCCTCGACGATGGCCGGATCGTGGCCGTGCGTGAGCGGAACATCCTGGCCACCGCGTTCCACCCCGAGCTCGCGGGCGAGACGCGGTTCCATCGACTCATCGCGGCGATGGCCTCAGAACACGACGACCCGGGCGAAGGTTCAGGCCGCCGGCCCCACCCGACGCGTCGCACCCGCCAGCCACGATGAAGCGGCCGAGGCCCCGGTGAGCGACTCGCCGGTCGCTCGCCGCCCGGGCAAGGTCCGCGCGGCGCGGCTGACGGACCTCGCCGCGCTCGGCGAGCTATCCCGCCTCTGCCAATCCGACGGCGCCGACACGCGCTCGCTGGGTCTGCCACTGTCCGGCCCGCCGATCGGGGTCTTCAGCCTGTTCCGGTTGCCCCTCGGAGCCTTCCGGCCGAACGACCTGATGTACGTCTACGAGCAGGAGGGTCGGCTCGCGGGCCTGGTCCGCGTGGAGCGCGAGAGCGTCCGCGACGAATGGACGATCGTCGAACTCGACGCCGTGGGGATGGCGGATGCCGGCGATATCCGCTACCGACTCGTCCAGCAGCTCCTGCGCGAGGGCGGCAAGCGCGGCGCGGCACGGTTCCACGTCGCGTGTGCGGATCGCGACGGGAACGTCGAGCTGCTGATGCAAGCGGGCTTCATGCGGTACGGCGAGGAGCAGATCCTCGCGCGGCCGTCATCGAAGGCGCTCCCGGCGCCCTGGACCGAGAAACGCGCCGCCGCGGCCGGTATCCGTGCGGCCGGCTCGATCGATGCGCTCGCACTCCAGCGGCTGTACACCGCAGCGACGCCCAACCCGGTGGCGCGGCTCGAGATGATCCGGCTCGCCGACTGGGAACGACAGGGCACCCACTGGCGCGTCCCGCGATCCAGCCTGGCCCCGATCCTGCGGTTCGCCGACGTCGAGGGGTACGTCCAGGAAACGGTCGGTGGCGGACGCGACGGGACGCAACTCGCCGGGTTCCTGCAGGTCGGGGTCGCCAAGGAAGACCAGCCGCATTACCTCAAGGTCATCGCCCGCCCGGAGGCGGATACCGCGTCCCTCATCGGGTTCGGTCTGGGCGTCATCGCCGCGGCGGTCGCGAAGGACGGACGGCACTCGGAACACGGGGTGATCGCTCCCGTGCGAACCTACGAATCACCGATCGATCGGCGACTGGAGGAAGCCGGCTTCGATTCGATCGCGAGTGTCACGCTGCTCATGAAGGAAACGCTCGTTCGCGTCGCCGAACCGGCTCTCGTGCCGGCCGGCGTCCGCTAAGACCCCGATACGGAGGCGTCAGTGCCAGACGACGGCCGCCAGCTCGAAACCATGGACGATCTGGATGCCCTGCTGGGCGCGTTGCCACCCGAGATCGTGGCGGCCGTCCATGCCCTGCCGGACCGGAGCACGTTGATCGAGGTCGTCATGGACCTGGGTCGGCGGCCCGAGGCGCGCTTCCCGGATTCGGAAGTGATGCTGCTGGACCGCGAGATCGACGAGAGCGACATCGCCTTCGTCGTGGAGCACATCGGCACGTTCGGCGACGACAACCGCGCCGGCATCGAGCGGACCCTCCACCGGATCAGCGCCATCCGCAACCGCAAGGGCAAGGTCGTCGGGCTGACGTGCCGGATCGGGCGAGCCGTCTACGGGACGATCGAGATCATCAACGACTTCGTGGAGACCGGGAAGATCGATCCTCATCATGGGTCGTCCCGGCATCGGCAAGACCACGATGCTGCGCGAGGCCGCGCGCGTCCTGGCCGACGACCTCGGCAAGCGGGTCGTCGTCGTCGACACCTCCAACGAGATCGCGGGCGATGGCGACATCCCGCACCCGGCGATCGGCAAGGCCCGGCGGATGCAGGTCCGGACCCCGTCGCTCCAGCACGAGGTGATGATCGAGGCCGTCGAGAACCACATGCCCCAGGTCATCGTCATCGACGAGATCGGGACCGAACTCGAGGCGCAGGCCGCCCGGACGATCGCGGAACGCGGTGTCCAGTTGATCGGCACCGCGCACGGCAACAACCTCGACAACCTGATGCTCAACCCGACCCTGTCCGACCTGATCGGCGGCATCGGCAGCGTGACGCTCGGTGACGAAGAGGCACGACGCCGACGGACCCAGAAGAGCGTCCTCGAGCGCAAGGCGCCGCCGACCTTCGACGTCATCGTGGAGATCCAGGACCGGGAACGAGTCGCGGTCCACAGCGACGTGGCCGAGACCGTGGACTCGATGCTTCGCGGCGACCAGGTCGCGCCCGAACTGCGCTGGCGCGATGAGGAAGGCGTCCATCGAAGCCAGGGCCGGGCCCGTCCGTCGCCCCGCGAACAGCTGGGTGCGGAACGGTTCGCGGGTCTCGTCGGCACGGGATCGCCGTGGCGGATGGAGCCCGGATGGCGCGGCGAAGGCTCGTATCGGACCGGTGGGTATCGCGAGGCCGACCGCGGCGCTGCCGGGTTCCGACCGGGCTACCGGCCCGGCGCGTCCGGTGGCTGGCGCCAGACCCGTGGCGGGTCCGGGCGCGAGAGCTCGCCCCGCGGTCCCGTATCGGAGGGTGGCACACCCGGCGTGATGCCCGGTGAGCGGTTCGCGGGTCGACCGCCGATCGCGGACGTGCCGTTCGTGTCTGGCGACATCGCCGATCGCGGTCCGCTCGAGCGGGCCGGCACCATGTCCGCGGCCGAGACGCGAGCCCGGGAGGCCCGCGAACTCGAGCGACAGAAGGCCTGGCGTGACCAGGCGACCCGCGCCCTCAACGCGCACAAGGCCGAGGAGGGGACCGGTCCGGTCAACGCGGACGACCTCGACCTCGACGACGACGCCGACCTTCCGGTCGGTGCCGAGGAGGGTCCCCGGGGCGAGACCGTCCTGGTGCCAGGCGGCTCGCCGCTGCCGACGCTGCGCATCCTGCCGCAGGGCATCAGTCGCAAACGGCTGGAGCAGGCCATCCGCGACCTGCAGCTCCCTGTGGTGATCGCCCGGGACGTCGATGAAGCCGATGTCGTCATGACCCTCAAGAACGAGTACAAGCAGAAGACCCCGATGCTCCGCGACGCCGAGGATCGGGCGATGCCCATCTATGTCCTCAAGAGCAACACCATCACGCAGATGCAGTCGAGCCTCACCTCGATCTTCTCGCTCGAGATCGACCCTCGCGAAGCCGCCCTCCGTGAAGCCGAGGACGCCATCGGGATGGTGTTGTCCTCGTCCGAAGCGGTCGAGCTCGCGCCGCAGAACGCGTACATCCGCCGGCTCCAGCACCAGATGGCCGAGCGCGCCAACCTCGTGTCGCGATCCCGCGGTCGCGAGCCCTATCGTCGCGTCCGCCTGTACCCGGATGCCGCGCGCAGCACGTGGCGGTGAGTCCGCTCCCATTTCCATGAGTCCGCCGCTGGCGATCGACTTCCTGGGTCACTCCGCGCTCGTCATCGACCTCGATGGTCTCCGCATCGTCACGGACCCGGTGACGCGCGCTCGCGTCGGGCCACTTCGACGAGTCGAGCCGGTGCCCTCCCGCGATCGGCTGCAGGGCGTCGATGTCGTGCTCATCTCGCATCTGCATTGGGACCATCTCGATGTCCCGTCCCTTCGCGCGATCGGTCGTGACACGAGGATCCACGTGCCGGCGGGTGCCGGACCCTGGATGCGCAGCGTCGGCTTCACGAAGATCCACGAACAAGCCGCCGGCGACACGATCGAGCTCGGCGGCGTCCGGATCACGGCCGTGAAGGCGTTGCACTCGGGGTTCCGGCCGCCCATCGGTCCGACGGCGCCCGCGATCGGGTACGTCCTCAGTGGCAGTCGATGCGTGTACTTCGCGGGCGACACCGACCTGTTCGACGACATGGCGGCGCTGCCGGCACCGGTGGATGTCGCGCTGATCCCGGTGTGGGGCTGGGGACCGACCTTGGGTCGCGGTCTGCATCTCGATCCGTTGCGCGCGGCCGAGGCGTTGCGCCTGATCCGTCCGCGCGCGGCCGTGCCCGTCCACTGGGGCACGTACTGGCCGCACGCGATGGGTCGGGTCTATCCGGAACGCCTCGTCGAGCCACCCGCCGCGTTCGCCGAATACGCGTCGGAACTCGTCCCCGATGTGCGCGTGCTACCGACGGCGGTCGGCGACCGGGTAGCATGGGATCGATGACGACCACGACGTCGAACTCGGGAGGTCTGCGGGGCGGGTTCCGGCGGATCAGCACGGCCCTCATCCTCTACGGGATGGTGGGCCTGGTGGTGGCCATCATCGGGCTCGCCGGACTGGTCTACGTGAACACGCGGATCGGCGCTGCCGCGGACCGCGCCGAGGCATCGATCGCCGAGCTGACCACGACGCTCGACCGGACCGCGACCGCCCTGCACGATGCCAGCGCCTCGGCCCAGTCGTTCGCGGTCACGATCAGTCGGACGTCATCCGCGCTCGATCAGGCCGCGACGACGATCGCGAACGTCCAACCGCAACTGGGCGGGATCTCGGACCAGTTCCGGGGGATCAACATCCTCGGGAACCAGCCATTGCTCCGCGCCGCGGACCTCGTCAGCCAGCTCGGGACCGATATCGACGGGCTGGATCAACGGTTGAAGGTCCTGTCCGCGTCCCTGCTCGACAATCGCGACTCCCTCCTCAAGAACGCCGATTCGCTCGAGGCGCTCGGGTCCCAGGTCGACGTCCTGACGGCGCGGATCCGGAGTGGCGTCATCCAGGAAAGCCTGGCCGATCTCCAGGTCGTGGTCACGCTGCTGATCGCGGTCTTCGTGATGTGGGCCGTCGTACCGGCGATCGGCGCCTTGATCATCGGTGTGTGGCTGCGTCGCGAGTTGAGCGGGTCAGCTACCGGGGCCGTCAACGTAGTTCGTGGCGCAGCGCCGAGCGCGCGGCCAGCATCCCCGACATGCCATGGACGCCACCCCCGGGCGGTGTCGATGACGAGCACAGATACAACCCATCCCTACCGAGCCGATACGGGTCGAGCGACGGCCACGGCCGGAAGATCAGCTGCCGGATGTCCTGGATGCCGCCGTTGATGTCGCCGCCGATGTAGTTGGCATCGTGGGCCTCCATCGCGGCCGGGGCGAGGGTGGATCGGGCCAGGATGCGGTCGCGGAACCCGGGCGCGAAGCGCTCGACCTGGGCCTCGATCCGCGCCGTCATGTCGACCGTGGACCCCGCCGGCACGTGGCAGTAGGCCCAGGCCGTGGTCTTTCCCTCCGGTGCCCGCGAGGGGTCCCATGGCGAGTACTGGACGAACAGCACGTACGGCTTGTCCGGGTGACGGCCGGCCGCGACATCCGCTTCGGAGGCGGCGACCTCGTCCAGCGTGCCACCGAGATGCAGGGTCGCGGCTCGTCGGGCATCGTCCGCGGCCCAGGGCACGGGCCCATCGAGCGCCCAGTCGATCTTGAAGACGCCGGCGCCGTAGCGGAACTGCTCGGCGTGCCGTCGGACGCGACCCGGGAGTCGATCACCGGCGATCGCCACCGCCTGGCGGGGCGTGACATCGAGCAGCGTTGCGCGCGCCGGCGGCAGCTCCGCGAGTGTCGTGACGTGGTGGTCCGTGACGACCTCACCGCCGAGGTCGAGCAGCTCCGCACGCAGCGCATCGGCCACGGCCGATGAACCGCCGCGGACCATGGGCCAACCCACGGCATGGGCGTACGTCGCGAGGACCAGCCCGAACGAGGCACTCAGTGGCCGCTCAAGGGCGAGCATGGCGTGCGCCGCGACGCCCGCGAACAGGGCGCGAGCCGGATCGTCGTGAAAGGAGGACCGGGCGAGCCCCGCCGCGGAGCGCAGCGCCGGAAGCCCGAAGCGGGCCATCAACAACGGATGTCTCGGGATGTGGACGACGGGTCGCAGCAGCTCGGGACCGAGGTCGTCGGCGGCGCGGACCAGCGGTCCGAACAGGCGCCGCCACGCCCGTCCATCGTGATCGCCGAGTCGGGTGGCGGTGGCCGCCACTGACCGTTCGAGGACCGCGACCCGACCGCCATCGAGCGGGTGGGCGAACGGTGCGTCCGGGTGGATGATCTCGACCCCACGCGCTTCAAGGTCCAGGGTCCGGAAGAACGGCGACGCGATCGCCAGTGGCAGGATCGTGGAGCAGACGTCGTGGCGGAACCCGGGGAGGGTCAATTCCTCGGTCCGTGTCCCGCCACCGACCGTGCTGGCCGCCTCGTAGACCCGGACCGAGCGCCCGGCCCGGGCCACGGTGATCGCGGCAGCGAGGCCGTTGGGCCCGGCCCCGACGACGATGGCATCGAGGGACGGTTCGGTCACCGCGGTCGGTCGAACCAGATCCGCTCCCCGAGGAACCGTTCCGTGACCGGGTCCCACGGGAAGAAGATGATGACCTCGAGGCTGACCGGCATCCCCGACGCGGGCGCGCCCGCCCACGGTCCCAGGTTCGTGCCCGTGAGCGTCGCGACCTCGAACACGCCCTGCGGCCCGACGACGATCTCGGTCAGGGCGAACGCGTTGTCCGGAAAGGCGGCGAACAGCTCCGTGTAGAACGACCGTGCTCCGTCGTGCCCGACCCAGCGCTGCCCGGTCGGCACGATCTCGTAGACGCAGGTCGCGGCCAGGGTCGCGATCAGCCCGTCGATGTCGCGACGGTCTTCGGCGATCGAGTGCCGGACCCACAGCCGCTTGATCCGACGAAGCTCGACCGGATCGAAGCCGCGGGCCAGCCGCGCCTGGATCGTCGGGCGTTCGGCGCCGCTCACGGGTTCACGCCGCGGCGATGGCCTCGATGGCCCGAAGCGTGCGGTCGACCTCGGCCGCCGTGTTGTAGTGGACCAGCCCGATCCGGAGGATCCCGCCGGTGTCGGCCTTGCCGAGCGCCTCGATCAGGCTCGTGGCGTAAAAATCGCCGTCCCAGACGTTGATGCCCTGCCGCCCGAGCGTCGCGGCGGCATCGTGCGGGTGGACGCCATCGATGGAGATGGACACCGTGGGCACACGCTCGGCGGCGAACCGCTCCGGATCCGTGATGCCGTGGATCGTGACCTTGGGGATCTGGCCGAGGCCGTCGAGCAGGGTCGTCACCAGGCCGCGTTCGTAGTCCGCGATCGCCACCATCGCGGCCACGAGTTCCCGTCGGCGTTCGCTGGCGCCAGCGGCACCCGGTGCACCCGCCACGTCACCGTACGAGCGACCGATATCGCGCAGGTAGTCCGTCGCGGCCAGCGCCCCGGCGAACGATTCGAAGGACTGCGTCCCCAGTTATGAAAAAAC
>CAVZVT010000006.1:0-16724 GCA_963778805.1 uncultured Chloroflexia bacterium | reverse complement strand
GAACGGGAGGGATGATCGCCATCGAGGACACGGCGTCCGACACGGATACGCGGATCAGCGCGATCGCCAAGGGGGCCGACCTGACCCATGTGGCCGATCCACTCGCGCTTCGTCGCGACCAGATACTCGAGCGGTGGTCGGTGGCTGCCTCGCGTCAGCCATTCCATCTGGAGCGTCCCGCCGGCGCCGTCGCTGACCATATCCCGCGCCTGTTCGATGCCCTCGTCGGCGGTTGCTGCGACGCGATCCCGGAGCAGACGGTCGGAGCGGTCGCCCCGCTGCGACGACCCGCCCGTCCTGGACGAGGCGGGGCACCCGCGCAGGTCCGGTTCGAGCACGGTCTCGGGCCTGTGGCCTGGTCACGGAGTTTCGGCTGCTCGCCAGGAGATCGCGAGGTCCCTCGGAGCGATGCTCGATGACGATGTCCATCCGTTCGATGTCGTCGGCGGGTTGGCGATCGTCGGTGATTCGCTCGACGGTGCCTCGACCATCGGACTGACCGCCCCTGTCCGACCGGATCGAGAACCTCCGAGAGACCTTCCTGGCAACGACGCTGCATGACATGCGGCAACCGATCACGCTGCTCGAGGGCTCGCTGGTGCTCGCCGACCGTTGGGTTCAAGCCGGTGACCCCGATCTCGAGCGCGTTCGCGAACGGATCACCGATGCCTTGGCGGCCTCGGTCGAACTCGTCTCGATGGTGGACACCTTGAGCGATGCGTCACTGGTCGCGACGGCTTCGTTGCGCGTGGAGCCGGAGCCTGTCGAACTCGAAGCCACCGTCCGCGACACGCTCACCGCGTTCGGTGAGGCGTCACGTGCGCGGATCACGGTCGTGCCACCACCGTTTCGCCTGATCGGGTCGTGGGATCCCCGGCTATGCATCGCCTCATCGCGAACCTTGTCGGAAACGCCCTCAAGTACTCGCCCGATCGAGGGCCCGTGGAGAAGGTCTTGGCTCCCCGTCGCCGGTACGGACGTCTGGTGGTCAGCGACCATGGGGTCGGCCTGGACCCCTCCAGCTGTCTTGCGTCTTCGAGCGCTTCGCCAGGTCCGATCAGGCCAGGAGTAGCGGCATCCCCGGCACTGGTCTTGGTCTGACGCCTGTCGGGGGATCGTCCCGCCCTCGGCGGCACGATCGAACTCCGATCGGACGGCGTCGGCACGGGACGACCGTCGATCGTGCGACCTTCCACTCATGGACACGTCGTCGCTCGAGGACTGATCCAGAACGTCATCGATCTGTCGCCCCGAGTCACATTGCATCTTATCTGTGATGTCTTGACCGATCTCGACCGGCGACGATGCGGCCGCCAAACCCATCGAGGCGCCGCAGCACCCGTCGAACCGGTAACGCTGCTGATCCAGCTCGCGTTCTACATCCTGTTCGCCGTCTCGCTCTGGAGGTTCGTCGATCGTCCACGGAGATCGAGGGCGCCGTCGTCGGCATCTTCGCGACGACCGCGGCCTTGTTCGGCCTGACCATCCTCGGCCCAGGTCGGCACCCGGCATCTCGTCCATCGTCCGCCCGTCGCGATCGCGGCACTCATGGCTCAGCCTGTCCTCATCCTCCGTCTCATCGGCTTGATCTCGCCGGTCCCACGATGGGCCAGCGTGCTCGCCATCGTTGGCTTCGCCGTCGCGACGACCGCGATCCTCCTGCGAGGACAGGGTGACGTCGGCCCGCTGCTCGTCGTCGTGGCCTACTTTGCGATCGGCGAGTTCGGAGCGGCGATCCAATTCGTCCGGCTCGGGCGACGGCGCCTGGGACTTCCAAGGCTGCGGCTGATCCTCGCCGGTATCGCGACGGCCCTCTTCGGATTGACCATCGTGACGGCCGGGCTCGCCTCGGCCGGGGCGGGCGGGACGGGCAGCGGGGCGATCCAGCCGATCAGCCGTGCCCTCGCCCTGCTCGCGGCATGTGGCTATCTCGCGGCCTTCGTACCGCCTCGGTGGCTCACGGGCATCGTCCATCGAGCCGTCGCCTTCGACCTCACGAGATCGGTGGTGACCACAGACACGGCGACACAGCCGTCCGTCCTGTGGCAACGGTTCGAACTGGCGGCCCAGACCATCCTCGGGGCCACGACCGTCGTCGTGCGCGATGGTGCCGGCCGACCGATCGCTCAGCGAGGACCAGACGTCGCCGACGGTCCGGGCAGACGTCGCCGACGAGACACCCGCGCGACCGCCCAGGGACCTCGGTCGTGCACGTGCCATTGGCCGCCGAGGGCGAGTGGGGTCGTGCTGTCTGCCTACCTCGACGGTCGACCCCTGTTCGTCGAGGACGATCTCGTCGTCGTCGGCCTGCTGGGATCCCTGACGAGTCAAGCGGTGGCTCACGAGCGGGCGATGCGGCGCCTGCGCGAGACGCTCGTCGACCTCCAGCAATCCGCTGCCGTCCGCGCCAGCGAGGCGCGGTTCCGGGCGCTTCTCGAGGCCCACCCGAACGCCGTCGTGGCGACGGATGAGGCGGGACGCGTGACGTGGTCCACCCATTCGACCGCGGAGCTGTTCGATCAGGACGAGCGCGCGCTGGTCGGTCGCTGGATCAACGATCTGGTGGACCTGATGCCGTCGGTGCGACCGGATGGCCCGATCGATCTCGCGCCGTGCGACGGTTCGAAACGGTCGGCCACCGATCGGACGGTTCGACGTTCCCGGCCGAAGTCGTCATCACGCAGTTCGAGTTGGAGGGGCGACCTAGTCAGCTCGCGTTGATCTCCGACGTCACCTGGAGGCACGAGGCGAATCTCATCCGTGACCGGTTCATCGGCGTGCTGTCCCATGAGTTGCGCACGCCCATCACGTCGATCTACGGAGGAGCCAAGTCCTCGCCAGGCGCGAGGG
The DNA here is from genome assembly GCA_963778805.1 of uncultured Chloroflexia bacterium. Classification (GTDB taxonomy): domain Bacteria; phylum Chloroflexota; class Limnocylindria; order Limnocylindrales; family CSP1-4; genus SPCO01. Next base: position 13,874 of record CAVZVT010000006.1, on the reverse strand, counting down.
GGAGCTCGATGACCGCACGCGGGCAGATCTCTGCGCGACCTCGCGGACGAATCCGAACGACTGCAGGACTCATCGAAAACCTGCTCGTCCTGGCACGTGTCGAGCGCGGCGCCGACTTCTTCGGGCCACGCCCGATCCTCGTCAACCGGGTCGATGAACGATGTCGTGACACGCGAACGGGCGATGTGGCCGGCGGCGACGATCGACGTCGCCACCATCGAACCGATCCCGGTCGTCTCCGGCGATGAAGATGCACCTCGCACAGATCATGCGCAATCTGCTGGCCAACGCGATGAAGTACGCCGGGGATCAAGCGCATGTCTCGATCGAGATCCGGCATGACGCGCCATGGGTCTCGGTGACCGTGCAAGATGATGGACCGGGTTCCGCGCCCGAGGAAGCCGAGCACCTCTTCGATCTCTACTATCGATCGGCCCGGGACACGACCGCGCCGGGCGCAGGGATCGGGCTGTTCGTCTGTCAGCAACTCGTCCAGGCGATGGGCGGCACGATGTGGGCGCGGTCGCGAGGAGCTGACGGCGCCGAATTCGGGTTCACCCTGGCGACCTATGTCGAGGATGAACTCGAGTCGATGAGCCCGCTCGGTGGACACGACCGTGGGGCCCAGCGCTCCGAGGTCGCCCTGTGACCGACTGCTCGCGCGACGAGCCAGGAACATTGCAACGTACCTGTAATCCCAGTCGCGCTCGATGGCGGCTTGCACGGGGGTCGTCTGCCCGCACAACTTGGGTGAGCAACCCTTGAACGTGCTTGCCCGAGTACGTCATCATGTCACCGACCCAGGAGGCGCCGGGTGAGTACCAAACCCCTCGTCCTCGTCGCCGACGATGAGCCACGGATCACCAAACTGGTGTCGATCGCACTCGGCGAAGAGGGCTTTCGTGTCGTCACGGCCATGGCGGCGAGGAGGCCCTGCAGAAGGCTGAGGAAGTCCGACCAGACATCATCCTGCTGGACATCGTCATGCCCGATATCGATGGGATCGAGGTCATGCGGCAGCTCCGCGAACGTCGGCCCGTCGCGGTCATCCTCCTGACGGCGAAGGCTCCACGGCCGACAAGGCGATGGGTCTCGACCTCGGAGCTGATGACTACATCGCCAAGCCATTCCACCCTGATGAACTTGCCGCGCGTGTTCGAGCGGTCCTGCGCGCGCTCCTCTGGCGCGCAACCTGGAGCGGGCATCCTGGCCTTCGATGACGTGGAGATCGATCTCGAACGGCGGATGGTGACGCGAGACGGCGAGCTGGTCGCAGCTGTCGCGGACCGAGTGGCTGCTGCTGCAACATCTCGCGGCGAACGCGGGCAAGGTCGTGTTGCACACCGAGCTCCGACCAAGGTCTGGGGACCCGAGTACCGCGACGACCTGCAGTATCTGCGCGTCTGGGTGTCTCGGGTCCGTCGCAGTTGGGCGCCGAGCCCGGTGAGCCGGGCAGGATCCGAACATTCCAGGGGATCGGATATCTGCTCGACGTCGAGCCGCCTTCCTCGATCGGCGTCGAACCCGAGTCGATCGAGCATCCGCCGTCGGCGCTCATCGGCTGACCTCGGGACGACGGGTTCGCGCGCGTGCTTCCGACGATCCGGACCATCCCGACGAGTGATCGAGCGTTTCGCGAACATGTGACCCTGCTCGCGCGGGGATGGGTCGCATCCCGACCCGCAGGCATTCCAGGGACGGTTGCGACGACTGTTTCCCCGCGCGGTCGTGCGACCTCGCCAGATCTCCGGAGAGCCCGCCTCCTGGTACGTCTATCGAGATGGAGGATGGACGCCCGATGATGGGACCTGGTGGTCTGACCCTCACCTCGCGACGCTGACGCTGGATCGGGACGGCTGGATCACCTCCGCGAACAACGCGGCCCGCAGCCTGCTCGGGATCGACGATCCGATCCTCGACCCGCGACACTATTCGGACTTCGTCGCTCCAGGGAGCCTCGATGACGCCCAGGCCCTCGTGCAAGTGCTGCAGCAGGGTCACGACCTGACCGCGACGATCCTGATCCGACCGAGCAGTGGCGAGGTCATCGCCTGCGAGGTCCACGCGACGCGGGGGCGTGCGGACCTCGTCGTCGTCCTTCGTCTGGCGGAGGAATCGCGATCCACGCGCCATCCCGCAGCCGCCCGACGGTGCTGACCGCGGAACCGGACGATGACGACGGATTTCGCCGATACGCCGAGGTCCTCCTGGCACGGATGTCCGAGCCGACCGTCGATGGTCTTGCCCTTCGGCTGCGACGGCTCTACCCGCACGCGTCTGTGGTGGTCGACGGCGATGTGTGGCGGGTCCGACGCGATGCCATGGGGCGCTCGAGAGCCAGGAGACGGTTGGTGGCTCGACCGATCCCTGCCGATGGTCCCGCTATGACGACGACGCCTTGATCCTGGAGGCCGATGAGGCGGCGCAGGTCCTGCTCGGCAGCCCGCTCGTCGGTCATCACTGGCAGGAATTCGTGACCCCTGGCGGCAGTGGTCGTGTCCTCGAGTACCTCCCGATCATCCGGCAGGCCGGCGTCGATCGTCTCGCAGATTCAGGATGCCGAGTGCCGACGGATCGTTGATCGAGTTCGATAGTCGGACCGAGGTCGTGGGCGACATCTTCACGACGGTGATGCGTCCGGATCAGCGAGGCGCCCGAACGGTCGGCGCGCTCGATGCCGTCTGTCACGCGACTGTAAGCGGTCGGCATGGTGCGGCGAGCTGTGCTCGAGCCGGGGCCGGTTCGGTGCGGCTGGAATCGTCGCTCGAGCCGGCGATCCGCATCCCGAGGTATCCAAGCCATGTCCCGTCGACTCCGGATCGCCCAGGTCGCACCGCCTCTGGAGCGTGTCCCACCGCCGGCCTACGGCGGGACCGAACGCATCGTGAATGAGCTCGTGGTGGAGCTGGCGCGTCGAGGGCATCACGGTGACGACGTTCGCCAGCGGCGATTCGGACGTGCCCGGTCGACTCGTGCCGACCGTCGCTGAAGCGCTTCGACCGACGGGGTTTCCGCGGCGATCCGATGCCCTACGTCCTGTCGACCATCCAGGCCGTGCTCGACGAGGCGGACTCGTCGATATGATCCACTCGCATCTCGAGTGGGCCAGTCTGCTGCTCGCGCGAGTGTCGCCGGTCCCGGTCGTTTCGACGTTCCACGGTCGTCTCGATACTCCCCTGGGCCACCGAGTCGCTCCGACGCGCGACCGGAGGCCTGGTTGCGATCAGCGACAACCAGGCATCGACCCACCCGGCAGTGCCGTGGACCGTCATCCACAACGGGCTGACCCTGATCGACGCTCCGTCGAACGGCGACGGTCCGATGCCCTCTGTTTCGTCGGTCGCATCGCCCCGGAGAAGGGCGTCGTCGACGCCATCGAGATCGCGCATCGATCCGGGCGCCGCTCCGGATCGCGGCAAAGGTCGGCCCGACGGGTGCCCGAGCGCGACTACCACGACTCGGTGTTCCGGCCCGCCCTCGACGCCGCCGGCGGCGACGTGGAATTCCTCGGCGAGCTCGACCAGGCCGATCGAGACGAGCTGGTCGCGTCGAGCTTCGCGTCGCTCATGCCGGGCGCCTGGCCAGAGCCATTCGGTCTGGTCGCGATCGAGGCGCTGGCCTGCGGGACCCCCGTGATCGCGCGACGGATCGGAGCGTTGCCCGAGATCATCCGCGAAGGCGTCGACGGCTTCTTCGGCTGACGATGTCGCGGGGATGGCCTTCAGGCTCCAGGGCGTCGACGGCCTGGACCGCGATGCCGATCCGGACGTCGGTCGCAGGATCGTGTTCTCGGCGGTGCGGATGACGGACTCGTACGAGGCGCTTACCTGTCCGCTTGTCAGCGACGCGGCTCCGAAGCAGCGGCTCGTCGGATCCCGATCCCCGGCCGTGGTCGCGACGTGTCCAAGCTGATGGGTCGCGACCACTGTCGATCCGGGCCGCGCGGTAGGGTCGCTCCACGATGCGTGTGGCGAGTCCTGGGTCGTGAAGGAGCCCGGCCCGTGACGCCGGGCCGGGCTCAGGTCGACGTTCGCCCCAGAAACTGGTCATCTCACCAATTGTCGCCGGACATGACGATAGGACGCCGCTCCTGCAGGAACCACTCCGCGGAGGGCCGGGCGCCTTGCAGCGAGATATCGAATGGGTCCTGCCCGATGAACGCGCACGGTTGAGGCAGGTGGTGCGACGTGTGTCGAGCGGAACACGACACGGTGGGCGACGCCTCGACGACCGGGTCGACGGAGGTTCGGCTTCGGCATAGCCAGGACGATCGACCGGGGATCTCGCGCCGGCGGGCGGGCCGGGATTCAGCTACCGGGACGTCGATGGTCAGCGGGTCGCCGACGACCCAACGCTCGGGCGGATCCGCGCACTGGCCATCCCACCGGCATGGACCGACGTGTGGATCTGCCCCGAAGCAGACGGCCATCTCCAGGCGACGGGTCGAGACGCGAGGGGTCGCAAGCAGTACCGATACCATCCCGCTCTGGCTTCGCCGACAGGATCGGCACAAGTTCGACCGGATGGTGGCCTTCGCTCGAGCCCTGCCGAGGATCCGGAGGCGCTGCGATGCCGACCTGTCGCGCCGTGGTCTCCCACGCGACAAGGTCCTCGCCGCCGTCGTCCGCCTGCTGGAGTTGACCCTGATCCGCGTCGGGAACGAGGAATATGCCCGGCTGAACCGATCGTTCGGCCTGACGACGTTGCGCGACCGCCACGCCCGGATCGATGGGGCGAGATTACGTTCAGGTTCCGCGGCAAGTCCGGCCAACGACACGACGTCGGACTCCACGACCGTCGACTTGCCACCATCGTCAGACGGTGCCAGGAACTCCCCGGGCAGGACCTGTTCCAGTACCTCGACGACGACGGCCTGGTGTGTTCCGTCGGATCGCACGACGTCAACGACTACCTGCGCCGAGTCAGCGGGGGTCCGTTCACGGCCAAGGATTTCAGGACCTGGGCCGGGACCATGCTCGCGTATCGGGCCCTTCAGTCGATGCCAGCCCCGGACGCTCCGGGTCCTGCCCGACGCAACGTCGGCCGCCGCCATGCGGACGACGGCCGATCGCCTCGGGAATTCTCCCGCCGTCGCCCGGGCAAGCTACGTGCACCCAGCGGTCATCGACGCGTATGTCGAGGGTCGGGTCGGAGGCGCAAGTCGCCCGGCACAGGACACGGACGACGGCGCGTCGACCAGCGTGGCCAGCACGATCCGAGACGAACGCGATCCTCGATCTCCTCGCGCGTGGCTCCCCGCGCATCGACGCCGATGCCGTGGCACCGCCGAGGGCGGCAGATCGACCCGATCAGGCCGAGCGCGGCAGGGCGAATCCGAACGCTGATCCCCGGCCGGGTCGTCCTCCCGCGAAGGTTCGACCGCCCATGGCGGTCACCAACCGGTCGACCACCATCAGGCCCAGTCCGGCCCCAGCCCGTTGCGCTGTCGTGGTCTGGTGGACCGCCGATGATGGCGAATGCGTCAACCGGGCTTCCCGTCCCAGCGTGATCGCCGCCGTCGACGACGCGAACCACCACTTCGTCGTCGGTCTCGATCACGGTGACCTCGATGGGTCCTCCGGACGGCGCATAGCGGACGGCGTTCTCCAGGAGATTCCGCACCGCATGTTGGATGAAGGTCGCGTCGGCGGATCCGGCCACCACGTCGCCGAGCCCGATGAACACGACACGATGGTCGGCGAGCAACGGCCGTTCGCGCCCGATCAGGTCACGCACGAGTCGGCTGACGTCGACCGGTTCGCGGTCTGGGGCGAGCCTGGTGCGGGACGCCTCCTCGACGAGCAGGAGACCCTCGATGAGCCGGTAGAGCCGTCCTGCTTCGGCGAGCAGATCGTGGGTCACCGCTCGTCGACGCCGTGGATCGAGGCGGTCCGCGGCGAGGATGCTCGAGGCGGCCGACGATGGTCGTGACGGGCGTGCCGCAGCTCGTGGGCCACCACGCTCAGGAAACGGTCATCGGCCTCCGAGTGAGGTATCAACTTGCCGTGGACCTCGCCCGCCTGGGCGTGGAGCGGAGTCTCCGATGGGCGTCATCGCTCAAGGGTGGCCCTCGGAACGTGCCACCCCCGAACGGTGTGCGATGGCGCTCGTTGCATCGGTGTGCCAGTGATGAGATAGCGAAGGACCTCCGGGCGTATACGCCGGAGGTCCTTTGGAACTCGATCGAGATCGACTATCCGCGATCGGTCTTCCGGTCGATCTGGTCCCCCGCGTTGCCGAGGTCCTTGCGGATCTCGTCGCCGGCGTTGCCGACCTTGTCGCCGAGGTCCTCATCGCCGTCGGACTGGCGCCAGGCTTCCTTGGCGTCCTGTTCGGTCTCTCGATAGGTCTTCTTCACGTCGTCCATGGTCTGGACCTCCCTGTGTGCTCCCGAGGCGGGTGCGTGCGCTGACCGTAGGTCGAGCGACGTCACGCGCGATGCCGCTCGACCCGGGATTCGACTCTCAGCTGCGTTGCAAGCGGCGACGGCCAGCTCCCGACGACGCGCGACTCATCAGCGTCAGCGCGATCGCAGCGGCGGGAAGTCGAGGCTGCGAATGACCAGAAGTCGACTCGCGCCGCCGATGAGCAGCCCTGCTGCGATGCCGAACGACAAGGTCGCTCCGACCGCCAGGGTCTCGTCGGATCCGGCCTGGATCTGCGCGTCGACCTCGGCAAGCAGGTCCCGCGCGGCGGATGCCGCGTCTGGAACGTGCTCGGCGGTCGACTCGGCCGCGTCCCGGACGGTGCTGGCGACGCGTCCGGCTGCCTCCATCGCTCGACTGGCGCCCGTGGCGACGTCATCACTGACGTCGTCGAGGACCGCCGAGGCCGAATCCTTCGTGTTGGTAAGGGTCGTCATGGTTCCGCTCCTGTCTGGGATCGATCGTGCGTGACGCATCGACCGGCGCGAATGCAAGGAGACGGGCGACTCGGGGAGGGTTCCCGGGCCGCCCGTCTGGTCGGCGGAGGCCCCGTCATCAGCCCCCGCCTTTGGGAAGTGGTCGGTGCGATTCCCACAGTTGACGCACCGACCTGGCTCCACCGTAGCCGTCGTCGTTCTCACACACGATGAACAGCGCAGCGGCTGGCGTTGCATCGGCATCGCAAGCGGAAACAGCCGTCGGACGAGCATCGGTGGCAAGGAGAACGCCCGCCTGGGCCGGCGGGCGTTCCCTTGATGAACGGTCCGGCTCGCCTAGGCAAGCCGTCGTGCGTCAGAGCGATCCTTGGCCGCTGCGTGTGCGCCCGGTCACGGCGCCGACGACGAGGACCGACGATGACCGCGCCGATGACGGAGACGACGATCGAACTGACGTCGAATGCGCCGTCGATCGGCTTCGTGTTGAACAGGACGCTGGCCAGGAATCCGCCGACGAGGGCGCCGACGATGCCCAGGGCGATGTGTCCGATGATGCCGAGGCCCTCGTCACCCTTGACGAGGAACCCTGCGATGTACCCGGCGATCGCGCCAAGGACGATCCACGCGATGATGCTCATGACCTACCTCCATCTCATGCGCGTCGTGCCACATCTCCTGTGGTCGTGCCGCATGGTCGATGCCCCGACGGGGCGGAGTCCTACCTTGGCCCCCGGGAACAGCAGTGCCCGCAACGAAAGACCGGTCACTCGTAACAACCGTCTGACAGCTTGGTCCGGATGGTCGATGGCGGTTGCAATGTCGATGCGTCGAAATCGATCGAGACTGTCTCGCCCTCGAACCTGATCGAGGTGCACGCTCCGCGCATGGCTGTGAAGGAACGACACCCGCATACGGTCAGCGACCAGTTCGACCGCCTGGCAGACCGAGCCACCGCGTGGCTCGGGACAGCTCCGGTCCTGATCGCGTCGGTGGTCCTCGTGATCGGCTGGCTGTGCACGGGCCCCTTGTTCGGGTTCTCGGACACGTGGCAGCTCTTCATCAACACGACGACGACCGTGATCACGTTCTGGATGGTGTTCGTCATCCAGAACAGCGCCAATCGTCAAAGCAAGACCGTGGCGCTCAAGCTCGACGAAGTCATCCGGGTACTACGTGAGGCTCGCAACGAGTTCGTCGATCTGGACCATGCGACCGAAGCCGAGATCGCTCAGCACGAGAGCGAGTTCGAGGACTTGGCGAAGGGATCGTCCTGAACCACGGCCTGACCTGGCGGCCGGACCACTGCGTGACCTGGCGGCCGGTTGCAGGCGGCGTCAGTCGATGAGCGGCACATCCACGACGTGTTCCGCCAGGAACCAGACCTGCAGCTCGTGACGACGCAGCACATCACCCATGAGGAGGTCGTTGGACCCCCAGTCCTCACTCTTCTCGGTCTCGGTGATGGCCGAACGCACCTTTTCGATCACGATCTCGTGAGCCTGGAGGGTCCGGTCCACCATCCGCGATACCTCTTCGGCGCCGTTCGGAGGCCGGGGGATCGTGGTCAGCTCCGCTGCATGACGAGGATCGCCGACGGCGATCCCACCCAGGCTCTGCACCCGTTCGGCAAGCAGGTCGACGAGCTCGGTCTGCTCTTCAGCATGCTTGTCGAAGAGCAGGTGCAGCTGATAGAAGGTCGGCCCCGCGACGAGCCAGTGGTGCTTCTTGTACAGACTGGCCAGCACCATGCTGTCCGCGAGGATCTCATTCAGCACGTCACAGCTGGCGACCTTCGTCTTGTCCGGGAGACCGATCGGCAGCTGCCGCAGCGTGCCGAACCTCTGGATCTCGCCGCTGCGGGCATCGAGCCTGGGATCAGGCGAGCGTCCAGCGTTCGATGGCGCTCTCCGAGTCGAGGTCGTGGCCACTTCGGACTCCTTTCGGCGGTGGGGGGTGCGCGGACCCGGCTGAACCGTTTGTGATCGAACCGCGAACCGCTGTCACTCCAACGATGCCGATTCGCCCTGTTCGTGGATGGAACAGGGTTCGACGGCCGTGTTTCGTCGTCATTGCAAAACGACACGCCGCCCTCGAACCAGGACCGATCCCGCCGAGCAGGACTCGTCCTCGACATTCGAGCACGCGATCTGAAATTGCGGCCTTCCCCACGCGCGTTATGGCCGACCTGATGACCCCGGCCCCGTCCAGGATCGCGGCGCACGGTGGCCGCCAACGGTCCCAGACCGATGGAGGGGACATCGCCACGGAACGCGTGGAGCGGCAAGCGAGAGCGACAGTACGAAGAGCACGTCGAGGAGTCGTACGAGGATCGCGGCGTCCATGAGGAGGAAGCCGAGGAGCGTGCGGCCCGGACCGTCAACAAGCAGCGGGCGGAGCACGGTGAGACCAAGTCCCAGCGATCGAAACGGGCTTGAGTCGCCTCCATGACCCGCCGCCACGGGCGAGTCACCGCCTGGAAGGACGACCTCAGATGAGCAACACCGACGACGTCCTGGCGATCGAGAAGGGGTTCTGGACGCAAGCTGATCAGCCGGAGTACTTCGAACGTCACGTGGCGGATGGCGGCCTGATCGTCATCGAGCCGATGGGCTTCCTGGAGAAGCGCCAAGCGGTCGCGATGCCCGCCGACGCGCCATGGAGCGACGTCGAGATGTCGGACGTGGAGTCACGTCAGATCACCCCCGACTGCGTGATCCTCGCGTACCACGGTCGGGGCGTCAGGAAGGGCGACGCGAAACCGTATGAAGGCAGTATCGCGTCGACGTACATCCTGCAGGAAGGTGCCTGGCGACTGGCTCTCAGCGTCCACCAGCCTTGGGTCCCGAAGACGAACGAGGGTGAGCCACACCAGACCTGACGCCGTGTCCTCGACGGAGGACGGCTCGCGCAGCCGGGCGCTGCAAGCCTGTCAACCGACCCGTCAGCGAGCTTCCCTTGTGGGCGGTCTCTCGTACCGCCACAATCGGCTCGATGCCATACCGCGCCATCGCCAGTGCTGCACTAGCCGATTGGCGTGCCGCGGATCGACGGATGGCGGAGGCTGAGCCCGATTGGCTGAGTGGCAGAGCGCGTACCTGGACGCGGAAGCGGCGAAGGCCGCGTATCAGGAGGCGGTGGACGCCGCGCATCGCCGAGCGCCTCCCCGAGCCGATCCCGTTCACGGAAGCCGTAGAGGAGCTCCATCACGACGATCACGCCGCCCGTGGTCGACGGTCAGGAGTACGGCGGCTAGGTGTAGCCAGAGGCCCGAGCCACGAAGCGGGGCCCTCGACGGTGTAAGACGCCCGGGTGCTCGCCATAGCAAGCGCCCGGGCGTTCGTGGTCAGCCGACGGGGACGGCCGCGGCCTTCTCGATCGGGACGCCGATGAGGCTGCCGTACTCGGTCCAGCTGCCGTCGTAGTTGCGAACGCGCTTGTAGCCGAGCAGTTCGTGGAGCACGAACCCGGTGTGCGAGCTGCGCTCGCCGATCCGGCAGTACGCGATCACGTCCTTGTCCGGGGTCACGCCCTTGGCCTCGTAGAGCGCAGCGAGGTCCTCGGCGCTCTTGAAGGTCCCGTCCTCGCGGACGGTCTGCGCCCATGGCACCGATGCGGCGCCGGGGATGTGCCCGGCGCGCTGCGCGGTCTCGCTCATGCCGGGAGGGGCGATGATCTCGCCATTGAACTCGGCGGGCTGCGGACGTCGACGAGCGCGAGGCCCTCGTCGCCGAGACGGGGCAGGATGTCATCGCGATACGCGCGAAGGCTGAAATCGGGTTCGGGCAGTTCGTAGCCGGTGTCCGGATACGCGGTCACGTCGACGCTGAGCGGCAGCCCGTTGTCCAGCCAGTACTTGCGCCCGCCGTTGAGGATGCGAACGTCGTCGTGGCCGTACAACTTGAGCTGCCAGTACGCCCACGCGGCGAACCAGTTGTTGTTGTCGCCGTAGAGGACGATCGTCGTGTCCGATGCGATCCCGCTGTGTCGCAGGAGGGCGCTGAAGTCCTCGCGGCCGGCGATATCGCGGCGGATGCCGTCGGCGAGCTGGCTGGTCCAGTCCCAGCCGACGGCGCCTGGCAGGTGGCTCTGCTCGTAGGCGGTCGTGTCGACATCGACCTCGACGAAGCGAACGCTCGGGTCGTCGAGGTGGGCCTGCGCCCAGGTCGCATCGACGAGGACGTCGGGGGTGGCGTAGGTGGTGGTCATCGGGAGTCCTTCCTGGAGTGGGTAGCCGCGGCGCGGCCAGGTCGATCGAACGCTCGAAGGTGGTCGCGGCTCGGGTTCAGTCGCCAGATGACGGTCGGTCGCGGCGGCTGAATTCGGCGAGCCGCTCGGTACACGAGGCCGCCTCAGCGTTGCGCCTGCCGGACGATCCACGGATCGACGCGGCTGAAGTCCTCGATGGTGACGACCGGCCCGGTCGGGCCGTCCTCGAGGGTGATCCCGGAGCTGTTGCGATAGTCGGCCATCCAGTTCGCCTGGAGCTGGAGCACGACGTCCGCGATGACCGGCACGGGAAAGAGCCAGTCGAGGTAGGTGGCACCCAGCCGGTCCGCCAGATCCGCCAGGCGAACCGGTCGACCGCGCTCGATCCGAGCCAGCAGATCCACGACCCGAACGGCCGTGAACGGATCCCCGGCCTCACCGACCGTCGGCGGGATGATCCGGGGGTCGGGCAGACCGACAGGTGCCGGCCGCAGGGGTCCGAGGCCGATGGTCGCGGTGGGAGCGTCGGTCACGACGAGAGGTATCTCCGACTGATTCACTAGGGATTGCCGAGTCTAGCGCAGCCCGGCGGACCGGTCCAGCGCTGGACCAGCGCTGGTCTCCGAACCTTAACCACGCCAGCAGCATCCCCTGAACCGTTCTCGGGCATGCTTCTCGTGCCGGACGACCATCCGGTGCCGCCGCACGAACGTGCGTCGGCCGTTCGTCACGATGCGTGAGTCATGTTGCCCTCTTCGGACCCCGACCGGATCCCGACCGAACCGACCATCGACGCCGGACCACCGGACCCGACACCTGTCGGGACCGGCCCCTCCCTGGATCCGACGCCAACGGCGGCCGGCCGACGACGCCGATCGTGGGCACGGAGAGCGGTCCTCGTGATCGCGCTCATCGCGACGTTCACCGTTGGGATCGGGGTCGGGCGAGTCGCCATGTCCTCAGCGACTGGCGACGCGGCCACCCCGAACCCGTCGGCCAACCCCGAGCTCGCGCTCATCACCGAAGCGTGGAACACGCTCCACAAGGAATACGTGGCGCGTAGCGAACTCGACGACACCAAGCTCGCCTACGGCGCGATCACCGGTCTGACCGAGGCCGTCGGCGACACGGGGCACACCTCGTTCCTGACCCCCGCGGATCGCGCGGCGCGCGCCCAGGACCTGTCGGGCTCGTACGTCGGCATCGGCGTCCGCATCGAACCGGCGAAGGACGGGCGACCGATGGTCGTCGGCGTCTTCGACGGCAGCCCCGCCGCCAAGGCCGGGCTCAAGACCGGCGACATCATGACCACCGTCGACGGCAAGACGACCACGGGGAAGACGATCGACGAGGTCGTCGGCTGGGTCCGTGGCGAAGCTGGGACGACCGTGACCGTCGTGGTCACCGCCGGTGTCGATGGACCCGAGCGCACCTACACGATCACGCGAGCCGATGTCCCCGTGACCTCTGTCTCGTGGACGATGGTCCCCGGCAGTCGGACGGCCCTCCTCCGGCTCGAGTCGTTCTCCAACGGTTCGGCGGACGAGGTCGTGAAGGCGCCTCAAGGAGATCAAGACCGCAGGTGCCGATGGGATCATCCTGGACCTGCGCGGGACCCGGGCGGCTACGTGAACGAGGCCGTCGGGATCGCCAGCCAGTTCCTGGGCACCGGCGACGTCTTCATCGAACGCGATGCGGACGGCAACGAGACGCACCACCCGGTCTCGAAGGACGGCGTCGCGCTGGACCTGCCCCTGATCGTGCTCGTCGACGCGGGCACGGCGAGTTCGGCCGAGATCCTCTCCGGCGCGCTCCAGGACGCGGGCCGGGCCACCATCGAAGGCGTCCAGACGTTCGGCACCGGCACGGTCCTCGGCGAGTTCCCGCTCTCGGACGGATCCGCGCTGCGGGTCGGGACGGTCGAGTGGCTGACGCCCGATGGCCGCCAGATCTGGCATCACGGCATCACGCCCGATGTCACGGTCGAGCGGGCGGCCGATGTCCCGGCCCTCTCCCCGGATGCGGTCCGCGACCTGACGCCGGCCGGGGTCGACAAGATCAAGGATCCGCAGCTGGCCCGGGCGCTGGCCCTCGTCGCCCAGAAGGACTGACTTCGGCGACGGTCAGACCGGATCGTCGTCCGTTTCGAGCGGCGGCGTCGCTCCTCCGGAAGCTCGATATCGATGGTGCCGCCGCCGGCCGCGGCGACCGGCCGTAGCGGCTTGGCCGCCTCGATGAGCTCCGGGATCGGCCGAGTCGTCCGAAGACCTGCTGATCGATCCCGACGAGGATCCCGCCGATCACCTGACCGGTCGGTCGGCGTTTCGGCCTTGGCTTGGGTTTCGGGCTGTCGGTCACGGCCGATCACGTGGCGCATGACCCAAGCCTAGAGCAGCTCTCCGTGGGCCGAGGCGGTCGGCTCGCCCTCACGGGGACGTGGCTCCTCGCCTGGAGCGTAGTCGACGATCTCCGCGGGACGGTGGTCGACCCGCCTCAAGGGACCGGCAGCGCCGTCGAGGTGCCCTCGATGGCGCCGACCCCGAACGGGACCCACTTCGAGGGATCCTGGAGTCGGTGCGCCTCGGTGTTCCCGCGCGTGTGGACTTCGGAGAACCCCTTGGGTTCGATCCACATCCGCTCGCCTTCGAGCAGGCCAAGGGTGCCGGACTGCCCGGTTCGGGGCGCTCGTGCTGGCAATAGGCGCACGCCGCCGAATCGGGCTTCTCTGCAGGTCTTGGGTTCCTCGTAGGTGGTGATGTAGCCCTCGTAGTTGCGCAGCACGACCTTGTGATCGGAATAGCTGATC
>CAVZVT010000005.1:0-996134 GCA_963778805.1 uncultured Chloroflexia bacterium | reverse complement strand
GAAGTGCCGCGATCAGCTCGGGTGGTGGCGGGCTGTGCCATGTGGCTTGATAGGCTTGCAGCACGTTGTCGCGCGTCACGGCGACGGCTGGCAGCGCGACCCATGGGGGCGGCTCCCATCCCAGCAACGCGAGCACCGCGGCGATGACTTCGGCGGCTCCTTGGTCATATGGCTGCTGGTCCCTCATTCCCTTGGATCATCCCGCCTTGGGCGAGATCGATCGCCGCCGCGTTTCCTAAGTCGGTCGTCGTTATCGGAAGCGTGAGCACGCGCTCGCGGAGCGCGTGGATGACCCCTATGGCGGGCACATCCCAGACGACGAATAGACCATCGATGGCGGGACGGGCGACGAGTTCACTGATGACCTCGGCACCCGCTGTCGCCGGGTCCTCGAACTCGACCTTGACGATCTGCACGTCGGGTCGCATCTCGCGGAACCACTTGACGAACGCAAGTTCGCGCTGATTGGTCGCAAAGAAGTCGAGTCGATAGGCGACGACGCAGATGGTACCTCGGTCTCGGAAATGGACTCTGGCAAGGCCGCGCGCTGCGACCTCTCCGAGGCCGAAGTTGTCGGCCGAAACCACGCTTACCGTAGTCCGCGACCGGCCACAAGCCCGGTCGGCGTTGTCGACCAGGACCAGTTTGATCCCGCTCTCCGATACAGCCCGGTGCGCCGCAGCCGCGGCCGCGTTTCCGATCGGGATGCTGATGATCGCGTCCGGTCGGCGCGCGATGAGTCGGGCGAGCGCCGTCGCCTGCTCGCCCGCATCGAAGTGGCAGTCTTCGACCGCGACCAGGGCCGCATTGACCATCCCAAGGGCGGTCTCGATGCCCAACAATTGCTGGCGACCCCAATCGCTCGTGGTCGTATGCAGGGCGACGCCGACCGTGAAGTGGGCGGCCTTGGCGCGCGCCAGGTCGTCAGGTCCGAGCCGGAGCAGGCTGGGCTGGGTCCCACGTTCCCCGTGAGGCCCGAGACCGGCGATCGGAGCACGGGACAAGAACTCAGACGCGCCGCGATCGCCCCGATCAGATGCCACGGTCGACCTTGAGGAGTCTCATGACCGGACTTCCTGAGGATCTTGCGTGAGACTTGCCGGAGTTCGCCGTCCGGCGCGCAGCCCCGCCGTGACGTCCGGCTGGGTTTCGTCAACATCATTCGCGAGGGCGCTACCGAGGCGCTGGACGGCAGCCCGCACCGCGCCGCTAGCCATGGGCGATCCTTCGTCGATCCAGGTAGTTAGGACGTCTGGTTCGAAGAACGTGTCGGCCGCCTCATCAGGGCGGCACCGAGCAAGCGACGCCGTGTGGCCAAGCGAGGTGCGGACGATCGGAAGTCACGGGTCGTCAGCGGCAGTGATCGTCGAAACCCCCGTCTCCCGGATGGTGGCCAGTAGGATGTCGCCGGTCTGAGCGACGCCACCACCCACGACGACCAGTGACGGGTTGTAGAAGCTCCGATCAGGGTGGCGAGGATGCCGCCGATCGCACGGCCGGCGCCGTCAGGATATCGATGGATACTGCGTCGCCGCGCTGGGCGGCGGCCGCGACGTCGACCGCGCTGATCTGGCCCGTTGCCGCCAGTACATCTGCGAGAGCGCCACTCTGACTGGTCGCAGCGGCCCGGTGTCCGGCCTGGCCGATCGCGCGACCCCCCGCGACTGCTTCCAGGCATCCGGACTTCCCGCAGAGGCAGTGCGCGTCCGGGTCGTCGCCAGTGGCGAGGTGCCCGATCGACCCCAGCGGCACCCTGCGCACCGCGATGGACCTGCCCCCCTGAGCACAGCCCGGCGGCGATGCCGGAACCGATCTTGATGAAGAACAGGTCCCCAACACCGACCGCTCGGCCGGCGCGCATCTCACCAAGCGCCATCAGGCGTGCATCCGTGTCCATCCACACGGGGACGCCAAAGCGCTTGGCAAGGATCGGGCCGACTGGAAACCCGTCCCATCCAGGCAGGCCATGGATCACGGACGTGCCGAACGGTTCTCCCGGGACCTGTTCGACAGGGCTGGGCAGGGCGATGGTGATCGCCCACACAGGACGGCCATCCTGATGCTCTTCGAGGACCCAGTCGAACAAGGCGCCGAGACGATCCACGATCTTAGCGGGCCCGGCCGTGATATCGCTGGGTTCGTGATGCTCGACCAGAAGTCGGCCCGAGAGATCTGCGATGGCCACACCCAGAGTCGTCGTTCGTGCATAGCCGATCAAGACCACGCCGACCTCGGCGCGAAATCGGAGCTGGCGAGGCGAACGACCGCCTGTGGACGGAGCGGGGGCACCCTCCTCCAGGAGTGAACGCTCCATGAGTGTGGCGACGCGATCTGCGATCGTGGCGCGGCCGATACCCGATCGGTGTTCGAGATCTGGACGCGTGATGGCCTCGCCGCTCCGGACGAGCCGGAGGACAGTGCCCAGGCTGTCATGCTCAGCCCGGACACCCCTCCGGAGTCCGGCACTTTTGCGATCGGATGGGCTGACCGCACGGGATGTCAGCCACGACAAGTGTGCGCGAAGTGTCCGGGAGCGCTTGGCATCACATCCAAGAGTATGCACGCCCCTCGTGACGCAGCCGTCTTGGCGTCGAACGGACGATCCGCGTCGTCAAGAGATCCCCACAGGTAGCAGGTCACGGACGAAAGTGGCCGATGCCCTCAACTGCTCGGTCACGTAGTCGAGCGGCCACCCGGCCGTGCCATGGCACTTCAGACTCGCAACGCCGTCGTATCCCACCGAAGCTAGCGAACGCAGCAGGACGCCGTGGTCCAGAGTCGACTCGGGTCGCGGGAGTTGGGCCTCACCAGGCCCGAAGTTGAGCCCGTCGCGTCCTCGTTGATATCGGCGATCGATGTCCCAGACGTAGTAGTAGAAGAGACGCTTTCGCTCGGCGAGATAAGTGACGACTTCGCTGATGGTTTCCTGCATCACCCACAAGTGAGGCGGTGCTACGCACACTCCCACGAAGGGCGAGTCGATGTCCGTGAGAAGCCGTCGTATCTGGGCGAACGAGTCCACGCCCTCTGGCCAACGGTCTGACTCGTGGCCTCCCGTCTCGAAGTCCTCCGTGAACGGCACCGTGAGGTGGTTCTCCACGGCGATCCGGACGCCGAGCCGCTCACAGGTCGGCAGAAGGCCCGGCAGGAACGTCCCGACGAAGTCCGCATATGACGCTTCGCAATCGAAGATGACGGTGTCGATGCCGAGGTCCGCGGCGAGCTCGATCCGCTGGCGCATCCCTTCCTGATCGTGGCCGTAGATCGTCAAACCGGTCGCGGTGATGCCGTGCGCGCGTAACGAAGACTGGATCTCCTGGACGCGATCTCCCGGATTGACGTGATGGGCGAGAGGGGGCCGGGACGACCACAGGTTGACGTGGGTGAATCCGAGATCGGCCAAGGCGCCCAACGCCCTATCGAGCGGGTAGTCGTGATAGGGAAGGATCTCGGCGCCGAACGTGTACATGGTCTCCTCCAGGCGATCGAAGTCGGCAGCTCCCTGGCACCCGGGACGGAGGAGGTCGTCCCGGGTGCCAGGGAGCGGTCAGGCCGACGCGGCCCTGATGCGGTCGTAGACGGATCGATTGAACTCGGTCACTGGGCCGACGAAGTCTGCGTAGGGCTCGTCCCACGGGTCCTTCATCCCCCAACCTCGAGCGAGATTCTCGATGTAAGAGCACCAGTGCCAGCCGAGGAACCAAGGTTCCGGTCAGCACGCTCTCCAGGGTTTCCACGTAGTTCCGCCTCGCTCCGCCTGGCTGGCGACCCCCGCGAGCCGTCCCGTCGGATCCAAGACCCGGTGGGGATTTAGCTTGGTCGGCGCCCAATTTCCGATATCAGGGATGTACAGGGGCTTGCCGGTGAGCTGGGTTGCGTGAGTGGCGTGCGCAAGCATCTCGCTGGCGCGCGGCATCCGTGTCGCCAGGGAAGTACTGGATCGCCAGCACATCGACGAACGGTCTGAGGGCCTCAAGGACCACGTCGGGAAGGGGCCGGTCGCCGTTGAACAGGTCACCAAGGATGAGGTGATTGGGGTCGTACTTCCGGATGCCCGTTGCCATGGCTTCGTAGTACCGGGAGGCCACGTCGAAGAGCTTCGTCTCGCGTGCGGAGCCCGTCAGGCCCTTGAGCTGCGGGAAGTCCTCGCCGCTCACGTGCGGTGCCCAAGACGGAGCATCCACGTACGAGTATCCGATCAGATTCTGGTCGCTCGCATGATCGACGACGGTGCTTCGGGTCAAGTAGTTGACGTGGTCTTCGAAGTCGAGCGACCAGACATCCGGGAAGAGCGGGTCACCGTTCCAGTCTTCGGTCTGCAGGCCCCGCATGAGGACGACATATGGCATGTCCGCGGTCTGGAAGTCTCGCGGAACCCATTGCGAGGTTGACTGCTGGACGGTGATCCTTTCGGCCCAATCGAAAGCCTTGCGCCAGCCGCCCCCGACGTACTCCTGAGTCCAACCGATCGTATTGAAGCCCCACGACTTCAGGTCCTTCGCGACACCCTCGAGGACCCAGCGCTCCTTCGAACCCCCATATCGCTCCCGCCAGATCTCGACGTTGTGCGGGTACTTGAGGTCAGAGTCGTCGGCATGCGCGACGCCGATCATGATGAAGGCATTGCCAGCCGGGTCGACGAACCACCAACGCGCTGAAGTCTCTCGATCCGGAGTAACCCGTAGCTTCGAAGGTAACGGCCGGATTCCCGCCGAATTCGTCGACGCTAGACATTTGTGACCTCCATGTCGGTGCTGTTCGAAGGGGCCGAATCGAGAACCATCCGGGCCAAGAGGTCGGCTGGTTCGACGAGACCAAGGGAATTGTCGAAGACGTGGACGATCATCCCGTCGCGCATCACGACGATGCGATCGGCGATCGTCACGAGTTCCTCGAGATCGTCACTCGCGACGACAAGTGAGGTGCCTTCGCCCGCTGAAGTGGTAAAGAGCCCGTAGATGTTCTCGCGTGTGCCGACGTCTACGCCGCGGGTGACGTTGTCCAGCAACAGGAGGCGCGGGCCTGTTTCTCTCACTCGCGCTAGGAGAACCTTCTGCTGATTGCCGCCGCTCAGCGACGAGAGCGGGGCGTCCACGCTGGCGGAGCGGATGCCAAGTTCCGTCCGGGCGGACTCGGCGCGCCGTTGCTCCGTCGACCAGGAAATCAACGAGGCCCTTGTAGCTCCGACCACGCGGCGGGAGAGCGCGATGTTTTCGGCGATTGTCAATCCGGGCAGGACGCCTTCCTTCTGGCGGTCGCCAGAGAGGTAGGCCACGCCCTGATCAAGGAGGCGCCTGACCGTTCGGCCGACGACGACTCCATCGACCGTGACAGTCGCCGGCCCTGGAGTGCCGGGAAGGCCTGCCATGGCTCGGAGAAGGTCGTCCTTACCAGAGCCTTCCACACCGGCGATACCGAGCGTCTCACCGGGCCTGACTTCAAGACTGATCGGCGCGCGTCCGGCTTCGAGCCGGAGGCCTTGGATCTCGTACCGAGCAGGACCATCGACAGGAACGGTTGACCGGACGCGTTGCCTCGCTGTTTGTTTGCGAGTCTCGTCGCGACTACCTCCCATCGCAACGTGGATCCGCTCGGCGCGGAGGCCGTGGTTCGGTTCATCAGGTCGGCGTTCCGGCCGTCTCGAAGGACTGTCACCGTATCGGCCCACTCGAGAACCTCGCCGATCCGATGTGACACGAACGCGATGGCGCTCCGTTCCCTGAGGCCGTCGATGAATGCCCTTAGGACCACCATCTCCTCCGCCGACAACGCTGACGTGGGCTCGTCAAGCAGGATGACCGGGTGCTCGATGCCGAGGATCCGGGAAGCGGCTACTACCGAGACGAGGGCCGTGACTTCCCGCGCGGCCGGGCTCAGTTGGTTCATCTGACGCTCGACGTCAACGTTCGATAGCTCGAACTCATCCAGGAGCCGCTTGCACGCCGCCTTCATCCGATCATCCCGAACGATCCCGAGCGACCGGAATTCCCGTTCGTATCCCAGGAAGACTTGCTGGTAGACACTGGCGTAGGGAACGTACGGTTGGTCCTGGTAGACGCAAAAGATGCCGGCTGCCGTGGCGTCATGTCGATTTGTGAATTGGACTTGATGCCCGTCACGGAGGATCTGTCCGGCGTCGGGGCGCTCGATCCCCGTCAGGAGCCGGATCAGGGTCGACTTACCAGCTCCGTTTTCACCTGCGATCGCGGTGACGTGCCCGATATCCAGCTGGATCGTGACGTCTTCGAGTGCTTGCGTCGCGCCGTATCGACGGGACAGATGTTGCCCCTCGATCGCTGGTGGCTTGGTGGACGCCGTCGATGACGGCGCGACGCGTGTGGACATCCCTAGCGCCAGGACCGGACGTCGGCGACCGGATCGGTCAACGCGATGATGTCGTCGAACGGGTTGACCTTCAGGTGTTCCGCATAGAGCGCATCGATAGCGGCATAGTCCGCTTCGGTGGCCTCTTTGTAAGGTGCCGGCAGTTCGTAACCCGCGGGCTTCGGCGTTCGAGCCCAGTACTCCTCGGGGCGGATCGCCCACATGGCAACCTGGGGATCCCAGTCGTCTGGATGCAAGAAGCGCGACATCTTGGCGTAGTCGTATGGGTACTGCCCCGGCGTAAAGAACTTCTCCTTGTAGGCGTTCGCTGCGTCGGGTGTACTGATCACGAACGACTCGAACTGCATCATCCGTTCGAGTGGGTCGTACGCGACCCCGTTCAGGGCGTCGAAGATCCGCACGGCGGCCGCGCCGCCGAGCCAGGGCGCATTGTTGGCGATCGTGCCGAAGGCGTCACCCGCAGCGATCGCGTCGATCATCTCGGGGACCGCGTCGTAACCGACGATAAGGGGCTTGATGCCGCGCTGTTTGGCGACGGTGATCGCGCCGAGGGCTGAGTCGTCGTTCTGAGCCAGGATGGCGTCGACGTCTGGGTAGGTCGTGAGGAGATTCTCGACGATCGGGATCGTGGTCGTCCGTGAGAACCCACCGTACTCGGTGGCCAACAGCTCGATGCCTGGGTACTTCTTGAGCGCGCGTGCCAAGCCGGCATCGCGGTCATCTGAGGCTGAGTTCCCCGCGGCCCCTGAAATGTGGATGATCTTGCCCTTGCCACCCATCTTTTGGAAGACGAGGTCTGCTAGAGCCTCGTAGGAGCGGTCATTCGAGATCTCGAGGTACTGAGCGTAGTGGTCGCCGATATCGAGCGGGGTGCTCCATGGCTGGTTTGACCATGAGTTGACCACGTAGGTACCGTTTTTCTGCGCTGTTCCGAACAGCTGGGGCGAGACCGCCGCCTGGTTTGCCATCGTGATGGCGCCACCGATCCCAAGGGTCGGCGCATTCTCAAAGGCGGCGATCTGGGCGTTGGTGTCGCCGTTGAAGTTGACGTATTTGGAATCGATTCCGAGGGAT
The DNA here is from genome assembly GCA_963778805.1 of uncultured Chloroflexia bacterium. Taxonomy (GTDB): domain Bacteria; phylum Chloroflexota; class Limnocylindria; order Limnocylindrales; family CSP1-4; genus SPCO01. Next base: position 988,715 of record CAVZVT010000005.1, on the reverse strand, counting down.
TTGGCGGCGTAGGCCGCGGATGCGGCGTATGCGTCCCAGTACACGTTATTCGCCACTGGCGGCGCGATCATGATGGTCTGACCGGCGGCGACATTGGTCGCCGCAGGGGCGCTCGCCGCAGGGGCGCTCGCCGCAGGGGCGCTCGCCGGGCGCTCGTCGCACCTGCAGACGAGGACGGGCCCGTCGATTGGTTGGCGGATGACGTCGGACTTGATGAGCAGGCACCGATGGCAACGACCACCAGGGCCAGGGCCCCGATAAACGTTAGGTGTCGCGAGCGAGATCGCGGTTTGTTCCCATACACGGTTCGGATCCTCCTGTGTGCTTGGTCCGGTCGCTGAACCGGGTCTGTTGAGCGACGTCGCACGGCGCGAACGTCGCGTGGCTACTTGACAGCCGTGAGTGCACTCGTGCGCTCGCGGCTCATGACCACGGCGACGATCACGACCGCGCCTTGGACGACGAGTTGGAGGTAGGGGTCGATCGACACGAGCTGCATCCCATTGAGCAGGACCGTGAGCAACAGCACTCCCATGAACGTACGAAGTGGTCCCCCGACGCCCCCACTGAGCGCCGTCCCGCCGATCACGATCGCGCCGATCGCTGGAAGGAGGAGGGGAGCACTTTGCTGCGGCGCGCCAGACAGCGCCCGAAAGCTCAGCAGGACACCGGAGAACGCGGCCAGAAGCCCCGATAGGACGAAGGCCAAGACCTTGACCCGAGTCACTGCGATGCCGGCGATCACCGAGGCAGGTTCAGACCCCCCGATCGCATAGAAGTTGCGACCAAGGACCGCGTGCCGGCAGAGCAGGGTCGCAGCCGCGAGTACGGCCATCGCCCACAGGAAGATGGACGGCACGCCAAGGACCTCGCCTGTGAAGATCTCCGCGAGCGTCGGATCCGTGATCGGGATAGGAGTCCCGTGGACGATGAACGAAGCCAGACCATCCAAAGCGAACAAGGTGCCAAGGGTCACCAGGAACGAGGGGATGCGGACTCTCGCAAAGAGGAGGCCGTTGAGGAGGCCACAAGCGATCCCAACGACGAGGGCCATCGCGATCACTGCGAGTTCCGGTGCGTCCGTATCGCGCAACCCAAGCGCCAGGATGAGGCCGGCAAGGGTGGCGACGGAGCCGATCGAAAGGCTCGATGCTACCGATCAAGATCGGAAGCGTGCCGGCGACGCTGATCACCAACAGCACCGACATCTGGCTTGTGATGTTCCGGAGGTTGAGCGGGACAGGATTGCTCGGGCTGCAGGATCGTGAACACCACGACGAGCGCGAGGATCACCAATGCTGTCCCGAGCCACGAGCGCAAGGCAGGACCGAAATCGAATGAGCGGACGTGGCCAAGAACGGACAAGGTAGTCTCCCGTTCAGCTCCGAGCGGATCGTCTGACTTCTGCACATCCACAGCATATATACGCTGTCAAGCCACGTAATGCGCAGCTATGGTGCTATAGTGCAGCCAGGAAGGTCGTGACTAGGAGACCAAGACGACATGGCTGTGGATTGGCCCGATCCGGGACAGCAACCCGTCCGCCTCGATTCGAATCGAGTCCATGGGTTCTACGATGGGGGGCTCGCTGGCGAGCCTTTCGCGGTGATCTGGCGCCCGCCGACAGTCAATGGGCGGAGGATTGGGTGGCATCCTGCATCACGGCCAGCCATCCGGACCCGGAGGGGCGCGCGCAAGGGCTGTCTGTTGTCGGCCCATATCCGGGCACGCCATTAGCCGAGCGGATTCGTCGCGATCCCCGTGGTTGGCTGGGAGCAGTACATCGACTGACCCCGCCCCGACCTTCCAGGTCAAGCTTGTGGCGCCGCGTGATCGCGTGCCGCTCCATTCGCATCCGAATTTGGCGTTTGCTCAGATCCATCACGGCTCACTTCACGGTAAGGCCGAGGCTTGGATCATCCTCGAGGCGAACGCCACGGATGGTCGTCCAGCCTACTGCGGCATCGGCCTTCGCGAGAGCGTTTCTCCAAAGGATTTCATCGAGTCCATTCAAGACCAGGACGTGGTGGCCATGCTTGACGCGGTCCACCACTACCCGCTGTCGGCCGGGATGTCATCTACGTCCCCCCGGGCGTTCCGCACTTCATTAGTGGCGGGACATTCTTCGTAGAGGTCCAGGAGCCAACGGACCTGGGCTATCTCTTGGAGTGGCGTGGTTTCGCCCCGGATGAGCGGTCGGCTATGGCCGGCCTCCGGGCAGCGCTCGTCGCCGACAGCCTGGACCTTCGGAGTGCGGACCGAGGCCAGGTGCATCAACGATCTTTTCAGCAGCCCGCATCTCGCTTGCAGTCGACTGGCGCCGTCGAGGCACACCTGTTCACGACCGCCGAGGCTCAAGGTTTCTTCGGCGGATCGCGTCGTCGCATCACGGGTGAATTGGACGTCATGGTCGGCCCGTTTCACACACTGGTCGTCGTCAGTGGCCGCGGGGTGATGACAGGACCATTCGGGAGCCAAGCGATTGCCACCGGCGAGACATTCGCGGTGCCGGCTGGGATGGAATACCGATTGGAGGCACACGAGCCGCTCGACGTCCTGCGCCTGTCAGGCCCATATCCGGGCTGACCTCGTGACCGGCCCTATCGGCTGGTCAGTCGTACCGAGTTGCTGCAATTCGCATTCCGGCGACACTGTGCGAATGACGTCCAAGCCCATGACCGCCGAGGCCCGCATCCGCGCTCGCAACCAGGTGACGCTGCCGGACCCGGTCGTCCAGGCGGCGGGCATCGTCGAAGGCGATCGGTTCGTGGTCGAAGTCGACCCGGGCGCAGCCTGATGTCGTACGACTCCATCGGATCCGGTCGAGCTACGCGGGCGCGCTCAGTGACCTCTACGACGAACCGGAGGCGTGCCTCGAGGCCGAGCGCCGCACCTGGGAGCGCGGGTGACGGTTCGGTCGCAAGTCCCGCTCGAGAAGCGGATCCCGCCCGGCGCGGCGCTGCTCATCGACACGTCTGTGGTCCTTGCTTACCTCGTCGGGACCGAACAGATCAGCCTGGCCGCGACGCAACTGTTCGACGCGTTCGTGGCCACGGGCCGAAATCCCGCCTCGATCTCCACGGTGACCTGCGCCGAGATCCTGGTCCGACCCTTCCAGCACGGACCGTCGGCGGTCGCGACGGCAGAGGGCTTCCTCCGTCACTTCGACGCACTCGGGCTCGCTGATATCGACTACGACACAGCCCGCGAGGCGGCCCGCATCCGGGCGACGACCGGCCTGCGCATGCCCGATGCGCTGATCGTGGCCACGGCCGTGGTCCGGGCGAGTGACATCCTCTGCACCGTGGATCGTGCCCAGGCGAGCGCTGCCGAGTCGGTCGGTGTTCGGGCTGTTGTCTTCGGTGGTCCCTGATGACCGACGTCCAGCGCGATGCACAACGTCTGCTGCTCGCGGCGCGCACCGCGAGGGAGACGACGGTGGATTGGTCGACCGAAGCCACGGCGTGGATCGAGACATGGCGAGCACTCGGAATGCGGATCGCCCTGGCCTCGGCCGATGGCCGGACAGTGCGGGACACGCTGACGACCGATCGCAAGGTCTGAGGCCGATTGCTGGTTACCCAGCATGCTGGTATGCTGGGTCGATGAAAGTCACCATCGACCTCGATAGCGAGCTGTATCGGGCGGTCAAGGTTGAATCGGCGCGTACGGATCGCAGCGTGCGCGAGATCGTCGACGAAGCGCTCACGCGCTGGCTCGAATCCGTCGAGGATGCGGAGGATCGTGCTTCCGCGGACGCGGCACTGATCGAGTATCAGCGCGACGGTGGCCAGGCCGCGGAGTCGTTCTTCGGGTCCCTGGCCGCCGAAACGAAGGCGGCATACGGTCCCGGCGAGGCGTGAGCGAAGGCGGCTATCGGGTCGAACTGGCTCCAGCGGCGCAGCGTCAGCTTCGACGACTGCCACCAGGCGATGCCGCGCGCCTCAGGCCGCCGATCCTGGCCCTCGCGACAGACCCGCACCCGCCTGGCTCCGCGAAGCTCATCGGCACGGACGTTTGGCGCCTCCGAATCGGAGACCTTCGGATCGTGTACCTGATCGATGACGCGGCGGGACAGGTGGTCGTCCTGCGGGTCGCGCGTCGCGCCGAAAGCACCTACCGCCGCGTGCGATGACCTCGCTTAGGGCGACGCTGGTACGTATTCGAGCAGGACGCTGCCGGAGTCGAACGTGCGCGTACCCGACGAGCTGCAATCGAAGTGGCGCCGTGAACGACGCGAACATCGCCTTGCCCTGGCCCAGGGCGACCGGGGCGATCAGGAACCGGTAGTCATCGATCAGCCCCGCCTCGCTGAGCGTGGCCAGCAGGTCGGCCCCGGCCCCGACCATGATCGGCGGCCCGTCGCCCGCCCGCATGGCCCGCACGAACTCGACGACATCGCCCTCGACCAGGTCGGCGTTGGGTCGCAGCGGCGGGTGCCCATGCGACACGACATGCTTCGGGGTCTCGCGCCAGAAGGTCGCGAACTCGCGCTCGACGTCGTTGGTCGCCGGGTCGTCGAGGTCGATCTCGTCCCAGTACGCCATGATCTCGTACATGCCTCGGCCACACACGAGGTCGCCGGCATCGCGGACGAGGTGGTTGGCGAAGCGGTGCTCGGGCTCGGCCGGCTCGACGTAGCCCAGCCCGCCGTCGGGGTCGGCATACATGCCGTCGGTGGTGAGCGTGATGTAGAAGCCGACCCGTCGCATGTCGACCATGATACGGGCAGGTCGATGGGTAGGACTTGACCTGTCGAGTAGGAATGGCTATCATCATCCCTATCATGCCAAGCCGAGTAGGGGAACGTGGTCAGATCACCATCGAGAAGGCGATCCGCGAGGAACTCGCCATCTACGCGGGTGACGAGACCTTCCAACGCGTCGAAGACGGGCGCATCGTCATCGAGGTGATCCCGGGGCGGCATCGACGATCGCTCGCCGGGACCCTCCGCGACAAGGTCGGCCGACAGCCACCCGATGAGTCGTGGGAGGTCCTTCGGCAGGCGACCTGGGAAACGCCGGATCCGGATCGATCGAGGTGATCGGCGTCGACACATCGGTCGTGGTTCGGTATCTCGTCGGGACGCCCGTGGCACAGGCCCGCCGGGCGGCGGCGCTGATCGACGATGACGCGACCGAGATCGGCGTCTCGATCGTCGCGCTCGCGGAGTGCGCGCACGTCCTGCGGACCCAGTACGGCGTGTCGGCCGCGGACATCGTCGAAACGCTGATCAACTTCGTCCAACGCGAGAACATCCGTGTGCTCGGCGTTCGGGTCGATGTCCTGGTCGAGATGCTGGTCCGTGCTCGGTCGATGCCCGGACGACCGATCCCGGACGCGATGATCGTGGCTGCCACGCTCGACGCCAATGCCCTCCCGTTCGCGACGTTCGACCGCGGACAGCGCAAGTACGGGATCGCGATCCGAGAGCCGTGACCGACGACGCCACCGACGTCGATGAGCTGACGCGCCACCTCCGCGCCATGCTCGGGCCGGAAGCCATGTTTCGCGAGGGGCAGCGCGAGGCGATCGAAGCCATCATCGAGGATGGCCACCGGGCGCTCGTCGTCGAACGCACGGGGTGGGGCAAGAGCCTCGTCTACTGGATCGCGACGCGTGTTCGGCGGGACCGCGGCCACGGACCCACGCTGATCATCAGCCCGCTGCTCGCGCTGATGCGCAACCAGATCGCGATGGCCGCTCGGCTCGGGTTGCAGGCGGCGACGATCAACTCGGGCAACGTCGACGAGTGGCAGGCGGTCCACGACGGGCTTGCCGCGGACGCCATCGATGTCCTGCTCATCTCCCCGGAGCGTCTCGCGAACGAGCGGTTCACGACCGATGTGCTGCCGAGTATCGAGGGCTCGATCGGGCTGTTCGTGGTCGACGAGGCGCACTGCATCTCGGACTGGGGCCACGATTTCCGGCCGGACTACCGGCGGATCGCCCGGATCCTGCGAGCCCTCGACCCGCGCGTGCCGGTCCTCGCCACGACGGCCACGGCCAATGATCGCGTGGTGGCCGACGTGGCGGAACAGCTCGGGGAGGGCGCCACGGTCCTCCGCGGACCGTTGAACCGACGCTCCCTGCAGCTCGATGCGATCACCCTCGAGAGCCAGGCGCAACGTCTCGGGTGGCTCGCGCAGCAACTCCCCTTGATGCCGGGGAGTGGCATCGTGTACTGCCTCACCGTCGCCGATACCCAGCGCGTCGCCACGTTCCTGCGGGGGCAGGGGATCGACGCGCGGCCCTACAACGCGGACCTCTCGACGGACGAACGAGAGGCCCTCGAAGACGCCCTCGTGGCCAACGAGATGAAAGCGCTCGTGGCGACCGTCGCGCTCGGCATGGGCTTTGACAAGCCCGATCTCGGGTTCGTCGTGCATTACCAGCGACCCGGATCCGCGATCGCCTACTACCAGCAGGTGGGCCGTGCCGGTCGCGCGGTCGACCACGCCTATGGCGTCGTCCTGTCCGGTCGCGAGGACGACGAGATCGCCGAATTCTTCATGGACACCGCCTTCCCGCCGACCGTCAACTCGCGCGAGATCCTGCGAGCGCTCGAATCCGTCGATTCGATGTCGGTGGGTCAGCTCGAGAAGACGGTCAACCTCAAGCGCGGGCGGATCACCCAGGCGCTCAAGCTGCTCGAGCTCGATGGCGCCGTCGCGCGCGACGGCAGTCGATACCGCCGGACCAGCGAACCCTGGGCGCCCGATGACGAGCGCATCGAACGAGTCATCGCCGCTCGTCGGCTCGAACTCGAGCAGATGCAGGCCTACATGCGCGAAACGGGCTGCCTGATGGCGTTCCTCATCCGGTTGCTCGACGATCCGGATCCGGTGCCGTGCGGGCGATGCGCGAATTGCACCGGGGACAAGCTGCCACGGACCGTTGACGAGGAGTTGGTCCGGGCAGCCATCTCGTTCCTGCGCCGGGATCTGCGAACCATCAAGTCTCGCAAGCAGTGGGCACCGGATGCGGTCCCCGGGCTGTCCGGCAGGATCACGCCACCGAACGAGGACGGGTTGGCCCTGTGCGTCTATGGCGACGCGGGATGGGGTCGCGAGGTGCAACGCGGCAAGGTCGTGGACGGCGTCTTCAGCCACGATCTGGTCGTCGCGAGTGCCCGGGCGATCCGTGACCGGTGGCACCCGACCCCGGAACCCACCTGGGTCACGGCCGTGCCGTCGAACCCGGGCGGCGTGTCGGTCGAGGCGTTCGCCCGTGCCGTGGCCCGGCAACTCGAGCTGCCCTTCGTGGCTGCCCTGACCGTCGCGTCCGACGCCGAACCACAGGGAGCGATGCAGAACAGCGCGCAGCAGCTCCGCAACGTGCACGGCAAGCTCGCCATCGATGCGGCCGCGGTCACCGCCGCAGGCTTGGTGTCGGCTGGCCCGGTCCTGCTCATCGACGACATCGTCGATTTCGGGCTGGACGATGACCGTCGCCGGTCACCTGCTGCGGTCGGCGGGGAGCGGCGAGGTCTTCCCGTACGCACTGGCGATGGCGAGCGCCCGCGACGGCTGACGGCGTGCCGTCGCCGCGGCCGCCTCGCGCTGCCGCGCCGCATCGGGATCCCTAGGTGAGCGTGTGGCTCTATGCTGGAACCGTGCCCCTCGACCACGAGCGACTCCTCGACGACCTCAACGACGCCCAGCGTGAGGCTGTCCTCGCCACGAGCGGCCCGGTGGTCATCCTCGCGGGCGCCGGGACGGGCAAGACCCGGGTCATCAGTCGGCGCACGGCGTACGCGATCGCGACCGATGTCGTGCCCGCGGACCAGGTGCTCGTCGTCACGTTCACCGACAAGGCCGCGACCGAGATGGTGGACCGACTCAAGTCCCTGGCACTCCCCGTTGTCACGGCACGGACCTTCCACGCCCACGCCCTGAGCCAGCTCCGCCACTACTGGCCGATCCACCACGACGACCAGCCACTCCCCGAATTGCTCGATTCGAAGCTGCCGCTCCTCGTGCCACTCGTCCGCACGCTCCCTGGCCACTACCGGTTCACCCCGGCCAAGGACCTCGCCGACGAGATCGAATGGGCGAAGAGCCGCCGACTGACCCCGGCCACCTATGCCGCGGCCGTCGCCGGTGGCCTCACGACCGCGTCCCGCGAGGCACCGATCCCGGTCGATCTCTTCGTCAAGACCTTCGCGGGGTATGAGAAGGCCAAGGAACGAGCCGGACGCATCGATTTCGACGATCTCCTCGTCGGGACCATCGACCTCCTGGAGCAGGACGCCGACGCCGCCGAGACCGTCCGATCGAGGAAGCGCTGGTTCAGCGTCGACGAATACCAGGACACGAACCCGCTCCAGCAACGGCTGCTCGAGCTGTGGATGGGCGAGCGGCGCGATGTGTGCGTGGTCGGCGACGAGGACCAGACGATCTACTCGTTCACCGGGGCGACGAGCGAATTCCTGACCGGGTTCCCCGATCGCTATCCCGACGCCCGGGTCGTCACGCTGACCGACAACTATCGATCGACCCCGGAGGTCCTCACGCTCGCGAATGCGCTCCTCGCCTCGACCGGGCGACACAAGCAGCTCGTGGCGACGCGGCCGTCGGGACCGGTACCGACCGTCCTTCGGCACGGAACGGAGGCGGCGGAGCTCACCGCGCTCTCGAAGTGGATCCGCGAACGGGTCGCGGACCGGATCGCCCCGGCCGAGATCGCGGTCCTCGTGCGCATGAACGCGCAACTGGCACCCATCGAAGCCGAACTGACGCGGGCCGGGATCCCGTATCAGGTCCGCGGCCTCCGCTTCTTCGATCGCCCCGATGTCCGCGGCGCCATCGACCTCGTCCGTCGCGCCAACCTCAAGACGACCGGCACCGCCCTGATCGGCGAGGTGCGAGGACTGTGGGCCTCGAAACTGGGCTACGACGACGCCACCATCGAAGGCCGCGCCGGCGACGAGTCCCGCGAGCGAACCGCCGCCCTCGACACGCTGCTCGACATCCTCGGCACGCAGGTCCGCTCGGATGCGACCGTGGGGGGCACGGCCTACCTCGCGGAGCTGGACCGTCGACGCGCGGCGGAGCGCGCGGGATCGGCCGATGGCGTCAACCTCCTGACGTACCACCGCGCGAAGGGCCTCGAATGGGATGCCGTCGCGCTCCCGGCGCTCGAGGAGGGTCTCCTCCCGATCCGTCAGGCCGTTGACGACGATGAACTGCTCGCCGAGGAAGCCCGGCTGCTGTACGTGGGCATCACCCGGGCGCGCGTCCATCTCGCGATCTCGTGGTCAGCGGAACGCGAGACACGCGGTCGCACCACCCGTCGACTGCCGAGTCGGTTCCTCGGCGACCTCCGCCCCCGCGGGGAGCTCCGCGTGACCCAGATGCCCGACCGGTTCGGGGCGGACCAGGAGTCCCGTCGCGCGGCTCGTGCCGCCACCGATGCCTCGGCGCATGGCGTCGCCGATGACCATCCGCTGTACGCCGCGCTCAAGGAATGGCGTACCGCCCGAGCCCGCGAGGATGGCGTGCCGCCCTATGTGGTGGCCCACGACCAGACGCTGGCCGCGATCGCCGAGGTCAAGCCACCGAGCGCGGCCGCCCTGCGGCGCGTCAAAGGCATCGGTCCCGGCAAGGTCGAAGCCTACGGCGACGAGATCCTGGAGATCGTCCGCCGCCTTCGCTAGCGTCTCCCGTCGGCCCCTCCCCGGCCCCGGCGCCTCGGCCCCCGGCCCCGCCGCCCCGCGCGGCCACCCCGGCCCCGCCGAAGATCACCTGCACTGGCGATGCGTGTCGGATGCATCACCCGCTGGCCCGCCCCGGCCTCGCCGACGATCACCTGCACTGCGATGCGCATGCGTGCGTCAGATGCATCACCTGCTCGCCCGCTCCGGCCTCGCCGACGATCACCTGCACTTGCGATGCGTGTCGGATGCATCACCTGCTGGCCCGCCCCGGCCTCGCCGACGATCACCTGCACTTGCGATGCGTGTCGGATGCATCACCTGTCGATCGAGGGCTGGATCACCCGCGACAGGCCGCCCGACCAACCGCAGATGGCACGACCGGGAACGGACAGCGTCACCGGTGGCGGACGGCATCACGCGCATGCCGGACTGATGCATCTGACGCGCATCGGCATCAAGGAGTCTTTGTCGCTGGCGAGCTTGGCGCGGGTCGCTCGCGGGCTCGGCGGGCGGCGCTGGCGGCCCGCTTTAGCGCAGTTCGCCTGCGAGCAGATCCATGAGCAGGCCGTCGTGCCAGGTGCCGTCGGGGCCGCGTTCGTACGAGCGCATCACGCCGACCGGGCGGAAACCGACGCGCCGATAGGCGGCGATCGCCCGTTCGTTGGCCGCGGATGGATCGATCGTCAACCGATGATGGCCGCGAACATCGATGAGCCAGCGGGCGACGGTGCGGATCGCATCGGGCCCGATGCCCCGCGCCCTTGCGACGCGGTCTCGAGATAGAGGTCGATGCCGGCGTGGCGGTAGTCGGGTTCGTTCTCTTCGGCGGTCTGGATGCTCCCGACGATCCGGCCGTCGACCTCGATCACGAACGTGACGTCGCCCTCCTCGTCGATCAGCCAGTCGGCGGCGACATCGAACTCGGGGTCGTCGGGTCGCGGACCGCCCCACCAGCGTGCGACGGAGGGTTCGAGCAGGATCTCGCGAAGGCGATCGATGTCATCGGGCCGCGCGGGCCGGAGCGTGACCTGGTCTCCGACGAGCGTCGGCGGGTGGTCCATCGGGGTCGGCGTTCGGTCCATCAGGGCTCGCGATCAGCTGACCACGGTCAGATCGCCACGTTCGGCGAAGCGAAGCCGATCGCGTGGTGGTGCTGCCCGTCATCCTCGGTGCCGCCGGCGCCTGCGGCGATGCTCGCGGCGGCGGCATCGATGTCGGTCGGGATGACGTCACGCAGCTCCGAGGCCGAGATCTCCCCATCGGCGAGGGCACGGGACGCCATGCTGGCATAGGCCCCTTCGAACAGGGAGCGGACGTACCGGGCATTGCCGAAGTCACGGGTCGTCGCGGCGGCCGCGACCGTCGAACCGACTCGCTCGAGGACCCCATCGCCGAGCGTGACTTCGGCCGCGACTGCGATCGTCCGGAAGATCTCGACGAGCTCCGCGGGCGCGTAATCCGGGAAGTACACGTAGTGCGTGAACCGGCTGCGCAACCCCGGGTTCGACTCGATGAACTCGCGCATCTCGAGGCTGTAGCCGGCCACGATCACGGCCAGGTCATCTCGATGCTCTTCCATCATCTGGACGAGGGTCGCGATCGCCTCGTCCCCGAAGTCCTCGATGCCCTGGGTGGCCAGCGCATACGCCTCATCGATGAACAGCACGCCACCGATCGCCCGACGGACCGCGTCCTGCACCTTGAGTGCGGTCTGACCGACATAGCCGGCGACGAGATCGGCCCGCCCGGTCTCGATGAGCTGACCCTTGCTGACGACCCCGGTCACGGCGTAGAGGCGCGCGACGATCTTGGCGACGGTCGTCTTGCCGGTCCCGGGGTCACCGGTGAACACCAGGTGCTTGCTCGGGTTGACCTGCGGAAGACCGGCCTTCGCGCGTTCCTGGTTCATGTGCTGGAGCGCGAGCAGACCACGGATCGTGGCCTTGACCTCGCCCAGACCGATGAGGGCATCGAGTTCCGCGAGGACCGAGGCTTCGGTGTCCGCGCTCTTGGCCGCCACCGCGGGATCGGCGGGCACTGCGGCGATCCCGTCGCCGCCGGCCGTTGCCGTGGCCGTGGTCAGGACGCCCAGCTCCGTGGCGAGACGTCGGGCGAGGGCGATGGCCGTGTCGGTGCCATCGATCGTCTTGAGGTCCGCCTCGGCGTCGTCGGCGATCGTCGGGATCCCGTCCGAGGTCCCGTGGGGTTCGAGCAGTCGTCGCACGGCCTCGAGCGGTACATCGGTCGGGGCCGCGTCTCGCAGGGCGCGCAGCACCCCATACAGGACGTGCCGGCGCTCGACGGTCGGGTGGGAGGCCATCTTGGCGGCCGCGATGGCCTCGTCCCGCGTCCGATCCTGGAGGACGCTCACTGGCGCGCCATGCCCGTCGCGGCCGTCCGGGCCGATGCCACCGTCACTGGTCGGTGTACCGCTTCCCGCCGAATCGGTCGTGGACGATCTCATCGAGCTTGTCGGCGCTGACGTACATCATCTGGACCGCGGTCTGGATCTCCATCGGGTCGAGGTAGTCGCCGAGGAGCGTGTATTCGATCGTCAGGAAGGCCGTGACCTTGTCGTCGTTGGGGTTCACCCGGACGGCCCCGAAGTAGTTGGCCTGGCCATCGACCGCGGCCCACTGATAGACCTCGGGCGTGAGCGTGACCTCGCGGCCGATCGGAGCCCAGAGGTAGACCAGGGTCTGTGGCTCGTCCTTGGAATCCTTGCCCCAGTCGCGGACCTCGACGAGGACCTCGCTGCTGCCATAGGGGACCGCGTAGCCACGTTCCGTGAGGCGAACGTCATTGAAGCCGCTCGCCAGCATCCTCTGGACCTTCGCGGTCGTTTCCTCGACCGTTGCCATCAGCCCTCCTCCGTCGTCGGCCTGGTCACACTGCCTCGCGAAGCGTAGCGCCGCCGAGCAGCCACGGGACGGCGTCGGCGGGCACGGCCGGGGAGAAGAGGAACCCCTGGGCGCGGTGACAGCCGAGAGCCACGAGCCGGGCGAGCTGATCGGGCTCCTCGACGCCCTCGGCCGTCACCACGAGACCGAGTGCCGAGGCGAACGACACCGTGGCCGTGACGATCGCGGTGTCCTCGCGGGCACGCCCGAGACCCGCCACGAACGACTGGTCGATCTTGAGCCCCTGGACCGAGAACCGCTTGAAGTATTCGAGCGAGGAAAAGCCCGTCCCGAAGTCGTCGATCGCGAGCTGGACACCCAGGTCGTGCAACTGCCGCAGGGCGCCGTCGCCCGAGGCCGACTCACGCAGCGTCAGTGACTCGGTGATCTCCATCACGAGCCCCGACGGTTCGAGTCCGGTCGAGCGCAGGATCTCGCGGACCTCGGCGACGAACCCGGGCTCGACCGCCTGACGGGCGGAGATGTTGACGGACACCGTCAGGTGGGACCGATGCGGGCCGTCGTCTCGCCACGTCCGGAGTCGTCGGCAGGCCTCGGTCATCACGAGGCGGCCGAGTGGCACGATCAGCCCTGTCGCTTCGGCGAGCGGGATGAACTCCCCGGGCGGGATCAGGCCACGGTCCGGGTGCCGCCACCGAACCAGGGCCTCGAACCCGACGATCCGCTGCGAGGGCAACTCGACGATCGGCTGGTAGTGGACCTCGAACGCGTCGTTGTCGATGGCGGCTCGCAGCTCCGACTCCATCTCGAGCCGACTCTGGGCGCGTCGCCGCATCGATGGGTCGAACAGCACATACCGACCCTTGCCGGCTTCCTTCGCCGCGTACATCGCCGCATCGGCGTGCGCCAGGAGGTCCGTGGCCAGGGTGTCGCGGCCGCGCCCGAGCGCGATCCCGATGCTCACCCCGACGACCAGCGGTCGACCATCGAGTTCGACCGGCCGACGCAGTTCCGTGGCGATGCGCTCGGCCATGGCGATCGCCTCGGCCTCGTCGCGCACGCGCTCGATGAGCACCGTGAATTCGTCGCCGCCCTGTCGAGCGGCCACGTCACCGACCCGCACCACCGCCGCGAGCCGATCCGCGACCTCGACGAGCAACCGGTCACCCGCGCCGTGACCCAGCGAGTCGTTGACCACCTTGAAGTCGTCGATATCGAGGAACAGCACCGCCACTGACGTCCGTCGGCGACGGCTCCGTTCGAGCGTGCGATCGAGGTGTTCACGGAAGAGCGATCGATTCGCGAGACCGGTCAACGGGTCGTGGAAGGCATCGTGGAGCAACTGGGCCTCGAGCCGCTTCTGCTCGGTCATGTTCACCAGCAGGCCCTGCGACACGTGGTGGCCCTGGGCGGCGGCACCGGTCGGATCGTCGGGCATCGCGTAGGCCTCGTCGTGCACCCACACGATCGACCCGTCCGCGGCGACCATCCGGTAGTCGATCCGGAGGGGTTGCCCCGTCGTCCAGTGCTCATCGAGGGCGGTCACGACCCGGCCGCGATCCTCGGGATGGGTCAGGGTCGGCCACAGCTCCGGGTCGTCGACGAAGGATCTCGGGCGGGTAGCCCAGGATCGCCTCGATCTGCGGACTCAGGTAGGCGAGGTGGCCGCCGTCGCTCACGGCCGGGTCCGAGACATCGATGTAGACCGCCGCCGGCACGTGCTCGACGAGGGTTCGGTAGCGCGAGTCGGCCTCGGCACGCTGGTTGAGGGCGATCTCGAGCTCGTGATGGGCACCGCGGGTATCGATCAGGAGGCGGCCCCGTTCCTGGACCAGGAACCACTGTCGGACGCTGACCAGCACGATGACCGCCAGGGCGGCCAGATCGATCGGTCCGAGGCCTGCGGCGGTCATGCCGTGCGTGGTCAGGACCACGGTGCTCATGAGAAGGGCGAAGAGCGGGAGGGCGCCGAGGAGAAGACGTCGAGGGCGACCACGAGTACGTCGCGGGCACCACGAACATGGCCACCACGAAGATGGCCACCGAGGGGCGTGCGTACCCTCGTGGCTCCTGCCGCCGCGGTCTCGGAGCGGACGTCGTCCACCGAGCGACACTACGGGGCCCGAGCTCGCGACTCCACCACCACGATGCCCCATGGCGGCATAGCCCATATGCCGCGGGGCTCGGGCCGCGGCCCGTCTCGCGCGCCCTCCGGCCCGGCCCCGACGCACGCTCCGCGCCGGATCGCTCCCGCCGTGGCGATGCGCGTCAGATGCATCACCTGCGCCGCCGGAGGGCGCCTGCGAGCCGCAGCCCCGCGCCACGCTCCGCGCCGGATCGCTCCCGCCGTGGCGATGCGCGTCAGATGCATCACCCGCGCTGCCGGAGGGCGCCTGGGCGCCGCGCCCGCTCGCGCCGCGCTCCGCGCTCCGCGCCCGTCGTCGCGCCCGGCGTCCCGCGCCCGCGCGCCCCGCGTCGCGCCCCGGCGCGATGCCCCGCTCAGCGCCCCGTCCCCGCTCGTGCCGCCCCGATCGAGGCTGTCCGTGGGCGCCGCAGGGCTCGAGGTGATGCATCTGCGCGGACGCGACCGAGAGTCGTTGGTCGCTGGGGAGCTTGCCGATCGACGCGGCAGTGGCGCGGCGACGCGGCGGTCGTTCGTTCGGCGCGGGCTTGAACGCCCGGCGCCTGGCGGGAATGCCTACCGGAAGAGGTCGGTGTCGCTCGGCATCAGGATGTCGCGGATCGAGGCCTCGCCTCGGCGGAAGTCGGCGCCGCGAACCAGGGCCACCGGACGGGCCGCGGTCTTGCCGAGCGCCAGTTCGGCGGCGGACGCGAGCTCATCGGCGACGGCACGGACGGTCGATCGCATCACCCGGCCGTCGGCGTCGGGGACGCCTCGCAGGTCATCGAGCGGCAGCAGCCCGGACAGACCGATGGCGACATCGACGATGCCCCAGCGCCACGGTCGGCCGAACGAGTCGGAGATGACGACCGGGACATCGACATCGAAGCGTTCGCGGATCGCGGTTCGGATCGCCGTCGCCGACGCATCCGGGTCGACCGGCAGCAGCGTGACGATCGAGCCGGAGTCGGGCCCGACGTTCGACGCATCGATGCCGCCGTTCGCGCAGACGAACCCGTGGTGCGTCTCGGTGATGATCACGCCGTTCGCCATGCGGACGATGCGTCGCGCCTCCCGAAGGACCACCTCGACCTGGCGAGGGTCGCGATCGAAGCGCTCGGCGAATTCGATGGCCTCGGGGCGTGGCTCGATCGCGGTCAGGTCGACGATGGCGCCCTCGGCCTTCGACACGACCTTCTGCGTCACGACGAGCACGTCATCGACGCGGAGCGGGAGGGCGCCGGGCGTTCGTTCGAGGGCCTCGATGATGACGCCAGGGAGGTCGTCGCCGACGCGGATCTCGGGGATGCCGTCGAGGGCGAGGACGTGACGGTCGTTGGGCTCCGGGCGGGTGGTCTCGGGGCGGGTGGTCTCGCGGATCAGCCGACACCGAGGCGCTCCGGGGCGGTCGATTCGATGAGGACCAGGTCGTCGGGCGTGTCGAGGTCGACGGTGAGTGGCGACTCGGCGATCTCGAGATACCTCGCCCCGACGGCCCCGGCCAGGTCGCGGTGGGCGGTTCGACTGCCCGGGCCGAAGGCGACATCGATCACGTCGGGCGGCTGGAGCGCGAGGGCGTTGGTCCCCGTTCCGTGGCGGTCGGTGACGAGGACGACGGTCCGTGCCGGTTCGCCGGTTCGCCGGTCCGTGCCGGTTCGCCGGTGAGTGGCGCGAGGACCGCCTCGACCGCGTCGGTCGAGATGAAGGGCAGGTCGATGGGGAGCACCAGGATCGCGTCGGCGCCACCGGCCATCGCGTCGTCGCGGGCCTCGCGGATGCCGGCGTTCAGGCCGCTGGAGCGTTGTCGAAGGGTCCGGGCACCGAGGTCGGCCGTCATGGTGAGGATCTCGGGGTCGGGGCTGATGACCAGGACGTCGTCGAGGCGTTCGACGGCCAGGGCGGTCACCACGGTCCGTGCCAGCAGCCCGGTGACGAGCTCATGCCGCTCTTCGGCATCGAGCGTCTCGCCGAGACGAGTCTTGGCGCCCTCGAGGTTGGCCACCGGGATGATCGCGGCGATCCTCATGGCTGCGGTGGCTGGCCGGTGGCGCGCCTTCGGCCGTCGGCGCATCCTCGGCCGGTGGCTTGACGAAGTCCAGCACCTCTCGGGCGAGTCGAGCTCGCCCTTCGTGGCCACGCATGATGGTGTCGGTGACGAGGGTTCGAAGCCCGAGCGCCTCGATATCGGCGGTCTGGTCCGCATCGACGGTGTCGAGGACGAAGGCATCGATGTGGGGGGCAAGCATCGTGGCGACGCCCCGGGCGCTCGATTCGTGGCCCATCGAGGTCAGCATGCGATCGGCCGGGCCCTTGAGCGCGACGCCACCGACGATGCCACTCACCGCGACGACGGGCGTGCCCTTGGCGCGGGCGCGACCGATGAGTTCGGCCATGGCCGGCACGGCGAGGATCGGTCCCAACGAGACGAGCGGGTTCGACGGTCCGATGACGATCACATCGGCCGCTCCGATCGCGGCTCGGACCTGCGTCGTCGGCCGGGCGGCATCGATGCCGTCGTAGCGGACCTCGTGGACGTCGGGGCCCTGGTGCTGGTGGACGAAGTACTCCTGGAAGTCGAGCCAGCCGTCATCGGTGCGCACGGCGGTCCGGACCGGCTCATCGGCCATGGGCAGCACGGCGCTGGGGATCCCGAGGGCCGCCTGCAGTTCGAGCACGGCCTCGGTGACGGTCAGACCGGCGCGCAGCCGCACGTTGCGAGCGATGTGCGTGCCCAGATCGCGGTCACCGAGTCCGAACCACGTCTCCTCGCCGTACCGTTGCAGCATCCCGGTCGTGGCCCACGTCTCCTCGAGCATGCCCCAGCCACGCTCGTCGTCGAAGAGCCCCGCGAGCATGTACATGACCGAGTCGTGGTCGGGCATGACGAGCAGGCCGTGCCGCTCGAGGTCGTCGCCGGTGTTGGCGATGACCGTCAGCTCACCGGGCTCGAGCGTCGCCTGCAGCCCGTGGGCCAGTTTCGCGCCACCGGTCCCACCGGCGAGGACGACGACGTTCACGTCGCGAGGAGGGCCTGGACCTCGGGCATCCGGTCGATGGTCTCGCGGTCGTACGGCGCGGGCATGCGGACGATGACGGTCTCGAAGCCGAGTGCCTGATACGGCCGGATCGCGTCGGCCACCTCGGTCGGGCTGCCGAGGAGGATCGGGACGTTCCCCATGTCCGGGGCGCCGTTGGCCTGCAACAGTTCTCCGTACCGTGCCTCGGCGGCCGCCCTCGAGTCACGGAGCACGATCGGGAAACTGATGGTCATCTCGAGCGTCGCCAGATCACGTTCGACCGCCGCCGCGTGTTCCGCGAGGATCGCGAGCCGCGGGACGATCTCCTCGACCGTGCCGGAGGTGTTCCACGCATCGGCCCGCTGCGCCACGGTCCGCATCGTCTTCTTCGGCCCGGAGCCGCCGATCAGGATCGGGGAGATGCGGTTGGACGGGACGTGGCTCGCACAACGCATCGTGGAACTGGTAGAACCGGCCGTCGTGATCGAACCGCTCCCCGTCGAGCAGGCGGCGCAGCAGCATCACCGACTCATCGAGCCGATCCAGACGCTCCCCGAAACCGGCCCCGAAATCGATGCCGAACGCATCGTGCTCGCGCTCGAACCAGGCGCCGCCGATGCCCAGGACGGCGCGACCGCCCGAGACGTGGTCCAGCGTCGTGGCGAGCTTGGCGGTGTGACCCGGGTTGCGGAACGTGTTGGCCCCGACCATCAGCCCGAGGCGGACACGCTTGGTGACCGCACCGAGACCCGAGAGGACCATCCAGCCCTCGAACGTGGGCTGTTCCCACGGCCCGAAGATCGCGAGCAGGTGGTCCCAGGTCCAGACCGAATCCCAGCCCACGTCGTCGGCCGCGATGGCCGCGTCGCGAAACCCGGGCCAGTCGGTCTGCTGGGACCAGATCTGGAGCCCGAACCGCATCGTCATCAGTCGTTGTAGTCGAGGATCGTCGCGGGCCGGACCCGGAAGCTGATGCGGGTCTGCTGTTCGAAGCGGGTCGAGATCATCCGTTCGGCTCGTTCGGGCTCATCGGCGTGGTAGTGGCGGGCCATCGCGGCGATATCGGCCTGGGCCGTCGGCTGGTCCGTGACCGGCTCGGCGACCCCGGTCACCCCGACCCACCGGTAGCCGTCGCCGCTCTGCGCGACGATCACGCTGATCCGTGGGTCGCGCAGCAGGTTCGTGGGCCAGCGTCGCCCGACGAGCGAGTTGATGATCAGGTCGTCGCCGTCCATCCGGTACCAGATCACGGCCTGGCGCGGGGCGCCGTCGGGATCGATGGTCGAGATGGTGGCGAAGGCCAGGCCGGTGGAGAGGAAGTCGCGGACGCTGTCGGAGAGGCGGGTCGGTCATACCCTCGATGGTACGCGAGCGGCGCGAGTCTTGGCCGGCGCGGCACCCGGTTCGGTGCCCTTGGCGACGTTCCGTGGCTTGGCGGGCGCGAGGCTTCGCGGCTTCATCGGTTCGGGCTTGGGCTTGCCCAGCAGATAGCCCTGTCCGTAGTCGACGCCGAGGGCGCGGAGCTTGGCGAGGTCGGCGCGGGTCTCGATGCCTTCGGCGACCAGCTTGGCATCGATACGACGCCCGAAGGAGACGAACGCCTCGACCAGCGCGTGCTTCGCATCGTCGTGGCTGATGCCGTGGGTGATGTCGCGATCGATCTTGATGATGCTGGGACGGAGCGCGGCGACGAGCGCGAAGCTCGCGTAGCCGGCGCCCGCGTCGTCGACGGCGAACCCGAACCCGAGTCGACGGAGGGCCTTGACCTGGCGCTTGAGGCGGTCGAGGTCGGTCACGTTCTGTTGTTCGGTGCACTCGATGGTGATCGCGCGACGGGGCGAGTCCGGCGTCACGGACCATCTCGGCGATCCGCGGGGCATCGAACCCGGGGTCGAGGAGGCTGGCGGGCGTCATGTTGACGGCGAACCGGCGCGGTTCGATGCCGTTCTCGCGGGCGACAGCCTCGAGACGACCGGCGCGGTCGAGGATGGCGTGGACGATGAACATGTCGAGCTCGACCGAGCGTTCGGTCTGGATGGCGGCGGCCACGACCGAGGTGATCGACTGGGGCAGTTGCGGCATCTCGGGCCGGAACATGCACTCGTATTCGTGGAGGGTCATCGTCTCGAGGTCGACGATCGGCTGGAAGACGACGTGGTGGAGCGGTTCGCAGGCTGAAGAAGTAGTCGAGCATCTTGGTCTGCACGACCTGCGAGCTCTGCGACATCCCGATGCGCTCGGCGATCCCGGAGACCTGGACCGCGGCGGACATGGCGAGGAGGTACCGCTCCGACTCCGACCGGCTCGGATCGACCATCACGAGGCCGTATTCGGGGAGGTTGGGGACACCTTCAGCCACGGCCCGGACGGCCGACTCGGTGAGGACGTGCGCCGGGCCGATCACGACCGTGCCGGCGTCCAGTTCGAGCATATGGACGCCGTCGATGAGCATCGCGATGCGGTTCACGAAGCGGATGTCGCGGGACCAGAGGAGCCGCTCGGGATCCTGGCGGCGCGGACTGAGGAAGCGCACGTCCGCATCTTGGGTCCGTGACGGGCTGGCCGACGCGCACCCGAGGGTCCGGGGTCGGTGGGTCCGTTGGTCCCGGTCCGGAGTGGGGGAGTGGCGTCCGGTGATGTCCGGGGTGGTCAGGCGAGGCGTTCGCCGGCGCGGATCGGGACGTCGAGGCGGTTCTCCGGGGGCGCGAGCGGGCAGGCCCAACGCGGGTCGAAGGCGCACGACGGCTGGATCGCGAAGTTGGCGTCGATGACGATCGTGCCGGTCGTCGGGTCACCGCCGAGGTCGAGGCTCTTGGCGGCATCGATCAGGTAGCGGCCGGCGCCATACGTCTCGGTGCCGTTGGTGGCGTCGCGGAACGGCAGGAAGAGCCCGCCCGCATATCCGGCCATCCAGAAGACCGAGAGCTGCCTCGGTTCGCCGGGGAGTGGCAGCGTCACCGTCCCGACCCGCCGGAACGAGAGCGAATCCTCCCCGCTGTTCGGCAGCTCGAGCGCGAACGCTCCGGGCGCCGGTGGCGGTGCCGGCTCGATGGTGACGGTGAACCGGAGCGTCGGGTCGTACTCGAAGTGGCGCGCCTCGAAGGCCGCTCGCTCGGAGACCGGCACGGGGGACTGCGGATGTTCGCGATAGAGGCGTTCGCGGACCGCGCGCCAGTGCGCATGGGCCGCCCACGGGTCGGTGACGGCCATCGCCCGAACCTCGCTGTAGAGCGCGGCGGTCCGGCGACGCCAATCGGCGAGCCAGAGTCGGTCGGTGGCGGAGCCGTCGCCCTGGGACCAGTCGGGCGTATCCATGGCGTCGTCCTCGGTGCGGCGGGGAGTCGCTGTCATCCTAGCCCGCGCCCCCTAGAATCCGTCGGCCGGCCACGACCGCCGGGCAACCGGCCACGACCGCCGGGCGATGGGATGGAGGCGATACGTGGCGGACACGGCAGAGATCGGCATCTTCGGCGGATCGGGGTTCTACTCGCTGCTCGACGATGTCCGCGAGATCAAGGTGGACACGCCGTACGGGCCGCCCTCGGATTCACTGTTCCTCGCCGAAGTGGGCGGTCGCCGCGTCGCGTTCCTGCCGCGTCACGGGCGACGTCACACGATCCCGCCGCATCGGATCAACTACCGCGCCAACGTCTGGGCGATGCGCTCGCTCGGGGTCAAGGCGGCCATCTCGCCGTGCGCCGCGGGTTCGCTCCAGCTCGCGGTCAAGCCCGGCGATTTCGTGGTGTGCGACCAGTTCGTCGACCGCACCAGCTGGCCGGACGGACAGCTTCTTCGACGGACCGATCGTCACGCACCTGTCCTCGGCCGAGACCTATGACCCGGTCCTGCGACAGCTCGCGATCGACACGATCCGCGACCACGGCATCGAGGTCCACGAACGCGGCACCGTGGTGGTCATCCAGGGACCGCGCTTCTCGACGAAGTCCGAGTCGAAGTGGTTCAGCGACGCCGGCTGGGAGGTCATCAACATGACCCAGTACCCCGAGGCGTGGCTGTGCCGCGAGCTCGGCATCGCGGTCGTGAACATCAGCCTCATCACGGACTACGACGCGGGGGTCCACGAAGGCACCGAAGCCGTCAACGCGACCGATGTCCTCGAGGTCTTCCAGGCCAACGCCGAACGGATCCAGAAGGTCGTGCTCGATCTCATCGGCCGGTTCCCCGCGGATCTGGACGCGCTGGGCGCCCGAGCCGCGCTGGACCCGACGCGTGGCGACGGCCACACGATCGCGGCCGAGGACATCCGGCTCTTCGAGACCGGGCTGTGACGGAGCGCCTGCCGATCGGGGTCACGATCCGGACGATCCGTGCGGAACCCGGTTGGTGGCTCGAGAGCGCCAAGCGACTCGACGAAGCGGGCTATGCCGGGATCTGGGCGTGGGACCACTTCATGGGCCGGGGCGATCGCGAGGTGCCGGTCGTGGAGGGCTGGACGGCGCTCTCGGTCGCGGCCGGTGCGACGTCCCGCATCCAGGTCGGCTCGTTCGTGCTCAACGTCATGAACCGCGAGCCGACGGTCGTGGCTCGGATGGCCTCCACCCTCCAGCACATGAGCGGCGGCAGGCTGATCCTGGGGATCGGGATCGGCGGGCATCCGCGTGAGCACGAGGCGTACGGCATCGACTTCCCGGCGGTCCCGGAGCGCGTCGCCCGGGTCGAGGAGGCCGTCGCGGTCATCCGCGCGTTGTGGACCGGCGGCCCGATCACGCGGGAGTCGCCCTACTACCCGTTGCGTGAGGCGTACGCCCGACCGATCCCGGACCCGGCGCCGCCGATCATCCTCGGTGGGGAGACGGCCGCCGGCGCCCGATTGGCGGCACGCGTCGGCGATGGCTGGACCGCCTTCGATGACAACTTCGAGGAGAACCTCCCGCTCTACCTCGAGGCGCTCGAGGCGGCCGGCAAGCGTCGCGAGGACCAGCACGTCTATGTCGGGTTCCAGGGCGACTGGCTGGACGACTCCACGCTCGAGGGTTCGCCGTGGATCGATGCCCCGCACGAGACCTGGCATCGATGGCGCGACGCGGGCGCCGACGGCGCGATCCTCCTGGCGCGGACGACCTCCGATATCGACCTGCTCGTGGACGCGGCCGCTCGCTGGTAGCGGGGTCGTTCGCCGGTACGGGTCGTTCGTGGCACCATCGTCCCGTGACCACCCCGGATCTGGCTTCGGACACGCCGACGCCCAAGCCCGCGCCCACGCCGCTGATGCACAAGTGCGTCCGGTGTGGCGCGCCGGTGTCGATCGATGTGGGCCTGTGTGAGCGCTGCAATCCGCTCGGACTCAAGGATTCGTCGGCGTCGCAGATCCACGGGACGGTGTTCATCGCCGTCCTGATCGGGGTCGTCGGGCTCGCGCTGCTCGCCCACCTGACGATCGCCGGCGTCGGCCCGTTCACGGCCCAGGTGGCCGATGTCGCGGCGGATGGCGCGGGTCTCGCGGTCACGCTCACGGTGCACAACGCCGGGTCCGCCACGGGTCAGACGACCTGCCGCGTGACCGACCCGGCGGATCGCAACGGCAGCAAGGGCGCGATCGTGCTGAGTCCACGGATCGATCCGGGCGCGACGCGGACCTTCAGCCAGACGGTGTCGGAGTTCGGTGCGGTCGTCCGCCCGCTGACCGTCGAATGCAGCTCCCCGTGACGGCGCCGTCGGGGACGCCACCACCAACGACCTCAGCCTACGCCGAGGAACTCGCCGTCGCGACCGCGCTGGCGGTTCGTGCTGGTCAGCTGCAGATGGATCGGTACGAGCGGCTCGAGCAGATCGACTACAAGAGTGCCCGCGACGTCGTGACCGAAGCGGACCACCTGTCCGAGGCACTCATCCTCGGTGGCATCCGCGAGCGCTACCCCGACGATGCGCAGCTGGCCGAGGAGACCGGGGAGCACCGGGCGACCGCGGGCGAGGGCGAGGCGCCCACCTCGGGGAGAGGCCGGGTCTGGATCGTCGACCCGCTCGACGGGACCATCAACTACGCCAACGGCATCCCGTTCTTCTGCGTGTCGATCGCGCTGGTGGCGGATGGTCGTCCGGTCGTCGGCGTCATCCACGACCCGACGCGCGGCGAGACGTTCTCGGCCACGATCGACGGCCCCGCCACGCTCCAGGGACGCGAGATCCACGCATCGGCCAAGGACAAGCTCTCGGACTTCGTGATCTCGATGGCGCTCAGCGGACGGGCCGTGGCCACGCGCGCCCGGAACGTGCGGAAGGCGATCCGGATCTCGCGCGACATGGGCTGCGCGGCCCTGGCCCTCACCTACGTCGGCAACGGGCGGTTCGACGCCGCGCTCCAGCAGGGTGGGCTCAATGTCTGGGACGTGGCGGCGGCCGGGCTGATCGCCGAGCGCGCCGGAGCCACCGTGACATCCATGACTGACGGGCCATGGTTCGACGTCGCGAAGCCGCCCAAGTCGATCGGGTTCCTCGCCGCCCCGGCGGCCCACCACGAGGCGTTGCTCAAGCTCGTCCGGTAGGGCCGTCAGTCCGCCGCGAGCCAGCGGTGGGGCCGCGATCGAAGGCGGGTGAGCCCCCATTCCTCGCAGAAGGCCTCCCACTCGGGTCGTGGCGTCCCGTCCCAGCGCAACTCTTCGGGATCGTGCTGGCGGATGGGGACCCCGTCCGCCACGGAACGGAGACGCGCAAGGTCGCGGTAGAGGATCGCGTCGTCCCAGTGGTCACGCAGGGTGGCCGCCAGCGACATCGCGCGTGACCCGCCGATCCCCGGCACTTCCCAGGCGGACGCCTTGGGTGGGATGTCCTCGTAATGGCCGTACCGGGTGAGGACGGCCGCGGCCGACTTGGCGCCCCAGCCCGGGAGACCGGGGAATCCGTCGGAGGTGTCGCCGACCAGACCGAGCCAGTCGGGGATCGAGGTGGGTGGCACGCCCCACTTCTCGCGGACACCGGCGTCGTCGTACGTGATGTTGCGGCGCCGGTCCCACAGGACGACGCGATCGCCGATCACCAGCTGCGCCATGTCCTTGTCCGGGGTGCACACGAGGATCCGGTCGACGCGAGGGTCCGGTTCGAACCGCCACGCCGCGGCGCCGATCGCGTCGTCGGCTTCGAACTCGACCATCGGCCACAGCACGACGCCGAGTGCCTCCACCGCGGCTTCCGCGATCGGGAACTGGGTGATGAGCTCCGGTGCCATCCCCTCGGACGACTTGTAGCCCGGATAGAGGTCGTTGCGAAAGGATTCGATGACGCGGTCCGTGGCGCAGGCGACGTGCGTGGCGCCCTCCTCGCGGAGCAGGTAGAGGATCTGGTCGCACAGTCCGGCCACGCCCGACAGGTTGATGCCATCTCGACCCAGGACCGGGGGCCGCGGGGCGAAGTGGGCCCGGAAGAGCTCGTACGTGGCGTCGACGAGGTGGAGCTGCATCAGGCCGTTTCGAGGATGGCTCGCAACCGTTCCAGGTCCGCCTGGAAGATCGATCGCAGGATCGGCGTCTGGACGACCGCCCCGAGGTGCGGGAACAGGGGCGCGATGAGCGTCTCGTCCCAGCGGACGATGGTCGTCGTGCCGTCCGCACCCGATTCGAGGGTGATCGTGCCGCCACCCTGGAACGTGCCTTCGTGGCGGACCGAGAACCGGGTCGGCGGACTGAACTCGGTGATCGTCACCGGGTCGGTGACCGAGATCCCGAGGATCCGGACCGTCGCCTCGCCCCGCGTCCCCACGCCGATCGGTGGCGGCGTCAGCAGCCGAACGGACTTCATCTCGAGCATCCAGGTGGGTTGTCGCTCGATGTCGGCCACGACCGACCAGACCCGGTCGATCGGGGCATCGATGACGACCAGGCTCGAGATCGGCGCCGGTGGCTCGCCGTCGGCCCCGCGCCGCAGGACCTGATCGACCACCCAGCCGGCAGCCAACCCGATGAGGCCCAGGCGGACGATCCCGCGGATCACCGCATCACCGTGCGCCAGAGGGCGACCCCGGCGGCCTCCATGTCCGTGATGGCCCGATCGCCGTCGCCCGGCTCGAGGTCGACGGCGGCGATCGCGTCGGTCAGGAGGGCCGTCGCGAAACCGAGCCGGACGGCGTCGAGGGCGGTGGCCTTCACGCAGTAGTCCGTCGCGAGCCCCACGACGACGACACGCTCGACGGCGGCGGCCCGGAGGAGCGCTTCGAGCTCGGTGGGCTGGGTCTCCCCGGTGACGGGGTCGCGCATCGTGAAGCCGGAATAGCCGTCTTCGCCGTTGGCGCCCTTGCGGACCGTGGCCACGTCATCGGGGACCTGGAGGTCCGGATGCAGCGCCGCGCCCCACGTGTCGGCGACGCAATGCACGGGCCAGATCCCCCCGTCCTTCGCGAAGTGGGGCGTGGTCGCCGGGTGCCAGTCCTGGGTCAAGGCGACCATGGCCCCAGCGTTCGACGCCATCGCGATCTCGCGGTTCACCGTCGGGACGATGGCAGCGCCACCGGCGACCGCCAGACCGCCGTCCGGATCGGCGAAATCGTTCTGCATGTCGACGACGATCAGAGCCGTCGCGCGGTCGTATCGCTGCACCCACCGAGCCTATCAGGCGCAGCGGTCCGGCTCCGCCGCCAACTCCGCCGCCACTCCGCCGCCAACTCCGCCGCCAACAAGACCCTTCGGTGGCGATGCCTGTCAGATGCATCACCTGAACGACCGCCCAGACACACGCGCCCGACTGCGCCCCAGGTGATGCATCCGATGCGCATCGCCGAGAGCAACCGAGTTCCCGCGTCACGCTCGCCCCAAGTGATGCATCCGATGCGCATCACCAGAGCAACCGAGTTCCCGCGGCACGCTCGCGCGCGACCAGCCCGACACCATTCCGCGACATTCGCCGCCTGGGCATTTGGGCTACCCTGCGGAACGACATGTATTTCGACCAATTCAAGCACCAGCTGCCCGATATCGACGAAGCCGAGACCGACGAGTGGATGTCATCGCTCGACCAGGTCGTCGAGCAGGAGGGCGAGGTCCGCGCCCGGTTCCTCATCTACAAGCTGCTCAAGCGGGCGCGCCAGCTCCAGATCGGGCTGCCGCCGCTCACGCAGACCCGCTACATCAACACGATCAGCCCCGAACAGGAACCCGACTTCCCGGGCGACGAGGCGATGGAGCTGCGCATCCGGCGGATCATCCGCTGGAATGCGGCCGCGATGGTCCTCCGCGCGAACACCAGGTTCTCGGGGATCGGTGGCCACCTCTCGACCTACGCGAGTTCGGCGAGCCTGTACGAGACCGGGTTCAACCACTTCTTCCGTGGCAAGGACGGGGAGGGGAGTGGCGACCAGATCTTCTATCAGGGTCACGCCGCGCCGGGCATCTACGCCCGCGCCTTCCTCGAGGGTCGCCTGACCGAAGACCAGCTCGACCACTTCCGTCGCGAGACCGTCCCGGGTCAGGGTCTCAGCTCCTACCCGCATCCCCGTCTCATGCCCGAGTTCTGGGAGTACCCGACGGTCTCGATGGGTCTTGGCCCGATCTCGGCGATCTACCAGGCTCGCTTCAATCGGTACCTGCACAACCGCGGCCTGCTCGATACGTCGAAGTCCCGGGTCTGGGCGTTCCTCGGCGATGGCGAGACCGACGAGCCCGAATCGCTCGGGGCGCTGCACGTGGCGGCACGGGAAGGCCTCGACAACCTGACCTTCGTCGTGAACTGCAACCTGCAACGGCTCGACGGTCCCGTCCGCGGCAACGGCAAGATCATCCAGGAGCTCGAGGCGGTCTTCCGCGGTTCGGGCTGGAACGTGATCAAGGTCATCTGGGCCAGGGAGTGGGACGACCTGCTCGCCCGCGACGTCGACGGTCTCCTCGTCTCCCAGATGAATGACACCCTCGACGGGGAGTTCCAGAAGTTCTCGGTGACCGGCGGCGCCTACATCCGCGAGCACTTCTTCGGTCCGGATCCACGGCTCCGCAAGCTCGTCGAGCACCTGACCGACGACGACCTCGCGAAGCTCCGCCGTGGCGGCCACGACTACCGCAAGCTCTACGCCGCCTACAAGGCCGCGACCGAGTTCAAGGGTGCCCCGACGGTCATCCTCGCCAAGACCGTCAAGGGCTGGACGCTCGGTCCGGGCGTCGAGGCGCGCAACATCACGCACCAGGCGAAGAAGCTGTCCGAAGCCGAGCTCAAGATCTTCCGCGACCGACTCCACCTGCCGATCCCGGACGCGGCCATCAAGGACGCGCCCTACTACCACCCGGGGGCGAAGTCCGAAGAGGTCGAGTACCTCATGGAGCGTCGGCGAGCGCTCGGTGGCCCGATCCCCAAGCGCGTCATCCGGTCCACGCCGCTCCCGACGCCGCCCGACGCCATCGACGCCGAGTTCGCGGCCGGCAGCGACACGCCCGTCTCCACGACCATGGTCTTCACCCGGATCCTGCGCAACCTGATCCGCGACAAGGAGCTTGGCCCGCGGATCGTGCCGATCATCCCCGACGAGGCCCGCACGTTCGGCATGGACCCGCTCTTCAAGGAAGTCGGGATCTACTCGGCGCTCGGGCAGCGCTACGAGCCGGTCGACTCCGACCTCGTGCTCTCGTACCGAGAGGCCACCGACGGCCAGGTCCTCGAGGAGGGCATCACCGAGGCCGGCTCCATGGCCTCGTTCCAGGCCGCCGGGACCGCCTACGCCAGCCACGGGTTGGCGATGATCCCGTTCTACATCTTCTATTCGATGTTCGGCTTCCAGCGGACCGGCGACCAGATGTGGGCGTTCGGGGATGCCCGCGGTCGGGGGTTCCTGATGGGCGCCACGGCCGGGCGCACGACGCTCACCGGCGAAGGGCTCCAGCACGACGACGGCCACACCCACATCCTCGCCTCGACCGTCCCGAACCTTCGCGGCTACGACCCGGCGTTCGCGTACGAGCTGGCGGCCGTCGTCCGCGACGGCATCTCGCGGATGTATGGCGCGACCCCCGAGGACGTCTACTACTACGTCACCCTCTACAACGAGAACTACACGCAGCCGATCCGTCCCGAGGGCATCACCGACGAGGCGATCCTGCGCGGCATCTACCGGTTCGCTGCTGCCCCGGACGTCGGTCGCGGCGCGCATCCGGCCCGGCTCGTGGGGTCCGGGTCGATCCTCCAGCAGAGCCTGGCCGCGCGCGACCTCCTCGCCGAGCAGTTCGGTGTCGCTGCCGAGATCTACAGCGCCCCGTCGTTCCCGCTGCTGCGGCGCGACGCCCTCGAGACCGAACGCTGGAACCGCTTCCACACGGATGCGAAGACGCCGCGCGTGCCCTACGTCAGCCAGGTGCTGCCGTTCGATGGCGGTCCGATCGTCGCGGCGACCGACTGGATGAAGGCGCTCCCGGACATGGTCAGCCGCTGGCTGCCGCCGCACTACGTCGCACTCGGCACCGACGGGTTCGGTCGGAGCGACACGCGCGAAGCGCTTCGAAGCCTGTTCGAGATCGACCCACCGCACATCGCGGCGGCGACGCTGGCCGCGCTGGCCCGCTGCGGTGCGATGGATGCCTCGAAGGCGGCGAAGGGCATCAAGGCCCTCGGCATCGATCCCGACAAGACGGACCCGCTCGCACTCTGAGGTAGGCTTGGGGTCTGGTAACCCCATGACCGCGCTGCGAATCGCCCAGGTCGCGCCTCCGTTCGAGCGGGTGCCGCCACAGGCATACGGTGGCACCGAACGGATCGTCCACGAACTCGTCGTGGAGCTGGTTCGTCGCGGGCACGACGTCACGACGTTCGCGAGCGGCGACTCCGAAGTCCCGGGTCGGCACATCCACACGGCGCCGACGGCGCTCCGACCCGCCGGATATGTCGGCGATCCGACGCCCTACGTCATCGGCACCATGCGCGCGGTGCTGGATCGAGCCGCCGACTTCGACGTCATCCACAGCCACCTCGAGTGGTCGAGCCTGCTGCTGGCCCGCATCGCCACGGTCCCGGTCGTCTCCACGTTCCATGGCCGTCTCGACGTCCCGTGGGCATCCGAGGCCTTCGTCGATCCGCCGCGCGGTCTGGTCGCGATCAGTGCCAACCAGGCCTCGGCCCGCCCGGATGTCCCGTGGGCCGGCATCGTCCACAACGGGCTGCGGCTCGACGACGCGCCGTTCGGGCGTCACCGGGACGAGGCGTTGTGTTTCGTGGGTCGAGTCGCCCCGGAGAAGGGGATCGTGGAGGCCATCGAGATCGCCCAGGCGGCGGGACGGCCCCTGCGGATCGCCGCCAAGGTCGCGGCCAGCGGCCCGGAACGTGACTACTACGACGCGGTCTTCGAGCCCGCCCTGACCGCGGCCGGGACCGACGTGGAGTTCCACGGCGAGCTCTCGCAGGACGAACGGAACGATCTCTTCGCCACGAGCTTCGCGGCGTTGATGCCCGGGTCATGGCCCGAGCCGTTCGGGCTGGTCGCCATCGAGGCGCTGGCGTGCGGCACGCCGGTCATCGCGCGACCGGTCGGAGCGCTTCCGGAGATCATCCGTGACGGCATCGATGGCTTCTTCGGCGACGATGTCCTTGCCATGGCCGAGGGGGTCGCGCGCGTCGCGGGGCTCGACCGGGCCGCGATCCGCGCGTCGGTCCTCGAGCGGTTCACCGTGGAACGGATGGCCGATGGCTACGAAGCGATCTACCGGATGATGGTCGAGCCCAGCGGCTACGATGGGCCGCCCCGCCCCACTTCCGAGGTACGTGCCCGATGACCGATCTCTCCAACGAGCCGCGAGCCGGCCGCGCCGAGCGCGCCAGCCGTGCTGGCAGCATCGTCGTGAGCGGCACGGGACGGATCGCCGTCGAGCCCGATGTCGCGGACGTCCGGCTGGGCGTCACGATCTCGCGCAAGAGCGTCACCGATGCGCAGAGCCGATGCCGCGACCACGATGACCGCGATCCTCGACGCGATCCGGGCGGCCGGCGTCGTCGACCGCGACCTGCGGACGACCCTGCTCTCCGTCCAGCCTCGGTACGACTACCGCGAGGGCAAGCCGCCGACACTCGCCGGCTACGACCTTTCGAACGTCGTGGAGGCCACGGTCCGGGACCTGGGTCGCCTCGGCGACGTCGTGGATGGCGCCCTGGCGGCCGGTGCCACGAGCATGGACGGGTTGTCGTTCCGCCTCGATGATCCGGTCGAAGCCGAGGGTGCGGCCCGGGCCGCGGCCGTCGCGGCGGCCCGGACTCGAGCCGAGGCCCTCGCCGCGGCCGCGGGCGTGGCGATCGCCGGGGTGAGTGACATCATCGAGGGTGGCGACGTGGCCACGCCGTACCCGAGCGGGAAGCTCCAGAGGATGGCGATGGCGTCCGATGCCGGTACCCCGGTCCAGGCCGGTACCACCGAGATCTCGGTGACGGTCACGGTGACCTTCCGCATCGCGTGACGGCGGTGTCCTAGCTGCCGACCTCGACGACACGCAGGATGTCGCCGCGGACGACGTCGGCAACGTAGACGGCTCCGTCCGGACCGGCGGCGATCACGCTCGGGTTTCGTCCCGGTGGACAGGACCTCCGTCGGGACCTGCGGGAACGGCGCATCCGGATCGATGGTCCACATCGTCCCGGAGCACTCATCGGTGAACAGGTATCGGCCGTCGATCGACGGCACGGTCGCGTCGTGGACGACGACCCCGCCCACCACGGCGCACCCCAGACCGTGCCCGTATTCGCTGACCGGCAGCATCAGACCGGTCTGATCGCAGCCGTCGGACGGCTGGTAGCAGTGGCTGCCTTCCATCGTGTTCCAGCCAAGGTTCGCGCCGCCGTCACTCGGGTGGACGACATCGATCTCTTCCCAGGCGGACTGGCCGACGTCGCCGATCCAGAGGTTCGATGTCGCGGGGTCGAACCGCATGCGCCACGGATTGCGCATCCCGTAGAGCCAGATCTCCGGCCGGGCACCATCGGGTCCGTCGGCGAACGGATTGTCCTCGGGGATCTTGTAGGCCTCGGTCGAACCGTCGGGGACATCCACATCGATGCGCAGGATCTTGCCGAGCAGCGTGTCGAGTCGCTGGCCGTTGCCTTCCGGGTCTCCGGCCGAGCCGCCGTCCCCGAGCGCGATGTAGAGCATCCCGTCGGCCCCGAACGCGAGGGCACCGCCGTTGTGGTTCTCGTACGGCTGCTGCACCTGCAGCAGGATCTTCTCGCTCCCGGGGTCGAGGACGTCGCCATCGAGCGAGGGCTCGAAGGACGAGACCACGGTGTTGCCGTCGAGATCGGTGTAGTCGACGAAGACGCGCGGATCCTTGGGGTACCCAGGATGCAGCGCCACGCCGAGAAGCCCGCGCTCGCCGCCGGACAGGATGCGGTCCGTGATGTCGAGGAAGGGAGCGGGCGAGCGGACGCCGTCCACGAGGGTCTGGACGGTCCCGGTCTGCTCGACGACGAAGAGCCGGCCGCTCCCGTCGTCGGGTGCGACCAGATCGACCGGAGCGCTGAACCCGGACGCGACCGTCTCGAGGCGGAGCCGGTCGGTGGCGGCCGTTGGCGAGCTGGTCGGGGCCGATGTCGTGGCCGGGGTCGCCCTCGCGGCGGCCGACGGGCTTGGAGACCCACCGGGAGCACAGGCCATGACCCAGAACGCCAGCACGGCAGGGGTCAGCCAGCGGAGGCGTCGGGTCGACATCCGCGGAATGCTACGGCAGCACCGTCGTTCGAGCTGCGGATGGAGCCCTGCTACGCTCCCGCACGATGATCGATCGACTCATCTCCGGCGCCGGTGCCCTGACCGACCTCGCCGATCGATTCGCGCGGATGTTCACGTCGCGGGCATCCGGCGACCCGCTCGGGGATCGACCGGGATCGGTCGGCGTCGCCGGCCTCCTCATCGGCCTGGCCGTCCTGCTCGGCGCCGCCGGTCTGGAGGCGACCGACGCTCCCACCGCCCGGACCCTCCCGGCTGACCTTGGCGCTGGCGATGGCCTCGGGAACCGGGTCCATGCCGCGATCTCCGGCGGCGTGGCGGCCGACTATGTGGAGACCTACGAGGACACCAACGACAACGGGGTCCAGGACCTCGACGAGGTCGGCGAGGCCTGGTTCTACTTCGTGGTCGACCCGGCGACCCGGGCCGGGGTCACGGTTCGCAGCACGCGGCCCCCGGAGGACGTGTTCCGGTTGGAGGCCCGTGGTGTCGTCGTCGAGGACCCGACCTACATCTCGGTGGATTTCGACGTATCTCGCCGACACGATCAGTCGCCTTGGCGTCACGCTCGACAAGGACCGCTTGATCGACACGACGCTGCCCGCCGGCGCCTACCCGCGGCATGTCGAACTCGCCGACGGACTGCCCGAGGATGGCGTCGCGGTGACGGTCAGTGGCCCGAGGTCCGGCGACTGGGTGCCTGTCTGTTCGGGTGACGCGGACGGGGACGGGGCCTGCGACGACAACGAGATCGACCACTACGACCTCCTGCTCTACGACGAGGCCTCGAAGCACGCGATCGTGGTCTACACGGCCGACTCCCCGGAGTTCACGCCGGTCACCTTCAGCGGGATGCTCCGTCGCGACGAGCGATCGGTCAGCGAGGCCAAGGGCGCCCAGGATCTCGCGTTCGATTCCCTGGGGATCTCGGTCAGCGACCGCTATCTCCTCGATGACGGCGCCGCGCCGACCGGTGCCCCGTTGGCGTTCGGGCTTGCCGCGCTCTTCGGGATCCTGGCCGGCATCATCCTCATCGGCCTCGCCGGCGGCTACCTCATCTACCGCCGCGGTGGCGTCCTCCCGAGTCCCGAACCGACGCTCGCCATCGGGGACCGCGTGCCCCTGCGCGTGACCGGTGCCTTGCGCTCGGCCGGTGGTCTCATCCATGTCCGGGAGGTCCAGGCCGACCTGCATCGATACCCGACGAGCGACCCGCTCGATGACGCCGCCACCGGACGAGCCGCCACGTCCACGCTCATCATCCAACGGGCCGGCCGGTCCGACGGGGTCGCCGTCGGGATCGGGGAGCGCCGGTCGATGACGACAGGGCGGACCTTCCCGCTCCGTGGACCGCAGCCGGCGCTCCGGGTCACGGCCGGGACCGGCGAACTGTTGCTGACCTTCGAGTCGGAGGCCGACCGCGATCGCGCCGCCGCGGCCCTGCTTGACGAGACCGACCCGACACCGACGACGACCGACCCGAGCGGTGACGAACGAGGAGACCTGACGATGGATGTCCAGACGCTCGACGAGGTGGAGTCGAACCGCGTGGCGAACGGCGTTCGCTACGAGGAATTCCTGCGCGTCGCCGGATCTCTCGGCGGGGTTGTACGTCCTCGATGCGGGTGCGATCGACGAACAGAGCCCGCACACCGAGGACGAGGTGTACTACGTCGTGCGGGGTCAGGCCCAGGTGACCGTCGGCGATTTGGTCCGAGACGTCCACCCTGGGTCGCTGGTCTTCGTGGCCGCCAACGTCCCGCACCGGTTCCACGACATCACCGAACGGCTGGAGCTGCTGGTCGCGTTCGGTCCGGCCGAGGGCGATCGGGGCTGAGCGTCGGCCGCTCCAGGCTGCCCGTCAGTCCGAGGCGGCCCGGATCGCGTCGACGGCCGACGCCAGCTCGAGGGCCAGTTCCGGGCCACGGCCCACGGGGTCGTGGCGGAAGAACACGAAGGCATCCACGCCATCCCGCAGGAACGGTTCGATCCGCGCGGCCCAGGCGGCGATCTCAGCAGCGTCGTAGTCGTGTCGCCGGAGTCGCAGGTAGAGGAACGGCCCGGTCCGCCGGATCGTCGGCGGCGTCTCGTCATCGGGCGATTCGGTCGTGCACAGCGCCGCGCCGGCATCGATCAGGGCCTCGATCGTCTCGTCGACGTGCCACGTGGCGTCCTTGAACTCCACGGTCAACGGCATGTCGCGCGGCCATGCGGCGAGGAACGCCTCCAGCCGGCCTTCATCGCGTCGGACGCCATCGGGCACCTTCATCAGGACGGTCCCCAGCCGCTCCCCGAAGGCTCGGTACGGGTCGGTCAGCCAGGGCATCCCCGGCGGCGGTTCCTTGAAGGCCCGGAACGACCCGCCACGCTGCGCCTTGACGCTGAACCGGAAGTCATCGGGTGTGGCGGCGAGCCAGGAGGCCACCTTGGCCGGTGATGGCTGCTGGTAGAAGGTGTTGTTGAGCTCGACCGCTGCGAGGCGGGTGCCGTAGTAGGGCAGCAGCGCATCTGCCTTGGCACCGACCGGGTAGAAGCGCGGCACCCAGTCCGGGTAGGCGAACCCGCTCGTCCCGACGAGGAGACGACCGGTCAATCCGTGGCGCACCGGCCGGGGTCGTCGGGGCCGACACCCGCGCGATCGGCGACGGCCTGCATGGCCCGACCGACGGCCGCCAGCTCATCGGGGCCGAGGACGTCGAGGAAGTGGTCCTCGATGCCGCGAAGGTGGGTCAGCGATGCCGCCCGGAGCCGTCGGAGACCCTCATCGGTGAGGACGGCCTCCGCACCGCGGGCGTCCACGAGACAGGCACTGCGTTCGACGAGCCCGTCCTCGACGAGCCGGTCGATGAGCCGCGTGACGCCGCTCTTGCTCAGGACCAGACGGTCGGACAGCTGGCGCATCCGGACTCGGCGTCCATCCGCTTCGGCGATGTTGAGCAACGCGTCGTACTCCGCGATCGACATGTCGTGTTCGGCACGAAGTTCGTCATCGAGACGTCGAGACACCCGGGCGTGCGCCTGAAGGAACGAGCGCCACGGTCCGAGGCGAGGGTCGTGGACGGATGGTCGGCCCTGGGCCGGTCGCGTGGCGGTCATGGCGGGCAGATGCTACACCCTTGCGATGGTCGAACGAGGTCGTTGAGCGCGCAACCATACCACGCCCTCGACCATCACCCCGAGGCGAGACGATAGATCGCGCCGCGTCGGTCGACGACATAGATCTCGCCCGCCTCGTCCTCTCCGAAGGAGCTGATGAGCAGATCGGTCTGGAGCAGGAGCGATCGCGCGGTCCCGGTGTGAGCCGAGCTGGAGACCGTCCAGATGCCCCCGCTGCAGAAGTCGCCGAAGATGTACTTCCCGCTCAGAGCGGGCGAGAGGCTGCCTCGGTAGACGTAGCCACCGGTCACCGCGCACTTGCCGTCGGCGTGCGAGTACTGGGTGATCGGGAGCACCTTCCCGCTCTTGCTGCAACCTCTGGCCGGCCGGTAGCAGTGATCGCCTTCGAGGATCGGCCAGCCATAGTTCGAGCCGCGCCCGTTGGGTGCCGCGGACGAGGTCGCGGTCTTGCGGTCGACCTCTTCGACCCGGTCCTGACCGACGTCGCCGACCCAGAGGTCGCCACGCGTGCGGTCGAACGAGAACCGCCACGGGTTCCGCAAGCCGTACGACCAGATCTCGTTGCGTCCGGCCCTGCCGACGAACGGATTGGACTTGGGGATCGCGTACTGTCGGCTGCCGAGGGTCCCGTCGATATCGATCCGCAGGATCTTGCCGAGGAGCGACTCCTTGTCCTGCGCGTGGTTGTGCGGGTCACCGGCACCACCGCCATCGCCGGTGCCGATGTAGAGGTCGCCGTCCCGGCCGAAGGCGAGCATGCCGCCGTTGTGGTTCGTGGCCGGCGGGTGGGCGATCGTGATGATCCGGCGGGCTGTGCTGCGCACCGCGACGTCGGGGTTCACGCTGGAGGCGTGGTATTCGTTGATCGCGATGTCGCCACCGTGTCGCGTGAAGTACGCGTAGAACCGGGCATCGCCCGCGTACCCGGGGTGGAAGGCGAGCCCGAGGAGACCCTGCTCCTCGCTCTGTTCGACCTGATCGCTGATGTCGAGGAAGGGCGTCGGGAGCACCGAGCCGTCCTTGATCACGAGGATCTTCCCGCCTTGTTCGACGACGAACAGGCGCCCCGTCCCGTCGTTCGCGCTCGTGACGAAGACCGGCTTGTCGAGCCCCGACGCGACCGGGACGAGGGTGGTGGTGGCGGCCACGGCGCCGGCCGGGAGGGCACCCAGGAGCAGCACGACCACGGCCGCGAGCGTCGCCAGGGCAGCGGACCGGCGACGGCGTGGGATCAGCGCCAGCTCTCCGGGTCGAACAGGTAGAACGTCGATTCGGTCCAGCTCGCGGTGAACGCAGCGACACGGTCCGCGAGCGGGACGGCGGCCGCCACGTCCGGGGCCGTGAGGTCCTCGAGCGGTGTCTCGAGCTGGCGGTCGAACCCGTGACGTGCGGCCGACCCGAGCGGTCGCGCCTTCGCCCGAGGGGTGCTGGAACCGGCGCGGCCCGGGCGGACGTCGGTGATCCGGGCCGTCACGGCGTACGCGAACATGCCGACAGGGTACAGGGGACCCGCCGCGACGGCTATCCTGCGTCGATGACCGCCACGACCCGCCGGTACGGCGCCCAGAGCATGTCCGCGCCCTTGCTCGATGTCCTGGTCAAACGCCCGGGACCGTCGTTCGGAGCCGCCTTCGACGACCCGGCCCACGGGTTCCTGCACCCGGTCGATCTGGATCTTGCCCAGCGCGAGCACGCCGCCTTCGTCGAGGTGCTTGCCGGGCTCGGTCCGGAGGTCCACGTGCTCGATACCGAGACGGCGAGCCCGGATCTCCTCTACGTCTTCGACCCGTTGCTGGTCACCGATCGTGGCGCGATCCCGTTGCGACCGGGCAAGCCCAACCGCGCCGGTGAGCCCTCGGTGCTCGAGACGTGGACCGCCGCGGCGGGGATCCCCACGGTCGGACGGATCGAGGCGCCGGGGACGATCGAAGGCGGTGACACGCTGTGGCTCCGGCCGGACCTGTTCTGCATCGGGCGAACGCTCCGGACCAACGACGCCGGCGCGCACCAGCTCGCGGATCTCGTCGGCGGGGACGTCCGGATCTTCGACGTGCCGTACTGGCGTGGGCCAGCGGAGCTCATCCATCTGATGTCGGTCATCTCGCCCGTCGCCGACGATCTCGCGGTCGTGTACTTGCCGCTCCTGCCGGTCGGGCTGTGGCAGCTCCTGCAGGAGCTGGGGATCCGGACCGTCGAAGTCCCCGATGCCGAATTCCCGACCCTCGGATGCAACGTGCTCGCGGTCCGCCCCGGTGTCGTGATCATCGCCGAGGGGAATCCGCAGACCGCGGCCGGGCTGGCGGCCGCCGGCTGCGAGGTCCACACCTATCCGGCGACCGAGATCGGCATCAACGGCTCGGGTGGGCCGACCTGCATGACCCGGCCGATCCTCCGTGGCTGACGCCGCCATCGACCTCGATCACCTCGTCGCCGATCTCGGCGCGCTCGTCGGGATCCCCAGCATCACCGGGTCCGAGGAAGCCGCGGCCGACTGGGCGGCGGAGGCGCTTCGGTCCGTCGGTCTCTCGGTCGAGGTGGTGACGCCGGACCCAGCCGTCATCCGCGCCGACCCGGACTGGCCGGGCGAGGAGATGCCTCGTTCATCGCTGCCCGTCGTCATCGGCCGTGCCGGACGGGTCGGTGGACGTCGCGTGATCCTCTCAGGGCATCTCGACGTCGTCCCGCCGGGCGATCCGGCCACCTGGACGACCGATCCGTGGGGCGGCGAGATCCGCGACGGCCGGCTCTACGGCCGCGGCGCCAACGACATGAAGGGTGGCGTGGCCGCCATCCTCGCGACGGTCCGTGCGCTGCAGGCGGCGGGTGACCTGGAGCGGCTCGACGGGGAGCTCGTCGTCGCGTTCGTGCCGTCGGAGGAGGACGGTGGGCAGGGGACGCTCGCCGCGATCCGTGCCGGCGTCACCGGCGACCTGGCGATCATCCCGGAACCGTCCAACCTCGACATCGTGGTCGCCCACGCCGGCGCGATCACGTTCCGGCTCACCGTCCCGGGCCGCGCCGCGCATGCCTCGCAACGACGCGAGGGCATCTCCGCGCTCGACAAGCTGTGGGTCCTCTCGAAGGCCCTCGAGGTCGACGAGACGCGTCGCAACGCCGCGGAGACCGACCCGCTGATGACGGTCCTCGGTCTGCCATACCCCACGATCATCGGCATCGTGTCGGGCGGGGAGTGGGCCTCGACCGTGCTGGACCGCGTCGTGGCCGACGGTCGGTATGGCGTTCGTCTCGGTCAGTCCGCCGGCCGACGCCGAAGTCGAGCTCCGGGCGGCCATCGCGAGCGCCTGTGCCGCCGATGACTTCCTGCGCGACCACCCGGCCACCATCGAGATCACCGGCGGCCGGTTCGGATCGGCGAGGGTCGCCTCCGACCATCCATTGCCGGTCGGACTCGCGGATGTCGCCGAGGCGGTCACCGGACGGCGGCCGGCGTTGCTCGGCGAACCGTATGGCGCGGACATGCAGATGTTCATCAACGTCGGCGCGACGCCCTGCGTCATCTTCGGTCCGGGTGACGTCAAGGTCGCGCACAGTGCCGACGAATACGTGCCGATCGACGAAGTGGTCGACTGCGCCCGCGTGCTGGTCGCGTGGGTGCGCCGTGAGCTTGTGCCGGTCTGATCAGGTCCCGGTGGCGCCCGGTTCGGGTGGCTCCGGCAGGATCGCCGGGTGGGCGGCGGCCTCGATCGCGGCCCGACGAGCGAGCAGGAGCGCGACCGGGACGATGACCAGGGCGGCCCCGACGAGCCCCAGGACGGCGTAGCCCGCGGTCGCCATCACGATCCCCGAGGTGAGACTGGCGGCCGCGGCCGAGCTCCAGATGAGCGCATCGGTGAAGCCCTGGAGCCGGGTGCGCTCGGCGAGCCCGAGACCGGTCGTGAGCAGCGCGGACCCGGCCACGTAGCCCAGGTTCCAGCCATAGCCCAGCAGGAAGAGCGCGAGGAACAGCTGGACGCCGCCGTCGGCCGGGGCGGTGGCGGCGAGGATCGATGAACCGGCGATCGTCAGCAGTCCGGCGAAGATCACGGGCGGGCTGCCGAACCGATCGGTCAGACGCCCGGAGATGGGCGACAGCCCGAACATCCCGAACGTGTGCCCGCTGATGACGATCCCGACATCCGCGAGCGAGTGACCCATATCGGTCATGTGGAGCGGGGTCATCGTCATCACGATGACCATGACGACCTGGCCGACGATGAGCGCGACGACCGCCACGGGCACCTGCGGTCGTCGGAAGATCGAGGCGAGCGACGCGGCCGTCGAACCATGTGTGGCGTCGAGGTCCTCGGCCGAGGTCGTATCGGCCAGATCGTAGGGATCGGGTCGGAGCAGGACGAAGCTCAGGATCGCCGCCGCGCCGACGAACACGATCGGCACGAGATACGGTCCCGCCAACTCGGGCAGACCGATGGAGATCGCGAACGCGCCCGCCGGCGCCACGAGGTTCGGGCCGACGACCGCGCCGACGGTCGCCCCCCACACGACGATGCCGATCGCCGACGCCCGCCGATGCTCCGGATACATGTCCGCGGCCGTGTAGCGCGACAGCTGGTTGGAGGCGTTCCCGAACCCGATCAGGACGGTGCCGACGAGGAGGCCGGGCAGCGTCCCGGCCACGATCGCGGCGACCGCGATGACGGCGCCGACGACCCCGATGACGTAGCCCATGGCCAGCCCGATGCGGCGCCCGCGACGCACCATGAGGTTGGCGAGGATCACGGCGCCGGCCGCGGCACCCAGGACGACCGCGGCGCCCGGCACACCCGCCCAGATCGTGGAGCCGCCGAGGTGCTGGGCGACGATCGAGGCGACCGTGACGGCGGCGATGTGGCCGGTACTGCCCAGGGCCACTCCGCCCACCAGCGACCACGTGGTCTTCCGACGGAGCTGTTCGAGCCGCGGCTCGGGGAGCGCGAGCGTGTGGTGCATCGCCCGCGATGATAGGTGGGTCAGGCCGAAGGATGTGGCCCCGTCACGGCCATCTCGACGAACCCGCACAGGGCCGCCACCGATCGCATCTGCTCCGGAGTGCGACAGCCGGCCTCCAGCAGGCGCGGCGACGCCACGATGATCGCGAGGCTTCGGGCTCGCGAGACCGCGACGTTGAGCCGATTGGGCGAGTACAGGAAGCTCATGTCACGTGGGGCGTCGTCGCGGGTGGAGCTCGCCATCGAATAGATCGCCACGATCCCTTCGCGGCCCTGGAACTTGTCCACGGTCCCGACATTCCCCTTGTGGCCGGTCTCGCGGAGGAGGGCCGCCTGGATCTCGGCGACCTGGGCGTTGTAGGGCGCGACCACGATGATGTCGTCGATGCCCACCTGGAGGGCTTGGCCCTTGGAATCGGTCCAGCCCTCGCCGAGCAGCCTGGAGACGATCCCGGCCACGACATCGGCTTCCTCGGGCGAACGCGGGCCGTTCCCTTCGTGGGCGACCGGCCACCACCGAAGACCGGCGTCGGACAGGACGGGATCGGTTCCATGGAGGACCTGCCGGGCCGTCGACGGGTGGGCGAGCAGCCGATCCTCGTAGAAGGTCGGCGAGATGTAGTCGTTGACCGCCGGATGCATGCGCCACGTGGTGTCCAGCAGGATCCCCCGGTCCGGCGGCACGGTCACCGCGTCGGCGAGCAGGTGCTGGAGCGCGGACGCGCTGGCACCCTCGGGGTGGACCCCCTGGGTCACCATCGGCAACTGGTTGGGGTCGCCGACGACCACGATCGATCGTGCCGAGGTCCCGATCGCGACGATGTTCGCCCCGGACATCTGGCCGGCCTCGTCGACGAACAGCACATCCAGCGCGGCGTCGAACTCGGGCCGGGCGAAGACCCAGGCGGTCCCAGCCACGATGTCGACAGCCCCGGCGGAGAGGGCCTGGGCGATCTCGCCGTTGTCGGCGAGGGTCACGAACGACAGCCGCGCGGCGTGGTCGTCGTCCTCGTCGGCCTTCTGGAGGGCACGAGGGGCGACCACCGGCCGTCGCCGAGTGCGTCATCGATGGCTTCGAGGAGATTGCTGATCGTCTTGTGGGATTGGGCGCAGATCCCGACCGTCTGCCCGTTGCTGACGAGATCGAGGATCATCCGGGCCGCGGTCCACGTCTTGCCCGTGCCCGGCGGTCCCTGGATCGGCAGGATGCCATCGTCGAGCGCTCGACCGATCCGGAGCGCGGCCCCTGGAAGCGCCTCGTCCGGATGGAGGAGTGGCGCGCCCTCCGGAACCGCCGGACCCAGACGCGGCCGTCGTCGCAGCAGGAAGTCCCGCACGGCTCGATACGGCCCCTCGCCATCGAGGCCCACATCGAGGACGGCATCGGCAGCGCGCAGCATCGCTCGTTTCTGGACGCCCATGTCGAGTGGCGGGCTCGGGATCAGGGCGACCGGGTACGACCAGCCGTCCACCTTTCGCTTGAGCGTGATGATCCCAAGATCGTCGTCGATCGTCGACGATGGTGCCCGTGCCCTTCCCGGTCGCCGGGTCATAGGGCGTTCCACCGGCGCGGAAGCCATGGTCCTGCGGCTCGAACCGAAATCGGCGCTCGACCGAGTTCTTGGGCAACGGGGTCTCATCGAGGAACACGAGGCCACCGATCGCATCCCGTTCGTTGACCAGGTCTTCGACCGTGCGATGGTCCTTGAGTTCGTACCAGCGCCACCACTGCGACTTCTCCTCGCGGCGGTGCCAGTCGAGCATGTCCGCGAGGAGCCGGGTGCCGGCCGCGACGTCTTCGTCAGCCTCCCGATCGGCATGGTCCCGGAGCGCCGCTTCGCGAGCCGCCACGTCGAGGAGCCACTGGCTGACGGCCGGGCTCGGTTCGCCGGTCACGACCGTCGGTCGCGTCCAGTCGAGGTCCGGCCAGCGCTCGACGGCCTTGGCTCGCCAGTCTTCGAGCCACGTCCTGAGCTCGTAGGTGGACACGCAGTCGTCGCGGTTGTAGTCGGCGATGCCATCGAGGATGGTCTGGTCATGCGTCGTCAGCCACGTCTCGAACGCGACCACGCTGAACCCCGCCTCGGTCACCGGGCCCTGGCGGACCGGCATGTACGACTTCTCGACCTGCTTGAGCGAATACGACTCGACGGAGCCCCGGACGCCCTGGCGGACGACGTTCAGCAGATCGACGAGGACCTGTCCCCGGAGGAGCCGGTCGACGTCGTCCTGCCCGACGCCGTGGCGGCTCATCAGCCGCTTGATCGCCCCGGACTCGTACCCACCGTAGTGATAGACATGCATGTCGGGATGGGCATCGAGTCGGGTCGTGACGAAACGAAGGAACTCGAGGAACGCGTCGCGCTCGCCGTCCTGATCGAGACCCCAGATGGCTCGGTAGACGGGCGTGCCATCGACCTCCTCGACGACGCCGAGCAGGTATTCGAGCCCGGCCTCGGTGGCCCACGGGTCGGCTTCGATGTCGAAGAACAGGTCGTTTGGCGTCGGCTCGGGGAGCGCGCTGAGACCTCGACCGGGATCCTCGGGGTCCGGTTCGATGAGCTCCCACACGCGCTCGTTGGTCCGCCGTTCGTGGAGCTGGAGTCGCGCCTGCTCGTGGAGCCGCAGGAGGCGTGCCTCGCGGAGGTTGTCGACGGTCGCGTCAGCGGGCAGCTCGGCGATCTGGGTCAACGTGGTGATCCCGGCTGTCCTGAACCGGTCCGTATCCAGTCGCGAGAGCCCGGCGACGATCGACGGGTGGTCATCGGCGCGCCGCCGCTCGATACACGTCGGATACCAGCTGCACACCCGACAGTGGTCGACGGGGTCCGGATACGTGACGCCGAGGCCCGCCTCGACGCCGGCCGCGACCCGGGTCTCGAATCGAGCCTTCACATAGCGGAAGTACGGGGCGAAGTCGGCCGTGCGGTGCCCGTGCATGACGCGGTCGCCGGTGATGACGTGGAGGAATTCCGGCGCGATCCCCTGGAGGCGCTCGAGGAGATCCGCGTAGACGCACATCTGGAGGATCGCGCCACCCTTGACGGAGCGCGCCAGCTTGGTG
The DNA here is from genome assembly GCA_963778805.1 of uncultured Chloroflexia bacterium. Lineage (GTDB taxonomy): Bacteria > Chloroflexota > Limnocylindria > Limnocylindrales > CSP1-4 > SPCO01. Next base: position 945,301 of record CAVZVT010000005.1, on the reverse strand, counting down.
TCGGCGATGTCATAGGACCACGACCCGAGGACCGGGGATGGCCGATCCCCACGCTTGAACAGGAAGTCGGCGTGGCCGCGCCATCGGCCATCGAAGAACGTCGCCTGGAAGACCACGTCGGCGCCGTCGCGCATCGCCTCAAGCGTCAAGGCCTCGGCGGCACGGAGCTGATCGGGTGTCCGGAGGTCGCCGGTCTCGATCTCGACGACCCGGTCCCCGCGCTCGCGCAGCGAGGCGAGATAGGCAGCCTCATGGAGGTCGCCCTTGGCCTGGATGAGCTCGATCGTGGGATCGTCCCGTCGGACGGGTCGCTCCCAGAGCCCTTCGACGCGACCCAGTTCGAGCGTGGAGAGGTGGTCGCACGCGAGGAACCCCACGAGGTCCGTCGCGCTCAGGATCAGGGTCCCGTCGTCGGCGCGCTGCACGCTCGAACCTTAGCCGGTGGGCGTGCCAGCTCGTATGTCACGGTGCGACGCCATCGGCGGCGGACCGTCTGGGTCAGTCGGTGCGGCGGGTATAGCCGCAGATGGGACAACGGGCGAACCCGGTGTCGGCATCCTGCTCGAGGAAGCTCGTGCAGCCGTTGGTCCCGCAATACGGGCGATAGGCGGCATTCGCGGTCGAGGCGCGGCGACGAAGGCGTCGCATCGCGGTGGCTCGCCCGGCGACGGACGAGGTAGCGGTTCTGGTCATCATGGTTGGACTGGGATCTTTCTGGCGCGAGGTCGTTGGCGGAAAGAGCCGACGATCGACGCAGCCGATGCGTTCCCGCTCCACGGCGTCACTCTGGCCGGAGCGGATTGGTTGTTGGTCCGGGGATCGGATCGGGAGCGTCCCTACTGAGAGGCGCTCGACCGGGACCGTCCTCGTGGACCGGTGACTAGGCAACTATGGCGGTCATCGACCATCTCGTCAACCGTCGATGGTCCCGGTCGGCTATCGCCGGTCGGCTGTCGCGGGCCGCTGTCGCCGGCCCTGGATCGAGGGCGCCGTTCGGTGAAGAAGTCTTCACCGCTCATTGGTTGATTCGTCACGACCGGAGTCGCAGATTTCGCGCGTGCGCGGCGTCCGTCGCGCGGCTCGTCAGATGAGGTACCACTCGGTATGGCTCGGTTCGGACGCACGATGGCCGGGCTCGGCCTCCTCTCCTTGTTGACGACCTTCGTCGCTGCACCCGCCATCTCGGCCGCCGATGCGGTCACGTTGACGACGCCCTATCCGGCCGTGTCGGTCGCGCCGGGCGCCAAGGTGAGCTTCGATCTCTCGATCGCCACGGCTGAGTCGGCCCGCGTCGACCTCGCGGTCGCCGGCGCACCCGCTGACTGGACGGCGCAGCTCTTTGGTGGCGGCTTCGTCGTCGATGGCGTCCAGACGACCGGTCATGCCGCGACGACCGTCCGTCTCGATGTGTCGGTCCCGGCCGCAGCCGAGGCGAAGACGTACCGCCTCGCCGTGACCGCCCGCTCAGCGGCCGGTGTCGCGACACTGCCCCTGGACATCCGCGTCAACCCACAGGCCGCAGGCTCGGTGAGCCTCACGACGGACTTCCCCCAGCTGAAAGGTCCTTCGACGGTCACGTTCTCCTTCGACCTGACGCTCCACAACGACACGGCCGAAGACCTCGCCTTCACGGGAACCTCGACGGCGCCGGCTGGGTGGACCGTCACGACGCAGGTCAGCACGCAGAGCCAGGCGGCCAGTGCCATCGTCAAGGCCGGGAGCACGACACCCGTCACGGTCACCGCGACCGCGCCGGACAACGTGGTGGCCGGTGTCTATCCCATCGGTGTCGACGTCTCGAGCGGCGATCGGACCGCGCACGCCGACCTCTCGGTCGAGATCACAGGTTCCTACAAACTCTCGCTCACCACACCGGATGGGCGACTCAACGCGCAAGGGTCGGCTGGGACCCCGACCGCCCTCACGCTCATCGTCGCCAACGACGGGACCGCGGTCATCGAGGGGATCAAGCTCACCAGCACCACCCCCACCGGCTGGAAGGTCGCCTTCGATCAGCCGACGGTCGACGTCGCACCCGGTCAGCAGGTGCAGGTGGTCGCGACCCTGACGCCCTCGAGCGACGCCATCGCGGGCGACTACGTCACCACGTTCGCGGCCACAGCGGATCAGACGAGCGCGAGCGCCGACATCCGGGTCACGGTCGAAACGTCCCTGCTGTGGGGGGCCATCGGGATCGGCGTCATCGTGCTGGCCCTCGGGATGCTGTGGTGGGTCTTCCGCCGTTTCGGCCGTCGATGAGCCGCAGCGACCGGGGCGAGCCGCTGATCCTGACCCGGCGGCTGACCAAGCGGTACGGCGATCTGACCGCGGTCGACCACCTCGACCTTGAGGTGCGGCCAGGCGAGATCTTCGGCCTCCTGGGTCAGAACGGTGCCGGCAAGACGACCACGATCCTCATGCTCCTCGGCCTGACCGAGCCGACCAGCGGGGAGGCGATGGTGGCCGGTCTCGATCCCGTGCGTCACCCACGCGAGGTCAAGCGACGTGTCGGATACCTGCCGGATGCGGTCGGCTTCTACGGCGTCATGACCGGACGGCAGAACCTTCGATACACCGCGCGCCTGAATGGCCTGCGCGGACCCGAAGCCGAGGCGGCGATGTCCGAAGTCCTCGAGCAGGTCGCGCTCACCGACCGCGCCGACGACCGGGTCGACACCTATTCGCGTGGCATGAAGCAGCGCCTGGGGATCGCCGATGCGCTCGTCAAGTCGCCGGACATCCTCATCCTCGATGAGCCGACGACGGCGATCGATCCGATCGGAGTGGTCGAGATCCTCGACCTGCTGCGCCGTCTCGTCGAGGAACGACGACTCGCGATCCTCCTGTCCAGCCACCTGCTGACCCAGGTCCAATCGGTGTGCGACCGGATCGGGATCTTCGCGGCGGGCAAGCTGGTCGGCGAAGGGACCGTGGCGAGGTTGGCCAGTCTCTTCGGGAACGGGGCCGCGATCCTCGAGGTCGGGTTCGATCTCGCCGGGTCGGATGACGTCGAGAAGGCCGAAGGCGTGCTGCGCGCGCTCCATGGCGTGGTCGATGTGGAACGTCCGCTGGCCACGTCCGATGCGTGGCGGTTGACGGTCCGACCGGCGGCCGAGGAGGGGCAGGTGCGTCAGGCCGTGCTGGTGGCCGCCGTGGAGCACGGGTTGCGTCTGACGGCGCTCCGGCCCGTCGTTCCCTCGCTCGATGACATCTACCGGACGGCGCTCCAGCGCCGTGGCGCGGCCGACCGCGCCACGTCGGTCTCCCCGGATCCCGCCGGCGGACGGACGGCCGCATGACCACCACGACGGCACCGGTCACCGAAGCACCGATGACGAACGTGACGACGCGCGTGCCGAGCGCTGGCTGGCGGGTGGTGGCTGCCAAGGAGTTCGGCGACCACGTGGTCAGCGTCCGGTTCCTGGTGCTGCTCGCGGTGCTCGGGCTGGCGGCGGCCATCCCGCTCTACTTCGCGGCCGACACGATCCGCGGTCAGGCGCAGCAGGCCAGCGGGTCGTCGGCGGTGTTCCTCGCCCTGTTCTGGCTTGGATCACCGGACGTGTCGATCCTCCGCGTCGACGCCTTCATCGGTATCGTCGCGCCATTGCTCGGGCTCGCGTTCGCCTTCGATGCGGTGAACGGCGAGCGTGCCGAAGGGACGTTGCCGAGGCTGCTCGCCCAGCCGATCTACCGCGACGACGTCATCAACGGCAAGTTCGCGGCCGGTCTCGCCGTGATCGGGCTGGTGATCGTCGCCGTGATCATGTTCATCGCCGGGTTCGGGATGCTTCGGCTCGGCATCGTGCCGCACAGCCAGGAAGTGGTCCGGCTGGTCGCGTGGGTGTTCGCGACGTTCCTCTATGTCTCCCTGTGGCTCGCGTTCGGACTGCTGCTCTCCGTGCTCATCCGTCGGGCGGCGACCTCCGCATTGGTCGGGTTCGGCGTGTGGCTGGTCCTGACGATCTTCGGTCCCTTGATCGTGACGATCGTGAAGGGGGTCTTCGCGCCGGCCTCGGATGCCACCCCGGATCAAGTCCTGAGTGGGATCCAGCTCCAGGAGTTCATCCCGCGGCTGCTCCCGAGCACCCTCTACAGCGAGATCTCGAACGTCCTGCTCCAACCGTTGTTCGGTCAGAGCAACCTCTCCACACCCGCGACCGTCGGACAGTTCCAGCAGGCCCAGCAGCAGATCGCCGGTCTGCACTCGCTCGATCAGAGCATGTTGCTCGTATGGCCCCAGGCCGTGGCGCTGGTGTGCATGACGATCATCTGCTTCGCGGCGGCGTACGCGATGTTCATGCGCCAGGAGGTTCGGGCCTAGGCGACGATTGGGTCTGGTTTCCCGCGCTCCGTGCACGTATGCTCAACGGCGTACCGACGGGCGTTGGGCCACGTCGTGGCGGGCATGAGGTGGATCGATGACTGAACCCGGAGCTCCTGGCGAGTCTGGCACTCCCTCGACCGGCTGGGCCGCGCCGCCCCCACCGGCGCCCGTCGCCGGCGGTCCCGCAGGGATCGTCTATGCGGATGTGCCGAACAGGGTCATCGCGCTGATCATCGACTCGATCATCCTCGGGGTCATCAACGTGATCATCTTCGGGGTGATCAATGGCATCCTCGGATTGAGCATCATCGGCTTCCTGGCCACCGCGGTCGTGGGCCTGGTGATCAGCGCCGCGTACTTCACCTACACGTGGACGGCGATGCGCGGCACCATCGGCATGAAGGCCCTCGGCATGCAGATCGGTAACGCCGGGGACGGCAAGACCCTGACGCAGGAGCAGGCGATCCGCCGCTGGCTGATCATCTTCGGCCCTCAGGTCATCTCCCAGGCGGCGTCGCTCTCGCTCGGTGTGGTCGGCTCGGTGATCGCGTTGGCCGTGCTTGCCTGGTACATCTACCTGCTCAAGACCACGGCGGACAGCCCGACCAAGCAGGGCTATCAGGACGTCTTCGCGAACTCCATGGTGGTCAAGGCCGCGCGCGTCGCCGGCTGACGTCGGCCGTACGTGGGCCGTTCGTCGGCCCGCCACAGCTCGTCAACGCGGTCATGGGCCGCCGGATCCGGATCGCGGGTCTCGGCGGCCTGACCATGTCGGTCTCCTGGCGGCCGCCGCCCGGAGCGAGCGTCAGGCGACCGTCAGAACGGCGGCCAGGGGATCGCCGGCCAGGTCGGGGAGGGGAGTGGGAAGGTCCCGCTCGTCAGGAGCGCCTCGACCCGTCGCCGCGTCGCGCGGATCTCGGCGGCGGACAACAGCTCGCCAAGCCGATGTCCGAGGTCGCCTCCGAGGCCCTCTCGGATCCGTTCCAGCCCCTCGAGCTCGTCGGCGGCGAACGGCTGGCCGCGCCAGCCCCACAGCACGGTCCGGAGTTTCGGCACGGTCGAGAAGCACACCCCGTGGTCCACGCCATGGATCCGTGCGCCGCCATCGACAGGCAGGATGTGCCCGCCCTTGCGGTCCGTGTTGTTGATGGCGGCGTCGAGCGTGGCCATCCGGCGAAGCCGCGGATCGTCGGTGAGCACCAGATCCACGACGTCCACATCGGGGTCGACATCGATGTAGGCCTGGACCATGCCAGCACCGAACGGACCCTCGCGCAGGATCGTCGGGGGGACGATGCCCCAGCCGGTGGCCTCGGAGACGTGCCATGCGGCGACCTCGCGATGCCCGAGCGTGCCGTCGGGGAAGTCATCGAGCGGGCGCTCGCCGATGGTCGGCTTGTAGATCGCCTCGATGACGATCGTGGCCTCGGGGTCGGGGCAGACGCGCGTCACGCGGACGAACATCGCGTTGTTGGAGGACTCCACGAACCGCCCGACCACCTCGATGTCGCCCTCGGTCAGGACGGCGAGGGTGGTCGCGGGGTCCGGCATCGTCGGGCTAGTTGACGTAGTGCCCGTTCTTCCGGGGACAGATGTGACCGCGCGGGTCCAGTGGCATGCCGCACAACGGGCAGGGCAGCCGCCCGGCTGAGACGATCCGGCCAGCCCGTTCCACGAACGCCCGCGCCGCCGCCGCGCTCAGCCGGACACGGAGCAGGTCCGGGCCATCCTCGTCTTCGTCGTCATCGTCGTCGGGATCGATCGACTCGCCGTCCTCGTCCTGCGCCCGCGCCTCGACCAGGACTCGTTCGGCATCGGTGTCCCAACCGAGCGTCAGCGTCCCGGCGCGGAACGCCTCGTTGAGCGGCTCGTCGAGCGGGGCGACATCGGCGGTGGGTCCTGGATCGGCCGCGGTCGCCACGACCTTGATGCCGCGTCGGTCGAGTTCGTCCAGGAGTTCGTCGAGGCGCTCGGCCAGCACGCTGACCTGCACCTTCTCGAGGACCACGCTCACGACGCGCGGTCCGTCGCGTGCCTGGAGGAAGAACGTCCGGTCGCCGGGTTCACCGATGGTGCCCGCCACGAACCGCTCGGGTGGATCGAAGATGTAGCGACGTCGTGCCATGCCCGGACTCTATACCGAAACCGCCCCGGAGCGGGTCAGCCGCCGGTCAGCCGCCGCTGACCCGGATCGTGTCCCAGCCGCGAGCCCCATCGGGCGCCGGTGGCGTCCGGTCGGAGGTCTGGGTGACGCCGTCGCCATCGGTGGCGCGGACCGCGATGACGTGGTCGCCGGGCGTGGCCGCCCACTGGTAGACCCACTGGACCCAGGTGGCATCGGAGATCGGGGTCGACAGCTGCGCCTCGTACCACGTGTCGTCGATGCCGACCTCGACCTTGGTGACGCCCCGGTCGGGTGCCCACGCGATGCCGGCGATCGGCACGGTCCCCGCCGGCACGGACGCCCCGAACGACGGCGTGTCGATGCGGGACTGCGTGAGGATGGGCGCCTCCTTCGACCAGCCGAGTGGCACCCAGTAGCCATCGAACGCCTCGAGCGTGGTCAGCTCGAGGTCCTTGAGCCACTTGGTCGCTGAGACGTACCCGTACAGACCGGGGACGATCAGTCGGGCGGGATAGCCGTGCGCGGGCGGCAGCGGGACGTCGTTCATCTTCACCGCGATCATCGGCTCACGGGCCGGATCCATCACCCAGGCCGTCGGCATCCCGGCGGTCCAGCCATCCACGGACCGACCGACGAGTTGCGTGGCACCAGGCAGGACCCCGGCGATCGCGAGGACGTCGCGGAGCCGAACGCCGGTCCACTTCGCGTTGCCGACCAGGTCCCCGCCGACCTCGTTGCTCACGCAGGAGATCGTCACGTACTGCTCGAACATCGGCAGACCGACGAGTTCGTCGAAGGTCAGCGTGGTCTCCCGTTCGACCATCCCGTGGATCCGCAGCTTCCACGTCGCCGCGTCGACGGCCGGCGTCAGCAGGGCGGTATCGATCCGGTAGAACCGGTCGTTGGGCATGACGATGGGCGTCAGGTCCGCGACGCTCGTCGAGAGGTCCATGTCCGGGCTGAGCGGTGCGACGTTCTGCGAGGCCGGAGGGATGGGGAGGGCCCCCGCGTCCGGGGCGACCCGCTGGCGGTCGAGCAGCGTTCGTCCGGCATAGCCCGCGACCACGGCCGCCGCACCGACCGAGCCGGCACGGACCAGGAACGATCGTCGGGACCAGTTCGGCATCGTCGCACCGGGTGGCGTCTCGGAACCCTGGAGGAGCCAGCTCAGGACCCACAACCCGGCGCCGATCGAGACGGCGGTCGCGGTCCCGGCCGTGGCGGCGCGTCGCGAGGGGATCACGGATCGCCGCGAGGAAGCCAACGACACCGAAGCCGATGAAGACCATCGCGGCGGCCGCGTAGCTCCGGCGGGCGAGCAGGCCGAGACCGGCACCGATGGCGAGCCCGACCGCGACCACGACGAGTTCGAGTGCGAGCTTGTCGTTGGTGCCGAAGAGGCCGACCGCGACATCCTTCGCACCGGCCGGCTGCAGGTTGATCGCCACCTGGCCGACGGCTGCCACCAGCGACGTCGCGCCCGGCAGCAGACCCGCGAGGAACTCGGAGACACCGAGCGCGGCCGCCGTGGCGGCGACGCCAGAGATGGCGGCCCTCGACGCAGAAGGTCGGCGGGAGATCGTGTTCGTGGCGGACGCGGTCAGGGTAGTCACGATTCGATGGTGGCGGTGCCGTGTGACGGTGGCGTGTCGGGCGTGGCCTGGAGTCGCGCCCAGATCCGTCCGTCTTCGTGATCGACCCGCAACGGCATCCCGAAGGCCTCGGACAGGATCTCGGAAGTCACCACGGTCTCGATCGGGCCGGCGGCGACCACACGGCCCGCGGCGAGGACCAGCGCTCGGTCGAACCCGGGCGGGATCTCTTCCACGTGGTGCGAAACGAGGACGATCGCGGCCGGTCGGGGTTCGGCGGCGAGTCGTGCGAGGTCCGCGAGCAGGGTCTCCCGTGCCGCGAGGTCGAGGCTCGCCGCTGGCTCGTCCAGGATCAGAAGATCGGGATCCGGCACCAGGGCGCGGGCGATCGAGACCCGCCGCCGCTCGCCGGCAGAGAGCGTCCCGAACGGTTGATCGGCGGCGGCGGCCAGCCCGAGGCGACCGAGGACGTCGCGCGCCCGTTGACGATCGTCGTCGGTGTATTCGTGCCACCAGGGCTCGGTCGCCGCGTTGATGGCACTCATCACCAGGTCAACGGCCGGGAGCGTGTCGCGGAGCTCGAGCTCGACGGCACTCCCTGCGGCCCCGATCCGGCGGCGCAACTCGCGCGAGTCCACGCGACCGTATCGCTCACCGAGCACCTCGACCGTGCCGCTGGTCGGCCACAAGGTGAGCCCGACCGCGGAGACCAGGGTGGTCTTGCCCGAGCCGTTGGCTCCGAGGATCACCCAGCGCTCACCGTCGGCCACCTGCCAATCGAGCGGCCCGAGGATCGTCCGACCTGCCCGTCGCACGGTGAGTCCCCGCACATCGATGATCACGGCAGTCGCTCGGCGACGCTAGGGCGTCGGGGTCGGCGTGGGCGTCGGGACCGGGTCGGTGTCGGGGTCGGCGTGGGCGTGGGCGTTGGGGTGGGCGTGGGCTCGGGCGTCGGCGTCGGTGTGGGCTCCGGTGTCGGAGTCGGGGTCTCCGATGGGATCGGCGTATCGGATGGCAGCGGCGTGTCCGATGGCGAGGCCGACGGGACCGGTGTCTCGCACGGGATCGCCGGCACGAACGAACCAGAAGGCGTCGGCGTGGGTTCGATCGACGGGATCACCCCACTCGCGTCCGGTGTCGGCAGCGGGAAGCACGTGGGCGATGGGGTCGGTTGACCGCAGCCGTGGCCCACGACGAGCGCGCCCCACGACGAGCCGTAGGGCTTGAAGGCCCCGTTGTAGAAATACGAGGTCCTCGTGTTGTCCGGTCCGCCGCGCGTGCCCGGCCCGTTCTCGGCGCGTCTGATCCAGTCCTCGTTGGCGCGCATCCACGCGTCGTGTCCGGTCTCGACGTTGACGATGCGGACGACCTCGATGCCGCACGTGTCGGCGGGGACCGTGGCCCGAGGCTCGGTCCCGACGATGTACCACTCCTTGATCGAGTCGCTGTCGTTGGACTGGAGTCCGGTCCACGGGTCGATCGATGCCCGCGCGAGACCGCCTGGACGCTCGAACTTGGTGACCGGCCACGGGCGGCTCGCCTCCTGGAGGAAGCCTTCCCACACGTAGGTCGAGACATCGATGGAGAAGACGGGTCGGGCGGCGGTCGAGACCGGGCGTGTTGTCGCTGTTGCCATTCCAGACACCGACCGTCAGCGCGTACGCCCCGTCGGCTCGGCCCTTCTCGGTGGGCGGTGCGATATAGCCGTAGGCGTTGAGGTCCTTGGCATCGTTGTTCGTGCCGGTCTTGAGGGTGGCCGGCCGTCGGCCATCCGGGCTGTTGATCGCGAAGCGGCCCCAGTACGGGTTGACGTTGGGGTTGGTGTTGCCCGCGAGGATGTCGGTGACGATGAAGGCCGACTGCGGGCTGACCGCGGCCGTGCCCTTCGGCGGCGAGTAGGGCGGGAGGACGTCGTTCCCGGCCGTGTCCTGCACCTTGAGGATCGTCGTGTGGCCGATGTCCCGGCCTTCGTTGGCGAGCGTGCTGTAGGCCGTGACGAGATCCACGGGCCGGACCTCCTGGACGCCCAGGCCAAGGGCCAGGCCGGCCTTCGAGGTCTCCGTCTGGAAGGTCATGCCGAAGTCCTTGGCCTTGTCGAAGACATGTTCGACGCCGTTGATGGCCGTGGTCTTGACCGACGGGATGTTCAGGGAGAACTGCAAGGCGTTCCGGACACGGACCGGGCCGCGCTCGAGATGGTCGGCGTCGCCCGGCGTGTAGCCACCGCCGAAGTCCGTGGCGCTGTCCATCAGCATCGAGCCAGCGGTCAGCTTGCGGTCGTCGATCGCGGCGGCGTAGTTGAACGGCTTGAAGGCCGAACCCGGCTGGCGAAAGCCATGGCCGACGACGTCGTACTGTGGCTGGAACTTCTTGGTGGCATTGGTCGCGTAGTACTTGGCCGACCCGACGTACGCGACCAGCTCGCCGGTCTGGTAGTCCATGGCGACGAGGGCGCCGTTCCGGACGTTCTTGTTCTCCAGGTTCCGCATCCACGACGGCATAGCTCTTGAAGCCAAGGGCCTTGGCGGCGGCCTCCGGGTCCTTGCGGTGGGGCACGAGGGCCGCGGCTTCCACCCACTTCTCGGCGATCCCCTGGAGCCGGATGTCGAGGGTCGTGGTCACCCGGAGTCCGCCCTTCTGGAGCTCGTCGCAGCTCGGCGAATCCGGTCCGCACAGCTTCTCGGCCAACTCGTCACGGACCGCCCACACGAAGTGCGGCGCGATCCAGCGCGCCGTCGACTGGCTCGCCAGGATGACCTGCTCCTTCGCCGCCGCGGTGAAGTCGGCCGAGGAGAACTGGTCGCCCGAGATCGGGGTCCGTCCACCGGCCGCGAGCAGCCCGAGGATGTCGTTGCGGCGCTGGACGACCGTGGTGTCGTCGGGCACGACCAATTCGGGATCCGGGCAGTCATCGCCCTCCGCGACGATGGACTTGCACTGCTCGATGGCGTTGCGGACCAGGTCGTAGTTCGACGGGGACTTCGGGAGCCCGGCGATGATCGCGGCCTGGGCCGGGGTGATCTGGTCGAGCGGGATGCCGAAGTAGTTCTCGACCGCCGACTTCACCCCGTAGCTCTGGTTGCCGTAGTAGTTCTGGTTCAGGTAGGCCGTGATGATGTCCTGCTTGCCCTGCTCGCCGGGGAACGCCTGCGTCACCCGGATCGACTGGATGATCTCCTTGACCTTGCGTTCCGCGGTCCGGTTCGGGTCCTGGACGAGATCGGACGGCAGGAGCCTGGCTCGGACGAGCTGCTGGGTGATCGTCGAGGCGCCGCGGCTGTTGCCGCGGAAGGAGTCGAGCGTGGCCGAGATGATGGCCAGCGGGTCGAACCCGCGTTCTCCCAGAAGGTCTTGTCCTCGACGGCCGTCGTCGCGTCGAGCAGGATCGGCGGGATCTCGATCGAACGTCACGACCTGGCGCTTGGCGTCGCCGAAGCGCGCGAGCTCGACCTTGCCGGTCCGGTCGTAGATGATCGATTGCTCGGGCAGGACCGACGTCGGTCATCGTCTTGGGGTCTGGCAGGGTCGGGTCCGAGGCGAACGACGCGAAGACGCCGACCACCGCGATGGCCGCGATGGCGCCGACGCCAGCGAGGAACGCGAGGATGATCAGACCCAGCCAGCCGCCGGTCGTCGGGCTGGTGCGTCGGGCGCGGCGGGTCGTCGATCTGGTGGCTGACTGCACGTGGTGCGGACTCCGCGAATGGGTCGAGGTGGGTGGTCGAGCGGCTGCAAGGATGCCGCATGTCGCCGCAGGACGCGGTGGACATCGGCTTGGAGACGCCTCGGATGTCGTCGATGTTGCGCTACCGGAGGCGGCCGGCACCATCGGCGGCCCGCACCGGCAGGATCCTCGGGGTCAGACCGGTCCGGGCCGGATACTCGCGCTCCACCGTGCTCCGGAGGGCATCCACGGCCTCCGGCCGGACGAGGTTCACGGTGCAGCCACCGAACCCGGCGCCCGTCATCCGGGCGGCCACGACGCCAGGGACGGAGAGGGCGATCTCGACCATCGCATCGAGCTCGGGAGAGACCACCTCGAACCGATCGCGCAGGGACGCGTGGCTGGCGGCGAACGCCGCAGCCACCGAGGCGAGATCGCCCGATTCGAGGGCGGTGACCGTCTCGGCCACGCGCTGGTTCTCGGTGACGACGTGCTCGGCGCGGAGATAGGCGATCGGATCGATCCGCGTCCGGGGCCTCGGCAAGGTCGAACGGCGTGACATCGCGAAGGCTGCGTGATCTCCGGGTCGTCGCGGGCGATGACCGCGACCGCGGCCTCGCATTGCTCGCGCCGGACGTTGTACGCGGATCCATCCAGATGTCGCGGTGATCCCGTGTGGAGCACGACCAGGCGGACGTCCTCGGGGATCGGCGACCGGCCGCCACTCGAGCGAGCGACAGTCGAGGAGGACGGCCGATCCCGCCACGCCGCAGGCCGCGGCGAACTGGTCCATGAGCCCGCTCTGCACGCCGATGTAGCGGTTCTCGGCTCGCTGGCAGATACGAGCGAGACTCATCGCGTCCACAGTCGGCGGCATCGTCCAGCATCGCCCAGGCCGAGGCCAGTTCGATGGCGGCCGACGATGAGAGACCGGCGTTCGAGGGGAGGGTCGGTGCCGATGACGCCCCGCAGGCCGTGGAGCGGCAGCGCCGGTCTCGGCGAGCGCCCAGGCCGTGCCCGCCACGTAATCCAGCCACGTGCCGGAGCGCGGGCGGTCGACCCCGATCTGGAACCCGTCGTGCGAACCGTCGTCGAGCCGCGTCAGCGCGACCCGATCCTCGTCCGTGCGGACATACGCGATGCCGGATCTCGAGGTCGATCGCGGCCGGGAGCACGTAACCCAGGTTGTAGTCGGTGTGCTCCCCGATCAGGTTGACCCGACCCGGCGCACGGACGACGCGGACCTCGGACCGTCGTGCCGCCGCTTCCGGCTCCGCGGCCACGAGGGCCGCCACGAGCGCGTCGGGTTCGAACTGGGTGGCGGGCAGCATCCACGGAGCGTAGCGCCGTGGCACGATGACGACATGACGAACCATCCGAAGACCCTGCGTCGCGGATCTGGTCCTCGACGGACGCTGGGAGCTTGGCGAAGGTCCGATCTGGGACCTCCAGACGGGCACCCTGCTCTGGGTCGACATCATGGGCAGCCAGGTCCTTCGCTGGCGACCTGGTGACGAGGTGGCGATGGCGATCTCGACGCCGTCCCATGTCGGGTCCGTGGCGGTTCGCCGGGGAGGGGGTCTGGTGGCCGCCCTCGCGGACGGGTTCTGGGTGACGGAGCCTGGTTCAGACGACTGGACTCGCGTCGCGGCGGTCGAGTCCGATCTCCCGGACCGTCGCTTCAACGACGGCAAGTGCGACCCGGCCGGTCGCTTCGTCGCCGGTTCGATGGCGTACGACAAGCGCCGGGGCGCCGGGGCGCTGTATCGGCTCGATGCGGACGGTTCGGTCGAGCAGCTCGTCGATGGCGTCTCGATCTCCAACGGCCTGGCCTGGTCACCCGACGGCCGGACGATGTACTACATCGATACGCCCACCGGACGGATCGACGCCTTCGACGTGGACCCGAGACGGGTGGGATCAGCGGTCGCCGGACGCACATCGTCCTGCCCGGGGACCAGACGGGGTCGCTCGACGGCATGACCATGGATACCGAAGGCGGTCTGTGGGTCGCGTTGTGGGATGGCTGGAAGGTCGTCAGGTTCGCGCCCGACGGCGGCATCGACGTCGTCGTCGAGGTGCCGGCATCCCATGTCACGAGCTGCATCTTCGGCGGTCCGGATCTCGCTGACCTGTACATCACGAGCGCCTGGTCGGAGCTCACCGACGAGGAGCGGGTCGCGCAGCCGCACGCCGGGAGCCTCTTCCGGGTCCGCCCCGGGTTCCGTGGCTACCCGCCCGTCGAGTTCGCCGGCTAAGGCGCGCGGGACCTCCCTAAGGTAGCGGCTCCTCCCGCGGTCTCCCAGATTGAGGCGAGCGCAGCCGCAGGACGCGTCTTCCGCCCGATGGTCCGAAGCTCGCCACGCGCGAGTCTGTGCTCATCGAACCGACACGCACCGTGGCGGTCGATCGGAAGGAGCACCAGCCATGAGCGGACCAGAGGAGAAGTTCATCATGCAGGTCGAGTCGTCGCGACGACCCTGTCTCGTCGACGGATGTGCCTGCAAGGACGCGAGGATCGTGTCGCGCCGCAAGGCCGCGTACTTCGCCGACCGGGCGCGCGCCGCCGGCCAGACCGCCGACCGTGTCATCGCACCCGAGCGTGGATGGCGGATCCCGGCGCTGGCACCCAGCGGCCGCGGCCGAGGCGATCCTCTAGCGCAGGGTGTCCGGTCCCCCGGTCGCGAGCAGTCGCTCGAGTTCGAAGGCATCGGGCAGCCCGGTGAGATCGCCCATCGATGCGACCGCCGCCGCGCCACACGCGTTCCCGGTCCGCAGGGCCAGCGTCATGTCCGCGCCGGACAGGCGCGCCGAGATGAACCCGGCGGAAAAGGCATCGCCGGCGCCGACCGGATCGACCACGGACGGCACGGGGAGGGCGGGAACGGTGATCGGCGCGCTGCCGCGTTTGACGCCGAGCGCCCCGTCGGATCCGAGCTTGACCACCGCGTACATCGGACCGAGCTTGAGGACGGCACGGGCGAGCGGGGCGGGATCATCGGTCGAGAGCCCCGTCACGACGGCGAGCTCATCGGGGCTGCCCAGGACGACATCCGCCTGTCGGGCCAGGGCCCGGACGATCGGCGCCGCGGCCTCGTCCGACCACAGCCGGCGACGGAGGTTGACGTCGAGGCTCACCGTCAGGCCGGCTCCCTTGGCGAGCTCGATCGAGCGATTGACGGCTTCCCGCGCGGTGGCCGACAGCGCCGGCGTGATCCCCGTCAGATGCAGCCAGCGGGCATCGCTGAAGAGTCCGTCCGCCGCAGCGCGGTCGATGTCGTCGATCGAGAGATGGGAGCCGGCCGACGCGGTCCTGGCATAGACGACCTGGGCGGGACCCAGCACGCGACGCTCGCGGAGCATCAGCCCGGTGGCCGCGCCGGTGTCCACGGTGAGATGGCGGACATCGACCCCCTCGGCGCGAAGACGACGAACGATCGCGACCCCGAACCCGTCGCCGCCGACGCGACCGATGTAGGCGACCGAGTGGCCGAGCCGCGACAAGCCGACGGCGACATTGGCTTCCGCTCCGGCGATGTGACGCTCGAAGGTGGCGGCTTCGGCGAGGGGTCCGGGTTCCTCGGCGACGAGCGAGATCAGGGTCTCGCCGAGGGTCACGACCGTCGCGCTCATCGAGGTGTCCCTTCCCGGCGCGCTGCCGTGACCGCGGCGACGACCTGGCGGGCTCGTTCGCCGACGCCGTCCGGGGCGGCATCACCGACCAGCCAGCTGCCCAGTCCGACGGCCACGGCCCCGGCGGCGATGTAGGTCCCGGCGGTCTCGGCTGACACGCCGCCTGTCGGGACGAGGGGGATCTCGGGGAACGGGCCAGCGATCTCGCGGATGAATGCGGGCCCCACCGCGGACGCCGGGAAGATCTTCACGGCGGCGGCACCGGCGCGCCATGCCGTCAGCACTTCGGTCGGCGTCGCGGCGCCGGGGAACGTCGGGACGCCACGCGAGGTCGCCCAGGTGATCAGTTCCGGGTCGGTGTGGGGCATCACGAGGAAGGTCGCGCCGGCGTCGATGGCACGCTGGGCGGCATCGATGGTCAGGATCGTCCCGGCCCCGATGCGCCAACCCGTCGGCAGCGGCCCTCGCGGCGACGGCCTCGATGGCTCGAAGGGCGGTCGTCTGCGGTTCGTTGAGCGTGATCTCGAAGGCGCGGACACCGCCGGCCGCGAGGGCACGGGCGACGACGGGCGCGGTCTCGACCGTCAGTCGACGCGCGATGGCGATCACGCCACCCTCGACGACGCCGGTCGGGATGGCGGGACGGGTCGTGAGGTTCATCACGTCCGAAGCGTAGCGCCACGACGTCTCGCGTTGCGCCCGATGCCGCGAGCCGGCGACGCCACGACGTATGCTCGAGTCACCGCCGCGACCTGTCGGCCTCCACCCGAGGAGTCGTTCTGATGCCTGACCGCCGCGAGATCGGACACGCCGAGGCCCATCGCCTCGTGACGATGATCCGGGACCGACTCGATGTGGACGGACGGGGCGCCGCGGTCGCGATCGTGGATACGCACGGCGAGCTCGTGGCCTTCCTCCGCACGGACGGGTGCGGTCTGGCCTCGATCAACATCGCGATCCACAAGGCGTTCTCGGCGGCTCGAGAAGGCGTCGAATCCAGCGTCCTGGGTGAGCGATCTCGTGCCGAGGGCTTTCCGATCACGAATTTCGGCGATCCGCGGTATGTCGGTTGGGGCGGCGGCGTCCCGCTCCGCGTGGACGGCGCGGTGATCGGGGCCATCGGGGTCAGTGGCCTGCCGGAAGCGGCCGATGTCGAGCTCGCGCGGTGGGCGGCGGCCAGCCTCGCCGATGGGGGCTGACGGGGCGTCAGTCCGTTGCCGTCCCGGCTCCGGTCCCGGTCGACTGGCCGATGGCGGCGATCAACTGTCGGGCCTGATCGCGATCCTTGTCGTTCGGATGCGCGTGGTCGGCCATGATGCCGCAGTACACGTTGTGGATCGCCGCCGTCATCGTGTCTTCGTCGGCCATCCACACGCCCTGCTTGACCAGCGCGTTCATCACGTCGGTCGAGGTCTCATGGTGCATGGCCTCTTCCAAGGCCGCCTGGACAGTCATGGGGCACCTCCGAGCGAAGCCAAACGTCCGCCTATGCCGAAGTCACGAGCTGCGGACGTAGCTGCGGGGATCGTCAGACAGGTCAGCACGCAGCGGCCCGCGCGCTCGACCGGCGTCAGGCTTGCGGGACGCTTCGGCAGTGATCAGCCTGGAGGCGGGTTGTTCTGCTGCTGCGCCATCTGCTTCTGGACCTCCTGGTCGATCTCATTCTGGCGGCGCTGCCGAACGCGCCGGACCATGATCAGGCCCATGATCCACGGCCAGATGAGCGCCACCACCAGGCCGACGAGGATCGCCAGTGCCCAGTTGGGCGTGGACGGTGTCGCCGTCCCGCCACTGAGCCAGTAGACGAGCAAGAACGCCAAAACGCCAAGGGCGATCCCGGTGATCCGTCGAATCATGTGAGCCCTCCATCCCGTGGGGGGCCTCGCGCAAGTTGCGCAGCGCCCTCGACCGGAGCCTATGCGTCGGGACTCGGCCCGTCAACGGCTTTCATGCTTCTGCTGCCCCGTCCGCCTCGTCAAGCGTGCAGGTTGCGCGGATAATGCGGACCTGGGCAACGCCGGGTGGACAGGACGGGAGGGATCGGAGATGACGACGCAGGAGCCGGGCGACGCAGCGGACGCGGGTGCGCCCGACGCCGCGACGCGCGCCAGTGGCCACCCGGCGGCGATCGGGTCTGCCATCACGGCCTACGCGATCCTCGATGCGTACACCCTGGGCATCGTCGCGTTCCTCCTGGCGGCCTACACCAACGCGCTCCTGGTCTTCCTGGTCGTGCTCGCCATCCAGCTCGTGGTCAACCTGGCGGCCGGCTCGTGGATCGATGGGAGCTGGGAGGCTTGGAGCGCCGAGGGGATCGGTCAACGCTTCGAGGCCAGACTCCAGAAGGTACGAACGGGTCGCACCGGTGCGCGCATCGTCAGTCTGATCGAGAGGGGCTCCGAGATCGCGTTCGCCATCGCGGCGGCACTCGCGAACGCGGTCGTGGTCATCGGGCTGGCTCGTGCGCTCGCCGGCAAGCCCATCGGTCATCAGAAGGTCGTTGCGGCTGCGGTCGGCTACTCCGTGTTCTTCGCCGCGATCTTCGCCCTCCTTGGGTGGATCTTTCGCGACTTCATCGTCAACAACCTCTGAAGGCGGCGGCTTACCGTGACGCGAATCCGCAGGAGATCGAGCCGATCAAGGCGACGCATGCCTAGCGAGGCCCTCCTGATCGGGATCGCCACGATCGCTGTGGTGGTTGCCGGTTTCGCCGCGATCGCACCCGGGCTCTCATCGGATCGGGCGGGCTGGACGGCCGGCCAGCGTTTCCGGCTCCGCGGGATCGTGTCGACGAGCTTCAACGTGACGTTCGAGAGCCTGCTGCCGGCGGTGCTCTTCCCCGCGATCGGCGACGTGCGAACCACGATCGTCGTCTCGAGCGCCATCGTCTTCGTCTATGCGGTCTTCATCATCAGCGTCAGGACTCGACAGTTGGTCCGATCGCGTGTGCCCTGGGTCCGCTGGACGCGGTTCGTCGTCGTCTCGGGGTTCACCGCGACGGCCCTGTTCGGACTGAATGCCCTGGTCTTCGCTTCCGTCACGGTGTATGCGCTCGCCCTGTGTATCCAGCTGTCCGTTGCCGCCATCAGCTTCTACTCACTGGCGGCCAGCGCCGAGTGACGCGAGAGGCTCCGGCTGGTCTGGATGGGCCGAGCTTGTCAGGACTCGAACAGGAGGTACAGCGATGACCATCGATCACGACCGGATGCGCCAGGTCGCGGATGCCTACACGGCGGCGTGGAACTCGGGATCCGCCGAGGCGGTCGCGCAGTTCTATGCGCCGGACGGCGGCATCGTCATCAACCGCGGTCGGCTCTGGGAGGGTCGGACGGGGGTCGCCCAGATGGCCTCGGGCTTCTTCGCCGACGTGCCCGACCTCGCTCTCGTCTGCGACGGCCTGCGCATCGGCAGCGACCACGTGGCCTACCTATGGACCTTCACCGGGACCGCCGCGGCGACCGGCAACGCGCTCCGGATCCCAGGCTGGGAAGAATGGGACGTCGACGCGGAATACCTCGTCAGGTCGTCCCGAGGCTGGTTCGACGCGGACGACTACGCGCGCCAGAGCTCGGGCGCTTGAATCGTCTGAACGCCACAAGCTTCGTCTCGAGGGCCTGACCGATGCGCGCATTCGTGGCCGACAGCTCGGCTCCCGGCAGGATCGCCCTCCGCGACGTCGCGGAGCCCGTGGTGGCGCCCGGCGAAGTGCTCGTGGCCGTCAGTGCGTTCTCGATCAATCGAGGCGAATTGGGGCTCCTCCGGAGAAAGCCGGACGGCTGGCGCCCGGGATGGGACTTCGCCGGCACGCTGCAGGTCGATATCGACGGCGGTCTCCGAGCCGGTTCGAGAGTCGTCGGGATCCGGCAAGGTGGCACATGGGCGGAGCGCGTCGCGGTGGCATCGAGCTCGATCGCCGCGCTGCCCGATACCGTGTCCTTCGCCCAGGGAGCCGTCCTTCCGGTCGCCGGTCTGGCCGCGTTACGGATGCTCAGGCTGGGACCCGCCATCCTTGGGCGCCGCGTCCTCATCACGGGCGCCTCGGGCGGCGTCGGCCGGTTCGCGATCCAGCTCGCCCACCTGGGTGGCGCGGACGTCACGGCGCTCGTCAGTGAGGGTTCGGCGCGGTCGGAGGGACTTCGCGATCTCGGTGCCGACGAGGTCGTGACGGACATCGGGCAGCTTCGTGGCCGGTTCGACCTGATCCTCGAGTCGGTGGGCGGTGCGACGCTCGGCCGACTCGTCACGATCGTCGACCCTGACGGGACGCTCGTGATGTTCGGGAACAGCTCGAACGAACCGACCACCTTCGACGTCAAGGACGTCTTCAACGATGGCCTCGTTCGCCTGCAGGGATTCGAACTGTTCTTCGGGGACGAACCGTTCGGTCGCGACCTTCACTACCTCGCGACGTTGGTGGGCGATGGCAAGCTCGACCCGCAACTCGCCGGCGCCTTGCCGTGGGAGGAGATCGAGGGGGCGATGCAGCGACTCCAGGACCGCCACGTGGCTGGCAAGCTCGCCCTCACGCTCGGCGAACCCGCCGGTTGAGCGTCAGTCGGCGTACTGCAGCGGCGTGACCACGAAGTCGCCTGGGAGCTTCACGCCGGTCGCGTGGTTCGGGCAGTAGCCGTTCGGGACCTTGTCGAGGTACTGCTGGTGGTACTCCTCGGCGTAGTAGAACGGGTTCGAGGCGGCGTCGACGATCTCGGTCTTGATCTCGCCGTAGCCCGCCTTCGTGAGCTGGTCCTGGTACATCGCCTTCGAGGCTTCGGCGGCCGCGCGCTGCTCGTCGTCGGCGACGAGGATGATCGACCGGTACTGGCTGCCGACGTCGTTGCCCTGGCGCATGCCCTGGGTCGGGTCATGGTGCTCCCAGAAGGTCTTCAGGAGCTGCTCGTAGGTGATCCGCGACGGGTCGTACGCGACCAGGACGACCTCGGCGTGCCCGGTCTGGCCGGTGCAGGTCTCCTTGTACGTCGGGTTCGGCGTCGAGCCACCGGCGTAGCCGACGGCCGTGGTCACGACGCCCGGGAGCTGCCAGAAGTCCTTCTCGTCACCCCAGAAGCAGCCCAGACCGAAGATCGCCGTCTTCGTGCCGTCAGGCCAGGGGCCGGCAAGTGGCGTGCCGAGGATCGTGTGGATGCCTGGGGTCATGATCGGCTCGGTGCGACCAGGCAGGGCATCGGCGGGGGAGGGGATGGTGTCGGGTTTGCTGGTGAAGAAGCGCATGACCGGAGTCTAGCCGCCGACGCGTGACAAGTCAGTGACATGCGACGTGGTTCGTGACCGGATGGGTGCCGGTCGAATTCCTGCCAGATGCCAACCAGGAGGGCACAGAGCAGCGGCGCAGGCCGAACGGTCCGCGACGAGGTCGACCGAGGGTCGTTTTGATGCAGCCGGATGCATCACGGAGGTGGCGTGCGCGGGATTCGGGACGCGCTTGGTGATGAATGCTCGTGTGAGTGGCGTTTGGCAAGATCCCGGCCCGGCCAGGGTCCCGGGCGCAGGGCCTCAAGATCCCGGCCCGGCCAGGATCCCGGCGCAGGGCCTCAGGACCCCCGCGTCACCCGGACATCGTCGATCTCGACCTCGAGGAGGTTCGGCGTTCCGCCATCCGTGGCGACGAACCGGAGTCGCACGGTCTGGCCGGCGACATCGTCCATCGCGATCTTCGCCGTCTTCCAGACCCCGTCGAGGTCGGTCCCCGAGCCGGACACGGTCCACACGACGGTCTGTGAGCCGTCACCGCGCTCGACGATCGCCTGGAGCGTGTCGGCCGAGGACGACTTGGCGTCGTGCGCGAACACGTAGCGGAACGTCAGCTGCTGCCCGGCGGTCGCCGGCATCGTGAACGGTCTTGAGCGGACGGTCGTGACGCCGTCGAGGTCGTGGGCGGTCGCGCTCGAGCCGGCTGCCGCACCGGTGACCAACGCCTTCGAACCCGATGTGACCGTCCCCAGCTGCTTCGCGCCGGCCTTGGACGTGCCCGATGGGTTCGATCGACTGAACCCGGAGCCAGCGGGCGCCGTATCGGTGCCGTCGGGATCGTACGTCCAGCCTCGAGCCACTTCGAGGTCGTCATCGAACGCGCCACAGCGCGCGGTCTTGACGGCCGTCCCGAGCACGGACAGCGGGCACCACGCCTTCTCGAGGAGATACAGCACGGCTTCCTTGTTGCGACCCGTCTCCGAGGCGATCTTGGAGTCGTCGGGGTAATCCTTGATCGACAGCTCGAACGTGAACGCGAAGATCCGATACTTCCCGTACTCGTAGTCGCGCGTGGTCCCCGAGCTGATGTACAGGTCACTGCCCTGCTCGGGCTTGTACCCGTTGGTCGACGCCATGTGCTTGCCGAGCTTGACGAGGGCGGCCCGGTCCTGCGTCGTCATGTCGCCCGGCACATTGGTCTTGGTGTAGCCGTAGGGCCACATCACGAGCCGGCCGTCTTCGTGGAACGTGATCGCCGTCCGGATCTGTTGACGGCCGTTGACGACGCGGCTCGCCAGGAAGTCGCGCATCGCGCGGGTCTCCGGCGCCGAGAACGCATGCGGACCCCGATAGGTGATCGCCTTGGGGTTCGAACTCGTCCGCCCGCCGCCGCCCCAGTGGTAGTCGAAGTTCCGGTTGAGGTCGGTCCCGATCGAGGTCGTGCCGGGCGTCGGTTGGCGGTTCTTGCGCCAGAAGTGGAACGTGCCACCCGCGATGTCGCGCTCGGCGCCGTCGGGGTTCACGAGGAAGACGATCCAGATCTCGCGGCTGTTCACGATGTTCGTGATCCGGGGATCCGACCCGTAGCCATCAGCGAGCCAGTGGAGGATGTGGAGGGCCATCTCGACGCCCATGTGCTCGTCGGAATGGGTGCCGCCGTCGAACAGGACTTCAGGCTCGTTCTCGTCCGTGCCCACGTTGTCGGAGATCTTGGCCGCCCACAGCTCTCGTCCGAGGTAGCTCTGGCCGATGGAGAACCGCTCGACGATGTCGGGATGGGCCGCGGCGACGGCGGCGACGTCCGTCCCGACCTCGGTGTACGTGTGGTAGCCCTCGAAGCCCTTGGGGAACTCGCTCGCGGACAGGGCCGTGGCCGGGGTCAGCAGCGCGAGCATCAGCAGGCCGATCAGCAGGGACGGCGGCGCGATCTTCGGGAGACAGCCGGATGACACGGCCCCATGGTGCCCCCTCCATGCAACCGGCACCACCCTGACCGTGGGGCCACGACGCACTTGCCGGTCGTCCGGGCCCCGCCCGGTCGTCCGGTCTTCCGCCCGGTCATCCTTCAGGTCTTGCTAGCATCGCCGGCATGACGGACCGCCTCGACGATGTCCTCGCCACGATCGATGCGTGGGGAGCCGACCATGCCGCCGCCGCCGTCCTCGACTTCGATGGCGTGCGCGCCCGACGCGGTGATGCCACGCACCCCTTCGCGCTGGCGTCGATCACCAAGCTCGTGACCGCGTGGGCCGTGCTGGCCGCGTCGGACCGAGGGCTGCTGGACCTCGATGAGCCCGCCGGGCCGCCTGGCGCCACCATCCGACACCTGCTCTCGCATTCGTCGGGTCTGCCGTTTGACGGCGACGTCGTGCAGGGGGTGCCGGGTCAGCGCCGGATCTACTCGAACACCGCGTATGACGAGCTCGGGGCACTCGTCGCGGGTCGTGTCGGCGAGCCGTTCGATGTCGTCGTCCGGGACACGATCCTGCGACCGCTCGGGATGGGGACGGCCGAGCTTCTGGGCCGGCCGTCGAAGGACCTCATCGGATCACTGGACGACGTCGAACGACTCGACGATCGAGTTCATGCGGCCGACGCTGCTCGCACCGACCACCGCAGCAGTCGCTACCTCGGTGGCGTTCCCCGGTCTTCGGGGCGTCGTTCCCGGGATCGGCAACTTCGATCCGTGCGATTGGGGCCTCGGACCCGAGATCCACGGCGCGAAGGCGCCGCACTGGATGGGCACGGACAACAGTCCGGCGACGTTCGGGCACTTCGGTCGGTATGGGACGTTCCTGTGGGTCGATCCCGTCGCGAACGTGGCGCTGGTGGTCCTGACCGATCGGATCTTCGGGCCGTGGGCGCTCGAGGCCTGGCCAGCGCTCTCGGATTCGGTGTTGGCGGCGACCAAGGTCGACTGAAAACCGCGGCCGCCCGCCCGGACAGAGGACCGTCAGCGGGCGCGCATCCGGTTGTTCTTGGGATCGTGGGTCACCTCGGCCAGCCCGAGGGCCTCGAGCAGGGGCGGCACATACACGCCGAATCGGCCGCGCAGACCCTTCTTGGTGCCATACCAGCCACCGACCGGGTTGTCCTCGGCGCGTCCCCAGGCTTCGACGGTGCCATCGGCCGCGGGCTTCTGCTCATCGGCGCCACCCAGCAGCATCCAGTCGCCATGGGCCTTGAGCATCGCATGGAGGTCGTCGATGCAGCGAAGCTGATAGCGCAGCTGCGTCCCACCGACCTGACAAACGAGGGCCGGCGGATCGGCTGTCTCGTCGCGCCACATCTGATAGCCGGACGTCCCGGGCGGTGTCGTCAGATCCCAGGGATCCTCGCGCGTGCCGGTGCCTGTTGCCATGGCGATCCTCCTTCGCGAACCCAGGTCCTGGGTGGCGCAGGACTACGGTACGGGTGGTATCGCCGGTTGTGAAGGGTCGCCCGCGCCTACCATGGCGACATGACCACACGGACGGCCGCCGGGATCGTGCTGTTCCGTCGAACGACCGGCGGCATCGAGGTCCTCCTCGGGTCACCCGGGCGGCCCGTACTTCGCCAACAAGGACGAAGGCTACTGGTCGATCCCGAAAGGGGAGCCGGACGTCGATGAACCGCTCCCGGATGTCGCGCGCCGCGAATTCGAGGAGGAGACCGGGCACCCGGTGCCCGTCGGTCCGATGATCGGTCTCGGGACCGTCACCCAGAAAGGCGGCAAGGTCGTGCATGCCTGGGCGGTCGAGGGCGAGATGGACCCGGACACCGCCGTGTCGAACCGCTTCGAGATCGAGTGGCCGCCGCACTCGGGCAAGCACGAGACGTTCCCGGAGTTCGATCGCGTCGCCTGGTTCGGACCCGACGAGGCGCGGCGCCGGATCAAGGATTCGCAGGCCCCGTTGCTCGACCGACTCGAGGCGATCATCCCGCGGACCGCGTCCTAGGAATCAAAAACGGCCCGTCCGATGGACGGGCCGTTCGATATCGCCGTCAGGCTGCGTGCACGTTCGCGGCGCGCGGACCCTTGGGACTGGCTTCGACGTCGAACTCGACGCGTTCGCCGCCGATGAGGCGGTCGAAGTCGAGCGAGGAGTCGAGGCCGCCGCGATGGAAGAAGTATTCCTTCTCATCCTCGGCGGTGATGAAGCCGAAGCCGCGATCGGCGACGACCTTCTTGATGGTACCGGTGGTCACATTGACCTCCTGCTTGCTCCCCGAACAAGGGGTGGCAGAACGCACGGTCCGTTCGAGAAGTAGGTCGACCACGCGGAGCTTCGCCACGAGCTGCAGCGAGGCCACAGCATAGCACGGATGTTCGATGTCGGCGACCGGGCTATCGCTCGCTGGCCCCAACGTCCGGATGGTGCGGTTTGACGTCCTGTGCGAAGCTTGGCGACCCCCAGCCGCGAGGAGCGTCGACACCGCCCATGCCTCGCCCCCGCATCCGCACGTCGCCGCCTGCCATGTTCCTGGCCTGCTTCGTCGCGCTTCTGACGATGACGATGACGTCGCTGGCCGTCCCCGCGAGCGCCCGCGCCGCTGATCCGACGATCGATGGGATCGATGTCAGCCATTGGCAGGGCGAGATCGACTGGTCCCAGGTGGGCGCGGCCGACAAGCACTTCGTCTTCATGAAGGCGTCGGAGGATGTCGACTACGTCGACGCGACGTATGGCTTGAACCGGGCCCGAGCCCGGGCCGCCGGGCTGGTCATCGGTGCGTACCACTACGCCCGACCACATTCGACGCCTGGTGATGCCGTGGCACAGGCCGACCACTTCCTCGATGTCGCCGGGTTGGCCAAGGGCGACCTGCCACCCGTCCTCGATCTCGAGGAGGACAACGGTCTCTCGACGACCGCGCTCCAGACCTGGGTCCGATCGTACGTCGGACGCATCCACGCACGGACCGGCGTTCGCACCGTGATCTACACCTCGCCCTCGTTCTGGAGCGCGGAGATGGGCGGCACGGACTGGTTCGCGACCAACGACTACCGAGCCGTGTGGGTGGCGCACTGGACGACGGCGGCGGCGCCCAAGGTCCCGGCAGGGGACTGGGCCGGGTTCGGCTGGACGTTCTGGCAGTACTCGGCGACTGGCAGCGTCCCGGGGATCGGTGGCAACGTCGATCTCGACCGGTTCCGCGGTGCCGATCTGGCGGCCGTCCTCATCGACCCGACGCTCGACGATCCCTCGACCCCGAAGGTGCCGTTCACCGACACGAAGGGCTCCAAGTTCGCCAAGGACATCGCCTGGCTGTACGCCGAGAAGATCACGTCCGGCTGTAGCGCGACGAAGTTCTGCCCGGACGGACGTGTCACACGCGGACAGATGGCGACCTTCCTCGCCCGAGCCCTGGACCTCCCGGCGACGAGCAAGGACTACTTCAGCGACGACGACCATTCGTCGCATGAAGCCGACATCAACCGCCTCGCGAAGGCCGGCCTGACCAGCGGGTGCTCGTCCAGGCACTACTGCCCCGACGAGGTCGTGAGCCGCGGGCAACTCGCATCGTTCCTCGCGAGGGTCCTCGACCTTTCGGCGACGACCAAGGACTACTTCCGCGATGACTCAGGCTCCGCTCACGAGAGCAACATCAACCGGCTCGCTCGGGCAGCGATCACCAGTGGCTGTGCCACGGACCGCTTCTGCCCCACGGGTGTCGTGACCCGAGGGCAGATGGCGGCGTTCCTGCACCGCACATTCGGGGACTGAGGGCCTCGGCAGGAACCGACACGACCTGACGCGCGTCTCCGGGCGACCAAGACCACCACGTGGTCCAACCGCCACATCGGAGCCCACCCAATGCGAGAGATCACGGTCCCCATCCCGACCTTCGGGTCACGTGTCCGCTGGCTGGCGGTCGGGCTTGCCGTCGGGCTGCTTGCCGCCGGCATCGCCTCGCCCGCATTCGCGCCTCGCTCGACCTTTGCCGTCGACGGCGCGACCACCCCGGAGCACACGATCAGCGTGACGGCCACGGGTCGTGTCATCGTCAGTCCGGACATCGCGGACCTCCGACTCGGCGTGAGTGTCACCAAGCCGACGGTCAAGGCGGCGCGAGCTCAGGCCGCCGAGTCCATGACGAAGGTGATCGCGGCGCTCAAGGCTCTCGGGATCGCCGATGCGGACCTGCAGACCTCGATGCTGTCGCTGCAGCCCAACTACGACTACTCCACGAATTCCAATCCACCCAAGTTGACCGGCTACACGCTCTCGAACAGCGTCGCGGTGACGATCCGCGACCTCGACAAGGTCGGCGATGCGATCGACGACTCGCTCGCCGCCGGGGCGACGACGCTCGATGGCGTGACGTTCCGGGTCGACGATCCAGCCAAGGCCGCGCAGCAGGCGCGGCAGCAGGCGATGACGCAGGCCAAGGCGCAGGCCGACACGCTGGCGTCCGCCGCCGGTGTTTCGATCGTCGGGGTCGCGTCGATCAGCGAGACCTCGGGGCCGATGCCGTACCCGGTGTTCTATGGCGCCGATCGAGCCGGCGCCGCCGTGGCCCAGGACGTCGCCACACCCGTGCAGGCGGGCACCAACGAGGTCACGGTCAGCGTGTCCGTGGCCTATCTCATCGGGTAGCCGTCCAACGGCCGGGGCCCTTCCCCGGCCGGTACCTTCGGGTGATGCCATCCAAACGGCGGCGAGATACAGTGCAGTGGTGTTCAGACGCACCATCGCCGCTGTTCTCGTCGCCCTCGCCGTTGCCGGTTGTGCCAATGCCGGATCCGGCCAGACGCTGACGCCCCTCAACGAGATCCCGACGCCGCACGTCAACCCGAACGCGACGCCCGACTGGCAGACGCTCGGCGAGGCGTATCTCGTGGTGGCCGATGTCGCCAACAAGGCCCAGGATCGCCAGTACGGCCTGCGAACCCAGCTGACCGACCGGGTCAAGGATTGGCACTTCTGGTGCAGTCAGTTCGCCGCGATCGACCAGCAGTACATCGAAGGGCTGCAAGCGATCGCGTGGACCGGCGACATCAAGCCGCACGCGGACGATCTGATCGCCAAGGAGCAGAAGGTCCTCGGGCTCCTGAAGGACTGCGCGAAGGAGTCGTCGCTCAAGGGACTCCACAAGCTCGCGAACAAGGTCGACGCGGCGGACAAGATCGCGCAGAACGCGGCCGCGCAGATCCGCAAGGACCTGCACCTCTCGACCCGCGTCTTCCAGTAAGACCTCGCCGGGTCAGCCCACCGTCATCGCGCGGTCGGGACTGAGCAGGAACGGCGTCAGGAACGCCGGGATGTTCGACAGCGGGAGCACGTCGGGATGCAGGTCGATCCCGAGCGAACCGGCCATGAACCGGCGCCTGGCCTCCACCCGCGCCCACATCTCGGGATAGCGCTCGGCCAGCGCTGAGCGAAGGCTGGCGTCGGCCAGCGCGATCCCGTCTTCGATATTGGTCGTGAAGTAGTCCGTGCCGGTCGCCGGGATGATGTCGACCTGCATCACCATCCCGGACCGAAGCTCCGTCGTGGAACCCGGCCCCACCGGTGAGTTCACCCACTCATCGAGGTGGAGCTGGTGGCCGGGGTTCAGGAAGATCCCGAAGAACGGATCGCCGAGGTGGCGATCGATGATCGCCTGGAGCGCACCACCCGTCTGGCCGATATGGAGCGCCCGATACCAGTCGACGACGGCGGCGAAGTACGGACCGACCAGGCGCTGGACGTAGTCGTCGATCCCGGACGGCAACTGGGTCGAATCCTCGACCACGAAGCCGGCTCGGCAATTCAGCGCGCCCAAGATCCCGAAGGCCACGGTGAACCGGTCGCCGCGCTCGATCCGCCGGTCACCCGGGCTCAGGAGACCCAACGTCGCTCGGGGACCGGCCGTGAGCATCAGGTGGCAGGTGAGCGGGGTGCCGTCCCAGCGCAGCAACGACACGGCCTCGGACTCGCGCAGCCCGGGCTCCAGGTTGAGGATGAGGTTTCGGACGCCCGCCGAGGTGCGACAAGAGGCATGCTCGAACGCCGCGATCTGGTCGATGTCATTGATGATCCGGAGGCCGTCGCCAGCATCGATCAGGAGGTCGCCCGCATTCTCGACCAGACCGCCCGGACCGACGATCGATCGCAGCGTGTCGACGATGTACGCCGGGATCTCGATGGTGTCCCGTCGCGCATAGGTCTTCCAGCCGAGGACACCGACGCGCGTCCCGGGCCCGATGCCCTCATCGGCGAGGATGTCGTGGAGGGGGCGCGATCGGTCGCGTGGCTGGCTCGGCAGGCTGAAGTCCTGGAATCGATGCCGTTCCATCGGCAGGGGAGCCGCTCCGGCCATGCCCCAGCACTCGTTGCCGACGAGGATCGCCGGGGTCCCGCTCGGCCCGAGGACCAGCATGGCCTCCTCGAACCGGGGATCGAACCCGGTGAGGAACGAGAGGTTCGCGCTGTGCTCCCGGTCGGCGTACACGATGAGGCGGTCGTATCCGCGCCGCTCGGCTCGCGCGCGCAACCCTTCGACGCGGGTCGCATAGGTGGACGGCGGGATCGTCGGCCGCTCGATCGGCATCCCGAAATCCGGCAGATCGATCCGCTCGAGTCGCGCCTCGGTCATCGTGGCGTGCTCATGGAGCCGGTGGGGACCAGGGCGTCGGGGCGTTCGCGCCGCGCTCGATGTCCACGAACTGGTTCGCGGGGATGGTCATCCAGGGACCGGTTTCACCATCGGGCCAGATGACCCGGACGTCCGCCTCCGTGGCCGGCCCGAGCCCGAGATGGGTCCACCCAAGCTGACCGCCGCCGTGCCCGCCACCGACGACGATCTCCCGTCGGGCGATCGCCCCGGATGACGTCCGAGTCTCGACGATCGCCCCGATCGCGTCGCGGTTGACGCCAGGCTGGCTGACCCGGACCGCGAGCCAGTCACCCATCGGGGACGGCGCGTCGGGCGACCCGGAGCCGACGTTCCGCCACAGGCGCGCGGGGGCCTCGAGGTTGGCCACGATGAGATCGAGGAGCCCGTCGTCGTTGAAGTCGGCCAGCGCCGCCCCGCGACCCCGGTCGTACGAGACGATCCCGGCAGCCTCGGCGGCTTCGGTGAACATGCCGTCGCCACCGCCGAGGAAGAGGACATTCGGATCCTTCTCCGCATAGTCGGGGATGTGGTTGACGTTGCCCTTGGTGACGAAGAGATCCATGAAGCCGTCATTGTTCACGTCCTGGAACTCCGGGTGCCAGGCGGTCGATGGAAGGGGATCGCCCCCGACGTCGGGTCGAGTCGCGATCACCTCGCGTTGCAGCGCGAGGTCATGGTAGGTCGGCTGGGACGGCCCGCTGACGAGCGACTGCAGGCTGTTCGCGCCCTGGCTCGTGAGAAAGATGTCGGGCAGGCCGTCGCCGGTCACGTCATACGTCGCGATGCCCATCCCCCAGAGCCGCAACAGCTTCCATCCGTCGGCGGCCGTGTACGCCCGCGGTGGCTGACCTTCCTCGATACGCCACAGCTGCTCGCCACCGACCTCGTTGTCGTAGTACTGGCGGTCGTTGCTCAGCCGGAGGTCGCGCCGACCCGACCCATCCCAGTCGCTGAACAGCATCGAGAGCGGGCAGAACCCGGGTGACAGTGGCGTCGGTGGCGCATAGCCCGACCCGCTCGCGGCCGGACGGATGATCTGGTTGTCCGGACATTGGTACGTCCCGTCGTCGCGGGTCTCCACGTAGAACCCGTAGGCGAGCGTCGGCAGCTTCTCCGCTCCCTCCCACGTGGCACTGAACGCCATCGTGTTCCGATCCGTGGGGGCCGCGGCGAGCGTGTCGGTCGCGGGCTCGAACCGGCAGTCTCCGAGACCGCGGAGCACCTCGGATCGTCCGACCCGCAGCACCACGAGGTCGGCGATCCCGTCGCTGTCGATATCGATGGGGTAGGCGCCAGTCACATCCGTGAGGTCCGTCACCGTCGATGGGATGGCCGCGAACCGCAGGGCCCCACCAGTCGGGCTCTCGTTGCGGAACAGGGCGGCCGGCTCGCCGCCCCCGGCCAGGTAGACGTCAGGGCGACCGTCGGCATCGCAATCGAAGACGGTCACGCCACCGCCGGTGTAGAACCGGTCGTCGCCGCCGTAGGTGTGCGCGAGACCCGCACTCGCGGTCTCCTCGACGAACCTTGGCGCACCGAGCGCGCCGCCCGGTCTGGCCGACGGGAGGATCGCGATGGCCGAGACGGTCAGGATGATCGCGAGGCCGGCGACGAGGCCCACTCCCAGCAGGACCCTGTCGGCGGCGGCCTGCGGAGACGTCGGCTGGGAGCACGTTCGCGATGGTAGCCGGGTCCGCCGGGTCGGGCCCGCGGAGCCTCGGGTCCGTGGTTCGTCAGTCGCCGCCCGCGAACACCCGCTCGATGACGCGCAGGTTCGCCACCGCGTCCTCGGGCGGCACCGGGAGCGGCACGCCATCGAGGATCGAGTCGGCGAACCGGTCCGCCTCGCAGGCATACGGATCGGCGGTCTCGAAGGTGAACGTCTCCGTGGCAGGCGCGACGGGCGGGTCGCCCCCGGCCGTCAGGAAGATCCTGGTAGGCCGGTCCGGCGGGATGTTGAAGGGGATCTCGATCGAGATGCGGCCCTCGGTGCCGTAGATGTCGACCCGCTGGTCGGTCTCGGCTCGCGTGGAGCAGGTGAAGGTCGCCGTGCCACCCTCGAATCCGAGGATGGCGCTGGTCAGGGTGTCGACCCCGAGCGCCGGGTCGCGGGTGATCGCCGACTGGACCCGCGTCGGTTCCGAGCCGAACAGCATGCGTGACAGGTTGATCGAGTAGCAGCCGATGTCGAAGAGCGCCCCGCCCCCGGCGGCCGCGATGTTGCGGATGTTGGCGGGGTCGTCGTTGTAGTACGAGAACCAGCTATCGACGGCCTGGAGGCGCCCGATCCGACCCGAGGTCACCAGCTCGCACGCGGCGATCCACGACGGGTGCTGGCGATACATGAAGGCTTCCATCAGGAGCACGCCCGCATCGCGACAGGCGTCGACCATCTCCTGGGCGACCTCGGCGGTCATCGCCAGCGGCTTCTCGCAGAGGACGTGTTTGCCCGCGCGCGCCGCCGCGATCGTCCACTCGGCATGCAGGTGATTGGGCAGTGGGATGTAGACCGCATCGATGTCCGGATCCGCGAGGAGCTCGGCGTAGGTCCCGTAGGACCGCGGGATCGAGAGCCGTGCGGCGGCGGCATCCGCCCGACCGGGCTCGCGCGACGCGATCGCGACGACGTCGCTCCGAGCGGATCGGCGCAGACCGGGGATGACCTTCTGCAGCGCGATGTCCGCCGTCGAGAGGATGCCCCAGCGCACGCGATCCACGATCTGATCCGAGCTCATCTGACCCTCCGCAGGGCCGTCCGTGCCATGTACCACCTTGACATCAGCCCGGCCGTAGGCGAGTGTGTCATACGTTTGCAAGAAAGGATCACAAACTGTGCGGTTTGGCGCTCTCGCTTCCGGACAACGCAGCGAGACCATCCATCGAGCCAACCTCAGCGCGATCCTTCGTGGCCTGCACGAACACGGCCCACGGTCTCGCTCGGAACTGGTCGCCGCGACCGGTCTGACCCGCAGTGCGATCCGCGCGCTGGCCGGCGAACTCAGTGCTGCCGGCCTGGTCTCGGAGGACTACGCCGTCCGTCTCGGGACGCCCGGGCGGCCGTCGCCAGTGGTGCGACCCGAGCCCACGGGCGCGGTCGTGCTCGGTTTCGAGATCCTCGTCGACTCGATCGCGGCTGCGGTCGTCGGACTTGGTGGCGAGACCCTCGATCGCATCCGGATCGACCGGTCGATGGCTGACCGAACCGTCGATGACGTCGTGGCCGAGCTCGGTCGGTTGGCCGCGGACCTCGACGTCCCCGAAGACGCACCCATCGTCGGGGTCGGGGTCGCGGTCGCCGGGGTCGTTCGACGGGCCGATGGCGTGGTGTTCATGGCCCCCAACCTCGGTTGGGTCGATGTCCCGTTCGGGGCACGGCTCGCGAGTGAACTTGATCTCGGTGTCCCCATCTCGTTCATGAACGACGCGGACGCCGGCATGCTGGCGGAGCATCGACGGGGCGCCGCGGTCGGGGTGGACGACGCGTTGTACGTCTCGGGCGAAGTCGGCGTCGGCGGCGGCATCATCATCGGTGGCCGACCGATGCTGGGCAGTGCCGGTCTCGCCGGGGAGATCGGCCACATGACGGTGAACCCCGATGGGGCGGCCTGTCGCTGCGGCGCCAGGGGCTGCTGGGAGACCGAGGTCGGGCGCGACGTCCTGCTGCGGCTCGCCGGCTACGAGAACCACGCGGGCCCGGACGGGATCGGTCGCATCCTCGCCGACGCTGCCGCTGGATCAGAGCCGGCGTCGGCGGCGATCGAGCAGGTCGGCCGCTGGCTGGGCATCGGCCTCGGGAACCTCATCAACATCCTCAATCCCCGGCTGATCGTGCTCGGTGGCGTCCATGCCCGGATCCATCCGGTCATCCGCGACGTCCTCGAGGACGAGATCCGAGGCCACAGCCTGGGGGCGCCCCGGGCCGAGGTCCGGATCGTCCCGGCGATGCTCGGCATCGACGCGCCCCTGATCGGGGCGTCCGAGTCGGCCTTCGAACCACTCCTCGCGGATCCGGCACCGTGGCTCGCCGCCGGTTCCCGCGACCATCGACTGGCGAGCGCATGAACATCGGGGGCCGGTCAGCAGTCCGCTCTCGATGGGTCCATCGGATGGCACCCGCAGGTGTCCAGTGAAAGGGGTTGCCTAACGATGTAGCCTACGGGCCGGAGCGATGCGTTTCCGGAACACCGTCGAAACGTTTGCTTGAGGAGGAGATCTAGGTATGCACATTCGAAAATTCGCCGCCCTCGCGGGGGTCACGGTCATGATCGTGGCTGCCTGCTCGAGCGGTGGGGCCAGTACGGCCCCGAGCGCTGCGGCCCCGAGTGCCGCGGCTCCAAGCGCTGCGGCCCCGAGTGCCGCGGCTCCGAGCGCTGCGGCCCCGAGTGCCGCGGCCGCCTGCACCGTCGGCGTGTCGTGGAACAACTTCCAGCAGCCTCGCTGGGCGGCTCACGACAAGCCGGGCATCCAGACCACCGTCGAGGCCGGCGGTGGCACGTACATCGACGCGGACGCCAACCTCAGCAATGAGCAGCAGGCGACCGACATCGACACCATGATCTCGAAGGGCGCCAACGTCCTGATCGTCCTCGCGCAGGACACCAAGGCCGTGCTCCCCGCGATCCAGAAGGCCAAGGACGCCGGCGTCAAGGTCATCGCGTATGACCGCCTCATCGAGGACCCGGGTGTCCTGTACATCACCTTCGACAACGTCGGCGTCGGCAAGGCCGAAGCTGATGCGGTCCTCAAGAAGGTCCCGGAAGGGAACTACGTCCTGATCAAGGGTGATCCGGGCGACCCGAACGCCAAGACGTTCCTGCCCCAGGGCTGGGACGAGGCCGGCCTGAAGGCCGCGGTCGACGCAGGCAAGATCAAGATCATCGGCCCGGCCGATGGGACCTACACGGACGCCTGGAAGACCGAGAACGCGCAGAAGAACATGGAAGCGATCATCGACAAGGCCGTCGCCGACGGCACCAAGATCGATGCGATCCTCGCCGAGAACGACAGCACGGCGCTCGGCGTCGTGGGCGCCCTCACGGGCAAGAGCTACGGCTACCCGCCCCTCAGCGGTCAGGACGGCGATCCCGCCAACCTGAACAACGTGGCGCTCGGGAAGCAGTACGTCGACGTTTGGAAGAACGCCAATGAGCTCGGCAAGGCGGCCGCCGCCGCAGCCCTCGCCCTGTGCGCGGGCGGCGACATGGCCACCCTGACCCTGGCTGATGGCCTGGTCGACCCGTCGGTCGCCCCGGTCGCGGGCCTGGGCGCGCAGCCGTTCACCACCCCCGGTGGCAACACGGTCAGCTCGTTCATCCTCCAGCCGACCCCGCTCACCGCTGACAACCTCCAGCTCGCGATCGATGGTGGCCAGATCACCAAGGACGCGCTCTGCAAGGGTGTCGACGCGACCGCCGCAACCGCGCCGGCCGCCTGCAAGTAGCGGTCATCCAACCGCTGAAGTAGCACTGAACCTGCGCCCTCGGGTCCCCCGAGGGCGCAGATCTTTTCGTAGACTCCGGGACGTCAGCACCAGGCCAGGAGGAGGGCCCTCGTGACGAACGTGGCCGAAGCAGCACCGGCATCCGGTCAGCAGGTCCAACCGCCTGCCCGGCCGACGATCCGGGGCCTGTTCGCGCAGACGGAGATCGACCTCCGCCTGTTCGGGATGCTCGTCGCGTTCATCGTCATCCTGGTGACGTTCCACGTCATCAGCGGCGGCAAGCTCATCTCGCCGACCAACATGGCCACGATGGCCGTGCAGGCGACCGGCATCGCGATCATCGCGACCGGCATGGTCCTGGTCATCGTGTCTCGCAACATCGACCTGTCGGTCGGCTCACTCGTCGGACTCATCGCGATGAGCTACTCGCTCTGGATGACCGACTGGTTCCCCCACATCTTCGGGCTCGGACCCGATGTCCCGTTCCAGTGGGCCCTTGCCCTCGCGCTCGGGATCGCCCTCGGCGCCGGCATCGGGGCACTCCAGGGTTTCATCATCGCGTACATCGGCGTGCCGTCCTTCATCGTGACGCTTGGCGGCCTGCTCTCGATCCGCGGCCTGGTCTGGTACCAGTCGCAGGGGGCGGCCGTGACCGGCCTTGACCCGACGTTCCAGCTGATCGGCGGTGGTGCCCTCGGTTCGGTCGGCGAGACCATCACCTGGATCCTCGGGGTCGCCGGCTGCGTCGCGATCATCGCGCTGCTCGTGAGCGGTCGCCGCAACCGACGTCGCTACGGCTTCCCGGTCCGCCCGATGTGGGCCGAGGCCATGCTCGCGATCCTTGGTTCTGCCGCTGTCCTGGGCCTCGCCTGGTTCGCCAACAACGCCTTCTGGCCGAAGGGCCTGGTGGAGAAGTACGTGAAGGAGCACGGCATCACGGAACCCGCGGGCGGCCTGCTCATCCCGACCGGGTTCCCGTTCCCGATCGTCCTGCTCATCGGCGTCACGCTGGTGATGACGTTGCTGGCGACGCGCCGACGGTTCGGTCGGTACGTCTACGCCTACGGTGGCAACCCGGATGCCGCGGAACTGGCCGGCATCAACACGCGCCTGACGATCCTCAAGACCTATGTGGTCATGGGCATCCTGTGCGCCCTGGCGGCGGCCATCGCGTCCGCCCGCCTCAACGGCGCGACACTCGATATCGGGGTCAGCTACGAGCTCTACGTCATCGCCGCGGCGGTGGTCGGCGGGACCTCGTTCGCCGGCGGTATCGGTACGATCCCGGGGGCCGTCCTGGGCGCCTTCGTGATGCAGTCGCTGTCCTACGGACTCAGTTTCATCGGCGTCAACTCGCCCGGCCAGAACGTGGTGGCCGGCATCGTGCTGATCCTCGCGGTCGGCCTCGACACCGTCAACCGCCGTCGCGGTTCGTGAGCGGCAGGGAGGACTGAACCATGACCGTCGAGGCATCCACACCACTCGTCCAGATGCGCGGGATCAACGTCGCGTTCGGCGGCGTGCACGCCGTGCGAGACGTGACCATCGACCTGCATGCCGGCGAGGTCATCGGCCTGGTCGGTGGCAACGGCGCCGGCAAGTCGACCCTGATGCGGGTCCTGTCCGGCGCGCACCCCGCAGATAGCGGCGAGATCCTGATCAACGGCAGCCCCGTCGCGATCAAGAACCCACGCGATGCGAAGGCGTTGAACATCGAGACCATCTACCAGACGCTGGCCCTCGCGGACAACATCGATGCGCCGGGCAACCTGTTCCTCGGTCGGGAGATCACCACCAGGTTCGGTTCCCTCGACGACTCGAGCATGGAGTCCGAGACGCGCAAGATCATGGCCCGGCTCAATCCGAACTTCAAGAACTTCGCCCAGCCGGTGAAGTCCCTGTCTGGTGGCCAGCGGCAGGCCGTCGCCATCGCCCGGGCCGTCTACTTCAACGCCAAGATCCTGATCATGGACGAGCCGACGGCGGCGCTGGGACCCGCCGAGACGGCGCAGGTCCGGAACCTCGTCCGACAGCTCAAGGACGAGGGCATCGGCATCTTCCTGATCAGCCACGACATCCACGACGTGTTCGACCTCTCGGACCGGATCAGCGTCATGTACCACGGTCAGGTCGTGGACACCGTGAACAAGGCGGACGTCACGCCGGACGGGGTGCTGGGGATGATCATCCTCGGCAAGAAGCCCGACGAGGTCACCGAGAAGGACATCGCCGCGATCGAACTCCGCGGCTAGTCGGGTCTCGCTAGGCCCGGCGCTCGCCGCGCGGGGCCTGGCCGGGGCGTCGGCCCCGCGTCAGAGCGCGCGAAACGTCGGCGACAGGGCCGGATACAGCGCGCGGTAGACGGCGTGCGCCTCGGCATACCGGGACGAATCCGGACCCGGGGTCGCCATCGGCGTCGCGGTCACGAACGCGTCCGTGGCGTCCAGGACGGTCGGGAACCAGCCGGCCGCCACCGACGCCAGGAGGCCGGCCCCGAAGGCCGCGCCCTCGGTCGTGTCGACCATCGCGATCTCGGCACCCAGGACGTCGGCGAGGATCTGGCGCCACAGCGGACTCGCCGTCCCGCCACCCGATGCGCGGATCTGCGCCGGTGCCGGCATCCCGGCCGCGGTCATGAGGTCGAGACCGTCTCGAAGCCCGAAGGCCACGCCCTCGAGCACGGACCGGGTCAGGTGCCGCCGATCGTGGGTCAGCGTCAGGCCGACGAAGGCGCCCCGGGCCAGCGGGTCGGGATGCGGGCTCCGTTCCCCGGTGAGGTAGGGGAGGAAGAACAGTCCATCGCTGCCGGCCGGCACGTCTGCGGCCGAGGCCACGAGGTCGCCGAAGTCGACGCCCGGGGCGATCGTGTCGCGGAACCAGCGCAGGCTGCCGGCCGCGGACAGCATCACCGACATCATGTGCCAGCGATCCGGGACGGCGTGGCAGAAGGCATGGACGATGCCCTTCGGTTCGTGGATCGGCCGGTCCGTGGCCGCGAACACCACACCCGACGTTCCCAGTGACAGCGCCATCGATCCGGGCGACACGACCCCGACGCCCACCGCGTTCGCGGCCTGGTCCCCGCCGCCCGCGACGACGGGCGTGCCGGCTCGCAGGCCCGTGGCCGCGGCGGCCTGGGCCGTGACCGTGCCCGTGACCTCCGGCCCCTCGAAGGTCGGTGGCATCCACGCCGGGTCGATGCCGAGTGCCCCGAGGACCTCGCCTGACCAGTCGCGAGCCGCGAGATCGAACAGGAGCGTGCCGGCGCCGTCGGCCTTGTCGAGGGCGTAGTCGCCGGTCAGGCGGAGGCGGACGAAGTCCTTGGGGAGCAGCACGTGGGCGACCCGTGCCCAGATCTCTGGTTCGTGGTCGCGGACCCAGACGAGCTTGGGGGCGGTGAAGCCGGTCAGGGCGTCGTTGCCGGTGATCTCGATCAGTCGTTCCGGGCCGACCGCGGCACGGATCTCGTCGCAGGCCTTGGCCGTGCGCTGGTCGTTCCACAGGATCGCCGGACGCAGGATCGCGCCGGCCGCATCGAGCAGCACGGCCCCATGCATCTGTCCGGTCAAACCGATCGCGACCACCTGGTCACCGGCCACGCCGGTCGAGGCGAGGACGGAACGGATCGAAGCGACCGCCCCGTCCCACCACAGCTCGGGCGATTGCTCGCTCCACATCGGTCGTGGGACGTCGAACCCGTATTCGCTGACGCCGACGCCGACGACGGCCCCGCCCTCGTCGATCAGGACGGCCTTGGTCGCGGTCGTCGAGGCGTCGAGTCCGAGGACGTACGCCATGCGATCAGTCGGCGGGGGTGGTCTTGGTGCGTCCCGCGGCTTCGACCGCCCAGGTGGATCGATTGACGAGGTTCTCCAGGCGCTCCTGACCGCCGGACACCCGGGTCGGGTCGACGGCACCGGTCGCGACCTTGGCCTCGAGCGACTCCAGCGTTTCGGCTCCACCGAGGATCGCGCTGCCGAGCGGGCCGTCCCAGCCGGCATAGCGCTCCGCCTTGAGGGCCGCGAGGTCACCGCGCTCGACGAGATCGGCGGCCACGAGGAGGGCCTGTGCGACGGTGTCGAGCGCCCCGATGTGCGCGTAGAAGAGATCCGTCCGATGGGTGCTCTGCCGGCGCAGCTTGGCGTCGAAGTTGAAGCCGCCGGGCGCGATCCCGCCGTGCAGGAGGATCTCGTACATCGGCAGCGCGAGGTCCTCGGCCGAGTTGGGGAACTGGTCCGTGTCCCAGCCGTTCTGTGGGTCGCCGCGGTTGGCGTCGATGCTGCCGAGCATCCCGTTGGCGGTCGCGTACGCGACCTCGTGATGGAAGCTGTGGCCGGCGAGCGTCGCGTGGTTGGCCTCGATGTTGGCGCGGTATTCGCCTTCGAGACCGTGCTTCACCAGGAAGCCATGCACCGTGGCCGTGTCGTAGTCGTACTGGTGCTTGGTCGGCTCCATCGGCTTGGGCTCGATGAGCAACTGGCCCTTGAACCCGATCTTGTGCTTGTGCTCGAGGACGAGATGGAGGAACCGGGCGAGCTGGTCGCCTTCGCGACGGAGGTCCGTGTTGAGGAGCGTGTCGTAGCCTTCGCGGCCGCCCCACAGGACGTAGTTCTCGCCACCGAGCCGATGGGTGATCTCGAGCATGTGCTTGACCTGGGCCGCGGCGTAGGCGAACACCTCGGGATCGGGGTTGGTCGCCGCACCCGCCTGGTAGCGCGGATGGGTGAACAGGTTGGCGGTACCCCACAGGAGACGGACGCCGGTCCGCTCCTGGTAGCCGGCCGCATCGTCGACGAGCGCATCCAGGTTCGAGCGGAAGGCGGCGAAATCGCCCCCTTCCGGCGCGACATCACGGTCGTGGAAGCAGTAGTAGGGGATCCCGATCTTGGTGAAGAACTCGAACGCGACGGCCATCTTCGAGCGGGCCGCGTCCATCGGGTCGCCGACGCCGTCGAGCCACGGGCGGTCCATGGTCCCGATGCCGAACATGTCCATCCCCGGCCACGCGAACGAGTGCCAGAAGCACACGCCGGGCCGGAGGTGATCCTCCATACGCTTGCCGAGGACGATCCGGTCTGGCTGGTAGACCTTGAACGTCAGCGGATCATCGGAATCGAGTCCACCGAACCCGATCGGCCCGGACACTTCGGTAAAGAACTCCTCGGCCACGACCGTCCTCCTGCCCCAGATCCGCGATGCTTAGTTCGGGACGCTGGTGACCCGCTGGTCACTGTACCCGTGCTCGGCGATCTCGCCGGCTCGATCCCGGTATGCCTCGGCCGTCGGTGGCGTCATGGCGCGGAAGCCGTCCACCATCCGGTTGTACATCGAGAACGCGGCCGCGATCAGCACCGCGAGCTGGACATCGGCATCCGACGCGCCAGCACCGTGCGCGGCCGCGACATCGTCGGCGGTCAGGGCCAGCGGGTCACGGCGCACCGTGCGAGTGATGTGGAGCAGGGCCTGCATCTTCGAGTCGAGACCGTCCGACGAGCCCGACTTGATGACGTCGATCACCGGCACCTGGTCGACGGCCCCACTGCGCTCGAGCAAGGCGGTCGCGAACGCACCGTGCGAGTCCATGCAGTAGAAGCAGTCGTTCGCGGCCGACGTGGCGGTCGCCAGCATCTCCCGTTGCGCGCGACCGATCGTCGCGCCGGCGAAGTCGTTGACGAGGAGCTCGTCGGCAAGACCGCGCAGGTGGACACCGAGTTCGGGCGTCAGCCGAAGGGCGGTGAGGATCCCGGGAGCGTCGGGGAGGCCTCCGACGATCGGTCCCTGCTGGGACCTGGTGCGGCGCTCGTCGTCTCGTGCCACGGCGTGGATCCTCCGGTGTTGCTGGGTTCTTCGGGCCAGCGTCGTCCGGGCCGCGATGGAGGAGACGCGTCCCATTAGTATGGCACGATGACAATCCCGACCGAACCCATCGGAAGCATCCCACGGCCCCCGGCGCTCCAGCAGGGCATGGCGGCCGCAGCAGCCGGCACCATCACGCCGGACCAGCTCGAAGCCCTCTTCGATGACGCCGTGCGCGACACCCTGCGGCGATTCGATGCCAGCGGTTCGCCGGTCGTCACCGACGGTGAACAGCGGAAGCCAAGCTTTGCCACCTACCCCGTCGCGGGGCTCCCCCTGGCCTCCGGTGGCGTGACGATCCCGTTCGATGACGGTCACGCACGACAGCTGCCGGTGCTGACGGCGGCGCCGTTCCGCTATGCCACCAAGGCCTACGCCTATCTCGACCACGCGCGCGGCATGACCACGACGCCGATGAAGCAGGCGGTCATCTCCGCATCGGCGCATCAGCCTCATGTACCCGGCCGATGGCATCGCCGGATACCCGCGCGAGGCCTTCATCGAGGACCTCGTGGAGGAGGCGGCATCGGAGATGCGTGGCTGCATCGAGCGTGGGGCCAGCGTCCAGATCGACTTCACCGAAGCCCGGTTGTCGCTCAAGCTCGACCCGTCGGGCGGTCTGCTCGGTGCCTTCGTGGACCTGAAC
This sequence comes from uncultured Chloroflexia bacterium, assembly GCA_963778805.1. GTDB lineage: Bacteria > Chloroflexota > Limnocylindria > Limnocylindrales > CSP1-4 > SPCO01. Next base: position 904,230 of record CAVZVT010000005.1, on the reverse strand, counting down.
AACCAGGTCCTCGGACGTCTCACCGATGCCGAACGGGCTCGCGTCGGCGTCCACACCTGTCCGGGAGGCGACCAGAACTCGACCCACAGCGCCGATATCGACTACCTGTCGTTGCTGCCCGGCTTGTTGCGCCTCGACGTCGACACGTTCTTCGTCCAGCTCGCGAGTGAGCCGGATCGCGAACGCGTGCTGCGGTTCCTCGGCGATCAGGCGACCGGCGCTCGACGGATCTTCGTCGGGGTCATCGACCCGATCGATATGCGGATCGAGACCGCCGAGGAGGTGCGCGACCGCGTGCTGGAGGCGGCACGCTTCATCGACCCGGAGCATCTCGGGACGACCGATGACTGCGGGTTCTCGCCGTTCGGCGACGACACCTCCACCGCCCGTGATATCGCGTTCGCCAAGATCGGGGCGAGGATCCAGGGGACGGCGCTGGCCGCGACCGCCCTCGGGATCTGACCGGTCCGGATCTGACCGGTCCGGATCGGAACTGGTCCGGACCCGGGCGGGTTCGGGCTAGGTGCCCGTTCCGATGGGCAGCACGCCCACGTTCAGCCAGCGTCCACCGGTCGCCCGCCGGACCGCGAAGGTCTGGGCGAAGGGCGCGCTCGTGCGCGACTGGAGCGCCCCGGCGGCGTCGTAGGTCTCGGTCGTGACCGTGCCCTTCGATTCGAGACCAAGACTGAGCCCGGTCTGCGCACCGAACGGGATCAGCAGCGTGGTATTCACCGAGTCGAACTGATAGTGGTCGACGACGCGGGCGCCGCCCGCTGACGCCGTCTCGACCCGCGCCTGCATCTCCTTGAGGCGATCGCCGTGGTCGATGGCCGGGAGGGTCGTCGGATCGCCGCGGAGGACCGCCTGGTTCTCGAGTTCGAGGTTCTCGGCCAGGGTCTTGAGGATCTGCTGCGCACCCGTGCCGGCGATCGACGGATCCCAGTCGGTCACATCCTGGGTGACCGTGATGGTCGGGAAGGTGCCCGGGTCGACCTGACGTGGCGCATCGGTCAGAGCTTCGGTCATGTCGGGCACGACGATCCCACGGGCCGGCGTCCCGGCGACCACGATCCCGGCGCTCAGCACCAGCACGCCAACGAGGACCACCGCGGCGCTTGCCGCGAGACGCGCGACGCCCACGCCGGCCTGACCGCCCGATGCAAGCCGCCTGGCGAAGCCCGTGAGGTCGTCGGCGGCCGAACGTGGCTCCGGCAGGATGCGATCGAGGAGCGGTCGAGCGGCGCAGAGGACGACCAGACCGGCGAGCAACCCGACCTTGGTGCCCCATTCGTCGGTCTGCGGCGCGATGAGCAACGTGCTCGCGATCGCGACCAGGGCACCGAACAGCACCCGCCCGACGCGCCCGGACGGGACGGTCTTCGGGTCCGTGATCATGAAGAACAGGAAGATCATCAGTTCGGGTGACGTCACGACGACCCGCCAGAAGTCGAACCCGCACACGGGCGCGAACGCCCAGTTCGTGGTCATGCAATGGCCGGATGCCGCAAGGACCCCGAGGCCGCTGGCGAAGGTCACCCAGAACGTGGCCGCCAGGGCGAGGAGCATCAGCCGGCGGGTGATGAGCAGGCCACCACCCCCGATGACGACGTAGGCGATGAACAGCGCGACGCTGAGCGGCCCCCACCAGAAGTCGAGGGGCTCGACACGGGACACGCCGAGCACGAGGAAGGCGATGACCAACCCGACGTTCGACGGGTTGAAGACATGCGACCCGCGGTATCGGATGACGTACTTGGTCAGCAGGGAGAAGGCGGCGACACCCGCGAAGACGTACCAGCCGTCGGTGTTCCATGGCTGGTCCGGCGGGGTGCCGACGACGCGCAGGATCAGGGCGACGCCGCTCCCGGTGAGCATGGCGCTGGCCGGCCAGACGAAGGCGCGGCTCTGACGGAAGGTGAGGACGACCTCGATGATCGCCGTCGTGAGGATCGCCGCCAGGATCTGCGGGATGCTGACGTGGAAGTGCAGCGCGGTCTGGCCGAGGACATGGATCGTGATGATCACGGCCGCCACGTGCAGGCGAGGGTCGCGGATGCTCGGCAGGATGAGCGGGTAGGTCGTCCCGCTCAGGGTGAGCGTGCGGCTGGTCACGTCGCGGCCCGGCGCATCGCCTGGTGGATCATCGGCGCAGTGTATCGACACCGGGGTTTCCGGCGTCCCGTGACCCGGCGCCTACTTCCTGGCGACCTTGGGGGGCATCGCGGAGACCTGCGTCAGGGATCGGGCGATCCAACGTGCGGCATCGGGCGTGCCGACCATGGCGGACGGGAGGGTGATCCAGCCGCCCATCGGTCGTTCGACCGGGCCGTATGGCCCAGCACCATCGATGGCCCGGAGCGCGTCGGCATCCTCCCCGGAGAGCTTGATCCCGATGTCAGGGCCGAACAGGCCCATGAACATGTTCCCGTTCACGAATGCCCCAAGGTTGCCGAACATCGGCTTCACGTCGATCCCCGGATCGGAGGGAACGATCGACCGGAACCGCTCCTTGTCTGCCTCGGACGGTCTTGGGACCTGCATCGGCTCACCTTAGACCGTCTTGTCGCCCGGTTCATCGCCCTCGGGATCGAGTTCGAGCGAGGCGGAGTTGATGCAGTAGCGAAGTCCCGTCGGGTTCGGGCCGTCGTCGAAGACATGACCGAGGTGGCCACCGCAGGATGCGCACATCGCCTCGGTCCTGGTCATGAACAGCGACCGGTCCGTCTTGGTCGCGACCGCGTCTGGGCTCGCGGTGTCGTAGAAGCTCGGCCAGCCAGAGCCGGACTCGTACTTGGTCCCTGACTCGAACAGTGCTGTCCCGCATCCGGCGCACCGGTAGGTCCCGGCCCGATGCTCGTCCCACAGCGCGCCAGTGAACGCGCGCTCGGTGCCCTTCTCCCGCAGGACCCGGTAGCGCTCAGGGCTCAGGGCGGTCCGCCAGTCGGCGTCGGTCTTCGGGGTGGGTCGATCGTCGGAGTTCTTCATGAGCACAGTCTGCCGATCGCGTGTTGCGACCATGTGACGGAGACTTCTCCGAGGATCGTTCTAGATGGAGTCGAGAAGGCTCGCGAGTGAAGTTGAACTGCTTAACCGGGGGCACGCGGCACTACGACCTCGTCGTCGGGGCAGCCCGCCAACAGTCGTTGCAGCGCGTCGTGCTCCGCCTGATCCACGGCCAGGGACCATCTGGTCTTGATCTCGATCCACGTGGCCACGTACGGGCAGACCGCGGCCGCACGCGAAGGGATCCAGTCGGCTGGGTCGTCCGAGCCCTTGGACTCGTTGGCCGAATGCGATGAGACTGCCAATACCCAGGAAACGTCGATGTCGTTGGCGAATGCCTCGCGTCGGCTGGCCGTCCAGCCATCAGCCCCCGAGTACCACGCCTCAGCCAAGGCGACGACGTGGTCGATCTCGACCTTCTTCGCATCGTCGAGCGTCGCCCCGTCATACGCGCTGAACCACGTCCCGCCCGTGAGGTGGCACTTTGGGCCGATGTCGGGTGGCGTCACGGCTTTCGCGATCAAGACCTCGTAGCGGGTGTTGCAGCCGTCACCATCCACGTCGTCCCATAGCCGGAAGAGACCTCGATCGTAACCGACCCGATGTTCAGGAGCGATCGTGAGCTGGGCGAGGAGTTGGGAGGGGCGCAGCGCGAGTGCGGACGTCGATGGCGGTCTTGATGACTCCAAAGGTAGAAGGCTCGTCGGTGCGGGCAGCAGGCGGCTCGTCGTCGGGGTCGTCACAGCGACTGTGGCTGGGCGATCGTGGGCCGCACTCGCGGCTACGATGGCGATCACTACGATCGCGACGGAAGCTGCGATGACGGCGGCGGTTCGCCCGGTGTTCACGCGGCGCTCCGACCGACCTCGATCTCGTCGCGCACCCCTCGGCCATTCGCGTCCGAGGACCGGTCGTCCGTGCAGCCGTTGGTCGCGCGGCACGGCCAGTCGTTCGAGTTGGTCGCTCAGGCCTGTCGCCTGGTTAACGGCGATCAGGAAGCTCGTCAGGATCGCGGTTTGTCGCTGGCAAGCATCCATCAGTGGTCGAGGATATCAATGCGACGTCTGGCTGCCGTCAAGCGGTCGCTGGGTGCTGCGTGACGGAAAGCCACACGTCGAGAGGTACTCTCTACGCGACGTGTGGCGCAGTCCCAGGCGCGCGGTCGTCGGGAGTCACTTGTCCAAGCGCGATTTGCTCAGGGGGTGTCCATGACCACGGTCGGTCGAACCATCGTCGGCGGCGGCCTTGCGTTTTCGCTCCTCTTCGGATTGGGGGGCTTGCCCGGAACAACCAGCTCGGTCGAGGCAGCGGCGAAGCATTACAAGAACTGTGCCGCCCTCAACAAGGTGTACCCACACGGAGTTGGTCGCAAGGGCGCCAAGGACCATGTGAGCGGACACACTCGGAAGGTCACCACCTTCAAGGTAAGCACCGCCGTCTACAACGCGAACACGGCGCGAGATCGGGACAAGGACGGGATCGCCTGCGAGAAGCTCTAGGCAGACGTCGCTTCTGATGTGGCCCAATGGACCGGCATATGGCCGAACAACGAGGGTCTCCGAGCGTGAGCTCGAGTCTACTTCCGGCGCACGGCGGCTTCCACAGACTACGTTCGCGCGAGTTCCTACCTTCGAGAGGCTTCGCGAGCCTGCGACGGACTGATAGAGGTCCGGGCACCGAATCAGAACGGCCCTCGGAGCCGCCTCCGGGGGCCGTTTCGTGTTCGGAAGGATGGCTGGCGAGGAAGGATTCGAACCTTCGGTCTCCTGATCCAGAATCAGGCGCCTTACCGCTTGGCCACTCGCCAGTGGAGCGGCGGCGATGATACCGCATCATCGGCGGCGGCTGGTTCGTGACCGATCGAGCCGCGTCGCCGGCCGATCCGGGCGACTGCTGGTATCCTGCGCCGGTGCCGAACCAAGCCACGGGCCCGATGACGTCCGTCGAACCGCCTCGCCACGGCCGCTACGGCCCCGCCGTCCTTGACGCGATCATCCCGGGTCTCGGGCATCTGTTCGCCGGTCGGACCCGCCGCGGTCTTCTGTTCCTCGCCCCGATCCTCATCGCGCTCGTCGCGGTCGTCTTCACCGTGCTCACGACCTCGTCGGCACGGCTGGGTGCCAGCCTCCTCGGGTCCGAAGTGCTGTGGGGACTCCTCGCGTTCCAGGGCTTCCTGCTGCTGTGGCGGTTGCTCGCGGTGGGCTCCAGCCTGACGGCGCCGGGGCTGCGACGGCTCAACGTCAAGGACGTCTTTCCCATCGTCCTGCTCGGTCTCCTGGTCATCGCCCCGCAGGTCTACGCGGCATACGGCACGGAGACGGCGCGCGAGACCGCCGACGAGATCTTCATCGACGAACCGGCGCCGGTCGCCGCGGGGCCGTCGGTCGCTCCGGAACCCGATCCGGGCTACCTCGTCCCAGCCGATCCCAGCGCGTCAGCATCCGCGGGTGCCTCGGCGTCGCCCACGCCGGTGCCGCTTGATGAACGGATCAACGCCCTGGTCGTCGGTGTCGACGCCGGCGTCGGGCGAAGCACCTACCTGACCGACACGATGATCGTCGTCTCGCTCGACCCGAACACCGGGACCGTCTCGATGGTCTCGATCCCGCGCGACATGGTCGACGTGCCGCTCGCCGATGGACGGCGATACAGCGCCAAGATCAACGGACTCGTCGCGTACGCGCGGAACCACCACAAGCAGTTCCCGGGCGCCGATGGCACCGGGTTCGACGTCCTGCGCGGTGCTCTCGGCAAGCTCCTCGGTCTCGACATCCCGTACTACGCGACGGTCAACCTGGGCGGCTTCGTGGCCGTCGTGAACAAGCTCGGCGGCATCGATGTCAACGTCGAGCGCTCGTTCTGCGACCCGCACTACAAGGAATACGGCTACGAGCACGGGTTCTCGATCACGGCCGGGCGGCATCACCTCAACGGCAACCAGGCGCTCGGCTACGCGCGCATCCGCAAGCCCTCGGGGGAGAGCGACTTCACCCGGGCCGCACGACAGCAGGAGGTGCTGTCCGGGATGCGTGACCAGATCGAGCACGGTGGGTTCCTCAACGACCCGATCGGGCTGCTGAAGGCGATCGGCAAGACGGTCCAGACGAACATCCCGCGCAAGAAGCTGCCCGATCTCGCCGAGGCGGCCGCGGCGATCGATCGCAAGCACACCTATCGCGCCGTGATCACGCATCCGCTGGTCAAGTCGGGGTTCGATCGCCGCGGATCGATCCAGCTGCCCGTCCTGAAGCGGATCAACGCGCTCGCCGACAAGATCTTCCCGACCGACGGATCGCTTCCTGACGCCGACTATCTGGCCCCGAAGGGTTCGACGAAACGCGGGAACTCGAGCGGAGTGAGCGGCTGTGCGCCGGCCCCCACGAAGAAGCCGACCCCCAAGCCGACCAAGAAACCGACGGCCAAGCCGAGCGCGACGGCGAAGCCGACCGCGACACCTCCGGAGCCGACGCCCACCCCGACGCCGGTCGACACCCCGGTCCCGACGCCGTAGCGGTCACGGTCTCAGTCGCGACAGTACGTTCGTGCGGGGTGTCATCCGGCGTCTGAGGCGGTAGCCTCTAGGTCATGGATCCTCGCCGGCCCGTCGGCCGACTCCTTGTTCTCGTGTTCGTCGCGGCCCTGGTGACCGGGGTCGCCGCGACCGTGTCCGCGGCGCCGGCGCTGCCGTCATGCCGGGTCGCCGACACCCTGACGAAGCATCGAACCCTCGCGGATTGGGGCCGGGCCGTGCTCGACACGCGGTATCGGCTGTCGAGTTCACACACACCCAGGGACCTGCGATCCACCTCGAAGGCCGGTCTCAATGGTGGCGGCAAGGTTCGGCGGTTCGTCATCGCCGACCTCAAGGCCATGGCCTCCGCGGCCCGCAAGGCCGGTGCCCGGTTCTCCGTGCAATCGGCGTATCGCAGCTATTCGACGCAGAAGTACACCTTCGCGCACTGGGTCGCCGTCCAGGGCTATGCCCGCGCGATCAAGGAGAGCGCCCGGGCGGGGCACAGCGAGCACCAACTCGGGACGACACTGGACCTTCGGAGCTACGGCGGCGGCGCGCCCTGGAACTCGGCCGATTGGGGTCGGACACGGGCGGGCACGTGGCTCCGCAAGAACGCCTGGCGGTACGGCTTCGTGATGAGTTACCCGAAGGGCAAGACATCGGTGACGTGCTACATGTACGAGCCGTGGCACTTCCGATACGTGGGGCGGGCCACGGCCAAGAAGGTCCATGCGAGCGAGTTGACGTTGCGCGAGTACCTGTGGCGCCACCAGAGCGATGTCACGCCGACACCGACTCCATCGCCGACGCCGGGCGAGACGCCGACCCCGACTCCTGAACCGACCCCGACGCCGACCCCGGAGCCGACGCCGACACCCGAGCCGACCCCCACGCCCGCACCGACGCCGACACCGGACAGCTGACGTCCGTCAGCCGCTGACGGTCATCACGCGTCGAGCGCCTCCTCGAGGAGGGTCGTCAACTGATCCCACTCGACCAGGAAGGCGTCGTGGCCCTTGGTCGAGCTGATCTCGCGATAGCGCGCATCCGCACCGGCCGCGAGGGCCGCATCCACGAGCACACGGACCTGTCGCGGCCCGTACAGGATGTCGCCCTCGATACCGATACCGGTCACGGCGGTCCCTGACGCCGCCAACCGCCCGAAGGCGCCCTCGAGACCGCCGCGATCCTCGCCGATATCGTGGCGGTCCATGGCCGTCGCGAGGATCCGGTAGGTCACCGGGTCGAACCGCTCGACGAGCTTGTCTCCCTGGTGGTCGAGGTAGCTCACGACCGAGGGACGACCGTCGGCTCCCTTCGTCCGGCCGAACCGTTCGTCGAAGTCGGATTCGACTTCGGTAGGTCGTCATCGCCAGCTCGCGAGCGAGGGCCAGCCCGTCGAGGCCAAGACGTTCGATGAGCTCGATCTGGATGTGGTTCCACGCGATCGCCATCGGACCGGTGGCGGCCGGCGCCGCGATCGGCGCGACGTGATCGACCGCTTCCGGGCGGGCCAGGGCGACCTCGAGCGCGACCATGCCCCCGAGCGAGCCGCCGGTCACGAGTGCGACCCGTTCGGTCCCGAGCGCGTCGAGCAGACGCCACTGCGCCCTCGCCTGGTCGCGGGTCGTGACCTGCGGGAAGTCGGCGCCGTATGGACGACCGGTGCCGGGATCCAGCGCGGCCGGGCCACTGGTCCCGTAGCGGCCGCCGAGGAGGTTCGCGCACAGGACGCCATAGCGCGTCGTGTCGAGCGCGAGACCCGGGCCGATGAGCGGCGTCCACCAGTCGCCGGCCGCGTCCGCGGAACCGGTCAGGGCGTGGATGACGAGGATCTGTGGCGCGACCGACGGGGACAGTCCGTCATGCCGGTACGCCACGGTCAGCTCGGGGAGTACCACCCCGTCGTCGAGCTCGAACGGGCCGAGCTCGACGTGTTCGAGCCGGCCGGTCCCCGTGGGGAGACCGGCCGGCCGGGTCGTGGGAGCCTCTGCGGTCATCCCGCCGCGCCGACGAGCGCCCCTTCGGACGGGGCCTCGGCCGTCGCCGCCTCGAGGGCCTGCGAGAGGTCCGCGATGAGGTCGTCGACATGCTCCAGACCCACCGAGAGGCGGATGAGGTCCGGCGTGACGCCGGTCGAGGTCTGCTCCTCGGGCTCGAGCTGCGAGTGCGTCGTGGAGGCCGGATGGATGATCAGGGACTTCGCGTCGCCGACGTTGGCGAGCAGGCTGAAGATCTGGACGTTGTCGATGAGCCGACGGCCGGCCTCGACGCCGCCCTTGACCCCGAACGTCACGATGCCGCCGTAGCCGCCCGTGAGGTACTGCTTCGCGAGCTTGTGCGACGGATGCGACTCGAGACCCGGATAGCTGACCCAGGTCACCTCGGGCCGCGTCTCGAGCCACTTCGCGACCGCGAGCGCGTTCTCGCTGTGCCGGGTGATCCGCAGCGGGAGCGTCTCGAGACCCTGCAGGAACAGGAACGAGTTGAACGGGCTCAGCGCGGCCCCGAGGTCGCGGAGACCCTGGACGCGCAGCTTCAGGATGAACGCGAGGTTCCCGAACGCCCCCGTGTAGCTGATGCCGTGATAGGACGGGTCCGGATCGACGAAGTCCGCCTTGAAGCGCTCGGACGCGGCCCAGTCGAAGGTGCCGCCGTCCACCACCACGCCGCCGATGGCCGTGCCATGGCCGCCGATCCACTTGGTCGCCGAGTGGATGACGATGTCCGCGCCGTGCCTGATCGGCTGGGCGAGGAGCGGGGCGAAGGTGTTGTCGACGATGACCGGCACGCCGCGGGCATGGGCGACGTCCGCGATCGACGCGAGGTCATGGACATCGAGCCGAGGATTGCCGATGAGCTCGAGGAAGACGGCCTTCGTGTTCGCGTTGATCGCCCGACCGAACGCGGACGGATCGGAGCCGTCCACGTACGTCGTGGTGATGCCGATCTTGGGCAGCGTGTGGGTGAAGAGGTTGTACGTCCCGCCGTACAGCGACGACGAGGACACGATGTTGTCGCCGGCGCGAGCGAGGTTGAGGATCGACAGCGTCTCGGCAGCCTGGCCGGAGGCCACACCCAGGGCCGCGACACCACCCTCGAGCGCGGCGACGCGCTGCTCGAAGACGTCGGTGGTCGGGTTCATGATCCGGGTGTAGATGTTCCCGAACTCCTGCAGCCCGAACAGGCGGGCGGCGTGCGCGGCGTCATCGAAGACATAGCTCGTCGTCGCGTAGATCGGGACGGCCCGCGCATTCGTCGTCGGGTCGGGCTTCTGGCCGGCGTGGAGGGCCCGCGTCTCGGGTCGGAAGGTGGTCGGATCGAGTTCTGCCATCGGGTGTCTGATGCCTCCTTGAGTGGTGTCCGGGACAAACAAAAAGACCGCGGCTCCTGCATGGAGTCCGCGGCCCCGGGACCTGGATCTGGGTCCCGCTCTACGTCATCTGGTGACTCGCGCGGGTCTCAGACCCCTGCCTTCCGGCGGGGCCGCCTGCGCATACACATGTTCGGACGAACGTAGGTGGTCACAACCCGAGGATGGTGCGCCCGACCGGCCCGGACCGTCAACGCCCGGAACCGAAACGCAACATTGCCCGCCGGGGCACCGCGCTCTTGCTACCCTTCGGGCGTGACTGCGATCCCCGCCACGTTCCGCGCCTTCGTCGCCGAAAAGGTCGAAGGCGGTGACCCGCCCGCCATCACGCGTGGGGTCCGCGAGTTCGCGGCCGCGGACCTGCCGCCCGGCGAGGTCGAGATCCGCGTCGCCTGGTCGAGCGTGAACTACAAGGACGGGCTCGCGACCCGCGTGGATGGTCGCGTGGCGCGGATCAGCCCGCTCATCCCCGGGATCGACCTGGCCGGTGAGGTGGTCGCCAGCGACGGATCCGGGATCGCGGTGGGTTCGCTCGTGCTTGCCCACGGCTACGACCTCGGCGTCGCCCGGCACGGCGGGTATGCCGAGTACCAGCGGGTGCCGGCGGGCTGGGTCGTGCCGTTGGCGCCCGGTCTCTCGACACGCGACGCGATGGCCATCGGGACCGCCGGGTTCACCGCGGCGATGTCCGTCGTCGCCCTCGAAGAGCGCGGTCTCTCGCCCGACGATGGCCCCGTCCTCGTCACCGGAGCCAGTGGCGGGGTGGGTGGCACGGCGCTCGCGATCCTGGCGGACCGCGGGTTCGAGGTCTGGGCCGCGACCGGCAAGGCCGACGAGGCAGACCGCCTTCGGGCGCTCGGCGCCGCCGGAGTCCTGACACGGGACGAGGTGACCGCCGAAGGCAAGCCGCTCGAATCCGAACGGTGGGCCGGGGCGGTGGACGCCGTCGGTGGGGCCACACTGCCCTACATCCTCCGGACACTCCGCACCGGGGCCGCGGTCGCCGCGAGCGGCAATGCGGGAGGCCCGAAGCTCGACACGACCGTGTTCCCGTTCATCCTTCGCGGCGTCGCGCTGCTCGGCATGGACTCGGTCAACGTCGCGATCGAGCGCCGCCGACACATCTGGGATCGGCTGGCCACGGACCTTCGGCCGCGAGCCCTCGGTGAGCATGTCCAGGAGGTCACCATGGACACGCTGGACGTCGCGCTCGACGGGATCGTCGCCGGCGACGCGCGGGGCCGCTGGATCGTTCGCGTCGGCGGCTAGGCTTCGACGATCTCGCCCCGGAGTTGGGCCACCGCGCGCTCGAGCGGTCGTCTCGCGTCACCCGGTTCGTGATCGGGGAACGGGTGGGCCGCGACGGCCTCCTCAGCTGTCATCTCCCCGGCGTGGACGCGCCGTGCCAGCTCGGCCAACGCCCGGAATGACGTCGCCTGCTGGTCCGCGAAGGCCCGACCCGCGTGGTCGCCGTGACCGGGGACGACGACACCGGTCGAGGGTGTCACGAGCTCACTGAGCGCCGCAGCGGTCGCTGGCCAGTCCATCGGGTATCCGTCCCCGAAGTAGGGGATCGCGTCGTTCTCCAGGAGGTCGCCGGCCCACACGACGTCGGTGCCCGGGGACGGTGATCACGATGTCGTGGTCGGTGTGACCGCGGCCGAGGAAGCGCAGATCGACCTGGCGTCCGCCCACCTCGATCGTGGCGGCATCGCGAAAGGTCCGATCCGGTGGATCCACGACGACCTCGGCAAGGTCCGCCGCGAGCGTCGGTTCCTCGCGGGCGATCGTCGCGCGTCGTGCCTCGCCGGTTCGTGCCATGAAGGTCACGCAGCGCTCGTGGCCCCAGATGGTGGCCGGCCGGAAGACACGGTTGCCATAGGCATGGTCGAAGTGACCGTGCGTGTCCACGACGACCGTCACCGGCAGCGGCGTGATCTCGCGGATGTGGTCGACGATCTCGCGTGCCTGGACGTGCGTCGAGCGCGTATCGATGACGAGGGCTTCGCCATCGCCGAGCACGAGGCCGATGTTCTGGTCGTAGAACTCGTATCGACGCACGAAGAACCGGTCACCCAGCTCCACCCAGCCGTCATCGACACCCATGTCGCCATGGTATCGAGGGACCTCGCCGTCCGATGACGTGTCGCGTACGCTGCGTGCATGCCATCGATCGTCAGTCACGCCACGGTCGCCGACGGGACGGACCTGCTGGTCCGGCACTGGCCAGCCGACGAAGCCGAGGCCGGCGGGGCCTGGGCCGGAGAACCGTGGGCATCCGTGCTGATCGTGCACGGTATCGCCGAGCACAGCGGCCGCTACGAGCATGTCGGCGATCAGATGGCGGCCGCCGGTCTTGACGCGTGGGCCTATGACCAGCGTGGCGCCGGCGGATCAGGTGGTCGACGTGGGCACGTCGACCACTGGTCGCAGTTCCATGACGACCTGGCCGAACGACTCGCGGCGATGCGGGTCGGGGCTGGTCACCATCCGGTCGTGCTCTATGGCCACTCGATGGGCGGTCTGGTCGTGGCCGGATATCTGCTGAGCGACCGTCCCAAGCCGACAGTCGCCGTCCTGACGTCTCCCGGGTTCGATTCGACGATCGCCGCCTGGCGGAAGACGACGGCTCGGGTCCTTGGCCGGATCGCGCCGACGCTGGCCGTCAAGAACGACTTCGATGGCTCCATCCTGTCGCGGGATCCGTCGGTCGGTGCCGTGTACGAGGCGGACCCGGCCCGGACCCGGGTCACGACCACCGGGTTTGGCGCCGAAGGGCTCGCCGAGCAGGCACGGGTCCGCGCGGGCGCACCGGCGGGCTTCGGGATCCCGACGCTCGTGTTGCACGGCGAGGACGACCGCCTGGTCCCCGTGGAGGCATCGGCGGTCCTCGTCGGGGCGCCGGGTGTCGAGCGTCGCACGTATCCCGGTCTGCGCCATGAGCTCCACAACGAACCGGAGGGTCCGCAGATCATCGACGAGGTCATCGCGTGGCTCCGTGCTACGCTGCCGAACGACAACTGAAGATCGCCTCCGGGGAGCGCCTCGCGCGCTGAGAGTGTGGCTCGCGCCACAGACCCGCCGAACCTGATCCGGCTCGTACCGGCGAAGGAAGCAGGCCGAACGCCATTCGATGACGCCGTCCCCGGCACCCGGAGACGGCGTCTTTGTGCGTTCAGGCGCAGATCGGAGACTGATGATTCGAAGTTCGGACGACCGGCGTCCACGACGGCCCTCGCTGGGCGTTGCCCTGCTGACGGTCCTGATGCTGACGATGGCCGCCTGCCAGCCAGGCCCGGCGTCACCAGGTGTCAGCCCCGCGGCGTCGGCCGCAGTCACGAGCCCCGCCCCAGCCACGACCACCCCCACCGCGACGAGCGAGCCGGCCGCCACGACGACCAGTGGACCAGCGGGCAAGGTCCGTCTCGCGCTCGACTGGACGCCGAACACGAACCACACCGGGTTCTTCGTCGCGGATGCGAACGGCTGGTATGACCAGGCCGGAGTGGACTTCGAGGTCCTGCCGTATTCGAGCTCGACGCCGGAGGCTCTGATCGCTGCCGGTCAGGCGGAATGCGGGATCAGCTTCCAGGACGCGCTGACGTTCGCCTCGGCTGCCGGCGCCCCGGTCGTCTCGGTGATGGCGATCATGCAGCACACGGGTCAGGAGATCGCGGTCCTCGACTCCTCCGACATCAAGCGACCCCGCGACCTCGACGGGCGCACCTACGCGGGGTTCGGCTACCCGAACGAGGAGCCGACCCTCCAGGCGGTCATCAAGGCCGACGGTGGCACGGGCAAGTTCACGACCGTCACGCTCGATACCGCAGCGTACGAAGCGCTGTATTCGAAGCGGGCGGACTTCGTGATCACCTTCTCGGCCTGGGAAGGCATCGAAGCCGGCGAACGAGGGATCCCGTTGCGGACCTTCGCCTTCAGCGACTACGGTTTCCCGGACTTCTACCAGGTCGTCCTCGCCTGTGACCGCCGATGGCTGGATCGCGAGCCTGAGCTGGCCAAGGCCTTCGTCGCCTCGACCGTTCGAGGCTTCGAGTTCGCCGCCGACCATCCCGATGAGGCAGCGGCCATCCTCGTCGCCCAGAACCCGGGCGTCTTCGACGGGAACCCGGCCCTGCCCGCCGAAAGCGAGCGGTATCTCGCGAATGGCGGCTTCCTGCGTGACGAAGGTGGGGTCGTCGGCCGACAGACGCTCGAACGCTGGCAGGGCTACTCCGGCTTCCTCTACGACCACGGCCTGCTGACGGGGCCGGACGGGAAGCCGTTGAGTTCGCCGCCGGACTACTCGGCCCTCTTCTCCAACGACTATCTGCCGTGAGCGACGACGGCCGGCGACGCCGCTGGGCACCGCCGCTGGTCCTGCTGGTCGCCCTGGTCGTGCTCTGGGAGGGGTACGTCCGCCTGGCCGGGATCGACCCGGTCACGCTGCCGGCGCCGTCGCGAGTCCTTGGTGCGCTGTGGGACTTCCGTGGCGCCGCGGTCGGGCATCTCGTTCCGACCCTCGTGGAGACCATCGTCGGCTGTTCGGTCTCGGTCACGCTGGCGATCGTCGCGGCCGTCGCCCTCGATCGATGGTCGCTCGTTCGTCGCGCCGTGGAACCGTTGCTCGTCGCGAGCCAGACGATCCCGATCGTCGCGATCGCCCCGCTGTTCGTGATCTGGTTCGGCTTCGGCTTGCTGCCCAAGGTCGCCATCGTCGTCCTGGTCACGTTCTTCCCGGTCACGATCGTGCTGCTCGATGGCTTCGGGCGCGTGGAGCCGGCCGCGATGGACCTGATGCGCTCGATGGGGACGACCGCGCGACAGACGTTCCGCAGCCTTCGATGGCCCGCGACCCTGCCGTACCTGTTCACCGGGCTCAGGATCAGCGTGGTCTACGCCGTCATCGGCGCGATCTTCGGGGAGTACGTCGGAGCGACCCAGGGCCTCGGCATCTGGATGCAGCTGTCGCAGAACAGTTTCCGGACCGATCTTGTCTTCGCCGCGGTCCTGCTGACCGCGATCGTCTCGCTCGCGCTCTATGTCCTGGTGGGCGTCATCGAGCGTCTCGTCGTGCCCTGGTCGAGGACAGCCCGTGACCCTGGGGGGGCCACCGTCGGGCCCTGATCCTTGGTCGACGCGTGGCCTTTGCGCCATGCGGCCGATGGCGTACGCTCGTCCGCACCGTCGACGCGAACTGGGAGGCACGTCATGCCGGGCATCGGGATCGCCGAGATCGTCGTCATCGTCGCCCTGTCGCGCTGCTGATCGCCCTCCCTGTCGCGGTGATCCTGCTGGTCGCGAGGCTCTGGAGCCAGTCTCGGCGACCGTCATCCGGTGCCACGACCACGCCGCGGGACCCGGCCATCGACGCGATCCGAACGAATTCGCCAACGGCGAGATCGACCAGGTGGAGTTCGAGCGGCTCCGTTCCGTCCTGCAACGACCCTGAGCGGATCCCTCGGCCGTTGCGCCATGATCGTGGCCTGATCCGTCGGGCGAAGGCTCGCCCGTGAGCATCGATCCGCCAGGAGGACGCGTGTGAGCGACGCCCGGACCATCGTCTTCTTCCCCGAGGGCGCCTACGGCCCCACCAACAACTGCGTCGGGATCGGCCAGATCCTGCGGGCTCGGGGGCATCGAGTCGTCTTCGTCGTCGAGGAATCGTTCGCGGGAACGCTGGAGGCGAAGGGGTTCGAGGAGCGGCTGATGCGACTCGGTCCGGCGCCCGAGGTACCCGAGATCCCGGGCCAGTTCTGGATCGATTTCATCCGCGATACGTCGCCGGTCTTTCGCAAGCCCACGATCGAGCAGCTCGAGGAGTTCATCGCCCCGACGTTCCAGGCCCTCGTCGACGGGGCGCGCTACGTCCACCCGCGACTCCGCGAGATCTTCGACGAGCTGGCGCCGGATGTCATCGTCGAGGACAACGTCGTCGGGTTCCCCGCCCTCGCCGGTTCGGGTCGTCCGTGGGTCCGGATCGTGTCCTGCAACCCGGCCGAGCTCAAGGATCCGGCCGTCGCGCCGTTCTCGTCGGGGTATGCCGCCGCGGATCGTCACGCCTGGCCGGCGTTCCTCGAGGAGGTCCGCCGGACGCATGGCGACATGTGGGCGGACTTCGATGCCTTCTGCCGCGAGCACGGCGATGACGGGCTGCGCTATGGCGAGCTCGGGCCCGACTTCACGAGCGAGTCACCCTGGCTGAATATCTACTGCTATCCGGGCGAGGTCGATTACGCCCGCGAGCGACCACTGGCGCCCGACGTGGCACCGGGTGGACTCGTCCGTTCGCGCCGCCGAGACCACGTGGGAGCTGCCGGAGCACCTCCGCGAACGCGACGGGGCGCTGATCTACCTCTCCCTGGGATCGCTGGGCTCGGCCGATGTCGGTCTCATGCAGCGCCTCGTGGACCTGCTGGCCACGACCGAGCATCGCGTCATCGTCTCCAAGGGACCGCTCGCCGACGAGATCACGCTCCATGACAACCAGACCGGCGAGGGTTTCCTCCCGCAGCCGGCGATCCTGCCGCAGGTCGACCTCGTGATCACCCATGGCGGCAACAACACGGTCACCGAGGCGCTCCACCACGGGAAGCCGATGATCGTGTTGCCCCTTTTCTGGGACCAGGTCGACAATGCCCAGCGCATCGACGAGACCGGCTACGGACGACGCCTCTCGACGTACGGCTTCCGGGACGAGGAGCTGACCGATGCGATCGATGAACTCCTCGACGACCGAGCCCTCGCTGGCCGGCTCGCGGCCATGTCCGCCCGGATCAAGGCGTCATCGGGGACCGTGCGCGCCGCGGACCTGATCGAGCGCGTCGCGCGGACCGGCGAGCCCGTCACGGGCTGATCGGTTTGGCGCCCACGTGGTGGAACGGAGTACCGGCACGGGACTAGGATGTCGACACTCACCCCTGACACCGCCACGCCCCAGGAGGCTCGCCCCGTGACCGACACGCTCGCGCCCGTCAAGACCTACAAGCAGTTCATCGGTGGCGACTTCGTGGACGCCGCGGATGGCCGCACCGCCGATGTCATCAACCCGGCCAACGATGAGGTCATCGCGAACGTCCCGGCGAGCTCGCAGGAGGACGTGAACCGCGCCGTGGGCGCCGCCGCGACCGCGTTCGAGACCTGGAAGAAGTCGACGCCGCAGGATCGCTCCCTGCTGATGCTCAAGATCGCCGACGCCCTCGAGGCGAACGCCGACATGCTGGGCCGGCTCGAGAGCGCGAATGCCGGCAAGCCCGTCGGCGCCGCCATCGACGAGATCGGGGTCTGTGCCGATCTCTTCCGGTTCTTCGCCGGTGCCGCGCGGGTCATGGATGGGCTGGCCGCCAACGAGTTCGTGGCCGGCCACACGTCGATCATCCGGCGCGACCCGATCGGCGTGGTCGCATCGATCGCGCCGTGGAACTACCCGCTCTACATGGCGAGCTGGAAGCTCGGGCCGGCCCTGGCCACGGGCAATACGGTCGTCCTCAAGCCCTCTGCCAGGACGCCCGCTCAGTGCCCTCGCCTTCGCCCAGATCCTGGCCGAGATCCTGCCGGCCGGCGTCGTGAATGTCCTGTCGGGTTCGGGCGCGGACATCGGCGACGCGCTCGTCACGCACCCGACCGTCCGCATGGTCTCGATCACCGGAGACACCGTCACGGGCAAGCGCATCGCGCGGCTCGCGGCGGACACGGTGAAGCGTCTGCACCTCGAACTCGGTGGCAAGGCGCCGGTCGTCGTCTTCGATGACGCCGATGTCGACCTCGCGGCCGAGACCCTCCGGTTCGCCGGCTACTGGAACTCCGGTCAGGACTGCACCGCGGCCACGCGCGTGATCGCCGGGCCCAAGGTCTACGACAAGTTCGTGTCGGCGCTATCCGAACAGGTCAGCACCATCAAGTGGGGCGACCCGGCCGAAGGCGACGACATCGAGATGGGCTCGATGATCGCCCAGGCCCAGGCCGAGAAGGTCCAGGGCATGGTCGACCGTGCCCGGGCCGGCGCCGAGGTCGTCGTGGGTGGTGTGCGGCCGGATCGCCCGGGTTCGTACTACAGCCCGACCGTGATCGCCGGTCCGGACCAGAAGTCCGAGATCATCCAGGACGAGATCTTCGGGCCGGTCGTCACGGTCCAGCGGTTCAGCGATGAGGACCAGGCCATCGCCTGGGCGAACGACACGCCCTTCGGGCTCGCGTCGTCGATCTTCACGACCGATAT
Organism: uncultured Chloroflexia bacterium; assembly: GCA_963778805.1. GTDB lineage: Bacteria > Chloroflexota > Limnocylindria > Limnocylindrales > CSP1-4 > SPCO01. The sequence goes on along the minus strand of CAVZVT010000005.1, from coordinate 886,125 downwards.
CGGCAAGGCCATGCGTGTCGCGAAGGCCCTCGAATTCGGGCACGTCTGGATCAACGAGCACTTCACCCTGGCCTCGGAGACGCCGCACGGTGGTGTCAAGCAGTCGGGCTGGGGCAAGGACGGCTCCAAGTACGCGCTCGAGGACTACACCTTCGTCAAGCACGTGATGATCAATACGGGTAGCTGAGGGTCCTCAACGCGAGGCGACGCCGGCGAGGAGGTCCCGGATGACGGCCTCCTGCTCCTCGTACGAGCCCTCGCCGACGTGCTCGTACCGGATCTCGCCTGAACGGTCGACGTAGTAGAACGCGGGCCAATACGAGTTCGAGTAGCCATTCCAGGTCGCGAAGGCAGGATCGAAGGCGACCGGAAAGGTCACGCCCTCGTCGGCCACGGCCTTGCGGACATTGGCGATCTCGCGCTCGTACGAGAGTTCCGGGGTATGGACGCCGATGATCTCCAGCCCCTGGGCGTGATAGCGCTCGTACCACGCCTTGACGTATGGCTGGACGTTCCGACAGTTCACGCACCCGAACGTCCAGAAGTGGACGAGCACGACCTTGCCGCGCAGGGACGCAAGCGTGAGCGGTTTGGAGTTGATCCAGTCCGTGATGCCCCGTAGCTCGGGCGCCGGTCCGAAGTCGCCGAGCACGACATCAGGAACGGCCGCGGCTCCCAGGCCTGTGGCGCTCGATGAGCCGGCGACCGGACCGATCTGGCTCGTCGATCCTTCAAGTCCGCGCACGCGTGCCTCCACAGCGGGTGTCTTTTCGATGCCGTAGAGGGCGCCGGTCCACGAGAATGGCAGCGCGTCGGCGATGGTGGTCTGGAGCCGCAGGTCGGCACCGGTCGCGATCGCGAGACAGCTGACGAGCATCGCGGCGCCCAGGATGCGGCGACCGGTCTCCCCGCGCAGGTGGTTGCCGAGCCATGAGTCGCCGGTTCGTCCCCGTGTGGCGACGAAGAGGAGTGGGACGGCGATGCCAACGCCATACGCGACGGCGACGGCCACGATCTCGATCGATGGTCCGCGGGTCGCTGCGATCGCGATGACGCCGGCCATGATCGGCCCGACACACGGGGCCCAGAGGAGGCCGATCGCCCCGCCGAGCAACAGACCGGCGGCGAACCCGTCATGGCCCCGGGTGAGGGCCCCGATCCGCGCGCCCATCCGACTCGGGCGACTCAGACGGGCGGCGACCCACCGGTCGGCCACCGGCGCGAGGAGGCTGATCGCGACGAGCGCGAGCACGATGACCGACACGGTCCGTAGTCCGGTGCTGGTCAGCCCGAGTGCCGCAAGCGCCGACGCCAGGACCACGGTGACCATGACGAAGGTCGCGACCAGTCCCACGACCACGCCTGCCGGACGCCGCGCGCCGCCCCCGGTCGACGTGCCGAGCACGATCGGGAGGACCGGCCAGGTGCATGGCGCCAGGATCGAGAGCAGGCCGGCAACGAGCGCCACGAGGAGCAGGAGTTCCATGGCTCACAGGGTCGACCCGGCGCGTGACCAGCGGATGACGGTGGCGTGACGACCCGATCAGGCGTCGAGAAGCGCTCGAACCTCTCCGACGCGCTCGATGGACTCGAGGTCGAACGGGTCCCGGAAGACGAACATCACCTCGCTGACCCCGATACGCCGGTAGCCGTCGATGAAGGCGGCGACCTCGGTCGGTGATCCGCCGATCGTGAGCCCTCGTTCCGAGCCGTCTGATCCGAGGCGGTCCGCCAGCCCGTGGCGGCGGGCGATGTCGGCCCAGGCACGATCGGCGTCGGCAGCGGTGTCGCGGATGACCGCATGGAGCGTGACGGTCCGTTCGATGTCCTCGAACGGCCGGCCGATCTCGTCGCAGCGCTGGCGCAGCACGGCCGAGGCCTCGGCGATGCGCTCCGGGGTGCCGTAGCCGTTCCACAGGTCCGCATAGCGAGCCGTGGTGCGGAGCGTCTTCGTCGGTCCGGACCCGCCGATCAGGATCGGTAGGCGAGTCTGGATCGGGCGCGGCTCGCAGACCGCATCCCGCATCGTGTAGAAATGGCCGTCGTGGGTCACCCGCTCGCCGTCGAGCAGGCGGCGGATCAGCCCGACCGCCTCATCGAGCCGGTCCAGGCGTTCCCCGAAGCCACCGCCGAAATCGATGCCGAACGCGTCGTGTTCGCGTTCGAACCAGCCACCGCCGAGGCCGAGCACCACGCGACCATCCGAGAGCTGGTCGACGGTCGTCGCGAGCTTGGCGGTCAGCCCGGGCGGACGGAAGGTGTTGGCCCCGACCAGGAGCCCGAGACGGACCCGAGACGTGAGCACGGCCAACGCCGAGAGGGTCGCCCAACCCTCGAGCTTGCCGTCGTCCGGGTCACCCTCATCGGCGAGCAGGTGATCGTCGACCCACAGGCCGTCCCAGCCAGCTCGTTCGACGTCCAGGCACGCGTCGCGAAGACTCGGCCAGGTCGTGCGATTGATCCAGAATGCGGCTCCGAAGCGCATCGTCGGATCAGGCCTTGATCGTGGCAAGGAACCGGAAGACCGGCATCGCGGCAGCGTAGGCATCCGCGAGCGTGTCCGGGAGCGATGGCGAGAGCACCTCCGCGTCGGACAGGCTTCGTCCGAAGACCACGTCCTTGTATCGGAACAGATCCGCCATCGGATGATCCGCGGGCAGGCCCGGTGGCACCCGCTTGAGGTGCTCGTGGGCGGAGACCGTTCCGAAGGCGGCGACGAAGCCCGGTTCCTCGATGGCCGCGCGGACCCGATCGGGATCCTCGACGATCGCCCGGCGGAACGCGTCGAGACGTCCCTTCTCCGGCATCCACATCCCGCCGCCGACATACATCTCGCCAGGCTGGAGATTGAAGTACCCGCCGTTGGCGTGCGCGGACCCATCGACCACCGCGAGGGCGCCGTCGTTGGTCGCGGTCGGCTCCATCCACGGGAACGATGCGGCCACGTTGGTCTTGTACGGCGACTTGTCGCGCGAGAAGCGCGTGTCGCGATAGATCCGGAACGCCGATCGCTTCGGGTCGGCCAGGAGGGGGATCTCGCGCTCGGCGAACCGTTCCGCGACGGCCACCACCAGGGCTTCGAGCGGCTGCTTGAGGAGGCGTTCGTAGTCGGCCTTGCGCGGCTGGAACCAGTCGCGTTCGTTGTGGGCGGCGAGATCCGCGAGGAACTGGATGGCCTCGGGCCGGAAGCCGGTGAACGCCTGGGTGTCGACGGCCATGTCGTGGCTCCTGCTGGTGTGCTCGCCGCGACTGTACGCCGCGCGACTCACCCGGGACACACCCGGGACTCACTCCGGGCTCACCCGGCGATCATCGTGGTCGACATCGGTATGCTGCGCGTGTGGCTGTCCCGACACTCGAACCAGCGGCACAGGACGCGATCCTGGGCTGGTATGCGGCATCGGGGCGGACGCTCGCGTTTCGGCGGACCACCGACCCCTACGCGGTCCTCGTGTCGGAGGCGATGGCCCAGCAGACGCAGGCGGCGCGGGCGGCGGAACGCTGGGAGCGGTTCATGGTCCGGTTCCCGACGGTGGCGGCACTCGCCGCCGCGACACCCGCCGACGTCCTCCGCGAGTGGCAGGGTCTCGGGTATGACCGCCGCGGGTTGAACCTGTGGCGGGCGGCGGGCAGGATCGTCGACGACCACGGAGGCCACGTCCCATCCGATGTGGCGACCCTCGAGACGCTCCCGGGTGTCGGTCCGTACACGGCGCGGGCCGTCGCGGCGATCGCGTTCGGCGTCCCGGTGGGCGCCGTGGACACCAACGTGCGGCGAGTCCTCGGGCGGATCGTCGCCGGGGATCGGGACGCGCTGACCGCTCGCGAGATGCAGGCCCTGGCCGACCGGGCGGTCCCGCCCGAGCGACCCGGCGCCTGGACGCATGCCCTGATGGACCTGGGCGCGACCATCTGTCGGGCCGGGCGACCGCGGTGCGATGCGTGCCCGGCACGGGCCTGGTGTCGGTACGCCACCGCCCCGTCGGGCGGTGTCGTCGCCAGCACGACGCCGAAAGCGGCACGACCGGCCTTGCGCTTCACGAGCACGAACCGATGGCTTCGCGGCCGGATCATGGATCGACTTCGAGCCGCCGATGGTGATTCGTGGGTCGCGATCGAGACGCCCATCGGAGTCCACGATCGCGGGAAGGTCGAGCTCGCCCTGGCGGCCCTCGCCCTCGATGGCCTGATCGAGACCCGCGACGGCGGGGACGCGAGGCTTCGTCTGGTCTGAGCCGCCGCCATCGATGGCCGGACGCACGTTCGGCTACGCTTGGGCGGCGATGCCCACCACCGCCGACGCGGCTCCGGCCCTGCCGGCCAACGACCCCACGATCTTCGAGCTGGACCTCCGCGGCCTGCGCCGACGCTGGTCGGCTCGGGCGTCGTTGCCGCCGATCACCGCGGAGGCGATGACCGGCGCCGATCGTCGCGCCCAGGCATTCGGGGTCACCGAAGAACGATTGATGGAGCACGCCGGGACGGCGGTCGCGGCCGCCGTCAAGGCGCTGGCCGTCGACCTCGGACGGTGGGGCAATGGCCCGATCGTGATCCTGTGCGGTCCCGGCAACAACGGCGGGGACGGTCTCGTCGCCGCTCGCCGACTCGCGCTCGCGGGTGCGACCGTCATCGTGGGCCTCGTGACGGCCGAGGCGCGTCCGGCGGGGCTGACCTCGGCGCGGAACTGGGACCGGATCGCCCGCGACACGGGCATCACGAAGATCCACCTGCCGGTCTCGCGCGACATCACCATGTTCGGTCTCGGGATGGAGACGGCCGCCGTCATCGTCGATGCGCTGCTCGGCACGGGCGTGCGGGGAACCCTCCGGGAACCGATCCGGACCGCGGTCGACATCGTCGTCCAGGCGGCCTCCTCGGGTGTCCCGATCGTCGCGGTCGACACGCCGACCGCGGTCGACCTCTCGAGCGGCGAACCATCCGAGCCCGCGATCCGCGCCGACCTGACGGTCACGTTCCATCGTCCCAAGACCGGGCTGCTGACCACACGTGGCGCCGCACATGCCGGCAAGGTCCTCGTGGCGCCGATCGGGATCCCCCTGGAGGCAGACCGTGGCTGAACCTCGACCGATCCGACGTCAACCCGGCTGGCGTGAGGTCGCGCTCGTTGCCCTCGCGGTCGTCGCTGTCGTCCTGGGTGCCGCGGTCCTGACCAGCATCCTGCCGACCTCGCTGCAATCGCTCGTCTTCCACACGCCGCTCGCGATCGTGGTCCTCATCGTCGGGACAGGCTGGCTGCTATGGAGGATCTCGCGCCACCGGCCGGACGAACCGCGTTGAGCGAGGAGGGGGTGGCAGAGCCGGAGACGGTCGAGACGCCCGTCGATGCCCGACGGGCCGCCCTCGAAGCCTTGAGCTCCGAGCGATGGGACGTGGTGATCATCGGGGGCGGGATCGTCGGTTGCGGGGCGCTGCTGGACGCCGTGTCTCGAGGGATGCGCGCGGTCCTCATCGAGCAGGACGACATCGCATCGGGCACGTCGTCCCGTTCGTCGCGACTCATCCACGGCGGATTGCGCTATCTCGAACAGTTTCGCTTCGGTCTGGTGCGCGAGGCGCTGGCCGAACGTTCGCGGCTGCTCCACATCGCCCCGCACCTCGTCCGTCTCGAGCCGTTGCTGTTTCCGATCTACGGCATCCCATTCGCGTCCAAGGCGTTCTTCGACGCTGGTCTGACGCTGTATGACGTCCTCGGCGCCCGCCATGACGGCGGCTGGCATCAGCGCCTGTCGCGCTCCGCGACGCTGGAGCTTGCCCCGACCCTTCGCCACGATGGCCTTCGTGGGGGGCTCGTCTATCACGATGGGGTCGAGGACGATGCTCGCTACACCCTCGCGGTCGCTCGGACCGCCATCGCCGACGGCGCGACGATCGTCACCAGGGTCCGTGCGACCGGGCTCCGGTCCGATCCGGCCTACGGGACGATGGAGGCCGTTCTGGCACAGGATCTCACCACCGGCGCCGAGTTCGAGATCGCCACTCGTGCCGTGCTCGATGCCACGGGTGTCTGGGCTGCCGGTCCGGATCATCCATTCGGCGGCAGTACCACCAGGATCCTGCCAAGCCGTGGCGCGCACCTCGTGGTGCCCCGCTCGCGGATCCCGAACCAGATGGGCTTGACGATCCGTGTCCCGGGCAAGATCGTGTTCCTCGTCCCGTGGCCCGACTACTGGCTGATCGGCACCACCGATGCCGAGTACGACGGGCCGTTCGATCACCCATCGGCCGCGACCTGGGAGATCGACAAGCTGCTCGACACGGTCAACGCAACGATGGACGTCGACCTGCGCCGCGACGACGTGGTCGGCACGTACGCGGGACTGCGGCCCCTCATCGCGCCGTCCGGAGGTCCCGACGGTCAAGGCGTCGCGCGAACATCGCGTCACCGTCGAGCCCAACGGCGTCGTACGCGTCGGCGGCGGCAAGTACACGACCTACCGCCTGATGGCGCGCGACGCCATCGATGCCGTGCTCGGCAAGGTCGAGGCGGGCGCGCGTCCCAGTCAGACGGCCGAACGTCGCCTCGCAGGGGCGGCCGATCTCGCGGCCCTCGATCGGATCACCGCGGAGCTCGCCACGATCCCGGCGGTGGCCGCGGTGGGTCCCGACACGGCTGCGCGGCTTGTCGCTCGCCACGGGACCGAAGCCCCCGGCGTCGTGAGCCTCGGGGCCGAGCTTGGTCTGGTCAAGCCGCTCGTCGCTGGCCGACCGTTCCTGGAGGCCGAGGTGACCTGGGCGGCCCGTCGCGAACTCGCGATGACCCTCGACGACGTGCTCGCGCGCAGGACCAGGCTCGCGCAGGAACTCCCGGATCGGGGCGCCGCGATCGCGCCTCGGGTCGCGGAGCTCCTCGCCGCCGAGCTCGGTTGGGGCGAGACGAGGCGCGCCCGCGAGGTGGAGTCCTACCTCGCGTCGGCCGATCTGCGAGTTCTCGGTCAGCGGGTCGTCATCGGGCTGACACGCGGGTCGGTCAGGGTCGGGGTTCCCATAGGAGGCGACTCCCGATGACCGGACTCGACGATCTCTGGCCATCCTTGACCGGCGCGATCTATGACCTGCGTGTGCCGCTCCTCGTCGCGACGGTGCTCGCGGCTGTCGTCATCGGCTGGGTCGCATGGCGGCGCGGCGCGCTGGGTGCCGCACGTCGACACCCGGTTCGGACCTTCATGGTGATCATCGCCGTGTTGGTCATCGGTACCCCAGCGACGTGGTATCTGGCTTCGCCCTTGATCATCCGCACGGAGCTGGTGGAATTGGCCCCGGTGGCCGCCGTTCCGATCGCCGCATCGGCGCAACCCGACGTGGCGGCACCGACCGCGGCCATCGGTCGTACATCGGCCGAGCCGTCGATGCCGACGACCCCACCGGCACAGGCCACGCAGACCCCGGCCCCTCCGGCGCCATCGGCAACGCCCTTCGCGCCGATCACGCTCAGTCGCGGTCCGTTCCACGGATCCGACGACTTCCACTTCGGGCGCGGGACGGCGTCGATCATCAAGATCGCGCCAGATCGGTTCCACCTACGTCTCGACGACTTCTCGGTCCGCAATGGTCCGGACCTGTTCGTCTTCCTGTCGCCGTCGGCAGACGGCTACGCAAAGGGCGCGCTCGAACTTGGGCGTCTCAAGGCGACGGATGGTGCGTTCGGCTATGACCTGCCGCCCGGCACCGACCCGGCGGATTTCGCGAGCGCCGTCATCTGGTGCAAGCAGTTCAGCCACCTGTTCGCGACGGCTCCGCTGGCGGCGAGCTGAGCGACACCGATGCGCTGGTTCGCCCGAGGGCGAGACCGCGTCAACCGGTGGGCGAGACGGGTAAGGGAGTCGCCGATCCTCCGTCGGTGGCATCGCCGGGGCCATGGCCCTCGCCGGTTCCGACCTCCTCGGCGCGGAGCAGGACGTCGCGCTTTCGCAGGTAGTCGGTGATGGCGAGGATCGCGGCCGCGGTCGGGATGGCGAAGATGGCTCCCACGACGCCGGCGATGGACGTGCCGATCACGACGACGACGAAGACCGCGACCGGCCGCATGTTGACGGCGCCGGCCATCACGAACGGCGTGATCACCACCTGGATCGCCGCGGCGCCGAGCAGGCTCACCGCGAGACAGGGGAGGACGACGTCCGGCGCGAGGATCAACGCGAATGCCGGCAGCACCGCCCATCCGAGGAGGGGACCGATGAACGGGATGAACACGATCAGGCCGGCGATGACGGCGATCAACGCCGCATACGGCACCCCGAACACGACCGCGGTGATCGCCACCATGACGCCGTAGATCGCGCCGACGAAGAGTCGGCCGCGGACGAACCCGCCGAACGAAACGGCGATGGCCTGCTCGAGTTCCGTCAGGTCGCGGTACGTGCTTTGGGGAAGGAACCGCCGCATCCAGCCCAGGAGCGACACCTCGCCGATCGCGAGACCCATCGAGATGAAGACGGCCGTGATCAGGCTCGCCACGAGCGTGACGGTGTTGCTCACGGCCGCGAGGACGGCATCGGCCAGACCTCCCGCGTTGTTCCGCACGAATGCCTGGACGCCGGCCACCGCGTAGCTGCCGCCGCTCGGCGATTGCAGACCGAGCCCATCCAGGACCGGCTCGAGGACCGCCTTGATGCGATCGATGATGGCTGGCAGGTCGTTCAGGAACTGGATCGACGCGTTGATGATGGCGATCCCGGCACCCGCCAACACCACGATCGCGATGATCGACGTGACCAGATAGGTGATCGCGACCGAGAGTCCTCGCCCTTTCATCGGCAGATGGCGGTGCAGAAGCGAGACGATCGGCTCGAGGACGTAGGCCATCAGCCAGGCCACGAACAGGATCAGCGCGGGAGCGGCGAGGACGGCGGTGAATTCGGCGCCGAGCGTCGCGATGACGGCCGCCAGCGCGATGACGGAGAACCAGAACAGCAGCCTCGCCTCGCGGCGCGAGACCACATCCCAGATGGCGAACGGAGGCCGTTGTTGATCCATGCGCGACGGACCATACCGCACGACGCGTGCGCCTCGCCGGACATTCGAAAGTCGGGGCTATGCAACCCCGCGATGACCGCGTACCCTCCCCTCGAAAATGCCACGGATGAGCTCGTGGCAAGAACGTAGCTCGACACGTCTCGGACCCCTCTCACGGTTGACGCGAGAACCCGACGGATCGCGCCGGCTACCGAGAGGAGTTTCGGTCTCGTGTACAACGACAAGAACCTGACCTGTGCGGACTGTGGCCAGGAATTCGTGTTCACGGCGTCGGAGCAGGACTTCTACGCCCAGCGCGGGTTCACGGAGCCGCGTCGGTGCCCGTCCTGCCGGGCCAGCCGCAAGGCCGCCCGCAACAGCGACAGCGGCGGATCCTATGGCGGCTATTCGGCCGGCGGTGGCTATTCGGCCGGCGGGTCGTCCTACGGCGACAGTGGCGGAGGCGGCGGGTACGGTTCGCGCGACCGAGGTCCCCGCGAGATGTTCACCGCGACCTGTTCCAACTGCGGCAAGGACGCCCAGGTCCCGTTTCGCCCGACCAGCGGCAAGCCCGTCTACTGCAGCGACTGTTTCCGGAGCATGCGCGGCGGCTGATCACTCCGGAGCGGCGGCTGACCGCTCCTAGCTGCCGCCAGGGCGTTTGCCGACGAGCAGCTGCAGGTCGAACTTGCGCTCGGTGCCGTGGAGCAGCCGGTCGATGTTGTCCGCGTGGGCCAGCCAGATCAGGGCAGCGCCGACCGCGGAGTACAGCACGTACGGCAGCGGCGTCGCGGGGACGACCATCAGCACCAGCAGCATCGCCGGGAACATCGCGGCTGATCCCAGCAGCGACCCAAGAGAGACATAGCGGGTCAGCAGGATCACCCCGATGAAGACCGGGGTGGCGAGCAGGACCGCGACCGGCTGGATGACGAGCATCGTCCCCACGCCGGTCCCGACGCCACGCCCGCTCCGGAACCCGGAGAAGACCGACCAGATCGCGCCGGAGACCGCGCCGACACCGCACAGCACCTCGGTGACGGGATCGCCCCCCGTCACGATGCGCGCGAGGATCACCGGCAGTGCGCCCTTGAGGAGATCGCCGATGACGACGACCGCCGCCCAGCGTCGTCCGAGGGCCCGAAGCGCATTGGTCCCACCGGTCCGCCCCGACCCGATGGTCCGTGGGTCCGGGCCACCGGACAGCCGCGCCACGACGATGCCGACCGGGATCGATCCCGCGAGGTACGCGATGACGACCAGACCCACGGTCTGAAGGGTGGCGGGATCCATGCAGGCACTCCTGCGACGGGCGGATGCCCGAGGCCGCGAGTCTAGCACTCGGCGCCGCCCCGACCACTTCCGGCCACGGTTGCGGGACCCTCGAACTCGCGCGTACCATCGGCCCGATGACCCATCCGCCCGTACGGCCCTCGGAGGCACCCTGACCCATGGCCGTCGGCTCGTCCAATGACTTCGATCTGGTGGTGCTCGGCGCCGGCACCGGTGGCTATTCCGCGGCGTTCCGCGCCGCCCAGCTGGGCCTGAAGGTCGCACTCGTCGACGAGGACAAGATCGGGGGCACCTGCCTGCACCGTGGCTGCATCCCGACCAAGGCGCTCCTCGAATTGGCCGCCTTCACCGATCGCGTGCGTCACGCCAAGGACTACGGGCTGACGCTCCCCGGCGAGCCCGTCGTCGACTACGCGGCGATGGCGGCCCGGCGGGACGCGGTCGTCAAGCGGATGTGGACCGGACTCAAGACGCTCATCGACAAGAACAAGGTCACGTGGATCGCCGGTCGTGGTCGGCTCGACGGTCCGCAACGGATCCGCGTCAGCCAGCCCGGCGAAGACGGCACGGCCGGGGCCGGCGGCGAGCGCATCCTCCAGGCGACCGACGTCATCCTCGCGACCGGCTCGCGGGTCAAGTCGCTGCCCGGTCTGACACCGGACGGGAAGCACATCGTCACGAGCGACGACGTCCTCCGGATGGACACGCCTCCCGAAGGACATCATCATCGTCGGCGCGGGTGCCGTCGGCGTCGAATTCGCCTCGATGTTCCACGACGTCGGGGTCAAGGTCACCGTGCTGGAGTATCTCCCCGGGATCGTGCCCCTCGAGGACGGCGAGGTGAGCAAGGCGCTCGAGCGCAGCTTCATCCGCCGTGGCATCGATGTCATGACCACCGCCCGGTTCGAGACATCGTCGGTCAAGACCGGAAAGGATGGCGTTCGCGTCACCGTCGGGCCGGAGGGCAAGGAGGCGACCGAGCTCCACGCCGAGCTCATGCTGGTCGCCACCGGCCGCGCGGCCAACATCGAGGACATCGGTCTGGAGACCACCAAGGTGGAGACGGACCGCGGGATCATCAAGGTGAACGGTCTGATGCGGACCAGGGAGCCACACGTCTTCGCGATCGGCGACATCGTCGGCGGTCTGTGGCTGGCCCACACGGCTGGCCACGAGGGCATCATCGCGGCCCATGTCATCGCCGGTGAGGCCGATGTCCACGAGATGGACTACGTCATGCAGCCGCGAGCGACCTACTGCCGACCTGAGATCGCCTCGATCGGTCTCACCGAGGAACAGGTCAAGGCGGCCGGCACCGACTACAAGGTCGGCAAGGTCCCGTTCCAGGCCATCGCCAAGGCGCTCATCGGTGGCGAATACGACGGGTTCGCGAAGGTCATCGCGGACAAGGCCACCGACGACACCCTCGGCGTCCATATCATCGGGCCACACGCGACCGATCTGATCGCCGAAGCGAGTCTCGGGATGTCACTCGAGGTCACGCCCTGGGAGATCGGTGCCGCCACGCACGCGCACCCGACGCTCTCGGAGATCCTGGGCGAAGCGGCGATGGCCGTCGATGGACGGTCGATCAACTTCTAGCGCGATCGACGACTAGCTCGAGGGAGGCACATCGACACGATGGCCGTCACCAGGGGCGACGCCCACCTCGGCGACTCGTTCGGGCTGTCGGACAGCGACCTCATCGAGATGTATCGGCTCGTCGCGTTGGCGCGCGCCGTCGACGAGCGGATGTGGATCCTCAATCGGGCCGGGCGCATCCCGTTCGTGATCAGCGGGCAGGGTCACGAGGGCGCGCAGGTGGGGATCGCCTGGGCCTTCGAGCGCGGCCACGACTGGATCGCGCCGTTCTATCGCTCGATCGCGACGTGCCTGACCTTCGGGATGAGTGCCCGCGACATCATGACCGCCCAGTACGCGACCGCGAATGATCCCTCCTCGGGCGGTCGGCAGATGCCGGGGCACTACGGCAGTCGCGATCACAACCTGGTCTCGGTCAGCTCGCCTGTGGCGACACAGCTGCTCCATGCCGTGGGTATCGCCCTGGCGGCGAAGATCCGCAAGACCGGCCAGGTGGCGATGGCGAGCATGGGCGAAGGGTCGTCGAACCAGGGTGACGTCCACGAAGGTCTCAACTTCGCGGCCATCCACAAGCTGCCGTTCATCTTCGTCGTCGAGAACAACGGCTACGCCATCAGCGTGCCAGCCGCGATGCAGGTCTCGGTCGCCGACGTCGCGGACCGGGCATCCGGCTATGGGATCCCGGGGATCGTCGTGGACGGGGAGGACGTGCTGGCCTGCTATGCCGCGGCACGGGACGCGGTCGCGCGAGCCCGCGCGGGTCAGGGCCCGACGCTGATCGAGGCCAAGGTGACGCGGCTGACCGGCCACTCATCGGATGACCAGCAGACGAAATATCGAACCGAGGACGACCTGGCGGCCGGCAAGGAACGCGACGCCCTGCCGCACTTTCGCGACCGCCTGCGAGCGGCTGGCGTCCTGACCGACGCCATCGAGGCGGAGCTGATGGCCGAGATCGCCGCCACCGTCCACGACGCGACCGAGTACGCCGAATCCCAGCCCGACCCGACACCCGAGTCCGCGATGCGCTTCGTCTACGCCGAGGACGTCGACTGATGGCCACGAGGACCTTCATCGAGGCGATCCGGGACACGCTCGCCGATGAGATGCGTCGCGACGAGTCGATCATCGTGCTCGGTGAGGATGTCGGGAAGAAGGGCGGCGTCTTCCTGGCCACCGATGGGCTGTGGGCCGAATTCGGCGACGACCGGGTGCTCGACACGCCGCTGTCCGAGTCGATGATCGTCGGCGCCTCGATCGGGGCGGCCGTGAACGGGCTTCGGCCGGTCTGCGAGATCCAGTTCGCGGACTTCATCTTTCCGGCGTTCAACCAGATCGTGTCCGAGGCGGCCCGGATGCGCTATCGCTCGAACGATGGGTATTCGGTCCCGATGACGATCCGTGCGCCCTACGGCGGGGGCGTCCATGGCGCGCTCTATCACTCGCAGAGCGTCGAAGCGTTCTTCACCCACGTGCCGGGACTCAAGGTGGTGGTGCCCTCCACGCCGTACGACGCCCGTGGCCTGCTTCGGGCGGCGATCCGTGATGACGACCCGGTCCTGTTCTTCGAACACAAGAAGATGTATCGATCCGTCCGTGGCGATGTGCCCGATACGGACTACATCGTGCCGCTCGGCAAGGCGGCGGTGACGCACCCGGGTTCGCAGGTCACCGTCATCGCGTACGGGTTGATGGCGCATTACGCGCTCGAGGCCGCCGACCGGGTCGCCGAGGACGGGATCAGCGTCGAGGTCATCGACCTGCGGACGCTTCGGCCGCTCGACAAGGAGACCGTCCTCGAATCCGTCCGCAAGACCGGCAAGTGCCTGATCGTCTACGAGGACAACCGGTTCGGCGGGTACGGCGCCGAGGTGGCCGCGATCGTCGCCGAGGAGGCCTTCGACTACCTCGACGGTCCGGTGACCCGCATCGCCGGTCCCGAGGTCCCGGGCGTCCCGTACAACCACGTGCTCGAGGACTGGTTCATGGTGTCGCCGGAGAAGATCGCGGACGGCATCCGGACGCTCGCCGCGTATTAGGAGAGCGCATGGGAACGGATGCATTCGAGGACATCTTCGCTCGGCTGCGAGCCATCCTGATGGCCCATGTCCCACCGCTCTACCTGGCGAGCGACAGTCCCACGGTCATGACGCTGGACATGGCGCCCGAAACGGACCGCAACCCGTCGACCTGGTTCGGCGGTGTCCGCCTGGGCAAGCGTTATGTCAGCTACTACCTCATGGCGGTCTACGGCGAGCCGACGATGATGGATTCGATGTCGCCCGAACTTCGCAAGCGGATGCAGGGCAAGTCGTGCTTCAACTTCACGAAGGTAGACGAAGCGCTCTTCGATGAGCTCGCGCAGCTCACGCAGAGGTCCCTGGACCTGACTGGCGGGGACCCAGGGTGGGGCATCGCGAAGCGGGCGGCGCGCAAGGCCTCGGGCGCCTGAGGCCTGGGTCCGGCTCGTCGAGCGGGCGGCGCGTCAGTCGCTGACGTCGGCCGCTTGTTCGTCGCCGATCCGAACGATCAGATCGACCGCCTCGCCGAGCGTCATCGAGGTGCCGCGAGCCCACGCTGCATCGAAGGCGTCGGGCGTGACCGCCGCTCGCGCCCGCCCGAGCGGATCGTAGTCGCCGACGAACATCGCGAACGAGACGGGTGGTCGGACGCCATATCGATCGCACAGCGAGGTGAACGCGGACCAGACCGCCACGCCGTCGTCGGGCCGGCCAGCCAAGGTCGCGAGCATCGAGCCGACCTGGAGCGAGATCGTGGTGCTCGCCACATCTCGCAGGGCGAAGGTGGCCGCGATCGCCCGGACGCCCCAGCTGGCGGCCGTCCTGACGTCCCCGGATGCGAACGAGACCCACGAGAGGCTCCCCGCCGCCAGGGCGACGTACTGCGCGTCCCCCTGCGCCTCGAACGTCTGGAGGGCGTCTTCGAGGATCGTCCGGGCAGCCGCCGGACCCTGCATCGCCAGGGTCACGTTCGCCTGACTCCAGTCCAGCCTCGCGACGCCGCGCACATCCCCCAGCTCGACAAAGCGACGGCGCGCTTCGTCTGTGCACTGGCTTGCGCGATCGATGTCACCCACGAGGAACAGCGCCGAGGCCAGGTTGAAGTAGGCGTCCGCGGTCGCGGGACGGTCGCCGAGCGACTCGGCGAGCGACCGCTGCTCCTCATACCACCTCGCGGCCAGGATCTGGTCGCCCTGCCAGTAGGCCAGTCCGCCGGCCGCCGTCACCGCCACCAGCCGCCCGGCCGTCGGCTCGTTCGCTCCCGGCATGGCAAAGGCCGCGTCCGTCCAGCGCTGACCTTCCGTGATGCGGCCGTCGAGGACCCAGAAGCGCCACGACGATCCGACCAACCGCATGGCGATCTCGCTCTCGCCCACGTCGATCGCCCAGCCAAGTGCCGCCCGGATGTTGGCGAGGTCCAGCGACAGCCGGTCGATCCAGATCCCGTTGTCGGCGCCGGGGAGCACTCGCCCGGCGGCTTCGACGACCTCGGTGAACGCAAGCGCATGGCGTCGGCGGGTCGCAGCTTCATCGCCGTCGCCCGCCAGCCGCGCGAGGGCGAAGGCTTGCACGGTCTTGAGCAGGCCGAAGCGGATGCCCGTCGACGACGGCAGCGAGTCGAAGCGGTCCGCCGAGGCGTCCCGGGAGATCAGGCTCTGGTCGGCCAATGCCACCAGGCGCTCGATCAGGAGCGCATCTGCGTCGTTTCCTGGTGGCTCGTCGGTCGCCGACGCGACCATCGCGGCCTGCTCGAGGTCGAAGCCACCCTCGAAGACCCCGAGGGTATGGAGGATCCGTCGCTCATCGAGCGAGAGCAGATCGTGACTCCAGTCGATGGCACCTTCCAGCGTCCGCTGACGGGCCGGGGCGTCACGCGGCCCTGATCCGGGCAAGACCAGATGGGCCGCCAGCCGATCACGGATCGCCCGGATGGGCAGGAGGGACACCCTGGCAGCGGCGAGCTCGATGCCGAGCGGCAGGCCGTCGAGGAGCGTGCAGATCTCCGCGACGATCGGCGTGTCCGGCGCCGGGTTCCCAGGCGGGTCGGACGGACCGCGCCCGCTCGACGAACAGCTGGACGGCCGCCTCGCCGCCAACGGGGAGTGGCGGGACCGGGTACTCCTGCTCTCCGGAGATCCGGAGCGGGGCCCGGCTGGTCACGAGGAACCGCGATCGTGGCGACGCCTGCAACAAGGCGACCACGTCGGGCGCGGCATCAAGGAGGTGCTCGAAGTTGTCCAGCACGAGCAGGACCGATCGATCGGCAAGGAAGTCTGGCAGCGCATCGACGGCGGCACGGGCCGAGCCATCGAACAGTCCCAGTGTCCTCGCGATGACGGAGCCGACCAGGACCGGATCCGACACCCGGTCGAGCGGCACGAACCACGCGCCGTCGGGCATGTCGGACGCCCTCGATCTGGCGACCTCCAGCGCCAGACTGGTCTTGCCGATGCCGCCCGGGCCGGTCAGCGTCACCAGCCGGTGATCGTCGACGAGTCCGGCGACCTCGGTCAGCTCGGACGCCCGGCCGATGAGGCTCGTCGACCGTTCGGGCAGATTGCCCGTGGAGGCGCGAGCCACCCGGATCGGCGGGAACTCCGTGCGGCGACCGGCGATGTCGAGTTGATACAGGTGCTCGGGGGTCGGGATGTCCTTGAGGATGTGTCGACCGAGATCGTGGAGTGTGGCGTCGGGCGGCAGGCTGGCCGCGACGAGCGCCGCGGTCGTCTCCGACACGATGATCTGCCCGCCGTGGCCGACCGCGCTGATCCTGGCTGCCCGGTTGACGTCGAAGCCGCCGTAGTCGTCGCCCGCGAGGTGCGCTTCACCGCTGTGGATGCCCATCCGGACGCGAAGCGGGGCGTTGGCCGGCCAGGCGTAGGCATCGATGGCGACCTGCGCCTCCACGGCGGCGCGAACGGCAGCGCCGGCCTCCGGAAAGACCGCGAACATCGCGTCGCCTTCGGTCCGCACGGCGATGCCCTGATTCCGGTCGATCGCGGCGCGGAGGATGCCCATGTGGAGGTCGTTGATCGAGTCCCACGACGCGCCAAGCGTTCGGGCGAGACCCATCGAGCCCTCGACGTCGGTCCGCAGGAACGTGACGGTGCCGGTGGGCAGGTTCGTCACTGGGCCGTGATCCGTTCCGCGAGGGTCGAGAGCATCGCCATCGCCGCGTCCGGTCGCTCCCGCAGGATCATGGTGAGCCCTTCGCCTCCGATCACCACCGTCCGGACGCTGCCGGTATCTGCCGTGACGGTCGCCGCGCGGACGCCTTCGCGCAGGACGGCCAGCTCCCCGATGTGGTCACCCGCCTCGTAGATTCGGATGAACCGCTCGCTGCCGTCGGGCTCCAGCCGCGTCACGACGACTCGTCCCTCGAGGATGACGAACAACTCATCACCGACGTCACCTTCCCGGACGAGCGTCTCGCCCGGCCCGAACCATCGTTCGACGGCGACCGCGGCGACGCGGTCGAGGTCCTCCGGTGCCAGCCCACTGAACAGGGGCACGTTCCGAAGCTGGAGCATCGTGTCGATGCGAGCCTGGGATGGTGAGACGTCGGTCATGTCCGCTCCATCGGGGTGCATCCGCCGCGCCAGGCCGCGGATCCACACGTCCTCATCATCGCGCAGTGCGCGCACGGTCGCGTCCCGATCCGGGCTGATGTGGCCGGGCGTGAACTCCACGAGTCGGGCGATCGATGCCCCGAGACGACGGTCGCCGACGGAGTCGAGCGCCTCGATGGCCTGGGCGCGAACATCGGCGTCGGTGGATCGCAGACAGCGTCGGATCACGCCACGCGCCGCTGGAGCTCCGAGGACCGACATCGCCGACAGGGCAAGCCCCTGGTGTCGCGAGGTCTGGGCGCGAAGCGCGGAACCAAGGAAGGCGGCCACGTCAGGGGCCGGCCACGACCCGGCAGGCCCGATGCTGGCCTCGGCGACCGCCAGGTGCAGCGCGCGGGCGACCTGGCGATCGGCCCAATCGAGGACCGGCTCCCGGACGGCCTCACCGTGCCCCTCGAGGGCCACGATGGTCGCCTCCTGGCCGTCGAGAGGGGCGGTCTGCAGGCGTTCGACCAGGCCGGTCGGCACCACGTCTCGTCGCAGCGAGCGCCATCGCGGCCGATCGTCGGACGGACGGAACCGCATCGTCGAGCGCGGCGAGCAGGAGCTCGGTCGCGCCATCGTCCGACGCTGCGCCGAGGATCGGCATCAGAGCCGCGCGGATCTGTGGGTCGCCATCCGCGGACATCGCCGCCCGTCGGTCTGCCGCAAGATCGCGCCCGAGCGCACTCGTCGCTTGAAGTCCGGCCACGCGAGCCTCGGTGTCGCCGACCAGCAACCCATCGAGCGCGGCGGTCGCTCGGGCGTTGACGGCGGTCGCCCCGTCCGGGCTCGGCCCGACGTCGCCTCCGACGTCGCCACCCGACGAGAGGACGGCCACGACCGCCGCACTCCGGACCATCGGATCGACGTCATCGAGGGCCCCGGCGAGGGCCGTCCGTGCCTCGGGGTCCGGTGAGCGGGCGAGCATCGATGCCGCCATGCGTCGAGCACCGACGTCCGGCGCGGCCAGCGTCGTGATCAGGGCGCTGCGAACCTCGGCGGCCGCCAGCAGGTCGCCAAGACCGTGGCCTCCCTCGAGGACCTGCTCCCCGAGGCCGGAACGCAGGGTCCGCAGGAGCGCATCGGCGTAGCGACGTCGGATCACCACGACGACGACCGTGCACACGACGGCCGTCCCGAGTCCGAGCCAGAAGACTTGTTCCGGGGCCAGCAGGCGCCCGGCGGTCAACAGCAGGACGCCCGACAGGACGATCCCGATCTGCCCCGGCACGCCGTCGTTGAACGCGAGCGCCTGGGCGCGCCGCGCCGAGGGGACGACGTTGTAGAACGCGCTCCAGGCCGCGTTCGACAGGCCGCGCTGGGTCACCTGCTGGACGATCGTGACCAGGGCGGCCGTCGCGAACGAGAACTGGACGATCCACAGCGAGAAGCCGGCGAGGTAGACCACCGGCAGGACCAGCGCGGCGGCGGCGACGCCGAACCGGCCGTAGAACCGATTCGCGATGAGGAGCGAGACCACGAACGACGTGGCGGTCACGAACGCCGCCAGTAGCCCGAGGGCGCCCGCGAGCGCCGTCTCATCGGGGAACGTCGCGTCGGCGGCTCGCAGGAACGGGAAGGTGACCGAGAACCCGAGGATCGCGAACAGGACGTACGCGACGGCCACCAGCCGGAGCAGGGGCGAGGCCCGCACTTCGTCGAAGCCGGTGCGGACCTCGTCGACGACGGATCGGTCGGTCGATGGCGGCGGACCCCACGCCGGCGTCCTCGCTCGTCGTGCCACGCGGGTGATCAGGAAGGCTGCCAGCACGAACAGCACGCCCTCGACGGCAACGAGGGCTGGCGTCCCGACGGCCCGGGCGATCGGTCCGGCGCCGAGCCCGCCGACGAAGCTTCCGGCGATCGCCGCGGCGGTGCAGATCGGGAAGAGTCGCTTTGCCTGACGGGCATCGAGCGAGCTCGTCGCCACGGTCCAGGCGATCGTGACGGCGATGGCGCCGGCCGCCATGACGGTCAACCAGGCGATCGGGACCGCGTCGGGGATCGTGGAGAGGGCCAGCCACTCGAGCATGAGCAGGGCCCCGATGACGGCCAGCGTCGTGCCGAAGAGACGCCCTCGTCGGTATCGGCCGAGGGCTCCGCCGTAGGCGACCGCGACGACGAGCGAGGTGAGACCGAGGGGGATGTACAGCCACGGCAACGCATCGGGTGGGAGGCGACTCAGGACCAGCGTGTTGACGCCGACCTCGCCCAGACCCCGGCCGGCCTCGAGCGTGGCGAAGACTCCGGCGATCATGGCGACGATCGCCATCTCGCCGTCGCGGATCCCCGCGGCGCGCGTCAGCCGGGCAGCGCTCGCCATCGGCCGGCGGTCAATACGGGTCGGACTCGGCGAGCGGCGGTCCGGCGACCTCCATCGCGTTGTCGTGGGCGATCGCTCGATACGTGGCTGGGTCGACGGGCCCTGACGGCAGCGCGGCGATCCCTTCGAAGAACCGCTCCATGCCACCGGGCGCGAACATCACGAGGATGCGGGCAGCGGTCGTGCCGACGTTCTGGAACGCGTGACGGGTCCCGCGTGGCACGAACACGAACGCCCCGGTCTCGGCCTCGAGCATCTCGTCGTCGGCGCGGAATCGGAAGGTCCCATCGAGGATGTACCACATCTCGTCCTCCCGACCGTGGACGTGCAGCGGTGGGCCCTGGAGGGGCGGGATGACGTTCTCGAGGAACGTGAAGGAGCCGCCCGTGGTCGTCGGCGCTCGCGATGATCGTCGTGGGGCCGCCGACCGGTCCGCGGATCGTCCGCCCGGCACCTGGCGCGACGACGAAGGCCCGCAACCGTTCCTGATCCACGGCGCGAGTGTACGGTCCCCGGCACCAGCCGCACCACTCGGCGCGTCGAGCCCTCGCGCCTCTCCGCGACGACGTCGGCTCCGGTCTCGTCAGACCGCTCGACCCCGGATGCCCGGATGGAGGAAACTACGCGCGACACGGCGAACCCTCCGGAGGATCTGCGAACGTGGCGAAGGTGACGATGCCCCAGCTCGGCGAGAGCGTGGCCGAGGGCACGATCGGGAAATGGCTCAAGCAACCGGGCGATCACGTCGCCAAGTACGAGCCGCTGCTCGAGGTCATCACCGACAAGGTCAATGCCGAGGTGCCGTCGCCGTTCGAGGGCGTCCTCACGCAGATCCTGGCGGAGGAAGGCGCGACCGTCGCGAACAACGCCGAGATCGCGATCATCGACACCGGCGACGAAGCCGATGCGTCCGCCGCGACCGGATCGACCGCAGCATCGACGCCGACGGCGGCCCCCGAACCGGCGCAGGGACCGGCAGGTTCCGACGAGCGCCCGGTCAGCGTCCCCGCGGTCGCCGCCGTGGCTCCGACCCCGGTCGCCGCCGCAGCTGCATCCGCCGCCGTCCTCGCGCCTGCCGCCACATTGGCCGCGACCGGTGATCCCGACGCGCGCATGACCCCGGCGGTCCGTCGGCTGTTGCGCGAGCACGGCCTGACCGCGGAACAGGTTCCGGGCACCGGTGGCGGCGGTCGGATCACCCGCGACGACGTCCTCGCCGTCGTCGAGACGATCCGGACCGGCGGGACAGCCCCGGTCGGCGCACCGAGCGCGGTACCGGTCGCGGTGATGGCGCAGGCCTCGACCCGGGGTCCGGCGGGTGGCGGCATCGTCTTTCCCGATGGCGCCGACGAAGTCCTGGTGCCGATGACGCAGATGCGCAAGGGCATCGCTGCGCAGATGACGCGGGCACTCACCGTCCCGCACGCCTACGTGCACATGGAAGTCGATGCGAGCGGGCTCGTCCGTGCCCGCGAGTCGGCGAAGCGCGACTACCAGGCGCGCGAAGGCATCTCCCTCAGCTACGTGCCCTTCGTGATCAAGGCGGTCGTCGACGCGCTCAAGCAGTACCCGACCTTCAACGCCGCATGGACCGAGCAGGGCCTGCTGGCGAAGCGCCGGATCCACATGGGCGTCGCGGTCGCGGTCGACGACGGCCTGCTCGTGCCGGCCGTTCGCGATGTCGATCAGCTCTCGATCAGCGGCCTGAACCGGGCCATCGCCGACGTCGCCTCGCGTGCCCGAGCCGGCAAACTGCGACTCGACGACTACGGTGGCACGACGTTCACCATCGACAACACCGGCTGGTTCGGCTCGAACCTCACCATGCCGATCATCAACGTCCCCGAGGTCGCGATCCTCACGATGGAGGCGATCACGAAGCGTCCGGTCGTGCGCGAGACGCCTGAGGGCGATGTCATCGCCATCCGGCCGATCATGAACATGGTCCTCGCGATCGACCACCGCGCGAACGATGGCGCCCAGGCGGCCGCGTTCCTTCGCGTGGTCAAGGCCGCGCTCGAAGCCGTCGGACCGGACACGCCTGTCTACTGATCCCGATCCGGGAACTCCTGGCCCCGGCCGTCCGGATACCAAGGACGAGGACCGATACGGATCGCTGCTCCGGCATCTCCAGGCCGGCCGCGACCTCCCTGCCGAACCACGGCGGTCGCGACGATGGGGACGGCTCGATGTCCACCCGGCCGGTCGTCGGATCCTGCTTGCGGTGGCGATCGCGGTCGTGTTGATCGTGGGCGGGATGGCGGTCGTGCAACGACTTCGAGGCGATGGTCTCGATACGTGGTCCGGACCGGACGCCACGGTCCAATCGGGGATCGTCCTCGCAGGCTGCGCGCTGCCCGAGTACCAGGACAACGGTGTCTTTCCGGCCTGGGTCCGGTTCGACGGTCGCATCTATCGCTGGGCCGATGTCTCCGCGCCGATCTCGGCTGCCTCGATCGGGACGAGCTACAAGGCGACCGACTACCACCTGAACGACCTGCGGATCTACCGGATCCTCACGAGCGCAGCGGCACGGAACGGTGAACGGATCCTGATCCGCAACGGCGAGGCCGACGCCGGCGGCGTCTACGTCCTCGTGCCCGACTGTCACTGAGCGGGGGATGCCGGGCATGAAGGTCGTCGTCACTGGGGGATCGGGGTTCATCGGGCGGGTCGTCGTTCGGCAGCTGGCGGCTCGAGGAGACCAGGTCGTCGCCCTTGTCAGGAGCGACCTGAGCGACGTCGAGCGGATGACGTCCGTCATGCGCGGTGCGGACGCCGTGATCCATAGCGCGGGTTCGTATCGAGTCGGGATCCCGGCATCGGAGCGGCCGGCGATGCTCGACGCCAACGTCGGCACGACGACTCGAGTCCTCGACGCGGCTGAGGCGGCTGGCGTGCCCCGGCGGATCTACGTCTCGACGGTCGGGGTCCTCGGGAACACGCACGACCAGGTCGTGGATGAGACGTATCGGCGCGACCTCAAGGACGGCTACCTGAGCTACTACGACGAGACGAAGTGGCTGGCCCACCTCGACGTCGAGCGGCGGATCGCGGCCGGAGCCCCGGTGGTCAGCGTCCTGCCGGGGTTCGTCTACGGGCCGGGCGACCACTCCGCGGTGGGGAGTCAGCTGCTCCAGGCCTACCTGGGCACGGCCCCGTTCGTCGGTCTCGGCGGTCTCGGGGTCAGCCTCGTGCACGTGGAGGACCTCGCCGCCGGGATCCTCGCCGCCGTGGATCGGGCCGGCCTCGGTCGGGCGTACATCCTTGCCGGGACCAACATCCGGTTCATCGATGCCATGCGGATCGCGGCGGCAGCCGGCGGACGGCGGGCACCCCGTGTGCGGATCCCCGACGTCGTGCTCCGGATCGGGGCTGGCCTCGCGCCGAACCTCGGCGCGCGCTTCGGTCTCGACCCCAACCTGCGCGAGATCGTGCGCTCGTCGATGGGCGTGACGTTCTGGGCCAGCTCCGCGAGGGCCGCGGCGGAACTGGGTTACGT
This sequence comes from uncultured Chloroflexia bacterium, assembly GCA_963778805.1. Classification (GTDB taxonomy): domain Bacteria; phylum Chloroflexota; class Limnocylindria; order Limnocylindrales; family CSP1-4; genus SPCO01. The sequence goes on along the minus strand of CAVZVT010000005.1, from coordinate 862,800 downwards.
CACGCGCGACCTTCCCGCCGGGTTCGCCGACGCGTTCGGTGGAGCGGATGCGCGGGGTCCGATTACACTCGCGCCATGAACCGCGAGCTCCCGATGTTCGAGACGAGCACCGATGCCTCGGCGACGGCCCACGCCCGACCCGAGCTGCCGATCACGTTGGGAGGGGGAGCGGCCGGGCGACCCGCGGCCGATGGCTCGCTGGCTCCACGCCGGCATCCCGACTGGATCCGCGCGAGGATGCCGTCGGGCGAGAACTACCACGACCTCAAGGGCCTCCTGCGCGGCCTCTCGCTCAACACGGTCTGCGAGGAGGCCCACTGCCCCAACATCGGGGAGTGCTGGGACCAGCGCACGGCCACGATCATGATCCTGGGCGACACCTGCACCCGGGCGTGCGGGTTCTGTGCCGTCAAGACCGGTCGTCCCACCTGGTTCGATGACGACGAGCCGCGCCGGGTCGCCGAAGCGGTCGGGGCCATGCGTCTCGAGCATGTCGTCGTGACCAGCGTGGCCCGCGACGACCTGCCCGACGGCGGATCGCGCATCTTCGCCGAGACCATCACGGCGATGCGGGCGACGAGCCCCGGGATGGGCATCGAGGTCCTGATCCCGGACTTCGATGGTTCCGACGACCGCCTGCGGACCGTCATGGACGCGCGGCCCGACATCCTCAACCACAACCTCGAGACGGTCCGCCGCCTCCAGAAGCCGGTCCGCAAGCGTGCCCGCTGGGATCGCTCGCTGTATGTCCTCCAGCGGGCCAAGGAGATGGCCGACGAGATCGGTTACGCCGTCCACACCAAGTCGAGCCTGATGGTCGGTCTCGGCGAGACGCGGCCCGAGCTGACCGAGGCCTTCGAGGCGCTGCGCGCCAACGACGTCGACATCCTGACGATCGGCCAGTACCTGCGACCGTCGCTGCAGCACCTGCCGCTCGAGCGCTACTACCACCCCGACGAGTTCGCCGAGATGAAGGTCGAGGCCCTCGCGCTCGGCTTCAAGCACGTCGAATCGGCGCCGCTCGTGCGCTCGAGCTACCACGCTCGCGACCAGGTCCCCGGCGCGGAGCTGAAGCGGCTCCGCCGCCAGGCCACCATCGACGCCGAAGGACGGATCGTCCCGCTCGCGGGCTGAGCCACGTGGGTCGGCCGGGCGCGGCCGGCGGCAAACCGTGACCCGTGCCACGATGCCGCGGTGAGCTCGAACGAACCCCAGGGCAGCATCGAGTTCGACCCGGTCCCCCTGGGTCCCCGGCGCAAGCGGATCGACCCGGTGTTCATCGGCGTCGCGCTGGTCGTCGTCGGTCTGCTGGTCGCGATCGTCAAGCCATGGGACCTCGGATCCGATGCAACCGTCGCGGCCAAGACGAGCGCGAGCCCGGCGGTTCGGGGTGCTTCGGCCTCGCCGTCGTTGGGTTCGAGCGTCACGACCCCGCCTGACGTCCCGGTGGATGCTCCGGCCGTCGCCAGCATCCTGAGCGCGATCCAGCAGCACGATGCGTGGGGCGTCCGCGCGATCGTGGCCGCCCCCAGCGGCTCGGACGGCCCTTCGGAGCGGTGGGTCGCCGCACTGGGCGGACCAGAAGCCAAGCGGACGGCGACCGGGACCCGCAACGCGGTCATCGGCTCGCGCGACGAACCGATCCTTGCCCTCGGGGTGACCACGCCGCGCACGGCGACGCCGCTCGATCTGCGCATCTGGCGCCCGACCTCGGACGGCGATTGGGAGCGCCTGATCGTTCGACCCGTGCTGCCGAATCCTCGAAGCGGTGAGCTGCTGCTGTGGCCGCCGGGCGAGGACGGCTCCACGGGAATGACCTGGCCAGCCGGCCGATACCGCATCGACCTCCTGATGGGGACCACCATCCAACGGGTCGACGTCGCCATCCCAGGTCGGTTCGAGCGCGTCCCGGGCGCCGCCGCTGCCGCCCCGCCACCCGATGGCCTGATCTTTCCCGGCAACGTCGTGCCGAACGGCGTCGCTCCTGGTGCCTTCGTGGTGGTCGACGGGCAACCCTGGAGCGTCTGGCCACAGGTCCCGACAGATGTGCTGGGTCCGGCTCGCGCCTGGCTCGACCCGGGCTCCATCGGCGGGCCCGGGCCACAGCCGCCGACCTTCTCGGTCTGGCTGCCGCGGGCGAACGGCCTTGGCCTCGTGATGCGCGCCGGCCAGACCATCACGGACATCGACATCCGGCGGATCGATCCATCGCCGGATCCGCACGAGGCTCCGGATGTGATCATCGGCTCCACGACGAAGGTGGATCATTCGAGGGCGTACGGGCTCTTCACACCCCGTGTCGGCACGGTCTTTCGCGCGGGTACCTACGCGCTCCATGCCGCCTGGCGGGACAAGACCGGCAAGCACGACGGGACCTGGCACATCGAGCTCACCGCGACCCGGACGCGATCGTCCTCGGCGCTGCTCGACGCGGCCCGTGGGTTCGCCCCGTCCGCTGGTTCGGCGACGATCAAGGTCGGGACCGATGTGCGACTCCCCGACGACATCGAGGGGACCAGCTGCGATGTCGCCCATCCCGATGATGAAGCGAGGGTGCTTGGGATCTCGCACCCGACGGATCTGGCGATCACCGACGTGCAAGCGGCGATCCAGGTGGGTGATGGCCGGTTCGGCGTCGCGGTCCGGCTCGTGCCCGACGTGGTCCCCGGGATGACCCTCGTCGCGCCGCTGAACCTCGAGACATTCCCTCCCGGCGAGTATCGACTCGTGGTCAGGACCGGGATGGGCGATCGGACGCTCAGTGTGTGTCTGGGTCCCGGTCCGTTCCCGGGCTGACGCTCGGGTATCCTGCGGTCATGGCACGACCCCTTTCGCGCAAGATCCCGCTCGCGGAGCTCCATTGCCACCTCGGTGGCGCGGTGACGCCCGCGATCATGTGGGGGATCGCCCACTCGCAGGGCATCAAGCTGCCGACCAAGGACTACTGGGAGTTCCGCGACATGATCACCGTGTCCGCGCGGCGGAACCGGTCGTTCGATGGCTATCTCCAGCTCTTCCACTGGACCGAGCTCATCCAGAGTTCGCCGCTGGCCGTCGAGCGCAGCGTGTACGAGGTGGTCGGCGGGGCCTACCGCAAGAACAACGTGACCACGATGGAGCTCCGCTTCAATCCCATGAAGCGAAACCGTGGTGGCGAGCAGGATCTTGATCACATCATCGCCGCCGCCGTTCGCGGCATGGACAAGGCGTCCCTGGAGTATCCGGTCAAGCCTGGCCTGATCTTCTGTCTCGACCGTGCCTTTCCGTACGAGCTCAACGAGATCATCGCGGAGAAGGCGATCGCGTGGCGCGATCGGGGCGTCGTCGGCATCGATATCGCCGGACCCGAAGCGGCGACCTTCCGCGTGGCCGACTATCGGCGGCTGTTCCGCCGCGCCCGGCAGTTCGGGCTCGGGATCACGGTGCATACCGGCGAGTCCGGACCGGTCGATGAAGTGGCGCGCGTCGTCGAGCTCCTCGAGCCCGACCGGATCGGCCACGGCGTCAAGGCCGCCTACGACCCGCGGGCGATGGCGATGATCCGCGATCGCGGGATCGTCCTGGAGATCTGCCCGACGTCGAACCTCAACACGCGTGTCGTGTCGGGCTGGGACGAGTTCCGCTGGATCTTCGATACGTTCCGACGCAACGAAGTCCGGTTCACGATCAACACGGATGGCCCCGAGATGCTCAAGACGTACATCCGCGACGAGATGGCGCAACTGGGCCGGCTCGGCATCCTGTCCGTCGCCGACCAGGAACACGCCGCGGCGACGTCGCTGGCGTCCTCGTTCGTGCCGAACGTCTCCGACGTCCCGCCGCCCACGATGGAACCCGCCACCCGGGTCGCCGTGGAGCGCGAAGAGGGCTGACCCTTGGCAGAAGCGCGGGCGCGGTGCCGGGCGCGTAGCCCCGGGCGAGGCGGTGTGCCCAGGGCGAGGCGCGCAACGGCCGCGCTCAAGACTCAGGGCCTTAGCCCAAGCAGAACGAGGCCGATACGGCTCGTGGCGGGCGTCGCTGCCTGGCACCCACGGTCCGTCGCACGCTCAGCGCCCCGGCGAGAGAACGCCCGAGGGCCGTCCCGACGGTCGTTATCGTGGTCCGGAATCCAGATCCTAAGGGTGTGAGTCTTGCGGCGCGGCAGAAGGTTGGCCCGGCGGCCGGTCGTGGGCCGGACCCTCAGTCCGCCGCGCGGGCCTCGACGCGATAGGTGCAGCAGCGATCGCCCGACGCGATGTGCTCGTCGCGGATGACGTCGGCGCCAAGGACCTCGCGGAAGAGCTCGAGTTCGGCATGGCAGGCCGCGGGCGTCGCCTTGGCCACGTGATAGATCGCGCAGTTATGTTCGCGGAGGCGGATCGAACCATCGGGTCCCAGCACGGTCTCCGCGAGATACCCCTGGGCCGCCTGGATCTCCGAGAGCTCGCGAACCCGGTCCTCGAGCGGTGCTTCCGGGCTCACGCGCTCATCGAGCTGCCCACGGACGCGATCGGCCATCTGGCGTCGGCGGGCCGCGAAGACCTCTTCGAGCAGCTCGTCGCCACCGACCGCCCCGATCGCCGCCAGGAGCCCGGAGGCCAGCGCGTCATAGGTCGATGGGAAGAGGTCCTGCGCCGCGGCCGTCACGTCGTACAGGTGGCGAGGGCGACCGACGCCATGTCGAACGGTCTGCCGACTCACGAGATCGGCGGCTTCGAGCGCGCGGAGCTGCTGGAGGACGCCCGTCCGGCTTGCGCCAAGGTTCCTCGCCAGCTGATCCGGTGACGACGGGCCGTCCAGACGGAGGCGAAGCAGGAGGTCGCGTCGAAGGGTGGACGGGCCGCCGACGGCACCGCCGCTGAGGCTCGCCACGGGGCCGCTGGGGGCTCCGACCGACGTGGTTGGCTCGGGCATCCGGGAAGGCTAGCACCGGTGCCCGGGATGCGCTGCCTCGGTGCTACGCTCGGGCGCACATGGATCTCGACCTCGCTCCCGAGCATGTCCTGCTGCGCGACACGATCCGCGACTTCATGCTCACGGAGGTCGCACCCGTCATCGATACGCACGAACGGGAGCGCCGCTTCCCGATCGAGATCGTGCGCCGGATCGGCGAGCTCGGCTGGCTGGGGATCCCGATCCCCGAGGACGAGGGGGGCGCCGGCCTCGATACGCTCGCGTACGCGATCGCGGTCGAGGAGATCGGCCGGGTCTGGGGCTCGCTCGGACTGATCGTCGCGGCCCACACGAGCCTTGGCTGCGGCCCACTCCACCTCGCCGGGTCGCGCGACCAGCAGCAACGCTATCTGGTGCCGATGGCGCAGGGTCGCGTGATCGGGGCCTACGGCCTGACGGAGCCTGGCGCCGGCAGCGATTCCGGCGGGACGCGGACCACGGCCCGTCACGACGACGGCCCCGATGGCGGCTCCTGGGTCATCGATGGCGGCAAGCGGTTCATCACCAATGCCGGGCAGGCCGGGACCTACATCGTCACCGCGCGGACGGGCACCCGCGAGGATGGCAACCCGGAGATCTCCGGGTTCATCGTGCCGGCGGACACCCCTGGCTTCTCCATCGGTCGCCTGGAGGACAAGCTGGGTCTGCACGCCTCGGCCACCGGGGAGTTGCGGTTCGATGGCGCCCGGGTCCCCGCCGCCGACATGCTGGGCGAGCAGGGGAGTGGCTTCAAGACGTTCCTGGCGATCCTCGATGGCGGTCGCATCAGCATCGGGGCCCTCGCGGTCGGGCTCGCGCAGGCGGCGCTCGATGCCGCGATCCCCTATGCGCAGACCCGCGAGCAGTTCGGACGGCCGATCAGGCTCATTCCAGGGCGTGGCGTTCAAGGTCGCCGACATGGCCACCGAGATCGAAGCCGCCCGTGGCCTCGTCTGGCGAGCGGCGTGGCTCAAGGATCAGGGTCGCGAGTTCGGTCTCGTCGCCGCTCAGGCGAAGTTGTTCGCTTCCGAGGTGAGTGCCCGAGCCACCAATGCGGCCATCCAGATCCATGGCGGATATGGCTACGTGACCGACTATCCGGTCGAGCGCTACATGCGCGACGCGAAACTCACCGAGATCGGGGAGGGGACGAGCGAGATCCAGCGGCTCGTCATCGCGAGGCGGATCCTCGGGCTACGCGTCGTCTGACGGCCCCGGCGAGGCGCGCCCGAGCGCGAAGGTTCAGTCGACCTCGGTCAGGCGGACGATCAGGCGGTACTGGCTGCGTGATCCGAGACACGTCTGGAGGGTGAGGCTCGAACTCGACTGCGCCTTGTAGGCCCACGTCCCCTTGGTCGCCGTCGTGACCTTCCACCACGCGACCCGATAGGTGTGGACCTGCCCCCCGCCGTCGGCGTAGTACAGGCTCATGCCCTTGCGAAGGCTGCCGCGGACGTAGGCATCGTGCAGCGGCTTGAAGACGCTGCCGGCATGCCCGAAGAGGTACACGTTGTTCTGTCCGGCGCAACCCCAGCGGTAGACGCGGTTCCCTGGGTACGAGGCGTTCGAACACGAGTAGAACGAGATCGAGCGGTTGATCCCGAGCGCCGGCATCCAGACATGGTTGCGTCCGTGGTAGCCGCCACTGCTGGTATCGCTGCCCGTGGCAACGCCGTTCGCGCCAACAGCCTGGGCTTGATACAGCCGAGGGGTGGGCCGAGCCTGGCGCGACGGCGGCCGCTCGTACCGGTGCGAGCATCGTCGCGCTCCGCCCGTCGTAGTGCGGTGCCGGTTCGGGGTCGGTCCACGCGGACGTGGCGAGCGGGCTCTGGACCTGGGCCGCGACCGGCCCGAACGCGGAGGCCGTGGTCGGCGTCGTGTCGGTCGCATCGCGCGCCACAGCACCCGCGACCGTGCCGATCGCGAGCATGATCGCGAGCAGGGTGGAGCGGACGAGGGGTCGTCGGGCGCGGTGGGCAGGAACCATGCGTGGAGCGTCGCCCGGAGGCCCTGCCCGGGACCCTCACCCGGACGTCCCATCACGTATGGGACCGACGGTCATCGGCACCGCACCGGACCACTCCGGACTCGTCCGGACCGGCCCGACGTCACATGCCGTCGCTGTTCCCTCCGGGATCGCCACCGTTCCCAGCGGCCTTCAGGAGCGCGGCGCGGACCACGGCCTTGAACTCGGGCGCCCACGGACCCTGGCCGGCGAGGACGAACGGTGACTGGTCGAGCGACTCGAACGTCTGGGGGTCCGTGACGTAGGCCTGGGCGCAGGTATCGACGGTCTCTCGCAGCCGCTCGAACGCGGCCCGGTTGCGGAACACGTAGAGGTACATCTTCACCGGTGAGGCCTGGTCGAGACCGTGCGCCGTCAAGGCGATGGCCGTCGGCGTGAGCACCGGATCGGTGCACCCCGGGTCGCCCGACACGACGCTCTCGATCTTGACGCCCTGGAGCGCCATATCCCCGGCAAGCGTCGGAAAGTCGGCTGGGGTCGGGGCCGGAGAGTTGGTCGGGATGACCCCACACGCAGCGACGAGCAGCAGGCTGGCGAGCATGCCGAGGACGGCTCGACGGGTCGGGGACATCGCGCCGAAGGCTACCACCAGAACGGCCGACTAGCGGTTCTGATCCCTTGCCCGGCGTTTGGCGTCGCGGAGACGGGCCATGGTGTCAGGCGCCTCGGGGGCGGGCGCGGCGGCCGTGGCCGGTGGCGCGGGCGTGGTCGGCGTTGCGGGCGGTCCCGCGGGAGCAGGTGGCGTGGCGGCGGGTTGGCGTCGGTGGCGTGGCCGCGTCGGCGTGACTTGGGTGGTCGGGGCCACCTCGACCGGCGAACTGCGCAGAGCCGCCCGGGACGCCGACCCGCCGGAGCGTTCCCGGACACCGAGCAGGCTCTCGCTCGTCGCGGTTCGTGGCGCCGCGGTTCGTCGCCGACCACCGAAGCCCGTGACCCAGCCACGGGCCGAGGCGAATTCACGACGACCGACCGAGACGCGTCGCAGGGCGATGTCCAGCGGCCACAACAGGAGCGCCAGGAGCAGCAGCCACGGCCACAGATCCGTGTACTGGCTCGTGGCGGTCAGGTCGTGGACCCACGGATCCTTCGCGGTCGTCACCACCCCGCCGCCGGTCACCGACCGGAGCGCCCCAAGGAAGGCATCGTCACTCCCGAGGACCCGGTACTCGGCCGCGGTCGGGGCGACCAGCCCGATCGTCCGGCCCAGCGGCGTCGACCCCGGCCGCGTCTGGGTGACCCGGACCGCATACGCCCCAGGCTCGAGATCCCCGACCGGCGCCTCGTAGACACCCGGCGCGGTCTGGACGAGCTTGACGCTCACCGGCTCGAGATCAGGCCCGACCACCGATGCCGACGTCGCATAGAAGTCCCGGGGTGAGCCGTCGGCCTCCACGCTCTCCACGTGCAGCGACGATCGCCCGTCGACCGTCTCGAATCGGCCTTCGATGCCATCGGTCTCCTCGCCCGGGAACGTCCAGCTCACGAGTTGCGAGAAGAACCGGTCGAAGCCCTTCCAGGCGAGCCAGTCCTTGGCCCAGCGCCCCGTCGAATCGGACGTCCAGGCCACCGACCGTCCCAGGCCGTACTGCCATTGCGCCAGGAGCGGGTCGTCGCGCGACGTCACCAGGACGGTCTGGGCGGCGGGCTTGGCCGTCGTCCCGTTGTACCCGAGCAGCTGCGGCAGTCCATCTTCGAGACCGCGCAGGATCGGCGAGGACGACGTCAGGATCGGGAAGAACGGCTCCTCGACGATCTGCTGGCCCGAGACCTGCTGGGTCTCCTTGAGGAAGATGTCGGGGATGCTCGCCGGGTTCGGGGCCGCGTAGAACCGGCCGCCGCCCTGCTTCGCGAGCTGCTCGAGGAACGGATTGGCGCCACCACCCGCGCCGACCGTCGAGAGCGTGATCCCATCGGCCTGCATCTTCTTGATGATCTCGTCGTACTGGCCCGAGGTCGACCAGCCGTCGGTCAGCAGGATGATGTGGCGCCGCGTCGCGGTCACGCCTTCGAGCGACTGGACGGCTTGATCGAGCCCCGAGTAGATGTTCGTCTGGCCATCGGCGGTGATCCCGGCGATATCGGCCTGGAGGTCGCCGATCCCGCCGAGTGGCTGGGTCTTCACCACCCAGTGGGCGGCCTCGTTGAAGGCGACGACACCCAGTTCGTCGCGCTCGCCCATGGCGGCGGCGGCACGCAGGATCGCTTCCTTGCCGATATCGACCTTCTGGACGCCGGCCATGCCGGATCCGCTGTTCCGGTCGAAGGTGTTGCAGTGACACGCCGCCATCGAACCCGACTTGTCGATGACCACGACGAGCGCGATGTCGGGCTGCTTCTGCCGATCACGCACGCCCATATCGACCGGGAGCGATTCCTCGAGCGGCGTCTTCTGATACCCACCGGCGCCGAAGCTATCCGGACCGCCGACCATCACGAGGCCCTTCCCGAGATCGCGCACGTAGACCTGGAGCGCGGCCAGCTGGGCATCCGACAGACGGATCCGTGGCACGTCGACGACCACGATCGAGTCGTAGGTCGCCAGCCCGGCGAAGTCCGTGGGCAGCGCCTCGGGGATGATGTCGTCGACCTGCTGGCCCTGGCTCTTGAGCGCGGCGATCAGCTCGGTGGCCACCGTCCGGTCGCCGGCGAGGACCAGGGTCCTCGGTTCGCCCTTGACGATCGTGTTGGAGTCCGCCCGATCGTTCTGGCTGAACGTGTCGCGGGCGGCCTCGACGACGGCACGGAACGTGTGGAAGCCGGCCTCGGTCGGTTTGGTATCGAACGTGACGCGCGTGAGGCCCGCGGCGAGGTCGACGGTCTGGGTCGCGACCAGCCCGCCATCAGCGAAGAGTCGAACGGTCGCTGGCTGCGCGACCGATGAGCGGATCTCGGCCACGGCCTGGACGGATTCGCCGAGATGGGCCGTGGACGGGGTCGTGAGTCGCTCGACGAGCACCTCGTCCGCGTCACCAAGTCCGATCTTGCGCGTTTCGATCCGGACACCGCGGCTCGCGGCGAGGGCGGCCTCCGCCTGGCCCTGACCGGTCGTGTCATTGCCGTCGCTGAGCAGGACGATGCGCTTCTGGGCATCGTCTGGGAACAGCGCGGTAGCGAGTCGCAGCGCGCCACCGATGTCGGTCGGCGGACTTCACGGGGGCCGATGCGATGCGATCGATATCGGCCAGTTCCGAGGGCAGCCGTTCGACCAGCGCGTCCTTCCCGAAGGCGACGATCCCGGCGACATCGCCCGCCTGCTTCTCTTTCAGCGTCTCGCGCAGGAAGGCGAGGGCATCCTCGCGGCCCACGTTGCCGACCGAGTCCGAGAGATCGACGACGAAGACCGTGGCGAGCCGATCGACCGGCAGGACGACCTGGAACCCCGCGAGCGCCAGGCCGAGCGACACGAGGACGAGCGACCGAACCAGCAGGGCGAGGCGCCGTCGACCGGCACCCATCCGCCGGCGGGCACCCAGATGGAGGGCGATCGTGATCGCGAAGGCGGGGACGAGGACCAGCAGCCAGAGCGGTGTCTCGAGGTTGATCCCCACTACACGTTCCCGCCCGTCGGGTCGTCGACCGAATCGGGCCGCCGATGGACCGTCGGATCCTGATCAGCGCATCCCGGTGATACACGGCCCACTCGATGCAGAGCGCGGCGAGCACGAGGAGGACGAGGGGCACCCACAGCTCGTCGCGGGTCGTCGGACGGTCCACGACGGCGGTGCCGGCACTCCCCGGGGCGGGCGAGGCGACCGGCGTGCTGCCGAGGGCCTCGATGGCCGCCGCCGAGCCCGGCGCGATGGTCGACTCGCCGACATCGAACAGATCGACCGCGAACCGGACGGGCGCGGCCGGGTCCACGGCGAGCGCCGAGCTGCCCGGCCCGACCGAAGACGATGGCACGCCCGACGCCGCAGCCGAGGCGGCTCCGGAGGCCGATGCCGCGGGATCCAGGATCGGTGTGACGGTGTAGATGCCCGGCAGGTCGGTGGCGGCGAATGTCAGCGTCCGGCCCGCGTCCGCCCCGGCGACGAGCTCGCTCGTGGTGCCGTCCGGTCGCGTGACCGTGAGACCGGTCGCACCGGACGGGATCGTGAGCGTCACAGGGCTACCGGGGGCGACGGCCTCGCTCGGCGTCGCCGACCCACCCAGCAGTTCACCGGTCAGGTTCGCGAGCAGGATGGGAAAGGCAACCTGGAGCGGAAGGTCGGATCGCCGCGGCTCGAAGGCGAGGACCGCCGTCGGGAGCCCCGCCCGGACGCCCGTGTAGAGCAGGGGAGCCCCGTTCGGTCCCGCGATGATCGTCCGCGCCCACTCGGGGACGGCGAGGCGCTGGGCCTCCGAGATGTGGGTCGTCGAGAGGTCGACGTATCGGAGGATCGGTTCGTCGGGGTCCAGCGAGCCGATCCCCGGGTCCGTGAGCGTGCCGAGGACCTCGCCGAGATCGCTCGTCTTCGGCGGCGCGATGGCGAGGATCGGGGCATCCGGCAGGGTCGCCGGGAGCGTCGACTCGAAGATCACGAGGTCCCACGGCCGGCCGTCCTTCCGCGTCGTCTCCGGCCCGTATTCGTCCGGCGTCACGCCGAACAGCTCGACGTTCGGCAGATACGACAGCGCGGTCTCGAGGTATGGGTCGCCATCGCCGACGAGCAGGACGAGCTTGGTGCCGGCCTTCGGCATGACCGCCCAGGCGTGATCGTCGACCGCCAGGTGATCCGGCGCGGTCGTGACGGCGGCGTCGGGGCCGACCAATCGGATCTCGAGGGCCGTGACATCCGGCGGGATGTCGTCGATCACGACATCGGAACGGGCCTGCGCATCGAGGGTGACGTCGCGTGCCTCGAGGAGGTGGTCATCGCCCCAGACCTCGATCCGACGCTGGGCGGTCTCGATGTCGAGGTTGGCGACGCTGATGAAGGCCGACCGGGTGACCGACGATGGGGCCGCCCGGACGGCGAGGGCCACGATGGCCTGGTTCTTGCGGTCGCGACCCACCGACAGCACCTTGACCGGCGCCCCCACCTTGGTGGTCGGGGCCGTCGCGAGTGCGGCGTCCGTGGCCACGAGGACCTGGGCGTCGCCGGAGCGGGCCGCCAGCTTCGATGCGAGTTCGAGCGCGTCACCCAGGTCGCCGCTGGTCGCGGACGGCGTCAGTCCATCGAGCGCCCGACGGACGCGATCGAGGTCGGTCGTCTCGTTGACCACGATCCGTGCCGTCCGGTCGGCCGTGATCACCGTCACCTTGCCACCGGTCGGCAGATCCGCGAGCGCCGCCAATGCCGCGTCTCGTGCCGCCGTCAACCGATCCGGCGTGACGTCCGTGGCGCCCATGCTCGCCGACGTATCCATGACGAGCACGACGTCCCGGGCGAGGCCGGCGGGTCGCTCGAGGAACGGGCGCGCGGCGAGCAGCACCAGCGCGATGACGAGGAGCAGCTGGAGCAGCAACAGCAGGCTTCGTCGGAGGCGCTGCCACGGGGCGTTGGCCTCGACATCGGCCGACAGGCGGCTCCACAGCAGCGTCGACGGCACGACCGTCTCGTCGCGGCGCAGCTTGAGCAGGTACATCGCGATGACCGCGGGGATGAAGAGCAGACCGGCGAGCGCCAGCGGGGCGACGAACGGCATCGATCAGCCCAGCACGCGTCGACGCCGAAGCTCGGCGAACATCAGGTCCGCGAGGTTGACGTCCGAGGCCAGATCGACGTAGCTGGCCCGCCGCTTGGCGGCGATGTCCGCGAAACCGGCCTTCCAGTCGGCGAGGCGAGCCTTGTACGCGTCGAGCGTCGCGAGATCGACGGTGACGTCCATCCCGGCGCCGGTCTCGCTGTCGATCAGACGAAGATCGCCCTCGAGTGGCGGATCCAGCTCGTCGGGCGACAGGACGTGGATGATGATCAGCTCGGAACCGGTCGCGGCCAGGTCGCGGATCACGCGGTCGGCCGCCGGATCCAGCAAGTCCGACAACAGGATCACGACGCCGCGACCGTGGAGCTGCGCGCCGGCGTGCCGGGCCGCGGCGAGCAGGTCCGTCGGGCCATCGGTGACGTCGATCGAAGACAGGTCGGCGAGCAGCCGCAGCGCGCGACCCGAGCCTCGCAACGCACTCCGTCGGCGTGCCGTTCGTCCGGCCAGCGCGGTCACGACCACCCGGTCCTCGCTCGCGAGCGCGATGTAGCCGAGGGCCGCGGCGGCGCGTTTCGCGAACAGCGACTTGGCCGGGCTGCCCGATGACATGGACGCGGAGCCGTCGATGAGGATCGTGACCGTCACGTCCTCCTCTTCGACGAAGAGCTTGACGAACAGGCGCTCGAGCCGGGCATAGACGTTCCAGTCGAGCTGACGCAGGTCGTCGCCGAGGGTGTACTCCCGGTAGTCGGCGAACTCCACCGACTGCCCGCGCTTGATGCTTCGCCGACCGCCCTTGAGCCCGCCGCGAACCGGCGAACGCATCAGCAACAGGAGCCGTTCGAGCTGGCGAAGGAAGCCCTCGTCGAAGACCGTCGGATCGACGTCGCTCGGGAGGAAGGCCGGGCGTGCGCCAGCGGCGACCGGCCGTTGCGCGGTCTCGTCGGCGTCGGGCGGCCCGGTCTGCGGTCCCGTCATGATCGCTCGGTCAGGTCCCGGTGAACGCTATTCGACGGCCGGCGGCGTGACCGCATCGAGGATCGTCCGCACGACGGCCTCGGTCGTGATGCCTTCCGCCTCGCCCTCGAAGTTGAGGATGATCCGGTGGCGCAGGGCCGGCATCGCGACCGCCCGGATGTCCTCGGTCGAGACGTTGAACCGGCCATCGAGCAGGGCGTAGATCTTGCCGGCCGCCACCAGCGCCTGGGCACCTCGTGGCGATCCGCCGTAGCGGACATAGGACCGGACGAGCTCGGGCGCTCGAGGCTGGTCCGGGTGCGTGGCGGACAGGACGCTGACGGCGTAGGCCGTCACGTGGGGCGCGATCGGGACGGCGCGGGCGAGCCGCTGCATCTCGACGATCTCGGCGGCGGTGCAGACCTTGTTGGCCGTCACCGTCTCGGCCCCGGTCGTGCGGTCCATGATGGCCACGAGGTCCTCCTCCGACGGGAAGGGGACCATGACCTTGAACAGGAACCGGTCGAGCTGCGCCTCGGGGAGCGGGTAGGTCCCTTCCATCTCGAGCGGGTTCTGCGTCGCGAGGACGAAGAACGGGGCCTCGAGCGGGAACCGCTGCCGCGCGACCGTGACCTGGTGCTCCTGCATCGCCTCGAGCAGGCTCGACTGCGTCTTGGGGGTCGCGCGGTTGATCTCGTCTGCGAGCACGAGGTTCGCGAAGATCGGACCCGGCTGGAACCGGAAGACGCGATGGCCATCCTCCTCGATGAGGATGTTGGTCCCGGTGATGTCGGCGGGCATCAGGTCCGGCGTGAACTGGATCCGGTTGAACGCGCAATCGATGACGTCCGCGATCGTCCGCACGAGCATCGTCTTGCCGAGACCGGGAACGCCCTCGAGGAGGACGTGGCTGTTGGCGAGCAGTCCGGTCAGGGTCTGACGGACCAGATCACGCTGACCGACGATGACGCGGCCGACTTCGCGCTCGATCGTCTGCGCGCGCTCGGCGAACGCCTCGGGGGCGAGTTGCGGACTGGTCGGCGAGGTCTTCGTTTCCATCGGATCCTCCGAGCGCTTCGACGGGTGGTGGTCGGTGGTCATTGGTGTGGTTCGAGCGAGCTGAAGTAGTCGCGGACGTAGTCCTTCACCGAGATCGGGATGTAGCCGCGCTCCAGCGACGTCTGGGCATATCGCTCGAAGTCGGCGTAGACCTGCTGGTAGGGCGTCAGGGCGCCGTTGTTCGTGCCGGTCCCGGTGCCCGTGCCTTGCTGGGTCTGGCCGTCGCCGCCCGAACCCGCCACATACGAGGGATCGCCGGGCTTGCCGAGACGGTCGAACGGGGCGTAGACCGAGCTCAGGTCGGCCCCGAGCTGGGATGGTCGGTTCGGGTTGGTCGGACCACTCGGGCGACCGTTCCCGCCGGTGCCGTTGCCGAGGGATCTGGCGTTGGAACCTCCCCCGCCGATCGCACCCTGACCTTGACCTTGACCCTGACCCTGGCCCTGACCCTGCCCTGGCCCTGACCTTGACCCTGGCCCTGACCTTGACCCTGACCCTGCCCTTGGCCCTGACCCTGACCCTGCCCTTGGCCTTGGCCTTGACCCTGCCCTTGGCCTTGCCCAGTGCCGGGACTCTGTCCGGCTCCCGGGCTCGCCTGGCCCTGACCCTGGCCCTGACCGGGGCTCCCGCTCGGACGCGGGCTACCCTGGGCCTGCCCTTGACCCTGCCCCTGTCCCTGGGCGGTCTGCCGGCCCGCATCCGCGAGGTCACGACGAGCATCCTGGAGCCGGGACGCCGCGCCCGCGAGGTCCCGGTTCGTGGCGATCCGCGATCCGCGCCGGTCAAGGCGTCCCCGAGGCGTTGCAGGGCCGAACGAGCCCCGGCGGCATCACCCTGGGCCAGGCTTTGGGCGGCATCACGCATGGCCTGCGCCGCCGCACCATCCGCGCCAGATGCCGTCGCTGCCTGCTCTGCCAGCTGGCGCCCGAGATCGGCGAGTTGCTCGGGGGTCTTGTCGTCGAGCTGTTCGGCGAGGCGATCGAGGTCCTCCTGGGTCTGTTTCGGATCGCCGTCCCGGTTGGCATCGGGTTTGCCGGTCGCCGAGCGCGAGAGCGAGCGACTGAGCGACGCGATCGCCGCGGCCCGTTGCTCCGTCGCCGGATCGATCTGGGCTCGAACGTCCGACTCGATCGAGCCGAGCCTCGCGAGGTTCACGTCGAGCTCGGCCGGGTGCTCGCGGAGCTGTCGGGCGAGGTCTCGCAGGCGCTGGGCGAGGCGCGTTCGAGGGTCGTCGGCGGTGGCCCCCTTGGTCTCGAGCTCGTGCGCGACCGCATCGAGCCGCTCCGCCTGTCGATCGGCCGCCTCGCGAACCTCGCGCCCCTGCGCGATCGCGGCGTCCTGCGGGTTGGGGATGACCAGCACCGGGACGAGCAGGAGACCCGCGACGACGATCGCGATCGCTGGCCGGCGGGACCACCGAGGCTTGAACAGACTCGCCGGCGTGGCACGGATCGCCACGAGGGCGTCGCCGCGCTGTCGTCGCACGAACCGGTCCGTCTCGGCCGCTTCGTCATCGACCGCCACGACCGCGTCGGCCGCCTGGTCTGGATCGGTCGCAGCCGGCCCCGCAGATGCTGGAAAGCCGACCGCCAGCTCGAGCGCGCTCGAGACTCGATCGCCAAGACGCCCCTCGGCATCCATCGCCAGCGCGGTCTCGCCCAGCGAGGGTCGTGCGCGGACCGCAGCGAAGAGCAGCCCGAGGCCACCGATGATCGGGATCGCGGCTCCGATCTGCGGCGCCCATTCGAGTGGGAGGAACCGCGCGATGGTCCACAGGATCAACTCCGCGACCACGACCGCGGCCAGGGCGATCCACGTCCGGCGGACGATCCGTCGAAGCCAGAGACGACGGCGATGCGCTCGCAGACCGGCGCGGATCGACAGCAGTGGCGGATCCAGCGGCCCCTCGAGTCGAGTCGCCGGGTCGTCCGGCACGTTCAGACGCGCAGGCGACGGCCGTTGAGGAACGTAGCGACGCAGGTTCATGGCGTCGTCTCGTCACGGGATCGCCGTCGCAGTCCGAAGTCGAGGTCGCCATCGTCGCGTCGGCGAGACCAGCTGGATGGAGACCGCGATCATCACGACGGACAGGATCAGCCACGCGACCACGGTCTTCGGCCAGAACTGATCGCGCGTGACGCCGAACGCGGTGACGTCGGCCGGGACCGCGTTCAACGAGACCCCGCCGCCGACCGCGAACCCTGGCACGGCGAGCACGCCGTTGGCCGGCAGGACCTGCGGGGCGATCGCCGGGCCGCCGCCGACCGTGATGTCGTTCGTGCTGAAGATGATGCCTTGCTGGCCGCCCATGACCTGCGCATAGCGACTGCACCAGCCATCGAAGGTGGTCTGGGTGCCGCAGATGATGTCGGCCTGGGCGAGGAACGGGTTGAGATAGCCGATGGCCTCGGGGGCACGGCCCTTGATCGGGCCCAGACCCTGCTGGCCGCCCGTCGAGAGCCCGGCCATCACGTTCCAGAAGTAGAGGATGAACACGGACCCGAGCGTCATCGCCAGGACGCCGAAGACCGTGATGACGGTCGCTGCCTGTGTCCGCTTCACGATGGTCGAACAGAAGAGTCCGAAGGCCCCGAGCCCGAGCGCTGTCGCCACGAGGACGATGTAGCCACGGATGACGTCGTCGGGAGCCACGCCACCGAAGACGAAGACCATCGCGGTGATCGGGATCGATGCCGCGATCAGGATGAAGACGTAGGTCAGGGCACTCAGCAGCTTGCCGATGACGATCGCCAGCGACGAGATCGGCGTGGTCACGAGCATGTCGAGGGTCTGCTTCTCGCGCTCGAGACTGATCGCCCCGGCCGTGAAGGCTGGCGCGAGGAACACGACGAGCAGGGTGACGAGGATCAACAGGCCGCCGAAGATCTGCTGCCCGATCTGCGCCGAGGCGAAGGCGGCAGAACCGCCGATCCCGTTGCTGACCTGGGCCGAGAGGATGAGTTCGTACATCCAGGCGAACCCGCCGAGCAACAACAGGTACAGCGTCAGGATCACGAACGCCCGGCGGCCACGCATCCGGCCCCGCAGCTCCTTCGACCCGACGGCGCTGATGCCCGAGAACGTGCGCCGGATCGCGCGCACCGGATGGCGCCCGGGGGCCACGACGGTCGTCGTCTCGGTCATGCCGGTACCTCCGAACGTTGGTCGGTGGCGGTCACCTGGAGGAAGAGCTCTTCGAGATCGCTGGCGGCCCTCGCGAACGTCACGACCCGAAGTCCGCTCGTCACGGCCCCGGCCAGGAGCCGGGACGCCGCCGCGTCATCGCCGCGGAACGCGAGCTCGATCGTGTCGTCATCGAGCAGCGTGGCCGACGCCACGTCGGGATCGGCCGCGAAGTGGTCGACCGCAGCGCGTCAATGCCTCGCCTTCGGCGAGCACTCGCACGCGCAGGACGGCCCCGAACCGCAGCCGACGCTCGATGTCGGCGACACGACCCTGGGCGAGGACCTGGCCGCGATCGACGATGGCGACGCTCGTACACAGCTCCTCGAGCTCGGGGAGGATGTGGCTGCTGATGACGATGGTCTTGCCGAGCGAACGAAGCTCGCGGAGCAATTCCCGCAGCTCGACACGGGCGCGCGGATCGAGACCGGAGGCCGGCTCATCGAGCAGGAGCACGGCGGGGTCGTGGACCAGGGCGTGCGCGAGACACAGCCGTTGCTGCATCCCGCGCGACAGCGTCTGCACGTAGGCGTCGCGCTTGTCGGCGAGATCGACCAGCTCCAGCAGGTCGCCGATCATCTGCCGCCGACGGGCGGGCGAGAGTCCATAGCAGCGGGCGAAGAAGTCGAGGTATTCCCAGACCTTCATGTCGTCATAGACCCCGAACACGTCGGGCATGAAGCCCAGCACGCGTCGAACTTCGTCCGGGTGGCGCGTCACCGACCAGCCGGCGATCTCGGCTTCACCGCTCGACGGGCGAAGCAGGGTGGCGAGGATCCGCATCGTGGTGGTCTTGCCCGCCCCATTCGGCCCGACGAGCCCGAAGATCTCACCGGCTTCGACATCGAGGTCCACGCCGGCCACCGCGAGTGTCCCGTCGTACCGCTTCACCAGGCCTTCGGTGCGCACGATGCCGGTCACTGGATGTCTCCGGTCAGGCCGACATCGAAGGTGAACCCGACCCCGTCACCTCGATCGTTGACGAAGCGCAGCAGGACCTTGCCGCTCGTCGGCTCCACGTACCGTGTCGGTTCGTCGACGGCGTAGCTGCTGCCTCCGGAGAGGTGCGGCAGGCGGACCCACTCCGACGAGGTGAGATCGAAGATCTCGACCTCGGGCATCCCGTCCCAGCCGAGTTGCGAGCACCCTGGCGCACTCGGATCCGTGCACGTCGGCGGGATGGCGGGGAGCGGCTTGATGGGGTCCGGGTCGGGGACCGAGATCTGGTCCCCGCCGAAGTTCATGCCGAGCGTGAGTTTGGTCGGCGTGATGCGACCGTCGAAGGCGATCGGCCGATACGCGACGGTCGCGCTCCCGCGACCGAAGTTGATCGAGAACGGATCCTTGCTGAAGAACGCCGCATCGGTGTCGACCACCGTGGAGCGCATCAGGTCGCCGCGGAACGTGGTGGCACCGTGGACCGCGACATCGGCCGGCAGGTAGTACAGGACATTGCCTGCGGTCTGGGGCTTCTGGCCGGCGATCTCGACCGGCAGGAGGCTGCCGGACTTCCAGCCCAGGATCACGGCGCCATCCGCCGCGAGCGAGTTGGTCGTGCCCCAGTTGGGATCGAAGGTCAACTGGTCGATCATCGTGTGGCGGATGTAGGCGTCCATCTGCGTCGCGTTCGTGCCGGTCTGGGTGTCGGAGAAGAAGGCGTTCCCGACGATCTGGTCGGACAGGGACTGTCCGGTCTGGACAGGGGCGATGGCGACATCGACCTGACCGACCGCACCGGGCGCGAGGTCGTCGAGGACGTCGACGCTGCTGCCAAGGACGACGGCAGGCCGTTCGATCGTCACGTCGGACGCATTGGTGATGGTGCCCTTGAGGCGGCCGCCCTCCAGGCGGAGATCCGACTCGATCTTCGGGACGCTGACCGCCGTCTGGGCTCGGATCGCCCGCAGCGAGCCAAAGCTGACCGCAAGGTCGCGGACCTGCGCTGGCTCGCCTTGGAGGATGTCGAGCGCCGATGTGGTCCCGGAACCGTCACTGCCGAAGAAATCCGAGATGGGCGCCGAGAGCAGCGGACCGCCCGGGATCCGGAGCTGATAGGTCCCGCGAGATGGCGAAAAGACCCCGAGGTAGACCTGGGCGGCACCATCGGTCGTGCCGGGCGACCCACGGACCACCGCGATCTCGTTGACGATCACGTCGCTGCCGCGCAGCAGGGCCCCGTACGCGTAGGCGCCGACCGCGAAGATGCCGATCAGGACCGGCATCGTGATCCAGGCCCACTCGCGTCGGTCGAGACGCTTGAGGACCAGGTAGTTGACCGGGCCGACGAGGAGGATGTACGCGCCAAGGAGGGCGATGAGTCCGCCGATCGGCGGGAGGGCCAGCGACGGGAGCTGCGACACCGCGCTCACGAACTGGCTGTCGTCCGAGATGGCGGCGCCGGTCGGGTTTCGTGTCGGGAGGACGCTCCGCCACAGGTCCTTCACCGCGGGGCTGCCCGCGATCGCCTTGGTCGTCGGGTCGACCCCGATGAGCGTGACGGCGCCGGTCCCGTACGGTCGCTCGGCCGCGATCACCTGGTCGCCGCTCGTCGCGAGCACCTGGCCGGCGATCAGCGTGCCACCGAGTGCGGGCAGATCCGCAGTGCCGGCAGGGAGCGCACCAAGGATCGGCGCGACCGAGGCGGGAGCCACGTCGATGGTCGCGGTCGGCCGGTAGGGAAGCAGGGCGTCCGAAAACGCCGACAGACTGCCTGGTCCTGCGGTGCCACCGACGATGACGAGGCGTCCACCTCCGGCGATCCAGCCCTTGAGCGCCGCCAGTTGTGCGGTGGTCAGCCGATTCGAATCGATGTCCTGCCAGATCAGCCGATCGAGCCCGCTCCAGGCTTCCACGCGGTCCGGCAGGTCCTCGGGCGTGAGCTGGACGATGGCCGCGCCGACCTGGTTCTGGACCGGGATGAGGTCGATCCCGCTGACGATCTCGCCGGGTCGTTCCGCGATGACCCCGATCGAGGTCTGGCTCGCATCGTGGATCGTGAACGAGGCCTTCGCCGACGCGATCTGCTGGTCGCCCGACACGAGCGTCACCGGCAGATCGCGTCCGAATGCCGGTGGCTGGGCGTAGATGACATAGGTCTTGTCGGACCCGGTCGGCAGGTCGACCGCGGTGCCGAACCGGGTCTGACCCTGTGTGCCACCGGTGACCCGCAACTCGCCCTGGATCGGTGGTCCGTCGTTCTTGAGGTGGACCGAGATCGCTGCCCATGAACCAACCCGGGCGTGGCCGGCCAGCATGGTCCGAGCTTCCATCGTGAGACCGTCGGCGGCTCCGACCACAGACGGCCAGGCAGCAAGCGACAGGAGCAGGAACGCGGCGGCGGCGAGGGATCGTGGGCGCACGAAGACTCCGGGGCGTGGCGGTCCGGCTGGACGCGGTCGGAGCAAGGACGTCCTGCTCCCCAGGAAAGTTGCGTCGCGAGCGAGATCGAGTCCGCCCGACACGGTCTGGCGGTCGCGTCCTCGCGGCGGCTATCGTACGATGCGGTCGTCCCGCAGCCCGTCGGCCCCAGCGCCGCGCTCCTGAAGGTCCCGTGCCCGACATCCGCCCATTCCGCGCTCTTCGATACGCGCCGTCCGCCGTCGGTGATCTCGCCGACGTCGTGGCGCCCCCCTACGACGTCATCGGTCCCGAGGAGGAGGCGCGTCTGCTCGCCCGACATGAGGACAATGTCGTTCGGCTGGATCTGCCTGGCACCGCCCAGGGCGACGAGCCCGACGATCGCTACCGGCGCGCGGCGAGGACGCTCGCGGCCTGGCGATCCGGGGGGATCCTGCACAAGGACCCACACCCGTCGATCTACGTATACCAGCAGGACTACTGCGTCCCGGGCACGACCGTCGAGCGGACCCAGCGAGGATTCTTCGGCCGCCTGCGGCTCGAGACGTTCGCGGCCGGAGCTGGCGTGTTGCCCCACGAGCGGACGCTGTCCGGTCCGAAGGAGGATCGCTACAAGCTGCTTCGCGCGACGGGCGTGAACACGAGCCCGGTCGTCGGGTTGTTCGACGGCGGCTCGGGCACGGCCGACGGCCTCCTCGCGGGCTGGGCGACCGGCACACCGGACGCCGATATCACCGACGCAGACGGGGTCCGGCATCGCCTGTGGGCCGTGCCGGCGGATGGCGACGCCGCAGAAGCCGTGGCGGCGCTGACCACGGCCGCGACGGCCGGCCCGATCACGATCGCCGATGGTCACCATCGGTACGAGACGGCCCTTCGATATCGCGACGAACGTCGGATGAGCCGCTCCTGCGAGGAGGACCCGGCCTTCGACTACCTGCTGATGCTCTTCCTCCCGGCTGGTCCGGCGCCGCTGACCGTCCTGCCGACGCATCGGGTCGTCCGCGGCCTCGATGATGCCGTCGCGACGTTGCTCGATCGCGCCGATCAGTTCTTCGATGTCGAGCGTGACGTGACGGCGGACCAGCTCCGCGAGCGGTTCGGGGCGGCCGGTCTCGCGGCGGGTGGCGCGGGTCGGTTCGGCGTGTGGACGCGGACCGGTGGGGCGTTCCTGACGGCGCGGCGTGCCGCGTTCGAGTCGTTCCAGCCAGCCGGTGGCGCCGCCCTGCACGCCCTCGATGTCGTCCTGCTCGGGATCGCGCTGGAGCGCCTGCTCGGGATCGATCCCGACGCGGTCGCCGCCGGGGCCGTCGCCTACACCAAGTCCGCCGCCGAAGCGATCGGTCGAGTGGACGACGGCATCGATGGTTCGACGGCCGCCTTCCTGCTGGAGCCGACGCCCGTTGCCTCGATCATGGCGGTCGCCGCCGATGGCGATGTCATGCCGCAGAAATCGACGTACTTCTATCCGAAGGCCCTGACCGGTCTCGTCATCAACCCGCATGAGTGGTGAACCGATTGCCTGACCAGACGCCCGACGCGATCCTCGCCCAGGCACAACTCCCGCCGATCAACGGCCGACCCGTCCGCAAGGACGAGATCGAGATCCATGATCGAGGGCTCTACATCGAGTCCTGGCTGCCGGAGCGCCGCTCCCGACGCAAGCCGCTGCTGTTCCTCCACGGCGAGCTCACCGGATCCTGGCTCTGGGAGCGCTATCTCGGCTACTTCGCCGGCCGCGGCTGGGAGGGGCATGCGCTCAACCTGCGCAACCACTACTGGTCGCAGACCGCGGACCCGGCCCAGCTCTCGTTCGATACCTACACGGAGGACGTGGTCTCGGCGCTCGAACGGCTGGGACCCAATGTCGTGATGGTCGGCCACGGGATGGGCGGCCTCCTGGCCCTCAAGGCCGCCGAGCGCATGCCGATCGGCGGCGTCGTGCTACTGAGTCCGGAACTGCCTCGGGAGCTCCGGCCGCCCGTCCGACCGCACGAGCTCCGCGAGATCCCGGAGGTCTATGGCCGCTCGATGATCGGCTGGGAGACGCTCCCCGAGCGACTGCTTCGGGACCATCGCGATCTGACGCTGCCCGATGTCCTGCGCATCCAGCACCTGCTCGGTCAGAAGCCACACGAGGCCGGGGCCGCCCGACGCCAGATGCTGGCGGGGGTCGCCGTCGACCGCCGTGGCGTCGAAGCCGTGCCGCGCCTCGTCGTCGGGGCCGGGCTCGACCGCACCGTCACCCTGGCCGACAGCGAGCGACTGGCCGAGTGGCTGGATGCGGAGTTCGAGCCGTTCGCGGCGCACTCGCACTACGGGCTCATGGTGGGCGAGACCAGTTTCCAGCAGGTCGCGGAAGGCATCCGCGGGTTCCTCGAGACCCATCGACTGTAGGGTTCGTCACGCCGTTCGCGATCGGCTCGCGACCGGTCTTCTGGTATCATCCCGACCCGTCCGGGGGGCCATGCCCGCCCGGTCCCGGCGCCGCATTCGTCTAGAGGCCCAGGACACCGCCCTCTCAAGGCGGAGATCATCGGTTCGAATCCGATATGCGGTACCAACTCCCGGCCGCAGATCGTCGGCGCAGAACGCCGGTCCGCCGACGTCGTGGCGATCACCTCAGCGATGGGAGCCGCGAACGGATCTGCGCGTCATCGCGGAACCCGAAGTGCCCCCGGAATGTCGTCGCGGGCAGCCCGATCGGGTCTGCCCGCGCGCATCGATCTTCGCTCCCCGCTCAGGGCGCGAGATCGGGTGGAGGCACCAGCGTTCCGGATTCCACGGGATGGAAGTTTTCGGCATCGATCGTGCTCATGCCGATCGCCGCGAGCCAGGCATCGCAATCGGTGCCAGCCGCCTTGCCATCGGAGAGCCAGATACCGACCTTCTGGGGCGAGCCGTCTCTGACGACGACCGCCGACCAGGCACCCGCCGGCTCGCCAACGACGGTGGTCTCCTTGATCGTGCCGCCGAAGGCCCAGGTATCGCCGTCCCGGGCGGCACACTCGACGTCGACGGTGTGGGTGCCCGAGCCGAGCGTCGAGACAGCCGTGCCCGACACGCTCGCGCCATCGGCGACGGCATCGACTGTTGTCGTGGCGTGGGCTCCGTCCATCTGGAAGGTGACGGTGCCGCCGATCGGCGGCGACGCGCTCGCCGCCCCGCCCGATCCACTGGAAGCAGGCGGACCGCCGAAGTAGCCTTGATCGCATTGACTGAACGCCGCGTCGTCCGGCACGTGGAGCGTGATGGACTTCCCTGCATAGCCGCCCACCGTGATGTCCACCGGTGCCGAGGCGTTGCGCGACGCCTGGGCGGACAAGGCGGTCACGAGCTCATCGACCGTCTTGGCGGGTGTCCCTGGCTTGGTCGTCGACCACCTGCAGGGGTCCCCGAAGACGTGAAGCGGGCCGGTGAACGTGATCATCCCGGCGCCGCGCGGGGGATCGGCGCCGCTGTCGTCCTTGGTCATGATCCCGCCGTCACCGGACCAGCCGGATGCCGGAACGGTGACCGTACCCCGCACACCCCCGTCGTTGATCAGGACAAAGGAACTGCCAACCGGCAGACCCGTGGCAACCGAAGGGGACGGCGTGGCGACCGAGGGCTCCGGCGTGGGCGACGGCGTGGGCGACGGCGTGGCCGATGGCGCCCCGCCGACCCCGCTGGATGCGGGGGACCCGAGTATCTGGGTCCCGACGACGAACACCACGACCACGGCAACGGCGCCGAGACCGATGGGCACGATCTTGTTCATGGTGGGCAACCTCCACGGGCCGATGACGACCCGTTGTCGTTTCTGTTCGATGGTGTCGCGCACGGCGTCGAAGACCTGGTCCGCGAGCTCCGTCGGTCCTTCCGTGAGGAAGGCGTGGATCAGCCGTTCTGGGTCTCGTTGCTGGTTCATGCCGGGCGCTCCTGGGAATCCGCGGTCGACCGGGCGTCAGCCTCGATGCTGGCCCGGAGCGCCCGCGTGGCGTGGTGTAAGTCGAGACTTCGCAGTCCCGACGGGAAGTCCGGTCCGTGCCGCCACCTCGGAGATCGAGAGCCCGAGATAGTGGTGGAAGACCAGGACGGCGCGCTGCTCGACGGTGAGCCTCCGGATGGCTCGCTCGAGCAGGTCGCGGTCGTCCACGGTCAGGTACTCGTCGTGGCCGTTCGGGCCCTCGACGGGAAGGATCCTCAGGCCCTCGGACCACCGCCTGCGACGCCTGGCCTCGGCGTAGCACTCGTTGGTGAGGATGCGGTGGAGCCACGGCTCGAAGCGGGACCGGTCACGCAAGGCGGGGAGGTCGGTCCAGGCCACGATCAACGCTGCCTGGACGGCGTCCTCGGCCAGGTCGATGTCGCGGAGGATCCGCACCGCGATCGCCAGGCATCGGTCACCGACCATGCGCGCCAGGGAATCGAACGCTTCCGCGTCGCCCCGTTGCGCCTGCTCGACCAATCCGTCGTGCACCTGCCACTCCGTTCCGTAGCGGTCGGCCCCCTTGGACCGATCGGTGAGTAGAGCGATCTGGAGTGGCTATCCGTTCAATCTCGCGCGGATCGAGCGCGCCAGGACTGCCTCAGGCGACCCCGCGAGCCGCCCATGCCCGCGCCGTGACGATGAACGGTGCGTCTGGGAGTCGGGCACGACACGCCTCTCGGAGCGCAGACCGCCGGTCGGCGTCCAGGCTCGCCACGTACGACCCTGCCGGTCCGACGCCGCCCGTGTACGGCTCCCACCATGCCTCGAACGTCTCATGTCCAAGACTGACCGACAGGATCGACGTCTCGACATCGCGAAGGCCCGCGGCGTCGAACAGTCTGGCGAGATCGCCCTCACGGGCCCCGGCCAGGTCAGATTCGTCGGCCACCGTCGGGTCCGATCCGCGCGCCGTTTCCCAGAACAGACTGAGTGGGCCTTGGCCACCCGCGTGGTCCCAGACGCATGCGACGACGACGCCGCCCGACCGTGTCACCCGAGCCATCTCGGCAAGCCCCGCCACCGGATCGGTCATGAAGTGCACCACGAGCTGGGCGAGGGCAGCGTCGAACGATCGCATCTTCGAACGGCAGGTGTTCCGCGGCGGCGTGCCGGACGTCGACGCCGGGATTGCGCGATCGTGCAGCCGCGACGAAGGACTCGGATGGATCAACGGCGGCCACGGCGGCTGGCCCCAGCCGCGCGGCGAGCTCGGCGGTCAGGGCGCCCGGTCCGCACCCGACGTCCAGGGCAGGCTGGCCCGGAAGGAGACCGGCCAGATCCGCCATCTGTGGGGCGAGAGGCCCGGAGTAGCGGCCCATGAAGCGGTCGTATGCGTCCGCCGCCACGTCGAAGCTCATACCTACAATCTACGCCCGGATGGGGCCGGCGCGAGCGTTCCGGGTTCCGTAGACTCAGGCCCATGCGACCCACCGTCCTGCGCCGCCTCGTCATCCTCACCGAAGGTCAATTCGGTGACCACCACGCCAAGACCGCCTATGGCGTCATCAGATACGGTCGCGACGACGTCGTCGCGGTCCTCGATTCGTCGATGGCCGGCCACGATGTGGCCGAATTCCTGCCGGGCCACGACATCCCGATCGTCGCCACGCTCGACGACGCGCTCGCCCTGACCCCGCCGCCCGATGCCCTGCTGATCGGCATCGCGCCGACCGGTGGCCGGCTGCCGCTCGAATGGCGCACGACCATCCTTGCCGCGATCGATGCCGGTCTCGACATCCTGTCGGGGCTGCATACGTTCCTTGGTGACGACCCCGAGTTCGCGGCCGCCGCCGCGGCCCGTGGCACACGGATCGTCGACTACCGCCGACCGCCGGAGCGGATGGAGACCGCGGTCGGTCGTCGCCATGCCCCGGGCAAGCGGGTCATCCTGACCGTGGCCACCGACTGCGCCATCGGCAAGATGTCGGTCGCGCTCGAGCTGCGCAAGTCGGCGCTGGCCGCCGGTCAGTCCGCGGTCTTCGTGCCGACCGGGCAGACCGGCATGATGATCGAGGGCTGGGGCGTCGCGGTCGACCGGGTCATCAGCGACTTCGCCCAGGGGACGGTCGAGTGGATGGTCGAGCAGGCGGAATCGATGGGCGACTGGATCCTCGTCGAGGGCCAGGGCTCGCTCGATCACCCGGCCTACTCGTCGGTGACCCTCGGACTCATGCACGGGGCCACCCCGCAGGCCATGGTCATGACCTACAAGCCGGGGATGACCGACCACGACTTCGACCATCTGCCGGACGTGACCTTCCCGATCGCCCCGCTGCCGGAGTTCATCGCCCTGCACGAACAGGTCGCCGGGCTGGTGGCGCCATCGAAGGTCGTCGCCGTCGCCCTCAATACCTCCCGCTACCCCGATGACGACGAGGCCCGGCGGATCATCGCCGAGGTGGCCGAGCTGACCGGGTTGCCCGCCGACGACCCGGTGCGCTTCGGTGCCGATGCGCTGTGGGCCGAGGTCCGGGCTGCGGTGGACGCGCTGCCCTGGGTCACCGGGGCATGAGCCTCCATCTGACCCACGAGACCCTGCGACTCTCGCTGCGCGACCCGTTCAAGATCGCCCGGACCGATCACCACACCGGCGATGGCGTGACGACGGTGATCGTGGAACTCCAGGACGACCGGTTTCCCGGTCTGATCGGGGTGGGGGAGGGCTACCCGGACCGCTACTACGGCGAGACGCCCGAGACGATGGCAGCCGCGATGCCGCTGCTCGTCGGGGCGATCGAGGGGTTCGAGCCCACGCCGACCGGCCTCCTCGCGGCAACGACCACCATGGACGGGCAGATCCGCTGGAATGGCGCCGCCAAGTGCGCCGTCGACATCGCCCTCCACGACCTCGTCGGGAAGGTGACGGGCGCTCCGGTCCACGAGCTGATCGGTCTGTCGTCGGCGATCCCGCCGACCGACTTCACGATCGGGATCGATGAGCCCTCGATCGTCGCGCAGCGGGCGGCCCGGGCGGCCGCGTTCCCGGCTCTCAAGATCAAGCTGGGTGGCCCGCAGGATCTCGCGACGCTGCAGGCCGTGCGCGAGGTCTTCAGCGGACCCATCCGCGTCGATGCGAATACCGGCTGGACGCGGGACGATGCCGAACGGCTGCTCCCGGAGATCATCGACCTCGGTGTCGAGCTCATCGAGCAGCCCTTCGTCGCTCGGGCGTATCGGGATCTGGCCTGGCTGCAGGAACGCTCGTCGATCCCGATCGTGGCGGACGAGAGCGCGGTGACGTTCGAGGACCTCGACGCGCTGGTGGGGATCGTCGGCGGCGTGAACGTGAAGCTGGCCAAGTGCGGCGGGATCGCGGCGGCCAAGGCCATGCTGGGTCGAGCACGCGAGCTCGGGTTCAAGACCTTCCTCGGGTGCATGGAGGAGACGCAGGTCGGGATCGCCGGATCGGCGGCGGTGGCGTCGCTGGCGGACTGGGTCGACCTGGACGGCTGCCTGCTCCTCGCTGACGACCCGTTCGAAGGGTTGGAGCTGGACGGCGACCATCGCTGGATCCTGCCCGGACGTCCCGGTCTGGGCTTGTCACGTCGGGCCGCCTGACCCCGTCCGAGCGCGAGACGGAACACGCGTTCGGTGAACGCTTGTTCGTGTGGATAACTTGGTGGACGAACTCGTGGACAAGCCCCCTTCCCGGCTCCGCGGCCGCGGCCTACGATGTACTCCACGCCGGCCGACGAGTCCTGGGAGGGCAGGGCCGGGACTCCGAGATCAACCGTCCGTCGGGCGGATCGCTCACGCCGATCCCGTCGGACCGAGCTTCGTATTGCCTCCGAGCGTCGCTGATCGCGGGCCGGAGGTTGCCTGAGGGAGGGCATGCCGTCGATGGACTCGAGCACCGCCAGCCCCCGACACCCTGACCCGGACGCGGTCGAGTTCGTGCGGTTCTGCTACCGCCGCCGACGCGTCGGCTGGCCGGAGCTCTACGACGAGATGTGCGGCGTGGCCGCGCGCGGACTGTTCCGCGGTTTCGGGCCCGACGAGCTGGCGGGGCTCGGGATCGGGTTCAGCCTGTTCGACATGCCGGCACTGGCCGTGCTCTCGGCCTCGGTGATCGCCGAGGAGCAATCGCGTCGTCGCCCGGTGGCCGTGGCGATCATCGCGGAAGAGCCGCCACTGGTGCTCGAGTCGGCGCCGGAGCCTCAGCCCGTCGGTGCGGCCGTCGCGGGCGGAGGCCGACCTCGCGGATGTCGAGGCGCATTCGATGCCGACAGAACGCCAGGCGGAGCGAACGGCGGAGCGCTCCATCGATGTCCCGATCCGCCTCGCGACGGTGCCCGCAGGAGCGTAGCAACGCCCGGCGTTCGAGCTGGACGCCCGCGTCCGAGCTAGGCGCGGATGCGGCGCCGGGCCATCTCGCCCTCGATCTGCCGTTCCGCCTCGACATAGCGGTCGATCTGCTCGCGGAGCTGGTTCGCCTCGGGCGTGTAGAGATGGACCTGCTGCTGGAGGATGTACGACAGGCGGCGGCTGGTCATGCGCACGTGGTCGAGGTTCTTCATGAGCACGAGCGGGTCCATCGCGGCCAGATCCGATGGGTGGTACATCTGCTGCATCGCCGCATTCTAGAGGGAGCGGCTCCTGCCCGAGCCGTCGTGGCTGCGACGAGCGAGGCGAGGGCGTCCGGTCAGATGGCGCGCAGCGACCGCGGTGGCCAGGACCAGTCGATGTCGACCGCGGCACCGGCGAGGGCACGGCGGCGGCCGACCTCGGTGGCGCCGAGGACCAGGATCCGGTCGGTCTTGGTCGCACGGCCAGCCTCGGGGCCCCAGAGCTTGGTCATCTTTCGACCCGCGGCCACGTCGTCGACGGCGACCCCGGCGAGCCGATACCCCTCGGGTTCGGCGGCCTCCTCCCAGGCCCGCTCGGCGAGCCCGAACCCGCCACGGATCGCTCGACCGCGATCGGTCGCCACGTCGCCGATGACCAGCACGACGACGGCATCGTCGGTCAGCGCCGGTCGCAGCCCGGCGAGCACGTCCCGCAGGAACGCGAGATACGGCTCGCGGTGGTGGGCGTCATCGAGGGTCGCATCGATCGTCTTGGCGTCGAACCCGAGGAACCAGGTCCGCAGCCAGTTGTAATAGCCGTACTTCACGACGCGCAGGTACGGCGGCGAGGTCACGACGAGCCGGGCCTGATCGGACCGCCCGCGAGCGTGCAGGGCGTCGTGCATCCGGGTGGCGACATCGCGAGCGTCACCGAGCAGCGCAACGCCCTCCATGGATGGCGGCGCGGTGCGATAGAGCCGATCCAGCTTCTTCGCGACACCATCGAAGACGTCGCGGTCCGGCGAGGCGAACTCGGTCCGGCGAGCGAAGTCGCGGACGTAGCGAGGCGCCATGCTGAACGTATTCGGCATGAGCTCCGAGAGATACGACGCGCTCTTGCCATGCAGGATGCCGGTGATCGCCGCGGCGAGGAATCGGTCCGTGCGGTCATCGAGGCGGAGCGTCGAGCGCACGAAGAGCAGTTGCCCGAGCGTTCGAGGATGGAACGCGAGCGCGACTTCGAGCGGGACCGTTTCCGTGCCGGCATCGGGACCCGCACCGGAACCAGCCGCGGGGACCATCGACGCCGGCGAGTCGGCATCCGCCGAGACCTTGGCGCCGAGCGCGAGCCAGCCCGCAGAATCGGCGTTCCAGGCGAGTCGGAGGGCGGCAAGCCGGGTCGTCGCCTGCGCCCGCGTCGCGGGTTCGACCTTCGCCGCGGTCAGCAGGTGGGCGAACGGGTTGAGGTCGTTGCCGACCCCGATCCGGCCCTCGGCGCAGGCCTGGAGTGGGGTCGTGCCGCGACCAGAGAACGGGTCGAGGACCACATCCCCCGGTCGGGAGTAGCGGGCGATGAACGCATGCGTGAGGGCGGCCGGAAAGCTCGCGAGGTACGAGCACATCGGGTGGAACGGATGACCCCACAGACGCTGCTGGTCCTTCCACTCGGGCGCGATCGAGATCGGTGGAAGGTCGAGGGGGAGCTCGAGGGCGAGTTGACCCGCGGTGGCAGCGTTCGCCGGACGTCCCGACATGGGCGGTCGGATCCTCCCTGGCCCCGGGTCGATCGCAGGTCGGCCCGATGGGTCGCGGAGTGTAGCACGCACGAATTGGCGGTCCGCACGCTCGGGGGCGGTAGACTCGCGGGGTGTCCCCGTAGCTCAGCGGACAGAGCAACCGCCTTCTAAGCGGAAGGTCGCAGGTTCGAATCCTGCCGGGGGCGCCAACTGGTCTGGTCACGTTCGAGAATCCGTTGACCGCCTGCACCGGAAGGCGGTTCGTCGGTTGCCACATCCGGGACCCTTGGTCAGACTGGCCCGACCCGGCAAGACACGCGGCACGCGGAGCTCCCCCAGCCACCCGCACCGTGCCCACGCCGCGCGCACGACCGGCGATCCGGGAGGTCGTTATGACACGACGACGCCTCGCGCTGATCCTCGCGGTCCTCGTGGTATCGCTCCTGGTGCCGGCCTCGGCCAGCGCCCATCAGGGACACCACCGCTCGGTATTCGTGCCGCCACAAGCGCGGGTCCATGGCCACCACCAGGCCAAGGTGCTTGCGGACTGGGGCACATGGGTCTTCGGATCACCGGCGGAATCAAACCCCGCCATCTCCGGCACCTGCCAGCAGGATCCCCACGATCGCAAGATCTGGTTCCTTCCGGTCAGCACCGCACCGGGTGATCTGACGGCGACTTGCCGAGTGCCCGAGGGCGCGATCCTGCTGATCTCGCCGGGTGGCTACGAGTGTTCGCAGGCCGAGGGCAACGGCAGCACGAGGACCGAGTTGCGCGCCTGCGCCAAGGCGGGCTTTGCCGGGATCACCGCGGCAAGCGTGACGGTCGGGGGCCACACGTACGACCATCTCGGGCGATACGTCAAGGTGAGCCCGGTCTATCAGCTTCCAGGCCCGAACCTGTTCGGACCGGACGCCGGCCCATCGGTCACGAAGGGCTACTTCCTCTTCATCAAGCCGCTTCGCCCGGGACACCATGTCGTCGAGAGCTCGATCGCCTTCAGCGATGGGTTCGCGGGCGGCATCACCTACGACATCGAGGTCGTCCCGAAGCATCGCCACTAGACGCGACATCGGAGTCCCGCTCCCGGGATGAGCGCGACGGTGCCGCCGTCAGCCCGTTAGGGTTGTCGACGTGGAGCCCGATCGTCGCGCTGATCCCCGGATATCAGGAGGGTCCGCGGATCGGAGCGGTCGTCGGGCCGCCGCGCGTCGCTACTCTGCCGGTCGTCGTGGTCGACGACGGCTCGACGGACGACACGGCGGCGCAGGCCGAGGCGGCGGGTGCGACCGTCATCCGCCAGGTCCCGAACGCCGGGAAGGGTGCCGCCTCCGGGCCGGGTTCCGCCACGCGCTCGACGCAGGATCCGCCGCCGTGGTCACCCTTGACGCCGATGGTCAGCACGATCCCGACGAGATCCCACGCTTCCTCGAGGCCTACCGGACCGCACAGCCGGAGCTGATCATCGGCCAGCGGGACTTCTCGCAGATGCCGCCGGTCCGCCGTCTCTCCAACAACCTCGGTGGCCTGCTCCTGTCGGCGTCGCTCGGCCGGAGACTCCCGGACAACCAGTCCGGCTATCGACTGATCGGTCGGGGGCTGATGCGAGCCCTGCTCGCATCGGAGGAGGACGGGTTCGAATTCGAGGTGGAGATGATCGCGCGCTGCATCGCGCTGGGTCTTCCGATCGAGTGGGTCCCGATCCGGACCATCTATGCCGGCGAGCCGAGCCACATCGAGCCGTGGCGACACTTCACCGAATTCATCCGGGTGAGTCTGGCTGCGCGGCGGATCGTCCAGGGGAAGGATCGATGAGCCAGGGGTCGGCGATCCCACGGCGTGGTGATCGGGCGGACATCGCACGTCGGATCCGGCGTGCGCTGCCGAGCGTCGGACTCATCGCCCTGGCCCTGATCCCGGCGGCGATCGCCATCTGGGTCCTCGAGTCGCTCGGCGTGGCGGATGCATCCTCGGCATTCCTGCTCGCGGTCGTGGCTGTCGCGGCCCTCCGCGGCACCGGGCCGGCGATCGCGACCGCTGTCGGCGCGTTCCTCACCTACGACTTCTTCTTCATCGAGCCGCTCCACACCTTCACCGTGCACGACCCTCAGGAGTGGCTGAACCTGCTCCTGCTCCTCGTCATCGGTGTGGTCGTCGGTCGTCTTGCCGGGCGATCGCGCGATCGCGCGGTCCAGGCGATCGAGGGCGAGCGCGAGGCCTCGGCGATGTTCGGCATCAGCTTCACCCTCGCCAGCGATCTCGACACGGCGGCGGCCCTGGGACCGGTGGCCGAGATCGTCCGGTCGGACACCCGGGCAGGGCGGATCTGGATCATGGTCGCGAACACCCTGGTCGCGGACACGGCGACCGGGCTCGGACCACCGTCGACCCCGTCGGTCCACGCGGTCCTTCGCCGTCGTCCCGGCGACGAACCCTCGGAGTGGGTCCGGGTGCACGTGCCCGGCGCAGGACCCAGGTCAGGGCAGAGCCAGTCGGAGCATGCGTACCGCGTCGCGATCACGACCGGTGAGCAGACGTGGGGATCGATCTGGTTGAGTCGGCCTCGTGACCTCGGGGATCCCGACCCGGGCGAGACGAGGGTCATCGCGGCGGCGGCGGACCAGATCGGTGGAGCACTGCAGCGTGACCGGCTCCAACGCGATGCGACCTCCGCGGAGATCTCGCGACGGAGCGAAGCCATCAAGTCCGCCCTGCTGGATTCGGTGTCCCACGATCTTCGGACGCCACTCGCCTCGATCCGCGCCGCCGCGGGGACGCTCATGGATCCCGACGTCGACTGGCCGGCCGACGAACGGCGCGGGATCGCCGCATCGATCGATCGCGAAGCTGAGTGGCTGAACCGCCTGGTCACCAACCTGCTGGACATGAGTCGGGTGGAGGCCGGCGAACTGCGTCCCAACCTGGCCGCGTTCGCGGTCGCGGAGCTCGTTGCCGAGGCCGTCACGCGGTCCGGGATCGCAACGGCCGGGCGCGAAGTCGCGATCGACGTGTCGACGGATCTGCCGCCGGTCCTCGCCGATGAGGTCCTGTTCGGTCAGGTCCTCTCGAACACGCTCGACAACGCTTCGAAGTACGCGGGACCGACGGCGCCGATGCGGATCAGCGCGGTCCTCACCCCGGAACGCATGATCCGCCTGACCGTCGAGGATGGGGGACCCGGCGTGCCGCCCGAGACGCTGCCCCGCCTCTTCGAGAAGTTCTACCGCGTTCCCCGGAAGGGCGAGGGCTCGCGGCGCGGCACCGGGATCGGCCTCGCGGTGGTCCGCGGTCTGGTGGAGGCGATGGACGGGCACGTCGAGGCCTCGGCCAGCGATCTCGGTGGCCTGGCGATCACCTTCGAGATCCCCGTGGCCGCTCCGGAGCCGCCCGATGGGGTTGTCGCGTGACCGGCCCGAGCGGCCCGTCGACCGGGAACCGGCCCGACAGCAGTGGGCCCGATCACCCCGCCGCGTCGATCCTGCTCGTCGAGGACGACGAGGCGACGCGCCGCGCCGTCGCCACGTTCTTCCGCGGTCACCGGCACGACGTCGTCGAGGCGGGCGATGCGGCGGCCGCGCTGGCCGAGTGGCAGCGTCGGCGACCGGACCTGATCGTGCTCGACCTCGGATTGCCGGACCAGGACGGTCTTGTCGTGATCCGACGGATCCGTACCGAGGCCACGACCCCGATCCTCGTCCTGTCCGCCCGGGATCGCGAGGCGGACAAGGTCGCAGCGCTCGATCTGGGTGCCGATGACTACGTGACGAAGCCATTCGGCATGGTCGAGCTTCGAGCGCGGATCGATGCGCTGCTCCGCCGCGCCGCCGGCCCGGCAGCGGACGCCACGGGCGAGATCCGGATCGGGCCGTTGACGATGGACATCGGCCGACGGCTGGTGACGGTCGATGAAACGGTCATCCGGTTGACGCCGCGCGAGTACGAGGTCCTCAAGGTCCTGCTCACGCACGCGGGTCGCCTCGTCACCCACGGTCGCCTCCTTCGCGCCGTCTGGGGGACGGCCTACACGGACGAGGCCCACTACGTGCATGTCTACGTCAGCCAGATCCGACGCAAGATCGATGCGGCGGATCCGGACGGGGCGCTCCGAGGCATGATCGTCGCCGAGCCTGGGGTGGGCTACCGGGTCGCCACCGCCTGATCGGATCGCAGGCGTGCTTGAGCCGACCGTGCGGAGCTTGAGCGGTCCTTGAGCGCCCCCGGCCATCGGACCTGACTGGCCTCTTGGCCCTCGATGCGACCGTGGGGATATGACCGATCCCGCGGCAACGGCGCTCGATCTCGAACTTGCCATCGACCGTGAGGTCGACCTCGTCACGAGCGCCATCAACCTCGTCGCGGTCGGAGCGGCGCCATCGACCGTGGTCGCCGGCCTGCGCCTGGCCGAGACCGTCCTGGAGATCGTCCGGCCGCTCGCGGTCCAGCGCGGCGTCGTCATCGAGCCGATCTGGGGACCGGATGAAGCGACGCAGGGCATCCGGGTCAGCCGACCGGTGTCGGGATGACGGACGGGACTCGACTCCTGCTCATCGAGGACGACGAGCCACTCTCGGGGTTCCTCTCGGCGCATCTGCGCGCTCACGGCTACACGGTGACCGTGGCCACGACCTCCGAGTCGGCCCAGCGCATCCTGGCCGATGACGCCGCTCCGAACCTCATCCTCCTCGACATCAACCTCCCGGGCGAGACCGGTTGGTCGGTGCTGCGCAGCGAGGCGTACACGATGGCGGGGCATCCTCCGGTGGTGGTCGCGAGCGCCATGTCGGTGAGTCCGACACGACTGCGCGAGTTCGGAGTCGCCGGCTACCTGCCAAAGCCCTTTGCCCTCGACACGCTGCGTTCGACGATCGAGCGGCTCATCGGCGATGCCGAGGGAGCCTCGTGAATCCGCTCGAGCTGCTCACGGCGTTCCTCGTCGTCTTCGTCTTCGTGTACCTGGTCTGGACGCTGATGCGTCCCGAGGACTTCTAGCCATGCCCGTCGCCGATCTGCTGACCCTGGTCGTGTTCCTGGGCGCGGTCGTCCTCATCACGCCGGTGCTCGGTGCGTACATCGCCCGGGTCATGGAGGGCGAACGCACGACGCTGAGCCCGATCCTCCGACCCATCGAACGCGGCATCTACCGCGTCGCCCGGATCGACGAGACCACGGAGCAGGGCTGGAAGGGCTACGCGGCATCCGTCCTGACGATGGCCGTCATCGCGATCGTCGTGGGCTACGTCACGCTTCGGCTGCAGGACGTCCTGCCGTTCAATCCGGGCGGCGCCGCCGCCCAGTCGCCGGATCTGGCCCTCAACACGTCGATCAGCTTCGAGACGAACACGAACTGGCAGAACTACAGCGGCGAGACCGGCGCCAGCGATCTCACCCAGATGACGATGCTCGCCGTCCGGAATTTCACCTCGGCCGCGACCGGACTGGCCGTGGCCATCGCGCTGCTGCGCGGCCTCACCCGGCGGACGTCGGCCACCATCGGGAACTACTGGGTCGACCTGACTCGCGGGATCCTGTACATCCTGCTGCCGATCTCGGTGGTGTTCGCGATCGTGCTGGTCTGGCAGGGCGTCCCGCAGACGCTCGACGGGCCGGCGAACGTCACGACGTTGCAGGGCATCGGCCAGGTCATCGCGCGTGGACCGATCGCGTCGCAGGAGATCATCAAGGAGCTCGGGAACAACGGCGGCGGTTTCCTCAACGCGAACTCCTCGCACCCGTTCGAGAACCCCACGCCGATCACGAACCTCATCGAGATGATCGCGATGTTCGCGCTGCCGTTCGCGCTCACCTATACGTTCGGTCGGTACGCGAAAGACCAGCGCCAGGGCTGGGTCATCTTCGGCGCGATGGTCGCGGTCTTCCTGGTGGGAGCGGTCATCGCGATGCATGCCGAGACGACACCGAACCCGCTCTACCCGGCCGGCCTCGACCAGTCCCTGGGCAACATGGAGGGCAAGGAACTCAAGTTCGGAGCCGGGGTGGGGGCCCTGTTCGCGTCCATCACCACGAGCACCAGCACCGGCGCCATCAACGCCTGGCATGACAGCTTCCAGCCCATCGGCGGCCTGATCCCGCTGTTCAACATCGAGCTCGGCGAGATCACCCCCGGCGGCATCGGGGCCGGACTGTACGGGATGCTCGTGATCGGCGCGATCCTCGCGGTCTTCATCGCGGGCCTCATGGTCGGCCGGACCCCGGAGTACCTGGGCAAGAAGGTCGAAGCGTTCGAGATGAAGATGGCCATGCTGGTCGTGCTCATCCTCGGGGGCAGCATCCTCGGGTTCACGGCCCTGGCCTCCGTGACGGCGGCTGGTCTGGCGGGTCCGCTCAATCCGGGGCCACACGGCTTCAGCGAGATCCTGTACGCGTTCAGCAGCCAGACCGGGAACAACGGATCGGCGTTCGGGGGCCTGTCCGGGAATACGCCGTTCTACAACCTCACCGGCGCGATCGCGATGCTGCTCGGTCGATACGGCATGATCGTCCCGGTCCTCGCCCTCGCCGGGTCCATGGCGGCCAAGCGGCGAGTGGCACCGTCGCTCGGCACGTTCCCGACGACCGGGCCCCTGTTCGCGGTGCTGCTGATCGGCGTCATCATCGTCGTCGGGGCCCTCACGTTCTTCCCGGCGCTCGCGCTCGGGCCGATCGTGGAGCAGCTCATGCAGAACGCCGGGGTCGCATCCTGATGGCCCTCTTCACGGTCGACCTCGGCCGCGGGACGCGCCGCTTCCAGCGGGACGCAGATTCGGGTGGCGCCAAGCCCGAGGGCGGGCCCCCGAAACCGCGTGGCGTCTTCGATCCCGACCTGCTTCGCGCCGCCCTGCCCGAATCCATCCGGAAGCTGAACCCACGCTATCTGATCAAGAACCCCGTGATGTTCGTCGTCGAGCTGACGGCGGGTCTCGTGACCCTGATCGCGTTCGCGAACGTGACCGGGCTCCAGCCGGTCAGCGGGCCCGATGGACTCGGGTTCCAGGTCCAGATCGCGGCGTGGCTGTGGTTCACCGTGGTGTTCGCCACGTACGCCGAGGCGGTCGCCGAGGCGCGCGGACGGGCGCAGGCGTCCACCCTTCGCAAGACGCGGTCCGAGACGATCGCCCATCGACGCTCGGCCGACGGTTCGGTCGAGGACGTCGGATCCTCCGAACTGCGCTCCGGCGACATCGTGGTCGTCCGCGAGGGCGAGACGATCCCGGGAGACGGCGACGTCGTCGAAGGCGTGGCGTACGTGAACGAAGCGGCCATCACCGGTGAGTCGGCGCCGGTGCTCAAGGAGCCGGGGACCGACATCCGGAGTTCGGTCACCGGTGGGACGCAGGTCGTCAGCGACTCGCTCGCGGTTCGCATCACCGCCGACCCCGGTCACACGTTCCTTGACCGGATGATCGCGCTGGTCGAAGGCGCGAAGCGACAGCGGACTCCCAACGAGATCGCCCTCTCGATCCTGCTGTCGGGTCTGACGCTCGTCTTCCTGATGGCGACGGTGACCCTCCGCCCATTCGGTCTGTACGCCGGCGCGACGGTCGATACGGTGGCGCTGATCGCGCTCCTCGTCTGCCTGATCCCGACGACGATCGGCGGCCTGCTGTCGGCCATCGGCATCGCCGGGATGGACCGCGTCGCCCGGTTCAACGTGCTGGCGATGAGCGGCCGTGCCGTGGAGGCCTCGGGCGACGTCGACGTCATCCTGCTCGACAAGACCGGGACGATCACGTTCGGCAACCGCCTCGCCTCGCGGATCGTGGCCATGCCGGGCATCGGAGAGGTCGAGGTCCTGGTTGCCGCGCTCCAGGCATCGCTCGACGACGAGACACCCGAAGGTCGATCGATCGTGACCCTCGCCCACGCTCGGCTTGCGGAGCTCGGTCGATCGCTCGACGACGCCACGCTCCGCACCGATATCGTCGAGTCCATCCCGTTCACGGCGGAAGCCCGGGTCAGCGGCGTTCGCCTCGCCGACGGCAGCACGATCCTCAAGGGTGCGGTCGACTCCATCCGGAACGGTCTCGACGGGGTGATCCCGGAAGAGCTCGCCACCGTGAGCGATGAGGTGGCCGGTCTTGGCGCGACACCGCTGGCCATCAGTCGGCATGGTCGGGCGCTCGGCGTGATCGAGCTCAAGGACACCGTCAAGCCCGGTCTCGCGGACCGATTCGCGGAACTTCGGCGGATGGGGATCCGCACGATCATGATCACCGGTGACAATCCGCTCACGGCCCGGACCATCGCGGCCGAGGCCGGCGTCGACGACTTCGTCGCCGAGGCGAAGCCCGAGGACAAGATCGCGATCATCCGTCGGGAGCAGGCCGACGGCCATCTCGTCGCGATGACCGGTGACGGCACCAACGATGCCCCGGCCCTCGCCCAGGCGGATGTCGGACTGGCCATGAACAGCGGGACGTCGGCCTCGAAAGAGGCGGCCAACATGGTCGATCTCGATTCCGATCCGACCAAGCTCATCGAGGTGATCGCGATCGGCAAGCAGCTGTTGATCACGCGTGGCGCGATCACCACGTTCTCGATCGCCAACGACCTCGCGAAGTACTTCGCGATCATCCCCGCCATCTTCGTGACCGTGTACCCCGAGCTGGGGGCGCTCAACGTCATGGGCCTCTCGACGCCCCAGAGCGCGATCCTTGCCGCGGTCATCTTCAACGCCCTGATCATCGTCGCCCTCATCCCGCTCGCCCTTCGAGGGGTCGCTTTCCGGGCCGCTCCTGCCAGTGAACTCCTGCGCCGGAACCTCCTGATCTACGGCCTGGGCGGCGTCATCGCCCCGTTCGTCGGGATCAAGCTCATCGACGTCGTCCTCACCACGCTCAACATCGCCTAGGACCGCATCCCATGACCACCTTCGTTCGCCGCCAGCTGTATCCCGCCGCC
The DNA here is from genome assembly GCA_963778805.1 of uncultured Chloroflexia bacterium. Classification (GTDB taxonomy): domain Bacteria; phylum Chloroflexota; class Limnocylindria; order Limnocylindrales; family CSP1-4; genus SPCO01. The sequence continues at coordinate 822,786 of CAVZVT010000005.1, read as the reverse complement.
GCGCTTCTGCTCCTCCTGACCCTGCTGACCGGCGTGGCGTATCCGCTCGCCGTCACGGCGGTGGCCCAGCTCGTCTATCCCACGCAGGCGAACGGATCGCTCATCGTGGTGGACGGAACGGCCATCGGCTCGACCCTCATCGGGCAGGCCTTCGACGACCCGAAGTACTTCGCCGGCCGGCTGTCGGCAGCCGGTGCCGACGGGTACGACGCCAACGCGTCAGGAGGTTCACAGCTGGGCCCCACGAACCAGGTCCTGATCGACCGCGTCCAGTCGACCATCACCGCCTTCCGGGCGACCAACGGCGATGCGCCGATCCCGGTCGATCTCGGTCACGACCTCGGCATCCGGGCTCGATGCGCATATCAGTCCGGCCGGTGCGGAGTATCAGGTGGCCCGGGTCGCCAAGGCCCGTGGCATCCCGGAGGCCGACGTTCGCGCCGCGGTCAGCCGTCATACCGAGCAGCCGCTGCTCGGTTTCCTCGGGGCACCGCGGGTCAACGTCCTCTCCCTGAACCTGGACCTCGACGGACTCCTTCGATGAGCCAGCGCGAACCGCTCCGCGGCGATGACGAACGACCCACCGCCGAGGAGATGCTGGCGAGCGGCGATGCCGACGCGGACCGTCGAGCGCGGACGCCTGCGCGTCTACCTCGGGATGGCCCCGGGCGTCGGGAAGACGTTCCGCATGCTGGAGGAGGGACATCGGCGAACGTTGCGGGGCACCGATCTCGTCGTTGGCTTCGTCGAGTCGCATGGCCGACCCGAGACGGAGCGACTGCTCGATGGCCTGGAGATCGTGCCTCGACGGCGCGTGACGTATCGAGGCGTCGTGGTGGAGGAGATGGACGTCGACGCGGTCCTCGCCCGCGCCCCAGCCGTCGCCCTCGTGGACGAGCTCGCCCATACCGACGCCCCAGGGTCGGCCCGACAGAAGCGCTGGGAGGACGTGGACGTCCTCCTCGAGGCGGGCATCGATGTCGTGAGCACCTGCAACATCCAGCACCTCGAGTCCGTCGCCGACGCCGTGGCCACCATCACGGGCGCACCGGTGAACGAGCGCATCCCCGACGAGGTGCTCGCGGCCGCGGATGAAGTCGAGCTCGTGGACATGAGTCCGTTCGCCCTGCGCCAGCGGATGCGCCATGGGAACGTGTACCCGGAGGATCGCGCGCAGATCGCGCTCGACCGCTTCTTCACCGAGGGCAACCTCACCGCGCTCCGCGAACTGGCGCTCCGGTTCGTCGCCGGTCGGGTCGATGCGCAGCTCGAGGACATCGGATCGCCGCGGCTTCGCCCGACCGTCAGCGAGCGCGTCCTCGTCCTCGTCGATGCCTCGCGAGCCACGCCACGCGCCCTGCGTCGCGCGGCGTCGACCGCGGCGCTCTTGCGGGCGCCGTTGCTGGCGGTCGTCGTCGAGACCCCGGGCGATGCGGCCGCTTCCTCGGAGCCGGCGCGCCGATTGCGCGAGTCGCTCGACGATGCGATCGATCTTGGGGCCGAGGTCCTGACGATCGAGGCGGCGGACGTGGTCGAGGGGCTCGTGACCGTCGCGCGAGGCAGAAGGGTGACGCGCCTGGTGATGCCGATCCAGCCGGCGGGCACCTGGGAACGGATCCGACGCGCGTCGGTCGCCGACCGGATCCTCGAGCTGTTGCCGCAGCTCGAGCTCACGATGGTCGCTGACGCGCCGGATACCACGGACGCCTATCCGGTCGGCCGCGGTGACGGCGTCTGAGATCGCCAGGTCGCTCGCGCGCGGACACCCCACGTTGGTGTGCCCTTCACTACCCCGCACCGGTCCGTGGTACTCGCGGATACCCCAAAGTACGGCTTGTTGGCCCTGCCACCGCACTCATACGCTCTGCCTCGCAGCGGGCCGAACCATACCTCTGGCCACCCCAGGGGTCCGGAACCGCCGAAAAGTGCGCAGAACTGAGGCAACGACCGTATGGCATCGATGGCCGTCAATGAACTGGGACCGATGCTCACCGCGACCGAAGTCGCCGAGATGCTCCACCTGCACGTCAATACGGTGAAGCGACTTGGTGATCGGGGTGAGCTGCCGTTCTATCGCGTCTGCAAGCGCGGGGACCGCAGGTTCCGGCTCGACGACGTGATGAAGTTCCTCTCGCAGAACCGCTGATCCAACGGGTCGGACCGATGTCCGGCCCGGAGCGCCAGGTTCCGCGCAACGCCGAGCGTCCGGCCCAGGTGGGCACGGGCGCTCGTTGGCGTCCCGATGCCCGCGGCCGTGTGCGGAGTCGCTATGCTGCGGCGAGTCCACAGCGCGAGCGCACCTGCGGCGAGGGAGCCCCATGAACGAGATCGATAACAACCTGTTGACCGGCGAGGTCATCGTCTTCCAGACGAAGAAGCATTGGTTCGCACCGATCCGGGCCTCGCTGGTCGCGATCCTGATCGTCATCGGAGCGGTCCTCGTGAAGTCGGTGTTCACCGGCAGCGATGGATTGTTCGGCACCCTATGGGGTCTCTTTGACACGGCCGGCACGATCGCGCTCGTCATCGCCGCCATCTGGATCGTCTACAACATCTTCGTGTACCTCAGCGCCCACTTCGGCGTCACGAACATGCGCGTCCTTCGCTATGAGGGCGTGCTTCGGCGTCGGGCGTCCGAAACCCTGCTGACGATGCTCACCGACGTCCAGTTGATCGAGCCCGCCCTTGGTCGGATGCTGAAGTTCGGTGACGTCCGGATCCTTACCTCTTCCGGGGCCGCCGGTGAGGACCGCTTCCAGACGGTCAAGGACGCCAGCCTCCTGCGGACGGCCATCCAGGAGCAGAAGGCCGCCGTCAGCCTTGCCCACCAGCCGGTCGCCGCCGCCGCTCCCGTCGCCGCGGCCCCAGTGCCTGCGCCAGTGCCGGAAGATCCCACCGCCGCGCTGGAGCGACTCGCGGATCTGCACACGAAGGGCCTGATCACCGACGCCGACTACGAGGCCAAGAAGTCGGAGATCCTCGGCCGGATCTGACGCGTCGCCGTCGACGGAGCGTCTAGTCGAGCGAGGCCAGCGTTTCCCCGAAGATCTCGACCGCCTCGGCGATCTCAGCGGCGGTCACATCGAGTGGCGGGATCCAGCGCACGGCCTCGTGGCGCGACCCGCACGTGAGGACGAGCAGTCCGGCATCGGCGCACGCCGCCATCAGGCGATCCGGGAGCTCGCCATCGGGCTCGCGGGTGGCTTGATCCCGCACGAACTCCACGCCGATCATGAGCCCCGGGCCACGGATGTCGCCGATCCGTTCGTCCTCGGCGGCGATGGCGCGCAGTCCGTTGGTCAGCTCCTCGCCGCGGATCATCGCGTTCGCGATCAGCCCTTCGTCCTGGATCGTTTCCAGCACGGCGAGCCCGGCGGCGCACGCGACCGGGTTGCCGCCATACGTGGAACCGTGGGCGCCGCGACCCCAGCGCTCCTGGAGCTCGCGCGACGACACGATGGCCGAGAGCGGCAGGCCATTCGCGATCGCCTTGGCCACCACCGCGACGTCGGGCACGATGCCGGCGTGCTCGAACGCCCACATCCGACCGGACCGTCCGTAGCCGCACTGGATCTCGTCGGCGATCAGCAGGATCCCGTGCTGGTCACAGCGGGCTCGCAGGCCCTGGAGGAACGCGGCCGGCGCCGGGATGTACCCACCTTCGCCCTGGATGGGCTCGATCAGGATCGCCCCGACCATCGACGGCGCGATGATGGTCTCGAGGAGCGAGTCGAGATGCCGGAGGCAGGCTTCGGTGGCGCGGTCCTCATCACCCTCGAAGTCGTCGTAGGCGCTCGGGAACGGCGCGAAGTAGACCCCGGGCAACAGCGGTTCGTAGCCCGTGCGGTAGTTGAGGTTCGAGGTCGTGACGCTGGTCGCCCCGAAGGTCCGACCGTGGAAGGCGCCGCGAAACGCGATGATCCCGGGCCGTCCGGTGACACGCCGAGCGAGCTTGAGCGCGCCATCGATGGCTTCGGAGCCCGAATTGAGGAACATCACGGAGTCGAGCGGGTCGGGGAACGTGGCCGCGAGCGCGGTCGCCAGCTGTGACACCGGTTCGGCGAACCCGAGGGCATTGATCGGGCTGATCAGTCGGTCGACCTGGGCGTGGATCGCCGCGGTCACCCGCGGATGCACGTGGCCGAGTGCCGAGACGGCGATGCCGTTGGCGAAGTCGAGGTACGCCCGTCCATCCGTGTCGTAGAGCCGATGCCCGATGCCGTGGCTCCACTCGCGCTGGAAGTAGCGACCGAGGACGGGGGTCATGTTGGTGGCGGCAGACGTGGTCTGCGAGGGAGTCGACAAGGCGGAAAGCTCCGGCAAGGGTGGGACCGGTCGAGTATACGAGGGCGGTCGGCGGTGCCCACGTCGCCACCCTCGGTGCCTGCTAGCATCGGTCGCCTGAACCGATCTTCGCCCGGAGGCTTCGTGGTCGACTTCACGCTCACCGATGAGAACAAGCTGGTCCAGGACAGCGTCCGGGCGTTCGCCGAGGCCGAGATCCTGCCGCACATCCGCGAATGGGACGAGAAGGGCGAGGTCCATCGCGAGATCTTCGGGAAGATGGCCGAACTGGGCTTCCTTGGCGCGCCGATCCCGGAGGCGTACGGCGGCTCAGGGATGGACTACATCAGCTTCGCGATCCTGTGCGAGGAGCTCGAGCGTGCCGATACGGCGTTCCGGGTCGTCCAGAGCGTCCATGTGGGGCTCAACTCGCTGGCGCTGCTCCAGTGGGGGAGCGAGGAACAGCGACAGCGCTGGCTCGTCCCGCAGGCACGTGGCGAGAAGCTCGCGACCTTCGGACTGACCGAACCTGGTGTCGGCACCGATGCCGGGAGTCTCGCCACGACGGCGCGCCGCGACGGCGAGAGCTATCGCCTGAACGGACAGAAGATCTGGATCAGCCTCGCCGACATCGCGGACCACTTCCTGGTGTTCGCGTCGGTCGACCGGACCAAGAAGCACAAGGGCGTGACCGCGTTCCTGCTGGAGCGCGGGATGCCGGGTCTGTCCACCGGCTCGCTCCACGGCAAGCTCGGGATCCGCGCCGGCAACACCGGTCTCATCAACCTCGATGACGTCGTGGTCCCGATGGAGCACCGGATCGGCGACGAGGGCGAAGGGTTCCTGATCGCGATGAGCGCGATCGACCAGGGCCGGTACACGGTCGCGGCCGGTGCGGTGGGGCTGGCCCAGGCGTGTCTCGACGCGAGCGTTCGCTACGCCCACGAGCGGCGGACCTTCGGCCAGGAGATCGGTGAGCACCAGCTCGTGAAGCAGATGATCGCCAAGATGGCGGCCGGCACGGAGATGGGTCGATTGCTCGTCTGGCGCGCGGGTTGGCTCAAGAACCAGGGTCTGCGCAACACCCGCGAGACGAGCCTCGCCAAGTGGCACGCGACCGAGCACGCCGTCCAGAGCGCCCTCGACGCGATCCAGGTCCACGGGGCGAACGGCTACTCCAACGAATTCCCCGTGGAGCGATACCTGCGCAATTCGAAGGCCGCGGTGATCTACGAGGGGACGAGCCAGCTCCACACGTTGATCCAGGCCGACTACGCGCTGGGATACCGCGAGGACCGGCCGCTTCGCTGCGATCCCTGGCCCGCGCAAGGCTGGGAGCGCCCGGCGTCGTAGCGAGGGCCTGAGGGTCAATCGCCGAGCCGCGCGAGGTCCTCGGTCAGGCGACGCGCGGTCGATCCAACGACGCGCAACAGGTTCCTGAGGAGACCCGCGGCGGTCTGTGGGTCCTCGTCGAGCAGGTCGTCGAAGGCGTCCGCGGCGAGGACCTGGCACTCGACGACCGTGTCCGCGAACACATCGGCGGTGCGCGGCTCGCGATCGATCCACGCGAGTTCGCCGAGCAGGGATCCCTCCGACAGGGTCGTAAGCCGTCGCCGCGTCCCATCGGCGAGGTCCACCGTCACGCTGACGCGGCCGGACTCGACGAGGAACAGCTCATGGCACAGGTCTCCGCGCCGGACGATCGAGGCGCCCGGCGGGTAACGCCGCCGCTCGAGCCTCGCGCGGATGTTCGCGACGGCCTCAGGCGACAAGCCGGACAGAAGGGCCGAGTCGGCGGCCACCTCATCCGGCCGCGGGTGGCGACGCCTCGATGATCTGGTCCTCGCACCACTCGCGCGCCGCGTCCGCATCGGCGTGGCGCGCGACCGGGCGTTGCCCTCGTCCCGCGAGGATGTGATCCAGCTCGTCGAGCGCGTCACGGGATGTCGTCCCGCCACTCACCATCAGGTCGCGGTCGGCGTGGTTCCGGACGGCCTCGACCACGTCCGCGACCAGCTCGATCCCGGCGGTCTCGATGGTCGTCGCTCGTCGAAGGTCCAGCACGATCCAGCGTGGTCCGCCGACCGGATCCTCGAGACCCCGTGTCGCCCGCTCGATGGCCAGGAACGTCAGGTCCCCCTGCAACTCGCGGACCTCGGCCTGCCCGCCCATGATCGACAAGGTCGATCGCTCCGCGGCCGGCCGCACCCGCTTCGAGGACCGACGGGCGAGCGAGTCGCGAACGCGCACGGGCGGGACCCGGGCCTGGCCGCGACCGACGAGGTGCAGATCCAGTGCCGTCGCGAGCTCGCGGCAGACGGCGACCCCGCGGACGCTGTTCCCGCGGTGATCCAACGGTGGCGAGAAGACCGCGATCCCGAGTTGACCCGGGACGACCGCGAGGATCCCGCCCGAGACGCCACTCTTCGCCGGCAGCCCGACGGTCACCAGCCAGTCCCCGGCACCGTCGTACATACCGCAGCTGGCCATGACGCTGAGCACCGAGCGCACGCTCGCCGCGCTCATCGCGCGCTGTCGCGTCACCGGGTTGACGCCGCCATTCGCCAGGGTCGCGGCCATGACGGCGAGCGCATCGGCATCGACCTCGACCGAGCACTGGGCGAAGTACCGTTCGACGGCGGCGTCCGGGTCGTCCTCGATGACGCCCGAGGCTCGCAACAGGTGGGCGATCGCCCGGTTCCGATGGCCGGTGGCACGCTCGGACTCGAGGACCTCGGCGTCGACGACGAGCGGTCGTCCGGCGGCGAGGGCGTACCGCTCGAGGATACGGCGTCGAGGGCTGGCTCACCCGCACTCGCTGGCACCATCGATGCGGCCGCGATCGCCCCCGCGTTGACCATCGGATTGAGCGGGGTCCCGCTCCCGGGGGCCAGCGTGATGGAGTTGAAGGCGTCACCCGTGGGTTCCACGCCGATCCGTGCCCGAACCGCCGCCTCGCCGAGGTCGTCAAGGATCAGCCCGTACGTGAAGGGCTTGGAGATCGACTGGATGGTGAACGGGACATCGTGCTCACCGACCGCGTAGCCACGACCATCAACGGTCCGGATGGCGATGCCGAACCAGTCCGGATCGGCCTTGGACAGTTCCGGGATGTAGCTCGCGACCGTCCCGTCGGCGAGAGGCGCGATCCTGGCGTGGAGACGCTCCAGATAGGCTGCCACGGGAGCAGTGGGTTCCGGACGGATCGTCGGGACGGGTCCATCCGCGACCGGCGTCGCGATCGGTGCTGGTCGGACGGCAAGCTCCATCGCTCGCACGCTACCGGCCGACCGACCCGGGCGACAAGGGCCAAGGGGCTCCCGACGCCGAAACGTCGCCGAAGCGGTGTCGGCTGGTGACCGAGGTGCCTCCGGATGGTCGCGAGCGCGGTGCGGGGGCCTCCGAGTCGCTACCGGGGGCGTCGTCCCCGGCGCCTAGTTGGTCGCGACCGCCTGGCCGGGGAGTGCGGCAGGTTCGGCGTCGACCGCCGGCCGTGGCTGTGCCATGCGACCCCGTGCCGTCACGATGAGGGCCACCCCGGCGACGATCACCGCACCCGCCAGGACGGTCCGCGGTGCCACGGCCTCGTTCAGGATGACGGCTCCAAGGATCACCGCGACGATCGGATTGACGTAGGCGTAGGTCGCCACCAGCGGAAGTGGCGCCTTGCGCAGGAGCCACCCGAAGGTCGTGAACGCCAGCAGACTGCCGACGATCGTCAGGTAGGCGAAGCCGGCCCAGGAGTCGGCCGAGACCTGCCCGGGTCGGAACGACGCGAGTTCCCCGGTGACGAGGCTCAGCATGGTCAGGACGACGCCGCCAAGGAGCATCTGCGCACTCGTGGCGACGAGTGGGTGTCGAGGGAGCTGCGCCCGATGCGAGGCGAAGAGCGACCCAAGCGCCCAGCAGATGGGTGACAGGAGGACCGCAGCGAGACCGATCGGTTCCAGGGCCCCGGTCCCGCCGAGTGCCGACGGACCGACGAGGATCGCGACACCCAGGAAACCGACCGCGATCCCCACCATCGCAAGCCGCGGCAGCCGTTCACCGAACAGGATGCCGCCAAAGACCGCGATCCACACCGGCATCAGCGCCACGAGGAGCGCCGTGATGCCCGATGGGATCGTCTGCTCGGCGAAGGCGACCATCCCCATCCCGCCGCCCAGCAGGAGGGCGCCCACGATGGCCGAATCCCGCCACTCACGGCGGGTGGGCCACTGGAAGTCGCGACGGTCGCGTGCGATCGACCAGACCATGAGGATGATCCCGGCGAGCGTGAAGCGGGCAGCGGCCATGAGGAACGGCGGGATCGTATCGACCGCGACCGCGATCGCCAGGTAGGTCGATCCCCACACCACATACAGGACCAGCATCCCAAGCCAGATCCCGGCTCCGCGATCGGCGCCGTCCTGACGTGTTGGCATAGGGGGATGGTCCAAGGTTCGACGAGTGTACGACGTCGCGTTGGCCTAGTCCAGTAGGACAACCGAGCCACCGCGACTCGGCGGCACTCGCGCTTGCCGACGCAAGCGGCACCGCGATCGCCTAAGCGGCGACCCCGACGCTGCCGGCCACGGGTCGACAGACCTTGCACGGACGATAGCCGGCTGCGGCGGCGTCACTGAGCGAGCGGAACGGCCGGCGGTTCCGGGCCAGCATGTGGCGACCCGTTCGGCACGTCGGCCAGCACACGATGTGGGTCGACGCACAACCGATCAGTCGCTCGCCTCGGCGCGCCGCCTCCTCCATCGCCTCGGGGTCGAGGCCCTCGGTCGCGAGGATCGTCCGCTTGTTCTCCGGGCCGCCGAGCGAGTACTGACCGATCGTGCCATCGGTCCGCACGACGCGGTGACACGGGACGATGAGCGGGACGGGATTGTGCCCAAGCGCCGTCCCGACCGCCCGGACGGCCTTCGGACGTCCGATCTCTGCGGCGATCCAGCCATATGGCCGTACCTCGCCACGCGGGATATCGAGCGCCTTGTGCCACACATCGCGCTCGAAGTCGGTGTGACCGCGAAGATCCAGCTTGATCCGCGCCCGGCGGTCGCCGCCGAGTCGGCGTTCGATGGCGACCGCGAGTTCGTCGGGCAGCGCGTCGGCGGCGAACACCTGGCGTCCGGTCCGGCTCGCGTGGCTCGAGGCGAACTCCGCCGACTCGACCGCGCTGACACCCAGCCCGTTCCAGGCCACATACAACGGTCCGATCGGGGAGTCCATCCGGGCCATGCGATCGGCGAGTCCGACCTCGACGAGGACGTTGGGGGCGAGCGTGGCCGGGGCGGTCGTCCGGAGATCGGCCATCGCGGCCTCCAGGACGGGGTCGTCGATGCGGGTGGAGGTCATGCGGTCATCTCCTGGCGTTCGAGTCGTTCGGCGGCTTCGAAGGCCGTACGAAGCATCGCCAGGCCGCGATGGACCTGGGCCTTCACGGTGCCTTCCGGACGATCAAGGGCAGTGGCGAGTTCGGGATAGCTCAGACCGTCGACGTGTCGGAGCACGACGGCGGATCGATAGGCCGGTGGCAGCGTCGCGAGCAACCGACCCCATCGTTCACGGTCGGCGCCGGCGTCGAGGGCCGCGCTCGGGGACGACCAGCGATCCGTGGCCACGGGTTCCGGGAATGTCGGGCCGTCGAGATCGAGCGAGAGCGGTCGGCGCCCCGCGGTCACCCGGCGCGACAGGCGTGTGCGACAGAGGTTCAGCACGATCGTCGCGAGCCACGGTCGCAGTCGGAGCTCGCGGATCCTCGCGGGTTCATACCCGGCCAGCGCCCGGTAGGCCTTGACGAGCGCATCCTGCGCCGCTTCCTCGGCCGCCCCGGGGTCCCCGAGCATCCGTAACGCGATGGAGTAGCAGCGGTCCTGGTGTGCGAGGACCAGCGTCTCGAACGTGCCGTCGAGATCGCGAGCGAGATCGGCGATGAGGCGGCTATCGGTGTCCATCACTCCCCAGAACGACCCCCGGGTCGGGTTCGTTGCATCACGGCATAAGGTACCCGGCTCCCTGGCCCGGACGAGATTGAGGCGAACCGGCGACCGGAGTAGGGACCCGGCCCGATGGCGGCCCGGTCGCCCGATCCGAGGATGGCGTCATCGCCACGGACGGTCGCTCGGATGTCCCGATCGCCGATCCGGAAACGAACCAAGGAGAAGGACGAATGTCCGCAACCATCAGCCGGCCCCTCACCGGGCAGTCCAAGTCCGCCACCCCATTCGGGGTCCTGGCGCTCATCGCCGCCATCATCGCCCTCGTGGCGATCGGCGCCTCGTTCGCGGTCGGGTTGAAGGCCGCACCGACCGCCGGGACCGTCCCGGCCGACGTCCAGGCCGCGCTCAACGCCCAGCGGGCCGAAGAGAAGGCTCCACTGTTCGCCATGAACCAGGGCATCCTCCAGGACCGCTTCGACGAGAACGCGGCCGCCGTCTCGATCGACGACCGGATCCTCGTCCACCAGGCCGAGCTCGCGGATCGCAATGCGGTCGCAGTCGATGGTCGGTTCATCCAGCATCAGGGCGAGCTCGCCGACCAGGCCGCGGCCTCGAGCCTCATCCCGAGCTCGGTGAGTGGTCCCAGGAACGCCGCGCAGAAGGGTCTCGTCGGTCGCGCCAACGCCGATCGATGGGCCGAGCTCCAGAACAACCCGTACGCCCAGGGCCTCCTGTCGCACTCGGTCAAGGCTCCGGCCGCGACCCTCGCGACCGGCGGCCGCGGGTTCAACCACCGCTGATCCCGGGGGTGCCGATCGGGCACCGGACCAGATCGAAACGAGACACCGTCCGACTCCTCCGGACGGTGTCTCGGCATGTCCGGCGTGCGACAATCGGCCTCCAGATGCACCTCGACGAGCGGTTCGACGATCTCATCGCCGGTCTGGCCGGGTTCCATCGGACCTGGCTGGTCTATCTCGGGGTGGAACTGGGTCTCTTCGGCGCCCTCCGCCAAGCCGGTCCTGCCGGCCTCACCCCGGCCGCCCTGGGCGAGGCCACCGGTTGTCGGCCGGACGCCATCGAGGCGTGGGCCTGGGCGGCGGACGCGCACGAACTCGCGACGCTCGAAGACGGCCGATTGACGCTCGATGACGACAGCGCCGTGATCCTGCTCGACGAGCAGCGACCCGAGTACCTGGGCGGACAATTCGTGCACACGGTCGTGGCCTCGCTCGATTGGGGCGGGATGCTCGAGTTCTTCCGCACCGGCGTCCCCATCACGACGCGACCGGATCGCTATCGGGAATCGATCGAGCGCCTCACGGTCCAGGACATCGCCGTCTTCTTCCAGGAGGCCCTCGCCGAGCTGCCGCAGCTCGTGGCGGATCTTGCGCAGGGTGGCAAGGTCGTCGATATCCACTGTGGCGGTGGGCGATGGCTCATCGCGATGGCCCGCCGATTCCCGGATCTGGAGCTTGTCGGCGTCGAATTCGAGCCGGATTCGGTCGCGCGGGCGCGGGCCAACGTCGAGGCAGCCGGTCTGGGCGACCGGATCCAGATCCGTCAGGCCGACGTCAGCCGGCCTGGACCGGACCATGACTACACGCTCGCGTACTTCCAGTACGCGCTGCACCAGCTGTCGGATCCGGCCGGGGCGTTGCAGGCGGCCTGGGCGGCCCTCCGCCCGGGTGGCCGGATCGTCGTTCTCGACTGGCCGATGCCCGCGACGGTCGACGAGTTCCGGACGCGCCACGGCGAGCTCATCGCGGGCGTCCAGCTCGACGAGCTGTACCAGGGCACCGCGCTCCAGACCCGCGACGGGTTCCGGGCCTGGTTCGCCGCCGCGGGTCTCCCGGAGCCGTTGCTGGTGGATCTCCCGTCGGGTGCCTCGATCCTGGTGGCAGAACGACCGGTCTGACCGTCGATCCTGACGTTCGCGGTCGCGCCCGTGGCTCATGAAGTTCAACCGCGGGCGTTCGACGTTGCGATACGACTGGCAGTCTTACGATCCGGGCAAGCGAGCCCACAACAAGCGTCGGCGCGCGTGACCGAACCGCATCGATGCATCCCGCTGCATCAGCTGGACTGACTTGGTGCCCGTAACGGTTCCGTTCGCCAGGACGTAAGACTGTGAGTCGTGCTTGGAGTCGCACCTGCCGGTCGACGGGCGCTCTGCCGGTCTCCCGCACGGCCACGTCTGACTCTCAGCTGACCGTGATGGTGCCCGTCATCGTCTTGTGGATGGCGCAGTGGAACGGGTAGGTCCCGGCGGCCGTGAACGTGAGGCCGTGCGCCGTCCCCGGATCGATGTTCTTCGTCGCGCACGAGCCGTCGTCGAGGGTCGCGGTATGCGCGGTCGTGTCGTCGTTCGTGAACGTGACGGTGTCGCCGACCTTCGCGGTGATCGCGGCCGGGGCGAAGGCGAAGTCCTTGATGGACACCGCGACCGTTCCCGCTTGCGTCGTGTCCGTGCAGGACCCCGCAGGGGCGGCCGGGCTGGCGGCGGCCGGACTGGCGGCGGCTGGACTTGCGGCGCCCGGTGCGGCCGAGGCCGTGCTGCCACCGCAGCCCGCGATGGCGATCGTCAGCAAGGCCGCGGCCGTGAAGGTCGTGATGGTTCGGCGGGACATGGTTCCTCCTCGATCTCCGATGGTGTCGTTCGATGCTACGTCGGAGGTCCCGGTTCGGTTCTGCGCGGTATCGTTTCGGGATGAACGACGTGCGGGCCAGCGATCGGCCTCGCCGAACGGTGGACGCGAGGACGATGCGCCGCCTGCTGCTCCATGAGGCCCGGGTGCATGCCACGCCGGATCGCGAGCTCCGCGACCTCGGGGACGCCATCCTGCTCCACGACCCGAAGGACCCGGAGCCGTTCTGGAATCGGCTCGAGGCGCTCCGCTGGCCGACCGACCCGGACGCCTTCGACCGACGGTTGACCGAGGTCCTGGTGCTCTTCACCTCGATGACTCGTCAGCCGCACATCTGGCCGTCGCCAGCCCACGACGTCCCCGGTGATCTCGTGGCGAGGCTGGAGGCGAATGGGTTCCGCGATGTCGGCATGGGCTGTCTCATGGTGCTCGTCGACCCCGATGCCGCCCGTCGCGGACCCCGGCACGGACACGGCCCATCCGTGAGCGTGCAACGGCTCAGCGGTCTGCAAGGCGAGCGCGCGGCGACGGCGCTGGCCGCGGTGGTGCCGGTCTTGTGCGACGCCTTCGATGTCGAGGAGGAACGCAGAGGCGGCGTCGAGGCGGAGACCACGGTGTCCCTGTCGAACCCGGCGTTCACGCACTACCTGGCGAGGGTCGACGGCGTGCCTGCCGCCGTGGCTCGCCGGGCGACCTTCGACGGCGCGAGTTACCTCTCGTCGATCGGGACCGCTGGCTGGGCTCGGGGCCGCGGCCTCGGCGAGCTCGTGACCCTGATGGCGACCGCCGATGCCGTTTCGGCCGGGAGCGACTGGACCTATCTCGGCGTCTTCGCCGACAACGAGACGGCGATCCGCCTGTACCGCAACGCCGGGTTCGAGATCGTGGGCGACCCGTCACCGGATCTGCTCCTCGTCGGGTGACGCCGGCGATCGAGGCGGCGATCGGGAGCGCGGTCGACGCTGCCCGGATGCACGTCCCGATCGATGCCGTGCTCATCGGGATCGGTTGGCTGACCGTCGAACTGGACCGGGCGGCGAGGGAACTCGGCGTGCAGCTCGTCGCTGCGCCTCCCGACGTCGCCCTCGGAGCGACGTGCCGGTTCGCCTCGCCCTCGGAAGGCGTCGCGCTCGTGCTCATGGAGCCAGCCACGGATGGTCGAGCCGCCGGCGCCCTCGCCCGCCTCGATGAGGGGCCGTGGGTGACCTGGTGGGACGTCGGCGTGGCGGACGCGGGCGTGGCGTCGTCTGGGCTCGAGGCATCGGCCGGGCCGTTCGGTGCCGTTCGACTGGTCCGACCGGAGGCGCGCGACGGCCCCTTTGCATTCCTGCGGGCCCGCCCGCCGGCTACCATCTCCGCATGACCGACCGTGACGCCGACCCCGCCGTGCTCCTGCGCATCGCCGAACCCGGCGACGCCGACGAGATCGCCCAGCTGTTCACCGATGAGGGCTATCCCGCCGGCACGAGCGATATCGTCGCGCGTCTCGAGCGGTTCGCGTCGCCGTACTCCCGGGTCGTCGTCGCGGTGTACGAGGGGGCCATCCTCGGGTTCATCGCGGTCCACGCCCTGCCACGGTTCGAGCACGACGACCGGATCCTGCGGATCCTCGCGCTGGTCGTGGATGCCGGCGCGCGCGAACGCGGCGTCGGTCGGGCGTTGATGGCGGAGGCCGAACGCATCGGCGTCGAGCTGGGAGCCGCATTCGTCGAGATCACGGCGGGTCACCATCGGCCGGAAGCGCGCCATCTCTACGAATCGCTCGGCTACGACGCGACCGTCACGGCGTACCTCCGCAAGAAGCTCTGAGCGCCCAGCTGGACGCCACCCCGTCGCCCGGCCCCTATCCACGCCTTCGACTCCGCGACAGCGCGGGCGCCCTGCTGGACCTGCCCTGGGAGCGTCCGCTCGCCGAGTGGCCATCGGACATCCTGCAGTTCCGGGACATCCCCGTCGGACCCTCGCGGCACCTCGTCCGGTTCCTCGTCCAGGACGGTCGGACCTACGCCCTGAAGGAGGAGCCGCTCCGCGTGGCCCAGACCGAGTTCGACGTGCTGCGTCACCTCGAGGACGCCGATCTCCCGGCGGTCAAGGCCGTCGGACTCGCCGGATCCGTGGAACGCGATAGCGCGATCCTGATGACCGAGTACCTCGCATTCTCGATCCAGTACAGACGCCTGCTGATGCGGTTCCCGCTCGGCCCGGGGCCGTACCGCGACCGGCTGCTCGACGCGATGGCGTGGCTGCTGGTGGACCTGCATCGCGCCGGCGTGTTCTGGGGCGACTGCTCGCTCGCGAACACCCTCTTCCGACGCGACGGGGACAAGATCCAGGCGTTCCTCGTCGATGCGGAGACCAGCGAGATCCATCCGGGCCTCTCGGACGGACAGCGTGGCTACGACCTCGAGATCCTCGTCGAGAATGTCGCCTACGGTCTGGCCGATGTCGCGGCGCTCCAGGGACGCCCGGAGGCGTTCGACGACGCGGTGGCGGCGGCCGAGATGGTCCGGACCACGTACACCTCGGTCTGGGAGGAACTCCGGCACGAGCCCGAATTCTCCCCGTACGACCGGCACGCGGTGCGGGCACGGATCCGGCGCCTCAACGACCTGGGGTTCGCCGTGGAGGAGATCCGACTGGAGCCATCCACCAGCGACCGCGGCTCGGGTCTCGTCGACACCCAGCCGACGGTCCGCCTCAAGATCGCGGTCGCGAACCGGCGCTTCCACGCCCGGCGACTCGAGCGACTGACCGGGCTGGTCGCCCTCGAAGGCCAGGCGCGCCTGCTGCTCAACGACATCCGCGAATACCGGACCTGGCTGGAGTCCTACGACAGGCGATCCGTGGACGAGCAGGAAGCGGCCGATCGATGGGTCCGTGATGTCCTCGATCCCACGCTCGCCGCCCTGGGGCCGGCGGTCGGGCAGGATCGTGACGTCCTGCAGGCCTATTGCGACGTGCTGGAGGAGAAATGGATCCTCTCCGAGCTCGCTGGCGAGGACGTCGGGCTCGAAGCCGCGCTGCAGGCCTACCTTGGCCTCGGCGCACCCGCTCCCGAGGATGACCGGGGGCCGTCGGGCACGACCCTGACGCTCGACATCGATGACGTCGCGGGCGATGACCTGGGGGCCGCCGCGGCCGATTGAAACGGATCGGGCCCGACCGCCGTGTGACGATCGGGCCCGTGAGGAGCGGGGAGGGGCTAGAAGGCGTTCCGGCCGTCTGGCGTCACCTTCACGCCGAAGCCGGGGAGGCTTCCGACGGGGCTGAGGAACCCGGTGGCCCAGACCGTGAGGGCCCGGTTCCGCGGCAGCTTGACGTCATCGAGCTTGAGGACGACGGTGTTCGTCCCGGCGGCGACGATGCGGATGTCCCACTTGATCGACCGGTGCGTGAATGGGATCCGCGAGGGGAGCGGCAGGTACGACGAGGCGTGGCCGAAGGACAGGTCCTCGACGACGCGGATCCAGCGCTTGCCGAACCGGACCTGGACGTCGACCGCAGGGGCATCCGGGCTCGTGTGCGCCACACGGACCAGGGTCCAGTTCCCGCGAACGCCCTTCTGGTCACGGAGCACCTTGAGCTGGAGCGGACCACCGTCCCCGGTCAGGGAGCCGATCGCCGCCACGGTGACGGGACGGATCCCGACGTGGACGGTCTTCGAGAGGGCGGCCGGGTCCATCGCAGTCGACGGCGCGACCTTCACTTCGACGAGATAGTCGCCCTGGGGGACCTTGAGGTAGTCGCTGACGGTCCCGTAGGTGACGTTGGTCAGGGCCGGCGCGCCGTTGACCCAGATGTCGACGGCGGGCGTGTCCGGGCTGTCGTGGAACGCGCGGATCTTGCCCGTGGGCGCTGCGGCGGATGTGGCTGCCGGCAGGATGAACGCCATCACGGTGAGGGCGACCAGGCCGACCAGGGCCAGGCGGGAACGACGTCGCATCAGATGAACCTCCTGAGCGATGGGGTGGGGATGGGAGACGACCACTCTTCGGCGCCGGCACCCATCCGGATGTTTCTGTCACCATCGGTGGATGCAGACCGCGTCAGCAGCGACCGCCACGGGACCGGTCATCCGCGTTCGTGGGCTGGTCAAGCACTACGGCGACCTGCGGGCGGTGGACGGGATCGACTTCGACGTGGCGGCCGGTGAGGTCTTCGGGCTGCTCGGGCCCAACGGCGCCGGCAAGACCACGACCGTCGAGATCCTCGAAGGCCTCCGCAAGCCCGATGGCGGCCAGGCGACCGTCCTGGGCATCGATATCGCGACGGGCTCGGCGTCCCTGAAGCCGCGCATCGGTGTCAGCCTCCAGACGGCGGCGCTCTACCCGAAACTGACCGTGACCGAGCTCATCGACCTGTTCCGAAGCTTCTACCGGAACCCTCTGCCGACAGCCCAGCTCATCGACCTGCTCGAGCTCGGGGAGCGTCGGAACGCCCGGACGCGCGAGCTGTCCGGCGGGCAGCGCCAGCGACTGGCCGTCGCCCTCGCGCTCGTCAACGACCCGGAACTGGTCTTCCTTGACGAACCCACGACCGGGCTGGACCCGGCCGCACGGCGCTCGCTCTGGGATCTCGTCCGCGACCTGCGCTCGAAGGGCCGCACGGTGCTCCTGACCACCCACTACATGGAGGAGGCCGAGATCCTGTGCGACCGCATCGCCATCATGGATCACGGGCACATCCTCGAGATCGGGACCGTCGAGGAGCTCGTCTCGAAGCGGTTTCGTGAACGCGCCGTGCGGTTCGACGCGACCGATGGCCTCACCGATGCCGAGCTCGAGGCCCTGCCCGCCGTCGCGTCGGTCAAGCGCGACACCCACGAAGTGCTCGTGTACACGAGCGATGTCGGCGCGACGATCGGTGCGCTCCTGGTCCTCGCCGACGCCAGGGGCGTCGAGGCGAGCAACCTGACGGTCCGGCGGGCGACCCTCGAAGACGTCTTCCTCGACCTGACCGGTCGGGCCCTCCGCGACTAGCCGAGTCACCCACCATGCGCCCCCTCCTGGCCCTGACCGTCGCCAACATCCGAAGCTACGTCCGCGACCGCGGCGCGCTGTTCTGGACGATCGCCTTCCCGCTCGTCTTCATCGGCATGTTCGGGTTCGATCTTCTCGACGGCATCGGCGACGCGCCTGATGCTGGGCTGGGTGGATACCGCGCCATCGGCGGCGTCTGCCGAACTCAGGGCCACGTTCGCCAGTCAGCCCGGGGTGACCCTCGTCGAGTCCACGCGCGTCGACGCGCTGGATCAGATGAACCTCGGCAAGATCGACGCGGTGATCGTGGTCCCCGACGGGTATGCCGAGTCGCTCGCGGCATCGACGGCGACCGGCGGCGGGCAGCCGGCCCAGATCGGCGTCCTGACCGACACCAGCCGGCCGCAGCTCGCCGGCGCGGTCTACTCGGTCGTCGGGAATGCCCTCGGGATCGTCAACCTCGGCGGCAAGCCACCGCTGGTGGTCGCCGCGTCCGAGTCGATCCAGACCGAGAGCCTGAACGCGATCAGCTACTACGTGCCCAGCATCCTCGGGCTTTCGGTGATGCAGCTCGGGATCTTTGCCGCGGTGGCGCTCGTGGCCGATCGGGAGAAGGGCATCCTCAAGCGCCTGGCAGCGACGCCGCTGCGACGCTGGCAGCTGGTCGGATCGAACGTCCTGATGCGCCTGCTCATCGCGCTCGTCCAGACGATCATCATCGTGGCCGTCGGGACGCTCGTCTTCGGGGTCCAGATCGTGGGTTCGATGGCCCTGGCCCTCGCGTTCGTGGTCCTTGGAGCCGTGACGTTCCTCGCCCTTGGCTACGTGATCGCCTCGTTCGCCTCGACCGAGGACGCCGCCAACAGCATGACCAGCATCGTCCAGTTCCCGATGATGTTCCTGTCGGGCGTGTTCTTCCAGATCGACCAGATGCCACCGTTCCTCCAGGCGATCGCCCGGCTGATCCCGCTGACGTACCTGGCGGATGCGCTGCGACAGGTCATGGTCGGCGGCGCCCCGATCGCCCCGTTGACGACCTGCGCGCTGGTCCTGGTCGGGTGGCTGGTCGTGTGCTTCGCGATCTCGTCGCGCAAGTTCCGCTGGCAATGACCGCCGGGACGCGTTACCAGCGCTCCTCGTGGATGAGCTCATCCAGTGACGATCGACCACCGGCCGACGGTGGCCTGGTCAGGTCCGCCGGATCGGCCGGATAGCCGAACGACAGCAGGTACTCACAGTGCTGGTCGAGCGGGTGGCCGAGGAGCCGACGGGCGAGATCCTGGTCGTACACGGTCGCCGGGACGCTGCCGATCCCGAGTTCCCAGGCGGCGAGCATCATGTTCTCGGCGGCCTGCCCCAGGTCGAACATGACCGACAGCGGTGCATCGGCGCCGCCCGGGTCCGGTGTCACCAGGGCTACCGCGACCGCGGCGCCGGCGAGATGTCCGGCCCATGGCCCCAGCGCGGCGAGTTCGCCGAGATGTACACGATCTCGGCAGACGATGAACGCCCATCGCTGGAGGTTCTTGGAGCTGCCCGAGCGACGCCCGGCGTGCAGGATCCGCTCCAGGTGTGCCGGTTCAAGGGGTCGATCGGCGAATCGACGGATCGCGCGTCTGGTCCGGATCGCGTCCCAGACCGGTTCCTCGGTCATGGTTCGCCCGCGGCCTGTCGGTCGGGCGGCGTCGATCGTGTCGGTCGCGTCGGTCGCGCCGTGGCGCCTGGCAGGATGACCTTCGCCAGGGTCCTGGCGCCGCTCTCGATCTCCTCGGTCGCCGCGAAGGCCACCTCGCCATCGGGGATCCGTTCGGCGGGTGTCGCGGCGGCGATCTCGCCTGCCGCTTCGGGTGACAACGGTCCGCCGAGACCGCGGGCGGCCATCGCGGCGACGGCTCGTCGATACTCGGCGATCTCATACAGCCAGGAGTGCTGTCCGCCGGCGACGAGCACGGTCTCCACCGGCGCGTCGCCGGTCCCGCGACTGCCGCGTGCGGCCGTGGCGAGACGCTCGAGATGGGCCGGGGGGACGACCACGTCCTCGGCCCCATGGGCGAGCAGGATCGGGCCTCGATATCGCGCGATGGCGTGGCGGGCACTGATGTCGCGTGCCACATGTCGTCGTGGCCGGAGATAGACCCGGGTGGTCAGCCACGCAAGCGGGTAGGCGATCGGGTCCGGGATCGGGAGACGGGCCAGCCGGAAGGTCTGCCGGGTCAGCGCATACGGGTCGGCGGGTGTCGATGACGCGATCAACACCGCGACCCGCGGATCGGCCGCGGCCGCGAGGATGGCACCGATCCCGCCCATGGAGTGCCCGCTCACGCCGCCGCTCGTGACCTCCGGTCGGGCCAGCAGCGTCCGAAAGGCGGCACTCGTGTCCGCGCCGAATTCGCCAGCGCTGATCGGGAGGACCTCGGGTGCATTCGCGCCGTGTCCGCGGACGTCGAACGTAAGGCAATGGAAGCCCGCGGCGTGCAGGAAGACCGCCATCGGGAGCGTCCGGTCGCGCGCGGATTCCCAGCCGTGGACGAGGACGATGCCCGGGCCGGGGGCGCCGCCACGGGCCGGGATGAACCAGGCCGGCAGCTCGAGGCCGTCCGACGGCACCGTGAGGGTCTCGTACGGCATCCCGAACGCCTCGGGGGTCACGCGCGGCGGGTTCTGTCGCGGGTAGCCGGCGCGGACGCGGTACGCGAGCGCGAACCGATACGCGAGCCCGAGTGGCGCGGCGGTGAGCGCAGCGAGCAACCCGACGCGGCGAACCTTTCCCATGACGCAAGGGGACGCCACGACCGACCGACCTGTCAAGCGTGCCGGCGCCGGTACACTTCCCCCGTGGCCACCCGTGACCCGCATGATGTCCTCGCCGTCGGACCCGATGCGACCCCGACCGAGATCAAGGCGGCGTGGCGCCGCCTGGCGCGGACCCATCACCCGGACCTGACGGGCGACGATCCGGCCGCGTCGCGCGTCGCCACGCGCAAGATGGCCGAGATCAACGAGGCCTACGCATCGCTGACACGCGAGGCCCGGACCGGTCGACGGAGCGGGGCCAGCGGCGCCGAAGGCGAGACCGACGACGCCTCCTTCCGTGGGGCGGGTCCGACCAGGCGCAGCGGCGGCCCACCCCGACCAAAGCCCACGCCGCCCGTGACCGGGCGAGTCGACACGAGTGCCACGTTCCAGGCGAGGGATGACCTGGCCGGTGGGCGCGCCGGCCACGCCGGGCGGAGCGGTGTCCTTCCGGGTCAACCGCCGGCCCGGGTCGAGGTCGTCCAGGGGGAGCCACCGCGGGCCTCGACCCCGACGGGTCCGATGGTGCGAGGCCGGGTCCGCCATTTCCGACGCCCCGACCCACCAAGTCTCGAGCGGGCGACGGCCTTCGAAGTCGAGTTCGGCAAGTTCCACGGGCACACGCTGGGTCAGATCGCGATGTTCGAGCCGTCGTACGTGGACTGGCTGGCCGGGACCGTGACTCGCGACCCGGATCTCGTCGCGGCGGCCCGCGTCGTCCAGGCGGATCTCGATCGCCGCGGCATCCGACGCCGTGCGCGTCCGTTGCCGGAGCGTCCTGGCCGCTCCGCCTGACAGCGCCGCCTGACCGCCCCGGGGACGCGAGAACGCCCCCCGATACCGGAGGGCGTTCGAGTCGCTGAGTGATGGAAAGAGATAAGCGCTGCCGTCCCGACGGTCCACCAGGCCTGTTGGCCGAGTGCCCAGTTATTCGGCTCGTGATCGGGATCCGGGATCAGCGACTCAGACCATCCCCGAGTCGACGTCCGTTTCCCGTTCCGTGACCGACGCCCCAGGTTCGTTCCCAGTTCGATCGCGGGTCGGCGTAGGCAGAACACTACGGCTGGCGCGGTCGGCGGGGCAATGTGACCCTCGTCCCGAATCGGCTGGACACTTTGACCGGGCGCATCCACGCACCGGACCGGGACGGTGGTACCAGGTGCCGCCACGCACCGCCCCCGGCGCATCGGCGCAACGTTGGCTACGCTTGCCGCATGACCCGACCCCGGCGCGCGATCCTGGTCGCGCTCGCGATCCCGTTCGCCCTCGCGCTCTCGGCGTGCACGGGCGCTCCGTCCGCGACATTCGACCCCACCGGGGTCTGCACGAGCGATGGCGCCGTGCCCGGGGCGTACCCCGAACTGGAGGCGCTGATCCCGACGACCTACCACGATGCCGCGCCAGATCGGCTGGACTCCGGGCGAAACTGCACGCCGGTCAACCTCGGTTCGCTGGCCGCGGCCGGGATCAAGGAAGTGCGGTTCGCTGGAGGGACGTGGACGTTCGGGGATCCAGCGGTGGTCATCGCCGTCTTCAAGGCGCCTGGGCTGACCTCGGATCTGCTGGCCGACTTCTATGCCAACAGCGCCGCATCGGCGGGCCGGACGAGCATCGTCGCGCAAGCCTCACCGACCATCGCGGGCCGACAGGGCCGGCGCCTGGACACCCAGACCGGCGATCGGCAGCAGACGGTCATCGTCTGGCCGTCGGCCACCGCGGATCAGGTCAACGTGGTCCTGACGCACGACATGCCCGAAGCCCGGGTCCAGGAGGCCATCGACGCCTTCGCCGGACGCTGAGCGACGCTGAGCGCGGCTGAGGGCCACGGAGACCGGGTGCTAGAGTCGCGGCCATGACCCGTCGGTCGCCGGATCCGCAGGATGAGGCCGCTCGCCGCGATGGCTGGGCGGCTCGCCGCGAGGCGTGGACCAGGGATCGCGAGACGCCCGCGCTCGAGCGCGCGCCGGAACGCAAGCCCCGGTTCGCCACCCTGGGCGACACGACGGTCGATCGACTGTACGGACCCTGGTCGCTCGACGCGCTCGGGTTCGATGCCCTGCGCGACGTCGGGTTGCCGGGCGAACCGCCGTTCACCCGGGGGATCCACCCGACGGCGTATCGGAGCCGACTGTGGACGATGCGGATGTTCGCGGGCTTCGGGGCGGCCGAGGACACGAACGCCCGGTTCCGGCAATTGCTCGATGCCGGGCAGACCGGTCTGTCGGTGGCGTACGACATGCCGACCCTGTATGGCTACGACACCGACGATCCCGAGGCGGAGGGCGAGTTCGGCACGTGCGGGGTGGCCGTCAGCAGCCTTGCGGACATGGAGGTCCTCCTCGCCGGGTTGCCCCTGGACCGGATCTCCACGTCGATGACCATCAATGCTCCGGCCGCGCCGATCTGGGCGATGTACATCGTGGCCGCGGAACGGGCCGGCGTCCCGCGTGAGCGCCTCGAGGGGACGACCCAGAACGACATCCTCAAGGAGTTCATCGCGCAGAAGGAGTATCTCTTCCCGCCGGAGCCGTCCATGCGGCTCGTCACCGACACGATCGAATTCGGGACCCGCGAACTCCCGAGGTGGAACACGGTCTCGATCAGCGGCTACCACATCCGGGAGGCCGGTTCGACCGCGATCCAGGAACTCGCCTTCACGATCGCCGACGGCATGGCGTACGTGGAGGCCGCGCTCGAGCGAGGGCTGCCGATCGATGACTTCGCGCCGCGTCTGAGCTTCTTCTTCAACTCGCACTCGGACTTCTTCGAGGAGATCGCCAAGTTCCGGGCATCGCGCCGCGTCTGGCATCGACTGATGACCGAGCGCTACGGCGCCACGAACGAGCGCTCGGCGTGGATGCGGTTCCACACGCAGACGGCCGGGGTCTCGCTCACGCCACAGCAACCCCTCAACAACCTGACCCGCGTCGCGATCCAGGCGCTCGCGGCGATCCTGGGCGGGACGCAGTCGCTCCACACCGATGCCCACGACGAGGCGCTCGCGGTGCCGACGGCCGAAGCGGCCCTGCTGGCCCTCCGCCAGCAACAGATCATCGCCGAGGAGACCGGCGTGGACGCCACGGTCGACCCGCTCGGTGGGTCGTGGTTCGTGGAGTCGCTGACCACGGAGACGGAGCGCGCCGTCGAGCGGTATCTCGACGAGATCGACCGGCGGGGCGGGATGGTCGCCGCGGTCACCGAGGGCTACCCGCAGCGCGAGATCGCTGACGCAGCCTATCGATACCAGCGCGAGTTCGATGCCGGCGAGCGCCGGGTCGTGGGTGTCAATGCGTACGTCGACGACGCCGAGGTGACCGCGGTGCCCGTCCTGCAGGTCCCCCCCGGCTCGTTCGAGGCCCACATGGCCCGACTGGCGCGGACCCGCCGCGACCGTGACCCGGACGCCGTCGCGACCGCGCTGGCGGGTCTGCGCGACGCCGCATCCCGGCCGGGCAGCAGCAAGGACAACCTGATGCCGCACTTCATCCGCTGTGCGAGTGCCTACGCCACGCTCGGTGAACAGTGCACGGTCCTGCGCGAGGTCTTCGGCGAGTACCGAGAACCGGTGTCGGTCTAGCTCGGCTCGCTAGCTGGGCTGGTCCAGCACCGTCGCGGCAAAGGCCGCGGCGCCTCCCAGGGTCGTCCCCGTCCAGTCGGCGCCGAGGGCGTGACCGATCCCCGCATCGCCCGCCAGGCGCCCGCCGAGCATGATCGGGATGGCTGCCGCGCCGGCGCCGTCCGTGGTGGCCCGGATCGCCTCGATGACGGCCGCGATCGTCTCCGACCGTTCTGGATCCGAGGCGGTCAACGCGACCAGCCGCGCCTCGTTCCGCTCGACGAACCGGACGAGGTCCGTGGTCGGCACATCGGCGCCAAGATCGGCGACGGTCCAGCCGGCCTCACGAAGGACGTGGTCGAGGCAGACCAGCCCGAGCATGTGATGCTCCCCGGCGACCCCGGCAAGGACCGCGAGCGGACCCACACGGCCCTCAGGCCCAAGGTCGGGTCGGATGCGGTCGAGGGCGCGCAGGAGCGTCTGGCTCGCGAGATGCTCTTCGGCGACGGTCCACTGGCCCGTACTCCAGCGCTCGCCGATCAACCGCATCGCATCCGCGAGGAGCCCGTCGTAGACCGCGGTCCGGGACGCCTCCTTGAGGGCCTCTCGAAGCGTCCAGGCGGCCAATTCGTCGTCGCCGTCGGCAAGGAGGCTCGCGAGCAGTTCCGGGGTCAGGGCATGGTCGGGGAGGCGGTCCGTCGCGGTCCGATCGACCGGCGGCAGGGCTGGGACCAAGGGTTCATCGTCACGCATCGGACCGGGACTCTAGCACCGCCGCGCGCGCGAACGGTCGCGCCGCCCAGATCGTGGCGCCGACGATGGCTCCGGCCGCGATGACGACCACCATCGCGGCCGCGAACCCGAACATCGCGAGCATGACGCCGAGCAGCCCGGTGCCCAGCGCGACCGCCTGCGCGGCGGGCTTGCTTCGGTCGGGCCACCTCGGCGTTTCGGGCAGCATGTCGGCCCGTTCCCGCCGATCCCAGTCATGCCACCGCCATGCCCCGATCCGGGCCATCGCGTAGAACAGCAGGACGACGAAGCCAAGCCCCAGCAGCGGCGAGCCCAGGCTCGCAAGCCGGTCCGCGAGCCCCTCGAGGCCGATCGCATCGGCCATCGCACCGATCAGGGTCCCGATGCCCTCGACCGGACCGGAGATCAGCTGATGGCCGGGAACGTACGACCAGGCCGCGGTCAGCCCATCGCCGGCGGCCCGCAGGCGGCCGTCACCCGTCATCGCGAGCACCACGAACGCGCCGACGCTCGCGATGGCCGCCAGCGAACAGAGCCAGCCCCACGTCGCCAATGCGGCCACGCGCTGTCGTCGCCACACGATGCGCCGCGTGCGGTCCGCGCGATCTCGGAAGAATCGCGATGCCCCGGCCTCCCCAAGCGCGGCATCGAGGTGTCGGACCAGCGGGATGAGGAAGCCCTCGGGGTTCGCCCAGTACCCGCCGTGATCGGTCAGCACATTCATCTCGTTGGTGACCGGCCGACTCTCGACCTCGATCCGCGGGGCCACCGGGTCCAGTCCGGCTTGTTCCGCGAGGGCGTCCATCGTCGCCGGCGTCGTCCCGACGTCCTTGCGCACGAGCCACGTCTCGTCCGGGCCTTCGCCCGTGTCGACCACCGCCGCCGACGAATTCACGAGACCACTCCGCGCCGGGAGGGCACCGGCCGGCGCCGGATCGTACGACGCCCAGACGTCGACCCAGCGAAGACCGGGGCGAGCCGCGGCAAGGTTCCCGACCAATCGATGTCCGGGCGTGATCTCGTGCACGTCGGGGTCCGCGGCCAGCCGCCAGGCGAGCCCGAGTCCCTGCCCGAGCGTGATCAGCTTGTCGACCCGGAGGTGCGCATAGGCCGGATCAAGCAGTGTCTCGAAGCTCACCAGGGCGCCGCCGGAGTGCGCGACCAGCACGATCGCGTCGCAACCGTCGTCCTCGAGTCGTCGGATCGCGCCCGCGAGGCGCGCGCGGACATTGGCCGATTGAACGGGATCGTCGATGAGGACCGGCAGGTCGCCGAACCAGTCGACGAGGAAGCTGTCGATCATCCGCCGCACGGCGAAGTCCTGGAGCGCTCCGATCGGGATCCGCCGCAGCAGGTCGTACCCGATCAGGGCGATCGCTCCGACCGCCGCGATCGTCCAGCCGATCGGTCTGGCCCCGAAGGTCCGGGCCTGCGCCCAGTCGAGTCGCTCGATCAGGCGCCAACTCAGTGGCGGACGGCCGGCTCCGACGACGTCCGTCTCCTGGGCGACATCGAGAAGATGTGGGGCTCGTTCCCGATACCCCGTCGAGATCCCGGCCACGAGCGTCGCCATCCGCCGACGGAGGTAATCGATCACGCGACCGACGTCTGGCGGCCGGATGTCCGCTGCCCACCAGGCTTCGGTGATGACCCACGTCGTCTCGGGCCAGACCGGCCCCGTCGTCGGCACGACCGCCGGGACCGTGATCTCGAGATACGGCGCCGACGCGGCGTTGAAGCTGAACTCCGCCCGGCGGACCGGATCGCTGATGACGTCGGCGACCTCGCTCGCTGGAAGATCCGCATCGAGGGCGATCCGCCACTCGGTCAGCAGGTCGACGATCGGGGCGGACCAGTCGAGGAAGGTCTCCGCGGGTCCCTGGTTCCCGATCCCGTGGACGAAGACCACCCCGGTCCGCCTCGCCACCCCGTCGGGCAGGAGCAGTGCGCCGGCGTCCTGCGCCAGCTCGGATGGTGCATCGGTGGCCGTCTCGGCGACGTCGGCCACGCCGACCGCGTCGTCCGACAGTGGCGTCGACTGATAGTCCCCCGACCGATGCATGGAGGGACTCTAGACCGTGACCGTCACGGCTACCATGGGGCGATGTACCTGGACGCGATGGAATTCCTCGAAGAGGAGCGCGATGCGTGGGCGCCCTACGAGGCGCTCGCGGATCTCCCCGACGACACCCTCGAAGCGGTCGTGCCGGACGCGCATGGCTGGTCCGGTCGCGACCTCATGGCCCACATGCTCGCGTGGCAGGCCGTGTCGCTCGATGTGGCGCGCGAACTCGCCATGGGCGACACGAGCCCGACCATCGCCCGGGTGGATTCGGATTGGGAGACCCGTGGCGGCGAGGCCGTGAACGACGAGATCCAGGCGTCCTGGTCGAACCTGCCGATCGACGAGCTGCGCGCCCGCTACCGGTCGCAGCCCGGTGAGTTGCGCGGCACGCTCACGGTCGTCCCGGAGTCCCGCTGGATCAAGCATCCGACGCACATGGAAAGCTTCGACGCCGAGACGATCGAGCACTATCGCGACCACCTCGCGGACCTCGAGGCGATCCTGGCCGCTCCACGCGGGTGACCCTCTCCGAAGTCCTCGCCGAGATCGCCGGTGAGATCGACGGCGTCGACGTCACGTCGACGGCTGGCGGGACCACCGAGTACCGGTTGTCCGGGCAGCTGATCGCGGTGGCCGTGTCCGACGGGGTCGGGGAGTTCCGACTCGACCCGGCCGTCGCGGCGGCCGCCCGCCGAACACCCGACACCGACGCCTCCGACCGTGGCCCGGACTGGGTCCGCTTCGCCCCGGTGACGCTCGATGACCATGCCGAGGATCGAGCCGTGGCCTGGCTGGAGTCCGCGGCGAGACACGCGGCGGGCTGATCGGTCGGTCCCGGGAATCGAACGACCCCGATCCTTGCGGACCGGGGCCGTCGCGGGAGGAGGAGGACCGGCTATTCGGCCTCGACGGCCGCGAACTGCGCCAGGTTGAACTGCTGCTCGAGCTGCTCGAGCGGCCGGAAGCCCACGACGCCCTGCGGCTGCTCGCCGGGTCGGAAGAAGGCGATCGTCGGGATGCTGAGGATGTTGAAGGCCTGCGACAGACGCGGGTTGGCGTCCACATCGACCTTCACCACGTCGACGGCGCCGTCGTACTTGGCGGCGAGCTTCTCCATCTCGGGCGCGACCATCTTGCAGGGCCCGCACCAGGCGGCCCAGAAGTCGACCACGACCGGTCGCTCTGCCTTGAGGACGAGTTCCTCGAAATTCGCGTCAGTCGCGACCTTGATCTCCGCCATTCGGATGGATCCTTTCTCCCGCTCGCCCTACCGGGCGATGTCCTGGATGAGTCGATAGGCCTCGAGGACGCGTGCGTCCGCGAGGCGGTAGAGGATGGTGCTGCCCTCGCGCCGGCTGGTGACCAGACCGGCATTGCGCAGGACAGCGAGATGCTGGCTCATGTTGGGGACCTGGCAGCCGACCCGGGTGCTGAGGTCGCTCACCGACAACTCGCCGATGGCGAGCGACTCGAGGACGCACAGTCGCTTGGGGTCCGCCAACGCCCGACCGATCGCGGCGTACCGCTCTCGATCAGCCTCGGCGGAGACTGGGAGGTAATCCAACACCCGGGCATCATATCGATATTTGCGCAAACGCGCAAGTATCCCGTCGAGACGCCGGCAGCGGATGGCATACTCCGCCGCATGCTCGACCCGACCGATGTCCAGGCGGTCTCCCTCGCGGAGATCGAGGCCGCCCGCGAGCGCATCGCCTCGGTCGTCCATCGCACCCCGCTGCTGACCTCCTCGACGGCCGCTCGCTGGATCGTGGCGGCAGGTGGTCCGGGGATCGCTGACGACCGCCTGTATCTCAAGGCGGAACAGCTCCAGAAGACCGGGTCGTTCAAGGCCCGAGGCATGAGCAACCGGATCATGACGCTCTCGGACGAGGCCCGCGCCCGCGGTGTCATCACGATGTCCGCCGGCAATGCTGGTCAGGCGTATGCGTGGGCCGGACGGGCCGCCGGCGTCCCGGTGACCGTGGTCATGCCGGCGGCGGCGGTCCGCTCGAAGGTCGACGCATGCCTCGGCTACGGCGCCCGCGTCGTCCTCCACGGGGCGCACGTCGGCGAGACCTTCACGGAGATGGGACGGATCCGGGACGAGGAAGGTCTCACGTTCGTGCACCCCTTCGATGACCCGGCCGTCGTGGCCGGAAACGGCTCGGTCGGTCTCGAGCTGGTCGACGACCTGCCCGACGTGGATGTCGTCGTCGTCGGCGTCGGTGGGGGCGGGCTGATCTCGGGTGTCGCCGCGGCGGTCAAGGGTCGCCGTCCGGGCAGCCGGGTCTACGGCGTCGAGCCGGAGCGCTCCAATGCCGTCTCGCTCGCCATCGAACAGGGGACGGTCGTCACGATCCAGCCACAGAGCGTGGCCGATGGCCTCGGGGCGCCGTTCGCCGGCATCCTGACGCTCGCGATGACCAGGTCGCTGCTCGACGGGATCATCCTCCTCGATGACCCCACGATCCTCGCGGGGCTTCGGTTCGCGATGGAGCGGCTGAAGCAGGTCCTGGAGCCCGCTGGTGCCGCGGCGCTCGCGGCCGTGTTGGCGGGTCGGATCCCGCTCCGCGCCGGCGAACGGGTGGCGGTGGTCCTGTCGGGCGGGAACGTCGAAGTCGGCCGTCTCGGCGAGCTTCTGGCCAGCGCCGCCACGCTGCCCGGCGCCTCGGCGTGATCGCGGACGGGTCCCTCGAGCCCGTCCTGCCCGGCGGCACCGGAGCGTCGGTGCCGGCCCTCGTCTCGACACGGCGACTGCTCGGTGCCAGCTTCGATCTGCTCAGTCGGGCGAACGACGAGATGCGCCGGGCGTCGTTCTATATCGGCACCATCGTGGTCGGGACGGTCGCGCCATTCGCGCTGGCCGCCTGGGCGTTCGAGGTGCGGACGCTGCACCTCACGGTGTCGCAAAGCGACGACCTGGCGCGTGGTGCGGCCGCCGGGTGGTACCACTTCCTGCTCTGGCCGATGGCGCTCGGCGTCCTGATCGCCGCGGTCGAGAGCCGGAACGTGGCGATCGCCCTGCTGGGTGGCCGGCTCGCGGATCGACCGTTGACGACGCACCAAGCGATCGCCCGCTCGAGGACGGTCTTCTGGCGGGCCATCGGCGGCGCGATCATCGTGGGGATCCCGCTCTCGATCGCGCAGGCGACCATCGAAGTCGTGCTGGAATCCGCCGCACCGATGGAGGGTGAAGGCGCCTTCCTCGCGATCGCCATCGCGGCGGTGCTCGTCGGGGCGCCGCTCACCTATGTGCTGTCCGGGATCGTGCTGGGCGACGTCGGAGCCTGGGAAGCCACCCGGCGGTCGTTCGGCGTCTATCGGGCTCGAAAGGTCGCGGCATCGATCGTGGCGCTCTTCGAGGTGACCGCGTTCCTGCTGATCTACCTCGGGCTGGGGGCCGGCCTCGATATCGCCCTTCGCCTCTTCGATGGCCTCGGTCTTGGCGTCGACTCGGGACCGGCCGGCCTGACGCTCGTCACGTTGGGGATCGTGGCGGTCACGTTCGCCTTCGGGACCCTGCTGTACACCGTCACCGCGATCTCCCTCGCGCCGCAGGTCGTGATGTTCGTCGGGTTGACCCGCGCGACGATGGGGCTCGATCGCGTCCGCGCCGGCGGTGACCACGACCCAGCTTCACGCTCGCGCGGACGCCCGGTCTTCCGCGTCATCACGCGCTCGATGTGGGCGCTCATCGCGATCGCGTGGCTGGGTCTGGCCATCACGATCGCCCTGCTCGCCGGCTGATCCGCTAGTCGATCCCGAGCTCGGCGAGTCGGTCGTCATCGATGCCGAGGTGGTGGGCGAGCTCGTGCACGACCGTGATCCAGACCTCGTCCTCGAGATCCTGCGGATCGGCGAAATCCGCCTCGAGCGGGAGCCGGAAGATCGAGATGCGGTTCGGGACGACCGCTGCGTCGGCGCCCCATTCGATCCTGGGCACGCCCTCGTACAGGCCGTAGAGGGTGTCGTCTGGCCCAAGATCGTTCTCGAGACGCTGGTCACGCGTCGGTTCGTCCTCGATGACGATCGCCACCTCGTCGAGCGCGGAGGCGAATGGCATCGGGATCGAGGCGAGGGCGCGCTCGACGAGCTCCTCGAACGGGCGGTGCCGTCGGAGGTCACGTGGCGAGGACCGGGAGCCGCGTCGGCGCTTGACCATCGTCGCTCTATCCTAGGGTCCATGGAGCTGCGACCGGATGCCGTGCCCGCGCCGGACCTGACGGCAGAGCCGGATGGCTTCGTGGTCGTCGTGGGTGCTGGCGATCGGGTCCACTTCCTCGATTGGGGGGGCTCCGATGGCGATGCCCGGGACGGCGACGACGAACGGACCTGGCGTGCTCCTGATCCACGGGCTTGGCAACACCGCCTGGTCCTGGACGCCCGTGGCGCGACGTGTTCGCGCCGCCCGGCCGGTCGTGGCGATGGACCTGCGCGGTCACGGCCTGTCCGATGCCCCGACCGAGACCGGCGCCTACGACCTCGCGGTCCTTGGTGAGGACGTCGTCGCGGTCGCGGAGGGTTCGGGGCTCCTCGGCTCGAACGAGGACCGAGTCGTCCTCGCCGGGCACGGGTTCGGGGCGATCGTGGCCGCCGAGGCGGCGCGCCGCCTTGGGTCCCGGTGTGCTGGACTCGTCCTGGTCGATGGCGGTTGGATGCCACTCGAGGCGACGACCGGGCTCGATGTCGAGGGCTTCCTTCGCGGTCTCGATGAACCTCCGGAGGTGATGCGCTCACTCGCGGCCTTCCTCGCGGATCGGGCGGCGTTCGACCCCGTCACGTGGGATGCGGACCAGGAGCGGGCGGCGCGGGCGACGATCGTCGAGACGCATGCCGGCCGAGTCGTGCCCGTGACCCGTCCGCATGTCCTCGAGGCGTGCGTTCGCACGATGTTCGCCTATGACCCGGTGGCCACCCTTGCCGCGGTCGAGGCGCCGATCATCGCGTTGTCCGCGGCGGTCTCGGGCGACGATGCCCCGGGCGTCGCCGACCACGCGCTCGCCTCGGCCAGCGCGGCCCGGGAAGCGACCGGCGGGTCCACGATCAGACGGGTGTCGTTCGGCCACGACGGCCACAACCTGATGCGGTACCGTCCGGATTCGGTGAGCGCGGCCATCCTGTCGCTCGCCGATGCGGTCCCGATCACGCCCGCAACCTGAGGACACGATGCAGGTCGTCTACACGCCAGCCCACCTCGGCCACGATGTCACGCTCGAGACGTTCATGGGTCAACCCGTGCCGGCGAACGAGGTGGCCGAGCGCGCGGAGATCATCCGGACGACGCTCGACGCCGATGGCGGGTTCGAGCGGATCGGACCGACCGACCACGGCGAGGCCCCGATCACGGCGGTCCATGAACCGGCGATGGTCCGGTTCCTCGAGGTCGCCTGGTCGGAACACCGCCGACAGGGAGTCGATCGCCCATATCTGAGCGCGGATACCTACCCGAACTACAAGATGTTCGAAGGGATGAGCCCGGAGGCCGTCCAGGCCCTCGTGCGCGAGCCGGAGTTCGCCGGCGGACGCGCTGGGTACTGGGGTCTCGATACCGCGGCGCCGCTCGTCGCGGGCAGCTATGTGGCCGCACGCGGCGCCGTCGATGTCGCGATGACGACCGTGGACCTCGTGCTCGGTGGGGCGAACGCGGCCTATGGTCTGTGCCGACCGCCGGGGCACCACTCGGCGCGGTCGATGTATGGCGGCTACTGCTTCTTCAACAACGCCGCGATCGCCGCCCACGCCATCACCGCGGCTACCGGCGAGCGGGTCGCGATCCTCGATGTCGACTATCACCACGGCAATGGATCGCAGCAGATCTTCTGGCGGCGCGGGGACGTGCGCTACGTCTCGATCCATGCGGATCCCGAACGGGCGTATCCGTACTTCCTGGGCCGTGCCGACGAGACCGGAGAAGGGGAGGGCGCCGGCGAGAACCTCAACCTCCCGCTGCGAGCCGGCGCGACCAACGAGGACTACCTCGAGGCCACGGACCGGGCGATCGACGCGATCGCGGCCGTGCCGGGTTCGGTGGTCGTCGTCTCACTCGGGTTCGATACGTACGGACTCGATCCGATCGGCGACTTCGCGCTGACCACCGACGTGTACCACGAGGTCGGTCGTCGGGTCGCCACGCTGGGCCGCCGGCTCGTGATCCTCCAGGAGGGCGGCTACCACCGGCCGTCGCTCGGTGAGAACGCCCGGGCGTGGCTCAGGGGCGCCGAGGGCCGACCATTCGATCCGCGTCCGGCGGCCGGGTTCACTGCGGGCGGATCCGTCGTCTGACGACGGTACCGGTCGCCCTCACCCGGCTGACGCTCGATGCCGCCGTTCGCGAGTTGGCGGCACGTGACGCCGACCTCGCGGGGATCGTGGCACGGTTCGGGCTCCCGCCGTTGTGGGACCGGGCGCCAGGGTTCGCGACGCTGCTCCACATCGTGCTCGAGCAGCAGGTCTCGCTGGCCTCGGCACGGGCCGCCTTCGATCGGCTGCTGGCGGCCGCCGACCCACTGACGCCGGCGCGCTTCCTCGAGCTCTCCGATGCGGAGCTGTTGGTGATCGGGTTCAGCCGCCAGAAGGCACGCTACGGGCGTGCGCTCGCGACCGCGGTCGAGTCAGGCGCGCTCGATCTCGAGTCGATGCCGACGCTCGACGACGCCGCGGTCCAGCAGGCGCTGGAGGCGATCCCGGGCATCGGTCGCTGGACCTCGACGATCTACCTCCTGATGGTCCTCGGACGGCCCGATGTGTGGCCGGTCGGCGACATCGCGCTCGCGACGGCGGCCGGCGAAGTGCGCGGTCTTGGCCGCCGCCCGGCGCCGGAGGAACTCATCGAGATCGGCGAGGCGTGGCGTCCGTGGCGTTCGGTCGCCGCCCGGCTGCTGTGGCACGACTACCTGGGCGTCGTCGCTGGTAGACGCCCGGGTAGCGGCTACGTCTCGCGACGATACGGCGCGATGGCCTCGATGTCGCCGACGTACTGCGCCAGGCGCGTGTGGCCCATGATCTGGCGCACCGCCGAGGCCTCGCCGATGTGGTTCCAGTAGTGGTAGGTGATCCGCTGGAGCTGCGATCCGGCCGCGGGCGGGTCCTTGCGACCGTCGTGGGGGAGGGGGAGCTCCAGGTCGGCACTCGTGAGCGTGTCGAGATAGTCGTCGGCGGCATCGGTGACTCGATGCCAGATCGCCCACATCGCCTTGAGCGACGGCGTCGAGGCCGGCGCCCCGTTCGCGACCGCGTCGAGGGCCGGCTCGACCCGCTGACCCAGCCCGCGCTCCATGGAGATCAGGCGCTCGTGCCACGCGAGGTGACCGACCATCCACGAGATGGAGTTCATGGGTGCAAGACGACGCATCGCGTCGGCCTCCGAGAGCCCGCGCAGACCGCGAACCCACTCGGACCGCGCGAAGTGGAGTTGCTCGACACGAGGATGGGCCATGGGTCAGTGATCGCCGTGATACGGAGCGAGCGTGTCGATGTCGCCCACGAATTCGGGCGGTCGCTCGTGTCCGAGCATCTGGCGGACGGCCGACGCCTCGCCGATGTGGCCCCAGTAGTGATAGATGACGTGGAGCAGCTCCGTGCCGGCAGCCGGAGCGTCCGACCGCCGATCGAACGCCTGCGGCCGCTCCAGCGTCTCGATCGTGAGCCCATCGAGCAACGGGTCAGCCAGGGTGACGATCCGTCCCCACGCGGCCCACATCGATTCGAGCGACGGCGTCGTGGCCTCGGCTCCGTTGGCGAGCGCGTCGAGCACGGGCTCCACCGTGAGCCCGAGTCCGCGTTCGGCCCAGACCAGGCGCTCATGCCAGGCGAGATGGCCGATCATCCAGGACAGGGAGTTCATGGGTTCGACGCGACGGCGGGCATCCGCATCGGAGATCCCGACGAGACCGCGTCGCCATTCGGCGCGGGTGAACCGGAGCTGGTCGACGAGGTTGCTGGCCATGGACCGCAGCGTACCAGCGTCCGACGTACCATCGCGCCCTGCAGAGGGAGCCACCGCGCCGATGCCCGAGCCCACCGGATTGCCCGATCATGTCCGCGTGATCGTGGACGAGATCGAAACCGAGATCGGCGAGACGCCGCCGAGTGCCGCGTCCATCATCGAAGGGTCCGGACAGCATCCCGGCAACGACCGCGTGGAATCCGCGGTCCGCGAGATCCTGACCGAGATCGGTGAGGACCCGGACCGGCAGGGTCTCGTGGGCACGCCGGCTCGGGTGCATCGGATGTACGCCGAGTTGACCGCGGGCTATCACGTCGACCCGGATCGCCTGATCAATGGGGCGATCTTCGATATCGGCTACAGCGAGATGGTCATCGTCAAGGACATCCCGTTCTACTCGCTGTGCGAGCACCACCTGCTCCCGTTCTTCGGGACGGCGGCGGTCGCCTACATCCCGCGAGGTCGGGTCATCGGGCTGTCCAAGATCCCGCGGATCGTGGAGATGTACGCGCGGCGCCTCCAGGTGCAGGAACGGCTCACGCAGCAGGTCGCCGAATTCCTCCAGGACCGACTCGCGCCGCAGGGCGTCGGTGTCGTGATGGAGGCGACCCACCTCTGCGCGGTCATGCGTGGCGTGCGCAAGCCCGGCACGATCATGACGACGTCATCGGTGCTGGGGCTCTTCCGTACCCGTGACCGGACCCGTGCCGAATTCCTCGACCATCTCGCCCGGCGACCGCCGGACGCCTGAGTGTCGCGGGGCCGCGAACTACGGTCGCCCGACGATCGTGATCGACTTCACCCCGCCGATGACCTCGAGGAAATAGCGGTCGTGGGCTGCGGCCCACTCGGGCGGCTCGATGATGGTGTCGCCGCCACGCGTCCCGAATGACTGGTCATCGATGACGACACTCCCGCTGCTGCCATACACCCGCAGACGGATGGGCACACCGGTCGGGCGCTCCAATCGGATGGACTTGGCGCCGCCCGTCACCTTCATCGCGACATCGCCGCGGGCGGGTCCGAGTTCGATCTGGATCCGTTCGGAACCGCCGACCACCTCGAGACGCCGGAGCGCGATCTCGCGCAGGTCGGCCTCGAGCCGGTTGACGCCGCCGACCACCTCGATCGTCCAGGGGATCGCCGGGTTCAGACCGATGGTGGCGGTCCGCTTGCGCCAGTCGAAGGGGATCCCGCGGTACTGGACCAGCACTCGCCCGTCGCGGACGCGGACCTGTGGCGTGGCGCCATCGAACCGGCCGCGATACAGCTCGATGGGGGAGCGACCCGGCCGTATTCGAAGGTCCTGCGCCCCTGACCGGAAGGTCAGCCGAGCGCTCGTCAGTCCGGCCAGCGGCGCGACGTACTCGGACGGTCCGCTGGCGACGGTCGGGTCGTCGGTCGTCGTGCGGAGTCGGGCCGCTTCGGTCTGGGTCAGATCCGCCATCCGGGACAGGAACTCGTTGATGAGGGCGAGCTGCTCCGGCGAATAGCGCTCGGCCTCCTCGTGCGCAGCCTCCTCGAGCGACGACATCATGCCCTCGAGCGTCGAGACCTTCTCGGGGACGATCTCGACGACCACCCGTCGGCGGTCCGCGGGATCCGATACGCGGCGGACGTAGCCGGCCTGTTCCAGACGATCGATGACGCGAGTGACGGCGCCGGTGGTGAGGCCCATCAGCTCCGCCAGCTTGCCCGCGGTGGCCGCTCCCGTATCGATCAGGAGTTCGAGGGCATCGACGTCCGATTCGGACAGGCCCAGTCGGATCGCGACGGACTGCCCGAAGATCGAGCCCTGGAAGTTCACCCGCCGGAGGGCGCGAACGACGCTCTCCAGACTCTCTCGACGTTCCATGGTTGACATGTGCTCCTGTGCCGGTGATTATCTGCGCAGTGCAGATAATGTCCCAGATGACTGAGCGGCGCAAGTGACCCGGCCAGCATAGGACATGGGAGAGGCAACCATGGCGATGATCGAGACGCACGACCTGCGTCGGACCTTCAAGACCCGCAAGGTCTCGGTCGAGGCCGTCAGCGGCGTCGACCTCAACGTCGAGGCGGGCGAGATCTTCGGCTTCCTCGGGCCGAACGGGGCAGGGAAGACCACGACCCTGCGGATGCTGGCGACGCTGCTCAAGCCGACCAGCGGCAGCGCCACGGTCGCGGGCGCCGATCTCGCGCGCGATCCGGACGCGGTTCGGAGGCGCATCGGGTACGTCCCCCAGGGCGGCTCGACGGACCCCGCTGAGACCGGCCGCGGCGAGCTGGTGCTCCAGGCGCGCCTCTATGGCATGGACAAGTCCGCGGCGCAGGCGCGGGCGAAGGAGATCCTCGTGTCACTCGAGCTCGAGGCAGCGGCCGATCGCCCCACCTCGAGCTACTCGGGCGGCATGCGGCGCCGGCTCGATGTCGGGCTCGGCATCGTCCACCGCCCGCCAGTGCTCTTCCTGGACGAGCCGACGACAGGGCTCGACCCACAGGCCCGCGCGCGGATGTGGGACGAGGTCCGAGCCCTTCGCGACGGAGGGACGACCGTATTCCTCACCACGCACTACCTCGAAGAGGCCGACGCGCTCGCTGACCGTCTCGCGATCATCGACCACGGGCAGATCGTGGCCGAAGGCACCGCCGACGAACTCAAGCGGCAGGTCGCGGGCGACGTCGTGACGCTTGGCGTGGACGGCGACCAGGAGCGAGTGCTGACCCTGGTGCGCGACCAGTCATTCGTCCGCGAGGCGACCGGTGAGGAGACCCTCGTCCGACTCTACGTCGACCAGGGCGAGACCGCCGTGCCGCACCTGTTGCGGTTGCTTGATGGAGCGGATCTCCACGTTCGGTCGATCACCTTGGCTCGGCCGAGCCTCGATGACGTCTTCCTTCGCCAGACCGGCCGTTCGCTTCGAGAGGAGCCGGCGGCATGACCGCGACCGCGTTCGACCACGACCTCCCGGCGCTGACCACGACAAGGAACCCTGCCATGAAGACCATCCGCGATACCTGGCTCATCTTTCATCGTTCCCTGTGGCTGACCATCCGGCAGCCGATGTGGCTCGTGTTCGGGATGATGATCCCGATCCTGTACCTGGTCTTCTTCGGACCGCTGCTCGCCGGGGCGACGAAGGCCGCCACCGCGGCATCCGGGACGAGCTCGTTCAACTGGTTCGTTCCCGGTCTGCTCATCCAGATCGCGATCTACGGGACGGCGTTCGCCGGGTTCGGCCTCATCGCCGAGCTGCGAAGCGGCGTCGTCGAGCGAATGCGGGTCACCCCGATGAGCCGCTCGGCGATGCTGCTTGGTCGCTCGCTTCGGGATGTCGTGATCCTGCTGGGTCAGGCGATGCTCATGATCGTGCTCTCGATCCCGTTCGGGCTCACCATCGATGCGGCCGGGATCGCTGTCGCGCTCGGACCTGATCGTGCTCGTCGGACTCGTCGCCGCCCCGTTGTCCTACGCGGCGGCGCTCGCACTCCGGACCGAGGATGCGTTCGCCCCGCTGGTGCAGGGCGTCGCACTGCCACTGCTGCTGCTGTCGGGCATCCTGCTGCCGATGGCGCTTGCGCCCGACTGGCTTCAGTTCGTGAGTTCCCTCAACCCGCTGACCCACGCCGTTGACGCCGCACGGGCGCTGTTCAACGGTCACTGGAGTGATCCGGAGATCCCGATCGGCGTCACATTCACGGCCCTCCTGGCTGTGGTCTCGGTCTGGGTCGCGTCGCGATCATTCAGTCGTGCCAACGCCTAGATCGCTTCCAGGCGCTCGCTGCCCCGGCCGTCGCGGTCGGGGCAGCGTCCTGTGATCCACAGTTCGTGATCGGACGCCCGACGCGCTACGATCGACCCATGCCGGACCGCCCCATCAAGGTGCTCATCGCAAAGCCCGGGCTCGACGGCCACGACCGTGGCGCCAAGGTGTTGGCCCGCGGTCTGCGCGACGAGGGGTTCGAGGTGGTCTACACGGGTCTCCGACAGACCCCGGAGATGATCGCCACGGCCGCGCTCCAGGAAGATGTCGACGTCGTCGGGATGTCGATCCTGTCCGGCGCACACATGACGCTGGTCCCGCGCGTGACCGCGCTGCTCGCCGCCCAGGGGATGGGTGACGTCCTGGTCACCGTTGGCGGGATCATCCCCGATGACGACGTCGCGGCGCTGAAGGCTGCCGGCGTGGCCGAGGTCTTCGGTCCCGGCACCACCATCGCGCAGGTCGCCGCGTACCTCCGTTCGAACGCGCGACCGCGCGAGTAGGGTGGGGGAGGATCCGGGCTCCCGGGCGGACGGGCTGGTCGCTGCGGCCACGACCGGCGACCGACTGGCGACCGCCCGACTCCTGACCGCGGTCGAGAACCGGACGCCGGTCGCCGAGGCCGCCATGCGACGCTTGTATCCGATGGCCGGGCGAGCCCATCTCGTCGGGATCACCGGTCCCCCGGGGGCGGGCAAGTCCACGCTCGTCTCGGCGCTCATCGCGGAGGTCCGTCGTGCCGGTCGCACGGTCGGAGTGATCGCGGTGGACCCATCGAGCCCGATCACGGGTGGGGCGCTGCTCGGCGATCGCGTCCGGATGCAGGCCTATGCCGACGACGGGGATGTCTTCATCCGGTCGATGGCGTCACGTGGGCACGCTGGCGGGTTGGCGTCGACGTCCAGTGCCGCGGCGGCGGTCCTGGACGCCTGCGGGTTCGATCTCATCCTCATCGAGACCGTGGGCACGGGTCAGAGCGAGGTGGAAGTGGCGGCCGCCGCGGACACGACCGTGGTGCTCGAGGCGCCCGAGATGGGCGACGAGGTCCAGGCGATCAAGGCCGGGCTGCTCGAGGTGGCCGATCTCGTGGTCGTGAACAAGGGTGACAAGCCCGGAGCGCAACGGACGGCGGCGCAGTTGCGGGCGATGCTGGTGCCGTCGACCGGGCGG
Source organism: uncultured Chloroflexia bacterium (assembly GCA_963778805.1). Lineage (GTDB taxonomy): Bacteria > Chloroflexota > Limnocylindria > Limnocylindrales > CSP1-4 > SPCO01. Next base: position 782,920 of record CAVZVT010000005.1, on the reverse strand, counting down.
GGTCCTGCCGCGCCTGACCGGCCGACGCCCAAGCGGCCCGAGGTCCTCATCACGACCGCCGCGACCGGTGCCGGCGTGCCCGAACTGCTCGCCGCGCTGGACCGGCATCGAGGGGCAGGTCGCGAGCTCACGACGGGTGCCGCGGCCACGGCCGCACGCCTGGCCCGCGCCGAAGCCCAGGTCTGGGCGATCCTCGGCGAGCGATTGCGTGGATCGCTGCTCGATCCGGACCGGGCCGATGCCACGCGAACCGTCCTGACCCAGGTCGCCGAGCATCGCCTCGACCCCTATGCCGCCGCCGACCAGCTACTGGCCGTCCTCGGTCGACCCTAGGGCCCTGCGCCGCGGCACCCGCGGCACCCATCGCCATCCAGTCGGCCGAGTGCATCGACTAGGACGCCACCTCGGGTGTCGGAGCCGACGGGATGTCACCCGACTGCCAGGCTGTCTCTTGTCGAAGCCGCGTCGTGTTTGCCGCGATGGCGAAGTCCAGTGAGCGTCGGATCGTGGATTCGACGAGGTTCACCGGTGGCGAGTCGCTCCGTCGATCCTCCGCACGGATCCTGGTGACCAGGTCGTCGACCTCCCTATACAGCTCGGGGCGGTGGTTCGCGGTACGGAGGGCCTCGACGGCCGGGGCCGCCAGCGCGCTCCAGATCTGCATGGTCAGCCCGTAGTTGCCTGCCACCTCGCGGATGCTGATGTATCCCTCATCGACGAGCAGCGCGAGATCCATCCAAAAGTCGAGGATCGGCATGTAGGTCGTGAACGGCACCGCGGCGCGGTCCTGGTAGCGCATGTACAGGGCGAACTCCAACCTCGCATAGGCCATCCGCGGGGAGTCCCACCGTCCCTGCACGGTTTCGATCCGCTGCATGGCATTCGTCGCGCCCTGGCTGCGGAGCTGCCGATAGATGCCGAACAACGTGACGACCACGGCGATGAACTGGGCGAACGCCCAGAACCACTCGGATCCCGGACCGAAGATCGGGCCAGACCAGTCGATCAGGTGCACATCCCGCCTCCATGACGAACGTCGACGGGCAGACGATACGACGGCCGCGGTACGCTGCGTGGATGACGATCGAGCGGGTCTTCGTGGCAGGCGCCGGGCTGATGGGGCATGGGATCGCGCAGGTCCACGCCGCGATCGGCCTGACGCGTCACGCTCTACGAGCCCGATCTCGGACGGGCGGAGGCCGGTCGCGAGCGGATCGCCGGCAACCTCGACCGGGCGGTCGCGAAGGGCAAGCTCACGCTGGTCGACCGCGATGCCACCCTCGCGCGCATCGAGCCGACCGACGACCTGCGGCGTGCCTCGGACGCCGATGTCGTCATCGAAGCCGTCTTCGAGGATCTCGAGGTCAAGCACGCGCTCTGGCATGAGCTGGACCGGCACGCGCCCGCCGGAGCGATCTTCGCGTCCAACACGAGCTCGATCGCGATCCACCGTCTCGCCGAGTCCGTCGCGCCGGCGCGACGGACCGCCTTTCTCGGGATGCATTTCTTCAGTCCCGTCCCGGTGATGCCGTTGGTCGAACTGGTCCGCTCGGCGACGACCTCGGACGAGACCGTGGAGGCAGTCCGGGCGTTGTCGGGTCGACTGGGCAAGCAGGTCATCGTCTCGGCGGACAAGCCCGGCTTCATCGTCAACCGGATCCTGATGCCCTTCCTCGCCGAGGCGATGCGCGCGTTCGAGCAGGGCGTCGGGACGGCGGAGGACATCGATGCCGGGGCACGGGTCGGGCTCAATCACCCGATGGGACCGCTCGAGCTCGCCGACTTCATCGGTCTCGACGTCTGTCTCCAGGTCATGCGCGTGGTCGAGGAAGGCCTGGGTCTCGAGCACCTTCGCCCGCCGAACGTCCTCGTCGCGCTCGTCAAGGCCGGTCACCTCGGCCAGAAGACCGGCCAGGGCTTCTACACCTACCCCCGCGAGCCACGGCCGGTCTGAACGACGCCGCGGTGTAGCATCGAGGGCATGACCCCGACCGCACCCGGCCCGGATGGGCACGTCTTCATCGTCAGCGCCGCGAGGACACCGATCGGCAAGTTCGGCGGCGCGCTGAGCACGGTCCCGGCCACGGAGCTCGGTGGTGTCGCGATCCGGGCGGCCGTGGAGCGGGCCGGACTCGATCCGGCGACAGCCAAGATCGACGAGGTCCTGATGGGCCAGGTCCTCCAGGCGGGCGCCGGCCAGGCACCCGCACGCCAGGCGCTCCTGCGGGCCGGTCTGCCCGATGGGACCAGCGCGACGACGATCAATCGCGTCTGCGGGTCCGGGCTCAAGGCCATCATGCTGGCCGCCGCCGAGATCCGCGCGGGCGACGCCGAGGTGGTGGTTGCCGGCGGGATGGAATCGATGAATCAGGCTCCATACCTACTGCCGGGCGCTCGTTTCGGGCTTCGGCTGGGGAACGGTGAACTCATCGACGCGACCGTCCACGACGGGCTCTGGTGCGCGATCGAGGACTGCCACATGGGCACGCACGCCGAACGGGTCGCGATCAAGGAGTCCGTGAGCCGCGAGGACCAGGACGCGTTCGCCCTGGCCAGCCACCAGCGAGCGATCGCCGCCATCGACGCCGGTCGCTTCGACGCGGAGATGGCACCGGTCACGGTTCGCGATGCCAAGGGACGCGAGACCGTGGTGGGCGTCGATGAAGGCCCGCGGCGCGATTCGACGATCGAGGCCCTCGCTCGGCTCAAGCCGGCGTTCGCCCTCCCGGACGGCGAGGATCGGGGTGCCGCGACGATCGGCACGGTCACCGCCGGCAATGCCCCTGGGATCACCGACGGCGCGGCGGCGACGGTCGTCGCGAGCGAACGGGCCGTGGAGCGCCTCGGCCTCAAGCCGCTCGCCCGGATCGTCGGATACGCCCAGGCCGAGGTCGCGCCGAAGTGGTTGTTCCTCGCGCCGATCGAGGGCGTCCGACGCCTGCTCGAGCGCATCGAGCTGCCGATCGAGGCGTTCGACCTGATCGAGATCAACGAGGCGTTCGCCGCGCAGACGCTCGCCGACGGTCGCGCCCTCGGCTTCGATTGGGACAAGGTCAACGTCAACGGCGGCGCGATCGCGCTCGGCCACCCGATCGGGGCCAGTGGCGCCCGGATCGTCGCGACGCTGCTCCACGAACTGGCCCGTCGCCAGGGCCGATATGGGCTCGCGACGCTCTGTCTGGGTGGTGGCGGCTCGGTCGCGATGGCGGTCGAACGGGTCTGACGAACCGGTCGCGCGCGGACCACAATGCGCGACATGACCGAGTCCACCGCCGCTCCCACCACCTTCCGCAACTTCATCGCCGGGGAGTGGTGCGACTCCACGAGCGGTGCCACCTTCGAGAGCCACAACCCGGCCGATCATCGTGACGTCATCGGCCGGTTCCAGCAGGGCACCCGCGCCGACGTGGCGATGGCGGTCAGGGCGGCCGAGACCGCGCTCCCGATGTGGCGCCGGACGCCGGCCCCGAAGCGGGGCGAGATCCTGTACGCGTTCGGGGCGCTCATGGCGCAGCACAAGGAGCGTCTTGCCCGAGCGATGACGCGCGAGATGGGCAAGGTCCTGAGCGAGGCCCGCGGCGATGTCCAGGAAGGCATCGATATCGCGTACCTGATGGCCGGCGAGGGGCGGCGCATGTTCGGCGACACGACGCCGTCCGAGTTGCCGGACAAGTGGGCCATGAGCATCCGCCAGCCGATCGGCGTCGCGGGCATCGTCACGCCCTGGAACTTCCCGATGGCGATCCCGTGCTGGAAGATCATGCCCGCCCTCGTGACGGGCAACGTCGTGGTCTTCAAGCCCGCCAGCGACACGCCACATTGCGCCACGCTCCTCGTCGAGCTCATGGCCGAAGCGGGCTTCCCGTCGGGCGTCGTCAACATGGTCACCGGCGCCGGCGGCGAGGTCGGGAACGCGATCGTGGAGTCGCCGGACATCTCGGTCATCTCGTTCACCGGCAGTTCGGCGACCGGCAAGGACATCGCCGTCAAGGCCGGGGCGCGGCTCAAGCGGCTGGCGATGGAGCTCGGTGGCAAGAACGGGGTCGTGGTGCTCGCCGACGCGGACCTCGACCTCGCCGCGGACGGGATCCTGTGGTCGGCGTTCGGCACGACCGGACAACGCTGCACGGCCTGTTCCCGGGTCATCGTCGATCGCCAGGTCGTCGACCCGCTCCTCCAGCGTCTCGAGACCCGTGCGAAGGCGCTCAGGCTGGGTCCCGGGCTCGAGGCGACCACCGACGTCGGCCCGCTCATCAACGGCGGCGCCGTCGACAAGGTCGCGTCCTACATCGACATCGGGCGGACCGAGGGTGAGCTCGTCATGGGTGGCGCGCGCGCCACGACCGGCGATCTTGCCTACGGCCACTTCTTCGAACCCACCATCTTCGCGGGCGTCGGGGCGATGGACCGGATCGGGCAGGAGGAGATCTTCGGACCGGTCCTCTCGGTCATCCCGGTCGATGGGTACGGCGAGGCGATGCTCGCGCTCAACCAGACGCCGTACGGCCTCTCATCGAGCATCTTCACCCGCGATGTGAACCAGGCATTCCGGGCGATGCGTGACTTCGAGACCGGGATCGTCTACGTCAATGCGGGCACGACCGGAGCGGAGACGCATCTGCCGTTCGGTGGCTGGAAGGAGACCGGCAACGGCCACCGCGAGGCCGGGCATGCGGCGCTCGACACGTTCACCGAGTGGAAGTCGATCTATGTCGACTTCAGCGGGCGTCTGCAACGAGCCCAGATCGACAACCAGCCGTCGTGACCGACACCGCGGGCGAAACGGCCGACGAGCTGCCGGATCACGTCCGGCGCAACCGCACGGCGTGGGACCGCTGGGCCGTGGACTACGTCGCCGGAGGCGAACGATCATGGCGCCTCACGCCGGGCGAGGAGACCTGGGGGATCTGGGATATCCCGGAGTCGACCGTCCACCTGTTCCCCGACGCCCTCGAGGGCAAGGACACCATCGAACTCGGTTGCGGCACCGGGTACATCTCCGCGTGGCTGGCCCGACGCGGTGCGCGCCCGGTCGGCATCGACAACTCCGAGCAGCAGATCGCGACCGCGCGGCGACTTCAGGCGGAACACGGCATCGACTTCCCGATCCTCCACGGCAATGCGGAGACCGTGCCGTACCCCGATGCCAGCTTCGATCTGGCCATCTCCGAGTACGGCGCCAGCATCTGGGCCGATCCCTATCGGTGGATCCCGGAGGCGTCGAGGCTCCTGCGACCGGGTGGCCAGCTGATCTTCCTCGTGAACGGCACGTTCCTCGTGCTCTGCGAGCCCGACGAGGACGATGCCGCGGCGACCATCGAGATGGTTCGTCCGTATTTCGGGCTGCATCGGCTCGAGTGGGAGAGCGACGAGTCGGTCAACTTCCATCTGGGGTATGGCGACTGGATCCGTCTGCTGCGGGCGAACGACTTCGATGTCGAGGACATGATCGAGCTGCAGGCGCCGGTCGGAGCCACGACGTCGTACCCGTTCGTGACCGGCGAATGGGCACACCAATGGCCGAGCGAGGAGATCTGGGTCGCGCGAAAGCGGGGGTAGCCGCCACCTGGACGCGGCGGGTAGGCCGACCCGACGCCCGTCAGTCGAAGCGGATCAGCCGCCGGGCGTTGTCGGCGTAGATCGCCCGAAGGACCTCGTCAGGCAGGCCCAGACCGTGGATCTGCCAACGGCCCTGCGATGGGGCCGCGTCGGGCTCGACGTCGTACGCGAACGACTCGTCGAACGTCTCGAGGAACCGCCGGTGGACACCGTAGACCGACGGGTCGGGACTGGCATCCGTGCCGAACAGGATCCGGTCTGGCCAGCGGAGCATCAACGCGCGGCTCGTGTATGGCTGTCGGCCCAGCTCGGCGATCCGGGCCGCGATGTCGACGTTCCAGTTGGGATACGTCTCGAGCATGCGACCGACCCGGGCCAGATCCTCGGCCGCGCAGCCGACGTGCGCCCCGATGAAGGTCGTGCCTGCATGACGCTCGACGACCGCCTCGAGCCCGTCGAGGATCTCGTCGAAGGCCGGGAAGCCTGGAAGGTCCGGTCGCCCGGTCGGCCGCGCCGGCCAGAAGTGCCAATCGGGGTGCTCGAGCAATTCCTCGTAGCGCTCGTTCCGCGCATCGAGCGGATCGAAGAAGGCGATCGGATCCGCGACGTGGATGGTCACCGGGATCCCGAAGTTCGCCGGCGGTCGCCCACAACGGATCGAGCCGTGCGTCGTCGACGGCGATGAGCCGTCCAGCAGCATCGCGGGCGCCGAGTCCGAGCGTCTTCCAGACCTTGAGGCCTCGCGCGCCCGACGCCACGCCGGCCCGAAGTCGGGCGGCCTCCGTCTCGCCGAAGTCGCGATCGGTCGACCATCGCTCGTAGTCGAGACCGGCGAACACGGCCACGCGACCGGGGAGTGCCACTTGCCAGTGCTCGATCTCTTGCGCCAGGTCATCGCCCCAGCCACCGTCCAGATCCACGATGGCCTCGATCGCCGCCGCGTCGAGGGCCGTCTCGAGTTCGGCGGCCGTGCGCGCCGACCAGTCCCCACCGAACGGCGACCCGAGGTGGTTGTGCGCGTCGATGGTCGGTAGGTGCGGCTCGGGGACGCCGACACCATGCGCGCGGAGCTGCTGCATCGGGCGATAGTCGCGGAGCGCCAGGTCGCCGCCGCCGACCGGGTCGGTGCCACTGGCCGGGTCGGTCACCCCTTGAGGCCGGTGATGGCGATCCCTCGAACGAAGACCTGCTGGGCGGCCACGAACAACACGATCATCGGCGCGAGGCTCACGAGCGCGCCGGCCATCATCTCGGGCCACTTGCCGACGAACTGGCCCTGGAAGAAGGCGAGACCGACGGTCGTCGTGTACTGGTCGAGCTGTCGCAGGTAGATCAACGGATCGATGAGGTCGTTCCACGTCCACATGAACGTGAAGATCGCCACGGTCGCGAGGGCCGGCTTGCTGAGCGGCAGGTAGATGTGGCGATAGATCTGCCAGGGGTTCGCGCCGTCGACTCGGGCGGCTTCACCCAGCTCGATGGGGATCGTGAGGAAGAACTGTCGCAACAGGAAGATCCCGAAGGCCCCGCCAAGGAACGCGCCGACCCACAACGGTTCCTGCGTCCCGATCCAGTTCCCGCTCGCGCTGGTGGGGTGGGGGAGCATCCGGAAGAGGATGAAGTTGGGGATGAGCACGACCTGGAAGGGGATGATCAGGGTCGCGAGGATGATGGCGAAGAGCGGCCCCTTGCCGCGGAACTTCAGGGCCGCGAACGCGTAGGCCGCCATCGAGCAGCTGATGAGCTCGCCGACGGTATTGAGGGTCGCGAGCTTCATCGAGTTCAGGAAGAACGTCCCGAACGTGACGTCCGGGAGGGCCGACCACATGTGGGCGTAGTTCTCGAAGTGGGGACCGGTGGGCAGGCTGAGCGGTGGCGCCCCGAAGACCTCGGCCCGCGTCTTGAGCGAGGTCAGCACCATCCAGAAGAACGGCAGCATCATCAGGATGCCGCCCACGATGAGCAGGGTCACGAGGATGAGGCGCCGCGCCTGATGGAGCCGACGCCGGCGTCTCGGAGCGGGTGGTGGGGACGGTTTGACGATGGCGGTCACTGGTAGTGCACCCACCGCTGCTGCGAGCGGAAGTAGACCAGCGTCAGGACCGCGACGATCAGGAACAGGATCCAGGAGGCCGCCGAGGCGTAGCCCATCTTGAACTGCTCGAATCCGTCCTGGTAGATGAAGTAGACGAGCGTGATCGTCGCCTTGGTCGGCTCGCCCGGGCGCGCCAGCACGTAGACCTGGTCGAACACCTGGAACGCCGCGATGAACGCGAGGATGCCGGTGAAGAACAGCGTCGGCGTCAGCAGCGGCAGCGTGACGAACCGAAACCTGGCCCATCGTCCGGCGCCGTCCACGGCCGCGGCATCGTGGTATTCCTGCGGGATCGACTGGAGCCCGGCGAGCAGGATGATCACCGTGATGCCGAGGCCCTGCCAGACGCTCATGGCCACGATCGATGGCATCGCCCAGAGGGGGTCGGTGACCCATTTCTGGGCCGGGATGCCGAAGATCCCCAGCAGCTCGTTGAGCAGTCCGCCCTGCGGGCTGTAGATCCACAGCCAGACCAGCGCGATCGCGGCCGTCGAGGTCACCACCGGCAGGAAGTACGCGGTGCGGATGATCGCGATCCCGCGGATCCGCTGGTCGAGCGCGAGCGCCAGCCCCAGACCCAGGACCAGCCCGATCGGGACGGAGGTCACCGTGAAGAAGGCCGTGTTGCGGAGCGCGAGCAGGAAGCGCTCGTCCGAGAGCAGCCGCGTGAAGTTGTCGAGCCCGACGAAGGTCGGCGGTGACAGGAGGTCCCAGTCGGTCAGGCTCAGGGCGAAGGATGCGAGGATCGGACCGGCCGACAGCACGACCAGGCCGAGGATCGTCGGTGCCAGGAAGAGCGCGGCCCACCGACCGTCGCGGCTCATGCGGCCGCGACGGCGTGGGACCGGAGGCGGCGCGATCGACCCGGAGGTCGCGAGTGAGCGCGTCACCGTCGGCTGCTACTTGTTCGCGAGCAGGGCGTCGAGTTGCGGAGCCACCGACTGGAGGGCCGCCTGGGCGGTCTTGTTCGGGGCATTGAAGACGTTCTCGTCGAGCTCGCCCTGGAGGAGCGTGGTGTACTCCTCGAAGCCGGCGAACGACGGCTTGGCCTTGGCGTAGGCCAGGCTATCGGCGAAGACCTGGGCGCCATCGAACGAGGTTCGGAACGGACCCGCGAGGACTTCCTTGGAGACCGGCAGCGACGCCTTCAGCTGCATGAGCTGCTGCTGCGCCTCGGGGCTGGCCAGGAACTTGACGAACTCCCAGGCGGCATCCGGAGACTTGGTCCCCTTGTAGACGACGGCGCCGGTCGGATTGACGGAGGTGGCGCGACCGGCCGGACCCTTCGGGAGCGGCGCGATGCCGAAGTTCAGACCCGCCGCCTCGTCGGTCGGGACGAGCCACGATCCGTTGATCTCCATGGCCGCCAGACCCTGCTCGAAGGCGTCGCCCGTCTGGGCGAAGATCGCCGGCTCGGCCAGGATCTTGTCCTTGTAGATGAGGTCCTGGAGGAACTGGATCCCGCCGGCCGAGGCGTCCGTCGTCAGGGCCGTTGACTTGCCGTCCGGTCCGAAGAACTCGCCGCCGTTCTGCCACACGAGCGAGAGCCAGTAGTTCTCCATGTCCGTGGTCTCGGTGTAGAGCCCCCACTGGTCGGTCTGGCCGTCGCCATCCTTGTCGAGGGTCAGCTGCTTGCCGACCTCGACGAGCTTGGCCCAGTCCCAGGTGTCGTCGGGGTAGGGGATGCCGGCGGCATCGAACATGTCCTTGTTGTAGTAGAGCCCGATGACGTTGATGTCCCGGGGAAGTCCGTACTGGTCGCCGTCCGGCGCCTTGAGCACGGACACGGCCTGATCGACGAGCTGCGTGGTGTCGAACCCGTCGCGGGCGATGTACGGGCTCAGGTTCAGCAGGACGTCGCGGGCCTGGTAGTCGGGGAAGAGGGGGCCGTCCATCGCGAAGACATCGGGCGCGGCTCCGCCGGCGAGTCCGGTGAGGAGCTTCTCCCAATAGCTATCCCAGTCGGAGACCTGGACCTTGACGTCGATCCCGGGGTGGCTCGCCTCGAAGAGCTCGGCCAGCTTGGTCTGGCTCTTGATCTCCGCGGGGTCGCCCCAGATCGAATACTCGATCGAGCCGGTCGCGGCCGACGCCGGTGCCGCCGCCGACGCGGGTGCTGCGGCCGATCCCGCCGGCGAGCCCGCGGCCGTGGTGGCCGCCGGTCCGCTCGGTGCGGAACTGGTCCCTGACGATCCGCAGGCCATGACGATCAGGGTCACGGCCGCGATCGCTGCCACCAGACGGTGACGTCGCATCGGCCGCGTGGTCGTTTCGAACATCGGAACCTCCTCCTCGATGGCGCGACGGATCACGCCGTGCCACCCAACCACGCCGGGAGCCATCGGGCTTCCGCGGCGATCAGCTCGTCGGTCATCTTCCAGGCGTCATCGAGCGTCAAACGGGCCTGGACCTGTGGGTCGCACAGGACGGCGTGGTAGATCGAACCGCGGTCTTCATCGAGCGCAGCACGGACGGCGAGCGCCTGGGTGTCCACCGCCGGGTGGACGTAGGCGGCGCAGGCAAGCGGCAGCGGTCCCGGGGCGATCGGGTGGACGCCATCGCCATCGACGTCGCAGGGCACCTCCACACAGGCATCGGCCGCCAGCTCCGGGAGCAGGTCGGGCGTGTTCATGACGTTGCCCACGATCCTCGCCCGCTCCCCGGTCGCGAGGCCGTGGATGATCACCGAGGCGTACTCGCCGCTTCGCTCGATCTCGAAGGGGACGCCGGCGTCGAGCTGGCGCTTGGTCTCGGCGTACTCATCGAGATTGCGCGCGACCCGCGACAGGTACTCACCGATCGGGATGTTGAACCGCTCGACGAGGTCGGCCTTCGGGATGAACCACGGGTTGTATTCCGCGTGATGCTCCGACGATTTCGGTCGGGTAGTACCCGAAGCGGCGGAAGAGCTCGGCCCGGACGAGGTCGTCCGGCGGGACCCGCCCGGCGGCGACGGCATCCCGGAGTCTCGGGTACAGGTCCACGCCGTCGCGTTCGAGTCGGAGGACCCAGGCGAGATGGTTGACCCCAGCGGTCACGTGGTCGATCTCGGCGACCGGGATGCCCATGTAGCCCGCGAGCGAGTCGATCGTCCAGTAGACGCTGTGACACAGCCCGACCGTCTTGATCGCGCTGCGCTCCGAGACGGCACGGATCAGCATCGCCATCGGGTTCGTGTAGTTGAGGAACCAGGCGTCCGGGCAGAGCTCCTCCATGTCCCGGACGATCCCAAGCACGACGGGGATGGTGCGCAGGCCACGGAGCACGCCGCCGACGTTGATGGTGTCGTTGATCGTGTACTGGAGCCCGTAACGCGACGGGATCTCGAAGTCGATCTGCGTCGCCGCGGCGCCGCCGACCTGGATGGTGTTGATCACGGCATCCGCGCCGGCGAGCGCGGCCCGCCGATCGAGGTGGGACTCGATGCCGGGCGACATGCCCATCGCCTTCGACACCCAGCGAGCCATGCGCTCCGCGGTCTCGAGACGATCCGGGTCGATGTCGTGGAGGACCAGCGTGGCCTCGGCCGATTTCGGGGTACGAGAGGATGTCACCCAGCAGGTTGCGCGTGAACTCCACGGAGCCCGCGCCGATCAGCACGATACGCATCCCGCTCATCAGGCACCCACCACGTGGCGGAGACCCTGGCTCCGGTAGCGCGATACCCAATCCGGGTGGTCGGCGTCGTGGCCGCGTCGTCGCGCGAGTTCGTACGCCACGCGAGCGATCGGCGGCACGGCGGTCAGTGGCGCGTGATCCTCGGCGGCATCGGCGGGGAGTCGGATGAGCGTCGCGCCGTCGACCAGGGCGTCAGGTCCGACGACGATGACCCGCGCGCCCCACTCGGCGGCATGGCGGACCACGTCGGCCGTCGCTGCTCGGCCGGGCCCATCTGGCGCCAGCGCGATCACGATCGTGTCGGGTCCGACGATGGTGGCCGCGCCCGATGCCATCTCCCAGGTCTCGGTCCCTTCGGCGTGGATGATGGCCATCTCCTTGAGCTTGAGGGCGGCCTCCAGCGCCGCGACATGCGCGGCACCGCTCCCGACGACGAGGATGTGTTCCGTGTCTGCGAGTTCGGCGGCGAGCCGGTCCACGTCGGCCTCGACGGCGGCGATGGCGGTCTCGGCGTGATCGGCGGCCTGCCGGATCTGTTCGATGACGGGGTCGGCGCGCGCCGGCTCCAACAACCCGAGCAGGACGAGTTCGGTGGCGACGAGCGTCGCGGAGAAGGTCTTGGTCATCACCGGTACGTCACTCGGGCCGCCGGCGGACATCACCACGTCCGAGACGAGCCGCGTCAGCGTGGAGTCCGGCACATGGATCACGCCGACGACGGGCCGTCGGCCCTGGTAGCGCTCGGCGACCGCGACCACGTCGCGAAACTCGCCCGACGCCGAGATCCCGACGATCACGTCACCCGGGCCGAGCGGTGGGTCGTAGGTGAGGAACGCCCCAGCGGTCAACGGGATCACGATCGGGTCGTCCGGGCCGGCGGTCCGCCGATACAGACCCGCGGCCGCCAGGCTGGAGTGATACGAGGTCCCGTTCCCGATGACGTAGACCCGACGGGTCCCGTCCCGACGGAGTCGAGCCCCGACGTCCGCGGCGACCGGTCCGGCGCTCGCGAGCGTCGCCCGGATCGCATCGGGGCCCTGGGCGATCTCGAGGGGGATGATCGGGTCGGTCATCGCGCGACCACGACTTCGACACCCCTGGCCCGCAGGCCCGCGAGGTCGGCCTCGTCGGCCGAATTGTCGGTGATCAGCGTCGTGATCTCGTCCACATCGAAGACGTAGGCCGGGGCCACCGTCCGGAACTTGCCGGAGTCGACGAGCACCACGCAGTCACGCGCGGCATGACGCAGCGCGCGATCGGTCAGGATCTCGGGGATCGAGTCGTTCATGAGCGACAGGTCGGGTCCGATGGCGCCGATGCCCATATACAGCGCATCGGCGCGCAGTTCCCGGAGCGCCAGTTCCGCGAGATGTCCCAGCATCGAGTGCATGCCTGACCGGACGACGCCGCCCAGCACCACGAGCTCGATCCCGGGTCGGTCGAGCAGGACTGCGGCGACATCGAGGGCGTTGGTGATGACCGTGATGTGGCGGTCCGTCAGGCGTCGGGCGAACTCGAGGGTGGTCGTGCCACTGGAGATCAGGATCGTGTCGCCGTCGCGGACACGGGCTGCTGCCGCCGTCGCGATCGCCTGCTTCGGGCCAAGGCGAGGATCGGCTTCGTCGGGCATCGCGGGGGCCTGGATCGTGGCTCCGCCGTAGGTCCGGACGATGCGGCCGTCGCGTGCGAGCCCGGCGAGGTCTCGACGGATCGTGGATGGGGTCACACCCATATCGCGGGCCAGCGATCCGACGGACGCGCGCCCATCGGATCCGATGCGGGTCAGCAGCAGATCGCGCCGGGTGGTGCGTGACATACGCGCAGACTCGCGTGATTCGCGCCGCATGTCAAGGTCGTGTGCGCACAATGCGCGCACATTGCGCATGTCGTGCACGCGGCGCTATCCTGCCGGGAACATGTCGATGCTGCTCGGGACTCGTCGAGGTCTGGACGCCTGTGCGTCCGCGCGCGGCACGTTCACGGTCCTCGCCCTCGATCACCGTCAGAACCTGCGCAAGGAACTCCATCCCGAGGCGCCCGACGTCACGACGTTCGACGAGATGGTGACGTTCAAGCGGACCGTCGTTCGGGCCCTGGCCGGGCATGCCACGGGAACCTTGCTGGACCCGGAGATCGGGGCGGCCCAATGCATCGCGGACGGCTCGCTGCCGGCTGGCACCGGGCTGATCGTCGCCATCGAGGCCACGGGCTACACGGGAGCGTCCGGCGCGCGCGAGAGCCAGGTGCTCGAGGGGTGGAGCGTCGGCCAGGCCAAACGCCTCGGGGCGTCGGCCGCGAAGCTTCTCGTCTACTACCACCCGGACGCGCCGAATGCCGCGGATCAGGAACGGCTCGTGGCCAGCGTGGCCGACGCGTGTCGGGCCGAGGATCTGCCACTGTTCCTCGAACCCCTCTCCTTCGGTCTCGACGGATCGGCCCTGACCGGGGACGCGCGGCGCGACGTGGTCGTCGAGACGGCCCGACGGCTGTCGGCGATCGGCGGCGACGTGCTCAAGGCGGAATTCCCGTTCGATGCCTCGGTGACCGACCGCGACCGGTGGATGGAGGCGTGCGCCGAGCTTGATGGCGCGACGCCCCTGCCATGGGTGCTGCTGTCGGGTGGCGTCGACGACGTCACCTTCGAGGCCCAGGTCGAGACGGCGTGCCTCGCTGGAGCGAGCGGCGTGCTCGTCGGCCGGTCCGTGTGGGCACCGGCCGCGACGCTGGCGGAACCGGCGCGGACGGCCTGGCTGACCAGCGAGGGGGTCGCCCGGCTGGGCCGCTTGGCGGATCTCGTGGATCGCGTCGGGCGACCGTGGCAGCCGCGCTGGACGGCCGCGAAGGCTCCCGAACCGCCGGGACCCGGTTGGTACGCCCGATACTGACCGCCATGTCCGCCGATACCGCCGCGCCGAGCATCGACCAGCGACCGTTCGACCTGCTCGTGGTGGGCGAGACTCAATCCCGACGTCGTGCTCGTCGATGTGGACCCGCGACCCGTGTTCGGCCAGGCCGAGCGGCTCGTATCCGATATCCGGCTGACGGTCGGCAGTTCGTCGGTCATCACGGCCTGTGCGGCCCAGCGGCTGGGTCTTCGCGTCGCGATGGTCGGTGTCGTCGGTGCCGACCCGCTCGGCCGCTTCATGCTCGAGGCGATGGTCGATCGAGGCCTCGACATCGAGGGCGTGCGGGTCGACGCAGCGGTGCCGACCGGCGCGAGCGTGATCCTGTCGGACGGGCAGGACCGGGCGATCCTGACCGCGCCCGGAACCATCGGGATGGTCGACTCCAGCGACGTCACCGCGACCCGTCTGTCGCGCGCCCGACATCTCCACATCGGCAGCTGGTTCCTCCAGCGAGACCTCTGGGAGACGGCCGCCGAGGTGCTGACGTCAGCCCGGGCGGCCGGGCTGACGATCTCGATCGACCCCAACTGGGATCCCGCCGACGACTGGGATCGCGGCATCCTGGACTTGCTGCCCTTGATCGATGTCTTCCTCCCGAACGAGGCCGAGGTCACCCGGATCGCGCGCATCGGCGACGTGACCGCCGCGGCCGCCGAACTGGCCCGCTCCGGACCGCTGGTCGTCGTCAAGCGCGGGGGCACCGGTGCGATCGCGGTCGATGCGACCGGGCACGTGGAGGACGCACCGGCGTATCCGGTCACGCCGCTCGACACCACCGGTGCCGGCGATGCGTTCGACGCGGGTTTCCTCGTTCGCTGGCTGGACGGAGGGTCGGTCCTCGAGTCGCTCCGGATGGGTGCCGTCTGCGGGGCGCTCTCCACCGCTGCGATCGGCGGGGTCGATGGGCAACCGACGCGCGAGGCCGCCGAGGCCGCGCTTGCGGCGTGGTCCTCGTGACCGTCGCGCCGGATGGCTGGCCACGCCGGCTCGTGGGGGTGTCGCTGAATGCGGCCGTCGACAAGCTCGCCGAGGTCGATCACCTGGAGCCGGGCCGGGTACCCACCGCCCGACGGAGCTGGCGACGGTCCCCGGCGGCAAGGCCCTCAACGTGGTCCGTGCGGCGGCGTGGCTCGGGCTTCCGGGGAGTGTCGTCGCGGTCGTCGGCGGCCACACCTGGATCGTGGCTCGAAGCGCGGTTGGCCGCGCTCGCGATCCCCGGTCGGTACATCCGTGTCGATGGCGAGACGCGGACGTGTCTGTCCATCCTGGATTCGAACCACCGGGCGCCTGACCGAGTTCTACGAGGCCGGTCTCGTCCTGCCGGAGGAGCGCTGGCCCGATGTCGAGGACGCCCTGACGGCGGCCCTTGCGGTCGACCCGGGTGGCACGCTCGTCGTGTTGTCGGGGTCGCTGCCGCCGGGCGCCCCGCCGGATGCGTATCGACGGCTCAGCGTCATCGCCGCGAGTCGGGGCGCTCGGGTCGCGGTGGATGTCGCCGGTCCGCCACTGGAGGCCGTCCTCGACACGGCTCCGTGGCTCGTCAAGATCAACGCCTCCGAGGCCGCCGGAGACGCTTGGTGTCGACGTCGATGGCGACGACGGCGCGTCAGCCGCTGCCCGCGTCCTCCGATCGCGGGGTGCGTCGGTCGCCATCGTCACGATGGGCGTCGAGGGCGCGATCCTCGCCACCGCAGACGGCGAATGGCTCGGTGGGCCGCCGCCGGAGTTGGGTCCCTACAGCGTCGGAAGCGGCGACGCCCTGCTCGCGGGCGTTGCCACGGCATGGGCCTCGGCTCGGTCGCCCGAGGATGCGCTGCGGTTTGGATCGCGTCCGGCGCGGCGAATGCCCTCACCCCGGGGCAGGGCGACCTGGATCCAGCGGACGTCGCGCCGTCTCCTGCCCGGCTGCCGCGTGACGGCCCGGCCGATCGGCGGGGCGTGATCGTTCGTCGCTAGTCGCGGGTCGTCTGCTGGAGATCGGTCTCGTCGAGCATGACGTCGCTGATCCCCGCATCTGGGGTGTCCAGATCGGGTCGAGGCAGGGCCGCCTGCGGATCCGATGGCGTCGTCGCGAGGTGGAGCAGGTCGCCCAGCCCCGCTCGCGTGGCCGCGACGACGACCTCCTCATCCGCATCGAGGACCTCGTCGGCCGGGATGTCCCAGCGTGCGTCCTCGGAGCCCGGATCGGCGACCGCAAGCACCCGCAGACGACCGACGCCATCGAGCGAGGAGGCGAGGCGGCCCTCGAGCACGGACCCGGCCGGCACGCGCAGACGGGCGAACAGGATCACCCGCCGATCGCCGACGGGCACGGTCGCGAGCACCTCGGACCCGACCGCAGCGGCCGCGAACGCCGGTGCCGCAAGGTGCGACACGCTGCGCGTGAACCGGATCCCGAACCCGTGCTGGACGCGAACCGCGAAGTCCGGGTCGTACAGCCGCAGGACGACGCGAAGATCGGGCCGCAGCGCACGGGCGTTGAGGGCGGCCGAGAGGTTGACCAGGTCATTGCTCGTCGCGGCGACGAGGGCTCGTGCGTACGGCAGCCTGAGCTCGCGCAGGACTTCGCGATGTCGGGCGTCGCCGATGTAGACCGGGATCCCGCAGCACGCGCCGGCGAGACGAATCGGCCGTCGTCGCTCACCTCGACGACGACGACCGGCACCCCGCGGGCGGCCAACCCGAGCGCGATCCGGTACCCGATCGACCCAAGACCGGCCACGATCACGTGGTCGCGGATGTTGCCCGGCACGGTCCGGCGCCCCAGCGTCTGCAGCAGCCGCGACCGGATGAGCGCATCGGTGATGAAGGCGTAGACGACAGCCACGATCGCCGCCCCGACCAGACTCAGGAAGATCGCGTAGATCCGCAGGGCGACGTTCGCGCTCGCGGCATCGATGTTCGTCGGGAGCGCGGCGCCGGTCAGCAGGGTGATGGCGTACGAGATCGCGTCGAGCGGTGTCAGCCCGGCCACGACGTCGAAGAAGATCGCCGACGCGAACGCGAGCACGAGCAGGATCGCGGCGAACCGGACGAGGCGGCGCTCCGGCTTCGAGAGCCGGTCACGGATCGCGGCCACGATGCGGTCCAGCGGGTTCCCCGCGCGCTCGACGGACGACGGGTTCGCCGATGGGTCGGTCGGATCCGGGTCGCCGGTGGCGGCGTCGGACACATCGATCAGCAACAGGTCCGGGTCCGTCAGTCCCGCATCGGGGAGCATCTCCACCGAGCGATCGGGGTGCAATCGCGCGATCGGGATCGACGTCGTCGACGTGGGTGGGTCGCTGGCATGGCGCGATGAGAGCCACCGACCGGCGAGCCGGAACCGACTTCCGGTCTCGCCATCGAGCGCCGCCGACACGAACCCGGGCGCCGCGAGCGCCGAGGAGGACAGCGCGACAGCATCCGGGAAGAGCTGTGGGATGTGGGCCCCGAGTTCCTGGTCGAACATCCGGATGACGACGCGGATCCGGGGATTGATCTCGCTGGCGGCCAGCGCGGTGTTGAGGTTGCCGAGGTCATCGTCACTGGTCAGGACGATGACGCCGGCATCCTGGATGCCCGCGGCGCGGAGGGTCTTCGGGAGCCGGTGGTCGCCCACGATGAGGGGAACGTGCTGCGCGGCCAGGGGTTCCTCGAGGTCGTTGGTCGGCCCGATCGCAACGACGTCCTCATCCCGCAACCGCAGCTCGTCGATCGTGCGGAGTCCGAGGTGATCCACACCGCAGACGACCACGTGCCCGGGGCGATGGCGCGTGCTGGCTCGTCGGCATCGCGCCAGTCTACGGGCGCCCATCGGCGGCGTGGCGATGGCGCGAACGGCTCTGCCTGCGGTATCATCCCGGCCCCTGGGCCCGTAGCTCAATGGCAGAGCAAGTGACTCTTAATCACTGTGTTGAAGGTTCAAGTCCTTCCGGGCTCACCAGGACTCCTCTTGGGTCGTGACCGCAAACCCGCGGTCCCTGTCGACCACGTCCGTCCCCTCCGGCCTACCATGGCGCGACTAGACCCAGGTCGGTCGCAGACGAAGGAGGACGCATGAACCTCAACAGCATCCTGATCGGTTCCGAGGATCCCAAGGCTCTCGCGGACTACTACACGAAGCTGCTCGGGGCGCCGATGTTCGAGGGTGACGGGTACAGCTCGTGGCAGATCGGTTCGGGTGCGTTGAGCGTCGGTCCGCACGACCAGGTCAAGGGTCGCAACGGCGAACCGGGCAGGGTCATCTGGAACATCGAGAGCGGCGACGTCCAGGGCGATTTCGATCGATTCAAGGCCGCCGGCGCCACGGTGATCACGGCGCCATACAACCCGGGTGTCGCCCCGAAGGCGTTGATCGCGACCTTCGCCGATCCCGATGGCAACTACTTCCAGCTCATCAGCCCGTTCGAGATGTAGTACTCGACTAGGACCCCGCGCGCGGATCGACCGCGCGGAGCGTCCCGGTGCGTCGAGTCCTACGGTGCACCGGGACGTTCGATGTATTCCCCCCTGACCGTATTTCGGTCACCATCGGGTCTCAGGTCCGGAGGGGATACGCGCCCGCCAGGTCCGCGAAGAAAGGAGAACGGCCAGTGACCAGTTTCTATCTACGGTTCGTCGCGCTCGTGAACCGCGTGCCAGTCGAATCGCACCGCGGCCAGGGTCTTGCTGAATACGCCCTCATCCTCGCCCTCATCGCGATCGTCGCCATCGTGGCGCTCATCTTCCTCGGCGGTCAGGTCTCGAAGATCCTCAGCACCGTCGGAAAGTCGATCTAGGCTCGTTCCTTCCCATCCATCTCGCGCTCCAGGACTCATCCCACCCATCACCCGGTCCCTTCTGACCGGGTGATGCGTGTGTCTGGGGGTCCCTGAACCCGTCCGACCTGCTACCCTGACATCGTCCTTTCAAAGCCGGTCCTGTGAGGCCGACGTACCGGTCCCGTGAGGCCGGCGGAGGAGGCATCGATGTCTGCGCACGCCGTCACCCACCGCGCCCATGAGGCCGGTGGGTTCGTTGTATCCGGGGCCTGGTGACCAGCTCGCCGGTGGTCCCGCCCTCGCCCCGGGCCAGTGCCGTCGTCGATCCGCGGATCGGTGACCTCGGGCCGGCGTTGCTGGCCCTGGAGGACGGCTCGGTCTTTCCGGGCGTGGCCTTCGGGGCGCCGAGTGCGGCCGGTGGCGACCTCGTGGTCAATACCAGCCAGACCGGCTACCAGGAGGTCTGCACCGACCCCTCGTACGCGGGCCAGGTCGTGGTGATGACCTATCCGTTGATCGGCAACTACGGCCGCCTCGTCGACGACGACCAATCGATGCGACCGTGGCTGCGGGCGCTGGTCGTGGCGAACGCGACGGCCGCGGTCCTCGATGACGCCCGGCAACTCGCCGCGTTGTTGCGCGATCACGGGATCCCGGCGATCGCCGGCGTGGACACGAGGGCGCTCGCCCGACATCTGCGCGCGAACGGCTGTCTGCGCGGCATCGTGACCGCACCGGGCGCCGTGGATGTGGATGCGGCCCGGGCCGCCGCTCGCGCGGTCACGCGCTGGGAGGATCAGGACTTCGTCGGTCAGGTCTCGCCATCGGCGATCACGGACGTCGAGGCGGCCGGCGACACCGGACCGCGGATCGGGATCGTGGACCTGGGCCTGAAGCACAACATCGTCAAGGCGATGCGCTTCCGCGGCGCCAGGGTCCGCGTCTTCCCGCACACGGCCGCCCCGTCCGATGTGCTGTCGTCGGACATCGATGGGCTGATCCTGTCGCCGGGGCCCGGCGATCCAGCACGGCTCGAAGGTCAGGTCGCCCTCGCTCGAGCGATCCTCGACGACGGTCGGCCGCTGCTCGGGATCTGCCTCGGCCACCAGATCGTCGCGCGGGCCGCCGGCGCCGACACGAGTCGGCTGCGGTTCGGGCACCACGGGGCGAACCACCCGATCCGCGACATGGAGCTCGGTCTCGTCCAGGTCACGGCCCAGAACCACGAGGTCCAGGTCATCGGCGACTCGCTGCCGGCCGCATCGGGCTTCCACGTGAGCCAGATCAATCTCAACGACGGATCGGTCGAAGGCCTGCGGCACCGCGAACTGCCGGTCGAGACCGTCCAGTACCACCCCGAAGGTGCGCCGGGGCCGCTCGATGCCCTCGCCGTGTTCGACCGCTTCTTCCTGGCGGCATCGCGCGCGTGACCGAGCCATCCACGAAGCCGCGGTCCGTCCTGATCCTCGGATCGGGTCCGGTCGTCATCGGCCAGGCGGCGGAGTTCGACTACGCCGGGACCCAGGCCTGTCGCGCCCTGCGCGGCGAAGGCGTGCGCACGATCCTCGTGAACAGCAACCCGGCCACGATCATGACCGACCCCAACGTCGCCGATGTCATCTACCTCGAGCCACTCACCGTCGAGGCGGTCGAGGCGGTCATCGCCCGCGAACGGCCCGATGGCCTGCTCGCCGGGCTCGGTGGCCAGACCGCGCTCAACCTCGCCATGGCGCTCAGCGATGCCGGCGTCTTCGAGCGTCATCCGATCCGGTTGCTCGGGACGCCACTCGAGGCGATCCGCATGGCCGAGGACCGCGAGGCGTTCCGGGATCTCCTCGATCGTCTTGGCCAGCCGTACGCCCCGAGCTGGATCGTCGAGAGCGACACCGATGCGGATACCGCGCTGCGCGAGATCGGGCTGCCGGCGATCGTCCGTCCGGCGTTCACGCTCGGCGGGACCGGTGGCGGCATCGTCGAGACCGAGCCGGCCTACCGCGAGCGGATCCGGGCCGGGCTGCGGGCGAGCCCGATCCACCAGGTCATGGTGGAGAAGTGCCTCGTCGGCTGGCAGGAGATCGAATACGAGGTCATGCGCGATGCCGATGACACGTGCATCGCGGTGTGCTCGATGGAGAACGTCGACCCGCTCGGCGTCCATACCGGCGACTCCATCGTCGTCGCGCCGGTCCAGACGCTGACCGATCAGGTCCACCAGCGGCTGCGGAGCGCCTCGCTGGCGATCATCCGGGCGCTCGGCGTCGAAGGTGGCTGCAACGTCCAGTTCGCGCTGTCACCGGACTCGACCGAATACGCCGTCATCGAGGTCAATCCACGGGTCAGCCGCAGTTCCGCTCTCGCATCGAAGGCGACGGGTTACCCGATCGCCCGGGTCGCGGCCCAGATCGCGATCGGACGCCGCCTCGCCGAGATCCCCAATGTCGTGACCGGCACGACCGTGGCGGCGTTCGAGCCGGCGCTCGACTACGTGGTGGTCAAGCTGCCGCGGTTCCCGTTCGACAAGTTCCCCGGCGCCGACCGGACGCTTGGCAGCCAGATGAAGGCCACCGGCGAGGTGATGGCGATCGACCGGACCTTCGGTTCGGCCTTGAACAAGGCGCTTCGTGGGCTGGAACAGGCCGGGGTGGGGCCGCTGGCCGAGGACGCCTCGTGGACGCCGATGTTCGACTACCTCGCCGGGGTCTACGCCGGCGATCCCGATGCCGACGAGCCGATCCGCTGGGTCGACGACGCGGGTCAAGCCTGCGAGTCGACCCGCCACGCGCAGCGGACCGCGGCGCCCATCGTGCTCAAGCGGTTCCTCGAACCCTCCGACAGCCGCCTGTGGCGGTTGCTTGGTCTCCTGCGACGGGGCGTGCCCCAGGCCGTGGTGGGTCAGGCGACCGGGATCTCGGCCTGGTTCCTCGCGGAGATGGGGCAGGAACGTCGCCCTGGAGGCCGATGTGGCCGCGATCGGGACGAGGCTCGCGGATCCGGGTGACCCTGAGGCGGCCACGCTGCTGGCCACGGTCAAGCGAGCGGGGTTCGGCGACAAGGAACTCGCCGGGCTCGCCGGGACGACGTCGGGCGAGCTTCGCGCCGCGCGTCTCGCCCTCGGGCTACGACCGGGCTACGCCATGGTCGATACCTGCGCGGCGGAGTTCGCGGCCGACACCCCGTACTTCTATGCGACCTACGCCGCGGCCGGATCGGCGCCCGAGGCACCGCCGGTCGCCAGACCCGCCGCGATCGTCATCGGCTCCGGACCGGTCCGCATCGGCCAGGGCATCGAATTCGACTACTGCGCGGTCCAGGCCGCCGACACGCTCCGTCGGGCCGGCTGGCAGGCCGTGATGATCAACTCCAACCCGGAGACCGTGTCCACCGATTTCGATGCCTCGTCGAGGCTGTACTTCGAGCCACTGGACGAGGAGAGCGTCCGGAGCGTCATCGATGCCGAGACACCGACGGGGATGGCCTGCTCCCGGCTGTCGTCGCGTTCGGTGGTCAGACGCCACTCAACCTGGCCGCGCCGCTGTCGGGCGGTGGCGTGCCCTTGCTCGGGTCGGACCTCGAGGCCATCGACCAGGCGGAGGAGCGGACCCGGTTCTCGGCCCTGCTCGACCGGTTGGGCATCCCGCAGCCCGAAGGGGGCATGGCCCACAGCATCGAGGAGGCGCTCACGCTCGCCGAGCGCATCGGGTACCCGGTCATCGTTCGCCCGTCGTTCGTCATCGGCGGGCTCGCCATCGATTTCTGCTACTCGCCCGAGGATCTCGAACGCCAGCTCGCCGCTGCCACGGTCGTCGACCCCGATCGCCCGGTCCGCATCGACCGCTATCTCGAGGGGGTCGAGGTGGACGTGGATGCCGTCTCCGACGGGGAGCGGGTGCTGATCCCGGGCCTGCTCGAGCACATCGAGCGTGCCGGGGTCCACTCGGGAGACTCCGTCGGCGTCTTCCCGCCCGGCACGGTGAGCGACGGCGACCAGGCCCTGATCGTCGCCACGATGGAACGGATCGTGCTCGCGCTGGGGGCGAAGGGCCTCGTCAATGCCCAGTTCATCGTGCGCGACGACGGCGTGTACCTGATCGAGGTCAATCCGCGGGCCTCACGGACGGTGCCGTTCCTGTCCAAGGTGACGGGCGTCCCGATGGTCGAGCTCGCCGTGCGGATCTCGCTCGGTGCCACGCTGCCGGAGTTGGGCTGGGATGGCGGCCACCTGCCGCCGCCCGATTTCGTCGCGGTCAAGGCCCCGGCCTTCTCCACGGCCAAGCTTCGCGGCGTCGATCCGTCGGTCGGACCGGGGATGCAGTCGACCGGCGAGGTCATCGGGCTGCACACCGACCCGCGCGTCGCCCTCGCGAAAGCGCTCCTTGGCGCCGCGCTCGTGCCGCCGCGACCAGGCGAGGGAGGGGCCCTGGCGCTGCTCTCCATCGCGGATCGGGACAAGGCGACCCTCGGGCGGCTGGCCGCGGCCCTGACCGGAGCGGGTACCGGCTCGCGGCGACGCCGGGCACACGGGCCGGGCTGGCCGCCGCCGGTTACGACGCGCGGCCGGTCGCCAAGCTGGGCGAGACGGCCGATACCGAGGCCGGCGAGGTCGCGATCCTCGATCTCATCGCCGATGGCGAGGTTCGTCTCGTGGTCAACACCCCGACCCCGCGCTCCGGCGCGGTCCGGGACGCCGTGGAGATCCGGTTGGCGGCCACGGCGGAGGGGATCCTCTGCCTCACCGCGATGGAGACCGCCGTGGCCGCCGCGGAGGCGCTCGCACCGGACATCGCGAGTCGTCTCTCAGAGGTGCGCTCGCTCGACGAGTGGGTCCCAGGCGGCGTGGCCGTTCGCGTCTGACGCCATCGCGCGCGATCCGGCGTCGACCGACGACGCGCCGGCGGGTGGCGCCACGACCAGGGCCTGACCGAGCGACCAGAGGGTGAGCGTCGTGAGGGCGACCATCACGATGGCCAACGGGATCTCGCGCCGGGTCAGCGACCGGGCGTCCATCCCGACCGTGTGTTCGGCGGCATTCACGTGGCCGGCCCAGGCGCCCAGCATGTGCCCGCCGACCACGGCCGCCAGTTGCACGGTCCAGACCAATCCGGGTGGGAGCCAGGCGCCGGACGGCTCGTGGAACGCTGTCCCGAACAGGTTCGCCCCGCGCTGGAGGGGGTCCGAGATCGCCACGATGATGCCCTGGCCGTCGATCAGCACGTAGGTGAAGTAGTGGGCGACCAGATAGCCCACCGCGATCGGCAGCAAGCCGGCCGCCGTCGCCTCCACGCCGACGAATCTCGTGAGGGCCATCGCGGCGAGGACGAGGAGCCCGAGCCATACCAGAAGGAGGAGCGTCGCGCCACCGACGCCCGGTGCCCCGAACCGGTCGAACCAGACCTGCGTCTGCGACAGCCCGTCGAACAGGATGGACCCGACGCCGAGCGCCGCAAGCCCCGCGTCGGCCGTCGACCAGCCTGGCTCGAGCAATCCGGAGGCAAAGGCACGGCGCCGGACGCGCCCGTCTTCGTCGACCCGGGCGTAGGCCGCCAGCCGTCCGAGGAGTCGGAACCAGACGCTGAAGGTCTCGCCGTTCGCCCGCCACGCGTCGCGACCGAACTGGGCCATCATCGCCAACGTGAACGCCGTGTAGCCGACGAGCACGATGAACAGCGTGGCG
The DNA here is from genome assembly GCA_963778805.1 of uncultured Chloroflexia bacterium. Lineage (GTDB taxonomy): Bacteria > Chloroflexota > Limnocylindria > Limnocylindrales > CSP1-4 > SPCO01. The sequence continues at coordinate 758,329 of CAVZVT010000005.1, read as the reverse complement.
GTCCCACCGCCGGCATCGATCAGCTCCAGCCAGACGAAGGCGACGAAGCCGATGCACGCCGGCCAGCGACCCAGGCGTGCCGGGTAGGGGGCCGTGGTCCAGGTGCCGACGCCAAGCCGGCGAAGGAGCCACGCGCCGATGTCATGGATGGTCGAGAACGGGTCCAGGAAGTGCCAGGCGGGCCCGATGAACGCCGACACGAGGGCCAGGCCGACCCAGCCGTAGACCCACAGGAAGAGCGGTGCCACGGCGCCGGTGCTCGAGCCGCCGGCGATGCCCTGGGCCACGATCCAGACCCAGGCGACGATGCCCATCGCGCGGAGGAGCCAGCGGAGCCCTCGTGGTGGCAGATGGCCCGGGTCGGTGGCGACCGCCGGTCGTGCCCGGACGTCACGCGCGAGGACGAACGCGAAGGACAACCCGACCGCGACCGCCGCCCCGGTGAGGTAGACCGCGAGCGGCAGCCGGCTCGTGTACGTCGCGTTGAGCTGATGGCCGAGGACGGCGTCGGGCAGCATGGCGGTGACGGTCGCGACGATGCCGAGGCCGGCACCCGTGCGGAAGGTCAGGCGCGCCACGCGCCCGCTGGTCATGACGGGGTCGTGGAGGATCGGTCGCGGCGGCTGTACAGCACGCCACCGATGACCGCGATGATCGCGAGGGCGGCGAGGATCGGCAACAGGGCATCACCACCCCCGCCGGAGGTCGTGCCGCCATCCGCGCTCGCGACCGGGCTCGGGACAGGACTGGCCGTCGGTGCGGCCGTCAGCGAGGGCGCCGCCGTCGACGTCGGTGCTGGCCGTCGGCGCGGCGCTCGGCGCGTCGGTCGGTGTGTCGGTCACGACTGGGGTCGGTGAGGAGCTGGGCGCCGCCGACGCGGCTGCCACGACCGTGAACGTCCAGATCTTGCGATCCAGGTCGCCGTCGTCAGCCGAGACCGTGGTCGATTCGACGGTGTACGTGGCGGGCGCGAGCTCGGGCACCGGGTCGATGGTCATCATCTTGTCGTCATCGGCGACCACGCCACCGGTCGCCAGCTCGGTGCCGACCGCGTCGAGCAGCTTGAGCGAGCTGCCGTCGACCTTCATCGACTCGCTATAGACCCCGGAGATCACGGGCGGGGAGCCTTCGATGGTCGATCCGTCTGCCGGCGTCGGTGTGACGAGCTCGGCATGGGCATCCGCGATGCCGGCCATCGCGAAGAGGGAGAAACAGACCGCAAGCAGGATGGTTCGGGGGTGCCGAGCCGCGACGTGAGGCATCATGCCGGCGAGTCTACGATGCCGTCTCGTTTGGTGTCGCCGACGGTCAGGGAGCGAGGGAACGTGCAGATCCGATACTCCGATGGCGAGCTCGGCTATCGACCCGGCCAGTGCAACATCGGGCCTCAGGAGATCACGCGCCGACGGCGGTTCGGCATCACCGCGTTGGCCGCCGCCGCCATCCTTGCCGTCGTCCTGGTCGCGGTCGGAGCCGCGCCGTGGGCTCGCGCCCTGGTCTTCCTCCCGCTCGTCGGCGGCATCGTCAGCCTCGAGGAGGCCCGACGGCACTTCTGCGGCGCGTTCGCGCTGGGCGGGTTTCGCAGCTTCGGCGCGCGCGACGAGATCGAGTCGGTCGTGGATCCCGGCGCGGTCAGCGCCGACCGTCGTGCCGCCGCGATCCTGTTCCTGTACAGCGCCGCCATCGCGGCAGCCATCACGGTCCTGTTCATCGTCGCGCCCATCTGACGATCGGGCGTCTCTGACGACCGGCCGCCGTTCCTCCGACGAAGGCGCTACGATCGACGACACCCGCCACCTTCATCGCGGCCTCGCCGCCCGAACCCAGGAGCCCGCGTGCCGACCCACGTCCCGACCGTCGCGTTCAGCGACGATCGTCTTCCGAACGGCCTTCGCGTCATCATCGCCGAGGATCATCTGGCTCCTGTCGTGGCCGTGAACCTCTGGTATGACGTCGGTTCCAAGCACGAGCAGCCGGGCCGGACCGGGTTCGCGCATCTCTTCGAGCACGTGATGTTCCAGGGCTCGAAGCACGTCGGCAAGGCCGAGCACATCGCCCTCGTCCAGGCCGCCGGCGGGACGATGAACGGCTCGACGTGGCTCGACCGGACCAACTACTACGAGACCCTGCCGGCGCATCAGCTGGAGCTTGCCCTGTGGCTCGAGGCCGATCGGATGGCGACCCTGCCGGATGCGATCAGCCAGGACAACCTCGACAACCAGCGCGAAGTCGTGAAGAACGAGAAGCGTTCCTCCTATGACAACCGCCCGTATGGATCGTGGCAGGAGAAGCTCCAGGGCCACCTGTTCCCGCCCGAGCACCCGTACCACCACTCCACGATCGGATCGATGGAGGACCTCGACGCCGCGTCACTCGACGACGTGATCTCGTTCTTCCGGACCTACTACGCGCCGAACAACGCGGTGATCTCGATCGTCGGGGATGTCGACCGGGCCGATGCGCTCGCCGCCGTGGAACGCTACTTCGGGGCCATCCCGGCGAACCCGTCGATCCCGCCGCTCGGCGACCTGTCCCTGCCGCCGACCCTTGGCGGCGAGCGTCGCGAGACGGTCCACGACCGCGTTCCGCTGCCTCGCATCTACGTCGCGTTCCGTGCGCCGGTCTCCGGGGATCCTCGACTCGACGCGCTCGATATCGCGGCCCAGATCCTTGCGGGCGGGAAGGGGAGCCGACTCGATCGGCGGCTCGTCCGTGACGAACGCATCGCCCAGGATGTCGCGCTGTTCAGTCTCGGGTTCATCGGCGGCGCATCGATCTGCGCCGGATGGGCGACCGTCCGGCCGGGTGTCGAGGTCAGTCGGGTGGAGGCGGTCTTCATCGAGGAGCTCGAACGCCTCACGACCGAGCTCGTGACCGACGACGAACTCGCCCGGGCGCATGCGCTCGTGGAAGCCGATGAGCTGGCCGGTCTGCAGCGTGTCGAGGAGCGGGCCGACCGCCTCTCCATGTACGCGACCCTCTTCGACGATCCGGATCTCATCAACCGGATGCTGCCGCGGTACCTCGAGGTCACGCCCGAAGCGATCCGGCAGGCGGCCGCCGATGTGTTCCGTGCGGACAACCGCCTGGTCCTGACGTATCTGCCCGAGGAGCCGCCAGCGGGTGCGGACGCCCTCGAGGACGAGACCGAGACCGGCGACGAGGTGGCGGCATGACCGCCGGCAGCGACGCCGCGACCCCCGAGCTGGACGGCCACGTCATCGCTGCTCGCCCGAGGCCAGGCACCCCGCGACGCTACGACTTCCCCGCGGTCGCCGAGCATCGGCTGGACAACGGTCTTCGCGTGCTGGTGGCGGATCTCCCGGGGCGACCGCTCATCTCCGCGACGTTGGTGCTGCCGATCGGGGCCGCCGACGAACCGGCCGAGCATGCCGGAACCACGGTGCTCGCCGCCCGGGCCTTGACAGAAGGCACCGAGCACTACGACGCCATCGCGCTGATCGAGGCTGGCGAGCGTCTGGGCGCGTCCCTGCACGCCGAAGCTGGCTGGGATGCCATGACGATCGGTCTTGACGTGCCCGCCGACCGCCTTGGTCAGGCCCTGGCGCTCGCCGCCGACGTGGCCCTTCGCCCCACGTTCCCGGCCGCCGAGGTCGAGCGTCTGCGCGACGAGCGGCTCAACGACCTGCTCCAGGCCAAGGCCGACCCTCGTCGCCGGGCCGAGGAGACGTTCATCGGCACGATCTACGCCGCCATCGGCGCCGTATCACCGGCCGGCCGGCGGGACCGAGCAGACCGTTGCCGGCCTCACCCCGGAGATCCTGCGCCACGCCTGGGCGGCCGGGCTCGATCCCCGCCGGGCGACGCTCGTGGTCGGTGGCGATCTCGCGGGCCAGGATGTCGCCGCGATCGCCGCCGACCTCTTCGGGTCGACCTGGAACGATGCAGGGTGCGCGGGATGCCGCTCCGATCGAGGACACGGCGTCGTCGAGCGGTCGGATCGTTCGCGTCATCCATCGGCCCGGGTCGGTCCAGACCGAGATCCGCATCGGGCATCGGGGTCTTTCGCGTCGCATCCCGGACTTCCACGCGGTCGGCGTGATGGGCGCGATCCTTGGCGGTCTGTTCAATTCCCGGCTGAACATGAAGCTTCGCGAGGAGAAGGGCTACACCTACGGCGCCAGCGCCGGGTTCGAGTTGCGGCGCGCGGCCGGGCCCTTCGGCGCTCGAGCTGCCGTCAACACCGAGGTCACCGTCCCCGCGATCCTCGACACGCTCGCCGAACTGAACAGGATGCGCGAGACGACCGTCACGGAGGCCGAGCTCATCGCGGCCCGCGACTTCCTGATCGGCGTCTTCCCACTTCGATTCGAGACGGCGGCAGCGGTCGTCGGTGCCCTCGCCGGGCTGGTCGTGCACGGGTTGCCGGTCGATGAATTGGTCGGCTATCGCTCGCGGATCGAGGCCGTCGGGATCGACGACGTCGCGACGGCCGCCAGGCGCCACCTCGACGTCGATGGGGCCGCGATCGTCCTGGTCGGCGATGTCGATGCCTTCGGTCCTGCGCTCGAGGCGGCCGGTCTGGGTCGACTCGTGATCGAGCCTGACGACGTGGTGGGCGCCCCGACCGCGCCAGCTGCCGAGGCCGAGAGCGCCGTGGACGCGGACGATGCCAGCGGCCCCACGGCCGGGGCGGAGGACACCTCGCTGCCCGGGACCGCGGACGAGCCAGCGACAGCGGATACCACTGCGGCGGAGACCGACTGAAACCATCGGGCCTTCTCGTGCCTCAGACCCGTAGCAGCCGGTCAGGTGACCGGAGACCGCGGGAGGACCGACACGATGCGCTGCGGACCGAAATCGGCGCCGGATGGGTCGTTCATCCCCGGTCGCCCTGACCGTGCCCCGCGAAGATGGCCGGTCTGACGCCGAGCGACGGAGGTCGTCCATCAGCGCTCCGCGACCCACATCGCCAGATCGAACGACGACCGATGCCACGGACCGGGCGACGGTCGAGGCCGTCCTGGCCGGTGACCGGGACGCGTTTCGTGTCCTCGTGGAGCGCGAAGGCACGCAGGTCGTTCGGGCGTGTCACCGGGTCCTTGGCGACCTCGGAGATGCTGAGGACACGGCCCAGGAGGCATTCGTGATCGCGTATCGGTCGCTCGCGAGCTGGCGGGGCGACGGGGCATTCGGGGCCTGGCTTGCCCGGATCGCGATCCGCCTGGCCATCCGAAAGGCCAGTCAGCGGCGGGCGGTCACGTGGCATCGACCTGATGGCGGTCCGGACGGCACCGCGCTGGACCCGATCGACGTCGCGATGGACCAGGCCTCGCTCGACGCGCGTCCGCAGACCGATCCGTCCGCCTTGATGCTGCGTGCCGAGCATGCGACCGACATCCGGACGGCCGTCGCCGCGTTGCCGGAACCCTACCGGGAGGTCGTCACCCTGCGGTTCTTCGGCGAGCTCAGCCTCGATGAGATCGCGCTCGAGACCCAGCGACCGCTCGGGACCGTCAAGACGCACCTGCACCGCGGGCTGCTTCGCCTCCGCGCCACGATGACCGAGCGGGCCGAACGATGACGGGACCCGATCGTCGCTTCGATCCCGCCGAGCTGGCGCCTCCTTCGGGACCGGGGCCGTCGGACGCCGACGTCGCGGCCGCCGTGGCAGCCGCGCGCGACCTTGAAGCGCTCGCCGCGGGCGACCGCGTCGTGCCATCGGCGGGGTTCGAGGACCGCGTCATGGCGGCGATCGGCAAGGAGGCCCCGCCGCGTCTGGTCGTTGGCGTGCCGATGGCTCGGCGCGGCGGACGGGTCGCCGCATTCCTTCTGGCGGTCCGTGCGGCATGGCGGGTCGCGACCAGCGGTGGGCGTCCCGTCGCGATCCGAGCCCAGGCGATGGCGTTCGTCCTTCTGGTGGTGCTCGCGGCTGGATCGCTGACCACGGTCGCCGCGATCGGCCTCGCGAATGTCCTCGACGGTCCGCTGCCGACGCCGCCCGCCCCGACCGTCAACACAGGGAGCCCGACTCCACGCACGGCGGCCCCGGCGACCGAGACGCAAGAGGCGCCCGAACCAAGCGTCGCTCCGGGGGAGACGGCGATGCCATCACCGTCTTCGTCGTCAGAGGCGACCGAACCGGCCGAGAGCCCGGAACCCCAGGAGACCGCTCCCGGGTCCGGCCCGACGGCCAAGCCGACCCCGCCCGACGACTCCAAGGCACCGAAGCCGACCGCGACCCCGCGTCCGACCCGGACGCCGAAGCCGACCGCGACCCCACACCCGACCAAGACCCCCGAGGTGGACGATTCGCCGGAACCCACCGAGACCGCCGAGCCCGACGACGGGTCCGACGACCACAGCAGCACCGGGCACGACTGACGCACGCTACGCTGGCGGCATGATCGTCGTCGTCGGCCAGTCAGGGCAGTCCGCCGGGCCGGCGGTCGCCCGCGCGGCGGCGGCCGCGGGTGGGACGGTCGAGCTCGTGACCCGCGTCGCCGATGACGCGTCCGGGGATCGCCTGCTCCACGCCCTTGCCGCGGCCGGGGTCGGTCATGTCGCGACGCTGCGCCAGCCCGCACCGGCCACGGATCTCGATCCGGCCGATCTGGATCTCGCGCTGCGGTATCTCACGGACCTGACGGTGATCGTCCTCGCCGATCCCACGACCGCAGGGCTCATGGGCGTCGCCTCGGAGGCGGCGGCATGGAGCCGGGCGTCCCTGGTCGCGGTGGTCGCGGCGGGTGGCGCCGACCTCGACGCACTGCCCGACGACGCGATCATCCTCGAGGCCCCCGGGTCCGATCCGGATGGGGCGTTCCACGCCCTGGTCGGCGGGCTGGCGGCGAGGCTGGATGCGGGCGTGGACCCGGCGCGGGCTTTCGCCGACACGATGACCGGCGACGCGCGCTGGACGAAGGTCGGGGACTGAGGGCTCAGCTGCCCTGCGCGGGCAGCTCGCCGAAGACGACCTGCGGACCGGGCGTGCCCGTCGAGCCGCCCGTGGGTTCGAGGGTGATCATCGCCGCGGCCGCCGTGGAGAGGTCCACCCCGAATGGGGCCACGAACGTGCCATGGCCGTCGAACGTGAACGTCCCGAGCGGATGGACCCCGGCGGCGTCGGCCGACCAGAGCTGGTACACGTGCCCCGCGGGCGTGGCCGGGAGACCCGTGGCCATCACGTAGGCCTGCGTCGAAGCCGGGAGATAGACGGCCATCGCGGTCGAACCGGATCCGGCCGCTTCCGGCAGCAACGGTGCGGCGATGTGACCCGGATCGGCGAGGACCGCGATGGCGGCATCCTGCAACTGCAGCGCCGAATCGAGGGTGGCCGACTGGCGCGCGAGCGCAAGACACGCCGATCCGAGCACGAGTACCAGCCCGATGGCCGCGAAGGTGACGACCGGACGTCGAAGCCAGCCGGTCCACCGCGACTCGGCTCGAGACGGGGTCGCGTGTGCCTCGACAGGCGCCGGCGTGGCGATCCGTGATGGCGTGGCGACGTCCGGCTCGGCCTGGATGGCGGCAAGGATCCGTGCCTCGAGGCCATCCGGTGGACGTCGTTGCGGGACCGCGATCGCCAGCGCGACGAGCGTCGCATCGATCCGCTCCATCTCCGCTGCACAGGTCGGGCACGTGGCTGCGTGACGGTGCAGGCGAGTCGCCTCGTCGTCGTCCAGATCGTCGATCGCGGCCCCGGCCAGCAGTTCGAGGTAGTCGTCGTGATCCACGGTCTCGATCATGTCGCCGACTCGCTCAGGGAGTCGCCCAGCAGCTCGCGCAGACGCAGGAGGCCGGTCCGGATGCGGGTCTTCGCCGTGCCGAGCGGGATGCCGAGGCGCTCGGCCACCTCGACGTGGGTCAGCCCCGCGAAGAACGCGAGTTCGACCGCCTCGCGCTGGGCGCTCGGCAGCGCCTCGAGCGTCTCCAGCGTCCGTTCTCGTCGGATCCCCAGCCAGGTCTCACGCTCGACGTCGTCATCGGCGGCCTTGAGGGTCAGGTCCACCTCGACGCTGCGCGAGCGCGCGGTCGTCTCGCGGCGGAGCAGATCGATCGACTTGTGGCGCGCGAGGGAGAAGAGCCACCCCGCCGGCGAGCCCTTCGCAGGGTCGAACCGACCCGCATCGCGCCAGACGGCGACGAAGACCTCCTGGACGACGTCCTCGGCGGATCCGGGGTCGCGGACGACCTGGTAGGCGAGCGAGTACAGCGGTCCGCCGAACCGCGCGTACAGGGCGGACAAGGCGTCCGCGTCGCCATCACGGATCCGGGCGAGCAGGGCCACATCGATGGCGCGCTGCTCGGCGGACGGGGGTTCTCGGACGGGCAAGCCGGTCTCCTGGCGGGACGGAGCGCGATTCTGCCACACGCCTGAGGGGACGACGGCCGGGGCGATCATGCCATCCGTTCGGATGAGCGGTCCCGGCGGATGGTCTCCGGTCAGGCGGGGCCGGGATCCGACGCGAGCGGTTCGATCAGTTCCGGTCCGTCCCGCCGGACATCGTTGACATACCGCGGGACCGCATAGACATCAAGCCCGAGATCATCGACCGGTTCGAGGATCGCGAGCAGCTCGTCGGGATCACCCGGGGTCGGGTCGAGCCAGCGGTCCCACGACGTGCTGGGCACGACCACCGGCATCCGGTCGTGCAGGTCGCGCAGTTCATCGTTCGGGCGCGATGTGATGATCGTGAAGGTGCGACGGACCGTGTCCGTCGCCGGGTCCTTCCAGCCGGCCCACAGACCGGCGAGGGCGAGGGGCCGTCGATCGTCGCGAACCACGCGGTACGGCTGGCGGGCGGTCCCTTCCCGTTTCCACTCGTAGAACGAGTCGACGGGCACCAGGCAACGGCGCCTGCGGAACGCGTCCCGGAAGGCCGGGCTGGACGTCAGGGTCTCGGCACGGGCGTTGAACATCCGCGAACCCACCTTGGCGTTTTCCGCCCAGTGAGGGATCAGACCCCACCGGTAGGCCGTGATGGCGCGTCGATCCTCGCGCTGCACCACCACGAGGGCCTCATCGGTCGGGGCGACGTTGTACCTGGCCCCGGGGTCGTCGACGAGGGGTTCGGCCGAGAAGATCTCCGCCAGCTCCGAGGCCGGTCGCTCCTGGGTGAATCGCCCGCACATGACCCGAGTCTAGCCGGAGAACGGACCGACCCCTCGCCGCGTCGCGGCGAGGGGTCGGCAGATCGCAGATCGAGATGGGCGAGGCGCTACGGCAGGATCAGGTGGACCGGGTTGCCGCGGATGGCCACCTGCCACGTGGTCAGGTCGTACGGGGTATTGCCGCCAGAGCTCGCGCCGACGTTGTACTTGATCTTCCACCAGCCCGGCTCCGCTTCGCCGGGTGGCGTCGGCGCCGTGTACGTCGTGGGGATCGGGATGAGGATCGTGATCCAGCATCCATTGAAGAGCATCGTCCCACCCGTGTTGGTGGTGATACTCGACACGCCGGTCCCCGACGAGGAATTGCAGTTGCTGGCACCCGAGTTCGTGGTGCCCTTGGCAGCGGTGTAGTTGAGCGATGCGGTCGTGTAGCCGGCCGTGCCCGGGATCAGGATCTGGATGTTCGATGGCAGATCCGACGTGTCACCCGGGTCCCAGAGCTTGATCTCCATCGTCTTGCCGGCGTGTTCGGCGCCGATCTGGGCGAGGTAGAACACGGAGCTCGTGCTCGGATCGAGCGGCGAGTAGGCCTCCATCGCGCCGAGACCGTGGACCTTGGGCGCGGTGCCCGTGGCCTTGGTCCAGATCGCGAAGCTGTTCTGGCCGTTCATGTTCTTCTGGGCGTTGATGTTGGACGGATCGGTCGACTGGACGTGGACGCGATAGGTCTTGTTCGCACTGAGACCGCTTGCCAGCTGCCACCAACGGTTGTGGTAGTAGAAGGGGCTGGCGGTGTTCGAGCCGATCGCGGCGGCCGAACAGTCCGTCAGGTTGCCGCCGCTCAGGGCCGGCCCATTCATCGATTCGTCGGATCCGGCCATGTTCGCGAAGGTGTTGCCACTCGTCGCGACCAGGGTGTCGTCGGAGGTGTCGTACAGCGTGTTCTTGGTGTCGTACACCATGTAGTACGCACTCACCTCGTTCGAGCCGTTGGTGTTGGTGTTACCGAAGTAGCGGTCGCCTGTTCCCATGTCCGATGCCACGGCGCACATCCCTGGATCGAAGATCCAGACCTCGCCGTTGGTCGAGCCGGACGCCATGTCGACGGCGTAGTCGTAGTAGGCGCCGTTCCCGCCGTACGCGGGGTTGGTCGTACCGGTCCGGGTGTCGTAGAACGGGCTGTACGCATCGCCGTTGATGTTCTCGGCACCCTGGGTCAGCATCGTGCCCCAGAAGCCGCGTGGCGTGAGCGCGGCGCCATACGGACTCGCGACATTGACGTCCGGCGTGAAGGTGGACGTCTGGTAGTCATAGGTCACGATCACCCGGACGTGGTCGATGCTCTCGGTCACGGCGGCGGCGCAATTCGCGGTCGTCGACTTGATGACCTTGGCACGGACGGCGAAGTTGTTGGTCGTCGTGAGGTCCCCGGTGGACCACGTTCGGTTCCACTTGTCGGTCGAACTTCCGTACGTCTGGTAGACGTCGCTGGTCGTCAGGGCCGTCGACGTCTTCACGCCCGTCCCGGCACCAGTCGTCCAGGTCGAACCGCCGTCCCAGGACAGATCGACCGCGATCTGGCAACTCGTGGAGGCGGCGCTGATCTTGGCCTCGATCTGGACCGTGATGCCGTCGATGTTCTGGACGGAGCTATTCAGCGAGATGGGAAATCCCTTCCAGCCCTGGACGTCGTTCGCGGTCTTGTCGGTCGCATAGGTGTTGTCGCTGGTATAGACGTTGCCCGGCGTCGTCCACTTCCCGCCGGTCACGGTCGTGGAGGGATTGAACGTGCTTGTCGAGACGTTGTTGAAGTTGTTGTAGGTCGTGACCCCGCCGCCGGGGTGGCGGATCTTGCCGAACACGCCGTAGTAGTTCTCGGGACTGCCCATCGGGACCGGCAGGACGTACTCCGCCTTGGAGTCCGCGGTCGCATGGAACGTGTTGAGCCCGAGGACGCGCGCGAAGAAGGTCCCGACATCACCTTCGATGTGGACCTTGAGCCGGCGGTTATTGAGGGAGTCCTGGGTCGGTGTCACGGTGACCGAGCCGGTGCCGTTCGTGAAGCCGTTCTTGGCCGCCTCGGCCTGGGCGACAGTGACCGCCGTCGACACGTTGCCCGGCAGCCAGACCACGCCCGCGAGCGCGGCTGCGTCGGCAGCGCGCTGCATGCGCAGGTTGTTGGACCAGTACCACGAGATGTCGATCACGACGGCACACAGGCCGACGAACGCGATGATGGACATCGCGAAGATGACGACGATCTGGGCCCGCGAGCGGGATCGCTGATCAGGAGTGCCGGCGGTCTTCTTCACGATCAATTCCCTGGATTCAGTGCCATGACGGTCTGGTCGGTGATCGGGATCGTGGTCGACCCCGGGCCACCGAAGAAGCCCATGACCGCGGCGAGCGGCGTGACGGGCAGATAGGAGTAGGTCACGCGAACCCCGATGGAGTCGGGGTCGACGGTCGAGTTGTCCCGACCGCACGCGGACCAGTTGGTGACGGTGTTCTTGAAGTCGAGGACCTTGCCGTCGACGGTCGGGCCGCCACCGGCCTGGTACACCCACGTGTTGTAGGAGCTCCCGGACTGGGAGCCCGTCGACGTCGAGAGGAAGATCCGGATCTCGCTGATGCGACTGGCGTCGACGCGCGACCCGGGCGAGGTGATCACGCGCTGGACGGCCGCGGCGACGTTGTCGTCGACGGTGGCGCACGGGAGGGTCGTGCTGCCGGCGGCCATCGCGGCGCCGACACGAGCCCCCTCGCGCGAGGCGTATTCAAGCGTGAGGTGCTGGTCGAAGAGGAAGCCGAACTCGAGCATGCCGAGGAGCAGCAGCATCATGACCGTCACCACCATCGAGAACTCGACGAGGCTCTGGCCGTGTTCCGCGTCGATATCGGCGGATCGGGTGCGGCGACGGAGGGTCACAGGATCGGCTCCATGCGCATGACGTTGGATCGGCTGAACGAGAAGCCGTTGCCGCCGCCGACGAATGTCTGCAGGGGCGTCACGAAGTTGTGGGTGTAGGCGATCCGGACCCCGATGTGGTCGATCGTCGTGTGCGTCCCGCCGCAGCCGGCCAGGACGTTGCACCGGTTGATCTCGGGGTAGCCGTTGGAGGACCGCGTGTAGGGGACGGTCGTGCTCGTGCCGTCGGGCATCGTGCAGGTCAACGACCCGGTCCGCGTGAACGTCGTCTTCTCGGAGGGGACGTAGTCGTCGCCGTTGGACTTGGCCCGGTAGATCTCGATCGAGGTGATGTTGGTCTTGTTGGCCGGGGCGCCGATGTCGCCTTCGATGCGGTTGAGGATCACGCAGTCACTGCCGAGACTCGTCCCGGCCTCGGCCGCGGCGAGGGCCGCGTTTCGCGAGGCGTAGTTCACGCCGAGGATGGCGTTGAACGCGAAGGCGAATTCGATGATGCCGAGGAACAGCGTGAAGAACAGCGGAAAGACCATCGCGAACTCGACGAGCGACTGCCCGCGGCTCCGATGGCCTCGTCGCCGGAGTGGTAGGCGGATCATGCCGTGCCTCCCCGGGTGATGGCCGCGGTCCGCCCGGCACCGGCCGCTGCAGCAAGGTGCTGTGCGGGCGCGCGCTGTCCGGTCGGGGTCTCGGTCGGTCCCTGGCACGCAGAGACGGCGAGGACCGCCAGCAAGGCGATCGCCGGCAGTCGTCGGCGCGAGATGGTGATGCGGTGATGTGCCACGGTGGTGCTACCCCGATGAGGGTGGACTTCAACGAGCACGATCGTAGGTTCGGGCGGCCGCGATCCAAGAGGGTCACTCGTTCGCGGCCGACGTGCTGATGGTCCTAGTCGGGGGCCGGTAAATGTAAGGTCGTCTGAAAGGTCGAGTTCAGGGTGGTGCGGGGCGGCACGTTTCGACCTCGCGGGACCCGCTCCTGTAGAGTCGCGCCGATGGACGAGATCGGACCCGCGGACGCGCCGCTGCCACCGCTGTCCGGACGTCTGTCGCGGGAGGCGGCGCTGGACCTCCTCGCTGCCGCCGACGCGATGCTGGCGGCCGGCGAATACGCGAAGGCCGGGGCGTACTACGGTCGCGTGGTCGGCTTCGACGACTCCGCGGTGACCGCGGCGGCACTCCTCGGGCTCGGCGAGGCACGCTTCCGCATGGACGACGAAGCCGCCGCGGTGGAGACCTGGAAGGCCGTGCTGGAACTCGGCGAGACCCCGTCGACCTATCCGGCCTGGCGAAACCTCGCCGCATCCTATGTCCGGGCCGGCGAGCTGGGTCCGGCGATGCGTGCCTATCGGGAGGCCGACCAGCGGGCGCCGGAGGCCGACAAGGCCGAGATCGCGAACCGGCTCGGCTGGCTCGCGAAGGAGACGGGCGACAGCGGTTCCGCCAAGCGCTACTTCTCGCGGGCGCGCGGCGACGGTCCGCTCATCCCGTTCTCCACCATCGTGATCGCGGCCACGGTGATCGTCTCGCTGACCGTCATGTTCACGGCCGAGGGCGACGACCTCATGCGGGTCCTCTGGCTCGACAAGGCCGGGGTGGCTGCCGGCGAGTACTGGCGACTCTGGACCGTGACGCTGGTCCATTCCACCTCGGACGTCCTGCCGATCCACCTGATCTTCAACATGTATGCGCTGTGGCTGGCGGGTCCCGTCGTCGAGCGCTGGTACGGCTCATGGACATTCCTCGCGTTCTATCTGATCTGCGCGGCCGCGGGCTCCGTCGGGAGCTTCCTGTTCGGTGGGGATGGGCCGTCGGTCGGGGCATCGGGCGCGATCTTCGGGTTGTTCGGGATCCTGCTCGCGGCCGGTCGCCTCCACCACCCGGTGGATCGGGCGAGTCGCGGGCTGGTCAGCCAGCTTGGGTTCCTGGTCCTGCTCAACCTCGTCTTCGGCTTCGCCTCGGGCGGCAACATCGACAACGCCGCGCATATCGGCGGCTTCCTCGCGGGTCTGTGGCTGGGCGCGATCATGCCGCCGACCCGGGTCCCGACGATGTCGACCCTCTGGTCGCGACCGGGCCGCCCGGCATCGGTCGGTGGGCGGGCCCGGCCGCCGACGTTCGTGCCGGCGCTCGCGTTCGGCGCGCTGACGGTGGTGCTGGTCGCGGGGATCATCGTGGGCACGGGTTCGCGCACGGACACGCGGGCGCTCGCCGTGCCACGGGCCGCCTCGCCGCCCGTCCCTGCCGTGATCCAGCCCGGCGGCCCAAGCCCGGTCGACCTGAGTCGATGTTCGGCACGCTCCTCGGCGGGCTCCCCCGGCCCCCGGTCCCGGCGGGCGCGTCGCCCGAGGCGATCCTCGATGCGGTGCTGGCCGCCCAGGTGGAGGCCGGCCTCGAGCCGCTGACCGACGGAGGATGGCCGATCGATCCGGCTGACCCGGTCGCATCGTGGGTGGCGGCGGCGTCGCGGACGCAGACACTCGTCAAGGCTGTCCTCCCCGGGCCGTTCGGCACCGGCGTCCGTACCGGTGGTTCCGTCGAGCCGTGGCGCACGCTGGTGGCACGACTGGCCGATGCCGGCTGCGCGATGATCGAGATCGCGGAGCCAGCCGCGACCCGGATCGGACTCGATGCCGCCGAGCGCATCCGGTTCCTCGATCTTCACGAGCGCCTGCTCGACGGCTGGGTCGGTCGCCCCGGGTTGCATCTCTCGCTCGCGATCAGCGGCGGCAGCGTCGTCGAGGCAGGTCCCGAGACGATCCTGCGTCCGCCGTACGCGAGCCTCGCCCTCGACCTGATCGCCGGCCCCGAGGATTGGCGACTCGTCCGCGAAGCGCCGCCCGAGCGTGGCGTCATCCTCGGCGTGCTGTCCCCGCTGCCCGGCTCCGACGACGGACCCGAGGTGATGCTCTGGGCGGCCGGCTACGCCTCGTCCAGCGGCCGTGGTCTCGATCGCGTCGGTCTGGGGACGGCGGGCTCGTTCGCGGATCTGTCGTGGGACGTCGCCGTCACGAAGCTTGCCCGACTCGGTGACGCCGTCCGGATCGCCGGGCTGCCGATGGACCAGCGCCTGGCCGCCATCGACCCGCGGGCGATCGACAGCCGGAGTGCCGCCCTCGGTCGATATGAGCCGCCGGGAAGACCCTGAACGCGGGCGTCGCAACCGTCGCGTGCCCGACTTGATTCCGAGTCGCCACGGTGCCACCATCGGGTTCCCTCGCACGGGCTCGGTCCGACGGCGCGGGGACCCGGTAGCTGCCTGAGGAGGTCTTGCCCGTGGGCGAACACATCGAGCTGACCGTCAATGGGACGCCGCGGGAGCTCGACGTCGAGCCGAGACGGCTCCTCGTCCAGGCGCTCCGCGAGGATCTCGATCTCACCGGGACCCACATCGGGTGCGACACCAGCCAGTGCGGCGCGTGCACGGTCCATCTCGATGGCAAGGCCGTGAAGTCGTGCACGATGCTCGCGGTCCAGGCGGATGGCTCGAGCGTCACGACGATCGAGGGGATGGCTCCCGAAGGCGGGCTGCATCCGCTCCAGAACGCGTTCTGGGAGCAGCACGGGCTGCAGTGCGGGTTCTGCACCCCCGGGATGATCATGGTCGCGGCCGATCTGCTGGCTCGGAACACCGATCCCACCGATGAGGAGATCCGGCACGCGATCGAGGGCAACATCTGCCGGTGTACCGGCTATCACAACATCGTGGCCGCCATCCGGGCGGCTGCGGCCAGCATGCGCGACGGGGCCGGCGTCCCGGTCGGCGCGTAGTCGGGAGAGACGACGATGACCGACGTACTCGACGAACCGACCGCGCCGTTCGGCAAGCGCATCAAGCGCACCGAGGATCCGCGGTTCATCACCGGCGAGGGCAACTACCTCGACGATATCAAGCTCGCTTCGATGACCCACCTGGCCATCCTTCGAAGCCCGTACGCGCACGCGAACATCCGCTCGGTGGACACCTCGGCGGCCAAGGCGATGCCCGGCGTGGTCGCGGTCTTCGTCGGTGCGGACATCCCGTACAACCCGCTTCCGATGGCCTGGCCGGCTGGCGGCAGCGCGGGCATCCAGAACAACATCAACACGCCGCGGATCATCGCGACCGATAGCGTCAAGTGGACCGGCGAAGGCGTCGCCGCGGTCGTCGCCGAGACCCCGGAGCAGGCGTTCGATGCCCTCGATGTCATCGTCGTCGACTACGAGCCCCTCCCGGCGGTGGTCGACGCAGAGAAAGCGACCCAGCCGGGTGCGCCGCAGCTCCACGAGAATGCCCCGAACAACGTCGTCTTCGAGTGGTCGGTGGGGGACAAGGCCGGCACCGACGCGGCCATCGATGACGCCGAAGTCGTCGTCCGCCAGCGGATCGTCAACCAGCGCCTGATCCCCAACCCGATGGAGACCCGCGGCGACATCGGCTGGTACAACCCCGGCACGGACGAATACACCGTGTGGATGTCGAGCCAGACGCCGCACATCCAGCGGCTTCTGCTCACCGCGTTCGTGACGGGCATCCCCGAGCACAAGGTCCGCTGCATCAGCCCCGATGTCGGGGGCGCCTTCGGTTCGAAGATCTTCTGCTATGCCGACATGGCCCTGACGATGTTCGCCAGCAAGGCGATCGGCGGTCGACCGGTCAAGTGGGTCGAAGGTCGCCGGGAGAACTACCAGAGCACGATCCACGGACGCGACCACATCACGTACCTCGAGATCTCGGGCAAGCGCGACGGCGAGGTCACCGGGCTCCGGGTCAAGACGCTCGCCAATCTCGGCGGCCGCCTGTCCACGATCGGCCCAGGCATCCCGACGACGCTCTACGCCCGGGTCCTGTCGGGTTGCTACAAGATCCCCAACGTCTATGCCGAGGTCACCGGCGTCTACACGAACACGACGTTCGTCGACGCCTATCGCGGCGCCGGTCGTCCGGAGGCCACGTACGTCATCGAGCGCGCGATGGACCTGTTCGCGGCCGAGATCGGCATGGATCGTGCCGAGCTGCGTCGCAAGAACTTCATCGGACCGGACCAGTTCCCGTACGAGAACCCGTCCGGCCTCGGGACCGCGTCCGGCGGCGCCAAGATCTACATCGACTCCGGGAACTACGAACCCGCCATGGACAAGGCGCTCGCGATCGCCGGCTACGCCGACCTCGCTGCGAAGAAGGCCGAGGCGAAGACCCGCGGTCGGCTGCTCGGCTTCGGCTTCAGCACCTACATCGAGGTCTGCGGCGTCGCGCCGTCCAAGTGGATCGGTGCCGTCGGCGAGGGCTGGGGTGCCGCGATGTGGGAGTCGTCCAACATCAAGGTCCACCTGACCGGCAAGGTCGTGGTCACCATGGGCACCCAGCCGCAGGGCCAGGGCCACGAGACCACGTACGCGCAGGTCGTCGCCACCGAACTCGGCGTCCCGATGGAAGACGTCGTGATCCAGCACTCCGATACCCAGGGCACGCCGTTCGGGTACGGCTCGTACGGCAGCCGGACGTCGTCCGTCGGGATGACCGCCGCGATCAAGGCCGCGGCGAAGATCCGCGAGAAGGCCCGCAAGTACGCGGCGCACATGCTCGAGGCGTCCCCGGAGGACATCGAGGTGGACGGCGCCGAGTACCGGGTCAAGGGCTCGCCGGACAAGAAGAAGACCATCCAGGAGATCGCCTTCGCGCTCGACCTGGCGTTCGACACGCCCGAAGGCATGGAGCCGTATCTCGACGAGACCGCGTACTACGACACGCCGAACTGCACCTGGCCGTTCGGGACCCACATCGCCATCGTCGAGATCGACGAGGAGACCGGGCACGTCGAACTGGTCCGCTACGTCGCCGTCGATGACGTCGGCAAGAAGATCAACCCGATGATCGTCGATGGCCAGCTCCATGGCGGCATCGCGCAGGGTGTCGGTCAGGCCCTCTGGGAGGCGGCCATCTACAGCGATGAGGGCCAGCTCCTCACGGGCTCGATGCTCGATTACGCCCTGCCACGGGCCGCGTGGTTCCCGCCCTTCGAGCTCGACGAGACCGTCACGCCGTCGCCGGTCAATCCGATCGGCGTGAAGGGTGTCGGCGAGGCGGGCGCGATCGCGAGCACGGCCGCAGTGGCCAATGCCGTGATCGATGCGCTCGGTCCGCTCGGGATCCGGCATCTCGACATGCCATACAGCAACCAGACCGTATGGCGGGCCATCCAGTCCGCGAAGGGAGGCCAGGCATGATCCCGGCGGCGTTCTCCTACGAACGACCCGAGACGCTCGACGCGGCCCTCGCCGCGCTCGCGGCCTCGGATGGTTCGGCCAAGGTCATCGCCGGCGGGATGAGCCTGCTGCCGTTGATGAAGCTCCGACTCGCGAGCGCCGACACGCTCATCGACATCGGCCGGCTGGCCGAATTGAAGGGTGCGCACGCGACCGCCGACGGCGGGTTCGAGATGGGCGCCCTGACCACGTACGCCGAGGCGATCGAGAGCACCACGCTCGACTTCGCGATTGAATGCCTCTCCGGGATCGGCGACGTCCAGGTCCGCAATCGTGGGACGCTCGGCGGCGCCGTCGCCCACTGCGACCCCGCGTCCGATGCCCCGGCCCTGGCCCTCGCCCTCGACTATTCGGCCGTGCTTCGATCGGCAAAGGGCGAGCGGGTCGTGCCGCTCGACGGGTTCTTCCAGGGGGCGTTCCAGACCGCGATGGAGTCCGACGAGATCCTCGTCTCGCTCCGTCGGGGACCGCTGCCGGCCGGCGCCAGCGGCGCGTACCGCAAGCTGGAACAGCCCGCTTCGGGGTATTCCGTCGTCGGCGTGGCCGCGGTCATCGGCCGTGGCAGCGACGGCCGGATCAACCACGCTCGAGTGGCGCTCACCGGCGTCCACGAGCATCCGTATCGAGCCCCGGAGGTCGAGAACGCCCTGATCGGGACCATGGGCACGGCCGAGGACGTCGCGGCGGCGGCGCAGCACGCGACGGTGGAGGTCGAGGTCAACTCGGACATCCACGCGGACCGTGCCTACCGGAGCCAGATGGCCATCGTGTACACCCGACGCGCCATCGAGGCCGCGCTCGGCCGGTCAGCCTGACCGACCCGGCCAGACCGGCGTGCGGGTCGAGCAGGTCACCCCTGGTCGACGCGCGCCCGGTCGTCTCGAAGGAGCCGTGCTCGCCCGCGACCTGACGGTCGGTGGGCAACGCTGGAGCAAGGGTCGTCGACTCACCACCGACGACCTCCTCGCGCTGGCCGCCACCGACTTCGGCCCGTCGGTCACGGTCATCGTCCCCGAACCCGGCGAGCTGCACGAGGACGAGGCGGCCCTTCGATTGGCCAAGGCCGTGGCCGGCGCCGGTCTGGAGGTCCGCGGCCCCAACCAGAGTCGGATCGACCTCGTGGCGGCCACTCCCGGCGTGGCCAACGTGCGGATCGCCGAGCTCGAGCGGATCAATCGCCTCGACCCGCTCGAGGTCTTCACGGTCTTCGACGGCCAGATCGTCGAACGCGGCGATCTCGTGGCGAGCATCAAGGTGGCGCCGCACGTCGTGGAGGCGTCGATCGTGGACGAAGGCGTCCGGATCACGGACTTCGGCAGTCACCCGGTCGTGTGGGTCGCGCCGTTCATCGCCGGTCGGGTCGGGGTCATCGTCAAGGAGTCCCTGCATCCACCCGCACGAGAGCGGTTCGAGGCCAGCGTCCGGGCCAAGGTGGAAGGGCTCGGATCGACGATCGTCGGCATCGAGTACGTCGATGACGACCCGGATGCCGTCGAGGCGGCGCTTGCCCGGTTCACGCGCGATACCGATCCCGTCGACCTCGTGATGACCGCCGGTGCGGCCAGCACCGACCCGTCTGACGCGGTCTTCACCGCGATCTCGGCCCTCGGCGGTCGGGTCGTGCGGCGCGGCGTACCTGCACATCCGGGTTCGATGCTGTGGCTCGCCCGCGTGGGCCACGTCGCCATCCTCGGTCTGCCGACCTGTGGCGCCTACTCGAAGGCGACGGCCGCGGATCTCCTGCTGCCGCGGCTGCTCTCCGGGGAGCCGGCGTCGGAGCGGACCGTGGCCAAACTGGGTCACGGCGGGATCCTGACCCGGAGCCAACGGTTCCGATTCCCGCCGTATGCCCGCGAACTGGACGCACCCGACGGATGATGCCGTGTAGATTCGCGTCATGACGGATCGAACGACCCGCCCCGAGGGCACGCGCTCCATCGAGGCCATCCAGGCGGAGTTCCGCGAGCGCGACTACATCACCGACCGTTCGCTCGCGACGGCGGTCTTCCTCGCCCTGGAGCTCGGACGACCGCTGTTGCTCGAGGGCGAAGCGGGCGTCGGCAAGACGGAACTCGCGAAGGTCCTCGCGGCGAGCCTCGGCGCCCGACTCATCCGGCTCCAGTGCTACGAGGGCCTTGACGTCAACACGGCCGTCTACGAGTGGAACTACCCGCGCCAGATGCTCGAGATCCGGCTGCTGGAAGCGCGTGGCGAGGCGGACAAGGCCAGCGCCCAGGACATCTTCGGGTCCGACTTCCTCATCCGTCGACCGCTCCTCCAGGCGCTCGAGGTCCATGACGGGGTCGCACCCGTCCTGCTGATCGACGAGATCGACCGCGCCGACGAGGAATTCGAGGCGTACTTGCTGGAGATCCTCTCGGACTTCCAGGTCACCGTCCCGGAGATCGGCACGATCAAGGCCGAGATGCCGCCGCGGGTGATCCTGACATCGAACCGGACGCGCGAAGTCCACGACGCCCTCAAGCGCCGCTGCCTGTACCACTGGATCGACTATCCGACGGCCCAGAAGGAGTACGAGATCGTCCTCGCGCGAGTCCCCGAGGCGCCGGAACGGCTCGCGCATGACGTCGTCGCGTTCGTCCATCGGCTCCGCGAGGCGGATCTGACCAAGGTCCCTGGCATCGCCGAGACCCTGGAC
Source organism: uncultured Chloroflexia bacterium (assembly GCA_963778805.1). Lineage (GTDB taxonomy): Bacteria > Chloroflexota > Limnocylindria > Limnocylindrales > CSP1-4 > SPCO01. The sequence continues at coordinate 737,424 of CAVZVT010000005.1, read as the reverse complement.
TGGGCGGCGGCACTCCTGTCACTTGGAGCCAGCGAACTGGCACCGGAGATCGTCGACGAGACCCTGGGCGTCGTCCTCAAGTACGAGGAGGACATCCGGCAGGTCCGTGGCGAGGCCGCCCGACGCATGCTCGCGGAGGCCGCCGCCGGCGGCTGACGGATCGACCGATGACCGACCCCGCCATCGCGCAGGCCCCATTCGGGCCGGAAGTGGACGGGCGCCGGCTGCTTGGCGAGGCCGTCGGCTTCGGTCGAGCGCTCCGTGCGGCCCGGCTCGCGATCGACCTGGGCGCGGCCGTGGATTTCGCCCGTGCGCTCGACGCTCGTGGATGTCGGCGATCGCGAGCAGGTGCGAGGGGCCGGCGAGGCGATCTTCGTCCGGCGTCGCGACGACCGCGCGACCTATGACGCGGTGTTCGACCGGTGGTGGCGTCGCCGGAACTCGCGGCTGCGTGGCGCGTTCGAGCCGCCGCCGATCCCGAGTCCCAATGCCCCCGCGGACGCCGAGACCGCGGATGGCGCCGCGGACCCACAGCCCGGCACCGAGCGGTCGGAACATCAGACCGACGAGCGAGGGATCCCGATCCCGACCGGCAGCGATGACGAGACCGGGGACGACGACGAGATCGATGGGATCGTCATCTCGCCCGACGCGTACAGCCAGGGCGAGATCCTGCGCCACCGGGAATTCGACCGCATGACGCCGGCCGAGCTCCGCGAGGCGGAACGACTGGTCGACCGCCTGGTGCCTCGACTGGAGCAGCGACGGACGCGCCGCCAGGAGCTCCACTCGCACGGTCGCCGACTGGCGCCGCGGGCCATGTTCCGTCGAAACCTCGGGACCGGTGGCCAGCTGATGTCGTGGGTCTGGCGGCGGCCGATCCGGGAGCCGCGATCCCTCGTGGTCATCTGCGACATCTCGGGTTCGATGGAGCGCCACTCGCGTCTGCTGCTGCGGTTCATCCAGGCGCTCTCGGCGGCGTCCGAGGTCAAGACGGAATCGTTCGTGTTCGGGACGCGGCTCACGCGCGTCACCCGGATCATGCGCGACCGCGATCGTGATCGGGCGCTGGCTCGAGTGTCCGAGGCGGTCAATGACTGGGCCGGCGGGACCCGGATCGGGGAGTCGTTCCACACGTTCAACCAGGAGTGGGCGCGACGGACGCTGCGCACCTCGGGCGTCGTCGTCGTGGTCTCGGATGGCTGGGATCGCGGCGATCCGGCCCTCGTGGCCGCCGAGACCGCCCGTCTGCGCCGGAACTGTCATCGGCTCGTCTGGCTCAACCCGCTCGCCGGGACGCCGGGCTACCAGCCGCTGGCCGGCGGGATGCGGGCGGCGTATCCCTACATCGATGACTTCCTCGCTGCGGGGACGGTGGCGAACCTCGAGCGCCTGGGCGAGATCCTGGGCGGCGTGCGCGCCGGGGACACGCGACGAGGCAGCGAGGCGGCCGCCCACGCGGCACTCCCTGGTGCGACGGGCCCGGTCGTCGTCGCGCCACCCAACGTCGTTGGCGGCATGCCGACCGATCCCTCCGCACCGAGGCCGATCCGATGAAGGAACTCCTGGACACGCTCGAGACCTGGACGGGCGGCGGGGTGGAGGTCGGCCGCGCCGTGGTCGTCCGGACCTTCGGGTCCGCGCCACGTCCCGAAGGAGCGGTGCTCCTCTACGCGACGGACGGCCGGATCGCCGGCTCCGTCAGCGGCGGCTGTGTCGAAGGGGCCGCGGCCGAGGAGATCGAGCACGCCCGGGTCACCGGCAACGCTCGCGTCATCCGCTATGGGATCAGCGACGAGCAGGCCTGGGACGTCGGGCTGGCCTGTGGCGGCACGATCGATGTCCTCATCGAGCCCGCGCTGCCCGCGACGGTGGTCGCGGCAGCCCGCGAGTCGCTCGGAGCCGGAGGGCATGGCTCGGCCGTCGTCACGCCCCTCCCCGCGGATTCGCCACCGGCCGTCTTCGGCCCGCACGAGCCAGGCACCGGGGCGGTGCCGGTGCCGGAGCTGATCGTCCACGACGACGGGCGCCTCGATGGATCGTTGGGTGACGCCGACCTCGATGCCGAGTTGGTGCGGCTCGCCGGCGACGCCCTCCGTCGAGGCCTGTCCCGGACCGTGGAGCTCGCCGACCGTTCCTATTTCGTCGAAGTCTTTCCGGTCCGTCCGCGCCTCGTCGTGGTCGGTGCCGTCGAAGTGGCGCGCTCGCTCGTTCGCCTGGCGCGCGAGCTCGGGTTCGAGACCGTCGTCGTCGACGGTCGTTCGTCGTTCGCCACCGCGGAACGCTTTCCCGACGTGGACCGCCTCGTGGTGGGGTGGCCGGACGAGGTCGCCGACGAGATCGGTCTCGGGCCGAACGATGCCGTCGCCGTCCTGAGTCACGACGTGAAGTTCGATGAGCCCGCGATCGTCGAAGCCCTCCGTCGAGGGTGTCGATACGTGGGTGCGGTCGGCTCGAAGAAGACGCAGGGCGACCGGCGGGCGAGGCTCCTCGAGGCCGGCGTGGCAGCCGATGACCTTGCGAGATTGCGTGGGCCGGTCGGGCTCGATCTCGGCGGCCGGGCGCCAGCGGAGACCGCGCTGGCCATCCTCGCCGAGATCGTCGCCGAACGGTACGGCGGGACCGGCGTCCCGCTCCGCCAACGCGCGGTGGCCTGACCGCCGTGTCGGCCCGCGCCGTCTCGGCGGTCGTTCTCGCGGCCGGCGCGGGTTCGCGGTTCGGCGGTGGGAAGCTGCTGGCCAGCGTCGATGGACGCCCGGTGCTCCAGCACGTGCTCGATCGGCTGGTCGCGGGTGGCATCGAGGACGTCCGTCGTCGTCCTTGGCGACGATGCCCCCTCGATCGAGCGGGCGATCTCGTGGGGGCTGGCGCGACGTGTCCTGAACCCGGACCCGACCCGCGGGTTGTCGAGTTCGCTCAAGGTCGGGGTCGAAGCCCTCGATCCCGATGTCGGCGCCGCATTGATCGTGCTCGGCGACCAGCCGCGACTCCCGCCGACCGTCATCGCGACCCTGCTGGCCTCCCCGCCGACGCCGAAGCGACCGATCGTCGTGCCCCGCTACCCCGATGACCATGGGCGCAATCCCGTGCTGATCGGTCGATCGGTCTTCAGCCAGGCGACCGAGGCGACCGGCGATCGGGGATTGGGTCCGTGGATCGAGGCCCACCCCGAGCTGGTGCGCGAGGTCGAGGTCGAGGGCCAGAACCCCGATATCGACACGCGCGCGGACCTGGTCCGGGTGCTCGAGGCGAGCTGGGCCGCGCGCGTGCGCGAGAACCGCGACCAGGTGGACCGCTTCCGCGAGGTCCCCGACGGCACCGACTTCTATGCGCCGGTCACGAGTCTGTTCCGGGCCGACCCGCGGCGGACGGACGAACCGGCCCTCGACGTGCTTCGCGGTCATGTCGGCCATGGCGAGACGTGGCTCGACATCGGAGCGGGCGCCGGGCGGTACGCCCTCCCGATCGCGTTGGACCTCGAACCGAGCGGCGGGTCCGTGATCGCGATCGACCCGTCCGTGGGGATGCTCGAGGCGCTCGAGGAGATCGCCGCCGACGACGCGATCGAGAACGTGCGGGTCGTGGTCGACCGTTGGCCGCCGGCCGACGTCGGCCGGTACGAGGCCGACGTCTCGCTCATGGCCCATGTCGGCTACGACATCGAGGCGATCGGCCCGTTCCTCGCGGCCATGGAGGACGCGACCCGACGGCTGTGCATCGCGATCCTGATGGAGCGGCAGCCGTCCTCGGTCGCCGACGTGTGCTGGCCGCCGGTCCATGGCGAGGCCAGGGTCTCGCTGCCGGCGCTCCCCGAGTTCCTGGAGCTGCTCGAGGCGATGGGCCGGCGACCGGAGGTCCATCGACTCGCGCGTGAGCCTCGACGATTCGCTGACCGGACCGAGCTCGAGGGTTTCCTGCGTCGCCAGCTCTGGATCGAGCCCGGCGGCGAGGCGGATCGCCGCTTCACGAACGCGCTGGACGACCTGGTCGAGATCGATGGCGACGGGCTTGTGGGGCTGCGCGACCAGCGCCCGCTCCCGATCGGGATCGTGACGTGGGCGCCACGCGTCACATCGGGCTGATCGCGCCCGTCCGCGAGCCATCGACGGTGGAGGGAGAATGGGTCATCGATGGATCGGGCTGGTCGCGGCGGTGGCGGTCGTCCTGACGGTCGCCGGCCTGGTCGCGGTCGACCCCGTCGCGGCCGAGTGCGACGGGCCATTTCCCTCGTTTCAGCACACGATGCAGGACGCGCGGACCATCGTGATCGGCGACATCACGTCGGTCGAGGATGGTGGACTCACCGATGCCGCGACGAGTGACGGGCGCTCGAGCCGCTTCTCGCTCAGGGTTCGATACGCCCTGCGTGGACACCCTCCCGCCACGATGAAGATCGACGGCCTGCTGTCCCAGCCATGTGCCGGGGAGATCGTCGGACGAACCGGCGACCGGATCGCCCTCGCCCTCGATGGTCTCGACTTCGATCCGCCGATCCGGGTCAACGCTGCGGCGTGGATCATCGGGACGCCGCCGTTCGCCGAGATCGACGCCACCACGGCCTTCGAGACGACGACCGTGGCCGACGTCTTCCGTCTCGCTGGTCTGGAGCCACCCACCACCGACACGGATCCGGACACGTCGACCCCCGGCCCAACGGTCGACCCGGTCCGGTCGTCGCCGGACCCCTGGTCGTGGATCGAGTTCGTGCTGGTCGCGTTCGGTGTCGCCTTCCTGGTGATCGCCCGACGGTCCACGGACCTAACCCGCGCGCGTCGCCTCGTCACCGGCGACGGCGGCCCGGTCTTCGGCGATCGCGAGCCGCTCCTCGCGGGAGAGACCGGCCACGCGTGCCCCTTCGTGGACGAGCCCTGCGAGCACGTCGCGGTCCAGGGCCTCGCCCGGGTGGAACGTCAGCCAACGAACCTTCTTGGTGATCCCCGCGCCCTGGAGCAGATGCTCCGGATCGCGCATGAGCGTGCCGAACGCGAATCCCAGGTGCACGTGTCCGGGTTCGGGGGCGACGAACGCGAAGTAGGCCAGGCGACGCCCGATCGGCAGGTCGTAGCCGATGATCCGCCAGCCCGGTCGGACTCGTTCGACCGCCTCGGGGATCGCGGCGCGAACGATGACGCGCAGCTGCTCGGCGATCTGGCGCATCGGGTCGGGGTAGCCCTCGAGCAGCGCCTCGGGTGGCATCGGGTCGTGCATCGCGCCATCGTAGGCGCGCAGGGACGCTCCCTAGACCATGCCCGCGATCGGCGTGGCTCCCGCGCCGAGCACGTCCACGGCTGGGACGCCCAGCCACGCCTGCGCGAGGGTCGCGTAGTAGTCCCACAGGTCGACCGTCGCCTTGAGGTTGTCGTCCTGGTCGAGGGAGCCGAGGTTGGGGTACGCACCGTAGAGACCGGTCGCGACCGGCTGACCGGCGACCAGCACGAACGAGCCCGCCCCGTGGTCGAGTCCGTTCGAGGCGTTGTCCGGCACGCGGCGTCCGAACTCGCTCGTGGTCGCGACGATCACGCGATCGGCGATGCCGCGATCCACCAGGTCGTCGAGGAACCGATCGACGGCCGCATCCAGCTCGTCCATCAGCCGAGCATGTCGGGCGAGGTGGTCGTCGTGGGTATCGAAGTCCCCGTAGAACGGGACGTGGACGACGCGCACGCCGGTATCGGCGGTCAGCAGCCGAGCGGCCAGCCCGAGTTGCGTCCCCAGTTCGGTCTGGGGATAGCCCGTGGCACCGGGGGGCAGGTTGGCCGCCACGTCATCGGCGAACTTGATGGCATAGGCGCCGCCCTTCCGGGCGCTTCGGAACGGGACGGCTTCCTTGGGGTTCGTGAGCTCGCACATCGACCGCCAGCCAGCGGTCCAGGCGGCATCCATGCCCACGTTCCAGAACCGGGGGAACCCGCCGTCGGAGTAGGGATCCATGGAAAGGGTGGAGACCGAGGCGCTGATGAGGGCCGGGCTTGGCCCATAGCCGAGCGACACGCCCACGGCGGATGCCTCCGGGTCGCCGATCTGGTCGCAGAGACGGCCGAGGAACCCGGTCGCGGTCAGCTGCTGGCTCGTCCGGTCGCCAGCCCACCACCGACGCAGGGATTCGAAGTGCGACAGATCCGGCTTCGTCAATCCCACGCCCTGCACGGCCGCGACCCCACGCGCATGGAGCCGTGTCAGCGACGGATGGAGTCCCACGGATCCGCTGAGCGGGAGGATGTCCGCGTCGGCGAGCGCCGTGCGTGGCCGGAGCGCGTGGTAGGTGCTGTTGCCGATCGGGGGGACCATCGACATGCCGTCGTTGCCACCGGCCATGTCGATCACGACCAGCTGCCGGGTCGCGACCGGCGCGGTCGTCGGTCCGGTGCCTGCGGTCCCGGACCGGACGCCCGGCACCGCGGCCGCGGCGGCGCCACCAGGTCCGGCGACCGACGCGGCGACCGCTCCAGCGCCCGCGACCAGACCCAACTCGAGGAAGCGTCGGCGATCGATCAGTTGCATCGGCATGGGGTCTGGTCCTCCGGATCGTTCAGGCGAGCGCGAATTCGGGCGAACCGACGGCCATCGCGAGCAGCACCTGTGCACGGCGTTCCGGGTTCGAGATCGAGGCGGCCGCCGTGGTGAGGGCGGCCCGGGTCTGGGGCGTCACTTCGTACAGGGACGCGCGCTTGAGGGCGGCGGCCACGGGATCGGATGCCTCGATGACCGCCGCGATCCCGTCGTTCTGCGCCGCCACGGATGCGCGTGCCAGGGCGAAGCTCGCCGAGAGCCAGCGGTTGCCGCTCGGCCAGCCGGAGACGTTGGGCGGGTAGAAGGGGAGCTGCCCCATCTTGTCGAGGGTCCAGCGACGGAGGTCCTTGTCGGTCAGACCGAGCGCGGCCATCGCCGGGATCACCCATTCGACGGGCGTCCGTGCCCGGGTCATCCGACGTCGCAGGAAGGCTGGGTCCTCGAGGATCCCCCAGACGAGTGGCTTGATCTCCAGGCCGTTGTTCCTGAAACGCCTGGCCTCCAGCCGGGCGAGCTTCTTCGAGAGCCCACCCGTGAAGTACCGGCGGATCCTGGCACTCACCCATGGGGCACACGCGGCGTGGTCGCAGACGGTATCGATGACGTCGTTGGCGCGAAGGACCGGCTTCCCGAGCAGCGTGACGGGCGCATCGAGCCCGGCGTAGTCGTGGAACCCGTGGTCGCCCGTGTCCCAGTCGACCCACCAGCCCGCCAGTCCCTGGGCGGCGGCCCGGACGTCATCCTGGGTGTACGGCCCGCGCCCGAGCGTGAAGAGCTCCATGAGCTCCCGGCCGTAGTTCTCGTTGGGTTCGTCGGCGTTGGACCATGCCCCGTCGAGGTAGATGAGCATCGCCGGATCGGTGGTGATCTTCTGGAGCAAGGTCCGGAAGTTGCCGAGCGCGTGCGTCCGGACGAGGAGGTGCTGCGGGAACTCCATCTTCCAGCGGAAGACCTTGGAGTGGCTCGTCGTGAGGTGGCCGTGCCAGTACCACGTCATCTTCTCGTGGATGCCGGCCTTGGGATCGGCCATGCGGTCCAGCCACCAGTCGACCGGCGCGTAGCTCCCGTCGTCGTCGATCGCCGGCTTCTTCGTCGTGGACAGCGGCGCCGCCGAGAGCACGCGATCGATGACGCCCTGGACGCCGAGCGGGACCAGGGACTCGACCTGGCCCGGGAACGGACCGAACGTCGTGCGACGCAGGACGTGGGCGATGAGTGCCTCGGTCGACGGCTGGGACCTGACCGGGACGGGCCTCGGGGACACCATGGCCGGGAGCCTAGTGAAGCCGATGACCGTTGCGGACCGTACCTTCGTGGCAGGACGCCGGACCGGTGCTGCGTGCACGCACCACCTTCGGGGCGCGCAGCACGGGCCGGGCACGACGCCCGTTCGCGGCGGACGCAGGACTTGCGTCATGATGCCGGCCATGAAAAACCTGCGGTGGATCCTCGGCTCGACACTCCTCGCGATCGCCCTGAGCGGCAGCGTCGTGGCATCGAGCGCGGCCTCGGTACCTGCCTGGGGCGACATCGTCGTCTCCGGCAACCTCGCCGCATCGAACCAGAGTCTCGCGATGACCAGCGCCGGGTCGACGACGTATCTCCATAGCGTCACGTCGGGGCTGGGACCTCAGACCGGCGACTACGCGAGGGGCGTGCGATATCGCCGGACGACGAACGACGGCGCGCGATGGACCAAGACCAAGCAGTTGGCCCCCGACGCCCACGATGTCCGTGCCGCCTCCATCGCCGCCGCGGGCCACCACCTGTACGTCGCCTGGGTTCGCCAGAAGGGCACGGCCCGGATCCTGTATCTCAGGGTCAACCGTGAGCAGGGCAACCTGGCTGCGTGGTCGGACGTGACCCGCATGACCCCGACCGACGCCCGGATCGACCAGCCGAGCGTTGCGGCCATCGCCGGCGGTGACGCGTTCGTCGCCTATACGAACATGCAGAGCGGGACGATCCGTCTGCGCACGACGCGTGACCATGGCCGGACCTGGGCGGCCACGACCGTCGGCACGACGACGGCCGGAGCCCCGAATGCCTACACGGGTCGACCGATCGTCGTCGCGACCGGGCAAAAGGTCGGCGTGTTCTGGGTCGCGAACGCCGATGGCGCCATCAAGGGCCGGGTGTCGACCGATGCCGGCCGGCATTGGGCCGCGGCCGTCACGCTGGGATCCGGGACGCTGGCCTCCGCGTCGGCGCGCGCCGGTCGGTTCGCCGTCGCCTCGAGCCAGAACGGCGCTCCCGGCTGGTTCCGGACTTGGACCAACGGGACATGGTCGGACCCGACCGTCATCGCCCCTTCGTCGCTGGTCCCGGACGGCGACCCGGTCGTCTACGGTCAGCCGACGGTCGCCCTGGGACCATCCGGTGCCATCGGTCTCCTCGTGGATGTCGGATACCCGGCGGGGACCGAGTTTCCCGCTCCTGATTCCTACCTGGCGTGGCGCGCGTCGGGCGATGGCGGCACGACGTGGAGCGTGGATGAGCTCGTGTCCAACCGATACGACCTCGTCCGCGACGATGGTGCGGCCGTTGCCTGGGCCGCTGCCGCGATCCACGTGCAGTGGACCATCGTGTCGCTCGACTGGGAAAACGGCGGGACGGCAGCGATGTTGCGAACCCGACGCTGACCATCCGCAACGACCGAACCGAGACGGTCGTGCCCGTGGACCGCGACCGTCCATAGGGATCGATCGGCGTCTTCGTAGGGACGAAGGTCCCGCGGCGTCGCGACGCTCAAGAAACGCCCATCGGGACCGGGCGTGAGACGCGTTGACGCAGCAACGACCGCAGGTCGATACTCAACGACAACGTTCGGCGATCGCACCACAACGTTCCTCTGGGGCGCGATCACCGGGTCCGCGAACCTCGCCACACAGCTCCCGCCGTCCTCCTTCGGGACGGTCCGCCGTATCGCCCCCGCGCGAGTGGGGAGGAGGGCAACCGAGCGATGATCCCTGGCCAGTTCGACTACGTCCGTCCGGCCAACATGGACGAGGTGCTGCGGATCCTCAAGGACCGCGAAGGCGAGGCCAAGCTGCTCTCCGGTGGCTACAGCCTCATCCCCCTGATCAAACTGCGATTGGCGCAACCCGCCCTGCTGGTGGACCTGCGCGACATCGATGGCCTCGACAGCATCATCGAGACCGACGACGACCTTCGCGTCGGTGCTCGCGCGACGCATCGCAAGATCCACGAGGACCCGATCGTCAGCGATCACTACCCGATGCTGGTCGATGCGACCGCGCAGATCGGCGACCCGCAGGTCCGCAATTGGGGGACGATCGGCGGATCCGTCGCGCATGCGGATCCGGCATCGGACTGGCCGGCCCTGCTCCTCGCGATGAACGCGGCGCTGGTCTGTCGGAGTGGTTCCGGTGAGCGGGTCATCGCGGCACGGGACTTCTTCCTCGACACCTTCCAGACGGCCATCGAGCCGACCGAGGTGTTGACCGAGATCCGGATGCCTCGTCGTCCGCACCGCACCGGTGGTGCCTATCAGAAGCTCGAACGCAAGGTCGGCGACTTCGCGACGGCCGGCGTAGCCGCGATCGTCCGTCTTGGTCCGGACGGTGCGATCGCGAGTGGCGGTATCGGCGTCACGGGTGTGGCCGAGACCCCGTTCGCCGCGACCGACGCGGAGGCCCTCCTCGTCGGCGCTCCGAGCGATGACCTGTATCGGCGGGTGGGAGCGGCAGCGGCCGCCCAGAGCCGGCCGAGCAGCGATGTCCGTGGTCCCGTCGAATACAAGCGCGCGATGGTCGCGGAGTTGACCCTCAGGGCCCTCCGGATCGCCGTCGGCCGCGCCCTCGCCTACGCGTAGGAGGCCAGCGACCCGATGAGCACGCAACACGTCACGGTCACGGTCAACGGCGAGGCCCACGAGGCCGACGTCGAGCCACGACTCCTCCTGGTCCACTTCCTCCGCGACTCGCTCGGTCTGACGGGGACGCACGTCGGCTGCGACACGAGCAACTGCGGCGCCTGCACCGTCCACGTGGATGGCGAAAGCGCCAAGTCCTGCACGATGCTGACCGTCCAGGCAGACGGTCGGAGCATCAAGACCATCGAAGGCATGGCCAGTGGCGCCACGCTCCACCCGCTCCAGCAGGCGTTCTGGGACCAGCACGGACTCCAGTGCGGGTTCTGTACCCCCGGCATGATCATGCAGGCGGCCTGGCTCCTCGAGGAGAACCCGGATCCGACCGAAGACGAGATCCGGTGGGGGATCAGCGGCAATCTCTGTCGCTGCACCGGCTACGTGAACATCGTGAAGTCCATCCAGCAGGCCGCGACGGAGATGCAGGCGGCCGCGGATATCCAGACCGGCGGCACGCCGGTCGCGGCCGGTTGAGCGGGGAGTGACGAGATGACCACCGAAGCGGAACCCCGCACCAGCCCCGAGATCGGGGGCATGGGCCACTCGGTCAAGCGCAAGGAAGACCCTCGCTTCATCCGCGGCGCCGGCGAGTACATCGACGACGTCAACCTGCCGGGCCAGCTGTGGCTCGACATCGTCCGCTCGCCGTATGCCCATGCGCGGATCAAGTCGATCGACGCGTCCGAGGCGCTCAAGGTCCCGGGCGTCGCCGCGGTCGTCACGGGCAAGGACCTCGAGGGGTACAAGCTCCACTGGATGCCGACCCTGGCCGGGGACATGCAGATGGTGCTCCCGGTGGACACCGTGATGTACCAGTCGCAGGAAGTCGCGGCCGTCATCGCGACGTCCCGCTATGCGGCCGCCGACGGTGTCGCGGCCGTCCTCGTCGACTACGAGCCGCTGCCGGTCGTCATCGATCCGCACAAGGCCATGGAGCCTGGTGCCGCCGTCCTTCGCCCGGACCGTGGTCCGGACAAGCAGACCAACCACATCTGGCACTGGGAGTCGGGTGACGCGGCCAAGGCCGACGCGGCGCTCGAGGCCGCCGACATCCGCATCAGCGAGGACATCTACATCCCCCGCATCCACGTCGCATCGATCGAGACCTGCGGCTGCGTCGCGGATTGGGATCCGATCCGCCAGCAACTGACGTTGCACATGACCTCGCAGGCGCCCCACGCGATCCGGACGGTGCTGGCGCTCGTCGCCGCGGGTGCCGGTCTGCCGATCTACGAGCACAACATCCGGGTGAAGACCCACGACATCGGTGGCGGCTTCGGCGGCAAGGTGCCGGTCTATCCGGGCTACGTGCTGGCGGTCGCGGCCTCGTTCCTCATCGGCAAGCCGGTCAAGTGGATCGAGGACCGCTCGGAGAACCTCCAGGCGGATTCGTTCGCCCGCGACTACCACATCCACGCCGAGATGGGCGCGACCAAGGACGGCAAGATCACCAGCCTCAAGGTCAAGACCCTGGCCGATCACGGCTACACCGACGCGGCGGCGGACCCGTCCAAGTTCCCGGCCGGTCTCTTCAACGTGATCACCGGGAGCTATGACTTCGACAACGCGTTCGTCGAGGTCGATGGCGTCTACACCAACAAGCCGCCCGGCGGCGTCGCCTACCGCTGCTCGTTCCGTGTGACCGAGGCGGTCCATGCCATCGAGCGCATGGTCGACATCCTCGCGCACGACCTGGGCAAGGACCCGGCGCAGCTCCGGATGGAGAACTTCATCCAGCCCGAGCAGTTCCCCTACAAGACCCCGACCGGCTGGGAATACGACTCCGGCAACTACGGTGTCGCGCTCCAGAAGGCCATGGACATGATCGACTACGCCGGGCTTCGCAAGGAGCAGCTCGAGAAGCGCGCCAAGGGCGAGCTCATGGGCATCGGCATCAGCAGCTTCACCGAGATCGTGGGGGCCGGTCCGTCGCACGACTTCGACATCCTCGGCCTGAAGATGTTCGACAGTTGCGAGATCCGCGTCCATCCCACGGGCAAGGTCCTCGCTCGGCTGGGTGTCCAGACCCAGGGTCAGGGGCACGAGACGACGTTCGCCCAGATCATCGCCGAGGAGCTCGGGTTCCCGGTCCAGGACATCAAGATCGAGGAAGGCGACACGGACACGGCCCCCTACGGGCTGGGCACGTACGCGTCGCGATCGACGCCGGTGGCCGGCGCCGCGACCGCCATGGCCGCCCGCAAGATCCGTGACAAGGCGCGCAAGCTCGCCGCGCATCTGCTCGAGGCCAACGAGGACGACCTCGAATGGGAGGTCGGCAAGTTCAGCGTCAAGGGTTCGCCCGATCGCTTCAAGACGATCCAGGAGATCGCCTTCGCGGCCTACACGAATCACCCTGCCGGGATGGAGGCCGGTCTCGAGGCCGTCGACTACTACGATCCGCCCAATCTCACGTTCCCGTTCGGGAGCTACATCTGCGTCGTCGACATCGACAAGGCCACGGGTCAGGTCCATATCCGTCGGTTCGTCGCGATCGACGACTGCGGCAACATCATCAACCCGATGATCGTCGACGGCCAGATCCACGGCGGCCTGACGATGGGTCTGGCCCCGGCGCTGTACGAGGAGATCACCTACGACGAGCTGGGCAACAACATGGCCGGCACGTTCATGGACTATCTCCTGCCCACCGCGGTGGAGACCCCGGCCTGGGAGACGGGCAAGACCATCACGCCGTCACCGCACCATCCCATCGGCGCCAAGGGTGTCGGGGAATCGGCTACGGTCGGGGCACCACCCGCGATCGCGAACGCCGTGGTCGACGCCCTGTGGCACCTCGGCGTCCGGAACATCGACATCCCGATGACGCCCCAGAAGGTCTGGGCGATCCTGCACGAGAAGGGCGTGTCCTGACCGCGCGATGACCGCCCGTCCGATCTTCGCTCGCGCGGCTGAGCTCGAGGCAGCCGGTCGGCCGTTCGTGGTCGCCACCGTGGTGGCGGTCCAGCGGCCGACGTCGGCACGCCCGGGCGCGTCGGGGATCGTCCACCCGGACGGGACCATCGAGGGTTGGGTCGGTGGCAGGCTGCGCCCAGCCGGTCGTCGTGCGCGAAGCGCTTCGAGCGCTCGTCGATGGACAACCGCGTCTGCTTCGATTGTCCAAGGACGCCCCGGCCGAGGGTCGGCGTGGCGACGGCGTCCTCGAATTGGTGATGACCTGTCACTCCGGGGGGACACTGGAGATCTACGTGGAACCGCATCTGCCTGCGCCGGTCCTCTGGGTGGCCGGTACGACACCCATCGCCGGAGCCCTGGTCACCCTGGGTTCCGCCGCCGGTTGGCGAGTGACGGTCATCGACCCCGTCGCCGACACCGACGCGTTCCCGGGCGCGGAACGAGTCCTCGCCACGGCCGATCTGCGGCGTCTCGATCCGGAGCTCGCGCCCTACGTGATCGTCGCGACCCAGGGCGTGTGGGATGAGGAGGCGGTCGCGGCCGCGCTCATGCGTGACGCCTCCTACGTCGGTCTCGTCGCCTCGCCGACCCGTGCCGGCGTCGTTCGCTCGTGGCTGCGCGAGGAGGCGGGCATCGCCGAGGATCGTCTGGCGGCCTTGCGCGCCCCGGCCGGCATGGATCTGGGTGCCGAGACCGCCGAGGAAGTGGCGCTCTCGATCCTGGCCGAACTCGTGCAGGTTCGTCGGGGACGAGCGGAGTTCGTGGCCGCACCGGGCCCGGCGACGATCGCGGGCGACCGCATGCCGATGGAGATCCAGCCGGTCGTGGACGACATCGTGCTGCTCGATCCGGTCTGCGGGATGACCGTGGAACGGGCGCATGCCCGGCACCTCGCCGAGCACGACGGCGTCGTGTACGCCTTCTGTTCGATCGGGTGTCGTACCCGGTTCATCCGCGAACCGACCGCCTATCTTCCCGCATCGGTATCCTTGCCCGACTGACCCACGACGAACCCGCCGGTCGTCGTTCCTCACGCCGCGGAGGTCCCCGGATGCACTTCGAAGGTTCCGTTCCGATCAAGGCCAGCCGCGAGAAGGTCTGGGCGTTCGTCACGGACCCGAACCAGGTGGGCCAATGTGGGCCGGGTGTCGAGAAGATCGAGGTCGTCGACGACACCCATTTCAAGGTCCTCGCCAAGGTCGGGATCGGCTTCATCAGCGCGAAGTTCAACGTCGACATGACCTTCGCGGAGCTGGTGGCCCCGGACAAGGCGGTCATCAAGGCGCACGGCCAGGCGCCGGGCAGTGCGGTCGACGCGGACGCGGAGATGAACCTCTCGGACGGTCCGGACGGCTCGACGGTCATGGACTGGCACGCGGACGTGAACATCTCGGGGACCCTCGCCGCGATGGGCGCGCGGCTGATCGACGGGACGGCCAACAAGATGATCGGGCAGACCTTCGATTGCATGCGCGCCAAGCTCGAGAGCGCGGACTGATCGCGACGGGACTGGCGCGATGGAGCGCCTGAGCCGGGTCGTCGGGCCGGTCGCGACCAATGTCCATGTCCTGGCGGATCCGCGGACCCGCGAGGCGATCGCGATCGATACGGCGACGCCGTCGCTGGCCTGGATCGCCGACGAGCTCGCGGCTCGCGACTGGACCCTTCGGTTCATCGTCTCGACCCATGGTCACTGGGACCACATCGGCGACAACGCGGCCGTGGCGGCGCATACCGGTGCGGAGATCGCGGTCCACGCGTTCGACCGCGACCGACTGACCGACCCGCAGCCCATGTGGGCGCCGTTCGACATCGTGCCCTCCGTCCCGGCCGTCGAGCTCGCGGAAGGCGGCACGATCCGGTTCGGCGACATCCGGCTCCGGGTCCTGCACACGCCGGGTCACACCGACGGCTCGGTCTGCCTGCTCGCGGAAGACGACGGCGTCCTCTACAGCGGGGACACGCTCTTCGCCGGCGGCTGGGGTCGCGTCGACCTGCCTGGCGGCGACCCGGACGCGATGGCCGCCTCGCTCGCACGATTGAGCGGGCTCGAGGACCACATCGGCGTCTTTCCTGGACACGGCGGGTCGACGACGATCGGTCGCGAGCGCGCGTGGATGGAACTCGTGCGGGATGGCGGCCGACTGTTCGCGTGATCGTCTGCCCCGATGCAAGGTTCCGGGCGGCTGACGCGTAGAGGTGTCGTGAACGATCAGGAGATCCGTCGCGTCGCCATCGATCAGGCATACCGCGACCATGCCGACGACGTCTACCGCGTGGCCTACGCGATCCTGCGGGACGCCGACGCCGCCGTCGATGCCACGCACGACTGCTTCGCGCGGGCCTTCGAGCGCTGGGAGCAGTACGACAGTCAGCGCTCGCTCCGAGCGTGGCTCCACGGGATCGTCAGTCACGCCGCCCTCGACGACCTGCGTCGGCGTCGTGTCCGACGGCTCGCCGTGCCGCTGGTCGCGCAGCTGGGGCCTGCGGCCGGCGGCGGGGTGGGGAGTACGCCCGACCCATCGTCGACGATCGCGACGCGACAACTGATCGAACACGAACTCGCCCGCCTGACGCCCGACGCGCGTGCGGCGCTCGTCCTTCGCCACTACTACGGCTACGACTACCGCGAGATCGCCGGCTTCCTGCGCACGAGCCCAGGGAATGTCGGCTCCATCCTCACACGTGCCCACGCGGCACTCCGAGAGCGACTGGCCACGGACCCGTCCGTGACCGATGACCGGGCTGTCCCGAAGCGGGCCGTCCGATGACCCGAGGTGTTCCCATGGATCCTGACCGGACTGAACCCACGACCTCGATCGCCTTCGATGACGTCGCCCTTGGCGCCGTCGTCCGAGACGTGACCGATGACTGGCGTCTGCCACCCCAGCGACTCGACCAGGTGACCTGGCGCGAACGGGTCGGCCGGGGCCACACCGGGCCGACCGGTGGCGGACGATCCGGGCGGTGGTCGCGTCGCCTGCTCGGCGCGGCCGCGGTCGCCGTCGTCGCGACCGTGTCACTCGCCTACGGTGCGGTCTGGATGAACGGATCGCGGGGCGGCAACGGCGCGGCCGTGCCGACCGCCGGCGCGAGCCCGGCCGCGTCGTCGGTGGCGTCGCCTCGGCCGACGCCACTGCCGGCGGTGGCCCTGAACGGTGATGTGCCCGAACCCGCGCAGGTGATGATCCGGTCGGAAGGTCGCTATCGGGTCGCGGATCTGCAGGGTGGCGCACTCGGCACCGTCACGATCCCGACATCCACGGGACCGTCAACGGTCATCGCGCGACCAGGCGGTGGCTGGGTGTGCATCTGCGGGGACTGGACGCAACTCCACCCGGGCGGACCGAACGGACTCCGCCTGACGCTGTACGTCGTCGATCAGGGCGGTGCCCTCGTCGAGACCAAAGGCCTCAAGGAACTCTCCGGATCCTACGATCCCGACGTCGATGCCGCGCTCCAGCCACAGCTCGTCGACGCCCACGTCACGACGACCCTGGATGGGGCCTCTGCCCTCATCGGCTGGAGCCGTCGCGATGGCGCCGACGGCTGGACCATCGGCGTGGATGAGCTTGATCTGCGGAGCCTCGAGGAACTCGGGTCACTCGACGTGGCTCCGCCCGAGTCGTCAGAGCGCCGGCGGCCACCCGACGACGCGGACGGCACCGGTGGTTTCGGAGGATCCGGCGGGCGGAGATCTGCTCCTGAGCAGCTTCTGGTACGTGGAGGACGGCAACGACTCGGAGCCCCCTGCTGGTACCGATCACTGGATGATCCCGTTCGGATCGGGTCCGCTGACGCCTGAGCATCCGATGGTCGCGGCCGGCTCGAGCACGAATTGGACAGCCGGGTCGGACCGCTTCGCAACGACTGCTCGGAGTACGAGGCCGGACCGATCGGTCCCGATCGCTACTACGCGCTGTGCTACACGCCGGCCCAGGGGACCAAGGTGTCCCTTGTCAGGCTCGACGGGGAGGTCATCAGCACCACCGATCTCGCGTACGACATCAACGCCTTCGGGGCATCGCGCACGACACGCACCGCGGACGCGCTCCTGATCTGGAACGCGGTCCAGTCGCGCATGACCCGCTTCGACTTTGCCACCGGCGTGATCACGACCGGCGAGGGGATGGCCGCCACCGATCCCGCCGGGCGCTGAAGATGCGCTTGCGGCGATCGGGCGCCAGGTGGGCCGCTGGATCGCCCCTGCGGTCGCCGCGAAGGTGTCTGCTGGACCCCGGTGTGGTCATGAGCCGGACGGGACCCGGGTGCTACGGCCTCGGTGTCGCCAGAGAGGACGGCAGGGTGGCTCGAGGGGCGTCTTCGACTTCGACACCACGACCCTCGCCCTCATCGCGACCTACCCGGCCACCGCGGACTTCTCGTCCATCGCGCTCAGCGACGACGGCCGCTTCCTGTACGCCGCCGCCGAGGGCGGCCTCGCGGCCGATGGTTCGCCAGCTCCGGCGAATGGCACCTCGGTCACGGTCTTCGACACGTCGGACGGGAGCGTCCGCCTCCTCGCCGGTCAGCTCGGGTCAGCCGACCTGGTGTTCACGGAGCCGATCCTTCGATAGGCAGGGTCGGCGAGGGGCGAGCCGTCGAGGGGCCGCCGATAGGTCGTCCCTCGCGAGTGGACCACGAACCCAAGACCCTCGTAGAGCCCGAGTGCGCCGGTCGGGTTCTGCGAATCCACACCGAGCATGGCTTCGGTCATGCCGTGGTCGCGGAGCTTCGCCATCGCGGCCGAGTGATCGCGCGGCCGAGTCCACGGCGGCGCCAGGGTCGGCGAACGCTGATGTGCTCGAGCCAGCCGCGCGTGACACCCAGACGCTCGTTCTCGTCGGGCCAGATCCAGGTCTGCACGACGCCGGCGATCTGATCGCCATCCCAGGCGACCACCCACAGGCTCGTGTCGAGCTCTGCGCGGGCGAAGGTCATCCGGAAGTCGTCGTCGGTGACCTCGCGATGATCCCAGTGGTCGCGAAACGCTTCCTCCTCGGCGTCGAAGATCGCCCGATGCTGATCCGCGGTCACGGTCCGGAATCTCGATCCCCTCGGGAAGGGGCACGTCGGGCACGCTCCCCAGATCGGGGCGACGCATCAGGAAGAAATGCCGGGTGCTCTGAAAGCCCGAAGCCTCGATCAGGGCCCTGCCGCCGATCTCTCCCTCCGACACGAACGTCGCGGCCTCGCACGGACCGTCGACGCGTCTCGGCGGCGGCTCGATCGGTCGCACGACGCAGGTTGACCGCCAGGAGGGCACCACCGATGCCCCGCCGGCGGTAGTCCGGATGGACATGGCCGATGACATCGAACACGACCCGGCCGGCACGGACGACGCGCCAGACTTCGGTCGCGGCGATCACCTGGCCGTCGACCTCGAGCAGCACCACGTCCAGGCTCGTATCGATCGCGGAGTCGCCCTCCCATCTCGACCTGGAGGTTCTGGGCGGTCGGCATCCAGGGGATGTCGTCGTGGGCATTGGCCGCCGCGATCAGGTCGGCCAGTCGCTGGTAGTCGTCGAGTGTCGCGGAGTCGTCGGGCACGGAGCCCGGCGACATAGGGCAGGCCCGGATGTCGAGCCACTCGGTCTCGGTCATCGCCCAGCCAGCCTCGAGCCCCGGATCGACCGGCAGCGCCTTGACCCACTCCGTCGCGCTGGTATGGATCTCGAACCCGAGCGACTTGGTACAGATCGAGCGCCTGGTTGGGGTTGAGCCCGTCGACGCCGAGGTAGGCACTCGTCATGCCCCGATCGCGCAGCAGCACCAGGACTTGGCCGAGCAGCGCTCGTGCCAACCCACGACGCCGGTAGGGTCGGCGGGTCCAGACCCCGGCGATGAGGCCCTGCTGCACGCCGTGGTGCGAATTCTCCTCTGGGTCGATGCGACCGTAGACGCCACCGGCGACGTCGTCTCCGGCGAACGCGATGGCCCACAGCCCGGGATCGCGATGCGGATCGGCCACGAAGCTGGCCCAGTCCTCGTCTGTCCAGGGGGCTTCGCCGCGTTCGTCCTGGAACGCCTCGGCGGACGCATCCCAGACGCGACGTTCGTCCTCGGGCGTGACCGGTCGGACGTCGAGTCCGTCGGGCAGCGGCACCGTGGCGATGTCCGTCAGAGTCGGGCGGATCATCTCGTAGCCCTTGCCCTCCTGGGTCCAGCCGCCTGCGGTGAACAGGGGTCCCGCGCCTGGGTCGGCATCGGAGGTCCAGGCTCGCATCGTCGAGGATCGATCCGGCGGCAACACGTGCGCCACCTCCCGGATCCGGCGCTCCTGCCACCCGAGCATCGCGCGGCCGATCCCGCGCCGCCGCTGTGCCGGGTCGAGGAAGCAAATGGTCTGGAAGTATCTTCGACCATCGGTGGCGTCGCGCCACTCGACGCGCGCATAGCCGACGATCATCCCATCGAGCTCCACGATGAGGAGGTCGTCGTGGAGGTCGCTGTTCACGAGCGTCGTGTAGTGCCGTTCCATGCTCTCGGGGCTGACGAACTCGAGTTGGCCGGTGCCGTCGCGCGACGCCTGGTTGGCGGCGGCCATCCCGGCATAGTCGCTGGCGCCTCGGAAGTGGCGGAAGCGCAGCCCGCTGACATCCGGGCGGTCCGGGACGTCCATCGCATCCGGGCGTTGCGTGGTCATCGGTCGGCTCCGTACTTGCGTTCCATGTGCTCGCCGACGGACTTGTGGATGATCTTCCAGCGGCGGCGCTCCTCGGCCTGTGCCCGCGGGTCACCCTTCCGTTCGTTGTGGGCGAGCTCGCGTTCGAGCTTCTGATGGCTCAGGAGTCGATCCTCGGTGAGGCGGCCATCCTCGAGCGCGACGCGGACCGCGCAGCCCGGCTCGCTCTGATGCAGGCAATCGCTGAACCGGCACGCGGTCGCGAGCTCGAGGATGTCGTCGAACGCGGCTTCGACGCCTTCGTCCGCGCCGGCCACTTCGAGCGAACGGATCCCTGGCGTGTCGATCAACAGCGCGCCACCGGGAAGCGAGAACAGTTCACGGTGCGTCGTGGTGTGGCGGCCCCGCGAGTCGTCCCCGCGCACGGCCGCCGTGGCCTGACGGTCCTCCCCGAGGAGGGCATTGAGCAAGGTGGACTTGCCGACGCCCGACGATCCCAGTACGACCGCCGTCCGACCGGCGTGCAGGTGCTCCGCGAGATCGGCCAGGTGGTCGCCGGTCAGGGCGGACAGGACGACGACCGGGACGCCGGGTGCGATCCCCTCGACCGCGATCAGACGGCCCTCGAGATCGTCGGCGATGTCGGCCTTGTTGAGCACGATGACCGGCGTCACGCCGCTCGACCAGGCCACCGCGAGGAAGCGCTCGAGGCGACGCAGGTTGAAGTCGCCATCGAGTCCGGCGACGATGAACGCGATGTCGATGTTGGCCGCGATGATCTGTTCGTCGGCGAGGTTGCCTGCGGTGCGGCGGCTCGCATCCGCGGCGCTGCGACGGAAGGAGGATCGTCGCGGCAGGACCGCGGCGATGACCGTGAGATCGTCGGGCCGAGCATCGGCGGCGACGGGTTGGAGGACCACCCAGTCGCCCACGGCCGGATAGTCCGAGGCCGCGAGCGCGTCGCGCCGGAACCGACCGGACACGACGGCACTGCGATCGGGACCGTCGCCGTCGCGGATGATCGAGGTCTCCTTGTGGACGGCGATCACCCGGGCGGCGCGATGTCCCGTCGCCGCGTACGGCTCGAGGACATCGTCCCACCCGGGATCCCATCCGAGACTGATCGCCGTCACCACGGTCAGCCCACCCGCTTGAGCTTGCCGGTGCGCTTCGCGTATCGCTCGGCGCGACCGAAGGCCCAGAGGCCGAACGGGATGAGCACGAGGCCCATCACGATGAGCGGCCAGATGTCGTACGCCAGGTCGGTGACCGGGACGCCATCGATGAGACCGGCACGCACGCCGTCAAGGACGTACGTCGCCGGCGAGAACCGTGACAACACCTGCATCCATGCGGGCAGGATATCCACCGAGTAGTAGACACCGCTGACGAGCAGCAGACACGACTGCAGCACGAACGTCATCTGCGCCCCTCGCTCCACGTAGAGCAAGGGCAGGATCGCCGCGATCATCCCGATCCCGACGAAGCTGAACGAACCCAGGACCATGAACAGCACGACCGTGGGCGGATTGGCCACCGAGAGATCGAGCTGGCGGAAGAACAGCATCAGCACGAGGAAGATGACGCCCGTGTGGACGAGGCCATACAGCATCGCGTAGGCGACCTGCCCAAGGAGTTGCGATGAGCGACGGACGGGCGCCATGAAGGTGTACTCGAGCGTGCCCTCCCAGCGTTCCACGGAGATGGTCTCCGCGATCCAGCTGAAGACGACCGACAGGTAGTTCCAGAAGATCGCCCCGATCATCAACGACAGCAGCAGCTCGTCGCTGCCCTGGTCGACTCCGATGAGCGTGATCGAGAGCGCGCCCGCCACCGAATAGACCAGGAACGCGAGTTCCCAGCCCCAGTAGCGTCGAGTGAGATTGAAATTGCGCTCCATGAAGGCGTAGGACGCCTTCAGCTCATGGGCGACGATGGTCATCGGAATGGTCTCCTGGTGGGGGAGCTGGCTCGGCCCTCAGCGGGACCGAGCCAGCCCAAGCGATGGCTCCGCGGCGACGCGGGCACCGATCGCGATGATCCGGTGACCGAGCGCCCGACGGAGGGACGGGATCGGGTGGTCGGCGCGTCGCGCATCGGCGACGTGGTCGACCTCGTGTCGCTGGCGTTCGCTCGCGAACGAGAGGGCCAGCCATGGCTGCATCAACATGTCGTTCTCACCTCCTTTCCGGCGTCATTCGTCCGGGTCCGTCTCGTCCTCGTCGACGTCGTCGTCGAGGGAGCGGCCCGTATAGGTCATGAACACGTCTTCGAGGGTGGCCGGTCGTCCCAACTGCTGGGCGACCATGGCCTTGAGACCCTCCGGCGTGTCCTCGGCGACGACGCGGCCGCCTGCGAGGACCGTGATGTGGCGGCAGAGGCGTTCGGCCTCGGCCAGGTCATGCGTTGTCAGCACGATCGTGGTGTCGTGCGTCTGTCGGAGCTCCTCGATGAAGCTCTGCACATCGAGCTTGGATCGCGGATCCAGACCCGTCGTCGGTTCGTCGAGCAGCAGGAGCGTCGGGCTGGTGAGCAGGGCTCGCGCGATCGCGACCTTCTGCTGCATCCCTCGGCTCATCTGCTCGATCGGGCGGTCGACGCGCTTGGCGCCGATCCCCAGGCGTTCCAGGATCGCGAGGGCGTCGCGCTTGGCGGCCGCACCGTCGAGCCCGTAGATCCGGGCCGCGAACATCAGGTTCTCCATGGGGCTGAGCTTCTTGAAGAACGCCGCGTCCACGCTGACCCGATTGATCAGACGCTTGACGGCCATCTCCTCCCGAACGATGTCGTGACCGAACACTTCCACCCGGCCCTCGTCGAGGGTCAGCAGACCCGAGATGAGGCGGATGAGCGTGGATTTGCCCGAGCCGTTGGCCCCGAGGATCCCGTGGATGTCGCCGCGCTCGAGGCGCATGGACACGTTCGTGATCGCCTCGACGGGCTTCTTCTTCCGGCCCACGACGAACCGCTTGGTGACGCCATCGATGAGGAGCGCGGGCACATCGCCCGCGGCCGCCCACGTCATGGGTGTCGCCTTCGGAGCTCCGTTCTTCAGTTGGTCGATGTAGGTGGCGGACACGGTGGTCTCCAGGGTGTTCGTGAGGTGGACATGGAACGAGCCGTGGACCTCGCCCGACGGTTCGTCGGGTGGGCCTCACGGCTCGTGGTGTCCTCGTGATCCGTCCGGGGGGACGGGAAGGGCAACAAAAAAGCCGGGGGCCCGATCTGGCCCACGGCTCGTGGTCTGTCCGGAAGGCGGTCCTGCCGCCTGCGGCTAGCTCGAGATGGGCACAGATCTCCCGCTGTCGACGACGCCGTTAGGCGCGATCGAGCGGCGGAGCGAGATTCGCATCTTCATTCGGAGCCGCCTCCAAAGAGCTAGACGATCGGCGAGCGACCTGCACGCCGGCGCGCAGTCTATGCGCGCCCTGTGACCGATGTCAACCCGCGAATCTGCGGAGAGCCCGCGGCTCGCGGACGCCGGGGCTGTCAGACAGGCGAGCCAAGCGTGTCGAGCATAGAATCGCGTCTCGCACGATCTCATGACGTGGACGCCCAGGGATTTCGGAAGGGGACCTGCCGATGACGAATGATCTGCTCCCGAGCTGGAACGAAGGTCCCGCCAAACGATCGATCATCGACTTCGTGACGCGATCGACCACGCCAGGGCCGGACTTCGTCGCGCTCGCCGATCGGATCGCGACGTTCGACAACGACGGGACGCTCTGGGTCGAGCAACCGCTGCCGCCCCAGTTCGACTTCGTCTTCCGCGCATGGGCCGAGGAGGTCAAGGCCGATCCGTCACTCGCGGAGATCCAGCCCTACAAGGCGATCATCACGCGTGACCCGTCGTTCTTCGGTGGCCTCATGACCCAGGACCCGGACGTGGTCGGAGCGCTCATGGCCGCATTCGCGCGCTCCTGGCAGGGCACGACGCCCGAGGCATTCGACGCGCAGGTTCGCGTGTGGCTCCAGACCGTCAAGCAACCGAAGCTCGACAAGCTGTACATCGAGCTGGTGTACAAGCCCATGCTCGAGCTGCTGGATCTCCTCAAGGCCCACGAGTACCGCGTGTTCGTCTGCTCGGGTGGCGGTCGCGACTTCATGCGCGTCTTCGCCGAGGAGACCTGGGGGATCTACAAGGAGAACGTGATCGGCACCGCCGCCGAGTACCACTACGTCGATGGCGGGATCGTCCGCGGCGAGCACACCCTCGGGAGCTTTGATATCGGACCGGGCAAACCCGAGCACATCTTCGCCCGGACGGGCCGGCTCCCGGTCTTGGCGGGCGGGAATGCCGACGTCGACATCGAGATGCTGGAAGCGGCCCGGTTCTCCATCCTCGTGAACCACGATGACGCGGAACGGGAGTTCGCCTACACCAGCGGCGGGGATGCCTCGCTGGCCAGGGCCAAGGACCTCGGCTGGACCGTCGTGAGCATGAAGGACGACTGGGTCACCGTCTTCTGAACCCGTGCCTCACAGGGCGAGCCGAACGATGGGTCGAACGGCCGTGGTCGCATTCGCCTGGCGGCGAGCGACGACCTTGAAGCCCGCCGCTTCGAACATGGCGAGCGTCCCGTGGTACACGTTCGCCGATGGGATCCGCTGTCCATCCGTGTCCACCGGATAGGCCTCGAGGTGGGTCGCGCCCGATGACCGGGCGTGCTCCACGGCCGCGTCGAGCAAGGCCGTAGCGACCCCCTGTCCACGCGACGTCCGGGCGACGACGAAGCAGACGATCGACCAGACCGGCGTGTCGTCCACGGGCGCCAGCACCTTGGCATGCGTCAGCCGCCCATAGGTCTCGCGTGGTCCCAGGCTGACCCAGCCGACGGCGGTGAGGTCGCGGAACGCGATCAGGCCGGCTGGTGGCGTGTCGTGACTGCGTTGCTCGAGGTCGGCCCGATTCCCCTCGGCCGTGGCGTTGGTCCAGTCCCGACCGCGATAGCGGAAGAAGGTGCACCAGCACCACTTCGGGTCGCCGCCCTGATCGAAGAGGGTCGCCAGGTCGCCGAAACGATCCGGCGTGAGCGGCTCGATGACCAGGTCATGGGCGGTCGGCATCGCCGCGATCGTACCCGGTGATTCCTGTCAGGACGTGACAGGAATGGATCAGGGTGTCGGGTCGGGCGTCGGATCGGGGGTCGGATCCGGCGTCGGGTCGGGTGTCGGATCAGGCGTGGGGTGGGGTGTCGGATGTGGTGTCGGATCCGGTGTCGGGTCGGGTGTCGGATCGGGCGTGGCGACCGGCGTCGGCGTGGGGCCGGCGGTCGGCGCCGGGGTCGGTGTGGCCGTGCTTCCCGGGGTCGGGGTCGGTCCGGTCCCGAAGC
This sequence comes from uncultured Chloroflexia bacterium, assembly GCA_963778805.1. Taxonomy (GTDB): domain Bacteria; phylum Chloroflexota; class Limnocylindria; order Limnocylindrales; family CSP1-4; genus SPCO01. Next base: position 712,148 of record CAVZVT010000005.1, on the reverse strand, counting down.
CGCCAGACCCGATCGTGCCGCCGCCTCCGGTACCGCCGCCGTTGCCACCGCTGCCATCGGTCCCACCGGTCGTGGTCGAGCCATCGGACCCGCCGGCTCCGCTCTTGCCACTGGCGCTGCCATCCACGACCGGCGTCAGACCATCGACCGGTGCCGCCGAGGTGCCAGGGAGGATCGCGGGGACCGTGCCCTGGACCGGGGCGTCCGTCCCGGGTTTGATCGTCGGGTCGCCGACGACCGCCGGTTCGGCGTCGCCCGGTGGCAGACCCGGCAGACGGCCGAGTGCCGCGAGGGAGATGCCAGCGACGCCGAAGAGTGCGACCACGACGACGAGGACGCCCGCCACGCTGGTCAGGCGCCGTGAACGCCCTGGTCCTCGATGGGAGTCGCGAACCGTGGTGCTCGCGACGACGGCGACCGCCGGGGCCGCGGCGCTCGACGTCGGCCAGGGTGCGTCCACGACCGTGGCCGTCGGGCGGACCTGCCATTCGACCGAGCGATCCGGCCAGGCGACGGCCCGTTCGGTCGCGGCGACAGCGGCGGCGGCCTTGGTTGGTTTCGGGGTCTTCGCCGCCTTGGGCGGGCTGGGAGGTGTCGCGCTGACCGGCCCGAGCGGCTCGGCCGTGATGGCCGCCGCAGCGACGACGGTCGTGGCGGTCTTCTTGTCGCCACGGCCCGGGCGCCCACGTCGCGTCTTGGGAGGATCGACCGGCGCCGCGATGATCGCGGCGGCAGCGACGGGCTCGGCGGCGACCGGCTCGCCCAGCGCCAGGCTGAATGGCACGCAGCGCAGGCACGCCTTGCCGACGAGGTTCCAGCAGTTGGGACAGACGACGCGGCTGCACGTCTCGCACTCGCGGAACGGCGCCACGCTGGCATCGCCGAGTTGGTCACGGTGCAGGCCGCACTGTTCGCAGTAGCTCGCGGTGGGCAGGCTGAAGCGGTCCATGGAACCTCGACCTCCTTGCCACGACCAGACGACCTCCCAACCCTATGGGCTCGGGGTGGTGCCGCGGACCGGGAAACTCGTACGGTCGAGGGCCTCCGGAGGTCCGGGGTCCGGCCGGATGCGGTGGCGTTTGACGCTCCCCGGAGCCGGCCCTACGCTGGCCTTCAAGGCGGTCGACCCTCGCTCGGAGATCTCATGACCGACGCCCCGTCCAGTAGCCGTTGGGAACTTCGACCGGTGCCGCCCGCGCCGCGATCGATCGTGGAGCTGATCGGCGCCGGGTGGCTCGACGCCGAGCTGGCCGCGAGCCTGTGGGTGCTCATCGAGGCTCGAGTCCCGGTGGTGGTCGCGTGCAAGGCCGGCAGCGCGCCGGCATCGACCTTGCTCGATGCCCTGCTGGACTTCCGGGACCCGAAGGTTCGGGTGATCCGCCTGGCCGGCTCCACCGAGACGTTCGACTGGCTGCCCCAGGCCGGCGAACTGGGATGGTCCGTCGCCTCGCGGGGGCAAGTGACACCACGATCGGACGGTCCGCCGGTCCGCCCCGACGACACGATCCTGTTCGCCTCGGACCTCTCGGATGCGCTGCCATCGTCCACCTGGGGCGCCGAGGCCCGCCTGGCGATCCGGGCGGCCTCGATCGGGTACGGCCTGGCGGCGACGATCCCGGCCGATTCGCTCGACGAGGTCTTCGAGGCGCTCCAGGCACCGCCGGTCGAGGTCGACGACGACGAGCTGTCCCGTCTCGGCGTGGTGCTGGTGGTGCGGACGGTGGCTCGCGATCAGCCGCGGGTCGTGGCCGCGCACTACGTCCGCCCGACCGTCCGGGATGTGCACGGCCACGTCCAGCGTCTCGGGCCGGCCGTCCTGACGACATGGGACGCTTCGCGGGACGCCTTCGAACACTTCGGGTGGGGGATCACCCCCGAGTTGGCCGTCCGGGTCGGGGTCCGGGCCGGGGACTTCGAACGCGATGTCGACCGTCGCCGGGACCTGCTGCAGGGTTGGGTCGCGGCGGGCCTCAAGGATCTCGAGGCCGTTCGTCGGGCGATCGATGCATCGCGGCCACCGGACCATGTGGCGACCCCGACCGAGTCATCGCCGCGACCGAACTGACCGAGCGAACTAGCCGAGCGAACCAGCCGAGCGAACCTGAGGACCATCGATGCCGACCCGACAGCAGCCCACGACCATCGCCGAACTCCGCGCCTCGGGCTGGCGATCCCGATCGGTCAAGGATGAACTCCGCACGAACCTCCTCGCGCGTCTCGTGGCGGGCGGACCCGTGCTGCCCGGCATCGTCGGGTTCGACGATTCGGTCATCCCCGCGATCGAGAATGCGATCCTCGCCGGACAGGACATCGTCTTCCTGGGTGAACGCGGGCAGGCCAAGACGCGCATGGCTCGTGCCCTCGTCGGCCTTCTCGACGAGTGGTCGCCCATCGTTCGCGGCGGTGAGCTCAACGACGATCCCTTTGCGCCGATCAGTCCGGCGGGTCGGGCGATCGTGGAGCGTGATGGCGAGGCGGCCGCGATCGACTGGCTGCCGCGGGACCGACGCTATGCGGAGAAGCTCGCGACGCCCGATATCACGATCGCCGACCTGATCGGCGAGGTGGACCCGATCAAGGTGGCGGAAGGCCGGTATCTCGCCGACGAGACGACCCTCCACTACGGGCTGATCCCGCGCGCGAACCGAGGCATCGTGGCCATCAACGAGTTGCCCGACCTGGCCGAACGCATCCAGGTCGGCCTCCTCAACATCCTCGAGGAGCGCGACGTCCAGATCCGCGGGTTCATCGTTCGGCTCCCACTGGACCTGCTCGTGGTGGCGTCGGCGAACCCCGAGGACTACACGTCGCGTGGCCGGATCATCACGCCACTCAAGGATCGGCTGGGGTCGCAGATCCGGACGCACTACCCGCGGACGCTCGAGGACGAGATGGCCATCGTCCGCCAGGAGAAGCGTCGCTTCGAACCGGCAGACGGTGTGCCACCGGTCGTGATGCCACCCTTCATGGAAGAGCTGGTCGCCGAGCTCACGCATCTCGCGCGACGTTCTCCGGAGATCAGCCAGCGCTCCGGCGTGAGCGTCCGCGTCTCGGTCGCCAACACGGAGGTCCTCGAAGCGGCCGCCCTCAAGCGGGCCGTCCGACTCGGGGAACCGCTGGCCTCGCCTCGGATCTCCGATCTTGGCGCGGTCCTGGCGTCGACCGTGGGCAAGGTCGAGCTGGAGTCGGTCGGGGACGAGGCCCCAGAGGAGCGGATCGTCGAACGACTGATCACGAAGGCGTTGTACGCCACGTTCACCCGCCGGGTCGATCTCGACGCGCTCGAACCGGTCGTGGAGGCGTTCGATGACGGGTTCACCATCGAGACCGGGGAGCGGACACCCTCGCCGTCGTACGTGACCTGGATGCGCGACATTCCCGGTCTGGATGCCGCGGTCGCCCGACTCGGGACCTACGACGTCACCGACGGTGCCGAGGAACCGGCCGTGGTCGCGAGCGCCGTGGAGTTCCTGCTCGAGGGACTCCACCTGGCCCGCCGGATCAACAAGGAGCGGATCGTCGGCGGCACCGTGTACCGCCGGTGATGGGCGCGTCATGACGTCCTATAGCCCGGATCCCCGGGACCTCGCGGCGGGCATCCGGGACGAGACGATCGCGGACGCGCTCGCTCGGCAGGCGCGCTATTCGCGCTGGGACGGATCGCAGGCGCTGCCCGATCTCGAGGCCGACGAGATCATGGACGCCCTGTCCGACGACGTCATGGCGGAAGGCGACCTCAGCGAGGCACTTCGGCGACTCATGGAGCGAGGCCTTCGCACCGGCGACCCCACGCGACACGACCTCGCCGGTCTCCGGGATCTCATGGATCGTCTGGAGCGCCGTCGGGAACAGGCCCTCGAGCGATACGGGCTGGGCGACGTCCTCGGCGATATCCGGCGGGAACTCGACGAGATCGTCGGCGCCGAACGGGCGGGCGTGGAGCGACGTCTGGACGATGCATCGCGCGAGGACCCGCAGGCGGCGGATGCGGCGCTACGCGAGATGCTGCGTGATGTCGCCGCGCGGCGGCTCGATCAGCTCGACGGGCTGCCACCGGACCTCGGGGAGCGGCTGCGCGACCTCGCCGACTACGACTTCCTCGAGCCCGACGCGCGCGACCGCTTCGAAACGCTGATGACCCGGCTCCGCGGGCAGATGCTGGATCAGTACGTGGCGGGCATGTCGGACGCGATCCGATCGATGCGACCGGAGGATCTGGCCGCGAACCGCGAGATGGTGCGCGACCTCAACGGCCTCATCCGCGAACGGATCGGTGGTGGCGAGCCGGATGTCAGTGCGTTCCTCGCCAAGCACGGCCGGTTCTTCCCGGGCGCCCGGACGTTCGACGACATCATCGACCAGCTCGCCGCGCGGATGGCCGCGATGCAGTCACTCCTGCGCTCGATGTCGGCCGAGCAGCGAGCCGAGCTCGAATCGATGATGGACGCCCTCCTCGGCGACGATCGACTCCGCGTCGATCTGGCTCAGCTCGCGTCCAACCTCGACCTGTTGCTCCCGGGCGGGCTCGGCGATCGTGTGCCGTTCGACGGGGAGGAACCCCTCGGACTCGAGGGTGCGCTCGCGCAGATCGAGCGGCTCGCCGCGATGGATCGCCTGCAGGACTCGCTGTCCGATGTGGAAGGCCCGGGTGGTCTCGGAGAGGTGGACCGTGACGAGGTCCGGGAGCTCCTGGGCGACGAGGCGGTCCGTGACCTCGATGCCCTCGATGACCTGGCGCGACGCCTCGAAGCGGCCGGGTACCTGACCCGCGATGGCGAACGGCTGACCCTCACGCCCCGAGGCAGCCGCCGGATCGGCCAGAAGGTCCTCGACGACCTGTTCGCCCGGCTCCAGCGCGATGCCTTCGGTGGCCATCGCATCGCCCGCGGAGGTCGGGGAGGGGAGCGCGAGGAGACGACCAAGCCCTACGAGTTCGGCGACCCGTTCCACCTCGACCTGCGGGCCACCCTGACCAATGCCCTGGCCCGCGAGGAGAACGCCCCGGCCATCCGCCGGGCGCGTGCCGATCGCTCGGTCCGATTGGCGCCCGGCGACTTCGAGGTCTTCCGCACCGAAGAGACGACCCGGACCTCGACCGTCCTGCTCCTCGACATGAGTCGATCGATGCTGCTGCGCGGGTGCTATCTCGCCGCGAAGCAGGTCGCGATCGCACTCGACACCCTCATCCGGACGCAGTATCCGCACGACCACCTCTCGATCATCGGGTTCGCCTACTACGCCCGCGAGATCCGGGCCGGAGCGTTGGCCGAGCTGAGCTGGCACGGCTACGAGTACGGCACCAACCTCCAGCACGGACTGCAGCTGGCGCGTCGGATCCTCGAGCGTCACCCCTCGGCCAACAAGGAGGTCGTCGTCATCACCGACGGCGAACCCACCGCGCACTTCGAGGACGGTCAGGTGGAGTTCAACTACCCGCCGACGCGCCGGACCATCAGCGAGACCCTTCGCGAAGTGCAGCGATGTACGAAGGAGGGCATCACCATCAACACGTTCATGCTCGAGCAGACACCGGCGCTCGCGGACTTCGTCGCGCATCTGACGCGGCTGAACCGTGGGCGGGCGTTCTATTCGTCGCCGGAGCGACTCGGTGAGTACGTCCTCGTCGACTTCGTCGGACGCCGCACGAAGCGGGTCTCGTAGGCCCTATCCTCCGTTTGGTGGAAGTGCATCGAGAAGGAGGTAGGCGATGACGCAATTCGTCCCGTTCCTGTTGTTCCTGCATGTGATGGGCGCGATCCTCGCCTTCGGCCCGACGTTCGCCTATTCGATCATGGGCGCGATGGCCGGTCGTGAGCCGCAGCACGCCAATTTCAGTGCACGACAGACGGCCGCCATCGGGAACAAGCTCGTCTACCCGCTCGCGATCTTCCAGGGCATCACCGGGATCCTGCTCATCATGGCGACCTCGATCAACCTGTCGGCGGCGCCCTGGCTGGCGCTCGGCATCGCCCTCTACGCGATCACCCTGGTCTACGCCCTGACCGTGCAGCGCAATGCCCTGCACCATCTGATCGAGCTGACCTCCACGCCCCCGCCTCCCGGGACTCCGCCCGGCCCCCCGCCACCCGAGGTGTTGGCGACCGTGAAGAAGATCCAGCGTGGCGGGATGTTCCTGGGCACGATGGTCGTGATCATCGTCTTCCTGATGGTCGTCAAGCCCACGTTCTGAACTGATCCGAGGAGATCCTCCACCGATGCCCCACGTCGCGACCTCGCCCGCCGACCTTCTGACCGCGATCCGCGGTGCCGCGCATCTCGATGGCGATCGCCTCGTCATCGATGACGAGGCGACGTTCCGCGACACGGCGATCCGTGATCTTGCCTGGACCGCGGCCTTCACCGACGACGAGGCAACCACGATCGCGGCGCAGTGGCTCATCTGGGAGGCGAGTCAGGAGCTCGGCGCGCGTTCCGCGAGCATCCAGGACCTGTACGACGCACGGGCGCGCGGCGAGGTGGCCGGGTTCACCGTCCCCGCGATCAACCTGCGCGCCCAGGTCTTCGACATGGCGCGGACGGTCTTCGAGGCCGCCGCCGCGGCCGATGTCGGGGCGGTGATCCTCGAGCTGGCCCGGAGCGAGCAGACCTACACGTTCCAGCGACCCGTGGACTACGCGACAGCCGTCCTTGCTGGCGCGATCGCGGCGGGCTGGCGCACCCCGGTGTTCATCCAGGGCGACCACTACCAGTTCAACGCGAAGAAGTACGCCGCGGACCCGGAGGCGATGACCGAGGAGATCCGGCGCGCCTGTCGGATGGCCGTCGAGGCCGGGTATCGGAACATCGACATCGATACCTCCACCGTCGTGGATCTTTCGAAGCCGACCATCGACGAGCAGCAGCACGAGAACTACCGCCGCGCGGCCGAGCTGACGGCCCTCATCCGCACGCTGGAGACCGATGGGGTCACGATCAGCGTCGGTGGCGAGATCGGTGAGGTCGGGACGAAGAACTCGACGGTCGAGGAGTTGCGCGCCTATCTCGACGGCTACCGGCGCGAGCTCGATGCGCTCGCACCGGACGCGATCGGGATCAGCAAAGTGAGCGTGCAGACGGGCACCAGTCATGGCGGCGTGCCGCTGCCCGGCGGCGGTGTGGCCGAGGTCAAGCTCGACTTCGAGGTCATCCGCGAGCTCGGAGTCGTCGCGCGCGAATATGGTCTGGCTGGTGCCGTGCAGCACGGCGCGTCAACGCTGCCAGACGAGCTGTTCCACCGGTTCCCGGCCGTGGAGACCGCGGAGATCCATCTCGCGACCGGGTTCCAGAACGCGCTCTATGAGCACCCTGCCTTCCCGGCGTCGCTCCACCGCGAGATCGAGTCCTGGTGCTTCGCCAACGCGCTCGACGAGCGCAAGCCAGGTCAGACCGATCAGCAATTCGTCTACACGACCCGCAAGAAGGCGATCGGCCCGTTCAAGCGCCAGTTGTGGGACCTCGCGGAGAAGGACGAGATCCTGGCCTCGCAGCGCCGCAAGATCTCGTTCCTGTTCACCGAGCTTGGCGTCAATGGCTCCCGCGAGATGATCGCGGCCTACATCCGACCGGTCGACAGCCACCGGCCGCTGCCGGATGTCCTTCGCGAGGCGGGCGTCACCGGCTGAGCGCGCCCGCGGCGCATCACCACGGAGGTCCGACGTGTCCACTGAGCTCACACCGGAAGCGGCAACGCGCCGCGATGCCCTCGCCGAGCGCGTGTTCGGCGCGATCCTGGGCTCGCTGGACGTGCAGGTCATGTACATCGGCGATCGGCTGGGCCTGTATCGGGCCCTCGCGGACGGTGGCCCGGCGACCGCGTCCGAGCTGGCGGCTCGAGCCGGGATCGATGCCCGGTATGCCCGGGAGTGGCTGGAGCACCAGGCGGTCGGTGGCGTCCTCGATGTCGACGACGTCGATGCGTCGGAGGACCAGCGGCGGTACACCCTGCCGGAAGGCCACGCCGACGTCCTGCTCGACCGCGACAGCCTCGCCCTCCTCGCCCCGCTGACGCGATTCATGGTCGGGACGACCCAACGGCTCCCCGACGTGATCGAGGCGTTCCGCACGGGTGCCGGCATCGACTGGGCCGACTACGGGGCCGATGTCATCGAGGCCCAGGAGGCCATGAACCGGCCCCACTTCCTTGCGCTCATCGGTTCGTGGATCGATGACCTCCCGGACATCGCGGCCCGGCTGCGAGCGGGTCACGGGCGCGTCGCGGACGTGGCGTGTGGCACCGGGTGGTCGTCCATCGCGATCGCGAAGGCGTTCCCCGGGATCGCCGTGGATGGCATCGACATCGACCCAGGCTCGATCGATCGCGCACGCGTCCACGCGACTGCCGAGGGCGTGTCCGACCGGGTGAGCTTCCTGTTCGCCGATGCGGCAGCCGCCGACGGGGCTGGGCGATACGACCTCGTCACCATCTTCGAGGCCCTCCACGACATGTCGCGACCGGCCGAGGTCCTCGCGGCGGCGAAACGCCTGCTGGCGCCCGGTGGCGCAGTCCTCGTGGCGGACGAGCGGGTCGCCGAACGGTTCACGGCGCCTGGCGACGAGGTGGAGCGGCTCTTCTATGGCTTCAGCGTGGTGGGCTGTCTCCCCAACGGTCGCTACGACCAGCCGTCGGTGGCCACCGGGACCGTGCTGCGGCCGGCGGCGGTGGAGGCCATCGCCCACGAGGCCGGGTTCTCCGGGTTCACCATGCTCCCGACCGATCACCCGAACTTCCGGTTCTATCGCCTCGACGCCTGACACGGATCCCGCCCGCCCATTCGAATCGCGCTGGAACGAGCGTCGTCGGCTGCGAGATTCGTCGTTGACGCGGCCGATGCTGGTGCTATCCTCGGCCGCAACCCGACCGGCTTGAGGGAGTCCGGTTCGGTCCAGTGCCCAGCGTTCCGCGTCTCCCGGAGCTCAGTCGCGCACGTGATCGTGCGAAGGTAGGAGGAGGAGATCGTGGCGGAGTCCAGCTTCCCGAAGATGTCGCAGCGCGCGATGATGCGCAGCTCGTGTCGCTCGGGATCAAGCCGGAGCTGAAGCGAACGCTCGGCTTCCTGTCGAACTTCGCGATCGCGTTCGCGTTCATCAGCGTCTCGACCGGTTCGTACGGGAACTTCGGCGTCGGGATCGGTCTCGGCGGGCCGGCCTTCTTCTGGAGCTGGCCGCTCGTCATCTTCGGGCCAGTTGCTCGTCGCGCTCGTCTTCGCGGAGCTTGCCAGCCACTTCCCGGTCGCGGGATCGATCTACCAGTGGTCGAAGCGGCTCTCGAACCGAGGGCTCGGCTGGTTCACCGGGTGGATCTATTTCTGGGCACAGGTCGTGACCGTGACCGCGGTCGCGGTCATCGTGGCGTTCGTGATCGATGGCATCCACAGCTCGGCGTATGGGGCGGCCTCGGACGTGGCCTTCCTCGACTCGCCGGACCCGACGGGTCTGACGACCATGTTCACGTTCATCTCACTCGCGACGCTTGCCCTCACGACGATCATCAATGCCTGGGGCGTCAAGCTCCTGTCGGTCCTCAACAACATCGGCGTTGCGACCGAGATCCTCGGGATGTTCGTCTTCGCCTTGATCCTGCTGATCTTCGCCCACGTCCAGCCGCCGTCCGTGCTGCTTGACACGGCTGGAGCGCAGGACGCGACGGGCGGCGACTATCTGCCGGCCTTCGCGCTCGGCATGTTCATGTCGCTCTTCATCGTCTACGGCTTCGACACCGCCGGCACGTTCGGTGAGGAGACGCTCGATGCCACTCGACAGGCGCCGAAGGGCGTCATCTCGTCACTCCTGGTATCAGGTCTGGTCGGCGCGGTCTTCCTGATCGCGGTCATCCTCGCCATCAAGAGCATCCCGGAGGCGATGGCCGAGGGCCAGGCTGGTGGGTTCCCGATCGCCACGACGATCGCGAACGCCCTCGATACGGCCGTCCTCGGCAGCGTGACCGTGGGCGAGATCTACCTCTTCGTCATCCTGGCCTCCGTCTTCGTCTGCACGATGGCGATCCAGGGCGCGGCGACCCGCCTGATGTTCTCGATGGGCCGCGACAAGCATCTCCCATTCGGGCGCCTGTGGGGTCACGTGAGCCCGCGGTTCCAGACCCCGGCGAACGCCGCGGTCGCGGTCGGCGTGCTCGCCGCCGTCCCGATCCTCGTCATCGGTCCGCTGGGCGGGTTCTTCCTGTCCATCGCCGCGACGGGGCTGATCTATCTCAGCTACTTCCTGTGCAACTTCGGTGTCATGAACGCCCGACGCAAGGGCTGGCCGCGGGAGAAGGCCTGGTTCAACCTGGGTCGCTGGGGCATGGTCATCAACATCGCGGCCCTCATCTGGGGCGGCCTGATGCTGATCAACATCGGTCTCTGGGCCGATCCCACGCTGTTCGGCAACTTCGGTGGCGCCGGTCGCAATTCCACGAATCCGTTCATCAACACGTTCTTCAAGCCCTTCGGGCAGGAGCTGTCCTGGATGCCGGCATGGCCGACATTCGAGACCATCATCGGCGTGATCGTCGTCCTCGGGCTCATCTACTACGTCGTTGCGGTCCGTCGGAGCGCGCACGACGTCGAGTCGGCCGCCGATGCGGCAACCGGTCATACGACGATCGGCTAGGTGACGGAGGACACGGTCCTTCGGGGGGAACTTCGCGACACGCTGGTCAGCGCGCTCGGCCGGTTACCAGAACTGGCCGGGCGTGAGCTGACCCTCACCGCGTTGTCCGGCGGGATCACCAATCGGAACTTCCTCATCGCGGCGACCGGGACGACCGATCGCTGGGTCATCCGCCTGGCCGGCAACGACACGCATCTCCTCGGGATCAGCCGAGAGGTGGAGCACGCGGCGACCGTGGCCGCCGCGGGCGTGGGCGTCGGGCCGGAAGTCACCGCCTTCATCCGGCCCGAGGGCTACCTCGTCACGCGGTTCATCGAGGGTGGGCCGGTCAGTGACGAGGCCGTCCACCAGCCAGAAACGTTGCGGCGCGTCGCCGACTCGCTGCGACGGATCCACGACGGTCCCGCGATCCCGGGATTGTTCGTGCCGTTGCGGATCGTGGAGGCGTACCGGGGCCTCGCGCTCGACCGTTCCGTACCCATCCCGCCCGCCTATGACCGTGCCGTGGCGGTCGGTCGGCGGATCGAGCTGGCCTGCCTGGCGGCTCCGATCGAACTGCGGCCGTGCCACAACGACCTGCTCAACGCCAACTTCATCGATGACGGTGCCCGGATCCGGATCGTGGACTGGGAGTACGCCGGGATGGGCGACCCATCCTTCGACCTCGGCAACTTCAGCATCAACCACGAACTGACGCCCGACGAGGACGCCACGCTCCTCGAGGCCTATGACGGCGAGGTGCGCCGCTCGCGATTGGCGAGGCTGACCCTGATGCGCGTGGTCAGCGACTTCCGCGAGGCGATGTGGGGCGTGCTCCAGCAGGGGATCAGCACGCTCGATGTGGACTTCGTCGCGTACGCGGGCGAACACTTCGATCGCCTGCTCAGGAACGCCAGCGGACCGTCATTCGAGACCGCCCTCTCGGAGACCGCCGGGGACTGACCCCATCGGTCAGTGGCAGAACGCGGTACCCGCGTCGTGGATGCCACCCGACGTGGGGATGAAGTCCCAGTCGTAGCTGCCGACCTTCAAGGTCAGCTTGAGGACGCCGAAGGTGCCGACGAGGCGGAACTCGCTGTTCGCGGCGTCCTTGCCCAGGTCGCGGAGCTCGGCGCCGCCGGTCCCGACCACGAACTCTCGCAGATCCGCGGGTGCGATCCTCGTGGCCGGACGGATCCTGTGGGGCGAACCGCTCGTAGTCGTGGTCATGGCCGTTGATGACCAGGTCCGCGCCGGCGGCGTACAGCTGGTCCCAGAACGTGCCGACCGAGCGGATATCGCCATGGAACCCGGAGCTCCAGCGCGGCTTGTGCCAGATCGCGAGCGTGCACTTCGCTTTCGATGCGGCGAGGTCGGCGGCGAGCCAGCGGCCCTGGGCGGAGTCGACGCCGCAGCCACCCACCTTCAGACACTCCGAGTCGAGCATCACGACATGCCAGGAGCCCGCGTCGAAGCTGTACCACGACGTGCCATCGGGGGCGGCCCTGGAACCGAAGTAGCCGAGGTAGCCCGCGAGATCCTTCGTCAGCCAGTCGTGGTTGCCGGGCACCGGTCGTGTCCGCTCGAGGAAGCGGCCCCACGTCGGTCCGTAGCAGTCCGCGAACTCCTTGGGCGTGCCCGCGTCGTAGGCGTCGTCGCCGGCCGCGAAGACCGTGCCCTTGATGCCGGCGATGAGGTCGGCGGTGGCGCTGTCGCCCTCGACGCGACAATCCGCGATGTCACCGGCACCCACGAGGACGGCGTTGCCGGCCTCGTCCAGGTAGGGCGTCGGGGCGGGGGTCGGTGTCGGCGTCGGCACGGCACTGGCGCCAGGCGCGGCGGTGGCGCCCGTCGCTGAAGGACTCGCCGAAACGGTGGCGAGGGCAGACGGGCTCGACGACTCGACCGGAGCGCTCGAACGGGCCACCGACGCGGCGGGTCGAGGGCTCGCGGCCGCGAGGGACGGTGCCGGCGTCGATGGCGTGGCGACCGCCGAGAGACCGAACAGCAGCAGGACGACGGCGACGACCACCACGGCGACCAGTCCGACCTGCCGACTCACGACAGCCTCATGACAGGCGGCGGCGCTGGCACGGGCGTCATCGAGCGATCGTAGCGGGCATGCACATCGAGCGCGCGGGTCGTACCTTGGCCTCCATGGGAGCGGACGCAGCGCGGGTCGTCGTCATCGGGGGTGGCATCACCGGGTGCAGCGTCGCCCTCCATCTGGCCGAAGCCGGCTGGACCGACGTCCTGCTCGTCGAAAAGGCCACGCTCACGGCCGGCTCGACCTGTCACGCGGCCGGGCTCGTGACGGCGTTCAATCCGTCGGCGACGATGATGTCGTTCCGTCGATACAGCATCGAGCTGTACGAACGACTCGGGGTGTTCGATCGCGTGGGAAGCCTGCGGTTGGCGTCGAGTCCGGACCAGCTGCGGGAACTCGAGCGGACCGCGAGTCGGGCTCGCGGGATCGGGCTCGACGCGGGCGTCATCGGACCCGCGGAGGCACAGGCCCTGATGCCCGCGATGTCGGGGGCGTCGCTCTACGGGGCGGTCCATCTCGTCGGCGACGGCCACCTCGATCCACATACCGCCACGCATGCCGTGGCGGACGCTGCCCGGAAGCTCGGGGTGCGGATCCGCACCGGGGTGCGCGTGACGGGGTTCGAGATGTCGGCGCGACGCGAGGTCGCGGCGCGTGCTCACCGATGCTGGCCCGATCGACACCGAGCTCGTGGTCAACGCCGCCGGCATCTGGGCGCCCCAGATCGCCGAGATGGTCGGAGCCTTCCTGCCGTCGACCCCGGTGGACCATCAGCACATCGCGCTCAAGGCCGTCCCTGGCAGCGAACTGCCCCGGGAGATGCCCTGCTTTCGCGATCCCGACAACCTCGTCTACGGCAAGAGCGAACACGGCGGGATGGTCTTTGGTGGCTACGAGACGGACCCGCGGTCTCGCTGGGAGGACGGCGTCCCGTGGGAGCACGCGGCCCAGGGCCTGCCTCCGGACTACGAGCGATTCGCCCCGCTGATGGCCGGCGCGATCCGACGGTTCCCGTTCCTCGGCGATGCCGAGGCCATCCGCCTCGTCTGTCATCCGGACGCGATGACCCCCGATGCGAACCCATTGCTCGGCCCGGTCCCGGGTGTGCGCGGCTTCTGGGTGGCCGCGGGTCTGTCGCTCAACGGGTTCGGTGGCGGTGGCGGCATCGGTCGGACCATGGCCGGCTGGATCACCACCGGCGACCCCGGCGTCGACATCGGTCCCTACCGGGCGGGCCGGTTCGGCGAGGTCTACCGCGACGCATCGTTCACGGCTGGACTCGCGCGGGAGACCTATGCGGACTACTACCGCCTCCGCTACCCCTACGACGCCGATGTCGCGGGTCGTCCGAAACGCCGATCACCATTGCACGGGCGACTCCAGGAAGCCGGAGCCGTCTTTGGCACGAAGGCGGGCTGGGAGCGCGCCGACCATCACGAGCCGGGTCGACCGTGGCGCCGCGCCGGACGCGATCAGGCGTCATGGGGCTGGGCCGAACCGCCGTGGTTCGCGCGGGTCGCCGAAGAGGGGCGGGCCGTCCGGGAGCGCGCGGGCATCATCGATCTGAGCTCGTTCGGCAAGATCGCCGTCGAGGGCAGGGGAGCGTTGGGCCTGCTCCAGCGGGTCGCCGCGAACGACATCGATCGACCGGTCGGGAGCGTGATCTACACGCCGTTCCTCGACGAGCGTGGCGGGATGGTCGCGGACGTCACGATCAGCCGGCTTGCCGCGGACCGGTTCCGGGTGATCACGGGTGCGGGCTACGTGGCGGGTGATCTCGCGTGGCTGCGATCGCATGCCTCGGACGACGACGACACCACCGTCCGACGACATCAGCGGCGATGTGGCCACCATCGGGTTGTGGGGCCCGCAGGCGCGCGACGTCCTCGCCCAGGCGACGCCCGATGACGTGAGCGACGCCGCGATCCCGATCCGCCGGACCGCGGTGATCCTGGTCGCCGGTGCACCCGTCCAGGCGACGCGCATCAGTTACGCCGGTGAGCTTGGCTGGGAGCTGAGCGCGGACGCGGCCTCGGCCGTCCTGGTCTGGGATGCCCTGCGACGCGTCGGCACCGAGCCGGGTGTGGGACCGTTCGGCTATCGGGCGCTCGACTCGCTCCGCATGGAGAAGGGCTACCGCTACTTCGGGACCGACCTGACCATGCTGGAGTCGCCGGATCAGGCCGGTCTGGGCGCCTTCGTCCGTCCCGGGAAGGGCGAGTTCATCGGCCGGGCCGCGATCATCGAGCGTCGCCAGCAGCATCCCGAAGGACCGGCACGGCGCCTGCGGACGTTGCTCATCGGCGAAGGACCTGGCTACCGTCCGGTCTTCGGCGGCGAGGCGGTCAACGCCGCCGGCGAGGTCATCGGGCGTCTGCGAAGCGTCGCCTACGGGCCGACGATCGAGCGCACGATCGCGTACGCCCTGCTCGACGCGAACCTCGAGGAGGGCACCCCGCTGAGCGTCGATGCCCTGGGCGAGCCGATCCCGGCCGTCATCGCGGCGGATGTCCTGGTGGATCCTCGCGGCGACCGGATGCGCGGCTGACCGTTTCGAGCCATCGGTCGAAGTCCTCGCCGTCGAGCATGGCGCTCGCCCGGGTCCAACGCTCCTCGGCCCAGCCCATGAAATCGAAGTCGATCGTCGAGATCCGTGCCTGGATCACGGCCCAGAGTGTCCAGCCGACGTCCGACATGATCATCTGGAGGTGCATCCGCGCCAGCAAGGACGGCGTGGCCTCGCCGAAGTAGGCCGCGCAGAGCTCCGCAAGCTGGGCGTCGTCGAAGCCGAGCTCCTGGGCCGTGTTGCCGAGCTCGAAGGTCGGGTCGCCGTTGCCGCTGTACTCGAAATCCACGATCCACAGGCGTTCGCCGTCGTCGAGATAGTTCTCCGCGAGCAGGTCGTTGTGGCATGGGACGGTGGCCAGTGGATGGACGGCCAGCGCGGCCTCGATCCGGGCGACCGAGGCGAGGTGCTCTCGATAGCCGGTCGGGACCGTCATGTCGCGCTCGTCCACGAGCGCGAGATATCGCTCGGCGAGGCGGAACATGTCGAAGTCGTCGCGGAAGCGTGGTCCGGCGTGCAGTCGGCGGAGCGTCCCGGCGATGCGGGTCGGCATCCCGGGAGCCGCGAACGCCTCGTTCGACATCGTCCGTCCAGGGACCCACTCGAGGACGAAGACGTCCCAGTCCGGCAGGCTGTGGACGACCCGTGGCGAGACACCGGCCGTGGCGGCGGCCCGGGTGTTGTGCAACTCGTTGGCGCGGTCCACGGCCAGCAGGTCCGTGCCGGCTCCGGGGATCCGGACGAACATGGGCACGCCATCCACCTCGACTCGATAGTTCCGGTTGGTGAGGCCGGCGGCGATCGGATCGACGCGCAGCGTGTGTCCGGCCCATCCGGGGATCGCGGCGATGACCTCGTCGATGGTGGGTGTCATGGGTCCCTCCGTGCGGCGAGCGTAGCGCGCTACGCTACGGTCGTCGTCCCGAGTTCGAGGAGGTCGCGCGCGGATGGTCCAACAGGCACGAGCGGTCATCATCGGTGGTGGGGTCGGCGGGACCTCGATCGCCTATCACCTCACCGAGCGTGGCTGGACGGACATCGTCCTCGTGGATCGAGCCGAACTCACCTCAGGGTCGACGTTCCATTCCGCCGGACTCGTCGGGCCAGCTGCGCAGCTCGGTGACCCTCACCCGGATGATGATGGACGGCGCCGACCTGTACCGTCGGCTCAAGGACGAGACGGGAACCGACCCGTCATGGCACGAAGTCGGGTCATTGCGGCTCGCGTCGTCACCGGAGCGGTTCGAGGAACTGCGTCGTCAGGCCGGTTGGGCCAAGACCTTCGGTCTGCCCCTCGAGCTGATCACGACCGACGAAGCGAAAGCGCTCTTCCCGCTGATGTCGACCGAGGGGGTGCTCGGGGCCGTCTATCTGCCCACCGACGGCTGGCTCGACCCGTCGGGACTCGCCCTGGCGCTGGCCGCCGGCGCACGGCAACGGGGGGCGACCATCCGGCCGCACACCCGTGTCGTCGCGATCGGCGTGGACGGTGGCCGCGTGACCGGTGTCACCGTGGAGCATCGTGGCGAACGTGAGGAGATCCGCGCCGATATCGTCGTCAATGCGGGTGGCATGTTCGCGCCCGAGATCGGACGGATGGCCGGGGTCAACGTGCCGATCATCCCGATGGCGCACCAGTACCTCTTCACCGAGGCCATCGAGGGCGTCCATGCCGGGCTGCCGCAGCTTCGCGACCCGGACAATCTCGTGTACTTCCGCGAGGAAGTCGGCGGTCTGTGCATGGGCGGCTACGAGCGCGTGCCCGCCCCGTGGTCACTCGATGGCATCCCGTCCGATTTCAACGGCAAGCTGCTCGCTCCCGACATGCCGCGGTTCGAGGAGATCATGGCCGGCGCGATCCGTCGGGTGCCGGCCATCGCCGACGCCGGGGTCAGCCGGGTCATCAACGGCCCGGAGGGGTTCACGCCGGACAACGAGTTCATCCTCGGCGAGTCTGATGTCCGCGGCTTCTTCGTCGCAGCGGGCTTCTCGGCCCACGGCATCGCGGGCGCCGGCGGGATCGGTCGGCAGATGGCCGCCTGGATCGTCGATGGCGAACCCGAACTCGACCTCTGGAAGATGGACATCCGCCGATTCGGGCCGGCGTACCGCTCCCAGACGTACACCCTGGCCCGGTCGATCGAGAACTACGCCACCTACTACGACATCCACTACCCCAACGAGGAGCGTCTGGCCGGACGTCCGCTCCGGATGTCACCCACCTACGACATCCTCGCGGGTCTTGGCGCCGCCTTCGGGGAGAAGTCGGGCTGGGAACGCCCGAACTGGTTCGAGGCCAATGCGGCGGTCGGTGACGAGGCGTTGCGACCGAGAGGCTGGGCGGGGATGCACTGGTCGCCCGCGATCGGCGCCGAGGCCCTGGCCACCCGAAGGACGGCGGGTCTGTTCGACGAGACGTCGTTCGCCAAGCTCGAGGTCGTCGGTCCCGGCGCCGTGGCGTTCCTGGGACGGCTGTGTGCGAACGACATCGACGTGCCGGTCGGTCGGATCGTCTACACGGCGCTCTTGAACCAGCGCGGCGGGATCGAATGCGACCTGACGGTGACCCGCGTCGCGAGCGACGAGTTCCTGCTCGTCACCGGGACCGCCGTCGGCCAGCACGACCTGTCGTGGCTCCGTCGCCACCTGCCCGAGGACGGGAGCGTGCACATCGTCGACCGGACACCGGGGCGCGTCTGCTACGCGCTCTGGGGCCCGAAGGCCCGGGACATCCTTGCCGCGGTGACGCGCGACGACGTGTCCGATGCGGCGTTCCCGTATCTCACGGCGCAGGCGATCACCGTCGGGTCCGTGCCGGTCTATGCCCTGCGGGTGACGTATGTCGGCGAGCTCGGGTGGGAGCTGTACGCGCACACGGAGTTCGGGGTCACGCTGTGGCGGACGCTGTGGGAGGCGGGTCGGTCCGCACGGGATGGTCGCGGCGGGCTATCGGGCCATCGATTCGCTGCGGCTCGAGAAGGGGTATCGCGTCTGGTCGAGCGACATCACCCCGGACGAGACGCCGTTCGATGCCGGGCTCGGGTTCGCGGTCGCGATGGACAAGACGCCGGCGTTCCTGGGGCGCGAGGCCCTGGTCGCGGCGAAGGCGGCGGGTCCGCGCAAACGACTGCGCTGCCTTGTCCTCGACGATCCGAGGTCCGTCTGTCTCGGCAACGAGCCCGTCCGGATCGGCGACCAGGTCGTCGGACGCGTGACGTCGGGCGGGTACGGGTTCGCCGTGGAGCGCTCGATCGCCTACGCGTATCTCCCGCCGGACGCGGCCATCGGGACACGCGGGCATGTCGAGGTGTTCGGTGAGTGGGTCGGCTTCGAGGTCGCCCGCGAGCCGCTGTTCGACCCCGACCGGGTCGAGGATCCGGGCATGACGACCGCCGACCCGGAACTCGACGCGTGGCTCGCGTTCGCGCTGTCCTGTTGCGATGTCGCGGACACGATGGCCCTGGCCCACTTTCGTCGCGATATCCGCGTCGAGACCAAGCCAGACCGGACGTTCGTGACCGAGGCCGATCAGGCGATCGAACGGACCATCCGCGACCGGATCAACGCCGCGTACCCCGACCACGGTCTGGTCGGCGAGGAATACGGCACCGAGGCAGGGCAGGGGACCGTCCGCTGGTACATCGACCCGATCGATGGCACGCACAACTTCATGCGTGGCGTGCCGCTCTTCGGGACGCTGCTCGCGGCGGAACGCGATGGCGAGATGGTGGTCGGGGTGATGAGCGCGCCGGCCATCGGTGGTCGCTGGTACGCCCGGCGAGGCGGTGGCGCCTGGGCGGTCGATGCGCTTGGTCCGACGCCCGGTATCGCCCGCGCGATCGGGGTCTCGGGCATCCAGACCGTCGCCGATTCCCAGGTGCTCTACTCGTCGGCCGAGGACATCGCCGCGTCCGGGTTGGCGCCCGGTCTGCCGGCGCTCATGCGCGAGTGCTGGCGCGACCGAGGGTTCGGTGACTTCTGGGGGTATGCGCTCGTCGCAGAGGGGGCGGCTGAGGTCATGGTCGAGATCGGACCGCACAGCTGGGACCTGGCCGCGCCGATGGTCGTCGTCGAGGAGGCCGGTGGCCGGTTCACGGACCTTGGCGGCGAGCGGACCATCCACGCGGGTCATGTCCTCGCCTCGAACGGTCGGTTGCATGACGAGGTCCTCGGCCGCCTGACCCGAACGCCCGAGTGAGGCGGACGGGCCGCTCGGCCCTCGACGACGGGCCATGCGGCCGTATGGCAGCGTCGGTGCGACGACCATGCTGGGTCGACAAGGAGGCGACCCGATATGACCGACCCCAGGACGACAGCAGAACCCGGTGAAGCCACGATCTGGATCGATCGCGATCAGGCGATCATCGCGAC
This sequence comes from uncultured Chloroflexia bacterium, assembly GCA_963778805.1. Lineage (GTDB taxonomy): Bacteria > Chloroflexota > Limnocylindria > Limnocylindrales > CSP1-4 > SPCO01. The sequence continues at coordinate 692,577 of CAVZVT010000005.1, read as the reverse complement.
CCATGAAGCGGACGGTTCGCCCAAGGTCGAGCGACTCGGGCGAGGTGGGAGTGAGTCCGAGACCGCGTTCGAGGTCCGTGCCGTCGACGAAGTCATCGACCAGGACCGCGTGACCGTGGCCGGCCCCGTCGCGACGCGGACGTCCTTCGAGCGGGCCTACGTCGCCGTCACCCATCGACCCGACCGGATCACCGATGTCGAGCCCGGGATCGATGCTGCCGACGTCGCGGACCATCCCGCTCGTCGACTCGTGCCCTGACGTCCGCCGACGGGATGCGGATCGTCAACGCCGAGGAGGCCGTCGCCGGCATCCGGTCGGGGGAACAGGTCTACGTCCATTGCGCGGCGGCGGCACCGTCCGTCCTCCTGGATGCGCTCGTCGCGCGCGCACCCGACCTGCGCGACGTGGGGATGGTCCATCTCCACACGGAAGGCCCGGGCCCGCACCTCGCCCCGGACATGGCAGGCCACTTCCGCCACCGCGCGCTGTTCGTCGGCCCGAACGCGCGTCAGGCCGTGGCGGACGGTCGCGCCGACTATGTGCCGGTCTTCCTCTCGGATGTCCCGAGACTGTTCTCCAGCGGGGCGGTCCCGCTGGACGCCGTCCTCGTCAACGTGACACCGCCCGACGCCCACGGGTTCTGCTCGCTCGGCGTCTCGGTCGAGGCGATGCATGCGGCCGTCCGTGCGGCGACGACCGTCATCGCGCAGCTGAACACCGCCATGCCGCGCACCCTCGGGGAGAGCTTCCTGCATGTCAGCCAGATCGATCTCGGCGTGGAGGTCGATGTCGCGCCATACGAGCATCACGCGCCGCCGCTCGGGGAAGTCGACCGGCGGATCGGCCAGTACGTGGCCGAGCTCGTGCCAGATGGCGCTACCCTCCAGCTCGGGATCGGGGCGATCCCGGCCGCCACGGCGTTGGCCCTGCGCGACAAGCGGGACCTGGGCATCCACACGGAGATGTTCTCGGACAGCGTCGTGGATCTCGTCGAGGCAGGTGCGGTCACCGGGGATCGCAAGGAGCGGAACCGGGGCAAGATCGTGACGGCATTCGTCATCGGATCGCGGCGCGTCTTCGAGTTCGTGCGGGACAACCCGATGGTCGAGATGCGCTCCGTCGACTTCACGAACGATCCACACGTCATCCGTTCGTTCAGCAGGATGGTCGCGATCAACTCCGCGATCGAGGTCGACCTCACGGGCCAGGTCGTTGCCGACTCGATCGGCTCGCGGATCTACAGCGGGGTCGGCGGCCAGATGGACTTCATCCGCGGCGCGGCGCTCGCGACGGACGGTCAGGCCATCATCGCCCTGCCGTCGACCGCCGCGGGTGGCACGACATCCCGGATCGTCGCGACGCTCCAGGACGGAGCCGGCGTCGTGACGACCCGCGCCCACGCCCGCACGATCGTCACCGAGTGGGGGGTCGCGGATCTCTTCGGTCGGAGTCTCCGGGAGCGGGCCGCCTCCCTGATCGGGATCGCGCATCCGGATCATCGCGATGCATTGCGATCCGAGGCTCGGCGCCTCGGTCTGGGCTGACCGAGCGGACCGACTCGGCTCGGCGAGCGCGGATCCAGCGAGCAGGCTCAGTGGGGACGGCTCTCCCGGGCCAGCCGCGCGATGATCACGGCGGCGATCAGCATCGGGATCGCGACCGCCAGGAGGCCGTACGCGCCGGCTCCGGCCGCGATGAAGCCGACGAACGAGAGCAACAGGACGATGGTGATCGGGCGTGACCAGCGCTCGATCCGCGATCTCGGTCGTGTCGGGTCCGCGGCCGGATCCCGGACTGGATGCATCGACGCCAGGAGGTCATAGCGCTGGCGGAGCCGGTCGACGGAGCCCGGATCGATGACGTCCCTCGCCACGGTGGCGATCGCGGCATCCTCCACGACCTCGACGATCGTCACCCGGTCGACGGTGGTGCCCGCCGACCGGCCCCAGTTCAAGCCGAACCACGTCGGCTGGAACCCGTCGGCCGCATACGCCTCGACGACGATGTCGCGGGCCGCCGTGCGGATCTCATCGAGGAGCGGCCGGAGACCGGAGCGTGTCGCGATGGCCACCGCGTTCACGCGGGTGCCGTCCAGTCCGTCGGCCATCGTCAGGGCGAAGGACACGCTCTCCAGGTCCGCCGCACCAAGATGGGTGAGCTCGTCAAGGAACCGATAGGCGCGCATCCGCGCCATCTCCTCGATCGGACCCGGTATCCTCGATCCGACCGTCCTGCCCGCTCGGAAGGTCCGTCGGTCAGGCCCCGGCGGCGGCGAGCGACTCGTCGAGGATCGCGAGTGCCTGGTCGACCTCGGCCGCGGTCGTGACCAGTGGCGGGATGATCCGGACGACGTTGACGTAGGTCCCCGCGGTCAGGACGATCAGATGGCGCGAGAACGCCTCGGCCTGGACGCGCTTGGTCAGGTCGGGATCGGGGGTGCGACCGTCGCCGACACCTGGCTTGACGAGCTCGATGGCCACCATGAGACCGAGACCGCGCGCATCGCCGATCGATGGGTACTTGTCCTTGAGGCGCCGAAGACCCGCGAGGAACTGCTCACCCCGGGCGCGGGCGTTCGCGACGAGACCCTCGTCCTCGATCACGTCCAGCGTCGCGTTCGCGGCCGCGCACGACACGACGTTGCCGCCATAGGTGCCGCCGTGGGTCCCGGGCTTCCACGTCGCCATCACGTCCTGCCGGGCGATGATCCCGGACAGTGGCAGACCGGACGCGATGCCCTTGGCCATGACGAGGATGTCCGGCTCGACGTCCCAATGCTGGACGGCGAACATCTCGCCGGTCCGTCCGAACCCGGTCTGGACCTCATCGGCGATCAGCAGGATCCCGTGCTGGCGGGTGATCTCGCGAAGCCGCGGCAGGAACCCGGGCGGCGGCACGACATAGCCACCCTCGCCGAGGACGGGCTCGATGATGATCGCGGCCACCCGGTCCGGATAGATGAACTGGTGGAAGGTCAGATCGAGCTGAGCTTCCCAGTCGCAGGTGCACGACTCGGGCGCGTGGGCGCCGCCCGACGCTCGGTAGCAGTACGGGTAGGGCGTGTGATAGACCGACCCGGGAAGCGGCTCGAAGGCCGCCCGGTACACGTCCTTGGCCGTCGTGAGCGCCATGGTCTGGGCCGTCCGACCGTGGTAGCCGTAGCGGAAGGCCATGATCGCCGGGCGGCCGGTCGCGACGCGAGCCAGCTTGACGGCCGCCTCGACCGCCTCCGCGCCAGAGTTGGAAAGGAAGGCCTGCCACGGGCCTCCCGGCAGGAGGGAACGGAGCCGATCGTACAGGCGCAGCCCCGGCTCGTGGAACATGATGTTCTGCTGGCCGTGGAGCAGCTTCTGCGCCTGCGCGGCGATGGCCGCGGCGACCCGTGGGTGCGCGTGCCCGGTGTTGGTGACGCCGATCCCCGACGAGTAGTCGAGGTATCGCTCGCCGTCGCGGGTGATCAGCCAGGACCCCTCGCCACGATCGACGTCGAGGTTCGTGATCCGGCCCCAGACGGGCGGGACCACCGAGTGGTCCGGGAGGGTCGTCGTCGGTGTCGGTGCGTCGGCGGTGTCGACCATGGCGGATGGCCTCCTGCGGGCGTCGATCAGGTGGATGCCTTGTAGTCCTGGGCGGCCACCCGACGCTGCCAGAGGGTCGTCATCAGGACGAGACCCACCGCCACCACGAAGATGATGGTGCCGACGACGTTCACCTGGACCGGGATGCCGCGCAACTGCGACCCGTAGATGAACAGCGGGAACGTCTGGGTCTGGCCGGCCGTGAAGCTCGTGATGACGTAGTCATCGATCGAGAGGCTGAACGCGAGCAGGGCCGCGGCCATGATGCCCGGCAGGATCAGCGGGAACGTGACCTTCCAGAACGTGACCCACTCGTTGGCCCCCAGGTCCATCGCCGCTTCCTCGAGATGGCGCGGGAACCCCTGGAGTCGGGCCTTGACGGTGACCACCACGAAGCTGATGCAGAACATGATGTGGGCGATGACGATCGTGGTCATGCTGAGCGGGTAGACCAGGCCCTTCGGGACGAACGACAGCTGGACGGACGCGATGAACGTCGTGAGCAGCGATGCGCCGAGGACGATCTCCGGTGTCGACATCGGGAGGAAGATCAGGAGGGCCACCGGGCCTCGTCCCTTGAACTCGTAGCGGACGAGCGCGAGGGCGATGAGGGTCCCGAGGACGGTCGAGATGATCGTCGCGATGAAGGCGATGAAGAGGCTGTTGCGGACGGCCTCCGGCAGACCGGGTCGCCCGAGCGGGTTCATCCAGGCGTCGAGCGAGAACCCGCGCCACTGCAGGTTGGAGCGCCCGGACGGGTCGTTGAAGCTGAACGCGATCATCACGAGGACGGGCAGGATCAGGTACAGGGTCACGCCGACGACGTAGACCGGCAGGAACCAGCGGTCGACGCCACGCTTGACGCGATCGCCGATCGAGGTCGGGCGGGTGCTCGGGACAGCAGCGCTCGTCATCAGACCAGTTCCTCGGTGCCGAGCAGCTTCGTATAGATCAGGACGCCGATCAGGATCGCCGCCATCAGGATGAACGACAGCGCCGACGCGGTCGGATAGTCGGTGACCTTGAGGTAGCGCGCCTGGATGACGTTGCCGATCATCAGCGACTGCGGGTTGCCCAGCAGTTCCGCGTTGATGTAGTCACCGACCGCCGGGATGAAGACCAGGAGGGACCCGGCGAAGATGCCCGGCAGGGACAGTGGCAGCGTCACCCGGATGAACGCCTCACTGATGAGCCACGTGCCGACGATCGCCCCGCCGATCAATCCGGGGATCCCGAGTGGCAGCGGGCCGTAATCCATGACGATCCCCACGATCGCCCCGAGGCTGCCGCCGACGATCAGTCCGACGATCGTGCCGCGCGGCCGCCACGGACCGGCGTACAGGTCCTCAGCGGCTTCGAGCAGGCGCCGATCGATCTTCTCGAGCGCCACGTACAGCGGGAGCGTCATGAACGGCAGGAAGTTGTAGGTGATGCCGAAGATCACGGCGGCCGGTGTCGCGAGCAACTGGAAGTCGGCCGGGATGATCCCGAGGGTCTTGAGTGGACCCAGGAAGATGCCGTCGTCGGACAGGATGATCTTCCACGAGATCGTCCGCAGCAGGAAGCTCGTGAAGAACGGCGCGATGACCATGAACAGCAGCAGGTTCTTGTAGGCGCCGCCGCGGAACGCGATGGCGTAGGCGAGCGGGAAGCCAAGGGCGAACGCCAGGATCGTCGCCAGGCCGCCGTACACGATCGATCGTCCGATCCACGGCCAGTACTCGGTGAACGCCTGTGGGTAGATGCCCCAGTTCCAGGTCTGCGTGAACCCATCGGTGAGATTGCCGGTCCACAACGAGACCAGGAACATCTGGATGGCTGGATAGACGAAGAAGAGCGCGAGCCACAACAGGCCCGGCAACAGGAGGGCGTATGGCGCGACGTTCCGGAAGGTCAGCGAGCGGCGCATGGCCGACTACAGACCCATGACCTTGGTGAAGGCCTCGCTCCAGGCCTCTTCCTCCACGGCCGTCGTCGCGCGGAATTGATGGAGCCGCGCGAACCAGTCAGCGGGCGGGAAGATCAGCGGATTGTTCGCGAGATCCGCATCGATGGTCAGCATGACCTCACGCGCACCCGCCACGGGGCAGACGTAGTTGACGTAGGCCTCCAGCACGGCCGCGTTGGTCGGGTCGTAGTAGAAGTTGATGAACTGCTGCGCCATGCCCCGGCGCGGGGAGCCCTTGGGCACCGCGACGTTGTCCGTCCAGAGCATGCCGCCCTCGTCCGCGAGGACCCACTGGAAATCCTGCGACGAGGTCTGGTCCGGCACGAGCAGGGTCAGGACATCGCCCGACCAGGCCATGGCCAGGACCGCGTCGCCGGCCTGCATCGTGTTGACGTAGGAGTTGCCTTCGACCTGCCGGACCCAGCCTTGCTTGACCGCGTTGCCGACCTGGGCCACCGACTGCTGGAACTGGTCCTCGGTGAGCGTGCCGGGGTCGAACCCGAGGTGGAGCGCCGACAGACCCACCGTGTCGCGCATCTCGTCGAGATAGGTGAGCTTGCCGGTGTACTGGTCGGAGAACAGGACCGCGAGCGAGGTCAGTGGCCCGGTCTTCTTCTGGTTGAACCCGAGGCCGGTCATCCCGGACTGCCATGGGGCGGCGAAGTGCGTGTTCGGGTCGAACGATCGAGCGTTGTAGATCGGCAGCAGATTGGCGACGAAATTCGGCATCGCATCGCGATCGAGGACTTCGAGCCAGTCCAGGCGGATCAGCCGCGCGATCATCCAGTCGGTGAGCACCACGGCGTCCCAGGCCGTCGGCAGGCCGGCATCGAGCGGTCCCTTGAGGTTGCTCGAGAAGAACGGCTCGTTGCCATCGACCGCCTCGACGTAGTTCACCGTGATGCCGGTCTCGGCGGAGAACTTGTCGAGCGTCGGATGTTTGGTGCCCGACTCATCGACATCCATGTAGCCGATCCAGCTCGCGACCTGCAGGACGCCGGTCTCGGGCGCCGTGATCGCGCTGGCGGCGGCGGACTCGCCAGCCGACGCACCGGCCGATGGGGCGGTGGAGGGCTTGGGTGGGGTCGACGCACCAGCGCCCGCGCTCGCGGACGGTGTGGGGGTCGTGCCGCCGCCCGACGTGGATGCGAGGAACGCGCCGACGCCGACGGCCGCCACGGCCACGGCGCCGCCGATCAGGAACTTGCGACGCGAGGATCCGACCGGAGGTGGGACCGGGGCGCCGGCATCGCCCGCGGCCGCCATCGCCATCCCCGGATCGGCCGGCGGCGCATCGCCGCCGGCGGCGACGGCGAACGTGTGATCGGGCGACCAGGTCATCCGGACCTCTTCGCCCGGCTCCCACAGCTCGGATCGCGTGGCGCGCTCGACGTTCTGTTCGTAGACCGTGATCGTCGCGCCACCGCGCGCCTCGACGATGTAGCTCGTCGAGACACCCAGGTACGAGACGTCGCGGATGGTCCCCAGCATCTGGTTCTGACCGGCCGGGACGTCATCCTCGAGGGCGCGCAGGCGGATCTTCTCGGGTCGGACGCCCACTTCGTAGCGCTCCAGGCCCTCGGTCAGCGCCAGCGGGACTCGCACCGCGGACCCATCCGCGAGACGGCACACCGCGTAGCCGTCGGCCGGCGCATCGGGCGTCGTCGCGAGCAGGTTGCTGACGCCGAGGAACCCGGCGACGAATCGCGTGCGTGGCCGTTCGTAGAGACCCGCCGGGTCGCCGAGCTGCTCGTATCGACCACGGTTCATGACGGCGATGCGATCGGACATCGTCATCGCTTCTTCCTGGTCGTGGGTCACGAAGATGAAGGTGATCCCCACCTCCTGCTGGATGCGCTTCAGCTCGACCTGCATCTGCTTGCGCAGCTTCAGGTCCAGCGCACCGAGCGGTTCGTCCAGGAGCAGGACGGAGGGCTTGTTGATGAGGGCCCGCGCGAGCGCGACGCGCTGCGCCTGCCCGCCGGAGATCTGGGTCGGCTTGCGTCGTTCGTAGCCGGGCAGCTCGACGAGCTGGAGCATCTCGGTGACGCGTCGCTTGACCTCGTCGTCGCCGACCTTGGTGCGCCGGAGCCCGAACGCGACGTTCTCGTAGATCGTGAGGTGCGGGAAGAGGGCGTAGTTCTGGAACACGGTGTTCACGTGGCGCTTGTAGGGCGGCAGCCACGTGACGTCTTCGCCCTTGAGCTCGATCAGACCCGAGGTGGGCGGTTCGAAGCCACCGATCATCCGGAGCGTGGTCGTCTTGCCGCAGCCCGACGGTCCAAGCAGCGTGAAGAACTCGCCCGACTGGATCTCCAGGTCGATGTGGTCGACGACGACGTTCTCGCCGTACTTCTTGACCACATCTACGAGCCTGACGTCGACGGAAGGCACGGTCGGGGACTCCAGAACGGAGAGGGTGGGTCGCGTCCGAGGATAGGGTCGGCGGAAGACGCATGTCAATGAACGGGAACCCGCCGGACGCCGTCCCCGAGCCTTGACGGCTGAGCGCGGTAGGATATCGACGCTTCGAATGTCAGAACACCGACCCGACCGTGCCGCGAAGGGACCGAACCGCTGATGCCCACCCTGACCGAGAGCGTCGTCATCGATGCGCTCCGCGCCGTCCAGGAGCCTGAGCTCGGACGCGACATCATCACGCTCGACATGGTCAAGGGCGTCGTCATCGACGGCAGCTCTGTGGCGTTCACGATCGAGTTGACGACCCCGGCCTGCCCGCTCAAGGACGAGATCGAAGGCAACGTCAAGTCGGTCCTGACCGGCATCGGCGTCGACAACGTCGACATCACCTGGGGAGCGATGGTCCGCCGCGCGCAGCCTCGCCAGGCGGAACAGCTGCTGCCGGGGGTGAAGAACGTCATCGCCGTGGCCTCGGGCAAGGGCGGTGTCGGCAAGAGCACCGTCAGCGTGAACCTGGCCGTGGCGCTCGCGCAGGCCGGGGCAGCCGTCGGGCTGCTCGACGCGGACATCACCGGCCCGAACATCCCGATGATGATGGGCATCGAGGGGCAGCCGAAGGCGACCGAGAGCAACAAGATCGGGCCGCTCGAACGCCACGGCGTCAAGACGATCTCGATCCAGTTCTTCGTGCCGGAGGGTCAGCCCATCGTGTGGCGCGGCCCGCTCGTCGGCGGCGCCATCCAGCAGTTCCTTCGCGACGTCGAATGGGGCGAGCTCGACTACCTCGTCATCGACCTGCCGCCCGGGACCTCGGATGCGCAGCTGACCCTGGCGCAAGCGGTGCCGATCTCCGGGGCAGTGCTGGTCACCACGCCCCAGGAAGTCGCCCTTGCCGATGTCGCCAAGGCGCTCGCGATGTTCAAGCGCATGAGCGTCCCGATCCTGGGCCTCGTCGAGAACATGACGGCCTTCGTCTGCCCGCACTGCGGTGAATTCACCGAGATCTTCGGTCGCGGCGGCGGCGAGCGGTTCGCCGCGGAGCATGGCCTCGACTTCCTCGGCGCCGTGCCCCTCGACATCACCGTCCGCCAGGGTGGCGACGTCGGTGTGCCGGCCGTGGCCCAACGTGAGCCCGGGCCGGCCGCTCGCGCGCTCACGGCGATCGCCGGGGCCGTCGCGGCACGGATGAGCGTCCGGGCCGCGCAGGCGGCGGATCGTCCGGTCCTGACCATCAACTGATCCGGGGCGCTCGAGCGCCGATCGACGCCGGTAGACTGCCCGCACCCAGCATCCGACGGACGGAGGCACCTCCACGGTGCGTTGTGACATGTGCGGCGCCGAGGCTGCCGACGGTGCCGTCTTCTGCGATCGATGCGGCGCCGCCCTCGGTGCGGCGGACGGGTCCGGTCGCGGGTCGTTCGAGCCGGGTGAGGCCGGCGATCGACGCGTCGTGACGGCGCTCTTCGCGGATCTCGTCGGGTACGTTCGGATGGTCGCCGAGGACGACCCCGAGGTCGTTCGCCAGCGGGTGCGCGCCGCCCTGGCCGCGATGGCCGCGGTCATCGAGCGTCTGGACGGCACGCGCGAGAAGTTCATCGGCGACGCCGTCTTCGCGGTCTTCGGTTGGCCGCGGGCGCACGACGACGACGCGATCCGGGCCGCGATGGCCGGGCTGGGGATCCGGGCGGCCCTGCGAAACCTTGCCGGTGGCGCCGAGGCCCTCGAGGTCCGGGTCGGGATCGCGACGGGCGAGGTCGTGACCACGGTGCGGCCGAGGTCGTCGAGCGACGACCTCGCGCTGACCGGCGGGGCGATCACGACCGCGGCGCGGATCCAGTCGCTGGCTCGACCGGGGGAGATCCTGCTCGACGGCTCCACGGTCGCGGCCGCCCGTGGTCGGCTCGTCGTCGCGGATCGGGGCACGGTCGTCCTTCGCGGTCAGTCGGCGCCGATCACGATCCACGCGCTGGAAGGCGACCTGGCGCTCGGGGGCTATGGGCAGCCGCGGCCGGCGGCACCGGGACGGCTGGTCGGTCGGACCGGCGAACTGGACCGGGTTCGGGCGCTGGTGGCTCGGGCGAGTGCCTCCGGCCAGGGTGGCGTCGTGCTGGTGGTGGGCGAGGCCGGGATGGGCAAGACCCGGCTGCTCTCGGAGCTGGAACCGTCGACGCGGGAACGCGGTCTGGCGTGGACCTGGCTCGAGAACACGTCCTTCGGCCAGGCAGAACCCTATCGGTTCGCCAGGCTGTTCTCGCAGACCATCGCCGATGAGCACGGCGTCGACTCCGGCGGCTTCCTGCGCCAGCTGGTCTTCACGTCCGAGGTCGAACCCGATGACCTCCGCCGCTATGGCGGCGCCATCGCCGCCATCGCCCGTGATGCCTCCTTTTCCGGGTGGGAGGAGGAGGCCCCGCATACGCCGGCCGACCCGGCCGCGTTGGCCAGCGACCTCCTGGAGGTCGCGTGTCGCTACGTGGATCGCATCATCGAGCGTGCCGGTCCGAGAGTGATCGTCATCGATGACGTGCACTGGATGGATCCCTCGAGCGAAGGTCTGGTCGAGGTCCTCGTCGACCGAGCCGCTCGATCACCGTTGGTCGTCCTGGTGACCATGCGACCCGGTGCGGCTCCCGTCTGGGAGGGGCGGCCGGGCGTCGAGCGGATCCATCTGTCAGGGCTCGCGATGCCCGAGACCGCGCAGCTCGCGACGGAGATCGCCCGGGCCGCCTTCGGTGCCGACGACGCGCGCCGGATCCACGAGCGCACGGCCGGCAATCCGTTGTTCGTGACGGAGACGGTCCGGGCACTGCTCGACGATGGGACGCTGGCGTGGCATGACGGTCGCGTCACCCTCGCCGACGGCCCGGTGGGTGCGGTCCCGCTCACGCTGCGAACGGTCCTTGGCGCGCGGATCGACGCGCTCCCTTCCGGTGCCCGCGATGCGATCGGTGTGGCGTCCGTGATCGGCATGCGGTTCGGCCACGACCAGCTCGAGGATCTCATGGAGGCGCCGCTGGTCCCGGGCACCCTCGAACGTCTGGACGAAGCCGGGCTCATCGAGAGGCTCGACGATGGCGACTGGCGGTTCAGCCACGCCCTCATCCACGATGCCGCGTACGCCGGCGTCCTCGCTTCCACGCGACGGACGCTCCACGCCCGACTCGCCGATCAGCTCGAGGCGAGTGGTGACCCGCTGGTCGGCAGCCTGGTCGCTGTGCATCGAGCGGCGTCCGGCGAGGCCCCGGCGACCGCCGCCGACTATCGGTCGCGCGTCGAGGCGGTGACGGAGGACACCCGCGAGTCGTAGCGGGCCCGAACGTCCACGGGTGGGGCGACGGTCACGGTGAGACCCCCGACGGCGACCCGGATCGGGAGGCCGCTGGCGACGCACAGCGCCTCGAGTTCGGCGCGACGGTCCGGGGCGTAGTGGACGAGGAGTGTCGAGCGGGCGCCAGATCGGCCGGCCATGTCGATCGCTTCCTCGGCGGTCAGGTGGCCACGCTCGGGATCGTCGTGGGTCGGCAGCCGAAGGGCCGCCTCGATGAGGAGCAGGTCGGCTCCGCGGACCGCGTCGACGACCGAGTCACTGGGTCCCGTGTCGCCCGTATACGCCAGACGGCTGCCATCGGGCGCCTCGATGACCACGCCCCAGGCGGGCACGTAGTGCCGGCCCCGCACGAAGTGGATGGTCAATGGACCCACGGTCAACGGCCGATCCGGGTCGTACTCCACGGCATCGAATGCCGCATCGAAGAAGGCGGGACGTTCGGAGACGGCCGTGGCCAGGGCGTCCAGTCGACCGCGCCCGCCGGGCGGCAGGTGCACGGGGAGTGGCCGCGGGGCCGCCTCGCCCCACGGAAAGAGGTAACGGAGACCGACGATGTCGAGGTAGTGGTCGGCGTGCATGTGGCCGACGACGAGCGCATCGAGGTGGGTGGGGTCCATGAGCCGTTGCAGGCGTCGGATGGTTCCCAGCCCGGCATCGAACATGATCGTCGTGCCCGCCCAGTCCACCAGGAATCCTGCGGCCGGCCAGTCGACATGCGGCGCCGCGGTGCTACAGCCGAGCACGGTCAGGCGGAGGCGTCCGGTCGTCGTCGGCGTCACGTCGCGCATCGTAGCGGGCGTCGATCGCCGGCGTCGACGGCTCGATGACGTGCCTGGTGTCGGCACGCGGACAGCCGTTCGGCCGGGGACGTGGCCGCTAGGATGGCGCGACGATGCCGGTCGATCGCGTCCTCCTCGAGTCGCTTGCCTCGATCCCGTTCTTCTCGGGACTGGATGCCGACGCGCTCGAGCACGTCGCGTCCGGGATGCGCGCCCGGCGATTTCGCCGTGGCGAGGTCATCTTCCACCTCGGCGACCCCGGTGATGCCTTGTTCATCATCGTGTCGGGCGAGGTCAAGATCTCGCTGCCGTCGGAGTCAGGTGATGAGGCGATCCTGGTCCGGCTGCAGCCCGGAGACGTCTTCGGTGAGCTGGCGCTGCTCGACGGTGCGCCGCGTTCCGCCACCGCCACGGCGCTGAACGCGGTGGAGACCGTCGTCCTGCCGCGTGACCGGTTCCGCGAGCTGATCGCCAACGAGCCGATGGTCCGCGACGCCCTCCTCGCGTCGCTCGCCGGGGAGTTGCGACGGCTCACGACCCACGTCGAGGAGCTCCACTTCCTCGACATCACGGGTCGACTGGCGGCGTGCCTGACGCGCCTGGCCGCCGACGGTGGCACCGAACTGCCGGATGGAGCCATCCGGCTCCGGACGTCCCTGACCCAGGGCGATCTCGCGGCGATGGTCGGGAGCACGCGCCAGAGCGTCAACAAGCTCCTGGGTCAATTCGCCGACGACGGGTACCTGCGCGTCGAACGCGACGCGATCGTGGTGACCGATCTCGAAGGTCTGGCGAGGGCCTCCCGCCGCTAGTTCGGACCTACTCGGGATCGTCGAGTGCTTTGAGGAGGATCGCGGCGGTCGCGAGTGCGGCCCGACTCCGACCCATCGGACCATCGAGGAAGGCGACCGCCTGGCCCTCATGGCGCACGGGTCGGAGTCACGACCTGGATCGTCGTGGTGGTATCGCCGCCGCGTTCCACGGCCTGCACGGCCAGCCCGACGTCGCTGTGGCCTCGCGTGCGGGCCGCCTCGGCGAGCGACGCCAGGACGTCGGTGTCATCGGGACCCGCGTTCGCCGATCGCTCGGCGGAGACGAGCCACGGAACGTCGCCGAACAAGGCCGCGATCTGTCCACCGGTCCCGAGTTCGATCATCGAGAGGGTCCAGCCAAGCTCGCCAAGCCGATGGCCGATCGCCTGCGACCAGGTCGTGTCGCCGGTCGCCCACACGAAGGTGCCGAGCTCATCGAGGATGGTCCGCGCCGTGGCCTCCACGAGCGCCTCGGCCGCGGCAGGTCCGTCGCCGAAACCGGAGATCCGGATGTCGACGGCCTCCACCCGGGCGTAGGTGGCGACGATCGGATTCGTCGCGCGCAGGAGCGTCTCGCCGAGTCGATCGGCCACCTGTGACTCGCCGATCCCGGTCAGCCGGTAGGTGCGGACGGCAACGTCCTGTCCGAGCCCGGCTCCCATCGAGACGAGGCAGCACGTGGTCGGTCCACATGGGACGCATCTCGCGCGGCGGGCCCGGGGAGCGCGACGATCACCCGTCCGTCGGGTCGGGTCACGAACCAGCCCGGGGCGGTCCCGTTCGGGTTCGGGAGGGCGACCGAGGAGGGGATGAGCCAGGCCTGCTTGAGGTTGATCTCGGGAAACGGGATGCCGCGCCGGCGCCAAAGCTCGCGGAGCCACGCTTCGAGCTCTGGGTCGATGTGTGGCACCTCGCCGCAGGTCGCCGAGATCGCCTCGCGGGTCAGGTCGTCGGGCGTCGGTCCGAGGCCGCCGGTCGAGATGACGAGGTCAGCGCGGCCGATGCCGTCTGCGAAGGCGTCGCGGACATCCTCGAGGCGGTCGGGGAGGGCGGTGATCCGCCGGACCTCGACGCCGCGGCGCGTCAGCTCGCGGGCCAGGTCTCCGGCGTTCGTGTCCCGCGTGTCGCCCACCGTCAGTTCGCTGCCGATGCTGAGCAGCTCCGCGGTCAGGAGGCGTCGAGGGGCTGTCGAGTCCGGCATCGGCTGAGCGTAGCGAACCTGCTGCCGTCGCGCGTCGACGCCAGAGCGCCCGGAGCACGTGAGGGTGCCCGGAGCACGCTGGTATCATCGCCACCGACCCCTGCGCCTGTTCCGCCCAGCCCGGAGCCACCACCCTGGACGACCCGACCCCGACCCAACCACCGCCGGAGGAGCCCGGCCCACCGCCCGGTCCCCAGCCTGGCACCCCGCCGGATCCGCCCCCCGGTACGCCGCCGGGTCCCGGCGCGACCGGGGCACCGCCACGCGGTCCGAGGCCCAAGCCTCCGGGTCTTCGCGAGCAGCTCCTCGCGACGCGAGATGCGGTCCTGCGTCTCGTCGTCGCGCACGTCGATCTGGCCAAGGCCGAAGCGACCGACATCGGTCTCGAGGTCGCCAAGCTCACGGCGTTGGTCGTCGCCGCGATCGTCCTGGTCATCGTCGCGGTCGCCCTCCTCATCATCGGGACGTCGCTGTTCCTCGGGGAGTGGCTCCTCGGCTCGATCGGCTGGGGCGTCGTCCATGGCGTGCTCGCATGTCTGGCCGTCGCGATGACGCTGGTCCTCGCCGGGCTCGGGATCTCCGCGCGACGGCTCGTCCGATCCTTCGCGATCGCGGTGATCCTCGGCGTCGTCGTCGGGCTCGTCCTCGGGTCCAACGTCCTCAACAAGATCTACGCGGCCATCCGGGACGCGGTCGGCGTCAGCGTCGAGCCCGGCACAGCGCCGCTCGTCGTCGGTGCCGTGCTCATCGGGCTCGTCGGGCTGATCGTCGGGATCATCCTGGCGGCGCGCACCGCGAAGACGACCGGCTCCAGGGTCGGGATCGTGCTCGGCACGACGTTCCTCGGCGCGCTCACCGGGGCGTTCACGGCGATCACGTTCAACGCCCAGGTCGCGGCCGGTATCGGGATCACGGTCACCTATGTCGCCTGGATGGTCGTCATGGGCATGGACGTGGCCAGGACCGGTATCGACTTCGAGGCCCTCAAGACCCGCTTCACACCGACCCAGACCATCGCGACCAGCAAGGAGACACTCGAGTGGCTACAGAGACGGATGCCGCCCGGGATCGGGTGATCGCGGCTCGAGCCGACCTCGGTACGGAACTCGAGACGCTGGAGGCGGCCGCACGTGCGGCCATGGACATCAAGGCGAAGGTCCGCCGAAGTCCTGGCAAGGCGGCGGCCGTGGTCGGTGGTGCCGGTTTCCTCGCGATGAAAGGTCCGCAGCGGGTCTTCCGCGGGGCCAAGCGGGTCGTGCGGGGGCCATCCAAGCCGCTGCCGGACTCGATGCTCCCTGAGGAGATCCAGAAGAGCCTGCGGGCGCTCGGCAGCGACGGCGACAAGGTGCGCGGCGCGATCGAGCGCGACTTCGCGCGATATGCCAAGCAGGCCGCCCGCGATCGCAGCGGGACCCGGAACCTGCTGCTCCTCTCGGTCGCTCGACCGCTCCTGTCGCGCGGCGCGAAGAAGGCCAGCGAATGGCTGATCAGCACCGACCAGGAGGGCTTCACGGACCGACTGAACGACATCCGCGCGCGGGCCGAACGGCAGATGGAGGCTCGCGGATCGTCCAAGCCCGGAACCGGCGCCTCCCCCGATGCGAAGGCCCCGGGCGAGGGCTGACCGACCGCGGGAGCGGCTACACTCGCGACGGGCGAGTGGCGGAATGGCAGACGCGCCGGCCTTAGGAGCCGGTGCCCCGTGAGGGGCGTGTCGGTTCGACCCCGACCTCGCCTACCACTCCCTCCACGACCATCGGGACCCTCGGCGACGGTCGCCCCTATACTTCCCCGGCGATGCAGATCACCACCACCCCCGGTCCCAGATCCACGGTCGAACTCGAGATCGAGGTCCCGCCCGAGCGGCTGGATCGAGCGATCCGCGAGTCCGTCCAGCACCTGTCCCGGCGGACGCGGGTCCCCGGATTCCGACCAGGGAAGGCCCCCCGGCCGGTCCTCGAACGGGAGCTCGGACCCGGCGCGATCCTCGACGACGCCGTCGAACACCTCGTCGAAGCGTCCTACCGCGAGGCCCTCGTCGAGCAGGAGATCCTGCCGCTGACCAACGCGGACGTCGAGGTGGTCCAGGCCGAGGAAGGCAAGCCACTCGTCTTCAAGGCGGTGGTCCAGGTCCGTCCCGACGTCGTGCTCGGCGACTACAAGGGGTTCAACTTCTCCCCGGAGATCGAGACGATCGATGCGGCTCGCGTGGATCAGGTCCTCGAGGAGCTTCGCGACCAGAACGCGACCCTCACCGCGGTCGAGGACCGTGGCGCGAAGGAAGGTGACTACGCGGTCATCGGCTTCGTCGGGACGAAGGACGGCGAGCCCTTCGATGGTGGATCCACGGAGCGGATGCCGCTCATCCTCGGGCAGGACCGGCTGATCCCCGGGTTCGAGGCGAATCTCGTCGGGCTGGAGCCCGGCGGCTCCACGGAGTTCGACATCACGTTCCCGGAGGACTACGGCGAGACCGAACTGGCCGGCAAGGACGTCCACTTCGCGGTCGAGATCAAGGAACTCCGCGAGAAGGTGCTCCCGGCCCTCGATGACGAGTTCGTGCAGCAACTCGGGGACTTTCCCGATGTGGCCGCCCTCAGGGTCGACGTGCAGCGACGGCTCGAGGCCAACGCGACGGACCGGGCGCGCCACGAGTTCGCCGAGAAGATCATCGAATACGCCATCGCCAACGCCACGCTCGAGCTCCCCGACATCCTCGTCGACCAGGAGGTCGAGGTGATGCACGACGAGTTCCGTGCCTCGATCGCTCGACAGGGGATCACGGAGGAGGCCTACCTCAAGGTCGTGGACAAGACCGAGGCGGACCTCCACACCGACTTCCGGCCGGGCGCCGAGAAGCGCGTCAAGACCCTGCTCGTGCTCACCAAGGTGGCGGATGCCGAGGGCCTGGTGGTCCCGGAGTCGGACATCGATGCCGAGGTGGCCCGCGGCCGGGAACGGTACGCCGACGACCCCAAGCTCATGGGCTACTTCGAGTCGGATCGCGGTCGGAGCTTCATCCGGAGCACGATCCGACGAAGCCGGGTCGTCGAGTCGCTGATCGACCAGTGGCTGGCGCAACATCCGGAGCATCCGCCGCTCGTCCATCTTGAAGACGCCGAACGGTCCGTCATCGATGGTGACGAGGCCGAGGCCAACGCATCCATCGACGCCACCGACCCGGGCTCGATCCTCGCCGACGAGCCATTGCCCGCCGGATGATCCGGTCCCGAAGTTCCGAACCCGAAACGGAGAGGCCACAGATGCTCGTTCCGATGGTCATCGAGTCCAGCAGCCGAGGTGAGCGCGCCTACGACATCTACTCCCGGTTGCTGCGAGAGCGGATCATCTTCCTCGGCGATGCGATCGAGGACCACCTCGCCAACCTCGTGATCGCGCAGTTGCTCTTCCTGGAGTCCGAGGACCCGGAGAAGGACATCAGCCTGTACATCAACTCGCCCGGGGGCCAGGTGACGTCCGGGCTGGCCATCTACGACACGATGCAATACCTCCGCGCACCGGTCAGCACGATCTGCATCGGTCTGGCGGCCTCGATGGCGGCGGTCCTGCTCGCAGCCGGCGCGCCCGGCAAGCGTTATGCGCTCCCGAACAGCCGGATCATGATCCACCAGGGTTCGGGCGGGTTCCGGGGCAACGCGCCCGATGCCGTGATCCAGATGCGCGAGTGGGAGCACCTGGTCCAGGTCAACAACGGGATCCTGGCTCGGCACACGGGTCAACCGCTCGACAAGGTGATCGCGGACACCGATCGGGACCATTTCATGTCTCCCGACGACGCCAAGGACTATGGCATCATCGACGCGGTCTACGCGGTCGAAAGCAGTTCCCTGATCGCGCAGGCGCACGATGCCGGCCGAGTCGGCGGTGAAGGTTCGGCGGTCGCCGAGGCGGCCGAGCCAACGACCAAGAAGTCCAAGGACGCATAGGGGGCCATCGGGCGCGTGACGACGAGCAGCAGCACCAAGGGACCCAAGGTCCCGTATCGGTGCTCCTTCTGCGGAAAGAGCCAGGAGCAGGTTCGCAAGCTCATCGCGGGACAGGGTGTCTACATCTGCGATGAGTGCATCAACCTGTGCCAGGAGATCATCGAGGAGGAACTCCTCGAGACCCCACGGCCGAAGTCAGCGGCCAGCAAGCTGCCGAACCCGCACCAGATCAAGGAAGCCCTCGACCAGTACGTGATCAGCCAGGACCGCGCCAAGAAGGTCCTGTCGGTGGCCGTCTACAACCACTACAAGCGGGTCAACGCCGGCCATCAGGTCGACGAGGTCGAGCTACAGAAGTCCAACGTCCTCCTCGTCGGTCCGACCGGTTCCGGCAAGACGCTCCTCGCCCAGACGCTCGCCCGCGTCCTCGATGTTCCGTTCTGCATCGCCGATGCGACGTCGCTGACCGAGGCCGGCTACGTCGGCGAAGACGTCGAGAACATCCTCCTGCGACTCATCCAGGCGGCGGATTTCGATGTCGCCCGGGCCCAGCGCGGGATCATCTACATCGACGAGATCGACAAGATCGCCCGGAAGGCGGACAACCCGTCGATCACGCGGGACGTGTCGGGCGAGGGCGTCCAGCAGGCGCTGCTCAAGATCCTCGAGGGGACCGTCGCCAACGTCCCGCCGCAGGGTGGCCGCAAGCACCCGCACCAGGACTTCATCCAGATCGACACGACCAACGTGCTGTTCATCTGCGGTGGGGCGTTCGATGGTCTGGAGAAGATCGTCGAGGAACGGATCGGCCGGCGCTCGATCGGGTTCGGATCGGAGTCGGGGATCGTCAAGAGCGACCGAGCCCGGATCCTGGACAAGTTGATGCCCGAGGACCTGCTCAAGTTCGGGTTGATCCCGGAGTTCATCGGCCGGTTGCCGGTCATGGTCACGCTGTCCGCACTGACCGCCGACGACCTGGTCCGTGTGCTGACCGAGCCCAAGAACGCGGTCGCGCGGCAGTTCGAGAAGTTCCTCGCGCTCGACAAGGTGGAGCTCGTGTTCACCGAGGGCGCATTGCGGGCCGCCGCCGATGTCGCGCTCGACCGCAAGACCGGCGCGCGGGCGTTGCGATCGATCGTCGAGGAGTCGCTGCTCGAGGTGATGTACGACATCCCGGAGCGGACCGAGATCCGCAAATGCATCATCACCGAGGAGACGATCCGCGAGGGTCGACTGCCGCTGCTGCTCACCAAGACGGACGTCGATGGTGGCGTCGACGAGACCAACTACGAGGAATGGCTGGCGGAGCGCGGCGAGACCGCGTAGGCCTCACCGCACCCGACGCGCCGCGAGCGAGCGCCGCTCGCCCACGGGGCTCGTGACTAGACCTCGATCGGGAGCTCGTAGACCTCGGCCGTGGGATGACCAGCCCGTTCGTGGATGCGCATGATCGCCTCCTTGGACGGTCCGGTCGACAGGCAGAACACCTTGCCCGACTCGGGATCGAGCCATGCCTTCTCGAAGTGCACGCCCTCCTCGCCTTCGATGGCGAGATCGGCGTCGTGCGCGCCCTGCAGCTGCTCTGCGGTGACGCCCTGGAAGCCGTCGTGGACATCCATGAACCTGGCCATGCTGGAACCTCCGTCGACGTTGGTGGACGACAGCGCGTCCGATCGTACGACGGAATCTATCGCTCGAAGCGCCGATCGGTCATCGGTCATGTGACCGATGCCGTCTCGGCCTCGCGAATAGACTGAGGAGCCCTGATCACGCGACATGAGGACCCATTGAGCGGACTCGCAAAGACCTACACCCCCCAGGACGTCGAGAGCGCGATCTACGAGCGCTGGCTGGCGGCCGATGTCTTCGCGCCCGATGGAGCCGGTTCGACCGCGGATCCGGGTCTGCCGGCCTTCACGATCATCCAGCCGCCGCCGAACATCACGGGATCCCTCCACCTCGGCCACGCCCAGCGGACCGCGGTCGAGGACCTGATGACCCGGCACGCCCGGATGCGCGGGCATCCGACGTTGTTCCTGCCTGGGCTCGACCATGCCAGCATCGCCGCCCAGTTCGTCCTCGACGGCATCCTCGCCAAGGAAGGGGAGAGCCGGCAGACGCTGGGCCGGGACCGCTATCTCGAGCGGATGCGGGCGTTCGTGGCGACGACCCGCGACGTCATGCTGAGCCAGCAACGCCGCGTCGGAGCCTCGGCGGATTGGGGGCGCCTCCGCTACACGATGGACGAAGGATCCGCGACCGCGGTCCGGGTCGCCTTCGAGCGGCTCTATCGCGACGACCTGGCCTACCGGACCGAGGCCCTCGTCAACTGGTGCCCCGGGTGTCGGACGAGCGTCAGTGACCTGGAAGTGATCGCCACGCCCGAGACGGGCACGATCTGGTCGATCCGCTACCACCTGATCGACGAGGAGACGGGTCGGCCCGACCCGGCCGCGACGATCACCATCGCGACGACCCGCCCGGAGACCCTCCTGGGCGATACCGCCGTCGCGGTGCACCCCGAAGATCCCCGGTATACCGCCCTCGTGGGTCGTCTCGTGCGGATCCCCTTCGTGGACCGCGACGTCCCGATCATCGCCGACGAGATCGTGGATCGAGCGTTCGGCACCGGGGCGCTCAAGATCACGCCGGCCCACGACCACGACGACCACGCCACTGGTCTGCGACACGGTCTCGCATCGATCTCGATCCTCGCGGACGACGCGACGGTCGTCGGGACGGGGACGGCCTACGACGGTCTGGACCGATACGAGGCGCGCCGGAGGATGGTCGCGGACCTCGAAGCGATGGGCGACCTCGTGGGAAGCGCGGCCCATGAGATGGTCATCGGGCGCTGCCAGCGCAGCGACGATGTCGTCGAACCGCGCCTGAAGACGCAATGGTTCATCCGGACCACGCCCCTCGCCGAGCGGGCCCTCGACGCGACGCGATCGGGTCGAACCCGCATCCTGCCGGAGCAATTCGAGAAGACCTGGGAGCACTGGCTGACCAACATCCGCGACTGGAACGTCAGCCGCCAGCTGTGGTGGGGCCATCGCATCCCGGCGTGGTATTGC
Source organism: uncultured Chloroflexia bacterium (assembly GCA_963778805.1). Taxonomy (GTDB): domain Bacteria; phylum Chloroflexota; class Limnocylindria; order Limnocylindrales; family CSP1-4; genus SPCO01. The sequence goes on along the minus strand of CAVZVT010000005.1, from coordinate 671,485 downwards.
CCGGATGGTCACGTGACGGTCGTGTCCGACGTCGATGGCCCGTCCGCATGCGCCGTCTGCGGCCGACCCGCCGTGGAGTTGCAGCAGGACCCCGACATCTTCGACACGTGGTTCAGTTCCGGGCTCTGGCCGTTCTCGACGCTCGGCTGGCCGGGTGAGACCACGGACATGGCCCGGTTCTACCCGACGTCGGTGATGGAGACGGGCTACGACATCATCTTCTTCTGGGTCGCCCGGATGATGATGCTGGGCCTCCATCTGACGGACCAGGCGCCATTCCACACCGTCTACCTCTCGGGTCTCATCCGTGACCCGCTGGGCAAGAAGATGTCGAAGACGACCGGGAACACCGTGGATCCACTCGGCGTGATCGAGGAGTCCGGCGCCGACGCCCTGCGCTTCGCCCTGATCCACGGCGCGACGCCCGGGAACGACCAGCAATTCGGGCCAGCGAAGCTCGAGAACGCCCGCAACTTCGCGAACAAGCTCTGGAACGCGACAAGGTTCGTCGTCGGGTCGCGGCCCGCGTCCATCGCCGATGGAGCCGAGCGGCAGCTCCCCGATCCGAGCCTCCTCGGACCGGTCGAGCGATGGCTGCTGTCGCGAGCGGCGGCGACGACGGCCGAGGTGGATGCCGCGATGACCGACCTCGCGTTCGGTGAGGTCACGCGGTCGCTGTACGACGCGATCTGGAACGAGTATTGCGACTGGGGCGTCGAATTCGCCAAGGTTCGTCTGACCGATGCGTCGCTCGACCCCGCCGTCCGGGAGGCGACGTGGTGGACGCTGGTCGAGGTCCTCGACACGTACCTGCGGCTGCTCCATCCCGTGATGCCGTTCGTCACCGAGGAACTCTGGGCGGCGCTCCCGCACCGCGACGGCGATCCGGACCTGCTGATCGTCGCTCGCTGGCCGGGCGTCGGCGAACGGGATGTGGCGGTCGAGGCGCAGATCGATGCGATCGTGGCGCTCGTCACCGAACTCCGCAACGCCCGCTCGAGCGCCAAGGTGGCGGCGGGGGACTGGCTCGAGACGCGGGTCGTGGTCCCCACGGACCTGGGTGAGACGTTCGAGGCCCTGCGACCGGCGATCGAGCGGCTGGCGCGCGCGCGGCCCCTGCATCGCGAGCTCTCGATCGAGTCGCTGGCAGCCGCGTCCTCGCCCGGTGATCTCGCGATCGTCGTGCCGGGTCGGGAGATCGAGGCCCGGATCACCCCGGCCGCTGCCGATGGCGACGCGATCGCGCTGGAGCAGGCACGTCTGGAACGGGAACTGGCCGAGGCGGAGACCTGGCTGGCGGCCGCGCGGGCGCGACTGTCGAACGAGGCCTTCACCGTCAACGCGCCGCCCGCGGTCGTGGCCGGCGCCCGGGCGCGCGAGGCGGAGCTCGCCGATCAGGTCACGCGACTCCGCGACCGCCTGGGCCGGTGACGCCGGCTCGTTCGAGGCGTCATTCGGGGCCTGCTACCATGCCCGGAGCGCCCATCTGCTCATCGGGGAGATCACGTGCCGCTCGAATTCCTGAAGAAACGACCCTCATCTGACGCCGCGGCATCGACGCCGCCGACGCCAACCAGCCAGTCGGGTCTGGCGATGCCCGAAGAGGTCGTGGCCCAGGACCACCAGCTCAAGCTCTACTACGCGGGCAAGAGCAGCGAAGGTGTCCGGATGAAGTCCGGACCCAAGGCGATGGCCGAGCTGCCCGGCATGTTGGCCGGGCTCGCCAAGACCGAGATCGAGGTCGTCGAGCCACTGCCCATCGAGTTCAGCCAGGCGACGCCCACCATCGCGCACCCATCCGAGGCGATGCAGTGGCTCAACGCGCATCACGTCCACTCGCCGATCACGCGCCACGCGCTCGTCGTGCTGGAGTCGATCGACGCCGTCGACCTCGCCTTCGATACGTTCGCGTGCACCCTCCTCGACGGTGAGGTGGACACCGCGGGGTACCCCGAGTACAACGCCATCCTTGGTGGCGTCGCCTCCCACTGGGACGAGGCCACCGGCGACATGATCTGCCGCGGCGTCGTGGGCTGGGGTGGTCGCGGGGTCCGGGGTGATACGGATCGGCTTGGCGCCAAGCTCCTGTCGGGCATCCTCACGAACATCCTCGCCAGCCAGTATGCCCAGGGGATCGCATCGATCGAACGGCCCGTGCCAGCCGCTGGTCGCGGCGGCCTGGTCTGCGCGCATTGCGGTTTCGCGTCGGCCCATGAACGGGCCTTCTATTGCCCGAAGTGCGGCATGCGGCTCCTGCGCGGCTGACGGCCGCGACGCCAGACGATGCCCCTCTACGACTATGACTGTGCGAACTGTGGACATCGCTTCGAGGTGATCCACGGGGTCCACGTCGACGGACCCACCAGTTGCCCGGTGTGTGGCGGCGGACCCGTGCGCAAGGCCATCTCGGCGCCGGCGATCCACTTCAAGGGATCAGGCTGGGCCAAGAAGGAGCGGCGCGCGACCGCGACGCCCGGGACCTCGAAGGTGGCCGATCAGTCCAGTGACAGCAACGGTGGCAGTGGCGGGTCGAGTTCGGATGGCGGCGCAGGGTCCGACTCGGGTGGTGACGCCGGCACCGGCGACACCGCCACGGCTCCGGTCAAGACCAAGTCGGCCAAGGAGGCTGGGACCGCAGCCTCGTCGGGCGACTGATGGCCAGCCCAGCCGACTGGATCACGCTGGCCGAGGCAGCCGAGATCCTCGCCGCAGCCAATGTCCACTTCGCGCCCGCGACCATCGGCGGCTGGGCGCGTGCCGGTCGGCTCCAGAGCATCAAGCTCGGTGGTCGCCGGTTCGTCCGACGTGGCGAGGTCAAGGCGCTGATCGCGGCGCCCCGTCGAGTCCACGTGGACGACGTCAATCCGGTGCTCTTCGAGGACCTGGGCACCTGACGATGAGGCGGATGGATCCCGCGGCCCTGCTGGATCGGATCCTCGCGATACCCCGGATCGCCTTCGTTCGGGCCGTGCTGGATGCCTACGGACATGCCGCTGGCGGGCTGCTCGCCAACGGATTGGCCTTCTCGGCGCTCTTTGCGTTGGTGCCGACGACGTTGCTCATCCTGGGACTCACCGGCTTGATCGTCGGGAACCCGGAGACCAGCCAGGCCCTCGTCGATGCCCTCGGAGCGGCGTTCCCGCCGCTCAAGGAGCTCCTGCAAAGCATCCTGGATTCGGTGAGTCAGGCCGCTGCGCTCACGTCCCTGATCGGGCTCATCGGCCTGATCTGGAGCGTCAGCCAGTTCCACGGGGCGCTCGACGTCGCCTTCGCGAGGATCTTCGCGGACGCCCCCGAGCGCGACATCGTGCGGAGGACCGCGCGCGGGTTCGTGTGGGTGGCCATCCTGCTCGGTCTGGTCGTCACGGCCATCGTCGTCGGCGCGATCGCGACGTTCCTCGACGCGCTGGTCCCCGGGGCGATGCCGGTCGCCGGGACCGTCGCAAGTCTGGTGACGTCCCCGCTCGTCCTGCTGATGATCTCGGTCGCCGTGATGCTGCTGCTGTACCGCACGATGCCGCCACAGGCCGTCTCGTGGGCCGCCGTGCGACCGCCGGCGATCGTGGTCGGCGTGGTCCTGGTCGGCCTCGGACAGGTGTTCTCGTTCCTGGCACCGCGGCTGGTCGGGTCGGCGGCGCTGGTCGGCTCACTCGCGACGGCGTTCATCGCCCTCGCGTGGTTGTCGTTCAGCTTCCAGGCTGTGCTCTACGGTGCGGCGTGGGTCTCCGTGCGAGCGAAGGCGATGTCAGCGCTGGGAGGTCCCGCAGCGTCGACAGAACCGGGCGGTGGCGGAGAGTGACAGCCCGCAACTGACGCAGGCCTGGACGCCGGCGACCGGTCGATCGCTCGGTGTCGTGGTGACTTCACGGTCCGAGGCGGCCCACAGGGCATCGACGCCACCGGTGGGAACGGCCGGTCGGCCGAGGAACGGAAGACCAGGCGACGTCGCACGTGCCTCGGGCCACTCCGGCGTGCTCGGCCACTGCGGATCGGCCGCGGGCGGGATGACGACCGTCGAGCCGTTGGTCGTGCCGTTCGTCGGCGACGGATCGGGGGCGAGGATGGTCCATGTGGGCTGCTCGACGACGTCCACCGCTGCCGCAGCGGCGACCGGTTCGACCACGGGTGTGGGTTCGGGCGTCGTCTCGACGGGCTCTGCGATCGGCTCGATGTCGACCGCGGCGACCACGGGCTCCGGTTCCGGCTCGGGCTCGGGCGCCGCGACGATCGCTGCGACCACGGGCTCGGGCTCGACGATCGGGGCGGCCTCCGGTTCGACGGTCGACGACGGCGACCGCCTCGGTGACCCGTGGCTCGGGGAGCACGGCGTCCGGGACCACGGGCCTCCGGTTCGGGCTCCACGAGGTTGGCAACGACGGCCGCCTCGAGGACGACGGGGATCTCCGCGGCGTGGGGTTCGTCGACCGGCTCGGGTGCGGCATCCGCGGCGACGAGCTCAGCGACCGGCTCCATCTCTGCCGCGGCGAACGACGGGCTCCGGTTCCGGTTCGGTCGCGGCCATGGGGGCTTCGGCCTCGACCGCCGCGACCGGCTCAGGATCGGCGATCGGCTCGACCGCCGCGACCGGCTCGGATTCGAAGGCATCGAGCGCGTCATCGAGGCTCTGGCCAGGGCGAAGACTGGCGAACAGCGCGCCTGTGGCCGCAGCAGCGGCGGCGGCTCGAGCGTCGGTCGCCTCGGCATCCGTGTCGAACGTCGCGGCGACGGCGGCGGAGGCCTCGACCGCAGCGACTGGCTCGGCTGCGGCTGCGTCAACGAGCTCGGCGGTGGGGGCTACGTCTGCCACCAGGGTGTCGTCCGAGATCTGGGCGGTGGTAGCAGCCGGGGCCAGATCGTCGACGGCGGTCCCGTCAGGGGCTGACAGATCGAGCACGACTTCGTCGAATGGCGAGTCACCAGGCACGTACGCGATCGGCTCGAAGACCAGGTCGTCCAGCGGCGCGACAGGGGCCACGGGGGACTCTGGTGCCATCTCGGGCTCGACGACCGGCGCCGCGACGATCGCCTCGACCACGGGCTCTGGCTCGACGAGCGGCTCCGGTTCGAAGTTCGCCTCGGCACGATCATGGCTCGGCGACGGAGGCCTCGACGCCGGTGTGGGCTCGATCACCGGCTCGGCGACGGCCTCGGCAACGATCATCGGCTCGGCGACGGAGGCCTCGAGCGCCGGTGTGGGCTCGATCACCGGCTCCGCGACGACGGCCTCGACCACCGGATCGGCGACGATCGCCTCGAGGACGGGCTCAGGCTCCGACGACCGGCTCTGGCGCGGCAGCCGCGGCCGGCGCGACCCCGGAGAGGGCGTCGAGGCGCGCGATGGCGTCGTAGCCGTTAAGTCCGTTGTCGGGACCGTGCCCATTGGTCGTCGGCGCGGCGGTGCCATTGGTCGCCGGTGCTGCGCTGCCGTTGACCGGTGACGCGATGACGCCCAGGCCGGCGGCCGGCGCCAGGTCGGGGAACGGAGCCGGCATGATCTCGCGGCCGAGGTCCGGCGCGCAGCTCAGGCAGCGGCCTTCCGCTTCGTTCCAGCAGTTCGGGCAGGTGTACTGGCGACACTGCATGCAGAAGTTGAACGTCTTGTGGAACGCATCGAGTTGCGAGGACGTGACGTCGCGATCGGTGTCGCTCCGAGCCGACGCCATCGCCTCTTCGAGCGATGAACCGTCGTCAAGCACGAACGCCTTGAGGCCGCGCGACAACACCTTGACCCGCCGCAGTCGGTTCTTGGGTGCGGCGGACTCGAACGTGTAGCGCGAACCACATCGTTCGCAGAAGGATTCAGTGAGGATCTCGGTCATGGTGCCCCGGTTCGCGAAGAGAATGCGTTGGGTGGACGAACCACCCAGGCAGGTCGGAGAGTATATCCCAGGGTTTTCACCGCTCCCCCCACAGGGGTACCGGACCGACCCGCGGATGGTCCGGGCTCGCGCAGGCCGTCGAGCGACCCTGTGGTAGAGTCCGCGACTCCCATGCCGCCGCTGGCCGCCATCGAGCGGTTCTTCGAACGCCTCTTCGAGCGCCCCTCGGCGCGACTGTTCCGGACCCGTCTCCAGCCTGTGCAGGTGCAGCGCCGGATCGAGCGGGCCATGGAAGAGGAGCGGCTCGCCGCCTCCGACCGAACCCTCGTGCCCAACCAATTCGTGGTGCATCTGCATCCCAGCGATCTCGAAGGGTTCGAGGAGATGGAGCAGTCCCTCGCGGCCGAACTCGCCGACGCGGCCCTGGTCTTCGCGCGCGCGCACCACTACACGCTGGTCGACCGCCCCCGGGTGGACCTGCTCGCGGACCCGACCGTGGATCGATCGGACATCCGCGTCGATGCCCGGTTCGCCGACCCGATCTCGGGGCGGACCGGTGGCATCGATGTCGCGACCGGGATGACCGGTGGCGTCGACCGCGACCAGCCGGATCCATCCGCCACGATGGTGTTCGCCGTCCCGCGACCCTCGACGCCGCGCGCCCGCCTTCGCGTCCAGCCGGCGACAGGCCCGGCGAGCGACGTCGGGATCGGGGCCGGTCTCACGATCGGTCGCGCGGCCGACAACGACCTGGTCGTTCGCGACGAGCGGGTGTCTCGCCATCACGCGAGGATCTCCGGCCGCCGGGGCACGCTGGTCTACGCCGACCTCGGGAGCACCAACGGATCCGAGGTGAACGGGCATCGGGTGACCGAGGTGGTCCTGGGCGCCGGCGATGTCATCCGGATCGGCGGTTCGACGCTCGAGGTCGAGGTCGACGAGGGTCAGCCCTGATGGATGGGTTCCTGATCCTGATCTGGATCATCCGCCTCGCCTTCCTCGGGCTCCTGTATCTGTTCCTGTACCGCGTGGTCCGAGCGCTGCTCCGCGACCTTCGCGCCGCGACCCGAGATAGCGGATCGGATCTCGGTCGGCTCGTCGTCCTCGCCTCGCCCAGTGGCGAACCACCGTCCGGGTCGACCTTGCCACTCGATGCGATCACGACCCTTGGCCGCGACGTCAACAACTCGATCGTGATCGACGACCCGTTCGCCTCGACCGAACATGCGGTCCTGACGTTCCGCGGTCGTGCCTGGTACCTCGAGGACCTCGCGAGCACGAACGGGACCTTCGTCAACGGCCGCCAGATCGAAGGCGCGATCCCGCTCAGCTTTGGCGACGAGCTCCAGATCGGACAGGTCCGGCTGCGTCTGGAACGGGCGAGACCATGACCGATATCCCCGGGGCAGCCGTCCCGAACACGGGATCGTCCATGGTCCCGCGCTGGGTCGCCCGGATCCGACCGCGTCCGCGCTGGCAGGAGACACGGCTCCTCGCGTTGGTCGCGTTGACGCTGTTCGTGGGCAGCCTGTCGCTTGGGTCGACCGTGCAGGACCACGTCAGCCTGGCGGGTGCCCAGGATCTGCTGATCTACATCTCCGCGCTCGCCCTGGCGCATCTGGCCCAAGTCCTGGCCGGCCGACGGACGGACGAGATCATCTTCCCGGTCGTGGGCCTGCTCGGCGGGATCTCACTGCTGCTCATGGAGCGCCTCCCGCAGGATCTGGTGACCCAGACCTGGTTCGGTCGCACGGTCGGCCTGGCTCAGGTCCAGCTCGTCTGGCTCCTGCTCGCCATCGCGATCGCGACGACCCTGGCGATCGTCGTTCGATCGGATGCCTGGCTGCGTCGCTACAAGTACACCTGGGCGGCGGTCGGCGTTGGGCTGCTGCTCCTCACGTTCGTCCTCGGGACCGAGGTCAATGGCCTCCGACTGACCTTGCAGCTCGGCCCGTTGAGTGGCCAGCCGTCGGAGCTGCTGAAGGTCATCCTCGTCGTCTTCCTGGCCGGGTACCTCTCGGAGAATCGGCCACTGCTGATGGAGCAGGACACGCGCGTCGGGCCACTGCGCCTGCCGCCACTGCCGTATCTCGCGCCGATGGTCGCGATGTGGGCCATCGCCCTGCTCATCGTCGTGATCCAGCGGGATCTTGGGGCGGCGCTCCTGTTCTTTGGCGTGTTCCTGGCCCTCGTCTACGTCGCGACGGGTCGCATCAGCCTCGTCGTCATCGGGTTCGTGCTGTTCGTTCTGGGCTGCGTGCTGATGGCCAACCTGTTCGAGACGGTCCGGGTCCGGATGGAGATCTGGCTCGACCCGTTCGCCGACCCGCTCGGTGCGGGCTATCAGGTCGTCCAGTCGCTCCATGCCTTCGCCCGCGGCGGTCTGCTCGGGGTCGGCTTCGGGGCCGGTCTCCCGGAGGTGGGCGGCCGACTCCCGATCCCCGAGATCCACACGGACTTTCCGCTCGCCGCGCTCGGCGAGGAACTCGGGATCGTCGGGGTGCTCGCGATCCTCGGCTTGTTCCTCGTGGTCGTGGAGCGAGGGCTTCGGATCGGCGCGGCGGCGGCCGATGACTTTCGGGCGCTGCTCGCGATCGGTCTCTCGCTGGTCATCGGGATCCAGGCGTTCATCATCGCGGCCGGCAATCTCAAGGTGCTCCCGTTGACCGGCGTGACGTTGCCGTTCATCAGCTACGGCGGGTCCTCGCTGCTGGCCAACGCGCTGGTGATCGGGCTGCTGCTGGCGCTCTCGGACAAGGGCGTCGAACCACCACCGATCCCGGGTGCGCCTCGTCGATGGCGTCGCCTCGGGCGCCGGGCCGCCGCATGATCCACGGGACGTCGACGACGCGCCGGCCGCTCGGTCGCGGGATCATGCACATCGGGATCGCCCTGTCGGTCGCCTTCGCCACCCTCGCCGTCGCCGTCGGATACTGGGGTGTCGTGCGCGCGCCGGACCTGGTCCGCTCTCCCTACGACCCCGCGGTCATCGCTGCGGCCAGGACCGTGCCGCGCGGCCGGATCCTGGATCGCGATGGCGTCGTCCTCGCGAAGAACGCGAAGGACGCCAACGGCGAGTACTACCGCGTCTACAAGGACGACGCGGTCAGTCACGTGCTCGGGTATGCCTCCCGGCGGTACGGGAGCGCCGGGCTCGAGCGTTCGTTCGATGCTGAACTGGCCGGTCTGGCCGGCGACCCGGTCTCGGACGCGCTGCGCAAGTTCGGGGCCAGTGGCTACGACCCCAAGACGCTGACCCTGTCGCTGTCCGACGACCTCCAGCGAGCGGCCGTGCGAGCCCTTGGCGACCACAAGGGCGCCGTGGTGATGCTCGACCCACGAACGGGCGAGATCCTCGCATTGGCCTCGACGCCGACCTTCGATGCCTCCGGGATCGCCGATCCAGACACCGCCGTCGCAACCTTCGAGCGTCTCGCCGATGACAAGGACCAGCCCCTGCTGCCGCGCGCGACGCTCGGTCGCTATGTCCCCGGGTCCGTGCTCAAGATCGTCACCGCGATCGCCGGGCTGGGCTCCGGGGCGATCACGCCGGACACGACCTACGCCGAACAACCCAAGGTGGAGAAGTCCGGCTGGTTGATCGATGGGTTCCGGGTCCGCGACGGCCATCACCCGGAGTCCGGCTCCAGGCCGCTGGACCTCGTCGGGGCGACCGAGGTCTCCTGCAACATCTGGTACGCGATGACCGGCGTCCGGACCGGGCGGCGCGGCGCTCGTCGAGTATGCCGACCGGATGGGCTTCGGCAGCCCGTTGCCGTTCGAACTCCCCACCGCCACCTCGCGACTCACGAACGGCGATGGGCCGGAGCCAGGCGGGTTCAGCGACGAGGTGGAGCTCGCGAACGCCGCCTACGGACAGGCCGAGACGTACGTCACGCCGCTGCAGATGGCGCTGGTGGCCTCGACCGTGGCCGATGATGGGGTGCTGATGACGCCGCACCTGGTGACATCGATGACCGGCAAACGAAGTGGCACGCGAACCATCGACCCCTCGCAGATGGCGCGGGTCATCGATCCGAACGACGCGGCAGCCATCAAGGCGGCGATGGTCCAGGCGGTCGAGGGATCGCTCGGCGCCAGGTTCACGTCCGGTGCCAAGGTCGTGGGCGTGACCACGGCCGGCAAATCCGGGACGGCCGAATTGGGCGGCACGGGCGAACCGCATTCGTGGTTCATCGGCTTTGCACCCGCCGAGGCCCCGACGGTGGCGATCGCGGTCATCGTGGAGCAGGCCGGTCGAGGTGGCGAGGTCGCCGCACCGATCGCCGGCGACCTGATGACCCGCTATCTTCGAGCCACGCCATGACCGACGACCCGACACCCACGACGACCCCCGACGGGCCACGCGAGCCGCGTCCGATGATCGAGCGGCTGGGGCTTGCCGCGATCGCCCTGCTGCTCGGGATCATGTTCGGTGGCGTGGCCGTCGCGTCGTGGTTCGGCGGTGAGCCCTTCCTCATGATCATGGGCGCGGTCGGCTGCCTGATGACGTTCTGGGTCGGGTTCCTGACGCTCGTTCGCGGGTGACCGAATTGATTTTCGAACGTTTCGGTCGTTTCAGACGCCAATAGTGGTAAGGCATGGCGGAGGTGCCGCCAGACGGTACGGAAGGGAGGACGTACTATCCTGCGACGACACAGGAGCCAACTCGAGCTCGTCGAACCCCTCGAACCCCGCCCGACTGCGGCGCCGGAGGCGACGCCCACCCCGCGAGAGAGGCCGATGACCAAGATCCAGGAGACCGGCGACCGAGTCCTCGCCAACGTCGAGCGAGTGATCGTCGGCAAGCATCACGAAGTCCGTCTGGCCCTGGTGGCGCTGCTCTGTCGCGGCCACCTCCTCATCGAGGACGTGCCGGGTACCGGCAAGACCGTGCTCGCGAAGGCGATCGCGCGCAGCCTCGGCTGTTCCTTCCGGCGCATCCAGTTCACCCCGGACCTGCTTGCCATCCGACGTGTCGGGTCTGTCGATCTACAACCAGAAGACGCAGGAGTTCGAGTTCCGACCCGGGCCGATCATGAGCCAGGTCGTCCTCGCCGACGAGATCAACCGGGCGACCCCGAAGACCCAGTCCTCGCTCCTTGAATGCATGGAGGAGCGCCAGGCGACGATCGACGGGACCACGTACCAGATGCCCGACCCGTTCCTCGTCATCGCCACGCAGAACCCGATCGAGTACGAGGGGACGTTCGCCCTCCCCGAAGCCCAGCTCGACCGGTTCATGATCCGCCTCCGTCTCGGCTACCCGCAGCCGCTCGAGGAGATCGTCATCCTCGACGAGCAGAAGCGGACGCATCCTCTCGAGGATCTCGAGGAGGTCGTCACGGTCGAAGAGCTGCGCGAGATGCAGAACGCCGTCCGCGAGATCTACGTCGACTCGAGTGTCGCCGACTACATCGTGCGGCTCGTCGGGTCCACGCGGAACCATCCCGATGTGTATCTCGGGGCGTCGCCGCGTGGGTCGATCGCGCTGTACCGGCGCCGGCCAGGCGCTGGCCGGGTTGCTTGGCCGTGACTACGTCCTGCCCGACGACATCAAGGCGCTCGCCGAGCCCGCCCTGGCCCATCGGCTGATCATCAAGACCAGCTCGTCCATCCATGACGTGCAGGCCGGTCAGGTCGTCCGCGAGTTGCTCGATGCCACCTCGATCGACGGGATCCGACCGACCGGGACCGGTGGTCCGACGGGGCTGCGGACCGCGACCGGACCCACTGCGGTCTCTGGCGGCTAGGGTCCGGATCGACCGACCGATGCGGCCACGAGGTCCGAGCGCATGATCCGCCGCCTCGAAGTGCTCATCGTGGCCACCGTACTGGTGGTCGCCGCCTTCTCGACCGGTCAGCCGGTCCTGTTCTACCTGCTCTATCTCGCGATCCTCATCGTCGGTGGTTCGTATGTCCTCGTCCGTCTCGGTCTCACCGACCTGGAGGCGGGATACGCGGTCAGCCAGCTCCACGGCCACGTCGGCGATCGCATGCGCGTGACCTACACGCTGCGCAACGGCAGCCGGCTGCCGAAGCTCTGGCTGGAGGTCCACAACCCGACGACGCTGCCAGGGGCGCTCCCGGGCCGGGCCATCACCCTGCCAGGTCGGAGCGAGCGATCGTGGCTGATCCGGGTGCCGTTGACGCGACGGGGACACTTCCGGATCGAACCGCTCCACATCCGGACGGGCGACCCGTTCGGGTTCTTCGAGGCTGCTGCGACCGTCGGACAGGGCGTGTCGGTGGTGGTCTACCCGCGGCTCGAGCCCATCCCGGCCTGGCGGCTGCCATCGGCGATCCTGGAGGGGAGCCACGCCGCCCCGGTCCGGACGATGCAGACGACGCCGCTCGCCACCAGCGTCCGGCCGTATGCCCCCGGCGACAGCATGAACCGCATCCACTGGAAGACCACCGCACGCCACGGCGAGATCCAGGTCAAGGAATTCGATCTCGAGCAGACCGCCGACGCCTGGATCATCCTGGATCTCCAGCGTGGGATCGGCGGCGGTCAGGGCGATGAGTCGACGCCCGAGGCGGCGATCCGGGCGGCCGCGGCCATCGCCGACAAGGCGATCTCGGAGAACCGCGCCGTCGGGCTGACGGTCAACGCGAGCCGGGCGGCGTTCCTCCCGGCCGACCGCGGCGGTCGGCAACACCAGAAGATCATGCAGCTCCTCGCGGCGGTCGAGGCGGACGGCAACGCCCCGCTCGTCGAAACGCTCATCGGGACCGTCGGCCGATTGCGACGCGGGATGACCGCCGTGGTGATCACGTCGTCGCTCGATCCATCGTGGGTCCGGCCGCTGGCCAGCCTTCGCGCCCGCGGCGTGTCCTGCGTCGCGATCACCGTCGATGTCGCGGCGTTCGATCGACACGCGGCCGAGACCGCGGCCGCGATCGGTGGCGACCGACGGAAGCCCGACCCCGATGCCGAGGAGGCCGCCGCCAAGCGCGCTCGCGCGCTGCGCCACGCCCTGGCCGAGTACGAGCTGCCGAACTACCACATCACCCCGGGCCGGCCGCTCGGCGAGATCCTCGCGCGATGAACCGACGGTTCCCGCTCGGCCCATCCGAAGGCTGGATCACGGTCGGTCTGACCCTGCTGCTGTGTCTGACCATGGCCTGGGCGATCGACGATGTCGAACTGGTCCTCGGCGAGGGTCGCCTCACCGACTTCCTCGCGCCGATGGTCGTGCTGGGGGTCGCCTTCGGCATCCTTGGTCCGAAGGTCGGCTGGGGACGCTGGCGCACCTACCTCGTGGGATCCGTGTTCGCCGCCCTCATCATCCCGCTCGCGGTCGGCGTCCAACTGGCTCGTCCGGGCGCCTGGCTCGACGTCGCGTACCGCGCGACGGCGAGTTCGATGGTCCAGGCCGTCGTCGATCTGCTGATCCTCAAGAAGCCACTGACCACCGAATACGGCCACTACATGCTGTTCCTCGGGTTGCTCGTGTGGGCGACCTCGATGTTCGCGGCCTATGCGATCTTCGGCCACCGCCGACCGCTCAACGCGATCGTCATCGTCGGGCTCGTCCTGCTCGTCAACATGTCCATCTCGCTCGACGAGCAGCTCCAGTACCTCGTGATCTTCACGCTGGCGTCGCTCTGTCTCCTCGTCCGGGCCCACGTCCTCGAGGAGCAGACCGAGTGGGTTCGACGCCGCATCGGCGACCCAGCCTCCATCGGGGCCATCTATCTGCGGGGCGGGATGGTCTTCATCGCGGTGGCCGTGGTCGGTTCGCTTCTGCTGACCAATGTCGCGCGATCGGCGCCGCTCCAGGGCTCCTTCGCCGGCGTGAGTGGCGGCCTCGTCGAACTGTCGCGGTCGATCCAGCGGTTCCTGCCGACCGGTGGCAACACGCGTCCGTTCGGCAGCGACTTCGATCCGTCGTCCACGAGCATCCGCGGCAAGTGGCAACCGAACAGCGAACTCGTCGCGACCGTCAAGCTCGACACGGCGGAGAAGCGGCAGTTCTACTGGCGCGCGGCGACCTTCGACCAGTTCACGGGCAATGGCTGGGTCGTCAGCGACGACCTCAAGAGCAAGTCCAACCGGGACGCCGGTGCGCCGCTCCTCGAGGGCGCCGCGGAAGCGCCGGATGACCTGACGGGGACCCTGCCGCTCACGTTCACGGTCACGCCGGCCCCAGGATCGGGGTCCATCCTGCTGTCGCCGCTGACGCCGGACACGGTCGACCAGCCCACGACCGTCACCCTGCTCGGCGAGAACGGCTACCTCGGTGCCATCGAACGTTCCGGGAACGATCCATACACCGTGGTCGCCGACGTCCGGACCGAGGGCGACAAGGATGGGGAGCTCAACCAGGCCGTCCTGCGGGCGAGCGGGAGCGACTATCCCGAGGACATCGTCCGGCTGTACGGCAAGGACACCATCCCCGATGGCGCCATGCCGGCCGGTGGCAACGCCGAACAGCTCCTCGCCACGCTCGTCGCGGAAGCTCCGGACGCGGACAACGCCTTCGACTTCGCGACGTATCTGACGACGAGATTCAAGCAGAGCAAGACGGCGGGCGGTCTCTTCGAGTACGACACGGACATCCTCGATCTCATGGCGAACCAGTGCAAGGATCTCTCGACGGTCGAGTGCTTCGCCACGTACCGCCTTGGGTATTGCCAGCACTATGCGACCACGATGGCGATCTTCCTCCGCGAGCGCGGGATCCCGGCACGGATCGTCGAGGGGTTCCTCCCTGGCCGGCGGACGGCCCAGGGCGAGGAGCAGATCCTGGGGACGTCACGCCACGAGTGGGTGGAGGTCTACTTCCCGGGCTACGGCTGGTACCCGTTCGATCCGACCGGGGGCGGTGTCTCGAAGCTGAAGGCCCTGGGTGCCGGTCCCACCGACGCGAGCCCGCGACCGCTCGCGACGCGACCGGCGGGGCTCCCGAGCGCGCCGCCGCGGGACCATGAGCCAACGGACGCCAGCGGCGGGTCGTCGGGCGGTTCCCGACCCATCGGCACACTGATCGCGATCGCGATCCTGCTCGCGACCGTGGTCGGCGGACTCGCGTTCGTCGCGTGGCAGCGCGGGCCACGGAGCGGCACCACCGCGGATCACGCGTACCGGACGGTGACGGGTCTTGCGGCCCGCTTCGGGTTCGGCCCTCGACCCAGCCAGACCGTCTACGAATACTCAGGCACGCTCGGCGAGGTCCTGCCGATCATGCGCCCCGAGCTCGAGACCGTGGCGCAGGCCAAGGTCGAGACGGCCTACGGGCAGGGTCTGCTGAGCGATGAACGGCTCCAGGCGCTCCGTCAGGCCGAGCGTCGGTTGCGGCTCAACCTGCTGCGGCTCGCGTTCCGTCGCGGCGAGCGCCGACGCCGGTAGGGCGTCAGAGCGCGCCGGTCGCCTCGCGCGAGCGCGCCTCGGCGGCGGCGACCGCATCCAGACGCGGCGCGAGGTGGTCGGCGAGATTGTGGGCACGCAGCACCGCGCGTCCGCCACGGAGGTCGACGACGGTGATCCCGCAGAGTTCGAACGACCACATCCAGAACCGGTCCAGCGGCAGCTCGAAGAGACTGAGCAGCAGGACCTTGAAGACCCCGTCGTGGGCCACGATGACGCTCCACGGGCCGGCGGCCTGTGCCCCGGGATAGCCCGCGACCGGGCTGGCGGACGATGACGGCGCGTCCGATGGCAGCGCGTCCGATGCCAGACCCGCGAGCATCGCCGCGATGGCTGGCCGAAGCCGTTCCGAGACCGCCGCCAGCGACTCGCCTCCGGGGGCCCAGACCTCGGCCGGTCGAGCCCGCCAGCCGGCGAGTTCGGCGCTGAAGCGATCCAGGATCTCGTCGCGATGGAGGCCTTCCCAGGTGCCCTGGCCGATCTCGAGGAAGCCGGCATCCGCGCGGATGGGGACGTCGCCAGGGGATGCATCCCGGATCGCCGCGGCCGTCTCGGCGGCTCGACCGAGCGGCGAGTGCACGATCTCGCGGGGCGGGCTGGCGGGCACCGGGAGGGCGGGGGAGCGACCAGGGTCGCCGATCCGCGCCGCGACTCGAGCGGCCTGGTCACGACCCAGCTCGCTCAGCGGGCTATCGGCCTGACCCTGGAAGCGGCCTTCGGCGATGTACCGGCTCTCCCCGTGGCGCACGAGGACGAGCGTCGCCTCGAGATCGTCCGGGATCGACGATCCGGTCAGCGGTCGCCCCCGAGTCGGATCGTCCACAGCTCCGTGACGTTCTCGTGGGATCGGATCGACTCAGCCACGCTGTCTGGAACATCGTCGTCGAGGGCGAGGACCATGAGCGCGTCCTCTCGCGGTCGGCTGCGGGCGAGGTGCATGGCGCTGATGTTCACATCGACGTCGCCGAGCATGATCCCGATCCGTCCGACCGTGCCGGGCCGGTCCATGTGCCGGGTGATGAGCATCACGTCCGATGGCGCCATGTCGAGCCGGTAGTCGTCGAGCCGGGTGATCCTCGGCTCGCCGCCCGCGACGGTCCCGGCGACCGTCATGGTGGTCCCGCCGCGTTCGCTCGAAAGCGTGAGTTGCGCGGAGAACGCACCGGCATCGGGGGTCTTGCGCTCGATGATCGTGATCCCGCGAGCCTTGGCCATCGCGGCCGCGTTGACGAGGTTGATTCGCTCGGTGGTGGCGGTCTCCAGGAGACCCCGCAGGACGGCGGCGGTCAGCGGCGATCCGTCGTACTCGGCAAGGTCGCCGGCGATCTCCAGGGTGAGCGTCTTGACGCCACCGCGCGAGAACTGGGCGAAGAACCGGCCGAGGATCTCGGCGAGCGGCAGATATGGGGCGATCGCCCGGGCCGTCTCGGGGGTCAGCAGCGGCGCGTTGACGGCATACCGGGCGCTCCGGCCATCGAGGACATCGAGCACCTGCGCGGCGACTTCCTCGGACACGAGGATCTGCGCCTCGGCCGTCGATGCGCCGAGATGCGGGGTCAGGAGCGTGTTCGGGGCGTCGAGCAGTGGCGAATCGGTCGGTGGTTCCTGTTCGAAGACGTCGATACCGGCACCGCCCAGGTGCCCGCTCCGGAGCGCGTCGGCGACCGCGGCCTCGTCGAGGACCCCACCCCGCGCGACATTGAGCACGATCGAGCCGGGCTGGAGCTTGGCGATGGCGGCCTTGCCGATGAGGCCGCGCGTGGCCCGCGTCAATGGCACGTGGACGGTCACGACGTTGGCGAGCCGCAACAGCTCATCGAGCTCGACGAGTCGCGCGCCGTGGTTCTCCGCCTGCTCGGCGGTCACGAACGGATCGACCGCGAGCACGGTCATCTCCATCGCCCGGGCGCGGAGCGCGATGGCCTGGCCGATCTTCCCGAACCCGATGATGCCGAGCGTCCGGCCACGCAACTCGAGCCCGGTGAACTGGGCGCGCTTCCACTCGCCGCGACGCATCGAGGCATCGGCCGGTGCGACCCGTCGCGCCACGCCATAGAGGAGCGCGAGGGTGTGCTCAGCGGCCGCGATCGTGTTGCCGGTCGGCGCATTGACGACCGTGATCCCGGCGCGCGTCGCCGCATCCAGATCGACGTTGTCGACACCGACCCCGGCCCGGCCGATGACCACCAGCCGCGTGCCGGCGGCGATCAGCTCGGCATCGACCTGGACCTGGCTCCGGACGACGAGCGCGTCGTACTCGGGCATGATCGCGCACAGCTCATCGCGCGACAGGCCGTGTCGTTCGTCGACGTCGTGCTGGGCACGGAGCAGCGCCACGCCCTCGGCGGCGACGGGTTCCGCGACGAGGATCTTCACGCGCCGGCGGGCGCTGCCGACGCAGCCTCGATCCCGAGGGCTTCGATGGCGGCGACCTGCGCGGCCGCGACCGCCGTGCCCGGACGGATGGTCCGGCCGGTCGTCAGTGACGCGAGTTCGAGCGTGCTGATCGTGCCGAGGATCTCCTCGAGCGTGACCGAGCCGAGGTGGCCAAGCCGGAAGATCTTGCCGGTCAGCTTGCCCTGGCCGCCGGCGAGGACCACACCGCGGCGTTTGACCTCGCCGTTGAACGCCTTCCAGTCCAGACCGTCGGGGACCAGGGCGGCCGTGACGGTTCGTGAAGCGACCCGCTGGTCCGCGAAGAGCTCGAACCCGAGGGCGGCGAGACCGGCCCGCGAGGCCGCGGCACAGACCTCGTGTCGCAGGAAGATGCCGGCCGGGCCTTCTTCGGCCATGAGGCGCAGGCCCTCGTCGACCTGGTACACGACCGCGATCGCCGGCGTGAACGGCGTCTGGCCGTTGGCCGCTGCGTCGCGGTGCGCGCGCAGGTCCAGATAGAACCGCGGCATCGTCGCCGTCTCCATCGCGGTCCAGGCGCGTGGCGAGGCGGCGATCATCGCCAGACCCGGCGCCGACATCCACGCCTTCTGCGAGCCCGTGATGACGACATCCACGCCCCACTCGTCCATCTCGAAGGGCACGGCCCCAAGGCCGGACACGCTGTCGACGAGGATGAGGGCGTCGGGCGCCTCGCTCCGGACGGCCGCGGCGAGTTCGGCGATCGGGTTCATGACACCGGTCGAGGTCTCGTTGTGGGTCAGGAGGACGGCCTTGGCGTCGGGCATCGCGCGGAGGCGTTCCCGGATCTCGTCGGCGGCGGCGGCATATCCCCATTCAGCATCGAGCTTGGTGACGTCCGCACCGTAGATCCCGGCGATCTTCGCGAACCGGTCACCGAAGGAGCCGATGGACACGCCCAGGACCCGATCGCCCGGCGACAGCACGTTCACGACAGCGGCCTCGAGCCCACCGGAGCCAGCCGTCGTGATGACCGCGACGTCCGACGTGGTCCCGAAGTAGGGCTTCATCCCGTCGATGATCCGGGTGAGCATCGCCGCGAACTCCGGTCCGCGGTGGTTGATCATCTGGCGGGCTCCAGCGGTCCGCACCGACGGCGGCAGGGCGGTGGGGCCAGGGATGCGGAGATTGGGCTCGAAGCGGTCCACGGAAGCCTCCGGCGCGGTCGTCGTGCAGGGGTGGTTGACGCGGATGGTCGCACGGGTTGACGGTCGCTCGCCACCGTGTCATATATGTCGGCATATGACGACGACTCGAACGACGATCCTCGCCGACGCCGACCTCCTGGACCGCGTGGCTCGGCTCGCGAACCGCCATCGGACGACCAGGACCGCCGTGATCACCGCAGCGCTCGAGGCGTATCTCGCCGACCACGAAGCCGCGCCGGACCTGGAGTTCCTCGCGGTCGGCCGCAGTGGACACGGTCGGCTGTCTCTGGACGGCCGCTCGATCGCGCGGCGCGAAGCTGGACGTCGCCCCGCTCCTGAGCGCTAGGGCGCCGCGTGGCGATCCTGCTCGACACGAGCATCATCCTGGCCGCCGCCGACCAGGCGGACCTCAACCACGACGCCGCCGTCGCGTGGTTCCGGCGCGCGGACGAACCGCTGCTCCTCGGCACCCTGACGCTCGCCGAACTCGACCTCCTGCTCCAGCGCGAACTCGGGCTCGAGGCGACGCTCGCGCTCATCCGGTCGATCACCAGCGGGGCGGTCCGTCTGGTCGCGCCGACGGATGCCGATCTGGAGCGAGCGGCGGAGCACCTTGCCGCCGCCAGCGAGCACCGCCCGCGTCTCACCGACGCCGTCCTCGTGGCGACGGCGGAACGGCTTGACGTCCGGCGAGTCGCGACCTTCGACCGACGTCCCGTCGCGGTCTTCCGACCCACGCACGTTCGGACGTTCGATCTGGAGCCTTGATCCGATCGGAACGAGGACGCCGTCGCACGACGGATGGCTCCGACGTCGTTCCACCGGTACAGTCACCGCGGAGGACCCATCCCGCCATGCACGAGCGTCCACGTCGGAGCACCCAGGTCCTGGCCGTCGTCGCGGTCGTCTGCCTGCTTGGCGCGGCGGTGGGCGCCGGTGCGGTCGGTGCGAATGCGTTCGGCGCCGGGGATCGTTTCGATCGGCTGCTCGCCAAGGTGGATCGCTTCCTGGCCGGGCCACCACCGGATCGCCCCACGGTCGCGACGATCGAGGTCACGGACCCGATCGATGCGGGGAGCGACGATGACGAGGAGGGCGTCACCCCGACGACCGCACCCACGCCGACGCCCACGCCCGAACCCACGCCGATCGTCTCGCTCGCACCGGGCGTGACTCCCGCACCGACGGCTGAGCCCACGCCCGAACCCACCCCGGCGCCCGTACGGAAGCGCGTCGACGTGAACATCGTGAAGCACCCCAACAAGGTCTTCGCCTCGGAGGCCGACAAGGACTGGTGTGCCCCAGCCGGGACCCAGATGGTCCTCGCGATCCTCGGTCTCGCCGACACGTCCGAGAAGACCCAGGCCGCCATCGACAGCAAGGTCCGCAAGTGGGAGAGCTACTCGGATAGCCACAACGGCGCGTGGGGTCCGGCGGCGATCTCGTTGGCGCTCAAGTCGTATGGCGCGCGCGGCTACGAGATCCATGCCTTCAACACGCGCCAGGGAGCCCTTCGCGGCGCGGCCAGGGCCATCCAGGCGACGGGGGCACCGGTCATCCTCATGGCCTGGCGGGGTGCCCATACGTGGGTCATGACGGGGTTCCGCGCCGACGCCGACCCGACGATCTTCGACGACGCGACGATCACCGGCACCTACATCCTGGACCCCTGGTATCCACGCGACTCGAGCATCTGGGGGCCGTCGGATCCGCCCGGCACCTTCCAGGATGGGAGCGAGATGGTCCGGAACTTCCTGAAGTGGAAGCGACCCGAGGGCCGATATCCGGACCGGGACGGCAAGTACATCATCGTGGTCCCGACGGTCAAGGCATCGGAGATCTGACCGGCCACGGACCGCGCATCCGCCGCGTGAGGAAGAACGCCAGCAGCAGGTCCTTGGTGACCATCCCGACCGCGTACCCGAGTGGGATGGCGAGGATCCCGACCGTGGCCACCAGCAGTCTGCGACGCCACGACCACGACACCCAGCCCGACGAACGACGCGGCGACCTGGCGGATCGTGTCGTGGGTGGCGTACAGCCCGCGCGACAGGGGATAGGCCAGCGCATCGAACGGCACCGACAGCGCGAAGGCCGCCACCACGGCCGAGGTGCGAGTGACGTCATCAGCATCGAACTTCCCGCCACCGAGCAGGACCGAGACGAGCGTTCCGGACAGGACGTAGAGCGCGATGGCCGCGAGGATCGTCAGCGTGGCGATGGCGGCCAGGTTCCGGCGAAGCAGCGAGCTGAACGTGGCTCGCTCGCCGGCGGCGTAGGCGGCCGACAGGGTGGGGAACACGGCCAGCGAGAACGAGATCCCGATGAGGCTCACCGGGACCACCTGGTAGTCGGCGGCGAAGTTGACCGACGACACGCTCCCCACCCCGAGACTCGCGGCGAGGACCGTGAAGTAGGTGAACATCAGCGGTTCGATGGGGTGGCTGACCATGCGCGGGATCATCAGCCGGACGAATTCCCGGACGGCCGGCGTATGGATCCGCCACATCGGCCGGATGCGGAAGGAGGTCCGGAGGGAGCCGGCCACGCGGATACCGAGATGGGCCGCGGCGCCGGCGACCGCGCCCCAGGCCGTGGCGATGACCCCGTAGGTCCCCGCGAACAGGACCGTCCCGAGCACGATCCCGGTGGTGTACAGGATCGGCGCGAGAGCATAGAAGACGAATCGACGGTTCGCGACGAGGATCTCGCCGATGGCGATCGAGGCCGCGAACATGACCTGGGCCACGCAGTTGATGCGCATGAGCTGGACGTACAGGTCCTGCGTGGCGGCATCGAAGCTGCTGCCGACCCGCTCACCGAGCCACGGTGCCGCGACGAACAGCACGATCGAGGCGATCCCCATCACGCCGACCACGCCCGTGAGCACGGTCCGTCCGAAGTCGTTCGCGTCGTCCTCGCGGTCCCGGCGGAGACTGCTGAAGATCGGGACGAAGGGTGCCGTCAGACCGGCGGCGACCAGGACGTCGAGCGCGATCTCCGGGATCCGGAACGCGGCGTTGTAGGCGTCGAGTTCGGCGCCGGCGCCGTAGGTGTTGGCGAACACGCGGTTGCGGACGATGCCCATCGCGAAGTACGCGAGCGAGAGCACCGACAGCACGATCGCCCCGCTCGGAACGAACCGATGGAACACGCGAGCGAGGGTGGCCATCGAACGATGATGACGGACGGACATCGCCGCGCGCGACGCCACGGTCGGAACCCCCGAAACGTCGGTGCATCATGGTCGCGATGCGACGACTCCTGATCCTCGGCGCGGCGGGCCTGATCCTCATGGTCCTCGGGCTCGATCTCCTCGCGCTCATCGGGTGGCCCGAGGGTGGACCCATCGGTCTGGCCCAGGTCCTCGCCGAGCACATCACGCTCGTCGTCGTGGCTATCGCGCTCGCCGTCGCCTGCCTCCGTGGCGCCGCGGTGGTCCGCGTGCTCCTCGTCATCCTCGTCGTGGTCTCGATCGGTCGGTTCGGCGGCGAATGGTTCTCGTTCCCGACATCGACGGATCCCACGGTCGCCTCCATCGACGCGATGACCTGGAACCTCCAAGTCCGGTCGCGACCGCCCGGTGACGCGTCGACGTTCCTCCGTGGTGTCCAGGCCGATGTCGTGGCCTTGCAGGAACTGACGCCCGAGGTATCGGCCGCGATCGTCGGCGATCCGGTCCTTGCGGCCCGATACCCGTACCAGGCGATGTATCCGCGAGACGATGTCCTCGGTCTCGGCCTCCTGAGCGCCTATCCCTTGTCCGCGGTGCGGTTCGAGGGCGGGCCGTCACGACTCTGGGCGCAGGCCTCGACGCCCCTCGGCACGGTGCGGATCGTGAACGTCCATCCGCTGCACGGCCTCGTCGGGCAAGGCCCACTCGGTCTGCCCGTGACCTACGAGGTGGCCGAGCGACAGGCTGCGCACCAGCGGATCCTCGATGAGATCGCCTCGAGCGACAGCGGACCGCCGCTCCTGATGCTCGGTGATATCAACACCGCACCCACCGAGGCGGAATTCGGGCGGTTCACGACCGGTTTCACGGACGCCCATGCCGCGGTCGGGCTCGGCCCGGGCTGGACCTATCGACTGGACCAGCTGGAGTCTCTGGGGATCGGTCTCGTCCGGATCGATGTCGTCCTCAGCGGACCAGGGCTCCGGCCGGTCGCCGAGACGACGTCCTGCCCGCCGGCGGGCGATCACTGCGCGGTCCTCGCCACACTCGTCGCCGACGACCGCTGACCGGTATCGTGGCGACGTGAAGACGATCCGCCTCGCGTATGGCTCGACGGGCATGGACATCGAGGTCCCGGAGTCGGCCACCGTGATCGCCCCGCGACATCGCGCCGCCGCGACCGATCCTCGAGCCACCCTGCAGGAAGCGATCGCGAACCCGGTGGCCGGGCCGCCGCTCGCGGATCTGGTCCGGCCCGGCCAGCGCGTCGCGATCTCGGTCTGCGACGTGACCCGGCCGCAGCCTCGCGAACTGATGGTCGGCGCCGTCCTCGATGCGCTCGGCGGCGTCATCCCGCCCGAGGACGTCGTCGTCCTCATCGCCACGGGTACGCACCGAGCGTCCACCGATGCGGAGCGGCTTGCCATGCTCGGGACCGACGTCCTCGCGCGCTGTCGAGTCCTCGACCACGACGCGCGCGACCAGACGAGCCTCGTGGACCTCGGGATGGTGGGCGATGTGCCGCTCCGTCTCAACCGGGAGTGGGTGGACGCGGACCTGCGGATCACGACCGGGTTCGTCGAACCGCACTTCTTCGCGGGGTTCAGCGGCGGACCGAAGATGGTGGCGCCGGGTCTCGCCGGTCTCGCCACCACGCTCGAACTCCACAACGCCCGACGGATCGGCGACCCGCGGGCCACCTGGGGGGTCATCGAAGGCAACCCGGTCCACGACGCGGTCCGGGCGATCGCCTCGGCCACTCGCGTCGACTTCGCGCTCGACGTCCTGCTCAACGACGAGCAGCGGATCACGCGTGCCTATGGGGGCGAGATCCTGGCCATGCATGCCGCCGCCTGTGCGGCCGCCCGGACCGAGGCGATGCAGCCCGTCGATCGGCCGTTCGACATCGTCATCACGACCAACAGCGGCTACCCGCTCGACCAGAACCTCTATCAGGCCGTCAAGGGGATGTCGGCGGCGGCCGAGGTCGTTCGCGAAGGCGGCACGATCATCTGCGCCGCGGAGTGTCGCGACGGGTTGCCCGACCACGGCTCCTACGGGGAGATCCTCGGTCAGGGCCGCAGCCCGGCCGAACTGCTGGCGAACATCGCGGCGTCGCCGGTCACGATCCCGGATCAATGGCAGGTCCAGATCCAGGCACGGGTCATGTCCAAGGCCCGCGTGCTCCTTCGAAACGATGGCCTGTCCGCTGACCAGGTGCGGGCCGCGCATCTCGAGCCCATCGATGACGTGAGCCAGACCGCTGGCGGCGCTTCTGGCTGCCGACCCGGGCGCGAGCATCTGCGTCCTGCCACAGGGTCCGCAGACCATCCCGTTCCTCGCCTAGCCCGCGATCACCAGCGGGCGGCTTCGGCGAGACGCCCGAGCCACCGTCGTCTCGTCTCGTCGTCGTCGGCCGTCGCGCCGGCCTCGAGGAGTCGCAGCAGCATCAGCGCGCGGAGCTGGGCCGCCGTGTCGGGGTCGTCCGGGACCTCGGCCGCCGCAAGGAACGTGGGCCAGCCGACGGTCCACGCCTCAGGGTGGTGGTGGCGCACCACCCAGCCCCACCAGGCCACGTCCGTTCGTGGATGACCGATGTGGACACGCTCGAGGTCGAGCAGCGCACGGACGTTGCCGTCATCACCGAGGATGACGTTGACCGGCGCGAAGTCGCCATGCACGACCGATGTCGTCACGGGAACCGGCGCCATCGTCAGGATCGAATCGTGGACCGCGCGGACGGTGCGGTCGTCCAGCAGCGGCCGCACGCTGGCCAGCAGGGCCGCGGTGTCGTCGGCCGAGGCGGGCCGTCGCCCATCGACGCGGTCGATCGCATCGCGCACGGCTTGGGTCGGGATCGCACGGAACGCGACGAGCAGCGCCCCCATCGACGCCGACAGACGACGGATGCGCGCCGGATCGTCGAGCCAGGCGGCACCGATGTCGCCCTCGACCCACGGACTCGTCACCCAGGTCGAGGTCTCGATCCCGTGGGTCGAAACCGGGCCAGCCAGGGCGATGCCTGCCTGGCTCAGGGAGTCGGCGACCGCCGTCCAGCGCGCGGCCCGAGCAGTCGCATCATCCCCCTGGAACCGACGAGCCGCGATGACCCGTCCATCGGCCAGCGACAGTCGCCATGTCGACCTGGCGTCACCCCATGCAGCCGGCGCAGATCCGATGAGCTCCGAGCCCGCTGCGGCCGCGACCGCCTCGAGATCGGGCGGGTTCGACGTCACGAGCCGGAGGCGTCGCGCTTCTCGGTGTCGGCGATCTTGCGCTTGCTGTCCATGTTCGCCTTGGTCGCGTCACCCATCGATGCCGTCGGCGGATCCGCTCGTGCCTTGCGCCTCGGTCGTTCCGCGCGGGCACGTTCCCGACCGTCCATCCGCGCGGCGATCGTCGCCTCGTACCCCTGGTCACCGGGGGTGAAGTAGCGCTGGCCGACGAGCGCGTCCGGCAGGTATTGCTGGGTCACGTCGTCGCCTTCGAAGTCGTGCGGGAACTTGTACCCGACGCCGATGCCGTGCGCCTTCATCCGGCGGTCGCCCGCCGAGCGCAGGTGATCGGGGACCGGAAGCGACCCGAGTCGGAGCACGTCCGCGACCGCGGCTCCATAGGCGCGCCCGACCGAATCCGACTTCGGAGCGGTCGCGATGTGGATGGTCGCTTGCGCCAACGCGTATTGGGCCTCCGGCAGCCCGATCCAGTCGAGGGCCTGCGCGGCAGCCACCGCGACCTGGAGCGCTCGAGGATCGGCGTTCCCGACGTCCTCCGAGGCGCTGATGATCAGCCGACGAACGATGAACTTCGGATCCTCGCCGGCGGCGACCATCGCGCCCAGCCAGTACAAGGCCGCGTCGGGGTCGTTGCCGCGCAGACTCTTGATGAAGGCGGACACGGTGTCGTAGTGCCCGTCGCCGGCGCGATCGTAGGCGAGGACGCGCTGCTGGGCGGCTGCCTCGACGTCCTCGAGTCGCGGGGCGACCCGACCGGCGCTGTCGCGGATCTCGGCATCCTCCGCGAGAGCGGTCGCACCTTCGAGCACGTTGAGTGCCGATCGGGCATCGCCGCCCGCGAGGGAGACGAGGTGGTCGAACGCCGCGTCGTCGAGCGTCACGCCGCCGGCTGGCCCGAGCGCTCCCGCCAGCCCGCGCTCCGTGTCCACCAGGGCACGCCGGACGACGGCACCGACCTCGTCATCGGTCAAGGCTTCCAACCGCCACACGCGCATCCGGGAGAGAAGCGCGGAGTTCACCTCGAAGTAGGGGTTCTCGGTCGTGGCGCCGATGAGCGTGACCGTGCCGTCCTCTACATGCGGCAGGAGGCCGTCCTGCTGTGCCTTGTTGAACCGATGGATCTCGTCGAGGAACAGCACCGTGCGGCCGCCGTGCAGGGCGAGGCGATCCTGCGCTTCGGCGATGGTGGCGCGGACGTCGGCGACGCCTGACATGACCGCGGACATCGCGACGAACTGCGCGCCGATCGCGTCGGCGAGGAGTCGCGAGAGGCTCGTCTTGCCCGTCCCGGGTGGTCCCCACAACAGGGTCGATGACAGGTGACCTCGCGCGACGCTGCGACGCAGGGGTCCGCGCTCGCCGATCAGGTGGGTCTGCCCGACGAACTCGTCGAGGTTCCGCGGCCGCATCCGGGCGGCGAGCGGCTGGCGCTCGGGCGGGGGCTGGAAGAGCGCCTCGGGCCGGGCGCCGGCACCTTTCCCCCTTGTCGTCGGCATGGTCGACAGTCTAGAAGGGTGGCGGGTCCGGCATACCCCTCGTGTTCCCGACCATACTGGTCGCGCACCATGCGGCCCATCCCGAACGTCTGGTGAACGACGTCGACCCGCCCAACGCGATCGGCCGCCAAACCGAGGTTCTGCCCGTGCCCACCATGCCCCGATCCGAGCGACGCCGCCTCGTCGAACGACTCGCCCTCGGCGGCCTGCTTGCGATCGCCTCGTTGGGTCTGATCCCGACATCCGTCGCCGCCGTCTGCGTGCCTGTCCGTGGCGACATCGACGGCGACGGCTACGCCGATCTGCTCGCCGGCGAGCCGAACCGAGCCACGCGAGAGGATCTGGTCGGCGTCCTGCACGTGCTCCCCGGGGCGGCGTTCGACGGCCTCCAGGGCGAGCCGGACGACCAGGTGTTCGACCAGCAGGACATCGCCGACGATCCGGTCCCGGCGGCCCACTTCGGGACCGCGGTCGCGACCGGCGACTTCAACGGCGACTGCCTGGCCGACGGCGCTGCCTCATCGCCGAACGAAGGGACCGGTGCGGTCAGCGTCCTGTCCGGCAGCGACGCCGGGCTCGTCCCGTCCGAGGACGACATCTTCTCGGCGCCAGAGGTCGAGTCGTCGCTCGTCAACGAGCACGCCCACGGGTTCGGAAGCGCGCTGGCTTCGGGCGACATCAACGGCGACGGCTTCGACGATCTGGTCGTCGGCTATCCGCAGGTCACCGGCAACCGGGGTGGTATCGGCATCCTCTACGGCAGTTCCACGGGCCTCGGCAAGATCGCCGGTCATAGCTGGTTCACCCAGGACACGGCGGCCGTCCCCGGCACGAACGAGGCCGGCGACCGATTCGGGTCGTCCCTTGCCGTCGGCGACATCGATGGGGACGGCTGGGACGACGTGGCGATCGGCGTCGCGCACGAGCGGGTCGGGTCGCGGTCCGACGCGGGATCGGTCACGGTCCTGTTCGGGACCAGCGCCGGATTGAGTGCCGCCGGTGCCGAGCTGTGGACCCAGGACACCCCGGGCGTCCCCGGCACGGTGGAGAAGGGCGACCTCTTCGGGTTCTCGCTGGCGATCGGCGACACGAACGCCGATGGCTGGGGCGACCTGGCGATCGGATCGCCGGGCGAGACGGTCGGCAGCATCAAGAGCACCGGGACCGTCACCATCTTGCGGGGATCGGCCGATGGGCTCAGCGGCGACGGTGCGCTCGCCATCAACCAGGACACGACCGGGATCCCCGGCCTCAACGAGGAGGGGGACAAGTTCGGCTGGTCGCTGACGATGGGCGACTTCCAGGGCGACACGTACGCCGACCTGGCCATCGGAACGCCATACGAGAACGTCGGGTCCCATGTGAACGCCGGGTCGGTCACGACCCTGCTGGCCAGCTCGACCGGCCTATCGGCCAGTGGCGCGAAGGTCTGGACGGAAGACGACCCCCATATCGCCGGTCACGCCGTCACCGGCGACCATTTCGGTTACGCGCTGACCACCGGTCGGTTCAGTCAGTCGACGTGGGACGATCTCATCATCGGCGCCCCGGGCCAGAGCCTCACCGGCTTGATCGATGACGGGGTCATCCACGCGATCCGTGGCAGTGCCACGGGGCTGAACGCCCTCGACACGCAGGTCATGACCGGCCTGGAGCTGACCGGTCTTGACCCCAAGTCGCATGGGAACCTCGGCCAGTCGCTCGACTGACCACTCGTGCACCAGGAATGGCGCCCCGTCGCAGAGGCGCCGCGGTTCAGATGGGGCCGGCGCCCGACAGGTGCGACACGATCGACAGCACGACCAGGAAGATGACGAGCGAGCCGCCGATGAGGGTGATCCGGCGAACGTCACGGCCGACGTAGGCGTACTCCTCGGCAGCTGACACGCTCAGAGAGGCGCGCGGGATCGCCTCGATCTGGGTCGGACCGCTGCGTCGACGCGTGGTCGATCGGATGCGCGACTGTTCGGCCGCGCGCTCATCGACGAGGATCTGGGCCTCGAGCTCGGCCGCTCGGGCTTCCTCCTGGTCGGTGAGGTTCGCGGACTTCGGCGTCACGGCGAAGGTCGCGGCGACGTTGGCCGCGGCGGTCGGGTCCGCCGCGGCGGACGACCCACTGGTTCGCTGGAGCGGCGGTCGCTGGCCGGGTCGATGGCTGCCGCGCGCGCGTTTGGCCATGGTCGAAGATGGTCCTCGAAGCGGGATGTCGGGCGAGAGGATAGCACCTGCCGGACGGACTGCCCGCCGGTGGGAGCGCCTGCTAGACTCGGGCACCCCACTGAGGACCCATCCGATCGACGCGTTCATCGATCAAAATCTCGTCGGTATCGTCCTGCTCCTGGTCGCCGCGATCGTCGGCCTCCTCGCGGCCGTCATCTGGCTCGGTCGACGGACCCAGCGACTCGACGCACGGCTGACCGGGCTGACGCGCGGATCCGAGGGCCGAAGTCTCGAAGCGGTCCTCGAAGCCCATCTCGAGCAGGTCCACGACGTCGCTCGTCAGGTCCAGGACGTTTCGACGCGGACGGCATTCCTCGAAGGTGCCCAGCGCAAGGCCTTCTCCCGCGTCGGACTGGTTCGCTACAACCCGTTCGAGGAGACGGGCGGGAACCAGAGCTTCGCCTTGGCCCTGCTCGATGCCAACGGTGACGGATGGGTGCTCTCGAGCCTCCATGCCCGCTCCGGCACGAGGGTGTACGCGAAGGCGATCGCGGGTGGTCGCTCCGAGGCGGCCCTGTCGGACGAAGAGGCCGAGGCGATCAAGCAGGCGACCGCCTGACACACTAGGTGGCACGACGGTCATCGATGGTGCGCCTATGGCCCCCACGACGACATCGATGACACGAACCACCACGAGGCCCCGAACCCGGCGCGAGCCCGCGCCGCTCGACCAGCTGCCTGCCTGGGGCGATCTCGTGCCGGTGATGGATCCGGCGCTCACCACAGAACCCGAGACGGGGATGACGGCGCTCCTCGCCGGGCTGAATGCGGATCAGCGCCGCGCGGTCCTGCACGAGGACGGGCCACTGCTCGTCGTCGCGGGTGCGGGGACCGGCAAGACGCAGGTCATCACCCGGCGGATCGCGTGGCTCGTCGCCTCACGACGCGCGCGGCCTTCGGAGATCCTGGCCCTGACCTTCACGGACAAGGCCGCGGAGGAGATGGCCGTTCGAGTGGACCAGCTCGTCCCGTACGGGTATACGGACACCGCGATCTCCACCTTCCATGCGTTCGGGGACGGTCTGATCCGCCAATACGCGTTGGAGCTCGGGCTACCGACGGACCTGCGGGTCCTGACCCGGCCGGAGGTCGTGATCTTCCTCCGGGAGCACCTCTTCGAATTCGCCCTGGACCGATACCGTCCGCTCGGCGATCCCACGCGGTTCCTCGATGCGCTGGCCTCGCTGTTCAGTCGCTGCAAGGACGAGGACATCAGTCCATCGGACTATCTCGAGCACGCCGGGCGTCTCTCGAAGGAAGCGGCCGCGCTCGCCGACGCGTCGGACCTGGCCGAGGTCGCCGCCGAGGAGGCCGCCCGACAGGACGAGCTCGCGCGGGCCTACGCCACGTACCAGGACCTGATGGCCGCGAACGGCTGCATCGACTTCGGGGATCAGGTCGCGTTGGCACTCCGTCTCGTGCGCGACTCACCGGCGGCGCGAGCGGAGATCGCCGGTCGCTTCCGGTACATCCTGGTCGATGAATTCCAGGACACGAACCGTGCCCAGGCGGAGCTCGTGGCACTCCTCGGGGAGACGCATCGCAATATCACGGTCGTCGGCGACGACGACCAGGCGATCTACTCGTTCCGAGGCGCCGCGATCGACAACATCCTCGGGTTCCGGTCGAGGTACCAGGGCGCCCGGACCGTCGTCCTGCGCCGGAACTACCGCTCCAAAGCGCCGATCCTCGATGCGTCCTATCGCCTCGTCCGGTTCAACGACCCAGACCGGCTCGAGGTCCAGGCCGGGGTGGGGAAGCGGCTCCGCGCGGAGCGGTCGGACGGCGATCCGGCGCCGGTGCGCCTCGAGGCCTTCGCGACCGGGTCAGACGAGGCGGACTGGATCGCGGCGGAGATCGGACGACGGATCACGGCCGGAGCCTCGCCACGTGACCACGCGATCCTTGTTCGCGCCAACGGACAGGCCGATCCGTTCCTGCGGGCCCTGAACCTCGCGGGCATCCCCTGGCGGTTCTCCGGTACGTCCGGGCTGTACGCTCGACCGGAGGTCAGGCTGCTGCTGGCGTTCCTCCGGGTCGTCGCCGACCCCTCGTCCAGCGTCGACATGTTCGCGCTCGCGGCGTCCGATCTCTACGGACTCGAGGGCGAGGACCTCACCTCGATCGTGACCATGGCCCGACGCCGGAACCGTTCCGTGTGGGCCATCCTGGGCGAACTCGATGCGCAGCCGGGGATCCTTCGCATCGACCCGACGTCGCGAGCCATCGTCCATCGGCTGGTGACCGACATCGACCTCTATCTGGAGGCCGCCCACGTCCGGCCGGCCGGTGAGCTGCTCTACGGCTTCCTTCGCGGGAGCGGTCTCCTCTCCCGTCTCGCCGCGACCAATTCGGTGGCCGCGGAGGAGGCGCTCTCCAATATCGCGCGGTTCTTCGAGATCGTGCGTGCCCAGTCCGCGTCGCTCGTCGATGACCGGGCGATCTTCCTGGCGCCACACCTGCAGACCCTCATCGAGGCCGGCGACGATCCGGCGACCGCGGAGCTTGACCCGGACACCGACGCCGTGGCGGTCCTGACCGTCCACAAGGCCAAGGGCCTCGAGTTCCCGGTCGTCTTCCTGCCCGGGCTCGTCGCCGGCCGCTTCCCGGGGGTCGGCCGGTCCGAGCCGATGGGACTGCCGGTCGGACTCGGGCGCGGCCGGCCATCGACCCCGGAGTCGGCCCTGGCCGAGGAACGCCGCTTGTTCTATGTCGCGATGACCCGGGCTCGCGATGAGCTGATCCTGTCGCATGCCGCCGACTACGGCGGTGCCCGGGCCAGACGCATCTCCCCGTTCATCCTCGAGGCCCTTGATCTCCCCGCTGCGGCGGGCGTGCCCGGTGTCGGGGTGACGGCCCCGACGTCGCTGCAGCGACTCGCCGCGTTCGAGGGGACGGCGGCGCCGGTCGACGTGCCGCGTGGACCGATCGAAGAACCCCTGTCGCTGAGCTTCTACCAGATCGACGACTACCTCACGTGTCCCCGCAAGTACAAGTACGCCCATGTGCTCCGGGTCCCACTCGCCCCCCATCACGCGATCATCTACGGCGCCGCGCTCCACAAGGCGGTCCAGATGTTCCATCACCGTCACGGCCGTGGTCACGTCATGAGCGAGGCGGAGATCGACGAGGTCTTCGAGTCGGCCTGGACCAACGAAGGGTTCATGAGCCGGGAGCACGAGGAAGCCCGGCTGGCGTCGGGAAAGCAGGCACTGCACCGGTTTCGCCAGGCTCAGCTCGAGCCGGGCGCCGTGATCCCGACCTATGTCGAACGGGAATTCAGCTTCACGCTGGGCGGCGACCGCGTCCGTGGCCGATGGGATCGGGTCGACGTCGAGTCGGTGACGCCGGGAGCGCCCGGCGCACTGGTCGAGGGGACGCCGACGGTCGTGACGTCGGCCTCCGCCGACGTGGTGTCGCCCACGCTCGGCATCATGGGTCCGGAGCGAGTGACCATCACGGATTACAAGTCTTCGGACGTGCGCGACCCGGTGAAGGCCCGCCAGCGGGCGCGCGACTCGCTGCAACTGCAGATCTATGCGATGGGTTATGAGGCCATGACCGGCCGGCTCCCCGACGCGCTGGCCCTGCACTTCCTTGACTCCGGACTGGTCGGACGCGTCGACGTGGATCCCAAGCGTCTCGCGAAGGCGCGCGAGAAGATCGCGACGGCCGCCACCGGGATGCGCGCCCGGGACTACACGCCCAAGCCCGACTACGTCGCGTGCGGCTACTGCGCGTTCCGGGACATCTGTCCGGCCAGCGTCGCCCGGTGAGGCCGCGGCGTCCGCGGCGCAGCCCTAGACTCGGACCGCATGGAGATCCGCGACCGTACGGCGAATATCGGCATCCTCGCGGCGGCCGCCGTCGTGTGGCTGCTCGTCGCACTCGTCCTGACGACGCGCGACCCGGTCCTTGAACCGGGTGCCGGGTTCGTCGGGGCCGCCCTGATCGGTCTCGCGATCGGGTTGACGGTGATCCCGATCCTGTGGCTGATCACCTTCGCCCGGCATCGTCGCATCGCCTACCGCGGCGATTGGACCAAGGCCGTGCGTCGCGGCGCCTGGGTCGGCATCCTGGTCACGGTCCTCGTCGTGCTCCGCATCCAGGGTCTGCTGGAGTGGCCGATCGCCTTGTTCATGATCGCGCTGGCGGTCGTCGCCGAATCGACGCTCTCCGCGGAACGCTGATCCGGCCGGACGCGTCGGCCGTTACGCTGACGCGACCCACGAACCCCCCACGCCTGGAGAGCCCGTTGTCCACGCGGATCACGACCCAGCCCGCCGAACCCCATGCCGATGCCAAACGCCGTCTGGCGACCGCCGTGGAGGCGGCCAGCGACGAGATCATCGGGCTCTCGCATCGGATCCACGCCAACCCGGAGGTCGCCTACGAGGAACACCAGGCGTCGGCATGGGTCGCCGAGGTCCTGCGCCGACACGGCTTCGAGGTCGAGCATCCGGCCGGCAGCCTCGCGACGGCGATCCGCGCCGTTCGTCGTGGGGGCCGAGGCGGGGACGGGCCGCGGATCGGGATCCTCGCCGAGTACGACGCCCTCCCGGGTCTGGGTCACGGATGCGGGCACAACACCATGGCGGCCTCGGGGGTCGGGGCCGCGATCGCGCTCGCGTCGGTGGTCGACGAGCTGCCCGGCGAGATCGTGTTCCTCGGCACCCCCGCCGAAGAGCGGGGGAGTGGCAAGGCCCAGATGATCGAGGACGGCCTCTTCGCCGGTCTGGATGCGGCGCTCCTGTACCACCCGTGCGATCGATCCCACGTGGAGTGTTGGCCGCTGGCCTCGGAGGACATCGAGGTCGTGTTCCATGGCCTCCAGGCGCACGCGTCATCGGATCCGTACCGCGGTCTGAATGCCCTCGATGCGATGATCCTGCTCTTCACCTCGGTCGGGCTGTGGCGTCAGCAATTGCGTCAGACGGCCCGCGTCCACGGGATCATCCGCGAGGGTGGGACCGCCGCGAACATCATCCCGGACCGAACATCGGCCTGGTTCATGATCCGCAGCGACGACGAGGCCTACTACGAGACGATGCGCGACCGCTTCCGCGAGCTCTGCGATGCCGCCGCGCTCGCGACCGGGACCACGGTGGACGTCACCTTCTCCGGCAAGGCGTCGACCATGCGGAACAACCCGGTCCTGGCCGAGCGCTTCCGCGCCAACATGGGCGCCTATGGCATCGTCGATCAGGGTGACGACGAGAATTCCGGCAGCACCGACATGGCCAACGTGAGCTGGGTCTGCCCGACGATCCATCCGGATCTGGCGATCGCGCCGGCGGGCACGGCCGGCCACTCCACCGCGTTCCGGGACGCCGCCGCGACCCCACGGGCGGACGAAGTGACGCTCCTCGCGGCCACCCTGGTCGCCCAGACCGCCTTCGAGCTCTTCGCGGACCCGGAATTGGTCGCCGCCGCCTGGCGTGCATTCCACGAGGGTTGACGCATCCGCCGGTGCTACCATCCCCGCGCGCCCCGCTGGACGACGGGTTTCGAACCGGCGGCGCCACCAACGAGACGATCGATCAGGCGCGCGATGGCTCCGGCCCGCGCCTCGTCTCCGGGAGGGTCCCGTGGCCAAGCGCATCCAACCCGTGACGTCGGGATTCGCGAACCGAAACGGGTGGGACCACCCGTACGAGGTCTTCAGCGACTTCGATCTGCCGACCTACGTCGGTCCGGTGTCCTTCATGAAGCTGCCGTGGGTGACCGAGCCTGCCGAACTTCGACGACAGGAAGTCGATGTCGCGATCGTCGGGGCGCCGTTCGATGACGCCGTCAGCCACCGGTCTGGCACCCGCTTCGGACCGAGGGCGATCCGGGAAGCGCAGTACACCTCGGGCCTGATCCATTCCCTCCAGCTCGACGTCGACCCCTACGACATCCTCAACGTGGTCGATGCCGGCGATGCCAACATCGTGCCTTCCTGGATCGACCGTGCCCACGCGATGATCTATCGCAAGGTCCGCGACGTCGCGGAGACCGGGGCGATCCCGATCATCCTCGGCGGCGACCACTCGATCACGTGGCCCGCCGCCACGGCCATCGCGGAGGTCCGCGCCCCGAAGCGGGTCGGGATCGTCCACTTCGATGCGCACGCGGACACGGCCGCCGACTCCTACGGCGTTCTCGCCAGCCACGGCACGCCGATGCGACGCCTGATCGAATTGGGAGCGGTCGCCGGCAAGAACTTCGTCCAGGTGGGTCTGCGCGGCTACTGGCCACCGCGCGAGACCTTCGACTGGATGCGCGAGCATGGCCTTCGCTGGCACCTCATGACCGAGATCGAGGAACGGGGCGCGGAGGCGGTCATCACCGATGCGATCAGCCAGGCGCTCGATGGGCCCGGACCTGATCTATCTCTCCATCGACATCGACGTCATCGATCCCGGGATGGCGCCCGGGACCGGAACGCCTGAACCGGGCGGGATGCTCACGCGGGAAGTCCTCCGCGCGATCCGCCAGATCGTCGGGGCCGTGGATCTCGCGGCCATGGACATCGTCGAGGTCTCGCCACCCTACGACCATTCCGAGGTCACAGCGATGGCCGCCAATCGCGCGGCCCTGGAAGCGATCAGCGCCCTCGCGGTGCGAAAGCGAGCCGGGCTGCCGGTCCGCTGGGGAGGATGACCATCGACGCCGATCCGTTCGGGCGCCCCGACCGCGCCACCGCCGACGTCCTCGCTCGCTACTACGACCTCGATCTCGTCGACGATCCCGGGGACCTCGACCTGTACCTCGCGCTCGCCGAGCGGACCGGTGGCCCGATCCTCGAACTCGCGGTCGGCAGCGGTCGACTGGCCGTGCCCCTGGCCGCGGCTGGTGACCACGTCACGGGCGTGGATCTCGATCCGGCGATGCTCGCCCGGGCGCGGACCCGGGCCGAGGCGTCAGGCCCCGCGACGCAAGCGCGGTTGACCCTCCTCGAGACCGACATCCTTGGCCTGCGGTTGCCCGACGCCGGGCGGTTCGGTCTGGCCTTCATCGGGCTGAACTCGCTGATGATCCTGGGCGACCGTGCCGCGCAACGGACCGCGGTCCAGGTCCTGGCCGATCACCTTGCCCCGGGCGGCGTCGCCGCGATCGACGTGTGGCTCCCCGATGCGGAGGATCTGGCCCGCTACGACGGCCGCGTGATCCTCGAGTGGCCGCGGCTGGATCCCGAGACCGGTGAGCTCGTCACCAAGGCCGGATCGGCCCAGCACGATGCGGCGACCGGGACCGTGACGCTCACGACCTTGTTCGACGCGGCCACGCAAGGTGGGCCGTCACGCCGGTGGGTCCGGCAGGACCGGCTCCGGCTCGTCTCCGCCGACGAACTCGTGGCCTTCGCCGAGGACGCCGGTCTCGTCGTGGAGCTGCTGGCTGGCAGCTACGATCTGGGCGCGCATGGACCGGGCAGCGATCGGGCGATCCTGATCGCCGTGAAGCCCTGAAATGGACCCCTGTCGGGTCATGTCCGGGACCGGACCTCCGAGTGACTTCGCACGATGGGCAGCGTGGTATCGTCGGGCCGATGGCATCGAGTGACCAGACACGCCTGCTGATCGTCGAGGACGTGCCGCAAGTCGCCCAGTACATCCGCGGCCTGCTGAACACGCAGGCCAAGGTGAAGCTGCTCGACGTGCTGACCGACGGCGGAAAGGCGATCTCGCAGATCCAGGAGCTCCGTCCGGACGTCGTCATGGTCGACGCGCTCCTGCAGGGTCGCATCAAGGGCCTGCACCTCGTCGAACAGATCCACAAATCGGGTCTGGGCGTGCCGGTCATCGTCATGACGGTCCCGCAGAACCCGGTCGAGACCGATCTCGCTCGCGGCATCCATGGCGTGCTTTCGATGCCCTTTTCCGGCTACGACCTGATCAATCGCATCGGCTCGGTCCAGAAGGCGTTCGAGGCCGAGGTCGAGGGCGGAGCGACGCGGATCTATGCCGTGTTCGCCCCGAAGGGCGGGGTCGGCAAGACCACGATCGCGTTCAACCTGGCCGTCTCGCTGGGGCAACTCGACCAGCGGACGGTCCTCATCGACGGCAGCCTCCAGTTCGGTGACCTCCGGGCGCTGCTCAAGGTCCCGACCGATGCCCCGTCCATCCTCGACCTGCCCACGGACCGGATCGCCGAGTCGGACCTCGGAGACGTCCTGTGGCGCGACCCCTCGGGGATCGACATCCTGCTCGCGCCACCACGGATCGAGATGGCCGAGATGGTCACGCCGCGCGACGTGGAGAAGGTCCTGTCGCTGCTCCGACGCGTGTACAGCGCGATCGTCATCGACATGTCGAGCTACCTCAACGACGTGAACCTGGCGTTCCTCGACGCGAGCGACACCATCATCGAGATCGTCACCTACGACTCGACCACGATCCACAACACCGTGGCGATCGCGGATACGTTCCGAGCGATCGGCTATCCGGCCGCCAAGGTGCGCTATCTCATCAATCGGGCGGACTCGGCCGGCGGGATCGACAGCGCGACCCTCGAGCGTGCGCTCGGCCGCGTCCCCGAACACCGGGTGATGTCCGACGGTCGACTCGTCGTGCAGTCCAACAACGAGGGTGTCCCGTTCGTCCTGGCCAACCCCGACGCCCCGGTCAGCCAGGACCTCGCGCGGCTGGCGGCCGAGCTGCTGGGGTCCGTCCGGGCACCGGCGCCGGCCCTGCGCTAGGCGTTCCGGTGGGCGACCCCCGACCGATCGGTGTCTTCGATTCGGGGGTCGGTGGGCTCACGGTCCTGCGCGAGATCATCCGCCGCTCGCCGGCGGAGTCGACGGTCTACCTGGGCGACAACGCTCGTGCCCCGTACGGCGTGCGATCCGATGACGAGGTCCTCGCGTTTTCCACCCAGGCGCTCGACGCGCTCGTCGAGCGTGACGTCAAGGCCCTCGTGGTCGCGTGCAACACGTCCACGGCGGTCGGCCTCGCGTCCTATCGACGTCGATATGACCTCCCGGTCATCGGCGTGATCCGACCCGGCGCGTCGACCGCGGCGCTCGCCACCCGATCAGGTCGAGTCGCGGTCATCGCGACCCCGGCGACGGTCCGTTCGCATGCCTATCTGACGGCCATCCACGACGAAGACCCGGTCATCGATGTCACCGAGCTCGCGACCCCGACGCTCGTCCCGTTCGTGGAGGCCGGCGAACTGCATGGCTCGGTCGCCGAGGCCGCCGTCGCGGAGGCATTGCGGCCGCTGCTCGTCGGCGATCGCCCACGCATCGACACGCTGCTGCTCGGGTGCACCCACTACCCACTCCTGCGGCCGATCATCGCCGAGCTGATGGGTCCCGATGTCGCGATCGTGGATTCGGCGACCGCCACGGCGTCCGCCACGGCCGAGCTGCTCACCGCGATCCGCATCGAGGCACCGGATGATGGGCCCGGCGTCCACCTCCAGCTGACGACGGGTGATCGGATGGTCTTCCACGACCTCGCGTCGAGATTGTTCGGGGCCTCGTTCCCGGACGTCGAGTCCGTGGAGCTTGGGGTGCTGGCGCGATGACCGAGCGGTCCGCGCGCGGTCCGGCCTGGCGTGACGATCGAGTCTGGCAGGCCGGGTTCCTGATCGGCTCGGCCCTCGGGGCGGCGGCGACCGTCGCCGGGCGACACGCGGAGCGATCGGCGCGTCGGGGCGGTCTCGTCGACTGGCCCGGCGTGGAGCGGATCGCCGTGGCTCGACTGCGGGCGACGCCCGGAGCCCTCACCGACGCCGAGCTGCGAGCCACCGAACCGGCCTACGCCGAAGCGATGTTGCGGATCGTGCCGGCGTTGTCGGCCGCCCTGGAGACCGAGCTTCCCGGTGTCGTCGAACGATCGGGCGTCGTGGATCGGGCCGGCTGGGTTCGCGCGAATACGGCGACCTTCGCCTCGCTGATCGGCCGTCTGGAGGTGGAGCTCCTCGACCAGGTGGTCCCGCCGGGGGGCGGTCTGGCGAAGGCGACCATGGCGCTGGCGAACCGATGGGTCACGACCCGGCAACTCGGGTTCCTCCTTGGCTTCATGGGTGGTCGGGTGCTCGGTCAGTACGACCTCGCCCTGCTTTCCGCGGAGCAGACACCCGGGCGATTGCTGTTCGTCGAGGAGAACATCCGGGCGACGGCCAGGAACCTTGGCGTGCCGCTCGACCAGTTCCGTACCTGGATCGCGCTCCACGAGACCACCCACGCCTTCGAGTTCGAGGCCCACCCCTGGCTGCGGCCGTATCTGGCCGAACGGCTGGAGCGCCAGCTGACGCTGTTCAGCGGCGACGCGCGACGGCTCGGCCGTGATGCCCTTCGCGGCCTCGGACGGACGCTCCGTGGTGAAGCCGGTGGCGAGCACTGGATGGAACGGCTGATGGGCGAGGAGCAGAAGCAGCTGTTCCGGGAGACCCAGGCCGTCATGAGTCTGCTCGAGGGCTTCAGCGACTACGTCATGGACGAGGTCGGCAAGGACCTCGTGCCCGATGTCGAGCGGATCAGCGCGCGATTCCACGAGCGACGCGCCAGGCGCACCCCGTTCGAGCGGGCGATGCTGCGGCTGACCGGGATGGATCTCAAGCTCGAGCAGTACAAGAAGGGCGAGCGGTTCGTCCGCGCGATCGCCGAGGCGCGTGGTGCGGCTGCCTTGACACGGTTGTGGGACGGCCCCGAGTCGTTGCCACTCGATGGCGAGATCGAAGCGCCGGATCGCTGGATCACGCGGGTCCTCGACGGCGGGCTGCCGGCGTGAGCGATCCACGCGGCGCCCCGGCCGCGATCGCCCTGAGCCCGATCCTGTCCGCGCGCTATCGATCGCGCGATCTCGAGCGGATCCGGGCCGCTGCACCAGGGGTTCGGATCGTGACGGTGTCCGTCGAGGGCCTGGCAGACGGCCCGCTCGACGATGTCGAGGTGATGCTGCGGGGCGGTCTCGGACCCGATGCCTTCGACCGGATCCTCGCGCGCGCGCCGAGGCTGGCCTGGGTCCACTCAGCGACTTCCGGCGTCGAGCGCGCCCTCACACCGGCCGCGCGGGAGCGTGGGCTGATCGTCACCAATGCTCGGGGTGTGTTCAGCCGCCCGATCGCGGAATACGTGATGATGATGATCCTGGCCGTCAGCCGGCGGCTGCCGCAGTTGCTGGAACTGCAGCGAGAACGGACCTGGCAGCCCCTCGAAGGCGCCGAGCTTCGCGACGTCACCGTCGGGATCGTCGGCCTTGGGTCGATGGGGCGCGCGGTCGGTGTCCTCGCGACAGCCTTCGGGTGCCGGGTCGTCGCCGTCCGCCGACACGCCGATGCCGGGGATGAGGTCACGGGCGAAGGTGGGGCGGCGGGCTTCGGTCTCCTGGTGCTCGACCGCGTCGGTGGTCCCGAGACGCTCCCTGATCTGCTTGCCGAGTCCGACTTCATCGTCCTCGCGGCCCCGTTGACCCCCGAGACCGAGGCGATGATCAACGACCAGACGCTCGCGATGTTCAAGCCGGGGGCCTGGCTCATCAACGTCGCCCGCGGTCGCCTCGTCGACGAGCGGGCGCTGGTTCGGGCGCTCCGCGACGGCTCGATCGGGGGCGCGGTCCTCGACACGTTCAACGACGAGCCACTGCCGCCGACGTCGCCCTTCTACGATCTCGCGAACGTCATCGTCACGCCGCACACCGCCTGGTCGAGCGGCCGCGTCCTCGATCGGAGCGTCGAGCTGTTCTGCGACAACCTCCGACGGTTCGCGGCCGGCGAGCCGCTCCTCAACGTGGTGGACCCAGCCGCCGGCTACTGAGCCCGGCCAGCGTCAGCGCTACCGGTCGGTCAGGCGCAGGTCGGCCGCGCCGGTCGGCCGCGCAGGTCCGTCGCGGCCCGTACCATGCCATCCCATGCAGATCGCCATCGTCGGTCTTGCCGGTTCGGGCAAGACGACCGTCTTCAACACGCTCACCCGCGGCCACGCCGAGACCGGCGGGTTCGGAGGGGTGACCCTCAACGTCGGCGTCGTCAAGGTCCCGGATCCGCGGCTCGATCGACTCGCGGAGATCTTCAA
This sequence comes from uncultured Chloroflexia bacterium, assembly GCA_963778805.1. Classification (GTDB taxonomy): domain Bacteria; phylum Chloroflexota; class Limnocylindria; order Limnocylindrales; family CSP1-4; genus SPCO01. Next base: position 630,599 of record CAVZVT010000005.1, on the reverse strand, counting down.
GCCCAAGAAGATCGTGCAGGCCGTCGTCACCTATGTCGACCTTCCGGCGCCGCCGGCGTCCACCGAGGGCCACGTCGGCACCGAGGAGCTGCCGGCCGATCACCTGGCGCGGTTGCGCGACTCCGACGCGCTGCTCCACGTCGTGCGGGCCTTCGAGAACCCGACCCATCCGCACCCATCGGGGAGTGTCGACGCCGCGCGTGACCTCGAGCAGCTGGACCTCGAATTCGTGCTCGCCGATCTCGCGATGGCGGAGCGTCGCCTCGAGCGGCTGGCTGGCAGCGGGCGTCACGGGACGCAGGCCGAGCGCGAGGCGGCGGCGCGCGAGGAGGTCGTCGTCCGGCGGATCCACGAGGCGCTGCAGGCCGGGACGCCGATCCGCGACATCGGACTCGATGTGGACGAGGAGAAGGCCATCCGCGGGTTCCGGTTCCTGTCGCAGAAGCCGGTCCTGGTGTTGCTCAACGTCGGCGAGGGCGACCTCGCGACGTCCACTTCGGTCGTCGAGCGGATCGCATCGGGGTATGTCCATACCGATGCGATCGTGGATGCGCTATCGGCGCGGATCGAGATGGAACTCGGCGAGCTGGAACCGGACGAAGCGGCCGTCTTCATGGACGAGCTGGGGATCGCGGCGTCGGGACTCGACCGGGTGATCGAGCTGTCCTATCGACTCCTTGGACTCATCTCGTTCCTGACCGCGGGCCCGGACGAGGTGCGGGCGTGGCCCATCCGGGACGGGTCGAACGCGGTCGACGCCGCGGCGGCCATCCATACGGATCTCGCCAAGGGGTTCATCCGTGCCGAGACGGTGTCGTACGAGGACCTGCTCACGCTGGGTTCGATGGCCGAGGCTCGCAAGGCGGGACGCCTTCGGTCGGAAGGCAAGACGTACCGCGTCCACGACGGCGACGTGCTGGAGATCCTCTTCAGCAAGTAGGGACACCGGCGTGCGAACCGTGGCCACACCGCGCGATCCGTGGGCGTCCCGTTAGTTGAGTCGGCCCTCGGGGTCGAAGTCGACGATCACGGACTTGAAGTCGGCGCTCGGTTCGTCGTCGTCTTCGTCGTCGTCGTCGTCGTCATCATCGTCGTCGTCGTCGCCATCGCCGTAGGTCGCCGCTCGCTCGGCCTCGAGGTCGTTGAGGAAGTTGTCCGCCTCCTCGGTCGAGACGTTGACCGCGGCGGCCAGCGCGTCATCGCTCACGAAGATGAAGCCGTGCTCGCGCTCGAGGATGACCGCGATCGACTCGATGAGCGTATCGTGCTCGAACGAGCCTTGGATCCGTCGGCGGATCGTCTGGACGAGCTCGAAGAACTCCTCGGGCTCCCACTCGGATTCACTCACGACGAGCACGTCCGAAAAGACCTCGGCGTCGCCCTCGTGCAGCTCATAGAAGAACACAGACCGGCTCCATCACGCGTGTAGGGGCCGGGAGTATACGCCCGGAGGTCCGATGCCCCGCGCCCCGATCGAGGTCGTCCATATCGGTTCCGCGTGTCGCGATGTCACGCCCGACGACCCGCGGGGCTGGAGGTTGGGCGGTGGCGTGACCTACGCGGCACTCACGACCGCCCGCCTCGGTTCGCGGACAGCGGCCGTGATCGGGGTCGACGCGGAGGCGGGCCGGTCCTGGGAGCTCGACACCCTGCGCGACGCCGGGGTCCAGGTCTTGACGGTGCCGCTCGACGGAAGGACCGATCTATCACAACCTGGAAACGCCGTCGGGCCGCCTCCAGACCTGCGTGCAGGTCGGTGTTCCGCTGGCGCCGGTCTCCCTGCCCGCCGAGTGGATGGCGGCCGACGGGTGGTCGATGGTCCCGGTCGCGGGCGAACTCGGCGACGACTGGGCGGCCGTCATCCCATCGACCGCGTATGTCGTGGTGGCCTGGCAGGGGTTCCTGCGGACGCTGGTGGCGGGGGAGCCGGTGACGCGTCGGCCACCCGCGGTCTCGGCCATCCTCGCGACGGGCCGACCTGGTCGGCGTGAGTGCGAACGACGTCGCCCGCGAAACCCCCATCGCGGAGCTCTGCGAGCTGCTCCATCCCGGGCGCCGACCTGCTGATCACGCGCGGCGGCAAGGGCGGCTCTGCTGGTCCGTGTCGGCGACGACGGTCCAGAGGGGATCGCGTCGTACAATTCGATCGCGACGACGGGCGAGGTGGACCCGACAGGCGCCGGAGACACGTTCCTGGCGGCCCTCCACGCCTCGGCGCTTCGTCCCGAGCTGGTCGGCCAGGGTGCGTCGCGTCGTCGGCCCGATCTCGGGTTCGCGGCCGCTGCCGGCTCCCTCGCGGTCGAGGGTCACGGTCTCGCGGGCGTCCCGGATCTCGACGCCGTCCGGTCGCGATTCGACGACGAACGCGTCAGGCGTGCGGCCTCGTCGACGGAGACTCGCTGAGCGAGCGATCCCGAAGCCGTCGCCGGAGGCGGATGACCCGCCGGTCGAGGTCGCGCTCGAGATGTGGTTCGGGATAGCCGAGCTGCCGTCGGCGGGTCGCGAGCCCCAGCCCGGTCAGGACCGATGCGAGGGCGGACCGATGATCGTGCCGTCGGTGTTCGTGGAGCTTCGAGAGTTCGATGGACGCGGTGATCGCGATCCGTCCCGGGCCGGCCGCGAGTTGCGCCCAGGCGGCCGCCGCGTCATCGATCCGTCCGAGCCGGCGCAGGACGTGCGCCCGCTCGACCGCGATGCGCTCGGTCGTCCACGGTCGAGCGAAGGCCGCCGTGCGGTCTGGGCCTCCGCGGCTCGTGTCACTGGGTCTGGGCCGGCCGCCGTAGTCCGCCCGTGCTCCGGGCGACCACCAGGGTGGCTCGGCGGGGGTCGCGGCCTGAGGTCCGGACGCGGGCAGGGTCGTACTGACGTGAGTCGCGACGACCGCCGGTGCCTCGAACGCGGCGTCATAGCACCCGACGGCATCCTCGAGTCGACCGGCCCGGGTATAGGCTCGGGCCAGACCGGCCAGGTCGCCGGCCGGTGCGGTCCGTCGAGCCTCGCGGGTCCCGTAGCCGCGTTCCAGGTAGACGAGCAGGCGGGCGAGCGAACGCACGTCCTGGTCGTTGTGCCGTACGACGTCGACGAGTGGCCCTGCCGGACCGCCACGGAGGAACCCGAGGTACCGGCTGGGGATCTCCCAGCCGCCCACGTCGTCGTGTCGCTCGATCCCGAGGAGTCCGCGCTCGGCCGTCTGCAAGCGGGCGTCATCGAGTCGATGCCGAAACAGTCGCCGGACGACCGGCAGCAGATCGAGATGCCCGTCGTGAACCGGGAGCGGACGTCGCGCCATGCGGTGACGGGTGACGAGCAGCGGCCAATCGAAGCCACGGCCGTTGTACGTCACGAGCCAGCAGTCGGGCGGGATGAGCCCGCCGAGCGCTTCCAGCAGGGCCGGCTCGTCGCTGTGGTCGGGGAGGAGGAGCTGGACCTGTCGGAAGCGGTCCCGTTCCCACCAGCCCAGCCCGATCAGGAACGCGACGGTCCCGGTCGCCGTCGCGAGACCGGTCGTCTCGGTGTCGAGACAGATCAGCGGCACGTCATCGGGTGGCTGACCCGGGAGGGCCGCCAGTCGCTCGCGGTCCACTTCGATGGCGTGAGACCCCGCCTCGTAGCGTACGACGGTGCCCAGCGAGCTCGTGATCACCTCGGCATCGAGGCTGGCGGCCAGCCGTTCGGCGAGCGACCGCGGGTCGAGCAGTGGCCCGGGCGGCGCATCACCGACCGCCAGCGAGCCGATCGCCGTCGCCGGTCCTCGTCGCCGCTCGATAGCGCTCCAGTCGCCGGGCCAGGTCGCCCGATCGTTGCAGGGTCTCGCTGGTCACGGGAGTGACAGCGGCGCGGTTTCGGGCTGGTGCACCCCGAGTTCGGTGAGCAGGCGCAGGGCCAGTCGACGGGCGTCGATCTCGGGTTCGAGACGCGGTCCGGTGCATGCCGGGCAGCCGCCATCGCAGCCGCACATGGCGATGAGACCGGCGGCCGCTGCCAGCAGCTCGTCGTGGCGCTCCCAGAGCCGCTCCGACAGGCCGATGCCCCCGGGCACGGCCTCGTAGAGATAGATCGTGGGCTGCTCCTCGTGTGGCGAGCGGACCTGGGTGACGAGCCCGAGGTCGCGGGGATCCACCATCAGCAGGACCGAAGCCACGGTCTGGATCGCGCGACCGGCTCCGACCAGCGCGATGTCCAGGTCGGCCCGCCGCCAGGTCTCGCGCGGCCGATCCGCGGTCAGCCAGTACGCGGTCGTCTGGAGTTCGATCTCGGGCAGGTGGATCCGACCCCAACCGAGATTCTCGTTGGTCACGAACTTGAGCTTCTTGTAGATCGTCGCGAGGCTGGCGACCATCACCTCGCCATGTCGACGAACGCCACCGGTGACGGCCGCACTCGCGAACACGTCGAGCGGCTTGAGGGTCACACCACGATCGGCCTGGGTGTAGTGGTCGACGTCCACCCGCCGGACATACGCCTTGCGCTCATCCCAGTCGAGGCGGTCGACGTGGAACTGGGCCGACTCGTGCAGGTAGATGGCGTCTTCGTGGACGAGCGTCTGGGCCGCGAACAGGTCGACCTCGCCGATGACGCGCGGACGATCCGGTGTCGTGTCGATGATCACGACGTTCTCCTGGGCCGCCGTCCGCAGCGAGACCGCTGACGCCGGGAAGTTCTCGCTGGACCAATACCAGCGGCCGTCGCCTGCCTGTCGGACATGCCCGTCCTCGGCGAGGAACGCCAGCAGGTCGTCCGCCGGGTTCGGCCCGAACCGTTCGCCCGGTTCGAACGGCAGCTCGAACGTGGCGGCCTTCAGGTGCGCGAGGAGGACGTGCAGGTTGTCCGGGTCCACCCGAGCTTCTTCGGGCGAGCTGTCGAGGAGGTATTCCGGGTGGTGGATCACGTACTGGTCCACGGGCGCGGCCGAGGCCACCAGGACGGCGATGCTCACCCCCTGACGGCGTCCGGCTCGCCCGAACTGCTGCCAGGTCGCCGCGATCGACCCCGGGTAGCCAGCGAGGATCGCGGCGTCGAGGCGTCCGATATCGACGCCGAGTTCGAGGGCGTTGGTCGCGACCACACCAAGGATCTCGCCGTCCCGAAGACCGCGCTCGATGGCTCGGCGCTCCGTCGGGAGGTATCCGCCGCGATAGCCGCGGACCCGCGTGCGCGGTCCGAACCCTTCACGCAGGGCCTCGCGAAGACCGGTGAGCAGGAGTTCGACGGCGACCCTCGATCGACCGAAGACGATCGTCTGCCGATCGGCACGGAGGAACGGCATCGCCCAACGCTGGGCCAGGGTGATCGCGGATCCCCGGGCGCCCGTGGCCGCATCGAGGATGGGCGGATCGACGAGCAGGATGTGCCGCTCGCCGGCGGGTGCACCGGTCCGGTCGATGAGTCTGAGCCGGTCGTCCCGTCAGGGAGGCCGCCAGCTCCGCCGGGTTCCCGATCGTCGCCGAACAGCACACGATGACCGGCCGACTCCCGTAGTGCGCACAGATGCGCAAGAGCCGCCGCAGGACGTTCGCGACATGTCCGCCGAACACGCCCCGATAGGTGTGGAGTTCGTCGATGACGATGACCCGCAGTTGCTCGAAGAGCTGGTACCACTTGGTGTGATGGGGGAGGATCGCGGCGTGGAGCATGTCCGGGTTGGTGACGACGACCTGACCGGCCGAACGGACAGCCGACCGGATGGGCGCCGGGGTATCTCCGTCATACGTGGCCGCCGAGATGTGCAGCGACGAGGCACTCGCGAGCTCACTGAACTCGGTGACCTGGTCCTGCCCGAGCGCCTTGGTCGGGAAGAGGAACAGGGCGCGGGCGGCCGGATCGTCGGCGATGGCCTGCAGGGTCGGGACCGCATAGCAGAGCGTCTTGCCGGAGGCGGTCGGCGTCACGACGACCACGTCTTCACCCGCATGGATCGCGTCCATCGCCGCCGCCTGATGGTCATAGGGTCGCTGGATGCCGCGCGACGCCAGACCGCGCACGATCCGTGGATCCAGCCACGCCGGGAACTCCGCGAAGGTCGCCGCGCGGGCGGGGATGACCTCGTGGTGGACCACGCCGCGCGCGATCGACGGTTCGGCAAGCAGATCCGCGAGCACGGCCTCCGGGTCGGCTGGCGCGTAGGTGCGCATCACGAAGCCTCGAATAGCACAGATGTTCGAAAGGCGGGAGTCTAGCAGGACGGTGGTGCCGTGTCGTGACAGCTCGACTGTCACGCGAGCTCGGGTTGACACGCTAGCTACCGGTTCACTACCCTCGGTCGGATGGTTCGCCGCAGCACCCCCACGCCGCTGGACGACGTCGCCGAGCCGGCGGTCGTGCGCGCCGCCGACGCATCCGCGAGGGATCATGGCGAGGCCGCCGTGCGTGACCTCCCGGACCTCTCGAGTCTCCCCGTCGCGGGGCTCACGCGGCGGCGTCTGGCGGGGATCATCGGGGCGCTCCTGGCCGCCTGGATCGTCATCGTCTTCGCGCGCCAGGTCGGGGACGCCGCGGCAGCCACCGCACGAGTCGAGCAGATGACCGCAGACAACAGCGTGCGATCCAAGGAGGTCGTCGCCCTCGCCCGTGAGCTCGACCAGATCCGCCGCGATCGCTTCATCGAGCAGCAGGCCCGCGGTCACGGCCTCGGGACCTCGAAGGAGATCGCCTTCACGCTGGCCGAGGATGCACCCCCGCTCGCCGACGATGCCCCAGGATCCGCGAGCGTGCGGCTCGGGGCGCGGTCTGCCCAGGTCAGTCCGATCGAACGCTGGATGACCCTGTTGTTCGGCCCCGGCGACTGACGGGCCAACGATGGCGCATCGCGCGGCACCCCATTCCGAATACGCCCGGCTGCTGGCGGAGAACGACCGCTACAGCGAGTCCTTCGATCGGTCGGAGCTCGGCGCCAGGGCGCTCAGCGGTCTCGCGATCGTGGCCTGCATGGACTCGCGTCTCGATGTCGAGGAAGCGCTTGGTCTTCGCAACGGCGACGCCCACATCATCCGAAATGCCGGCGGGCTGGTCACCGACGACGTCATCCGGTCCCTGATCATCAGCCAGCGCGTGCTCGGCACCGACGAGATCGTCGTCATCGGCCACACCGGTTGCGGTCTGCATGGCGCCGATGAGACGGCGCTCCAGGCGACACTCGCGGGCGATGTCGACGGCGACGAGGCGTCGGCGATCGCCTTCGGTGCGTTCGATGACCTCGAGGCGAACATCCGCGCCCAGGTCGCCCGCCTCCAGGCCGCCCCGTCGATCCGGCAGGTGCCCATCCACGGTCTGATCTACGATGTCAGCACCGGTCGCCTGACCGAGCTCGTCTAGCCCGACGGCGATACGCCACCGACGCTACGATGGCGCACCGAACATCCGCATGCATGCAGGAGGTCCCGATGACACTCGGACCGGTCGAATACATCGCCATCGCCTTCCCGGGCAGCCACTTCTCGGGCGAGATCATCCCGGCGTTGCAGGACCTCGTCGACAACGGCACGATCCGGATCCTCGACCTGGTCATCATCCATCGCCTCGAGAATGGCGACATCGATGCGGTCGAGCTGTCGGACGCGAGCCCTGAAGAGGCCGCGAGCCTGACCGCCCTGGGCATCGTCGGCACCCGGATCCTGGGCCAGGAGGATGTCGAAGACATCGGCTCAGCCCTGGACCCGGGAAGCTCATGCGCGCTCATGATCTGGGAGAACGTCTGGGCGGCTCGCTTCGCCGAATCGCTGCGCAACGCCGACGGCATCCTGATCGCGAATGGCCGGATCCCGGTGCCGCTCATCGAGGAAGTGATCGCCGAGACGGCGAACGCCTAAGCACTCCGACGAAGACCTGATCGACCACCAAAGAGAGGAACGAACGAGATGATGCGACGACGTCGAGGCGGGATCGTCCGCGCGGCTGCGACCACGGCGGTCGTGGTCGGCACAGCGGGCGCTGTGAGCCACCATCAGCAGGAGAAGTATCAGGGCCAGGCCGAGGCGCAGGCCGCCGCGGCCGCGCCGGCACCCGAGCCTCAGGTCGTCTACGCGGCTCCGCCGCCGCCGGCCGCCCCGGAGGTCGATCCGCAGACCGCGCAGCTCGAGAACCTGGCCAACCTGCACACGCAGGGCATCCTGAGCGACGAAGAGTTCACCGCGGCGAAGGCCAAGGTCCTCGGCATCTAGCATCGTGACCGTCGACCTTCGGGTCGGCCTGGTCGGATGACACCGACAAGCACCGTCCGGCGCCCTCCGGCGCCGGACATGTGCTGGATACCGGGCGGGACCTTCCGCATGGGGTCCGAGGCCCACTATCCGGAGGAGCGGCCCGTCCACGACGTGACCGTCGACGGATTCTGGATCGACGAGCACCCCGTCACCGTTGCCGCGTTCCGTCGGTTCGTGAAGGCGACGGGCTACGTGACCGTGGCCGAACGGCCGCTGGAGCCGTCGGACTACCCAGATGCCGATCCGACCCTGCTGGTGCCAGGCTCCCTGGTGTTCCGCAAGACCCGGGGTCCCGTCAACCTCGACGATTACCGGAACTGGTGGCATTGGACGCCCGGCGCGCAGTGGCGCCACCCGGAAGGCCCCGCCAGCGACCTGACCGGTCGGGATCGTCATCCCGTCACCCACGTCGCCTTCGAAGATGTCCGTACCTACCTGGCCTGGGCGGGCAAGGATCTGCCGACCGAAGCCGAGTGGGAGTTCGCGGCTCGTGGCGGTCTCGACGGGGCCGTGTTCACGTGGGGCGATGAATTCGCTCCGAAGGGCCGGATGATGGCCAACACGTGGCAGGGCGAGTTCCCGTGGCAGAACCTCAAGACCGATCGCTACGAGGGGACATCGCCCGTCAAGTCGTTCCCGCCCAACGGCTATGACCTGTACGACATGGCCGGGAACGTCTGGGAGTGGACGTCGGACTTCTACACGCCATCGCACCCGGAGGCGGTCGTCCATGCCTGCTGCGGCCCGTCAGGCCCGCGTCTCAACCCGACGGTGACGTCGCCGACCCAGTCGTTCGATGTCGGCCAGCCGGGCGAACGGTTCCCGCGGATGGTCGTCAAGGGGGGATCGCATCTGTGCGCGCCCAACTACTGCCTCCGCTACCGACCGGCCGCCCGGCAGGCCCAATCGATCGAGACCTCGCTCGCACACCTGGGCTTTCGAGGGGTCGTCCATATCGCCGCCTGAGCGTCCGGTGTGGCGACGCGCGCACGTCTGCGCTAGAATCCGCGGCCGTGGCGGAGTAGCTCAGTGGTAGAGCAGGGGACTCATAAGCCCTTGGTCGCAAGTTCAACTCTTGCCTCCGCTACCAACCTCTCGAGCCTCGAACGACCTTCCGGTGTCCCGGAAGGTCGTTGTGATTCCTTACCGTTCCTGAACGGCACCATCCGGCGCGGTTCCACGTCCGAAGGCGATGAAGGGACCAGGACATCCGTCACGGGGTCGTCATGGCTCCCGGGTCTATACTCGCGACACCGGCGGTGCATCGGCGCCGTCCCACTCCGGAGGCCTTCTCGTTGAATCCCAAGTTCTTCCGCAACGGCATCGTCATGGTCGTGCTGGTCCTCGGGACCGCGGCCCTGCTGTTCACCTGGATCAATACCAGCCAGCCGCCGGCGCCGGTCGGCTATTCGACCTTCCTCGAGAGCGTGGCGGCCGGCAAGGTCAAGACCGTCGTCCAGGAGGGCGACACCCTGACGGTGACCCCGACGGCCGGGGCCGCCACGTACACCGTCGTCGTTCCGAACATCCTGACCAAGGTCTATCCCGACGACATGCTCGCGGCGGCCCAGAAGGGTTCGAACCCGCTGCCGCCGGACGTCTACAAGGCGATCCAGGCTCCCGATACCTCGTGGCTTGGTCTGTTGCTCACGGGCCTGCTGCCGCTCCTGGTGATCGGCGGGTTCATCTTCTTCATGATGCGACAGGCGCAGGGCACGAATAACCAGGCGATGAGCTTCGGCAAGAGCCGGGCCCGCATGTTCCTCGGCAACAAGACGGTCGTGACCTTCAACGACGTCGCCGGCGTGGACGAGGCCAAGAAGGAGCTGCCAGGAAGTCGTCGAGTTCCTCAAGTACCCGGAGAAGTTCATCTCGCTCGGCGCCCGCATCCCACGCGGCGTCCTGCTGGTCGGACCTCCCGGCACCGGCAAGACCCTGATGGCTCGCGCCGTCGCGGGTGAAGCGGGCGTGCCGTTCTTCAGCATCTCCGGCTCGGAGTTCGTCGAGATGTTCGTGGGCGTCGGCGCCAGCCGAGTTCGCGACCTGTTCGACCAGGCCAAGCGCAATTCGCCCATGCATCGTCTTCGTCGACGAAATCGACGCGGTCGGGCGACAGCGCGGCGCCGGGCTGGGTGGCAGCCACGACGAACGCGAGCAGACCCTCAACCAGATCCTCGTCGAGATGGACGGCTTCGATACCAACACCAACGTCATCGTCGTCGCCGCGACCAACCGACCGGACGTCCTCGATCCGGCGCTGCTGCGCCCCGGCCGCTTCGACCGCCAGGTCATCCTCGATCGGCCGGACATGCGTGGTCGGACCGAGATCCTGCGGGTCCACACCAAGGGCAAGCCGCTCGACAAGGACGTCGACGTCGAAGGCGTCGCGCGTCAGTCGCCCGGGTTCTCCGGTGCCGATCTCGCAAACCTCGTCAACGAAGCGGCGATCCTGTCGGCGCGGCGCAACAAGAAGGTCATCGGCATGTCCGAGTTCCAGGAAGCCCTGGAGCGGATCGTGGCCGGTCCGGAGCGCAAGTCCCGGGTCATCTCCGATGCGGAGAAGGCGATCATCGCCTACCACGAGGGTGGTCACGCCGTCGTCCAGCGATCCTGCCGAAGTGCGACCCGGTCGCCAAGGTCACGATCATCAGCCGCGGCATGGCGCTCGGGTACACGATGGCCGCTGCCGCAGGAGGATCGATACCTCCAGTCCAAGACCGAGTTCGAGGACAAGATCGCCGGGCTCCTGGGCGGCAACGTCGCCGAGAAGCTCATCTTCGGCGATACGACGACCGGTGCCAGCAACGACATCGAGAAGGCCACGGATCTCGCGCGACGCATGGTCACGGAGTTCGGCATGAGCGACAAGCTCGGGCCGTTGTCCTTCGGCAAGCGTGACGAGATGATCTTCCTGGGCCGATCGATGGGCGAGCAGCGCGACTACAGCGACGAGGTCGCCCGGACCATCGACGAAGAGGTCCGCGCGATCATCGACAAGGCGTACGACCGGGCCACCGAGGTCCTCAATACGCACAAGGACAAGCTCGTCGCGCTGGCCGAGAAACTGGTCGCCGAAGAGACGGTCGATGCCGAAGGCTTCGAGTCGCTCTTCACGGACCTGCCGCCGAAGGTGATGGGCGGGGCACCCAGGGTCATCGGCCCGGGTCAGCCGATCCCCGAGGCGAACCCGCAGCCCGCGTGACCCGTCACCAGGGTTGACCGGGGTCGTCAGCGACCTTCAACCACCAGGGATCCCATGACGAGCGGACCGGGAACGGTCCGCTCGTTCGATCCTGGCTAGGAACCCGCGGCGGGGGCCGAGGGGAGTGCGTTCGCCGCGCCGGGGGCGGGGGTGTCGGCGGGCTCCACCTCGGTCGAGTCCGGCACCTGCGGCGGGATCTCGCCGATGGCCGCGAGGACGTGTCGCCAGACCGCCCCGAGGATCCCGACCACCGGCACGGCCAGGAACATCCCGAGCACACCGGCGAGCTGGAATCCGGCCGGGATGACGATCAGCACGACCGCGGGATGCAGGCTGACGGCCCGCCCATAGACGAGCGGTGCGATGACGCTGCCCTGGACGATATTGAAGACGGCCGTCCAGATCGCCATGAAGATGATGTCGGTGGTCGTCCCGAATGCCACGGTGATCAGGAACGCGATCGCGCTCGTCACGAACTGGCCGATGTAGGGGATGAACCCGCCGAAGAACGAGAGGACGGCCACGGGCAGGGCGAACGGGATCCCGAGCAGGCTCATGATCACGAACCCTGTGACCGCGTTGAAGGCCCCCAGCACGCCAGTCGCGATCATGTACCCGCCGAGCATGACGACCGCCCGATCACCGGCAGCCTGGATCTCCCGCTCGCGCCATCCGCCGATCTTCCCGGTCATCCACGCCCAGGCCTTGCTCCCGTCGCGCAGGAAGAAGTAGGCCATGAGCCCGGACAGGGCGAGGAACAGGACGAAGACCGCCAGGCTGACGAGCAGGGAGGCGAGCGCCGGCAGGATCCCTCCGCCCACGGCACTCGTGAGGCTTGAGACCGTTCCGGACACGCCTGCAGGCAAGGATCCGTCGGCGGCCGTCGCACCCGTCTGGGCCGCGGAGATCGATCCCTGGAGCGAATCGACCGCCGGTCCGACGAGGGCCGCGACGGAGAGGAGCGTGACCACCGCGACCGTGACCCAGAGCACGATGCTGATGACGATCGATGCCTTCGCCCGAGACCATCCGCGGCGGGCTTGAAGGAGCCGGACGCCCGGCAGGAACGTGGCCGCGAGCGTGATGCCCACCACGATCGGTCCGACGACCGCGGGGACTCGTCCAGCCAACGTGATGAACAGCAGGGCGAATGCCCCGCCCACGAGCAGCCGCCAGCTCCACTGCGCCAGCCGGTCGAGCCAGTCCGGGATGTCGGCGGCCTGCAGCTCAGCTTCGTCCGGATCGCGCTCGCCGAGCGCATCGATGATGGCACCGGAGACCTCTGTCACCACGGCGAAGGTCGGGACCGCCACGAACATCCCGACGATGCCGCCCATGGTGTAGCCCACCAGCAGGGCGATGAGGGTGATCGCCGGGTGAAGGTCGAGCGACCGACCGAAGACGGACGGGCGGAGGAATTGGTGCTCGGCGATGTTCATCACGATGATGAGCCCGATCACGATCAAGGCCGTCACCGCGCCACCCGCCGCGTACCCCGACAGCAGGACGACCGCACTCGCGAAGACGCCACCGATGAACGGGATGAAGCCCGCCACGAGCACCACGACCGCCAGGGGTCCGGCGAGCGGCACGCCGAGGATGGTCAGGACGATGAACGCGGCCACGGCATCGGCGGCCGCGATCGTGGCGGTGCCGCGGATGTACCCGCCGGCGCGGCGCATCGCATCGTCACCAGCCGTCCGGATCCGATCCCGTCGCCAGTCGCGCAGGTCGCGCAGACCGACGTCCCAGCCCTTCTCGCCGTCGAGCAGGAAGTAGAACGTGAGGAACAGGCCGAGCATCACGATCGTGGCGACGGTCGCGATCGAACTGACGATGGATGAGGCCTGGTCCGCGACCCATGTCTGGATCTGGGTGATGAACGCGTTGATCGTGGTCGCCAACTGGCTCGGGAAGCCGGTCGTGGCCATGTCCGCGTCGAGTTTCGCGGCGCCTGCCTGGGCGTTCTTGGCCAGCTCGACCAGCGATGGCACGAGCGCGAGGAGGATCAGCACCAACGCGACGACGACCACCGCCACCGCGACAAGGAGGGCGACCGCCGACGCCTTCGCTCGTCCCCAGCCGCGGGCGAGGAGTCGCGCCTGGAGCGGACCGAGCGTGGCGACGGCGATCACGCCGAAGAGGATCGACAAGGTGACGGTCGACAGGTACGCCGCGAGGTACAGGATCACGACGCCCAGGGCGACGGTCACGAGGACCCGCCAGCCGATGGCGGCAAGCCGGTTCAGCCAACTCGGGACCTGCATGCTCGAGTCGGCGGGATGCTGGTCGCTCGGTGCGATGTCCACTCACTGTCCTCGTATCAGGCGGCCCCTCTGGTGCGCCATCGTACTCGCTGGACGGCCGTACAATGCCGCCGACCCCATCCCCCGAAACCTTCCAGAGGACCCATGTCTGACCTCGCCGCCGCCTTGACCGCCCATCTTGACGCGACCCACGCGGCGCGACTCGAGTCCTACAAGGACTTCCTCCGGATCCCGAGCATCTCGGCGTTGCCGGCGCACGCGGCCGATTGCCGTCGCGCCGCCGATTGGCTCGCGGCGAAGATGGGCGAGGCCGGGATCGAGCATGTGGAGGTGTCCGAGACGTCCGGTCATCCGGTCGTGTACGGCGATTGGCTCCACGCCGAGGGCGCACCGACCGTGCTGATCTACGGGCACTACGACGTGCAGCCGGTCGATCCGCTCGATCTCTGGACGTCTCCACCGTTCGAGCCGGTGGTGGACGGCCGGCGCATGCTCGGGCGCGGCGCCGCCGACGACAAGGGCCAGATCCACGCGCATGTCATGGCCGCCCAGGCGCTCACGGCGACGCGGGGCGGGTTTCCGATCAACGTCCGCTACGTCTTCGAAGGTGAGGAGGAGTCAAGCTCCGTCCACCTCGATGCGTGGCTGGAAGCGAACCGTGATCGCCTGACCGCTGACGTCGCGATCATCAGCGACAGCGGGTTCTTCGAGGGGAATATCCCGGCGATCACCGTCGGGCTTCGCGGGATCATGTATGCCCAGATCGACGTGCGCGGCAGCGCGCTCGATCTGCACTCAGGCAGCTTCGGCGGCGTGGTCGAGAACCCGGCCGTCGCGCTCGCACGGATCATCGCCGCGCTCAAGGGTCCGGACGGCCGCATCCTGATCCCGGGGTTCTACGACGACGTCACCCCGCTCACCGAGGCCGATCGAGCGGCCTTCGCCGCGCTCCCGTTCGACGACGCCGCCCACGCGGCCGCGATCGATGTCCCCGAGCTCGTCGGCGAGGTGGGGTATTCGGTGCTCGAGCGTCGCGGCGGCCGTCCGACCCTCGACGTGCACGGGATCTGGGGTGGGTTCCAGGGCGATGGGTCCAAGACCATCATCCCGGCGCACGCGCACGCGAAGGTGAGTTGTCGACTCGTCCCTGCGCAGGATCCCGAGGTCGTGTTCGAGCGGTTCCGAAGCTTCGTGGAGGCGATCGCACCTCCGGGGGTGACGACCACCGTCCAGTCGCTTGGCGGCGGTTTCCCGAGCCGGACCCCGATCGACCACCCGGCGACCCAGGCGGCGGCCCGGGCCCTGGAGGCGACGTTCGGCGTGGCGCCCGTCTACATCATGGAAGGCGGGAGCATCCCGGTCTGCGCGAGCTTCGAGTCCATCCTGGGTCTTCCCGTGGTGCTCCTCGGGTTCACGCAGCCCAACGACAACGCCCATGCCCCCGATGAGTGGATGGATCTCGACAATTACGAGGCCGCGATCCGGGCGATCATCCGGGCCTTCGACGAGCTCGTCACGCTCGCGCACTGAGGTCGTCACTGGCCTTTGGCGAGCCGGCCGCCAGCCGACGCCTGTGCGGTTCCGAGGGGTCCGGGTGGGTGATTCAGGCGTAGCTGGGTGCTACCCTTTGCGTCACTGCACCACCCCGGGAGGTCCGCGCCAACGTGAGCACCGAAACCACTGATTCGAAGCCGGCCGCCGCACCGGCGTCCTGGCGT
The DNA here is from genome assembly GCA_963778805.1 of uncultured Chloroflexia bacterium. GTDB lineage: Bacteria > Chloroflexota > Limnocylindria > Limnocylindrales > CSP1-4 > SPCO01. The sequence continues at coordinate 615,214 of CAVZVT010000005.1, read as the reverse complement.
CTTGATACGGCCAACGGCAGCATGGCGCCGCGCTCGGCGCTCGACGTGCTGGTGGATCTCAACGAGAAGGTCGTCGGGGGCCAGGTCAGCGAATACCAGCCTGTCCCGCTCGGTTTCACCCCGATGGACAAGACCATCGGTGGTGGTCTGCGCGCCGGCGAGCTGATGCTCATCGGCGGTGCCCAGGGCACCGGCAAGACGACCATGGCCCTCCAGATGGCGCGCAACATCGCGTCGGGCGGGCAGGCCAACGTCCTGTACATCTGCTTCGAGCACGACGAGCCGTATCTGCTCAACCGGCTGATCGCGATGGAGTCCGCGCTCGCGCATCTGCCGCACAAGACCGGCGCCATCAAGATCGTCGATGTCCGCAAGGAGATCCTCGGGACCTGGATGGCCGAGGGTGGGACGGGCGCCCAGCTCGCCAACAACCCGCGGCTTCGACCCTCGCTCGACCGGATCGCCCGCTACGGGCAGAACCTGTTCCTGCTGCGTGGATCGCAGACCGCGAGCACGATCGACAACATCCGCACCCTCGTCCAGCAGCATCGCGTGCTGTCCGGCGACCGACGGCTCGTGGTCTTCGTCGACTACATGCAGAAGGTGCCCGCAGATCCCGGAGCCCGAGAACGAGACCGAGAAGGTCACCTACATCGTCAACGGGCTCAAGGACATCGCGCTCGCCGAGGACGTGCCGATGGTCAGCATCGTCGCGGCCGACAAGGAAGGCCTGAAGGCGTCGCGCCTCCGGAACTTCCACCTGCGCGGCAGCTCGGCGATCAACTACGAGGCGGACATCATCGTCATCCTCAACGAGAAGTACCACATCGTCGCCAAGGTCAACATCGAGTTCAACCCGTACCAGGCCCAGCGCTTCCGCGACTGGGTCATCGTCTCGGTCGAGAAGAACCGTGGTGGCCAGGACAACGTGGACCTCGAGTACGAGAAGCACTTCGAGTACTCCTGCTTCGACCCCAACGGTCGGACGGTGCAGGAGAAGCTCATCGAGGAGCGTCTCTACAACGACTAGGCGGCGTCTGATCCGGCGACTTCGCTGCGTTGTCGCCTGCGCGCCTCGCTCATGCACCTGCGGGTGCACTCGCTCCGGTGCTCGGCTCCGCCTTGCGCTGCCACCGGCTGAGGCGCCGCACAGCGGATAGACTGCGTGACGTGAAGGCGCCTGGTCCGTTTCCCGATATCGTCGAGATCGTGGTCGAGATCCCGCGGGGGTCCCGCAACAAATACGAGTTCGACGAGGAGGCGGGCGTGTTCCGCCTCGACCGGGTCCTCTCGAGCGCCGTGTTCTACAACTTCGACTACGGCTTCATCGAAGGCACGCGCGCCGGCGACGGCGACCATACCGACGCGCTCCTGATCATCGACGAACCCACGTTCACCGGTTGCCACGTGTGGGCCCGGCCGATCGGCGGGCTCGAGATGCGCGACGAGAAGGGCTTCGACTTCAAGGTCCTGTGCGTGGCGATCGGCGATGCCCACCAGCAGCACATCGAAGGCCTTGACCAGGTCCGCCCGCACCGGCTGGTCGAGATCGAGCATTTCTTCCAGACCTACAAGGCCCTTGAGGACAAGACCGTCAAGATGCGCGGCTGGCGCGAGCGCGACCGGGCGCTCGAGGTCCTGCGCGCCGACCGTGTCGCCTGGGAGCTCGAGACCGGCAAGACCGCCGAAGGATGACGTCGCCTCGGCGGACGTGGCCGGGGGCCGACCTGCCGGGTCGTCGCCTCTTCGTGGCCGCGCCACTGCCGGCGGCGACCGTTGCGGAGATCGCCGAGCTGGTCGAGACCGTCCGTTCCCAGGGCGTGCCGGGCGGCGGGCGTGACGTGCGCTGGGTTCGTCTCGACGGCCTCCACCTGACCCTTCGGTTCCTTGGCCCGACCCTCGACGATCGCGTCGCCCCGACCGAGACGGCTGTGCGTGAAGGTGCCGCCGGGATCGCGGCCTTTGACGTGGCGCTGGGCGGCGCCGGGACGTTCCCGGTCGGCGGTCGACCGCGGGCGCTCTGGATCGGCGTCGTCGCCGGTGCGGAGGCGCTCGCCGATGCGGCCGCCGCGATCGATCGAGCGCTGGTCGAGGTCGGTTGGTCGCCGGAGACCCGGCCGTTTCGCGCCCATCTGACGCTCGCGCGATCCGACGGCGTGCCAGCTGGCCAGGCCGTGGCCGGACGACTGGTCGAGGCGATCGGCGAGCGCAGACTGGATGCCCGGATCGAGCAGATCGGGTTGTTCGAGAGCCTGACCGGCGGTGGCCCCGCCCGCTACGAACCCCTCGAGCTGCTCTCGCTCGGTTGAGGGCGGCGCGGATCCGTCTTGACCGGTTGCGTTGGGCAGGTCGCGCGCGCTAGGCTCGCGTCCCGGTGCGACGCTGATCCAACGTCGTCGTGACCGCGAGTGCAGGAGGGCGAGATGTCGCCAGTGGACCCCCGACAGACGAAGTTCGTCCTCGATGAGTCGCGGATCCCGCGCGCCTGGTACAACATCGCCGCCGACCTGCCCGTGCCGCCCTCGCCGCCGCTCCATCCGGGCACGATGCAGCCGATCGGCCCCGACGACCTGGCGCCCCTCTTCCCGATGGCCCTGATCGGCCAGGAAGTCTCGGCTGAGCGCGAGATCGAGATCCCCGAGCCGGTCCGCGATGCGTATCGGCTGTATCGGCCGAGCCCGCTGTACCGGGCGCATCGTCTCGAGCGCGTGCTCGATACGCCGGCCCACATCTACTACAAGTACGAGGGCGTGAGCCCGGCTGGCAGCCACAAGCCGAACACGGCGATCCCGCAGGCGTTCTACAACAAGGAGGCCGGGGTCAAGCGGATCGCCACCGAGACCGGCGCCGGCCAGTGGGGCTCGGCGATGGCCTTCGCGGGCGCCCTGTTCGGCCTCGAGGTCAAGGTCTACATGGTTCGGGCGAGCTACGACCAGAAGCCCTACCGCCGGATCCTGATGGAGACCTACGGCGCGGAGGTCGTCGCGAGCCCGTCACTGACGACGAACTATGGCCGGGCCGTGCTCGCCCAGACCCCTGACAGCCCGGGTTCGCTCGGGATGGCCATCAGCGAGGCCGTGGAAGACGCCGCGACCCGCGAGGACACGAAGTACGCCCTGGGGAGTGTCCTCAACCACGTCCTGCTCCATCAGACGGTCATCGGCCAGGAGGCCATCGAGCAGATGGGGATGGCCGGTGAGTCGCCCGACGTCGTCATCGGCTGCGCGGGGGGTGGTTCGAACTTCGCCGGGCTGACGTTCCCGTTCCTGGGCCGGAACTTCCGTGAGGGCGCGTCGCACAAGATCATCGCCGTCGAACCCGAGGCAGCACCCACCCTGACCCGTGGCGTCTACGCCTACGACTATGGCGACACCGGGAAGATGGCGCCGATCGTGAAGATGCATACCCTCGGAGCCGACTTCATCCCGGATCCGATCCATGCGGGTGGTCTGCGCTACCACGGGATGTCGCCGCTCGTGAGCCTGCTCAAGGACCACGGCGATATCGAGGCGCGAAGCGTCCATCAGCGCTCGAGCTTCGAGGCCGGCGTGATGTTCGCCCGAGCCGAAGGGATCCTGCCCGCCCCCGAGCCAGCGCACGCCATCCGCGTCGCGATCGACGAAGCCCTGGCCGCCCGGGAGGCGGGCGAAGCCAAGGTCATCCTGTTCAATCTGTGCGGCCACGGTCATTTCGACCTGTCGGCCTACGAGCGATACCTCGACGGCTCGCTCGAGGACTACGAGTACCCGATCGAGAAGGTCGAGGCCGCGTTGGCCTCGTTGCCGGTGGTCTGAGTGCCGAGACTCGCGTGCCGGGCGTGCGGTCGCCAGATCTACACGGTCGCCCCGATCGAATCGCTCTTCGCGGAGGAGCGTCGTTGTCCACGCTGCGGCGCGTCCCTCAACGAGGAACGGCGCGACAGCGAACGGCGCCTGCACCATCGCCGACAGAACCCACCGGACGATCCCGGACCGCCTGAGGTCGAAGGGGAGCGCCGTCGTGGGGATCGGCGAGCGGGTCGCCGCCGTGGCGGTCCGCCCAAGGTCCCGGGTTCGGACGACACCGGCTGGGTCGAGTGATCGGGTCGTCCGACCTGACGCTCGCCTAGATCGATGCGCGTCGCCCTGCTTGGGTTCGGCCTCATCGGGGGGTCGATCGCTCGTGCCCTGCACCGACTCGATGGGACCGCGGGGTCGCCGTGGTCCGTGACCGCCTGGAGCCCGTCGGGTGCCGGGCCAGCACAGGCCGTCGCCGACGGCGTCATCGACCTTGCCGCCACCAGCCCGGAACACGCCATCGCCGGGGCTGACCTGATCGTGCTGGCCGCCCCGGCGACCGACTGCCTCGGGCTGCTCGACGGACTCGCCGGACCATGGGCGGGGTCGCTGGGGCCCGAGGCGATCGTGACGGACGTCGCGAGCACGAAGGGCGTGCTCCTGGACCGCGCCCGCACCCTGGGTCTTCGCTACGTTGGCGGGCACCCCATGGCCGGTCTCGAGACCGACCGGATACGGCGCCGCCACGGCCGATCTCTTCGATGGGCGGCCATGGGTCGTCGTGCCGAGCGATGTCGGTGCCGTCGACGATGTCGGTGCCGTGGTGTCCCTGGCGGTGGCCTGTGGCGCGACCCCGATCGTCATGACGGCCGACGATCACGATGCCGCGGTCGCCGCGGTCAGCCACCTGCCACTGGTCGTCTCGGCGGCGCTGGTCGAGACGGTGGTCGGGCGTGCCGGCATGGTGCCCCGCGCAGACTGGCCAGATGCGGCGGCCCTGGCCGCCGGGGGCTGGCGCGACATGACGAGGATCGCTCGCGGGGATCCGTCGATGGGTGCCGCCATCGCGACGACGAACGCGCCGGCCATCGTGGCCAGGTTGCGTGACCTCCGGGACGTGATCGACGAGTGGCTGACGGCCCTGGAGCGACCCGGCGGTCCGGACGAGACGGTGCTGCGGGAACGATTCCAGGCGGCGCGTGATCGACTCGAGCCACCCGCCGGTGGATGAGCAGGTCCTCGTCGTCCCGCGGGCGCTGCTGCCGGATGCGGCGGCGTGGTACGGCCTTCGGACCGACGGTCTGGAGGACTTCGAGGCGCTGGTGGGTCGCGAGGGCCGCTTCATGCCTCGGGCAGCCATGGAGGTGGACCCGTCCTGGAAGCAGGTGATCCCGTACCTCGTCCTGCGTGATGGCGACGCGTTCTTCCTGATGCGACGGACCCGGGCCGGCACCGACGCCCGCCTGCACGACCGCTACTCGATCGGGGTCGGCGGCCACCTCAACCCCGGCGATCGCGATCTGGAGGGCGGTCTTCGACGCGAATGGACCGAGGAACTGGCCGCGGACTTCGTCCCGTCGTTCGAGCTGATCGCCCTGCTCAATGACGACACGACCGAGGTCGGCGCCGTCCACCTCGGGGCGGTCTATGTCGCCGACGCGGCCGGCCGTTCGGTGACCGTTCGCGAGACCGACAAACTCGATGGGGGTTTCGCCAGCATCGACGATGTCGCGGCGGTCGTGGACCGCATGGAATCCTGGAGTCGACTGGTCTTCGAGGCCATGATCCCCACGACAAAGGTCAGGTGACGACCCGACGGGGTCGCGGCCTATAATCGCGACGCCGACGTCGGGGTGTCGGTACGTTCCACCCATCCCGTGGAGGACCGATGGCGGCCAAGATCCTCGTCGTCGACGACGACCAGAACGTCCAGCGACTCCTGCAGTACACCCTCAAGCAAGAGGGGTACGAGGTCATCGTCGCGGCCGATGGCGCCGAAGGATTCCGTCTGTGGGGTGCCGAGGCCCCCGATCTCATCCTGCTCGATGTCGCGCTGCCCAAGCTCGATGGCTACCAGGTCGCGACGAAGATCCGCAGTGAGGAAGGCGAGTCCTCCCACGTGCCGATCATCATGCTCACGGCTGAGCGCGAGGTGGAGCAGAAGGTCCGCGGACTCAAGGCCGGCGCCGACGACTACCTGATCAAGCCGTTCCACCCGGCCGAGCTCATGGCCCGGATCAAGAGCCTGCTGGCCCGGTTCGCCCCCAAGGATGTCCTGCTCTCGCGCCCGCCACTCGGTCGCATCCTCGCGTTCTACGGCGCCAAGGGTGGCGTCGGGACCACGACGATCGCGATCAACGCCGCCATCGCCCTCCACCGCGAGCTGGGGCGCAAGGTCTGCCTGATCGACGGCAACCTGCAGTTCGGCGACCACCGGGTCTTCCTCGACCTCGGTCTCGACCGCAAGAGCATCGTGGATGTCGTCACCGCGTCCTCGATCGACGTGGACCTGATCAAGAGCGTCCTGGTCAAGCACGACTCCGGCGTCGACCTGCTGCTGGCCCCGCCGTCACCGGAGACCGCCGAACTGGTCAGCCCGGAGCACCTGCCGCTGATCGCCGAGCAGCTCCAGAGCGCGTACGACTACATCGTGGTCGACATCGACAAGCGGCTCGACGACGTCAACCTCGGCGTCTTCGAGGTCGCGGACACGATCTTCGTCGTGATGACCGCGGACCTCTCGTGCCTCAAGAACGTCCGACTCATCCTCGAGACCGTGGACCACTTGGGATACCCGCCCGGCAAGGTCCAGCTGGTCCTGAACCGGTCCAACGCGTTCACCGGGATCAACGTCAAGAATGCCGAGGGCGCGCTGCGCCGCACGATCGACCACCAGGTCGTCAACGAGTACCGCGGTGCCATCAGCGCCCTGAACTCCGGCGCGCCGTTCATGTTCATGAAGGCCGATTCGGCGCTTGGCGGATCGCTGCTCCACTTCGCCCGCGGCGTCGACAAGCCGGCTGGCACGCCGATCGCGGGAGCCATCCCCGCCCGAACCTGAGCGATCGGGCGCCCGTCGTGGCGGTCGTTCCGGATGACCCACGGTCGATCCGTCGGTGAGCCGCAGGTGATCGCCGCCGCCTAGGGTGGCGGCGTGTTGGCCACCGTCCCGTCCGCAACGCTGCTCGGCCTGGATGGCCGATCCATCCGCGTGGAGGTCGATGTCGCGTCAGGGCTGCCCGGCTTCACGATCGTCGGGCTCCCGGATACGGCGCTTTCAGAGGCCCGCGAACGGATCCGGGGCGCCATCCGCAACGCGGGCTACACGTTCCCGCCGCGGCGCATCACCATCAACCTCGCGCCGGCGGACCTGCGCAAGACCGGGGTGTCGCTCGACCTGGCGATGGCCATCGGGATCCTCCTCGGTTCCGAGCAGGTCCGACCTGGTCCGGACGCGATCGGGCTCCTCGGTGAGCTGTCGCTCGGTGGCGAGGTGCGCGCCGTGCCGGGCATCCTCCCGATGGTCGCGGCACTCGCCGCGCGTGGTATCCGACGGGTCGCCGTGCCGTCGTCGGCCGTCGAGGAGGCCGGATTGGTGCGAGGCGTGGCCGTCGTTGGCGTCGCCACGTTGGCCGATGCGGTCGAGGCGGTGCGGACGCCACGATCCCGGCCGAGGATGCGGTCGGTCCCGCGCGTGGGCCTTGGGACGGTCGAGGCGGCCGAGACGGACCCTCGACGTCTGGCCCCGGGCACGACGGGTGATCGGGATGCCGGGCGGGATCCAGACCTCTGCGAGGTTCGAGGGCAGCTCGAAGCTCGGCGTGGCCTCGAGATCGCCCTCGCGGGCGGGCATGGCCTGCTGTTGAGCGGGCCGCCCGGCGTGGGCAAGACCTTGCTCGCGAGGACCGTGCCCGGATTGCTGCCTCCGCTCGACGATGCGGCCGCACTCGCGGTCACGGTCGTGGCATCGGCCGCGGGCATGGGACCGATCACCGCGCTCGTCCGCCGCCCGCCGTTCCAGGCGCCCCATCACACGATCTCGTATGCCGCGATGGTCGGCGGCGGTCCGCGGCTGTCGCCCGGCGAGGTGACGCTCGCGGATCATGGCGTCCTGTTCCTCGACGAACTCCCCGAGTTCGATCGCGATGTCCTGGAGTCCCTCCGCCAGCCCCTCGAGGAGGGCCGCGTGGTGATCGCGCGGGCCGGACGCTCGACGACCTTTCCGGCGAGGTTCCAGCTGGTCGCGGCCATGAACCCGTGTCCATGCGGATACTCGGGGGTCAATGACGCGGGCTGCGGATGTCCGATCGGCGTCGTGGAGCGATACGAACGTCGCGTGTCCGGGCCCTTGCGCGATCGGATCGACATCTGGATCAGCATGCCCCGCGTGGCGCCGGCCGCGCTGATGGAAGGACCCGTCCCCGAGGCGTCGTCGGTCGTCGCGAACAGGATCCGGGACGCGCGTTCGATCGGCGCCTCGCGGTGGGCGTCCAGTGACGGCGCGCCGGTCAACGCCCGCCTGTCGGGTTCGAGGCTCCGCGAGGCGTGCGGTCTCGATGGCACGGCCCGCCGGCGCGTCATCGAACTGGCGGATCAGTCGGAGGCGAGCGGGCGTGGCACCGATCGGCTGCTTCGGGTCTCGCGGACGATCGCCGATCTGGACGGCGCGCCCGTCGTGCGCGCCGCGCATCTCGACGAGGCAGCATGGTTCCGGACGCCGGCCACGCGGCTGACCGCCGCCAGGGCGCTCTAGGTGATCGGCGTGGGTCTTGACGGACCGACCGGAAAGGTCGACACGCAGACCGTGACCGGATCGCCGTCCGACACGCCGATGCCCGATCGCGACGCCGAACGAGCGGAACGTGATGCGGAACGCGACGCCTGGGCCGTGCTGACGGCTGTGGATGGACTCGGGCCCGTCGGGTTCGCCACGCTGCTTCGACGGATCGGCAGTGGTCGCGGCATCCTCGAGATCGCGGCGCGGGTCGGCGGGCCACTGGCACTCGTCGCGATCGGCAGCGAACGGCCTGACGACGGGGAACGAGCCGGACCCGAGCTCACGCTTGGCGTCGCGACCGCGATCGCTGCCGCGGCGGCGAATGCGCCGCGCACGCTGGAGCGGATCGCCCGGCTCGGTCTGGAGGTCCTCACGGTCGACGACCCACGGTACCCGTCGCGATTGGCGGCGATCGATCTCCCGCCACCGGTGCTGTTCGTTCACGGCGACGTGGACGCGCTGGGCACGCCGCGCGCCGTCGCGGTCGTCGGTACGCGGCGGGCCACGACCGACGGGCGCTCGCTCGCCGCACGGATCGCCCATGCCCTGGTCGGCGTCGATGCGACGGTGGTGTCGGGTCTGGCGGTCGGCATCGACGGAGCGGCGCACGCGGCCACCCTCGATGCCGGCGGCAGGACGGTCGCGGTGATCGGCGGTGGACACGCTCGCCTGTATCCGCGAGCCCATGCGCGACTCGCCAGGGACATCGTCGCCGGTGGTGGGGTCATCGTGTCCGAGATGGCGCCCGACGCGGAGCCCCTGGCGTGGACGTTCCCGCGTCGGAATCGCCTCATCAGCGGGTTGGCCGACGCCACCGTGGTCGTGGAGGCGCCCGCCAGGAGTGGGGCCCTGCTCACGGCGTCGTGGTCACTCGAGCAGGGTCGGGACTGCTTCCTCGTGCCTGGTCCGATCGACTCGAACGCGAGCGCCGGCTGCCTGTCGTTCCTGCGCGAGTTCCCGGGGAGTGCCCGGATCGTGTCCGGCGTGCCCCAGCTCATCGAGGATCTCGGTCTGGCGACCACGCCATCGGCCGTGCGAGCGACACCCCTCGCGGGGGCCACGCTCGCGGATCTCGGTGCGATGGCGGGCCAGGTCGGTCAGGCGCTGGTGGAGGGTCATGTCACGGTCGATGCCCTCGTCGCGACCACCGGATCGACCGTGGCGACCGTGCTCGCGACGCTCACGCTGCTCGAGCGGCGCGGGCTGGTCGCGGGTGCCTTCGGACGCTATCGACCCGCAGGGACGCTCGCCCTCAAGGTGGCCCGACCACGGTCCCGACGGCGGCGTTCGGGTGGCACCGGAGCCGGCTGATGGGGTGCGGGATGGTTGCCGGTTCCGCCCGACCGGTGCTACCCTCCGGCCAGGTCGTGACCCCCGCGCGACCGGCACAGGCCCGATCCGGGCCCGCCCCATGCCCCAGCAGGGAGCGTCGTCTATTGCGAAAACTGGCCACGGCGATGTTGGCCGTCCCCATCCTGGCCGCCGTCTATGCGAGTGCCGCCCTCGGTCGTTCCATCCTTGCGAGGACGGGGCTGGCCGTCGGTCTTGGTGCGCTCCTCGCCTTTGGCGTGATCGCCGCTGCCCGCCCGGTCCCCACGACCGCCGCGCCGGTCGGCGTCGACGTGCCTCTGACCACGGCGAGCTTCGGATCGCTGGTGTCGACCGGTCGTGACCTGCGTTCTCCGGTGACGATCGAGTTCACCGCCCCGATGGACCAACGCTCGGTCGAGGCCGCGCTCTCCGTCCGACCGGCGACCCCGGTCGTGCTCAGCTGGGACGCCACCGGTCGGACGCTGACGGTGACGCCAAGCCAGCACTGGGCGTCGGGGACGTATCACACGATCACCGTCGATGCGGGCGCGCTCGCCAGCTCCGGTGCCCCGATGGCCAGCCCCGCGAGGGCCGCCTTCCTCACGCGAGATGCCGGCGGCGCCCGGATCACCCCGTCGGATCTCGTGGGCAAGCGGGTGTCCGTCGGGAGCACCTTCCAGATCGTCTTCGACGGGCCGGTCGATCCAGCGACGGTCGAGCCGGCCGTCCAGGTCGAGCCCGCGGTGACCGGTTCCGTGACCTCCACGGCGACCGACGACGGCACGACGACCTACACCTTCACGCCATCGAAGCCGCTCAAGGCTGGCGCCCAGTACCAGATCACCGTCGACGGGGTCCGCGACGCCGATGGGGTGGCGGTGACGCGAGCGACCTCGACGTTCCGGACCATCGCCGGTGCGGCCGTCGTGCGGTTCCGGCCACGGGACGAGACGACGGCCGTCGCTCGCGACGCCGCGATCTCGGTCCGATTCACGACCCCGATGGACCCGCGTTCGACCAAGGCCGCCTTCACGGTCACCGCCGCGGGCAAGCCGGTCGCCGGCAAGATCTCCTTCGCCGAAGGTGACCGCGTCCTCGTGTTCATCCCATCGAAGGTGCTGCCGCTCGGGGCCAAGGTCACCATGCAGGTCGGGGCCGGGGCTCGCAGCCGCGACGGATCGCCGATCGCGAGCCGCTCGAGTGGCTGGTTCAAGACCGTCGCGAAACCCAAGCAGGTCAAGGCCAAGGTCAAGGTCCGTCACGTCCCGCCGCCGACCAGTGGCGGTCACGCCGTGGGTGGTGGCAGCTGGGGCGCGGTCGAGACCTACTACCTCCGCTTGATGAACTGCACGAGGACCGGGGGCTGGGTCACCGCCGCGGGCCACTGCTCGAGCCCGGGCGGTCGCAACGTCGCGCCACTCAAGCTCGATCGAGGGATCAGCACCAACGTCTCGCGTCCCTATGCACGCAAGCTCGCGATCGGTGCGGATTGCAGCCACTTCATCGGTGGCAATCCGGGAGACCGACTCCGCCACGCGGGGTACAAGAGCTACCGCTGGGCCGAGAACATCGGTTGCCGGTCCGGTGGCGCTCGATCGGCCGTGCTGGGCTCGCACCGCTTCTTCCAGAGCGAGAAGTCGTACAGCGGCGGGCACTACGTGAACCTGATGAATGCCAAGTACGACCGCGTCGGGATCGGCGTCTGGGTCTCGCACAGTCGGGTCCGCCTGGTGATCGACTTCTACCACCCCTGACCGGACCATCGTCCGGCTGACGCGACGGGTCCGCGTGGCCATCATGAGCCGGTGATCCATAACGCCGTGATCCACGTCAACGGGGAACAGCCGCTCGTCACGGACCTGTTCGAGATGCCGAGCCCGCTCGACATCACGCTGCGCTGTACCAACCTGCGCACCCTGGACGGGAAACGGCCGGTGTTCGCCGACGACAGCGCCTCGGTGTTCGTGTTCGCCTGGGTCCTGATCCGGTTCCTCGAGATCCCGACGTCCTCGCTCGGCAACAGCGCCGACCGGCCCGTCGCGATCGGCGCCGGTGTCCGGCCCGGCTTCGGGCCCGATGGCGCCGCCGCCGCCGAGGCCGATCTGGAGATCGACGAGGACTTCCTCCGCCGCATCCGCGAGGTCTGACCCCCGGCAGCCGCGGGCAGCGGACGCGCGACCGGCACGTCCCCGGCGCACGCGAGATACGGGTCCGTGCAGGACCCGGTGCTACACTCCCGGCCGTGCCAAAGAACCTCGTGATCGTGGAGTCGCCGGCAAAGGCGCGCACGATCGAACGCTACCTGGGTCCCGACTACAAGGTCCTTGCCTCGTACGGTCATGTCCGTGACCTGCCCGAGAACCCGGGCAAGGGCAAGTTCGGGGTCGACGTCGATCACGACTTCGCGCCCGAGTACGTCATCACCGAGGATCGCCGCAAGCAGCTCGCCGAGATCACCAAAGCGGCCAAGACCGCCGACATGGTGTTCCTCGCGACCGACCTCGACCGTGAAGGCGAGGCGATCGCCTGGCATGTGGCCGAAGCCGCCAACGTCCCGAGTGACCACACCCGGCGCGTGACGTTCTCGGAGATCACCGAATTGGCCATCCGCGAGGCATTCGCGAACCCGCGCGACATCGACAAGAACCTCGTCGATGCCCAGCAGACTCGACGGATCGTCGATCGGCTCGTGGGCTACACGCTCAGCCCGCTCATCGGGCGCAAGGTCCAGCGTGGACTCTCCGCGGGCCGCGTCCAGTCCGTGGCCGTGCGGCTCGTCGTGGAGCGCGAGCGTGAGATCACGGCATTCACCGCCCGCGAGTACTGGACGATCGAGGCGATCCTGCAGACGGCCGCCGGCGAGGCCTTCAGCGCGGATCTCGTCCGCATCGACGGCGCGGCGCCCGAGATCGCCGACGAGGCGACCTCGGACCTGCACGTCGCGGCGATCCGCACGCTGCACCCGGTGGTCTCGAAGGTCGGCACCCGGACCCAGAAGCGATCGCCATCGGCACCGTTCACGACGTCGACCCTCCAGCAGGAAGCCAGCCGCAAGCTCGGGTTCAGCCCGAAGCGGACGATGTCGGTCGCGCAGCGCCTGTACGAGGGCGCCGATACGCCACAGGGCCACGTCGGGCTCATCACCTACATGCGCACCGACTCCACGGCCATCGCCGGCATCGCGATGGGCGAGGCTCGCGAGGTCATCGGCGAGCGCTACGGCGAGCCGTACACGATGCCCAAGGGTCGCGTCTACAAGACCAAGGCCAAGGGCGCCCAGGAGGCGCACGAGTCGATCCGGCCCACGAGCTTCCGGCGCGACCCCGATTCGATGGCGGCCTACCTGCCGTCGGACGAGGCTCGGCTGTATCGGCTCATCTGGCAGCGAGCCCTGGCATCGCAGATGTCCCCGAAGGAGCTCGAGACCACGACGATCGAGCTGGTCGACGGTCGCTATGAGTTGCGCGCGTCGGCGACCAAGGTGCTCTTCGACGGGTTCGCGATCGTCTACACCGAAGGTCGGGACGACGCCGCGTCCGACGACGAGGATGAAGCCGGCACCAGGTTGCCGACCCTCGCCGACGGTGCCACCACGAGCGTGAACGACGTCACGCCCACGCAGCACTTCACCGAGCCGCCGCCGCGCTTCACCGAGGCGACGCTGATCAAGGCGCTCGAGGAGAACGGCATCGGCCGCCCATCCACGTACGCCGCGACCATCTCCACGATCACGGATCGCGGCTACGTCCGGGTCGAGGAGCGCCGCCTGCATCCGGAACTGGTCGCCGAGGTCGTGACCGACCTGCTCGTCGAGCACTTCGGGGACTACGTCGACCTTGGGTTCACGGCCCGGATGGAAGAGGAGCTGGACGAGGTCGCCCTCGGCGAGCGCGCCTGGGTCCCGCTGCTCCGCGCCTTCTACGGGCCGCTCAAGCTGGCGGTCGAGGCCGGTGGCGACATCGCGCCCTGGACGCGGGCCACCGACGAGGTGTGTTCGCTCGGCCATCCGATGGTGCTCCGCTTCGGGCGGAACGGGCCATTCGTCGCCTGTTCGCTGTACCCCGAGCACAAGGAGACCAAGCCCTGGCCGATCGAGGACATCGTCCAGGAAGGCACCGGCGAGGTCTGCCCGGAGTGCGGCCAGGGCACCCTGGTCGGGAAGAACGGGCGGTTCGGCCCGTTCGTCGGGTGCTCGCGCTATCCCGAGTGCAAGTTCATCAAGAAGGACGGTCCGCCACCGCCCGATCCGCTCCCGTTCACCGTGGAGTGCCCGAAGAATCACGACGGGCATCTCGTGCCGCGTCGCGCACGACGCACCGGAAACGTCTTCTGGGGATGTTCCAACTATCCCAAGTGCGACTACACGACCAACGACGAGCCGCTGGGTGGCGTGCACGAGACCGACGAAGGACCGATCGGACGCAAGGGCGAGGCAGCGATCTGTCTGGTCTGTGGGTCCGCGATGGATGTCGGACCGGACGCGATCGTCGCCGGCGAGCGGTACGCCGGTGGCCCGCCGAACCCCGAGGCGATCGCTCGTCCGACGCGTGGAGCGCGGCGTGGCGCACCGGCCGGCAAGAAGCCTCCGGCCAAGGGCCGCGCCAAGCCCAAGACGACCGCGCGACGGGCGACCAGGACCAACGAGACCGACGAACAGCGATACGAACGGGTCATGCCATCGTCGGACGCTGCCGAACCGGCCGCCGACGCGTGAGCGGGGTCGCCGTCGACCCTGCGATCCCCGCGGCCCTGTCGCGGTTCCTCCAGACCCTCACCGCCCGCGACGCGTCACCGCATACCCGCCGCTCCTATCGCAGCACGATCGCGGCCTACCTCGCGTGGCTCGATGCCCGGGGCGTGGACTGGCGGACCCCGGGCAGGAGCGACCTTCGCGCCTATGTCGCCGAGCTGAGTGCCGGCCACGCGAGATCGTCGGTGGGTCAGCGGCTCGCGGCGATCCGCTCCTTCCATCGCTGGGCGGCACGCGACGGCATCGCGCCCGGTGATCCCTGGGGGGCGATCGCCACGCCGCGGCAACCGGGTCGATTGCCTCGGGTCCTCGCGGTCGACGACGTCGCGGCGATGCTCGACGTCGTGACCGCGGATCTGGACGCGGCCGCGCTCGCCGGCACACCGGAACGGGTGGCGCTCGAGACGGCGCTGGCCCTCCGGGATCGCGCCCTCGTCGAGACCGCGTACGCGGCGGGCCTTCGGATCTCCGAGCTCGCCGATGCGCGACTCGGCGAGCTGGATCTCCGACGCGGGGAGCTCCGGGTCATCGGGAAGGGTCGAAAGCAACGGGTCGGGCTGCTCGGACGACCGGCGCGGGCGTCGCTGTCGGCCTATCTCGAGGATGGACGACCGACCCTGCTCGCTCGTGGTCACGACGACCTCGCGCCGCCGCAGGTCTTCCTGAACCATCTTGGCGACCCACTCGGGGTCCGCGGGCTGCGATACCGGCTGGACCGACTCCGACGCCGCGCCGGTCTGCCGGACGGCGTATCGCCACACACGCTGCGCCATTCCTTCGCCACCCATCTCCTCGATGGGGGCGCGGACCTCCGCGTCGTCCAGGAGCTGCTCGGACACGAGAGTCTCGCGACCACGCAGATCTATACGCACGTATCGCCGGTCCGACTCCGCACGGCGTACCGGGAGGCGCACCCCCGGGCGCGACGCGACACCGCTCCGTGACGGCGACGGGCTCCCTGGCGCGTGCCGGGTTGGTGGTGTCCGGGGCGTTCCTGATCTCCCGGGTCCTTGGCTATGTCCGCATCTTCGTCATCGCGGACACGTTCCCGGTCGGCCGCGAGCTCGATGCGTTCTTCGCGGCCTTCCGCATCCCGGACCTGATCTTCCAGCTGGTCGCGGCCGGCGCGCTGTCATCGGCGCTGATCCCGATCATCTCCGGGTTGTTCACCTCGAACGAGCTGCCCCGGGCGTGGCGCGTCGTCTCGACCGTGATCAACCTGATGGTCATCGGCCTCCTGGTGCTCGCCGTCGCCCTGTTCATCCTGGCGCCGGTCGTCATGGCCGCCATCACGCCGGGCTTCGGACCCGTGGAGCTGGCGAAGACCGTCGAGCTGACGCGGATCATGCTGCTCAGCCCGATCTTCCTCGCCCTTGGCGCCGTCGCCACCAGCGTGCTCAATTCCGGTGGCAGGTTCGCGGCGTCGGCCGTGGCGCCGATCGTCTACAACCTCGTGATCATCGTCGCCGCCAAGACGCTCGGGGTGTCGCTCGGCATCGAGGGTCTCGCGATCGGCGTCGTCCTCGGTTCCCTGGGACACCTCCTCGTCCAGCTTCGGCCGATGCGGCATCTCGGGTTCCGGTACCAGCCGCGGATCGAGACCTCGGACCCGCAGGCGCGACGGGCGCTGACGCTGATGGCGCCCCGGGCCATCGGGTTGGGCGTCACGCAGATCACGTTCATCGTCGTGACCGCCCTCGCGAGTGGTCTGGGGGTCGGCGCCGTGTCGGACTTCAACTTCGCCTTCGCGCTGCTGCAGATCCCGCTTGGCATCATCGGGGTCCCGCTCGGCATCGTCCTGCTGCCATCGCTGTCACGCGAGGCCGCCGTGGGTCGCGAGGTCGCGTACGTGGACCTGCTGACCCGCGCGCTGCGGCTCCTGATCTACGTGATGGTGCCGATCGCGATCCTGACCGGCGTGCTGCGGGTGCAGGTCGTCGAGATCCTGTTCGGCTCGGCACGGGTCCGACCGACCGACATCGACATCATCGCCACGACGCTGCTGTGCTTCATGCTCGGTCTGACCGCGCATTCCCTGATCGCCGTGCTGGCCCGCGCGTTCTACGCGCGTCAGGACACGGTCACGCCGGTCCTCGCCGCGATCGGGGCCGTCGCGATCAACTGCACGCTGGCGCTGATCCTGGTCGGTCCGTACGGCCTCGCGGGGATCGCCGTCGCCATCGCGATCGCGGCCTGGATCGAGGCGATCGTCCTGTTGGTGATCCTGCATCGACGGCTGTTCCACTTCACCGTGGTCGGCCTGCTCCGCGTCGGCGTCGAGTCCGTGGTGGCGGGCGTCGCGGCCGGCGCGATCGCCTACGTCGTCCTCGGCACCGTCGACGTGGCCTTCGGGTTCGATCCCGGGCGCCTCGCGCTCATCGCCGAAGCGACCGTGGTCAGTCTGGCGTTCGGGGTGGCCTACGCGGGGATCTCGTTCGCCTTGCGGATCCCCGAGCTGCCGTCTATCGTCGGGGTCATGGTCGACGTGCTTCGCCGCCCGCGACGGTCGTGACGGAGCTCGTCGAGGCATCGGCCTGGGACGCCTTCGTGGCCGGATGCGACCCCGGTTCCTACCTCCAGCTGTCGGGCTGGGCGCACGTCAAGGCGGTCAATGGCTGGACCGCCCATCGCGTCACGGCCGATGTCCCCGGCGAGGATGGTCCGATCGGTGCCCAGATCCTCGTGCGTCGCCCGCGTCCGATGCCGTGGGCCTTCGCGTACGCGCCTCGGGGACCCGTGTCGTCGACCTGGACGGCGGCGTCCATCGAGGCCTTCAGCGAAGCCTGCCGGACGACCCTGCGCGACGTCGCGGGTCGGGTGAGCCACGTCCGGATCGACCCCGAGATCGAAGCCGAAGGCCCCCTCGACCTCGAGCAGGCGACGCAACGGGCGCTCAAGGTCGCCGGCTGGCGTCCCGCTCCCGCCATCCAGCCGGCATCCACGAGGGTCATCGATCTGCGACCCGATGAGACCGCGTTGTGGGGCGACCTGCGGAAGAAGTGGCGCCAGTACGTCAACAAGGCCCGCGCCGGCGGGATCACGGTGGTGGATGCCGAGGTGGATCGGCTGCCGGAGTTCTACCGGATCTACCGCGAGACCGCCGATCGTGCCGGGTTCCTGATCCGGACCGAGGCGGCGTACCGGGACGTGTGGGAGGCGTACCGCCCCGCCGGTCGGGCGCGCCTGCTGTTCGCGCAGCTTCCCGATGGCGAACCGGTGGCGACGCTCTTCCTCGTCCGTTGTGGGACCCGGGTGGTCGAGCCGTACGGTGGGATGACGGCCGCCGGCGCCGATTCACGGGCGAACTACCTGCTCAAGTGGGAGGCCATCCGCACGTCGCGCGAGGCGGGTGCGACCAGTTACGACCTGTGGGGACTCGCGACCGGGGGCATCGCCCACTTCAAGACCGGGTTCGGTGGTCGCGAGGTCCGCTACATCGGCGCGTGGGATCTCGTCCTGGATCCGCTGGGTCGACAGGCCTACGAGGCGGGGGTCCGGGGTCGGACGCGATGGGCGCGTCGACGACACGGAGCCTCCGGGGCGACCGGCGCGGCCGGGTTCGGTGGCGCCGATTGATCACCGTGCGGGACGCCTCGGAGGCTGAACGGCTCGATTGGGACGCCCGGGCGGTCGATGCTCCCGGTGGCCACATCTACCAATCGACCGCGTGGGCCGAGCACCGCGCGTCGTCCGGCTGGCGACCGCGCTACCTCGTGACCGACGATGGCGGGCGGGTCCTGGCGCTGGAACGTCGGTGGCCGCTCATCGGTGGCGGGAGCGCCTACGTGCCGCGCGGGCCGGCGCCGACCAATGGTGTCGGTGGCGCCGCGATCGCGGCACGGCAGATCGCGGTCGCCGAGGCCCTTGCCGCGGGCGGCGCCGATGTCGTGGCCGCGGACCCCGAGATCCCGGCCGACGACGCCGGCTACCGCGAGGTCATCCGCGGGGCCGGCTTCCGCCCGATCGAGGAGATCCAGCCGTCACGAGACCGGATCACGCTCCCGCTCGAAACCGGGGTCGATGAAGGACTGGCGTTCGGACACATCGCCAAATCCACGCAGACAGCGGATCCGCGCGGCGGAGGCCTCCGGTCTGGCCGTCGGACGCTACGACACCAGGACGGGGAGCGGCGGGGCAGGGGAGGGCTTCGTGACCCCGATCGGCCCGGTCGATGTCGCCCTGGACGGCTTCTACGACCTGCTCCTCGCGACCGGTGAACGCCGCCAGTTCACGTTCGGGCCCCGGGCATCCTTCACGAGCTGGTGGCAGCGAGCCCACGCGGCGGGTCATCTCGTGTACCTCGAGGTCCGCGAAGACGCCACACCGGACGGGCCACCGCTGGCCGGGCTCGTGCTGTATCGCCACGGCGGCCGGTTGTCGACGGTCCACTCCGGCGACCGCGCCGAGACGCGACGCGCGCACCCAGGTGCCCTCCATCTCGCCCGCTGGCGGGCGATCCAGCTGGCGATCCGCGAAGGTGCGACCGAGATGGACCTCGGTGGCGCCGATGTCGCGGGTGCCCGGCGCCGGCCCGTCGAGGGCGAACCGATGTGGGGTCTCTATCAGCACAAGCTCTCGTTCGGTGGTCAGTGGCTCGAGCTCGCGGGTGCCCACGAGCGGGTCTTCCGACCGCGACGGTACGCCGCCGGCCGCGCGACGAGTCGACTCGCGAGGCTCGTCGCGCGATGACCGAGCCGATGACCATCGCCGAACGCCTTGCCGCGGCCGAGCCGACCGATCCACGAACCGCTCGCGGGGCTCATCGACCGACTCACGGCCGAGGGCCGCCTGCGCGGAGCGCGGATCGACGGTCGGGCGATCGGCGCGCGAGGGCTCGACCGGATCGCGGTCCGTGGCGTCACCGAGGACTCGCGAACGGTCCATGAGGGCTCGCTCTTCGTCGCGATCGCGGGCGCGCACGTCGATGGCCACGATCTCGTCGCGCAGGCCGCCGCTGCCGGAGCCGCGGCCGTGATCGTCGAACGAGCGCTGCCCGACGTCGCGGTGCCGCAGCTGATCGTGGAGCGGAGCCAGACCGCGCTGGCGACCGCCGCGGCCTGGTGGTACGGCGATCCGAGCCACGAGCTGGCGGTCGTCGGGATCACCGGCACGGACGGCAAGACCACGACCTCGTTCCTCGCGACCGCCGCCCTCGAGGCGGCGGGGGTTCGAACCGGGATGATCGGGACGGCCGCCACCCGGATCGGCGGGCAGCAGGAGCCCAATGCGGCCCACGCCACGACGCCCGATGCGCCGCACCTGCAGTCGATGCTTCGGGCGATGGTAGGCGCGGGCGACCATGCATCCGTGATCGAGTCGACGTCGCACGGGTTGGCGCTCGACCGGGTCGGGTCGGTCGCCTACGACATCGCGATCCTGACCAACGTCACCCATGAGCACCTGGAGTTCCACGGATCGTGGGACGCCTACCGTGCGGCCAAGCTGTCGCTGTTCGAGCGACTCGCGACGACCGACCGCGGTCGAGGGCGGACGCCAGCCATCGCCAAGCCATCGGATCGAACCTGGCCGAAGACCGGCATCGTCAACGCGGACGACCCGTCGGCTGGTCTCTTCATCGGCGTCACCCAGGAAGCCGGGGCGAGGGTCCTGACGTACGGCACGGATCCGACCGCGGATATCCGGGCGACGCGTGTCGAGGAGGATGCGGACGGTATCCGGATCGCGTACACGGCCCCGTCCGGCGACGCGACGATGCACCTGCGGCTGGCCGGGCGGTTCAACGTCCACAACGCGTTGGCGGTCGTGGCCCTCGGCGAGGCGGCCGGGCTCGACCCGGAGCGTGTCCGGGAGGGTCTCGGACGGCTCGACGGCGTGCCGGGCCGGATGGAGCGCGTGGATCTCGGGCAACCGTTCGGGGTCATCGTCGATTACGCCCATAGCCCGGCCTCGCTGCAGACCGTGCTGGATCTGCTCGCCCCGGTGGCCGCGGCTCGAGGGGGCGGTGTGATCGCGCTCTTCGGCTCGGCCGGTGAGCGAGACACCGCCAAGCGGCCCCAGATGGGTCGGATCGCGGGGGAGCGCGCGCGGCTCGTGGTGGTCACGGACGAGGACCCGCGCGACGAGGACCGCCACGCCATCCTCGAGGACATCGCCCGGGGCGCCGAATCGGCCGGCAAGCGTCGCGGCCGCGATCTCCTGGTCATCGCCGACCGACGGGCCGCGATCGCCACGGCCCTCGAAGCCGCCCGCGCGGGTGACATCGTCCTGCTCGCGGGCAAGGGCCACGAACGGACGATCATCGGACCGTCCGGTGCGACCCCGTGGGACGAACGGGCCGAGGCGGAAGCGGCCCTGCGCGAGCTCGGGTACGGCTGAACACCGCTGCTATCCTTCGCGGACATGTCGACGACCCCGCCGCGCACGAGATCCGGCTCCGATGACGCCACCAACTCGCGTCGAGGACCGCGCCGTGCGCCGGCCATCCCCAGTTCGCCGACCGGTGGCGACCCGGACCTCGAGCTGCTGCGGACGTCGCTGCGGACATCGATCGCGGCGCACTACCCCGAGGCCGACCAGGAACCCGTCGATCGAGCCTTCGACCTGGCCGTGGAGGCGCACACCGGTCAGCGGCGGGCGACCGGCGAGCCATACGTCACCCATCCGATCGCCTCGGCCCAGATCCTCGCCGACCTTGGTGTCGATCCGATCGCGATCCAGGCGGCGCTCCTCCATGACGTTCCCGAGGACACCGAATACAGCCTGACGGACGTCGAGGAGCGGTTCGGGCCAGAAGTCGCGCAGCTCGTCGATGGCGTGACGAAGCTCTCGAAATTCAGCACGCACAGCCACGAGCAGCAGCAGGCGGAGAACATCCGGAAGATGTTCCTCGCGATGGCCCAGGACATCCGGGTCGTCCTGATCAAGCTCGCCGACCGCCTGCACAACATGCGGACCCTCCACGGGTTGCCGCCAGACAAGCAGCAGCGCATCGCCCGCCAGACGATGGAGATCTACGCGCCGCTCGCGGAGCGTCTCGGGATCTGGCAGATGAAGTGGGAACTCGAGGACCTCGCGTTCAAGGTCCTCGAGCCCGAACGCTTCCGCGAACTGGCCAAGCTGCTCGATACGCGACGCAAGGGCCGCGAGAGCTACATCGAACGCGCGATCGCGGACCTTCGGCCGCGTCTCGAGGCCGCCGCGATCGTCGCGGATATCGAGGGTCGACCGAAACACATCTACAGCATCTGGAAGAAGATGCAGCGCAAGGGCGCGGAATTCGGCGAGATCTACGACGTCTATGCGATCCGCCTGCTGGTCGACGACGTGCGCGACTGTTACGCGGCCCTCGGGATCGTCCATTCGCTCTGGCGTCCGATCCCCGGCCAGTTCGACGATTACATCGCGGTCCCGAAGAACAACCTCTATCAGTCGCTCCACACGGCGGTCATCGCCCTCGATGGCAAGCCGCTGGAGATCCAGATCCGGACCCACCAGATGCACCAGGTCTCCGAGGTGGGGATCGCGGCGCACTGGCGGTACAAGGAAGGGACCAAGTCCGACCGCGAATACGACGCCAAGCTGGCGTGGCTGCGGCAGCTCATGGACTGGCAGCGCGACGTCAGCGATGCCACCGAGTTCGTCGAGGGCATCAAGCTCGACATCTTCCAGGACCAGGTCTTCGTCTTCACGCCCAAGGGCGACATCAAGGACCTGCCGGCCGGTGCCACGCCGCTCGACTTCGCCTACCGGATCCATACCGACGTCGGCCACCGGACGATCGGTGCCAAGGTCAACAACCGCCTCGTCCCGCTCGACTATCGACTCAAGAACGGCGACATCGTCGAGATCGTCACGACCAAGGGCGAGCATGGTCCGTCGCGCGACTGGATGAACGTGGTCCGCACGAGCCATGCGCGCGAGAAGATCCGTCAATGGTTCAAGCGCAAGGACCGCGACGAGAACATCGTCCATGGCCGCGAATCGCTCGAGCGCGAGCTTCGACGGCTGGCGCGGACATCGATCGCCGCGGTCGGCCTCGAGCGCATCGCCGAGGTCGCGAAGTCGCTCAACTACGAGACCATCGACGACTTCTATGCGGCCGTCGGGTATGGCGCGATCAGCGCCCAGACCGTCGTCATGCGGCTCGGGGTCGTCGACGATGGCCAGAGCACGCTGCCGACCATCGCCCCGGCCCAGCACGTGGCCCGCTCCGGTGGCGTCCGGGTCAAGGGCGTGGGCGATCTCCTCGTCCGGTTCGCGAAGTGCTGTCATCCGATCCCCGGTGACCCGATCGTCGGGTTCATCACCCGTGGCAAGGGCGTCACCGTCCACCTGCAGACGTGCCCCACCGTCGTCAACGAGCGCGAGGTGAGTCGCCTGATCGAGGTCGAGTGGGAGGCGGAGCCCACCCAGACCTACCCGATCGCGATCCGGGTGGAGGCCTATGACCGCACCGGGCTCCTCTCGGACATCACCCAGGTCGTGGCCGAGAACAAGGTGAACATCGTCGCGGCATCGGTCGGGGTCACCCCGGATCACACCGCCGTCGTGACGGCGACGCTCCAGGTCCAGTCGGTCTCGCAGCTCGCGAGGGTCATGAGCCGCATCGAGACCCTCAAGGACGTGATCAGCGTGCAGCGCGATCTGGGCTAGTCGCCGAGCGACGCGTCATCGAGTCCGCGTCCTGTCATCCTGACGGGGTCACGCAGTCGAAGGAGATCCGCGATGGGCATCAGGGACAGGATCAACAAGTTGCTGGGTGGTGGTGCCGTGGGCGGCTACGCTCCCGACGACGACGATGACAAGTCCGACGACGCCATCGACAAGGAAGAGGCGGTCGAGGACGTGTACACCGACATCGAGACCAACAAGGACGATGCGTTCGATCGGATCCACCGGATGCCTGGATCCGATACCGAGATCCGCCGCTAGCCCCGGCACGATCCAGGCTGCCGATGCCGACCTTTCGCGCCCCGCGAGGCACGCGTGACCTGCTGCCCGCCGAGACGCCGACGTGGACGCGCCTCGAGCGCCTTGCCGCGGACCTCGCGGCCCGGTATGGCTATCGCAGGATCGAGACCCCGCTCTTCGAACAGACCGATGTCTTCGAGCGCGGGATCGGCGAGGTCACCGATGTCGTCGAGAAGGAGCTCTTCCGGCTGACGCCGCGGACCGAGGACTCGGAGTCCTGGGCGCTCCGTCCCGAGCCGACCGCGGGCATCGTTCGGGCGTACGTGCAGCACGGCATGCAGACCTGGCCGCAACCGGTGAAGCTCAGCGAGATCGGGCCGATGTTCCGCCACGACCGGCCTCAGGCGGGACGGTACCGCCAGTTCTGGCAGTTCGACGTCGAGGCGATCGGCGACCCGGGACCAGCGGTCGATGCCGAGATCATCGAACTGGGGAGCCGGTTCTACCGCGACGCCGGTCTCAGCGGCGTGGAGGTCCACCTCAACTCGATCGGCGACGCCGCCTGTCGACCCGCCTACATCAGCGCGCTCACCGCGTACTACCGCGGGCATCAGGACGCGCTCCCGGCCCTCGAGCGCGACCGTCTCGAGCGGAACGTCCTGCGTCTGCTCGATTCCAAGGACCCGGCGATGGCCGCCATCAACGCCGAGGCCCCGCTGGTCACGGATCACCTGTGTGGGCCGTGTGCCGAGCACTTCGCCTCGGTCCGCGCGCATCTCGAGGCGCTCGACGTCCCGTATCGGCTTGCCCCGGGGATCGTGCGCGGGCTCGACTACTACACGAGGACCGCCTTCGAGTACTACGTAGCCGGTCGCGAGGGCCAGCAGCAGGCCATCGGCGGTGGCGGCCGCTACGACGGGCTCGTCGAACGACTCGGCGGTCGGCCGACGCCGGGGATCGGCTTCGGCATCGGTATCGACCGGCTGGTCCTGGCGTTGCGTGACACCGGTGTGGACCCGGACCCGGAACCGGCGCCCGTGGCCGTGGTCGTCGGCGCCGACCCGGAAGCCACCGCGATCCGGCTCTCGATCGCCACGGAGCTTCGTGCCGCCGGGGTCGCGGCCCGGGCCGAGCTCGGCCAGCGCAAGCTCGGCAAGCAGATAGAGGGCGCGGCCCGGGACGGTGCGCACTTCGCGGTCATCGTCGGCGACGAACTCGCGGCCGGGGAAGTCCAGCTCAAGGACCTACCAGCCGGGACCCAGAAGGTGGTGGCGTTGGCCGACCTGGCCCGCGAGCTCCTGCGCGCCGATGCCGCGCATCGGCATGGCGTCGGGAGCGACTGACCGTCAGATGTCGTCGTGGAACTGGATCACCGCGAGCAGGTTGCCGTGGGGATCCTTGAACCAGGCGGCGCGACCGGCACCCATGGTCGCGATCCCGCCTTCGGTCTTCGGGTTCTCGTAGACCTCGAAGACGACGCCCCGGCCGGTCAGCTCGGCCACCTCCGCCTCGATGTCCGGCACGCTGAACGCCATCTGGGTGTGCGTGCCGCTCGAGGGAGCACCGGTCCGCGAGATCGCGAATCGTGTGCCGGCTCCCGCGTCGTACATCACGGCTCCGGTCAGGACGGCCTTCGGCGTGAACCCGAGGATGTCTTCGTAGAACGGTCGCAGCGCATCGACGTCCTGTGTCGGCAGGGTGGTGTGGGCGCGTCGCTGGGACAACATGGCGTCCTCCGGGATGGCGGCCGGTCGATGGCCGCTTCGACTACGATACGCCGGCCATGACGCCCCCCACCGCCAGCCTCGCCACGCCATACCGGACGCACACCTGCGGCCAACTTCGCGCGACCGACGCCGGCGCCCCGGTCACGTTGTCCGGGTGGGTCCATCGGCGCCGCGACCACGGGCAGCTGATCTTCCTCGATCTTCGCGACCGGCACGGACTGACCCAGGTCGTCATCGACAAGGCGGATGCGCCCGTCGCCCACGAGGAGGCCAGCCGGGTCCGATCGGAATTCGTCGTCTCGGTGTCTGGGTCGGTCGCGTTGCGATTGCCAGGGACCGAAAATCCGCGGCTGCCGACCGGCGCGATCGAAGTCCAGACGAGCGACGTCACGATCCTGTCCGAGGCGAAGACGCCGCCGTTCTACATCAACGACCCCGACGCGCCGGTCGACGAGAGCCTGCGGCTCAAGTACCGCTATCTCGATATCCGCCGGCAGCCGATGGCGGATCGATTGCTGCTGCGTTCGAAGATGGTCCAGGCGATCCGCGAGATCCACCACGACAACGGGTTCGTCGAGGTGGAGACGCCGACGCTCATCAAGAGCACGCCCGAAGGTGCGCGCGACTTCATCGTCCCCAGTCGTCTGCAGCCCGGGAGCGTCTACGCCCTCCCGCAGAGCCCGCAGCAGCTCAAGCAGCTGCTGATGGTGGCCGGCGTGGATCGCTACTTCCAGATCGCCCGCTGCTACCGCGACGAGGACCTTCGAGGCGATCGGCAGCCCGAGTTCACCCAGCTTGACCTCGAGATGAGCTTCGTCGACGAGGCCACGGTCATGGGCTTCGTCGAGGCGATGGCGATCGCCGTGAGTGAGGCGGTCGCACCCGACCGACCGATCCAGCAGGTCCCATTCCCTGTCCTGACCTACGCCGAGGCCATGGATCGCTTTGGCACGGACAAGCCGGACATCCGGTTCGGGATGGAGCTGGTCGACCTCGGTCCAGCGTTGCGTGGTCCCGATGGCACGCCGGCCTCGGGGTTCGCGGTCTTCGATGGCGCGCTCACGGCCGGCGGGCAGGTCAAGGCGATCGTCGCCCCCGGGATGGCCGGGATCACCCGTCGCGAGATCGACGAGCTGACCGAGCGCGCCAAGCGGTTCGGCGCCCGCGGTCTCGCGTATCTCGCACTCGAGGCGGGCGGGGAGATCAAGGGTCCCGCCGCCAAGTTCCTCACCGAGGCGGCCCTGCGCGCGATCATCGAGGGGGCCGCGGCTTCGGAGGGCGACCTCATCCTCATCGTCGCCGACAGCGCCAAGGTCACGGCCGACGTGCTCGGGCGCCTCCGCGTCGAACTCGGGGATCGGCTGGGTCTCGCCGACCCCGCGGTCCTGGCCTATGCCTGGGTCCACCGCTTCCCGATGTACCAATGGGACGAGGAGAACACCCGCTGGGACGCGACCCACAACCCGTTCAGTGGCGTCCTCCCCGAGGACGAGTCGCTCCTCGACACCGCATCGGGCGACCTTGACGTTCGCACGGCCGACGATCCGGCGGGTCGGGCGAGAGCCCTCCAATACGACGTCGCGCTCAATGGCTGGGAACTGGGCGGTGGCTCCATCCGGATCCATCGACGCGAGTCGCTCGAACGGAGCTTCCGTCTCCAGGGCCAGACCATCGAGGGCATGCACGAGAAGTTCGGGGCCGTCCTCGATGCCTTCGACTACGGCGCCCCGCCGCATGGCGGGATCGCGCTGGGGATCGATCGCTGGGCGATGGTCTTCGCGAGCCAGACGAACATCCGCGAAGTCATGGCCTTCCCGAAGACCCAGTCGGGCACCGACCCGATGCTCGAGGCGCCGTCGGTCCCGGAGCCCATCCAGTACGAGGAGCTCGGACTGCGGTTCGTCGGGGTCCCCGATCGTCGCGGGGACTGACCCAGGCCGTTGAACCCGCTGGCCTCGATCGGTCGATTCCCGCGCTCCGCCGCGCTCGCCGGGGCGTTCTGCATCGCGTTCTCGGGGATCTTCTACCGATGGTCCGGCGTGAGCCCCGCGACGGGCGTCGTCTTTCGTTGCCTCTATGGCCTGCCGCTCCTGCTGCTGGCGGCCTGGTTCGAACGCCGGGAACTCGGCGCGATGAGCGGTCGGGCGATCCGGCTCTCGGCGCTGGCCGGTGTCTTCTTCGCCGCGGATCTGCTCACGTTCCACTACGTCGTCGACAACATGGGCGCGGGTCTGGCCACGATGATGGGCAACCTGCAGGTCGTCATCGTGGCGCTGGCTGCCTGGCTGATCTGGCGGGAGCGGCCGCGTCGCGAGGTCCTGGTCGCGCTCCCGATCATGCTGTTCGGCGTCGTGCTGATCTCGGGGATCCTCGGTGGCGCCGTGTACGGGAAGAACGCCCAGCTCGGCGTGGCGATCGGCGTCATCACCGCGTGCTCCTACGCCGGCTACCTGCTCATCATCCGGCGTGCGAGTCCGGATGCCCGCCCGGCCGGTCCGGTGACCGTGGCGACCGCCGCCTGCGCGCTGACGGCCGCGATCTTCGGGCTGCTCGTCGGCGATCTTGACCTCGCGCCCTCGTGGCCGGCGCACGGGTACCTGTTGGCCTACGGCATCTCGAGCCAGTCGATCGGCTATCTGCTGATCCAGGTCTCGTTGCCGCGTCTGCCCGCGGTCCTGACCTCGGCGATCCTGGTGTCACAGCCGGTCATGACCGTCATCTTCGCGATCATCCTGCTCGGCGAGGCGCCATCGACCGGTCAGCTGGTCGGGATCTTCCTCATCGTCGTCGGGCTGGCGTTCGCGACCGGGACGATCGCCCGGATCCGGACGGGCGTGCGGCCGTCGGCCCTCCAGGCGCCCTGACCTCGTCGATCAGGGCGTCGCTGCCAGCGCGTCGAGGAACGCGACGCTCGCTGCCACCAGCTGTGCCTGTTGATCCTCGCGACTGATGGTCGCCGGCGGGTCATTCGGCTGACCCGTGTACCAGCCCATCTGCTCGTGGTTCCCGCCATCGATCACGGTGGTCGTCACGTGCGGGCCGAGCTTGGCGAGGTTGGTCGGCGACTCGAACGACGCACGGCCGTTGTCGAGGGATCCGTAGATCGTCGCGACCGCCAGATCCTGGGACGAGAGGTCAGCCGCCGAATAGGACGCCCACAGCAGCAAGCCATCCACCGCACCCGGATGGGAGTCGATGAACTGCGCCGCCATCGAACCGCCGAGCGAGTGCCCCCCGACCACCCAGTGGTCGATCTCGGGGTGATCGGCGATGACGGCGGCTGGCGCATCGATCCCGAACACCGCGAGGTTGAACGGTACCGGGACGATCGACACGAGATAGCCCTGTTCGGCGATGGCTCGGGCCGCCGGCGCATAGGCGGCCGGTGGGACCTTGCCACCGGGGTAGAGGATCAGGCCGGTGGTCGGCGTCGTTCCGGTCGGCGTATAGGTCAGGCGGCCGTCGGCTCCCTCGACGAACGTCGCTTCCGGGGTGGAGGCGAGGGCCGCGGTCGCTTCGGGGAGGAGTGGCTGCGGCTGGGCGTACCACAGGAATCCGGCGACCACGGTCGCGAGTAGCACGACCAGGATGAGGGCGACCGCCTTGAGGATCCGGCGACGGGTCATGACTCTCGTTCGCGATCGGGGAGCCGGCGGATGGCGGCGACGGGCCGGTGGCTCAGTGGCCGGCGCTCAGTCGAGATCCGGAACGGGCAGTCCGGCCTCGGCGGCGACGTCCTCGCCCCATTCGTGGTTCTGTCGGCCAGGAGGATCCGGCGGACCTTCGTAGGCAGGCAGCTCGGCGAGCGCCGTGTCGACGTCGTGGGTCACGCCCGGATCGCCAAGATCGATGACCTGGGTCGGGATCGTGGCGGCCAGCGTCTCGATGACGGTCGGTGGCATGAGACCGGGTGGCAGCGCGGCCAAGGCGTCGAGGTGGACGAGCGGGAGCAGGACCGGCCAGCCCGGATCGCCATGCCACGCCGGGCGGAGCATGACGCCCGGGTTCACCCCGTGCGCCTCGATGAGCGAGGTGACCGTCTCCGGTCCGACCCAGACCATCTTCGCCGGCCAGATGAGGGCGGCGGTCAGGTCGCGGACCTCGGCTGCCGCGACGGTCACCCCTCGATGCATCTGACCGCCAGGGCCGGCCTCGTCGGGTGCCGGGAGGCCGTGGATCGCCTCGGAGCCGGCGAGCGCCGCCGCGACGGCGCCTTCGGGATCCGGCGAGAGCACGACGATCGGCAACGCACCGCCCGACCAGGCGAGATCGACGAGCCGCCGGACCCGAGGTTGGCCAGCGACATCGGCGAGGGCGCCATCGGCGGTCGCGGACAGGATCACGGCAGCGACGGTCATGCCCGGAGCGTAGCAGGGGAGGGGTGCGTGCCGCGACATTCGGTCGCGTCTCGCGACTGCCGTCGGCCCGTGGCCTGCGCCGGAGCACGGGGCGTCGTCTTGCGAGCGCTGGCAAGACTCACAGACTTATGTGTGCGGCATCGAACGCCTACGACCGCGCGACGACCGCTATTGATCGCGACGTTGACCTGCTGTCATGCATCCGGATGCATCGCTAAGGGCACGGTTGGCCGGATCGGCTCGCGTATGGCGGTGCCTACGCTGGACGTAAGGCCCTGAGTCTTGACGAGCACCCGTGACCGGGCCGCGGCGCCCTCCCCCCCGGCGCGCGCCCGCCCCGCCCCCGTCCCGCCGCGTCGAATCGGCTGATGTGCGACACTGCGGCCCGCCCATGACCGATACCCCCGTGTCCAGTCCCGTCGTGCCCGCCGCCGTCCGTTCGGACCTGCGCAACGTCGCGATCGTCGCCCACGTGGACCATGGCAAGACCACGCTCGTGGACGCCATGCTCCGCCAGACCGGCACGTTCCGCGCCAACCAGGCCGTCGTGGACCGGGTGATGGATTCGGGCGATCTCGAGCGCGAGAAGGGCATCACGATCCTCGCCAAGCAGACCACGGTCGACCACGACGGGGTCCGCCTCAACATCGTCGACACCCCGGGTCACGCGGACTTCGGCGGCGAGGTCGAGCGGTCGCTGCTCATGGTCGATTCGGTGCTGTTGCTCGTGGATGCCGCGGAAGGCCCGCTCCCGCAGACGCGCTATGTCCTCCAGAAGGCGATGGCGCGCCATCTCCCGGTGGTCGTGGCGATCAACAAGATCGATCGCAGCGACGCCCGTCCGGCAGTCGTGCTCGATGACATCTACGAGCTCTTCCTCGACCTTGGCGCCGACGAACACCAGATCGAATTCCCCATCGTCTACACGAACGCGAAGGCGGGCACGGCGACGCGCGATCTCGCGCGAGCCGGGCACGGATCTGCGACCGCTGCTCGACCTGCTGGTCGAGGTCACGCCGCCGCCGTCCTACACGCCCGACCATCCGCTCCAGCTGCTGGTGACGAATCTGTCGGCCAACGAGTACGTCGGGCGCATGGCCGTCGGGCGGATCTGGAACGGCACGATCCGGATGGGGCAACGCCTCACCGTCGTCCGCGAGGAGGCCGACGACACGGCTGGCCGCGTCGAGCCCGGGCGCGTCGTGACGATGACCGGCACCGTCACCAGCCTGCAGACCGCCCACGGCATCGACCGGATCGATATCGATGAGGCCGGTCCCGGCGACATCGTGAGCGTGGCCGGGCTGCCCGAGGTCACGATCGGCGACACCCTGACCGATCCGGCCGACCCGCGGCCCCTGCCACGTCTGGACGTGGACGCGCCCACGTTGCGCATGACCTTCGGGGTCAACACCTCGCCGCTGTCGGGTCGCGAGGGCAAGTACGTCACCAGCCGCCAGATCAAGGCCCGGCTCGAGAAGGAGGTCCTCGGCAACGTCTCGATCGAGGTCCGACCGGCCGAGTCAAGCGAGTCGTTCGAGGTCCGCGGTCGCGGTGAGCTCCAGCTCGCGGTCCTCATCGAACAGATGCGGCGCGAAGGGTTCGAACTGACGGCGTCCCGCCCCGAAGTCCTCCTGCGCGAGGTGAACGGCAAGATCCAGGAGCCATACGAGCGCATCACGATCGACATCCCGCCCGAGTACATCGGCGGCATCCAGACCGCGATGGCCGGGCGCAAGGGTCGGCTCGACCAGATGACCACCGACACCGACGGCCGCGTCCGGCTCGAGTTCGTCCTGCCGGTCCGCGGGCTGATCGGCTATCGCGGCCAACTGCTCACCGAGACCCGCGGGACGGCGCTGCTGCACCAGATCGGCGAGGGCTACGGTCCGTGGGCGGGCGACGTCACGCACCGGACCAACGGCGTCCTCGTCAGCGACCGCGCGGGAACCTCGAATGCCTACGGGCTCTTCAACCTCGAACAGCGGGCCGAACTCTTCATCGGCGCCGGCGTCGAGGTCTACGAGGGCATGATCGTCGGGGAGAACAGCCGCTCGGGCGACATGGACGTCAACCCGACGAAGGAAAAGAAGCTCAACAACATCCGGACGCACAGCCACGATGAGTCGCTTCGCCTGACACCGGCCCGCCTCCTGACGCTGGAGTCCGCCCTCGAGTTCATCGATGGCGACGAGCTCGTCGAGGTGACCCCGGACTCGATCCGACTGCGCAAGCGTGCGCTGTCCCAGCATGACCGCCGACGCGTCGCGGGCCGTGCCGACGATGCCCGCCGAACCGCCGAGCGAGCAGCCGAGGCCGGCTGACGGACGTCCTCACCGGCCGGGGACCATCGGTCGACTTGGCGGTCGGCCTGATCTCGGGTAGGGTCGTCACCCATCGCCCAACGCGTTTCGCCGCCCGGTTTTGGAGACCCATGCCACATCCTCGACGCCGCTCCCCATCCACATTGATCCTGGTCCTGTCGGTCGTCGCCCTCGTGCTGGGCCGGTCTTGTGCCGGCGCTCGCCTCGGGGGCCACCTTCTCGCTCCGGCTCTCGAAGACGGCCGGCGGGTTCGTCTCACCCACCCAGGTGACCAACGCCCGTGACGGGACCAACCGGCTCTTCGTCGTGGAGCAGCGCGGCACGATCCGTGTCGTCAAGGATGGCGTCGTCAAGTCGGGCTACTTCCTTGATATCCGGTCCAAGGTCGAGGACGGCGGCGAGCGCGGGCTCCTCGGTCTCGCCTTCGACCCGCACTTCAAGACGAATCACCATCTCTACGTCTACTACACGCGCAACGGCGGCGACGTCGTGGTCTCGCGATACACCACGAATAGCGCCCGGACCAAGGTGGTCGCGAGCTCCGCGCGATCGCTGTTGCTCATCGAGCACAGCGCGGCCGGCAACCACAACGGTGGTGGCATGGCGTTCGGTCCGAATGGTTACTTGTACATCGGGGTGGGGGACGGCGGCGATGCTGGCGACCCCGGCAACGATGCCCAGCAGAAGAAGAAGAACTTCCTCGGCAAGATCCTGCGGATCAACGTGCACGGGACAGGTGCCGGGCGCTTCGATCGGTACTCGATCCCCTCGAGCAACCCGTTCAAGGGTTCGAAGCCCGGCCTCGGCGAGGTCTGGGCGTACGGTCTGCGCAACCCATGGCGGATCTCCTTCGATCGGTCGTCCGGGCGGCTCTTCATCGCCGACGTCGGCCAGGATCGCTGGGAAGAGATCGATCGCGAGACCAAGACCAGCGCCGGCGGCAAGAACTACGGCTGGAGCCCGATGGAGGGCAAGCACTGCTACGACACATCGCGTTGTCCGTTGTCGGGCGACACGCTCCCCGTGGCCGAGTACTCGCACGACGGCGGCAACTGCGCGATCACCGGCGGCTATGTCTATCGAGGCACGAGTCAGACCGCGCTGAAGGGGCTCTACGTCTTCGCTGACTACTGCAGCGGGCGGATCTGGACGATGCCCTACACGGGCTCCACGATCACCCAGCGACTGGATTCAGGCTTGTCGATCCCGTCCTTCGGCGAAAGCGAGAAGGGCGAGTTGTATCTCGTCTCGAGCGCAGGCGGCCTCTACCACGTGCTGGTGTCCTGAGCCGAACCTTTCACCCTCGCCGGGGACCACCGGTCTGTCGATAACTCGGGGTCGAAGGCTGCTCCCGGCGCCAGGCCATGTGGAGCAGCACCGAGGCCCACATCCGGTACGGCCGCCACGGCTCGGCGATCCTGGCCCACGCCGCATCGTCAGGCGGTTCGTCGAGGGCATACGCCCAACGAACCGCTTCCCGGCTGATGCCATCGTCGAGCGGGAGCGCATCGGCCACGCCACAACCGCGGAGCAGCACCGCCGAGGCGGTCCACGGACCGATCCCGGGTAGCTCCTGGAGCTCGGCCAGCGCCTCCTCCTCGGGGAGGGCGCGCAGCCGTTCCGTGTCGAGCCGGCCGTCGAGCGCGGCCCGCGCGAGATCTCGCAGCCGGGCCGTCTTGACCTCGCTCAGGCCAGGGAGCTCGGCGGCATCCACCAGTCGCTGGGGTCGCGGGAAGACCTGGACCGTGCGATCGCCGATCTCGATCGAGTCGCCAAGCTCGACCGCGATCCGGTCCTTGATGACCCGCGCCTGGCGCATCGCGATCCGCTGGCCGATCACGAACGACGTGGCGGCCTCGTAGGCGGAGTAGAAGCACACGGGACGAAGCCAGTCATACCGTTTGGCGATCGCGCCGAGCACGGGGTCCCGGCCTCCGACATCGATCCAGCCGGTCCCATCGTGGTCGAGCGAGAGCGACCTGGCCACCTGGGTCCGGATCGCGGTCAGGTCCGCGTCGCCATGGAGCTCGCCAAGGACATCGCCGTGGACCACGCCATCCTCGGTCTGCCAGACGTCGACGGCGGCGCTCCGCTCCCAGCCTTCGACGGGGAAGGTCATGAGGATGCCCGTCGAGGACTCGTGGACGCCAAGACCGGCGGGAAACCCACCCGCGAACCCGGCGGCCGCGGTCAGCGAGAAGGGACCCGCGGGCACGATGTCGAGACGCGGCATGCGAGGACCGTACCACCCGGCCCGGGACGGGGCTGACCCGGCGTCCGGGGTGTACGATCGAGCCGATGCCGATCTATCTCGATCACGCGGCAACGACCCCGTTGCGCCGTGACGTCCTCGACGCCATGCTCCCGTTCCTCTCGGAGCAGTACGGCAACCCAAGTTCCGCCCACAGCTTCGGCCGCGCCGCGCGAGCCGCGCTCGATGACGCCCACGCCCGCGTCGCCGCGCGGCTGGGTGCGGAGTCCCGCGAGATCGTGTTCACGTCCGGCGGCACCGAAGCGAACAACCTCGCCCTGAAGGGCGCCGCCTGGGCCGGCAAGGCCCGGGGGCATCGGATCGTGACGTCGTCGATCGAGCATCACGCCGTCGGCCACACGCTGCGCTACCTCGAGAAGTTCGGGTTCGAGGTCGTGGAGGTCCCGGTAGATCGCTACGGCCGCGTGGATCCCGACCAGCTCGATGCGGCCATCACGGACCGGACGATCCTCGTCTCGATCATGCTCGCGAACAACGAGGTCGGCACGATCCAGCCGATCGCCGACATCGCCCGCCGCGTCCGGACGCACAAGGGGGTCCTGCTCCACGTCGATGCCGTCCAGGCCGCGCCGTACGTCGACATCGACGTGGATGCCCTCGGGGTGGACCTGCTGTCGCTGGGCGCCCACAAGTTCGAGGGGCCCAAGGGCATCGGTGCCCTCTATGTCCGGCACGGGACGCACATCCTCGCGCAGCAGCAGGGTGGGAGCCAGGAGCGACATCGTCGAGCCGGCACCGAGGATGTCGCCGCCGCGGTGGGTCTGGCGAGCGCCTATGACCTTGCCTGTGCCGAACGACCCGAAACGGTCGCCAGACTCCGTCGCCTGCGCGATCGACTCGCCAAGGCGGTCCTCGCGGTCCCCGGGACCGAGCGGACGGGTCACCCGAAGGACCGGCTCCCGGGCCTGTTCTCGATGATCGCCCGCGACACCGATGGATCCGCGGTCGCGCTCTCCCTCGACCTGGAAGGGATCGCCGCGTCCGTCGGGAGCGCCTGCGCGACCGGGTCCACCGAAGTCAGCCACGTCCTGACGGCGATGGGCTATCCGGAGGAGGAGGCCCGCGGCGCGTTGCGGCTGTCGCTGGGTCGCACGACCTCGGAGCCCGAGATCGATGTGGCCTGCGATGTCGTCCCGCGGGTGGTCGCGTCGATGCGCGTCGGGGCCGCCCTCGTGGCCGCCGACCCGCTCGGCCAGGGGGTCCTCGCGTGAGCCGCATCCTGGTCGCGATGTCCGGTGGCGTCGACTCGTCGGTCGCCGCCGCGTTGCTCCACGAGCAGGGCCACGATGTCGTCGGCGTCTGGATGCGCCTGCATGACGTCGCCGACACCTATTCCGAGGTCAAGAAGAGCTGCTGCTCGCTCGACGCCGCCGATGATGCCCGTCGCGTCGCGGCCCAGTTGGACATCCCGTTCTATGTCATGAACCTCGAGCGCGAATTCGATGCCGGGGTCCTCCAGCCCTTCCTCGACGCCTATCTCGACGGGCGGACGCCGAGCCCCTGCGTCGATTGCAACACGTACGTGAAGTTCGGCGCCTTGCTGGGTCGTGCCCGCCACCTGTACGACTGCGAGGCCGTCGCGACCGGGCACTACGCGCGTCGGACGATCGGGTCCGATGGGCAGGTCCGCCTGTCCAAGGCCCGCGACACGGACAAGGATCAGACGTACTTCCTCTATGGACTGCGGCAGGACCAGCTCGACCACGCGCGGTTCCCGCTCGGGGAGCTGACCAAGCCCGAGGTCCGCGCGGTCGCCCGCGGTCTGGGTCTGGCGACGGCCGACAAGCCCGAGAGCCAGGAGATCTGCTTCGTCCCCGGCGGCGACTATCGCGATGCGCTTCGCGAACGGGCCGGCTGGGAGGCCACGCCGGGTCCGCTCATCGATGTCGATGGCGAGCGGGTGGGGGAGCACCACGGGTCCGCCGGGTACACGATCGGCCAGCGGCAGGGTCTTGGCGTCGCGCTCGGTGCCCCGCGCTATGTCAGCCGCATCGATCCGTTGACCAACACGATCCAGCTCGGTCGTCGCGAGGACCTGGAGACGACGACCGTCGAACTGGAGCGGTCCACGTTCGTGGCGGGGACCGCGCCGGGGGACACGTTCCGCGCGACCATCCGCATCCGGCATCGCGCCGACCCCGTGCCGGCGACCGTGGAAACGCTCGCGGACCACCGGTTGACGGTCACCACCGATACCCCGGTCTGGGCCGCGGCCCCCGGGCAGGCCGCCGTGCTCTATGACGGGGACGACGTGCTCGGTGGCGGACGCATCGCGCGAGGCCGCGCGCTCGCGGCCTCGGCGTGAGCCTGGACCCGGCGTTGGTGCTGGGGATCCTCGTCGGGATCGCGAATGCGGCCCTCTGGGTGGTGATCCGCGGGAGTGGCGGTGGTCGACTGCCGCTCATCGTCGCCGCGTCGATCCTCGGGGCCTGGGCGGGCGATACGCTCGGTGACCGTCTTGGCGTGACCCTCTGGTCGATCGGCGACTTCCGCATCGTCGCCGCGATGATCGGCGCATGGATCGGGATCGGCGTCGTCACGGTCGTCGCCGTGCTCGGTCCGTCGGAACGGCGGCTGTGAGCGGGCCGCCCCGCGCTTCGGGAGGATCCCGGGTGACCGGCACGTTCCTGCGCGGATTGACGATCGGCGCCCTGATGGGCGCGATGCTCGCCGGATCGTCGCTGTGGGGTCGGCGGCGTCGGTCGGCACCCGCCATACCGGCCATCGAACCGTCGGATATCGAGGTCGAATCGCCTCCTGGGGACCTCGCGACGCCCCGGTGACCGTGCCGGGGTCGTCCCGAGGCGTCCGTTCGGTACCATTGCGCGCGATGCCGCCCCCCACCGTTCCGTCCGATCCGCGGATCGCGTTCCTGTCCGCTGCCGAGATCCGACGACGATTCGTCGAGTTCTTCGCCGAGCGCGGGCACACCCACGTCGCGAGCGCCAGCCTCGTCCCGGCCGGTGACCAGACGCTCCTCTTCACGAACTCGGGCATGGTCCAGTTCAAGGAGGTCCTGACCGGGGCGGAGACGCGGTCATACACGCGGGCCGTCGACTACCAGCGATGTCTGCGGGTCGCCGGCAAGCACAACGACTTCGAGGAGATCGGTCGTTCGCCGCGGCACCACACGATGTTCGAGATGCTCGGCAACTGGAGCTTCGGCGACTACTTCAAGCGCGAGGCCATCCACTACGCCTGGGACTTCCTGACCCAGGATCTGGGCATCCCGGGCGACCGTCTGGCGGTCACGACCTACAAGGACGATGCGTTGTCCCGGGCGGTCTGGCGCGACGAGATCGGCCTGCCGCCAGACCGGATGGCGTCCTGGGGCGACGTCGACCAGGGCGACGACCACAACTTCTGGCGGATGGCCGAGACCGGTCCGTGCGGACCGTGCAGCGAGATCCACTTCGACCGCGGCGCCCAGTTCTCCGAGGGTCCGGAGTGCGTCCCCGACCATTCCGAGCAGTGCCCGCGCTGGCTCGAGATCTGGAACCTCGTCTTCATGGAGTTCGACCAGCGGGCCGATGGTCGGGTGCCGCTGCCGTTCACGAGCGTCGACACCGGCATGGGGCTCGAACGGGTGGCCAGCGTCGTCCAGCAGGTCCCGAGCAACTACGAGACCGACCTGTTCGCGCCGATCCACGAGGGTCTGCAACGGCTGCTCGGCCACGATCCGGATGCCTTCGAGACCGAGCGCTTCAGCTACCAGGTCATCGCCGACCACTCGCGCGCGGTGACCTTCCTGATCGCCGATGACGTCCTCCCATCGAACGAGGGACGGGGGTACGTGCTGCGCCGGATCCTGCGACGGGCCGTCCGCCACGGTCGACTCCTCGGGCGACGAGAGCCGTTCATGGTCGACACCGCGAAGATCGTCATCGAGGTGATGGGCGAGGCGTACCCGTATCTCATCGAGCGTCAGGACGAGGTCCTCGGCGTGATCGCCCGGGAGGAAGCGCAGTTCGCCCGCACGCTCGACGCGGGCACGAAGCTCCTCGAGGAGGCCTTGGCTCGCCTCGACACGACCGAACGTCTCGTCGGACGCCGGCCCGAAGACCTGCCGCCGGAGGCTCCCAAGGTTCCCGGGGACGTGGCCTTCAAGCTGCACGACACCTTCGGGTTCCCGATCGATCTGACCGTCGAACTGGCGGCCGAATAC
Source organism: uncultured Chloroflexia bacterium (assembly GCA_963778805.1). GTDB lineage: Bacteria > Chloroflexota > Limnocylindria > Limnocylindrales > CSP1-4 > SPCO01. The sequence continues at coordinate 576,883 of CAVZVT010000005.1, read as the reverse complement.
GGGGTCGGCGTGGACCGCGCCGGGTTCGACGTCGCCCTCGCCGAGCAGCGCCAGCGCTCGCGCTCGGGCAAGAAGGCGGAACTCGCGAAGTTCGCCGAGCTGAGCGCGATCTACCAGGCCATCCAGGGACGTGCCGGCGACACGGTCTTCCTCGGCTACGAGACCACCACCGCCGACGCCCGCGTGGTCGCGATCCTCCGCGACGGGACCGAATACGACGAACTGACCGGCCACGGCGAAGCCGAAGTGGTCCTGGACCGGACGCCGTTCTACGCGGAGGGTGGCGGACAGGTCGGGGATCGCGGACTCCTCCGGGAGCCGGGGGGCGGGAGCCCGCTCTTCGATGTCAGCGATACGCAGCGGCCGCTCGGTGGGCTCGTGGTCCATCGCGGGACGCTCCGTGGCCGCGTGCGGGTCGGCGACACCGTCGAGGCCGTCGTCGACGGCGAGCGGCGCGCGGACACGATGCGCAATCACACCGGCACGCACCTGCTCCACCGCGCGCTGCGCAACGTGGTCGGCGAGAAGGCCCGACAGGCCGGATCGCTCGTCACGCCCGAGTACCTGCGGTTCGACTTCCCGGCGGACCGGGCACTCACCGACGACGAGCGGCGCGCCATCGAGGACGAGGTCCGCCGCATCATCCGCGACGACCGGCCCGTCTCCATCGCGTTCATGAGCATGACCGAGGCGATCGAGGGCGGCGCGGACGCCTTCTTCGACGAGAAGTATGGCGAGACGGTCCGCACCATCCGGGTGCAGGACTACAGCTTCGAGCTGTGCGGCGGGACGCATTGCCGAGCGAGCGGTCAGATCGGCGGGTTCGCCATCGTCGGGGAGCGGAGCATCGGCACCGGGATGCGCCGGATCGAGGCCGTGACCGGATCGCACGCAGATGCGCTCGGTCGCGAACGCCTGGCGGCGCTCGAGCGGATCGCGGCATCGGTGGGCGCGCAGACCCTCGAGGCGACCGCCGACCGCGTCGACGCCCTCCAGGAGGAGCTGCGCGAGACGAAGCGCCGACTGAAGGCGGGTGGCGGCGCACCCGTCCCATCGCCCGAGCAGCTGGTCGCCGGTGCGACCGAGCCGACACCCGGCATCCGCGTGGTGGCCGAGGCCGTCCCATACGAGTCCATGGAGGCCCTCAAGGGCGCGGCGCGAACCGTCAGCGCGGGCCTCGGGTCGGGTGTGGTGGCTCTGGCGCTCGATGCCGAGGAGCCACAGCTGTTCGTCACGGTCTCGCCGGACCTCACCGGCCGCGGGCTCTCGGCGGGTGCCCTCGTGCAGGCCGCGATGCCGGCGATCGACGGTCGCGGGGGCGGTCGACCCGAGATGGCGCAGGGCAAGGGCACCAACCGGGCCGGTCTGCCGGATGCTCTGGCCGCGCTGCGAGCCGCCATCGAAACGGCGGTCTGATGGCGTTCTGGCGCCGCATCTGGCAGCGCGACGGGTCGGAGAGTCTGGCCGCCTGCACCGCCCTCGATGTCGGGACCGAGTTCGCCAAGGCGCTCGTGTTCGAGATCGATTCCGACGGCCACGGGACGGTCCGCGGGGTCGGGCGAAAGCGCCAGGGGCTCTCGCACATGCAATCGGGGACCGTGGCCGATATCGCGGCGGTGGTCGACAACTGCGCGGTCGCGCTCCAGGAAGCCGAGGAGATGGCGGGGTTTCGCCCGACGCAGGTCGTCATCGGGATCGCCGGTGAACTCGTCAAGGGCTTCACCACCACGCATTCGCAGGAACGCAAGAAGCCGGACCAGCCCATCACCGAGGCCGAGCTCCAGAAGCTCATCGACAACGTCCAGCGCGAGGCGCTCCGTGAGGCCGAGCGGGCCATCATCTGGGAAACGGGGCTGCCGCAGGTCGACGTCCGTCTGGTCCACGCCGCGGTGACGGGCGCCGCGATCGACGGTTACCCGCTCACGAACCCCGTCGGGTTCCAGGGTCGTCACGTGAAGATCGGGATCTTCAACGCGTTCGCGCCGCTCGTCCATCTTGGGGCGCTCCAGAGCGTCGCCAGCCAACTCGACCTCGAGTTGCTCGAGATCGTCGCCGAGCCCTACGCGGTCGCGCGGGTCCTCGGGAGCGAGGGCATCCGGCAGTCGGGTGCCCTGTTCGTCGACGTCGGGGGCGGCACGACGGACGTGGCGCTCGTCCGCCAGGGCGGCATCGAGGGGACGCGCATGTTCGCCCTTGGCGGGCGTGCCTTCACCAAGAGCCTCGCGGATCGTCTGGATCTGCCGTTCCCGCGAGCCGAGTCGGTGAAGGTCGACTACGCCCGCGGGCTCCCGGTCGAGGACAGCGTCAACGTCGCCTCGATCATCGGCGACGACGTGCGCGTCTGGGCCGCGGGCGTCGAACTGGTCATGGAGGAGCTGTCAGGCGGGGACCTGCTCCCGGGGCGCATCTATCTCTGTGGCGGCGGGTCGCGACTCCCCGAGATCCGCGCCGCGCTGGCCTCCGAGTCGTTCTTCAAGAGCCTGCCGTTCGCGCGTCCGCCCGAGGTCATCGTGATGGCCCCGGACCAGATCGAGACGATCTCCGACGCCACCGACCTGCTCGTCGACCAGCAGGACGTCACGCCGCTCGGGTTGGCGTATCAGGCCATCGAATTGCAGACGACCGAAGGGGCGCTGGACGCGGCCCTGCGACGGGTCCTGCGCGCGATGAAGGTCTGACCATGGCCGACGGGATCATCTACCTCGACAGCGACGACGAGATCACCTCGGCGGCCGCCCGGATCCGTGGCGTCGAGGGACGTCGGGTCGGGCTCGTCCTGCCCTATGGGTCACGGGTGGCGACGTCGCGGATCAACTTCCGTCTCCTGTCGCGCGATGCGCTGACCCACGAGAAGCGTCTGTCGATCATCGCGAGTGACGCCGCGACCCGGGCGCTGGCGGCATCGGCCGGGCTGCCGGTCTTCGCGTCCGTGTCGGAGTACGAGGGATCGGAAGAGGCGCCGCGACCGCCGCGGGATCCAGGTGCCGGTTCGGTGGCGCTCGGTGCGGCGGCCGTCGGTGGGGCCGCTCGGTGCCGCGCCGCTCCGGGGCCGGCCACACCACAGGGCCCGGACTCGGCCGGCGACCACGGCATCGGCCGGCGAGACGGCCCGGGTCGCAGCCACGCCTGCACGGCGTCGGTCGAAGCCGGCGGCCGCACCCGAACAGGTCACCCTCGATGAGATCGGCGCCGATCGGGCCGACCGCCGCGGTCGTGGCCGCCGGTAACGTCGATCCCGACCCGATCCCGCCCGCCCGGCCGACGCCCTCGACCTCACCCGCGACCGCGACGCACGGCCTCGCCGGACCGCCGACACGGGTGGCGGGAGCCACAACACACCGATCCTCGTCGGCGTCGGGATCCTGGCCCTCGTGCTCCTCGTCGTGGGTGTCGGGGCCTTCCTGCTGTTGCCGTCGGCGACGATCGTCGTGACCCCGAAGGAGGAGTCGCTCGGACCGATCGCGATGACCATCGTGGCCGACCCGAACGCGTCCGTGCCCGATGCCACGTCCGATCCGCCCGTGGTCCCCGCCACGACCGTCTCGGTGGATGTCACGACCAGCGACACGTTCCCGGCGACCGGCAAACGGGTCGAGAAGGCCAAGGCCACGGGCGTCGTCCGGTTCCGGAACAAGGACTTCACGTCCTCGAACACGATCCCCGCAGGCAGCGTCGTCAGCACGCCCAACGGCGTCCGGTTCAAGACCAACGCGACGGTCACGGTGGGACGCGCCAACATCGTCGGTCTCCAGGTCTTTCCCAAGACCGCGAGCGTCAAGGTCACCGCGGTCGAAGCCGGACCCGCTGGCAACGTCGAGCCCAACACGATCGTCGTGATCCCTCGTGGCGAGGACCCGATCTCGCTCGATGTCAACAACCCGGATGCGACCTCGGGCGGCAAGCGGGATGAATTCCCCAAGGTCTCGCAGGAGGATGTCGACAAGGCCATGGCGGCACTCGGGACGAAGCTGGATGCCGCGTTCCTCGACCAACTCGGCGAGCCGTCCATCGCGCCGCCCGGGGCGACCGTATTCCCGGAGACGCGCGTGCTCGGTCCAAGCACGCCGACGGTCGATCTGGCGACGCTCGTCGATCAGGAGGTCGAGTCCTTCGACCTGGGCCTGACCGCGACGGGTACCGCCACGGCCGTCGATGCCGACCCGGTCCGGACGATCGCCGAGCAGCGGCTCCAGGCCAGCATCGATAGCGGCCACCGCCTCGTCGGGGGGTCCGTGAACGTCGAGGTGGATCCCGCGGTCATCGAGGGCGGTCGCATCAGTTTCCCGGCCAGTGCCTCGGCGCGCCAGACCGCGATCCTCGATGCGGCCAAGCTCAAGCATCTCGTGCTCGGCAAGGCACTCGACGACGCACGGACCACCCTCGAGGCGTATGGCGCGGTCGACCTGAGTGCGTGGCCCGACTGGGTCTCGACGGTCCCGACCTTCGACGGACGGGTCGACCTGACGATCGCGGATCCGGTCTCGATCGAGTCCGCCAACCCGTCCCCGTCGCCGTGACCCGGATCCTCGGCATCGATCTCGGGGAGCGTCGGGTCGGTATCGCCCTGGCGGATGGCGACGGCTCGGCGGCCCGCCCGCTGACCACCTTGCGACGTGCCCGCGATCAGGCCGACGACGTGCGGCCTTGCGGACCCTCGTCGAAGCGCACGACATCGGTGAGCTCGTGGTCGGCTTGCCGCTCGAGGCGTCCGGCGACGACGGGCCACAGGCCCTGATCACGCGCGAATGGGCCGACGCGGTCGCCGCGGATCTGCGATTGCCGCTAACCTTTCGCGACGAGCGGCTGTCCAGCCACCTCGCCGAGACCCGATTGGGTCCGATGCGGCGAGGTCGATCTGGCGGACCTCCCACCAAGACCCAGCGAGACGCCTACCGGGCCCGGGTGGACCGCGAGGCCGCCGCGATCATCCTCCAGGATGAGCTCGACGCACGTGCGGGGACGCGATCGTCCCAGACCCTGACCAACGACGCTTCGGAGAGTCAACGATGACGATCCGCTCCGGCGGACGCCCCCGCGATGCCCGCGCACCCCACGCGCATCCGTACGACGACGACGCCTATGCGACCGAGGCCATCCCGCCGTACTCCGAACCCGTCCGACGCGGCGGCGGCAACGGCCGTGGTGGCGGTGGCAGCGGCTTCCTCGGCATCATCAAGTTCCTGATCTTCGCGCTGGTGCTCGGCGGGGTCGTGCTCCTCGTCGCCCTGACCGCCCTGCGCCCGCTCGTCAACAGCGCCATCCTCGGCTGGGCCAAGGACAACCCCGGCGCGCTCTCGGTGCCGTTCGTCAAGGACATCGTCATCGCCGACATCGGCGCCGCGATGACGACGCCGGCGTCCACCGATCCGTCCCAGGTCGAGTTCATCGTGAAGACCGGGGACACTGCGTCGATCATCGCGACCGAACTGGAGTCGCAGGGGCTGATCCTCGATGACCGGGCCTTCGTGTTGTGGGCCGCCGATCGAGGGCTGACCCAGGCGCTCCAGCAGGGGACGTTCCTGCTGCGCAAGAACATGGCCCCCAACGACATCGTCACGGCACTCCTGGCGCCGCCGCCCGTCCCGTACGTCGCCCTGGACCTGCGGACCGGGCTTCGACTCGAGCAGATCACCGCCAAGTTGCAGACGTTGGCGCTCGACATGGATCCCAAGGACTTCTACGACATCGTCACCAACCCGCCCAAGTCCCTGCTCGCCGACTATCCGTGGCTCAAGAAGATCCTGAAGGACGCGCCGGCGGATGCCACGCTCGAAGGGTTCCTCTGGCCGTCCACCTACAAGGTGCTGCCTGACACGACTGCGGACGAACTGGTGCGGCTCATGCTCGACAACTTCGCGAAGAACGTCGGCCCGGACCGCATGGCCGTCCCGAAGGAGCGAGGGCTGAATTTCTACGAGGTCCTGACCCTCGCTTCCATCGTCGAGCGCGAGGCCAAGCTCGACACGGAACGGCCGCTGATCGCGGGTGTGTACTCGAACCGGCTGGACCCGAAGCTCTTCCCGACGAGGCTGCTCCAGTCGGACCCGACGATCTTCTATCTGCACGACACGCTCCAGCTCCGCGATCTCGCCTTCGCCAAGTGGAAGGACTACCTGTTCTGGGCGCCGATCAAGGGCGGGCTGACGACCGACGCCCTCCCGGACGACCTCGCCGCCTACAACACGTACGTGAGCCCGGGTCTGCCGCCAGGTCCGCTGGCGACGCCGACGCTGCCGTCGATCGATGCCGCCCTCGATCCGGACACGAAGGACGGCTATCTGTTCTTCATCGCCAAGAACGACGGGACGGACACGACCGCGTTCGCGAAGACCTACAAGCAGCACCTCAAGAACGTGGCGAAGTACAAGCCAGACGGTGGCTGACGGGCGGCGTTCCGTGCCACAGCCGGGCGACTTCGACGGTCCCGCCGATGCCCGCACCCGCGCTCGTTGGATCGAGGCGGACCGCGCGGCCCGACCCGCGCGACTGGAACGACTCCGGGCACGGTTCGCGGCTGCCGGGGTGGATGCCTACTTCGCGGTCCGCCCTGAGCACGCCCGCTATCTGACGGGTCTCGCCTTCGACGACGGCGAGGAGAAGGTCGCAGGCCAGTCGGGTCAGTTCGTCGTGGCGCCGGACGAGGTGGTCGTCCTCGCCGATTCGCGCTACACGGTCCAGGTGGGTCGCGAGGCGCCTGAGGCGCGGCTCTTCCCTGCCTATCACGACCTGCCGGCCCGCTGGCCGGAGCTGATGGCGTCCGTCGGGGCGCGGCGCATCGCGGTGGAGGCCGGGTTCGTGCCCCATGCCACCTGGGCGCGGCTGGTCGCTGCGGCACCCGATGTGGAGCTCGTGCCGGTCGAAGGCTGGGTCGAGACCGACCGGGCGATCAAGGAGCCGGCCGAGATCGAACGGATCGCCGCGGCCTGTGCCGTCGCCGACCGCGCGCTGGCCACGCTGCTCCCCGAGATCCGGGCCGGTGTCACGGAGGCCGAGCTGGCCCTCCGGCTGGAATGGCTGATGCGGACCGGCGGCGGCGACGGGCTCGCGTTCGGCGTGGCGTGCCTGTCGGGCCCGCAGGCCGCCCTCCCGCACGGGTCGCCAGGCGACCGACCGGTGCTCGACGGGACCGTGCTGCTGTTCGACTTCGGGGCGACCGTCGATGGCTACCGCAGCGACATGACCCGGACCCTGTTCGTCGGCGAGCCGAGCGCCGCCGATCTCGACATCTACGAGCTCGTCGCCCGGGCGCAGGCCGCCGCGATCACGCGCGCTCGAACATCGCCGTGCGCGACGGGCGGTCCGGCGCCGGATGGTCGGCTCGATCGACGGCATCGCTCGTGACGTGATCGTCGAGGCGGGTCATGGCGATCACTTCGGTCATGGCACGGGACACGGGATCGGGCTCGCCGTCCACGAGGCACCGAGTCTCGGGACCACGGCCGCGACCACGCCACTCCCCAGTCCCACGGTCTTCTCCGTCGAGCCGGGTGTCTACCTCGAAGGCGAGATGGGCGTCCGGATCGAGGATCTCATCGCCTTCGACCTGCCGGCGGGGCGGGTCGAGCGGCTCACGCGCTTTCCACGGGACGTCATCGTCGTCGGGGGCTGACAGGCGCGACGGCGTGCGGCTATCGTGCGCGCACCATGAACATCGACATCTTCTCCTTCGTCGGACCGATGATCGCGCTGACGTTCATCGGGACCTTCGCGATCATGGCCCTGGTCATCGGGATCATCGCGTGGTCCATCCGGCGCAGCCTGCCGCCGGCCCAGGATCCCGCCGTGGCCGAGCTCAAGGGACGGCTGGCGCGCGGCGAGATCGATCCGTCGGAATACCAGGCCCGGATGGACGCCCTCGAAGCGGACAGGGCCTGACGCTCAGCGATCGGTGGCGGCGTCCAGCGATGCGGCGAAGGCATCGATGAAGACGGGGATCTCCGCGGCCGTGAACGCGAGCGGGGGACGGACCTTGAGCACGTTGCCTTCGCGGCCGCACGTCCCGACCAGGACGCCGCGGGCTCGCATGCCCTCCTTGACCGCCGCGGTCGTGGCCGCGTCGACGAGCTCGACGCCGATCGCGAGCCCGATACCGCGCACCTCGAGGACGCTGGGACGATCCCGAGCGACGTTCTGGATGGCCTCGCGCAGTGCTGTCCCGGTCGACTGGACGCGAGGCAGGACCTGTTCATCGTGCAGGACATCGAGGACTGCAAGCGACGCGGCCACGGATACGGGGTTGCCGCCGAACGTGCTGAAGAACACGGTCTCGTCGGCGAACCGCTGGGCGATCTCGCGGCGGGTGATGACCGCGCCGACCGGATGCCCGTTGCCCATCGGCTTCCCGAGCGTGACGAGGTCCGGCGTGATCCCGTAGCGCTGGAACGACCACATCGCGTCGCCGGTCCGGCCGTGGCCACCCTGGACCTCATCGGCGATCCACAGGCCACCAGCCGCCTGCGTGGCCGCGACCCAGGCCTGCACGAGCGCCGGGTCGGGCTCCGCGAACCCATCGCTCGTGAGCACGCCATCGAGGATCGCGGCGGCCGGTCGGTGACCCGCGGCGAGCAGGCGTGCGACGGCCGCATCGAAGGCATCGGCGTCGAGGTGCTGACCACGGATCCGATCCGGGACGGGCCACGTCTCGACATGCGCGGGTCGTCGTCGGCCGTGGCCAGCTCTCCGGGGAGAGGGCCGCGACCGCGTCGGAGATACCGTGATAGGCGAACGCCGTGCACAGCCCGCCACTCTGGCCGGTGAACGTGGTCGCGAGTCGCCAGGCGAGGTCGTTCGCCTCCGACCCCGAGTTCACGAAGAAGACCGTATCGAGGCCGTCGGGGCAGGTCGCGATCAGTCGTTCCGCGAGGTCGATGGCGCCTTCGTGGAGGTAGCGCAGATTCGTGTTGAGCTGGCGGGCCTGACGAGCGATGGCCTCGCTGACCCGTGGATGGCCATGGCCCACGCACGGGACGTTGTTGTAGGCATCGAGGTAGCGGCGACCGTCGGCATCGACCATCCACACCCCCTGGGCGCTGCGCATCTCGATGGGTTCGGCAGTACGTGAGTGGTTCGAGCGCCGGCCCCATCGCCCGATCGCGGCGCTCGATCAACGCGGCGCGGTCTCGCGGGATCCGCGGCACGTCCGCCCCGAACTGCCGCGCCGTCTCGTCCCAGCCGAGATCGAGGATCGCAGCGATGGTCTCGGAGACCGACGCGTTGTAGCGCTCGGCGAAGACCGGGTCCTCGAGGCCGCGCTGTGACCGCCACGACGAGATCGCGATCGTGACCGCGGCGCGCGCGGCCAGGAGCTCGCCCTGGAGCCGCAGTTCGAGCGGTTCGAGCGGGGTGATCCGCTGATACCCGTCGAGGACGAGCCGTCCGGCGCGGAAGCGTTCGTCGGGTTCGCGGTCGTTGAGCACGGAGTCGAGGACGCTCGCGATGTCGGTGACCAGCGCGGAGTGACTCATGTCCCCGAAATCCACGATCCCGGTGATCCGCCCGTCGTCGTCGACCAGGGCGTTGTCGGTCGTGAAGTCGCCGTGGACGATCTGGGCTCGAAGCAGGGGCCACGCCGGCGCGACCACCTGATCGAACCGATCGAGGACGCGAACCACCATGGCCTTTCGGTCGGGATCGGCGATGGCGTCGAGCATCGAGCGAGCCTGTGCCGCGTGCTGGACGTCCCAGAGCATGGTTCGTCCGGCTGCGGGGTGGAAGAAGCTGCGCAGCGCTCGCCCCAGCCGCGCGATCGTCTCGCCCCAGCCGATGAGCGCGGGATCGGAGAGCAAGCGGGCCTCGGTGCGTTGGTGGCCCGGCAGGACGTCGTACAGGCGGATGTGGTGGTCGCCGTTGATGCCCGCGCACGGCGGTCCGGTAGCCCTCCGGGCGTCGTTCGTCGATCGGACCACCACCGACCGCGCCGCGGCAGTGCCACCGGCAGGTCGGGATCCACGCGGTGCACGTGGAACGCCGCCAGCGCCTCCATGTCGAGGATGTCGACGCGTTCCGCGGTATTCGACACCTTCATGACCGCGACGGGCGTCTCGTCGGCGTCGAGCAACAGGAACGTCTGGTCCCGCTCGCTGCCGAGGTCCCGGGCCGACGAGGCGCGAACCCCGAACGCCGCCGCCGAGATCCCGACCACGGCCGGTCCGTCGAAGGCGGGCCGCGTGGCCGCGAGGACGCCATCGATGCCTGGCGTGGGGGTGATCACGGTCGGGAGGCTCGGAGCGGGTCCATGTCGGGGAGATGGTAGCCCGGCTAGAATGCCCGACATGATCAGTACCGGTGAACTCAAGAAGGGCGTCGCCATCGAGCTCGATGGCGAGTTGTGGCAGATCCTCGACTACCACCACATCAAGATGGGTCGCGGCTCGGCCCAGGTCCGGATCACGCTGCGCAACATCAAGCGTGGCCAGACCGTGGAGCGCTCGTTCCAGGCCGGGACCAAGTGGCCGCGTGCGTCCATGGAGAAGCGACCCGTCCAGTTCCTGTATCGCGACGGCGACGACTGCCACTTCATGGACAACGACACGTACGACCAGTTCGTCCTGACCGCCGCGCAACTCGGCGAGACCGCGCAGTACCTCAAGGACGGCATGACGCTCGACCGCACGAGCTATCAGGGCGAGACGATCGGCGTCGAGCTGCCGGTGACCGTCGATCTCGCGGTGACCGATACCGAGCCCGGATTCGCCGGGGATACGCAGTCGGGGGCGCGCAAGCCGGCGACCCTCGAGACCGGCCTCGTGGTCCAGGTGCCGATCTTCGTCGAGGTCGGCGACAGCATCCGCGTGGACACGCGGACCGGCGAGTACCAGACCCGGATCTGACCGGGCTCGGCGCGATGGAGAGCACGCCCCGCGGGGACCTCGTCCCGGGCGGCACGTTCGGCGTGCGGATCCTCGGCGTTTCCGAGGTCGCCAAGGCGGTCAAGGGCGCCCTCCGCGAGGATCCCCGGCTCGCCGACCTGTGGGTCGAGGGCGAGATCGGTCGCGTGACGATCTCGTCGGCCGGGCACGCCTACTTCACGCTCAAGGACGAGCGCAGCCAGCTCCAGTGCGTGTGGTTCCGCGACGATCGACTCCGCTCGGTCTTCGAGGCGCGAGCCGGCCTTCGCGTCGTCGCGCATGGCCGCGTCGACCTGTTCGAGCCGCAGGGCGCCCTCCAGCTGTACGTCGAGGCGTTGCAGCCGGCCGGGGTGGGGGACCTCGCCCTCCGCTTCGAGGAACTCAAGGCGCGACTGGCGGCCGAGGGGCTCTTCGATCAGGCACGCAAACGACAGATCCCGACCAGGCCGACGACCATCGCGGTCATCACGAGTCCCACCGGGGCGGTCTGGAAGGACGTGGCGACGGTCCTGGCGCGCCGATGGCCGCTCGTCCGCGTGATCCTCGTGGGTGCCAGGGTGCAGGGCGAGGACTCGCCGGCGAGCATCGTCAGCGCGTTCCATCGCCTGGAGCGCTACCGCACCGAGCTCGCCGCTGCCGGCCGGGGCGACGAGGCCCCCCAGGTGACGATCCTGGCTCGTGGCGGCGGCTCCCTCGAGGATCTCTGGTCGTTCAACGACGAACGAGTCGTGCGGGCGGTCGTCGCGCATCCCATCCCGGTCGTCTGTGGCGTTGGTCACGAGATCGACGTCACGCTGTCGGACTTCGCGGCCGACGTCCGGGCCCCGACACCATCGGCCGCCGCCGAGATCGTCGTGCCAGATCGCGCCGAGATGGCGGGGGCGCTGCGGCGTGCGGACGCGCGTCTGTCGGCGGTCACGGGCGCCCGGATCATGGGGGCCAGGCGCGATCTCGCCGCAGAGCGTCGGGCGCTCGACCGGGTGAACCCGGCGGCCCGGCTCGTCGCGTCGCGGGAACAGGTCGGGCTGCTGTTCGACCGGGCGACCCGGGCCCTCGAGGCCAGGCTCGTGCGAGACCGGGTCCGCCTGGACCGCGCGGCCACGGACCTCCCACGGTTGACCGTCACCCGGCTCACGGCCGCTCGCGCGTCGGTGGACGCGGCTGGGGCAGCGCTCGGCGTCCTCGGTCCGCAGGCGACGCTCAGTCGTGGCTACGCCATCGTGCGTCGGCGTTCCGATGGCGGGGTCCTGCGCGCGCCGATCGATGCCCCGGTCGGCAGTACGCTCGACATCCGGTTGGCGACGGGCTCGATCGCGGCCACCGTCGACGAACCGACGGCCGCGGGCCAGGGCTAGGCGCTCGGCCCGCATGGAGTTGCTCGTGTTCGTGCTTGCCGTGGCCGTGGTCGCCGCCATCGGGATCGGCATCGGTATCATGCTCGCGCCGGCGATCGGCCGGCTCAGCCCGCCCGACAGCCCGCCGGATCTTCCGCCCGACGCGCCACCAGATGACGAGGAGCCCAGTGCCTGACGCCACCGAGACGCCGATCGAGGATCTCGCCTTCGATGACGCCCTCGCCGAGCTCCAGCGCACCGTGGCCGAACTCGAGGCCGGTGGCCAGCCCCTGGAGCAGGCACTCGCCCTCCATGAACGTGGTGCGGCCCTCATCGCGCGGTGCGATCGGCTGCTCAACGATGCCCAACTGCGACTCGAGCAGCTCGTCACGAAGGCCGGCGGGTCACTGGAGATCCGCGAGGTCACGCCCGACGAACCCATCGAGGAGCCAGGCGCCTAAGGTCCCTCGCTCCAGCGTCACAGCCCAGCGATCCAAGGAGTCCCGACATCGTGCCCATCCTGCCGACACTCACCGGCCCAGCCGACCTGCGCGGTCTCGATGAAGACCAGCTTGCCGAGCTCGCCGCGGAGATCCGAGCGACCATCGTCGAGACCGTGGCGGTCACCGGCGGTCATCTCGGGTCATCGCTCGGCGTGGTCGAGTTGACGATCGCGCTCCACCGATTGCTGGAGTCGCCGCGCGACCGGATCGTGTGGGATACCGGACACCAGGCGTATCCGCACAAGCTCCTCACCGGCCGGTTCTCGCGGTTCGGGACCCTTCGCCAGCTCGATGGGATCGGCGGCTTCCCGCGTCGAAGCGAGTCGGCGCATGACGTCTTCGATGGCGGCCATGCCGGGACCGGACTCTCGATCGCGGAAGGGCTGGCCGAAGCTCGCGATGTCCGTCATGGCCTCGAACGGATCGCGGTCGTCGTCGGCGACGCGGCGCTGATGAGCGGTCTGTCGCTCGAAGCCCTCAATGACATCGGCCAGCGGCAGACGCAGATGCTCATCGTGGTGAACGACAACGAGATGTCGATCAGCCCGACCGTGGGGGCCTTCTCGAAGTACCTCAGCCAGATCAAGCTCTCGACGGCGTGGCAGCACGGCAAGAGCGCCTACGACCAGAGCGTGGAGCGACTCCCCGTCGTCGGGCCGCACGTGCTCGAGCTCTCGCGACGCTTGCGGGCCTCGGTCGTGCGCTTCGCCCAGCCGGGGCAGCTCTTCGAAGACCTCGGGATCACGTACATCGGTGTCGTCCCGGGGCACGATCTCCACGCCCTCCTCGAGACCCTCGGACGGGCCATGGCGCTCCCTGGCCCGACGATCGTCCACGTCCGGACGCAGAAGGGCCACGGGTTCCGACCGGCGGAGACCGATCAGGTCAGCTTCCATGGAGCGGCGCTGCCGCCGATGGCCTCGATGCTGCCCACCGAATTGATGGCCGACGACGCCGCGCCGCCGACGCCGATGATCGAAGCGCCGAAGAAGCAGCCGAACTACACGGCGGTCTTCGCGGCCGAACTCATCGAGCTCGCCAGGACCGATCGAAGGATCGTCGGCATCACCGCGGGCATGCCCACCGGGACCGGGACTCTCCCGGTTCCAGACCGAGTATCCGGACCGGTTCTTCGATGTCGGGATCGCCGAGCAGCACGCGATGACATTCGCGACCGGACTGGCCATGGGCGGGATGCGGCCGGTGGTCGCGCTCTACTCCACGTTCCTGCAGCGAGCCTTCGACCAGACGGTCCATGACGTGTGCCAGAACGACCAGCCAGTGGTGATCGCGGTCGACCGCGCCGGGCTGGTCGGCGAGGACGGGACGAGTCACCAGGGGATGTTCACGTTGCCGGTCCAGCGACAGCTGCCCAATCTGATCATCGCGTCGCCCCGTGATGAGCAGGAGCTGCGCTCGATGGTCCGGACCGCCTTCAGCCAGGACCATCCCTTCGCCCTGCACTACCCGCGCGATGCCGGGTTCGGGCTGGAGGCCGTGGAGCCGACCGTGCTCCCGATCGGTCGAGGCGAGGTCCTGCGCGAGGGCCACGACCTGCTGTTCGTCGGGTTCGGTCCGATCGTGGCGCGGGCCATGGAAGCCGCAGACGCCCTGGATGCGCAGGGATGGTCGGTCGGCGTCATCAATGCCCGGTTCGCCAAGCCCCTCGATGGCCAGCTGATCCTCGATCAGGCTCGCGGCAAGCGCCTTGTCGTCACGTTCGAGGAGAGCGTCACGACGGGCGGGTTCGGGAGTGGCGTCCTGGACCTGATCGAGGAGGCCCGTCTGACCGATCCTGCCCTGCGAGACATCGCGGTGCAGATCATCGGGATCCCGGGCGACCGCTTCGTCGACCATGGCTCGGTCAGCGACCTGCGCCGCGTCCTGCGGCTGGACCCGGCGGGCCTCGCCGACCAGGTCCGCGAAACACTCGCGATCCTCGCTGCCGTGCCGTCCCGTTCGAAGGCCGGCACCGGCGGCTGATCGCTGGACCCACACGGTCGTGTACGGTGCCTGCGGGCAACGATGTCGGTCGGCGGATACTGCGACGGATCGCCTCGAGGGGTAGGGTGCGGGACGCAACGGGCATAACAAGGGTGGGTGGATGAAGCGACAGTTCGGGGTCGTCGTCGCGGGGACGGTGATCGCCCTGGTCCTGGCGGCATGTGGGAGTTCGACGCCATCGGCCACGCCATCGGGTGGCGTGCCGGCTTCGATCGCGCCGGCGACCTCGAGCGCCTCGGCGGCACCAGTGAACGCGTCACCCGAGGTCTCGAGCGGGAGCGGTGCCGAATTCGAGCCCATCGCGTTCAAGGGCAAGGGCGACCAGGTGATCACCTTCGATATCCCTGACGACGCGATCGCCATCGCCTCGCTCTCGCATCCCGGCACCGGCCCCTTCGAGGTGACCGCCTACGGTGAGGACGGCAAGCCGACGCAGCGAATCATCAAGACCACCGGCAAGTACGCCGGGACTCGCCTGTTCGACCTCGTCGATCACAGCGTGTCGTTCAAGGTCGCGGCCAAGGGTCCCTGGAAGATCACGGTCAAGTCGACCGACAGCGCCAAGGTCTGGGACCAGGTCAAGCCGCTCAAGGGCAAGGGTGACGCGGTCGTCCTCCTGCCGGCGCCCAGTGTCGATGGGGACACGCTGGCGGTGAAGACCACGGGCAAGAGTCGGTTCGCGCTCCGGGCGCACTCGGCGGACGACGAGGTCTACATCATCGACAGCGCCGGCCCGATCAAGGTGGAGAAGGATCTGCCGGAAGGCACCCAGCTCCTCGAGATCAGCACGAAGGCGCCCTGGACCCTGACGAAGGGTCCGTAGGCGGGGTTCTTCGCCCAGGGCGGTCGGGCGGCAGGTCGCGGTCGGCTACGCTCGGAGCACCATGACGGCGACGACGGCCACGACGATCAGGGCGCCGATGAGGGTCATGACCGGCTGCGCGCTCGACGACTCGTGGGCCTCGCGTCGCAGCCGTTCTGCGGCCAGGTAATCGTTCAGGTGATATGGCACGTCCGGCCTCCCGGTGAGCCCGGATGCAGCGGGCTGTGCCACGATACGCCCGTGAGTCCAGCCGGCGCCAGGAACAAGACCACGCGGCTCCGGCTCGACCAGCTGCTCGTCGAGCGCGGTCTGGTCGAGTCGCGCACCCGTGCGCAGGCGCTGGTCCTCGCCGGCAAGGTCCGGGTGGGGGAGGGCGACGCGGCACGGCTCGATCGCAAGCCGGGCGATCTCATCGATGCGGCCACCCCGGTCGCGGTCGACGCGCCGGAGCCGTATGTCAGCCGCGGCGGCCACAAGCTCGCAGCGGCCCTCGATACGTTCGCGATCGATCCACGCGGTCTCGTGGCGCTGGACGTCGGGGCCTCGACGGGTGGCTTCACCGATGTCCTGCTCCAACGAGGCGCGAGCCGCGTGTACGCGCTCGACGTCGGACGAGGTCAACTGGCCGACTCGTTGCGACGTGATCCGCGGGTCGTCTCGATGGAACGGACCAACGCGCGGACCCTGACCTCCGCCAGCCTGCCGGAACGGGTCTCGATCGCCACCATCGACGTGTCGTTCATCTCGCTCGCGCAAGGTCCTCGGGCCGATCGCGACCACGCTCGAACCAGGTGGCGCCATCATCGCGCTCGTCAAGCCCCAATTCGAGGCCGGCAAGGGCCGCACCGACCATGGCGTGGTGCGGGACCCGGCGGTCCACCGCGAGGTGCTCGAGCGCGTCGTAGCCGACGCTCAGGACCTGGGGATCGGTTGCCGCGATGTCATCGCCTCCCCGCTCCTCGGACCGGAAGGCAACCGCGAATTCCTCGTCCATCTCGCCGCAGGACCCGGCTGCGCCGAGATCGGTGAGCGGATCATCGAGCTGACCGAGCCCGCGCTGACCGAACCCGCGCAGGCGGTCGAGCCGTGAGCGTCAAGCGGATCGGGTTCGCCTACAACCCGACGATCGAGGCCGCCATCGACCTCAGTGCCCGCGCCGCCGGGTGGTGTCGTCTCCACGACGTCGATCACTGGCAGGCCCAGGCCGACGACCTTGACACCCTGCTGCGACAGCTCCCGTCCACCGACGCGCTGGTCGTCCTGGGCGGCGATGGCACGTTCCTGCGGGCGGTCCGGGCCGTCGCCGAGGTCGACGTGCCGATCCTCGGCATCAACCTCGGCAAGGTCGGGTTCCTCTCCAAGGCCGAGGCCGGCGAGCTCGATGTCGTCCTGGGGCGGATCGTCGCCGGCGACTTCCGGATCGACGAGCGCATGGCCGTCGAGGGTCGGATCCTGCGTGACGGTCAGCCACTCGATCCGGCGCGGCACGTCGCACTCAACGACATCGTCATCGCCCGCGGTGCGTTGGCCCGGGTCTGCCGTCTCGACGTCGCGATCGACGACACCCATCTCGCGACGTTCATCGCGGACGGTCTGGTCGTCTCGAGTCCGACCGGGTCGACGGGCTACTCCTTCTCGGCCGGCGGCCCGATCCTCGACCCGACCAGCCGCAACCTCGTGGTGACCCCGATCGCCGCGTACCTCTCGGCGATCCGTTCGGTGGTCGTGAGTCCGACCCAGACGGTCCGCTGTCGCGTCGTCGATGCCCACGAGGCGCTCGTTTCGGTCGATGGCCGCGAGGACATCCCGATCCAGGTGGGAGACGTCGTCGAAGTCCGGGCCGTCGAGCGACCGCTTCGGCTCATCGAACCCACGGGCGCGCTGCCGTTCTGGGATCTGCTGCGTCACAAGGTGGCGCTCCTCCCATCGTGACCGGACGCCTGTCGTGACCGGACGCCTGCTCGAGCTGACCGTCACGGACCTCGCGGTCATCGAGCGTGTGCGGCTCACGCTGGGCGACGGGTTCAACGTCATCACCGGGGAGACCGGGGCCGGCAAGAGCCTGATCATCGATGCGCTGGGGCTCGTGGCCGGTGCGCGCGCGGATACCTCGCTCGTCCGGCATGGCGCCGACGTGGCGCGCGTCGAGGCGCTCTTCGATCGAGTCCCGGAGGCGGTCATCGCGGTCCGCGAGGTCGCGGCCAGCGGGCGGTCGTCGGCGCGTCTGGACGACATGGCGGTGACGGCGGCGCGGCTGACCGAGGAGATCGGCCCGCTCGTCGAGGTCCACGGTCAGCACGACCAGCAGCGACTCCTCGACGAGCGCTGGCAGCGCGACCTGCTCGATGCGTTCGGCGGGCACGGCGAAGCCCGAGCGGCCATGTCGGCCGCGGTGGAGGCGTGGCGTGCCAACCGGACCGCCCTCGACGAGCTCGTCGCCGATCCCCGCGAGCTCGCTCGTCGTCTCGAGCTCCTCGAATACGAGGTCGGCGAGATCGAGGCGGCCCATCTGCGTCCAGGCGAGGCCGACGAGATCCGGGCACGGCTTGAGGCCGCCCAGCATGGCGAGGCGATCGCCCGGGGCGTGGAGACCGTCCACGAGGCGCTGACCGCCGATGGCGGCGCACGCGAAAGCACGGCCATCGCCGTTCGCGAAGCCCGGGGCGTGGCCCGGGTGGATGTCCGGTTCGAGCCGCTCGCCACGCGCCTCGAAGGGCTGGAAGCGGAACTCAGCGATGTCGCGGCCGAAGCCCGGGCGCTCGCGGACACCGTCGAACACGATCCGTCGGCGATCGCCGCGATGGAAGAACGGCTCGGGACGATCTACAGCCTCGAACGCCGGTACGGTGACGACGAAGCGGCTGTCCTCGCGCACGGGGAGCGGGCCGCCACCGAGGCGGATCGACTGCGGCGCGTGGATGAGGACCGGGCCATCCGCGAGGCCGACGACGCGCGGTTGCTCGCAGCGGTCGCCGTCGCCGCGGCGGCACTCGCGGTCGCCCGTCGGGCTGCTGCGGCCGCCCTGTCCGAGGCGGTCGGCGAGGTCCTCGACGACCTCGGGTTCGCCGCCGGTGTCTTCGATGTCGCGCTCGCTCGACGCGAGGCAGGTCCGAACGAACCGGCCATCGAACTCGACGGCGACGCGGTGGCCTTCGACACGACCGGGGCCGACCAGGTGGTCTACCGGCTGGCGCCCAACCCCGGCGAACCGCCACGCCCGCTGGCGCGGATCGCGTCGGGCGGGGAGCTGTCGCGGGTCGCCCTGGCCATCAAGCAGGTCCTCGCCGAGGCCGACGACACACCGACACTCGTGTTCGACGAAGTGGACACCGGCATCGGCGGCCGGAGTGCCGATCCCGTCGGGCGCAGCCTGTGGACGCTGGCGAGGCGCCATCAGGTGCTGTGCGTGACGCATCTCCCGCAGATCGCGGCCCATGCCGATGCCCAGTTCCGGATCACCAAACGCGAGCGTGACGGCCGCACGATCACCGATGTCGAGCGTCTCGACCGCGAAGGTCGGATCGTCGAGATCGCCCACATGCTGGGCAGCGATGACGGGACGGGTGACGGGACCGCGGCCGGGCTGGCGGCCGCTCGCGAGCTCCTCGACCGCGCCGAGGCCTGGCGTGGCGAGGCCGTCACGACACGCTGACCGCCCGATGACCGGCCAGGTCGCCCCAGCCGTCACCGGTCTCGACACGGCCATCGAGGAGTACCTGACCTACCTCACGGTGGAACGTGGGTTGTCGCCGGCGACGATCGTCGCGTACCGAGCCGACCTGCAGGACTTCGCGTCCAGCCGGGGAGCGGCCGCACGCTGGTCAAGCTCACCGGATGTGGCGATCGGCTACCTCGCGGCCCGTGCCAGGCGTGGTCGGCCCAACGATCCGGGCCTCGCCCCGACCAGCCTTCGCCGGCGGACGGCGTCGCTCAAGGGGTTCTATCGGTTCGCGTACGGCGAGGGGGCCATCGATCGTGACATCGCGGCGCATATCGACCTCCCCAAGCAGAGCCGTCTCCTGCCCGAGACATTGACCGTCGAGGAGACCGAGCGACTGCTCGAGGCGGCGGGTGGCGATGACCCGGCCGCGTCGTCGGCGGACGATGACCACCGACTCCGCGACCGGGCGCTGCTGGAACTGCTGTACGCCGCCGGACTCCGGATCAGCGAAGCCCTGCGCCTCGATGCCGAGGATCTCTCGACCGATGGCGGGTTCGTGCGGGTCATCGGCAAGGGCGACAAGGAACGGCTCGTGCCCGTGGGCGATGTGGCGCTCGACTGGCTGGCACGCTGGGAGGCCGGCCCGCGGCGTCGTTTACTGGCGCTCGGTCATGTGCGGCCGGTCCGCGGCGGTCCGGTGTTCCTCGGCGACCGAGGGCGACGGCTGGCGCGTCAGCAGGCGTGGCTGGCCGTGAAGACGGCCGCGCACGTGGCGGGCCTCGATGACCGGGTCAGTCCGCACACGTTGCGACACTCCTTCGCCACGCATCTCCTCGAAGGTGGGGCCGACCTGAGGATCGTCCAGGAGTTGCTCGGACATGCGAGTATCTCCACGACCCAGCTCTACACGCACCTCACCGGCGAGCGGATCCGGGATGTCTACAGCCGGGCCCATCCGCGGGCCTGAACAGGAGGCTTGGCACCGATGAGCTTCGCGGACACGCTCCTCTCGACCGGCGAACGGATCCTCCACCGGGAAAAGCAGCACTGGTTCGTCTTCGTGTGGGGCGCCCGCTTCACGATCCTGGCCATCGTCATCGCGCTGATCCTTGGGTTCATCGGCAGTGGGATGAGCAGCGACGGGATCTCGGGGAGCGCCCGGAACATCCTCTTCTGGATCGTCGCGATCGTGTTCGTGGTCGGTCTGCTCGTCCTGCTCTGGACGACGCTGCACTACATCAGCCAGGAATACGTGATCACCAATCGGCGGGTGATGCAGGTCGGTGGCGTCCTCAACAAGCATTCGGCCGATAGCTCGCTCGAGAAGATCAACGACGCGGTCCTGACCCAGTCGATCTTCGGGCGGATGTTCGACTTCGGCGATCTGGACGTGTTGACCGCGGCGGACGTCGGCATCGACAAGTTCCGCATGATCAAGGGACCGATCGAGTTCAAGAAGGCGATGCTCGACGCGAAGCACGAGTTCGAGGTCGACATGGAGCGCCAGAGCTGGCCGCCGACCCCGCCGCTGAAGCCTTCGGCCGGGCCTGATCCGTTCACGGGATCGGCGGGGTCCGCGGATTCGAGCACGACCGTGGGACCGACGCCAAGCGCCGCCGCCGCGGCCACTTCCACGACGCCCGCGGCCCGCGAGCTCAGTCCCGACGAGGTGACCCGCACCCTGGCCAGCCTCGCGGACCTGCGCGATCGTGGCGCGATCACGGCCGAGGAGTACGACCAGAAGAAGGCGGACCTGCTCGGGCGACTCTAGCGGCTACCATACGCGGGACCCCCTGCACGAGGTAGCGCGTGGACCAGTACCTGCCCATCGTCATCGCGATCGCCATCATGTTGTTGGTGGGTTTTCCGGTCCACGAGTTCTCCCACGCCCTGGCGGCGTATCGACTGGGCGATAGCACGGCGAAGCTGTTCGGTCGACTGACGCTCAACCCGATCGTGCACTTCGACCCGGTCGGCGGGTCGCTGCTCGCGATCTCGTTCCTGCTGTCCGGGGGGACGATCGGGTTCGGGTGGGCCAAGCCCACGCCGGTCAACCCGATGAACCTGCAGGGTGGTCGACGTGGTGACGCCATCGTCGCTGCGGCCGGACCGATCTCCAACTTCGTGATGGCCGCCGCCGCCGCGATCCCGCTGCGCTTCCTGCTCGCCAACCCGGCCATGCTCGACCAGGTGCAGCTGCTGGCCGAGGTGCTGTACTCCTTCGTGACCATCAACCTCGTCCTGATGGTCTTCAACCTGATCCCGATCCCGCCGCTCGACGGGTCCAAGGTCCTGTTCGCGGCGCTCGACCGTGAGACCGAATGGAAGATCCGCCCGGTCCTCGAGCAGTACGGGTTCCTGATCCTGATCATGCTGATCATCCCGTTCGCCGGTGAGTCGATCCTCGGCCGCGTCCTGAGCCCGATCCTGAATGGCCTCGTCGGCTTCCTGGTGGGCGTCTAAGGTCCGCCAGTTCCGGTCGCATCTTCGGGCCGACGTGACGCCCGCGGAGCGAGCGGCGCTGGTGACCTGGACGAGCCCACCTCAACTCGCGGTGTTCGATTCGATGCATGTGGCCGACCGGCGCCACGGTCTCGATGTCGTGGCCACGCTGCGTGCCGATGGCGTGACGCAACCCGACGTCCTCCTTGCCGGGCTGCTGCACGACGCCGGAAAGGGCGACACCGGGATCGCGCCACGGGTCATCTATTCGCTCGGTCAGGCGTACGGCCGATGGATCTGGCGCCTCGGCGCCGTGATCCCGGGAGGTGGAGCATCGCTGGAGCGGCTCCGAACCCATCCCGAGACGTCGGCGATCCTCGCCCAGGACGCGGGCTGTACTGCCCGGACCGTCGAGCTGATCCGTTGGCAGGATGCGCCTCGCGACCCGGAGTTCGGCGAGCTGCTCCGCGTCGCGGACGAGGCCAACTGATGGCCGGCATCCCCGTCATGGATGTGGGAACGGCAACGCCGTCAGCATCGGTGCCGGTCGCCGGACCGGCGGTCCGGTTCGGGGCGGGTCGCCGCTCGGAGACGGTCACCGAGGTCCAGGTCGCCGAATTCGAAGGTCCGCTCGGGTTGCTGCTCTCGCTGATCGAGGCGCGTCGGCTGGATGTGCTGACCGTGCCGCTGGGAGCCCTCGCGGACGCGTATCTGGACGCCTTGGCGACGCTCGAGGCCGACCGGATGGGCAATGTGAGCACGTTCGTGGCCGTGGCCGGTCAGCTGATCCTGATCAAGAGTCGGGCGATGTTGCCGCGTCCGCCGGCCGCTGCCGCCACGGGAGCCGATGACGAAGCCCCGGACCCCGAGGCCGAACTTCGAGCCCGACTGCTGCTCTACCGAGCCCACCGAGACGCCGGGCTGCGTCTGGCGGAGACCGCCATGGCCCGGGTCGGTCTGTTCCGGCGCGAGCCATCGGTCGCCCACGCCGCGGCGGTCGCCGGCGCCCGCCCGATCGAGATCGTGGCCATGGACCCGCAGCGGCTGGTCCGCGCCCTCGACCGCCTCGTCGTCCTGGCACCGCCGATCGAGGTCCCGCCCGAGGTCCTGGCCCGGACCATCACGCTGACCGAACGCGCCGAGATGATCCGTGCCGCGCTCCGGGGTGCTTCCACGGTCGTCCTCCAGGACCTGCTCGAGGGCGTCCGTGACCGCGTCGTGATCGCCATCACGTTCCTGGCGATGCTCGAACTCATGAAACGACGGGAGATCGTCGTCTCGCAGGCAGAACCGTGGGGGCCCATCACGGCCCGTGCCACGACGCCCGAGGAACGGGCGGCCGCCGGTGTGCCGGTCGGCGCCGAGGCGGCGCCCATCGACGAAACCCTGGAGTCGTTCGCGTGACCGACGAGCTCGAGACCGACGAGACGGCGGGGGACACCGCGACGGCCGATCGGCCCGCAGCGACGCCCGATGCCGCGCCCGCACCCATCGAACTCACCGAACGTGCCCTCGAGGCGCTGCTCTTCGTGGCCGAGCGGCCGCTGTCGCGACGGGAGATCGCGGCGTTGGCCGGCACCGACCGTGAGACCGTCGATGCCTGTCTCGGCGACCTCGAGGTCTCCCTGCGTGATCGAGGCGTGGTCCTCGTCATCGATGGTGACCGGGTGGAGCTCGCGACCGGCCCGGATGGCGGCGCACTCGTGGCTCGGTACGTCGGCGCCGACGCGGTCCGCCTGTCTCCGGCATCGATGGAGACGCTCGCGATCGTCGCCTATCGCCAGCCGGTCACCAAGGCCGGCGTGGAGCGGATCCGCGGCGTCGACTCCGACTACACGATGCGGTCGCTCCTGCATCGACGGCTCGTGGTGGAACTCGGGCGGTCCGGGGCACCTGGTCGACCGTTCCTGTACGGCACGAGCTTCGACTTCCTCGAGCGGTTCGGGCTGCGCAGTCTCGACGAGCTCCCGCCCCTCGATGTCGAGGTCGCGGGCCGACTGGCCGAAGAAGGCGGCGAGCTCCTCGAGGTGTTGGCCCCGGACGGCGACGGCGACGTCGGCGAACCCCTCGTGACGGCGGACTGATGGCCCTCGAGCGTCTCCAGAAGGTCCTCGCCGGATCCGGCGTGGCGTCGCGACGCGCGAGCGAGGTCCTCATCGCGAACGGGCGGGTCACGGTCGACGGCAAGGTGGCCACCGTCGGGATGCAGGTCGACGCGCGTCGGGCCGTGATCGCCGTGGATGGCCGCGTGATCGGAGCCCTGTCGGCGCCTATCTACATCGTGCTGCACAAGCCCGCCGGCGTGACCTCGACGACCGGCGACCGCCATGCCGAACACACGGTCCTCGACCTCCTCCCGACGGCCTTCGTCCCCGAGGGGTCACGGCTCTATCCGGTGGGACGCCTCGACCAGGATTCCGAGGGCATGCTCCTGCTCACCAACGACGGTGGGTGGTCGGAGCGCGTCCTCCACCCGCGCTACGGCGTCGAGCGTGAGTACGCGATGGGACTGCGGGCACCCCTGGACGGTGCGCAGGTCAAGGCGCTCAAGGCCGGCATCGAACTCGATGAAGGGATGGCCAACCTGACGGCGCTGCGCTCGATGACCGGGATCGAAGTCGAGCGGTTGTCGGCGCTCCTGCGACCGGAACCGGCGGGTCTGGTGTGGTACCGCGCCACGCTCGCCCAGGGCTGGAAACGGCAATTGCGTCGGATGTTCGGCTCCGTGGGCGCGCCGATCGAACGACTCGTCCGGGTCCGCATCGGTCCGGTCCGCATCGACGGCCTCAAGAGCGGTGCCGTCCGGGCGCTCAAGGCACCCGAAGTCCGTGGTCTTGGGACGGGCGGTGGTCGGAGCCGGCAACCGGCCGGCGTCGACTATCCTGCAGGCGATGACCGACCCACAGGGACCGACCGCCCGACCGGCACGCCCGCGCCTCGCGGTCGCGCTTGACGGTCCCGGCTCGTCCGGGAAGAGCAGCGTCGGGGCGGCGGCCGCGACCCAGCTCGGGTACCGCTTCTGCGACACGGGGTTGCTCTACCGCGCGGTGACGTGGCTGGCGGAGCATCGCGGCGTCGAGGTGGACGATCCGGTCGCCCTCAGTGCCCTGGTCGACGACGTGGAACTCGCACCCGATGCGCAGGGTCGTCTGGCTCGCGTGCTGGTCGATGGCGCCGATCACACCGATGAGGTCCGGAGCCCCGCGGTCGATGCGGCCGTCTCCGCGGTCGCGGCGGTCCCCGAACTTCGCGATGCCCTCCTGCAGTGGCAGCGGGCGATGGCCGCGGACGGCGGGATCATCATGGCCGGCCGCGACATCGGCACGGTCGTGCTGCCCGACGCCGAGCTCAAGGTCTTCCTCGACGCCTCGGTCGAGGAGCGTGCCCGCCGACGGACCGAGGAACGTGGCCTCGACCCGCAGAGCCGCGAAGCGCGCGAGATCCTCGAGGGCCTTCGGCGGCGTGACGACCTGGACCGCAACCGGCCGGTGGCGCCACTCCGGCCGGCGATCGATGCCCGGATCATCTCCACGGATGGCAACACGTTCGACGAGACCGTCGAGACGCTCGTCAACGCGATCCGCGACGCTGAGGCGCGCCGATGACCGCCGACGAAACCACGGGATCGCTCGACTCCGCGATCACGCCCCTCATCGGCACGCTGACGTTCGGCGGCCGCGCGTTCGTGCGTGGCATGACCCGCCTGAAGGTGGACGGCGAGATCGACGCCATCCCGCGTGAAGGTGCGCTCATCATCGCGGCCAACCACGCCTCGAACCTCGATGCGGTGGTGCTGGGATCCTGGCTGATGCCGAAACTGGGCCGACGCATCCACTGGCTCGGCAAGAAGGAACTGTTCGACTGGCCGGTCGTCGGCTGGATCGCCGCGCACGGCGGCGTCCATCCGGTGGATCGCGGGGCGGCCGATGTCGAGGCGTTCCGGCTCGCCAAGCGGATCCTCGACGACGGTCAGGTCCTGTTCGTGTTCCCGGAAGGGACCCGGAGCGCCGACGGTGCCCTCCAGGAGGCGCGGGACGGGGTCGCTGCCCTCGCACTGCGCACCGGGGCGCCCATCCTGCCCGTCGGGATCGGTGGCTCGAACGGCGTGTGGCCGCGTGGTCAGAAGCTCCCGCATCCGGGCGGCCACGTCACGGTCCGCGTCGGGCGGACGTTCCTCCTTGCCGACGAACTGCCGCCGGATACCGACCGGAGGACGGCCAAGGGACTGGCCACCGATCTCATCATGCGACGCATCGCGGCCCTCCTGCCGGTCGGTCAGCAAGGCGTCTACGGGGGGTCGGGACCGGACCCCGTGCGATAATCGACGCATGGGAACCGTCCACGAGGTCAGGATCGCGCGCCGCACCGGCTTCTGCTATGGCGTGCGCGAGGCGATCGACAAGGCCAAGGAGTCCGCATCCGCGGGCAAGGAGACCCATACCCTCGGCCAGGTCGTCCACAACGACGGCGTCGTCCGCGATCTCAAGGAACTGGGCATCAAGACCGTCGACACACTCGATGACGTCGACCACGGCGCGGCCGTCGTGATCCGGGCGCACGGGGTCCGGCCGGACGTGCTGGAGCGGGCCGCCGAGCGAGGCCTCGAGGTCATCGACGGCACGTGCACCTGGGTCATCGCCGAGCAGCGCGAGCTCAGTCGCCTGGTCGACGAGGGCTACACGATCGTCCTCCTCGGCACGCCGAACCATCCCGAAGTCGTCGGTCTGCTGGGTTTCGCGCCCGATGCGATCGTCGTCGACGAGGAAGAGGAGTGGGAGGCCGCGATCCCGCGTCGCAAGCGGCTCGCGCTGATCAGCCAGTCCACGCAGCCGCCGTGGAAGTTCGAGAAACTCGCCGCGATGATGGTCGGCCGATCGCACGAACTCAAGATCATCAACACCGTGTGCCCGGTCACGATCCGACGCCAGGAGGACACCGTCGAGCTCGCCCGGGCCGTCGACCTGATGGTCGTCGTCGGCGGGCGGTCGAGCGCCAACACCAAGGAACTGACCCGTCTGTGCGAGATCGTCGGCACCCGGGCCGTGCAGATCCAGGGGGTCGCCGACCTGACCGACGCGGCGCTGTTCGATGGCGTCGGCGTCGTCGGGGTCAGTGGTGGCACCTCCACCCCCATCGAGGATCTTCGCGAGGTCGCCCACTGGGTGCTGGTGAACGCGGGGACGACCAAGACACGGGCGAACGCAGCCGCGCTGGCCGATGCGGCCCTGGCCGACGCCGCGACCCCCGCGGGTCGGACGACCTCGCTGCCGAACGCGACCCGCGCCGTCACCACCGGCGCGGCCTGAGCCGGTGAGCCCGAGCACATCCGGGCTGCCGGTCGTCGCCATCGTCGGTCGTCCGAACGTCGGCAAGAGCACGCTCTTCAATCGGATCGTCGGGGGCCGGACCGCCATCGTCGAGGATCGGGCGCGAACGACGCGCGACCGCCTGTATGGCGACACGGAGTGGAACGCGCGGCGGTTCGTGATCATCGACACCGGCGGGCTCGAGGTGGATCCCGACGATCCCATCGAGGCGCGAGTCCAGGAACAGGCGCGTCTCGCCATCGCCGAATCCGACGTCATCGTGTTCGTGGTCGATGCCGTGACCGGGATGACCCCGGCAGACCAGGAGGCCGCGGAGATCCTCCGTCGTGCCACCGCGCCGGTGATCGTGGCGGTCAACAAGGCCGACAACGAGAAGCGCGAGCTCGAAGGCGCCGAGTTCTACGCCCTTGGCTGGGAGGAGACCTACGCGATCTCCGCGACCCACGGGCGGGGGACCGGTGACCTGCTCGATGCGATCGTCTGGTCCTTGCCACCGGAGAGCGCCACGGAGATCGCGCGCAAGGCCAGGGAAGTCGAGGCCGAAGCGTGGGCCGACGAGGTCGCCGCCGGCCGTCTCGAGCCGTTCATCGTCGGTGAAGATGGCTCCGTCGAGGACGCCGACGGCGCCGACGCGGATCGCCGACGCCGACGACGACGCCGACGACGACGCCGACGACGGTCTCGATGCGGAGACGGCGAAGTGGGACGCCGCGATCGCTGCCGAAGCCGACACGGAACCCGCCGCGATCGCGTTCGTCGGGCGACCCAACGTCGGCAAGTCCAGTCTGCTCAACGCACTCCTGGGGGAGGAGCGCTCGATCGTCTCGGATATCCCCGGCACGACGCGCGACGCCATCGATACGCGTCTGGCGTGGGGCCGGAGCGAGGTCGTCCTCATCGATACCGCGGGGATCCGGCGCCGTGGCAAGGTCGCCAACGGCCCGGCGGCGGACCGCTACTCGACGATGCGCGCCCTTCGAGCGCTGTCTCGCGCCGACGTTGCGGTGCTCGTCATCGATGCCGTTGAAGGCCTGACGTCGCAGGACGCCCATGTGGCCGGGTACGCCATCGAAGAGGGCAAGGGTCTTGTCGTGGCGGTCAACAAGTGGGACCTCGTCGCGGACAAGACGGACCGTACGTTCGACCAGTATGTGGAGTGGATCCGCAATGAGGTCCCGTTCCTCGATTTCGCCCCGATCATCTCGATCAGCGCCAAGACCGGCCAGCGCGTCGGCAAGGTGCTGGAAGCCGCGGTGGATATCTGGGCGGAACGACGACGACGGATCTCAACGGGCGAACTGAACCGGATGCTGACCGCCGCCACCGACCGAACGCCACCACCGCCCGTTCGCGGTCGTCGACCGAAGATCTTCTACGCCACCCAGGCCGCGATCGCGCCGCCGACCTTCGTGTTCTTCGCCTCGGATGCGTCCGGCGTCCACTTCAGCTATCGACGCTATCTCGAGAACCGGCTGCGCGAGACGTTCGGCTTCGATGGCACCCCGATCAAGCTCGTCTTCCGCGACCGGGCATCGGTCAAGCTGCCGCGCCGGCGGAAGAACACGCCGGCCGCGAAGGCCAAGGGCCCGAAGCCATCTCGCACGGCCAAGGCGGCCAAGAGCCCCGGCCCTGGCGGGACACACCGCCCGTCCTGATGGCCGAGCCTCGGGTCGCCGTGATCGGGGCAGGGGCGTGGGGGACCACGCTCGCGCGGCTCGTCGCTCGGGTCGAGCCGGTGACGCTCCTGTGCCACTCCCCGGAGACCGCGGCGACGGATCCGCGAGACCGGTCGCAACGAGGCGCGACTCCCGGGTGTGGACCTGCCGGCGACCGTCATCGCCACAGCCGATCCTGCGGCGCTTCGCGATGCGACGGACCTGGTGATCTTCGCGGCGCCGTCGGCGCACCTGCGGGCGACGGCGGAAGCGTGTGCGCCGCACCTCGCGCCGGCGGCCGATCTCCTCTCGGTGGTCAAGGGCCTGGAACGCGACACGCTGCTGCGGATGAGCGAGGTCGTGGCGCAGGGGAGCGGGGTGCCGTCCACTCGGGTCGCGGCCCTCTCCGGGCCGAACCTGGCGGCCGAGGTGGCCCGCAACCTCCCGACGTCCGCGGTGATCGCCTCGGCCGATGTGGAGCTGGCGAGCCGCATCGTCGAACGGATCGCACGTCGGCGGTTTCGGCTGTACGTGAACGAGGACATCCTCGGGGTGGAACTCGCCGGCGCCCTCAAGAACGTCGTGGCGATCGCGGCGGGCGCCGCCGACGGTCTCGGGTTCGGTGACAACGGCAAGGCCGGTCTGCTCACGCGCGGTCTCGCCGAGATGATGCGGCTCGGCATCGCCGTGGGGGCCAACCCGCTGACCTTCGCCGGTCTTGCCGGGATGGGCGACCTGATCGCGACCTGCGGTTCGCGGTTGTCGCGGAACCATCGGTTGGGCGAGGAGCTCGCCAAGGGCCGTTCCTGGGCGGAGATCGAGGCCACGCTCCCGGGCACGGCCGAGGGTGCCTACACGGTGCGGGCCGCGCTCGCGCTTGCGGATCGATATCGGCGTGGAGCTGCCGATCGCCCGGGAGGTCGAACGAGCGCTCTTCGAGGGCAAGAGCGTCCAGCGCTGTCTCGTCGACCTCATGTCGCGCGAATCCAAGGACGAGCTGGCCGACGCTTCGGCTTGGCTGGCCGGGCTCGGGCGAAGCGCTGGCTAGTCCAGGTGCGGGACCTCTTGCTGCCCGCCGGATCCGTCGATCGGGCCTTTGACCATCAGCACCGGTGGCAGGTAGACGTACCCGAGATCGATATTGAGGTTGCGGATCCGGTCGTTGGACCCGTCGTTGTAGGTCTCGATCCGTTCGAAGCCCGCCGCCGTGGCTCGCCGCGCCAGCTCCTCCTTCAGGTATCGCCCGATGCCACGCCGTCGGGACTCAGGGTCCACGGCGGTCATCCCGATGAATACGCTCCCGTCGGCGCCGTCGTAGACATCCATCGACCCGATGACGCGTCCCTTGTCGTCGAGCGCGATCGGCGACAAGGACGGGAGGTACCCGGGATCGTCGATGGTGGAACCGCGCCAGGCCTCGAACGATGGGATCGGCTCGGCCTTCAGCGCGGGGATCTCGGGACGAACGCGCATCGAGAGGTCGTACACGCCTCGAACGAGATCGGGCTGGTCGGCGAGCGAGCTCGAGGTTGTGCCGGACGGTGCCGGCACCGGCGGGCGGGGCGGTGCGGGCAGGGCAAGGGATCCGATCTGGCCTCGGCTTTGCACCTGGAATCCGCGCTGCTCGGCGAAGCGCAAGGAGGCAACATGGCCTTCGACGATCTCGCCGCGAAGGTGCGTCATCCCGGCCTCCGCTGCGATGACGGCGAGCTCCCGGTAAAGGGCGGATCCGACGCCGTGCCGCCGGTGGTCCGGGAGGACCCAGATCTCGAGGAATGCCGTCTTCGACTCGACGCCCATCGTCCCCCATCCGAGGGACGCGGCACCGGCGACGGAGCCGTCACGCATCGCATTGACGTTGAGGACCTTGAGTGCGACGGCCCGTTCGGCCAGGAACGCCGCG
This sequence comes from uncultured Chloroflexia bacterium, assembly GCA_963778805.1. GTDB lineage: Bacteria > Chloroflexota > Limnocylindria > Limnocylindrales > CSP1-4 > SPCO01. The sequence goes on along the minus strand of CAVZVT010000005.1, from coordinate 546,384 downwards.
ACGGTCATGGGGTGCGGGTCGACCAGGTTGCGGGTCTCGATCATCTGCGCGAGCTCGGCATCGGAGGCTGCGGGGAGCAGTTCGATCACCATTCGGCCAGCGTATCTCAACGCCGTCGTGGCGCGTCTCGACGCGGGGGTGCCGCTGACATCGGTCCGCCCGGGCACACGAGCCTCGGGTGCTAGACTGCGTGACCGGACGGGGCGTGGCGCAGTCTGGTAGCGCACCAGTCTGGGGGACTGGTGGTCGTGGGTTCGAATCCCGCCGCCCCGACCAGATCCCCTCGTGTGTCAGGACACCGAGGTCGGAGCCTGCCGGTCATCGGTTAGCTCTTGGCGTCAAGGATCCGATCCGCCTTGTCGTCGATCCGCTTCTTGTCCGCGACCGAGAGATTGCCTTCGTGGCGCTGCTGTGAGGCCCTCGCTTTCGCATTTCGGGCGTGCGACTTGTCCGGCATCGGGTACTTGCGCTCCTCGGGCAGGCCGAAGTCGGACGTTGGCTCCGCGTCACGCTTCTTGGTCGTCAGTTCAGACATCGTCTCGTCTCCTCTCGATCGCCGTGATCGGTCTTCGTCCAACGCCACCCAGGTTTGCGAGGGTGGAAATGATGGGAGGACCCGGTCCGCGGGGAGCGCTGACCGGGTCCCTTGAGGCTGGCCTAGCGGTTGGGCCGTGCGGCGGGATCATCCTGCTGCGGGGTCCGACCCTGGTCGGGATCCTGGCCGGGGAAGGTCTGGCTACCTTCGGTCGGCTGGAAGTCGGCGGGCCGGCGCTCGTCCGGATACTCCTGACCAGCACCGTCCGGTCGCTCGCCGTCTTGTGCCGGCTGCCGTTGGCCCTGCGTGCCCGAGTAGGCCGGCTCGCTGGTCGTCGACTGCGGCTGTCCGTCCGGGCGAGACGTGCCCGGCGACTTGGGCTCCAGCCGATCCAGCTGTGACTGTTCCGGCCGCTGGACGGTGTCGTTGCGATCCATCTGAGGCTCCTCCTGCGAATGGCGGTCTGGGGATACCCGAAGGGTCCGACCCGGAGCCAGTTCCCATCACTACGGAGTGCGCCATCTGCGTTGCGTTCGCCTTACGCGCGAAACAAGTCGCCCACGTCCGGGTGTCAGCAACGTGCCGGTCCGGGCGCCGGGGCCAAGCCTCCCGGCGTTGATGTGTCGATGTCTGCGATGGCGGCGCAAACCGCGCTCACCTTCTTGCTCAGGTCAGACAGCTGGCTCTCGATCCCGCCCAGGTCGACGGCCGCGGGCGTTGCCTCCGGAGTCGCCACCGAGAGGGCCTGGACGTCGTCCGTCAGCGACGAGACGGAGTCCGAGAGCGACGCAAGGTCGTCCGAGAGGCCAGAGACGGTGGTATTCAGGTCGCTCAGCTGGTTCTCGATGGTCTGCAGGTCGCCGGACGCGTCGGCCTGGTTGGTCTGCAGCACGATCGACGCCACAAGCACGAGGGTCAGTAGGCTCGCCAGCAGGGTAGCCATCCGCATGCGGCTCTCGGTCATCGGATCCTCCGTAGGGGTTGACGCCGACCATAGCGCGCGGGGCTCGGAGCGATGAGTACGCCGATCCACGCTGTGCCTCTGGATATCCCTCGTGGTCGCGATCCACCGACAGCTCAGTACTTCCAGCCGGTCAGGAGCCCGATCAGCAGGCCGGCGATGATGGTCGCGGACCAGAAACCGATCGGGATCGCAAGACGGCGGACCTCCAGCATCAGGTCCTGCTTGATCGGACGCTTCTCGTTGGTCACGGCGGGGACGATACCCCTTAGGCGTCAGGCGCATCGCGTCGCGGGTAGGTCGCCACGGTCAGCGACGATCCTGAACGTGTTCGTTCGCGGATCCCCACGCTCATAAGGTTCGCATCCGATTCGACGTTCGGCACGAGTCGGTACCCGACTCCGAAACACGTGATGAGCGTCCAGAACGGACGACGGGTACGCTGTCATCGACGGCGGCAGCCGGCGTCCTGCGTGAGGCGACGTGGACCCCCTCAATCTTGGATTGGTCATCGTTCTGATCGCCGGGATCACCATCTACTGGAGATGGCGTGGTGGCCGCGACACCTATCGCGAGCCGACCAGGCGGCCCAAGGTGACGCCCGGTGATGGACGGCCTGACTACACCGCTGCGAACGGAGTCTGGAGCTGGGGCAGCCTCACGGATACGTGGGGTTTCGGCATCGCGTTGATCCTGGTGTTCCTGGCGCGCCTCGGGATCGGCCGCCGACGGAAGTCCTGAGTCCAAGCGCGTGCAACGATCCTGCAAGACGGTGGTGGACGGCCGCAAGCTCGGTCCGGGGCAGAACGAGGCATGCTGTCTGCGTGCTGCGATTCCTCCTCCTGCGGTTCCTGCCCCGGCGGATCCTGCCATTGCTGACGCTGTATGAGCTCTACAAGATGGTTCGGTATCTGCAGGGCACACGTGTCCCGCGCCAGCCAGGTCGGTTGATCGTCAGCGGAGATCCGCAAGCGACGCCAAAGCCGACCCACCGTGAAGTCGTCTCGAGCGCGGCGACGGACCGCGAGGGCTACGGGACGCGGATCCAGTAGATGTAGGTTCGCCCCAACGTGCGCCACGTCCGATCGATCTGTCCCACCTGCGCCTCGACAGCCACCAGATAGTCGCCCGATTCCGTCGGGGCAAGGCCTGTCAGCTCCTCCAGGTTGAAGCCAGCGCCCGACCCGAGACTGATCCAAGGCCCGCTCAGGCGCTCGCTCCCTTTGATGCCAGCTGTCCCCGTCGGTGTTCCTTTCGGGATGGGTAGGGCGCGCACGGTCCAGAACGGCTGGTCGGAGATGGCCGTGTCCACGACCTGCCCGCCTAGCGCCCACCCTTTCGGGGCCTCGAAGACGAGGGGATCCCCGGCCTTGGCGACGACTGGAGCCTTGGGGGCGAGGTCGCCCGCACGACACGGCAAGTTCTTGTTGTAGGAGTGGCCGTCCGGATCGTTCGCGGGTTCATAGAAGATCGTCGGACAGCCGAACTCGGTGATGGCCTCCGCGCGAGTCTTGCCTACCGCGAGCACCGGAGTCGGGAACGCCGGGGCAGACGTCCAGGAGAACCCCGGAGGCAACGAGTCCGTCGGCACCGGTGGTTCGATGGCCACGGGCGATGGCTCGGGAGTGGGCGAGACGGATGCCCTGGGTGAGGCCGCGACCGACGAAGGGGCCGGCGAGGCCGGTGCGTACGAGATCGTCGGTGCAGCGCAGGCACCCGCGGCCAGCACCGCGAGGGCGGCCAGCACGGCCAGGACCTTGGGAGCGCGCGATGCGATCATCGTCTCAGTGCCTCGGGGTCCAGAACAACCGACCAACGGGTCGGGCCGATCACATCCTAGTGCCACTCGGAACGGCGCCGATCCGTTGCATCGCAGGAACGACAGGCGCGTAGGATGCGCGAATGAGCGACGGCAACGCCAAGGAACCCAGTCAGCGACCGATGCCATGGGAGACGCCCGGCGGGGCGGGTCTGGACCCGGTGGCCTCGCCGCCACCGGCGCCCGTGACGCCGGACCCGGAACCCGTGAGTGAGCCGCCGACCTCGACGGAGGACGCCACGCCGACCGAAGTCACGCCGACACCGTCCGTCGACCCTTCGACGGTCGCCGCGGCGGGTTTGATCTCGGCGGCGCCCGTGGGTTGGGGATCGACGCCGAGTTCGACGATCGGTGGCCCACCGCCGCCCGCGTCAGGAGACACGGCTGCGCCATCGGTGGGGTGGACGGCGCCGCAGGACACATCGCGCGAGGTTCCGGGCGCCCCGGGTCTGGTCTTCGCCAGCACGAGCTCGCGCTTCGTGGCCTACCTCCTCGACGGGTTCATCGTCGGTATCGTCGGATACATCGTCGGTGGGATCCTGCTCGCCACCGCCGGGGGAGTCGGTTCGTTCAGCGATACGGGGACGCGTTCGTTCGGCAACGGATCGGTTTCCACCGGCATCCTGCTGTTCTACCTCGGTTTCTTCGTCGTCAACATCGGCTACTTCGTGTTCTTCTGGACCGGCGGTCGACGCGCGACGCCGGGGCAACGGGCATTCCACATCCAGGTCGGGAATGCGTTCGACGGTCGGGGACTCTCGATGGGTCAGGCCGTCAGGCGTTGGCTCGGGTACGGCTACCTCATCGCCCTGCTCGCGCTGATCCCGGTCATATCCGGGATCGCCACGCTGGTCTCCGCGATCTGGCCGTTCCTGCTGCTGATCACGACCGTGGTCAGCCCGACCAAGCAGGGCCTGCATGACAAGTTCGCGAACTCGGCGCTCGTCCGTCCAAAGGCGGCAGGATCCAGTGGCGGTCTGGCCATGGCGTGTCTCATCGTGGTCGGTCTGCTGATCCTGCTGTCGATCGTGTCGTTCGTCGCCTTGATCTTCCTTGGCGGGCAGGTCAGCAAGATCCTCTCGACCGTCGGAGAGTCGATCTAGTCTTCGCCCGTCCGCTCGTCAGGTTTCATCGACGATCGCCCTTGACACGTCGCGTCACGGAATGCTACCTTGCTGCATGAAGGTAGCATGACGATCGACCCCACCAAGCTGACCGCTCTCCGCAAGGGACTCCTGGAGTTCCTGATCCTTGGCGTGGTGTCCGCCGACGAGGTCTATGCCGCAGACATCCTGCGGCGCCTGAGTACGACGGACTTCGCGACCCAGGAGGGGACCCTGTACCCGTTGCTGAGCAAGATGCGACGCGAGGGGTTGCTCGACTACGAGTGGCAGGAATTCAGCGGCCGGGCCACCGCGCAAGTACTACCGACTCACCGCGAGCGGGCAAACGCAGTTGCGCGAGTTTCGCGCGTACTGGTCATCCATCACCACCGTCATCGAGGAACTAGGGACCTGATCATGCAGACTGTCATCTCGATCCACCTGGACGATCAAGCTGATCCGTATCGGCTGCACGAGGACGCATTCGAGGCGCTCAAGCGCTACCTCGACCGAGCTCGGACGCGGCTGGCCGACGACCCTGACCGGACCGAAGTCATGGGCGATCTCGAGCGATCGATCGGGTCCAAACTCGCGGATCGACGCGGGACGGACGATCGCATCCTGACGATCGCCGACATCGATGCCGTCCTTGCGGAAATCGGCCCGGTCGGGACCGGCGACGATCAGCCCGTCGCCAGCGATACGGATCGACCGCATGGTCGCCGCCGTCTGCGACGCATCCGCGAGGGCCAGTCGATCGCCGGCGTCTGCACCGGGCTGTCCGCCTACTCCGAGATCCGCATCGACTGGGTCCGAACGGTCTTCGTGCTCCTGACCCTCGCGACGGCCGGCCTGTTCGCCATCGTGTATCTCGTCCTGGCGTTCGCGCTCCCGATCGTCCCGACGCGCGAGGCCTGGATCGCCGCGCAAGACTGACCGGCAGCGCGTGCGGGGTCGGTCTCGCTCGTGACATCGGTCTCGCTCGCTACACTCGACGCGATGACCGACCGAACGATCAAGGACCTGGCCAGCCCGCCCGAATACGGCGACATGGCGCCGGAGGACTTCCGCGCGGCGGCCCACGCCGTGGTCGACGTCATGGCGGACTATCTCGAGACCATCGAGTCGCGACCGGTCTTCCCGTCGATCGAGCCGGGTTCGCTGCGCCCCCTGTTCCCGGCGAGTGCGCCCGAGGACCCGGAGGCGCTCGAGGCGATCCTCGATGACTACCGGCGACTGGTCGAACCCAACGCCACGGCCTGGCAGCACCCGGGGTTCATGGCCTACTTCGCGACGTCGGCCTCCGGCGCCGGCATCCTCGGCGAGATGCTGACGGCCACGATCGGCCAGAACCCGATGCTCTGGCGGACCTCGCCGATCGGCACGGAACTCGAGCAGGTCGTGGTGGACTGGCTCCGGCAGGGGTTGGGACTGCCGGACGCCTTCGATGGCCTGATCACGGACACCGCGTCGATCTCGTCGCTCATCGCGCTCGCCGCGGCTCGCCAGGCCGCCGGCGTCGATGCCGCGCAGCAGGGTCTGACCGGGCGACCGGACCTCCCCGCGCTCCGTGTGTACGCGTCGCAGGAGGCCCACAGCTCGATCGAGAAGGCGTGCATGACGCTTGGTCTCGGCCGGGACTCGCTCGTGCGCATCCCCACCAACGACCGGTTCGAGATGCTGCCGGATGCGCTCCAGGCGGCCATCACGGCGGATCGCGCCGCGGGCCGCCGACCGATCGCGATCGTGGCGACCGTGGGCACGACATCGTCCACGTCGGTGGATCCCGTCGTGCCGATCGCGGACATCGCGGCCAGCGAAGCCCTGTGGTTGCACGTCGACGCGGCCTACGCCGGTTCGGTGGCGCTGTTGCCGGAGGCTCGGGAGCCGTTCGAGGGCTGGGAACGGGCCGACTCGATCGTCGTCAACGCCCACAAGTGGCTCTTCACGCCGATGGATGCGTCGTTGTTGTTCTCGCGCCGGATGGACGTGCTGCGGGCCGCCTTCAGCCTCGTGCCCGGAGTACCTGCGCACGCTCGATCGGGTCACGCCGGTCCACGACTACAACGAGTACACCCCGCAGCTCGGGCGACGGTTCCGGGCCCTCAAGCTGTGGATCCAGCTCCGGTGGTTCGGGCTCGAGGGCTTGCGCCGCCGCATCCGTCAGCACCTCGGGATGGCGACGCGGTTCGCTGCCCTCGTGGACGCCGATCCCGACTGGGAGCGTCTGGCGCCGACGCCGTTCTCGACGGTGTGCTTCCACTGGCGGCCGGCCGACTGGACCGGCACCGATGAGGCCCTCGACGACGCGAACGCGGCGATCATGGATGCCGTCAACCGGACCGGCGAGATCTTCCTCTCCCATACGCGGCTGGCTGGCCGGTTCACGATCCGCGTCGCGATCGGCAACCTGCGGACCGAGGAACGACACGTCGATCGCACCTGGGTCCTCCTCCGCGAGGCGGCCGCGGTCATCGGTCGCGCCGCGGCGTGAGCCCCACACCCCACGACGTCATCTACTTCGCGACGACGACGGAGCTGCGCGACTGGTTCGACGCCAACCACGAGACGGCTGCGGAGCTGTGGCTCGGCTCACACCGGAAGGCCAGCGGGATCCCCAGCCTGACCTGGTCCGAGGCGGTCGATGAGGCGCTCTGCGTCGGATGGATCGATAGCGTGCGCTACCGCCTCGACGAGACCCGTAGCGCCCAACGGTTCACGCCGCGCCGCAAGGGCAGCAACTGGAGCGCGATCAACGTCGCCAAGGTCGCGAAACTCACCGAAGAAGGTCGGATGCGACCGGCGGGGCTCGCGGCGTTCGAGGGCCGAACCGCCGACAAGACCGCGATCTATTCCTATGAGCAGCCCGTCGCGGCGCTCGCCGAGGACGAGGAGGCCCGCCTCCGGGCCGATCCGGATGCCTGGGCCGACTGGGAACGCCGGCCACCGTCGTATCGCCGGACCGTCGTCCACTGGGTCACGAGCGCGAAGCGACCCGACACGCGCGAACGTCGACTGGCAGCCCTGATCGAGGACTCGGCGGCGGGTCGTCCCATCCGGCCGCTGCGATGGACCAGGGATGGCAGGTCGTCATGAGGCCGACGATCCAGGGCGCGCTCGATGACGCGCTCGGTCGGCTCGGCGCGCTCGAGCTGGGCGATGCCTTCGAGCCCAAGGCCCCGGAAGCCATCGTCGCGTCAGGTCTCCACCGACTGACCGTTCCGCAGGACGCCGGCGGGTTCGGGGCGTCGCTCGTCGAGGCCGCGGAGGTGCTGGCCGCGATCGGGGCCATCGATGGCTCGACCGCGCTCGGGTTCGCGATGCAGGTGCACGTCGTGGGCTGCCGATCGGGGCAGCGGAGCGGTTCCCGGAAGCCATCCGTGACCGGATCTACCGCGCGATCGTGGATGACGAGGCGCTCATCAACAACGCGGCGACGGAGGACGGCGGCGGTTCTCCGGCCCGTGGCGCGATCCCCGGGACGATCGCGACGCCGACCCTGGACGGCGGCTGGCGACTCGATGGCGAGAAGACCTGGACGACGTGGCTCCCGGCGCTCCGGTTCGCGGCGGTGAGTGCCCGGATCGGGGACGATGAGCCAGCGAGCGTCGGTTCGTTCCTCGTCGATCTGACGTCGGCCGGTGTCGAGCGATCACCCGGCTTCGCGGCGCTCGGGATGCGTGGGTCGGCCTCCGGTCGCCTGCGACTCGAAGGCGTCACCGTGGCGGCCGGCGACGTGATCCACCGACGCCGTCTCGACGAGCCCGACACGCGAGGCCCCGGACCAGGTGCGTGGTTCGGGATCGCCATCGCCGCGGCCTATCTCGGGGTGGGGGAGGGCGCGAGGGAGGACGTCGCGCGCTGGGCCGTGGATCGACGGCCCGGCGATGGTTCGACTGCCGTCGCGGATATCCCGAGTGTCCAGTTGCGTCTGGGTCGCATGGACGCCGAGCTTCGGGCGGCCCGGCTGGTGTTGCTGGCCGCCGCCCGACGATGGGACGAGGACCGCGATCCTGGCGATGTCCCGCTCGCGAAGCTCGTGTGCACCCGCGCCGCCGTGCGTGCGACCGACGAGGCGCTCCGGATCGCCGGCGGCCCGGGTTTCCTCTCCGGTCGTCTCGAGCGCGCGTTCCGTGACGCTCGCGCCGGGCTGATCAACCCGCCACTGGAGGATGTGGCCCTGGCCGGGTTCGCCAGGACCGTCCTGGACCGCCACCGGACCAGACCGTGAGCTGGGAACCGCGCCGCCCGGCCGGTCCGCCGGCGCCCGCGGCGTTCCACTACGGCGCGGGCCACATGATCATGCATGGCAATGCGGCGTTCATGGCCGCCTACGGTCCGTCGACACTCGGGCAGCCGGCCCGCGAGGTGCTCCTCGACCTGCCGCCCAAGGCGTTCGAACTGATGGATCTCGTCTTCACGACCGGCAAGCCGGGCGCGTGTTCGATCGAGACCGCCAACGGGCCGCGCCGGCTCATCGTCGCCGCCCGGCAGGATCCCGACACCGGCGCCACCTATGGCGTCATCACGCATCTGCGGATGGAGACGACCTAGCACGACACCCGGCTGGGCCGCGCATCGGCTGCGATAGACTCGCGACCATCGTCGGAACCACTCCCCGGAGGCACCCGCCATGGCCGTCGAGGTCACCACGACCGACTACCCGATGTTCATCGATGGCGTCTCCGTACCGTCCGTGAGCGGCCGCTGGCTGGAGGTTCGAAGCCCGGCCACCCGCGAGCTCGTGGGTCGTGTCCCGGACGGGACCGCGGCGGACGTCGACCGTGCCGTCGCGGTCGCGCGCGCTGCCTTCAAGGACGGCCGGTGGCATCGGATGGCCATGCCCGAACGCGTGACGATCATGAATCGCCTCGGCGACCTCCTCGACCGCGACGCCGATGACCTGGCCCGTCTCGAGACCCTCCAGACCGGGACCTCGTACAAGCTGCGTCGCGAGTCGGACTTCGCGTTCGCCTCGGACAACCTCCGGTTCTTCGCGACGTGCATCCGGCACCTCGAGGGCAAGGGCGCCTACGAGTACACGGGCACCCACACGAGCTTCGTCCGCCGCGAGCCACTGGGGGTCGTCGGGCAGGTCAGCCCGTGGAACTACCCGATGTGGATGGCGATCTGGAAGATCGGGCCGGCACTGGCGGCGGGAAACTCGATCGTGCTCAAACCCGCCTCCGCGACGCCGCTGACCACGGTTCGCCTCGCGGAGCTCGCGAAGGAAGCCGGGATCCCCGATGGCGTGTTCAACGTCGTCACGGGTCGCGGCGATGTCGTGGGGGCGGCCCTGGCCTCGCACCTCGATGTCGATCTCATCTCGCTGACCGGCGACACCGAGACGGGCAAGACGATCCAGGCGCTCGCCGCCTCGAACCTCAAGCGCGTCCATCTCGAGCTCGGCGGGAAGGCGCCCTTCATCGTGTGTGCGGACGCCGATATCGAAGCCGCCGCTCGCGGCGCGACGGCGGGCACGCTCATCAACGGTGGTCAGGACTGCACGGCAGCGACCCGGGCCTATGTGCATCGCAGCGTCTACGACGCGTTCGTGGCGAGGACCGCGGAGCTGTTCGACAGCGTTCGGGTCGGCGATCCATTCGACCCGTCGACCGATCTCGGCACGTTGATCAGCGACACCCAGGTGGCGCGGGTGTCCGGGTTCGTCGAGCGGGCGAAGGTGGCGGGAGCCCGGGTCGTGGCTGGCGGGTTCGCCCCGTCGGTCGAAGGCTTCCCGGACGGTGCGTTCTACCGGCCCACGCTCGTGGTCGATTGCACCCAGGACTCCGAGATCGTCCAGGACGAGATCTTCGGGCCGGTGCTGGCCGTGCTGCCGTTCGACACGCTCGAGGAGGCCCTCGAGAAGGCCAACGACACACGCTACGGGCTGGCAGCCTCGATCTGGACCCGCGACGTGTTCTCGGCCATGGAGGCCGCCCGGACGCTCGATTTCGGGCACGTGCAGGTCAACGACCACCTCATGGTGACCTCGGAGATGCCGCATGGGGGCTTCAAGCAGTCGGGATCGGGCAAGGACATGTCGGCGTACTCGTTCGAGGAGTACACCCGCGTCAAGCACGTGATGCTCGAGCTCACCGGCGAGGCCGACAAGCCGTGGCACTACACGATCTTCGGCGACAAACCGGCGGAGTAGTCGTGTGCGATCCGCGATGGACTGAGATAGAGGGCGGCCTCGACAGGACGACTAGAATCCATCCACTGTGAACCGTCCGAGCTATTGGACGTTCTGGGCGATCGGGCCCGGTTTGATCGCGGCGGTCCTCCTCTCGGACGCCGCGGACAACCCCGGTCCGGCGTTGGTGTACCTCCTCCTCCTCGAGATCGCCGGAGCCGTCACGCCTTGGTGGTCTGATCGTCGCCACGACCACTCGCCGGCAGGTGCACGGAAGTGACCTCGGCCACGGGAGCGATCGACCGGTCCCAGCGGGTCGGCCTGGTCGCATCGGCCGCGGCTTGCCGCAGTTCCAACGGCTTCGTCATCGGCGTGATCGTCTGGGTCGTCCGATCGAGGCGCCGCTGATCGCCCCCGTCGGGTCCTCGCGACGTGTCTCGAGATTGGCAGGCGGCTGTAACGCCGACGGGCGCATCCGGTCGGGTTGCGAGAACGATCTGACGAGCACCATCTGATCACCCCGCGACAACACCGATGAGGAGGTCGAACCATGTGTCTCAATTGCGGTTGCGGCGAACCTGAGAAGCGGCACGAGCCGAGTGACATCACCCTCGACGATGTGCAGGACGCCGCGAAGGGCAGCGGTATCTCCGTCGGGCAGGCCACCACGAACATGCGCGCGGCGCTCGACAAGGTGGGTGCGGATCAGATGACCCAAGAGGGCTACGCGAAGACCCGCTGACACCGTCCTTCGCATCACCTACGGAGGCCCGGTCTCGGTGGCGAGCCGGGTCTCCGCCCTTGTCGCCGGTCCTTGGCTCACACGAGGTGCACTCGTGCGAAGCTCACCGAACCGCAGCGCGACAGCGAGCCCGGCCCTCGGCGAGTCCTATGCTGGTAGCCATCGCGCTGCCGTGGAGTCGAGGACCCGCTGGTGACCGAACCGCTGTACCCATCGTCGCTGCCGATCGACCCGGAGTGGTCGGCCGACACCGTTGCCGTCCAGGCGGGCCGGCCGCCGCGGACGGCCGGTGCTCCGATGAACCCACCCGTCGTCATGAGCTCGACCTACGTCCACGACGCCAGCCTCGAGTACGGGCGGGACGGGAACGTGGGGTGGGGTGCGCTCGAGATGGCGCTCGGCGTGCTTGACGGTGGCCATGCGGTGACGTTCGCATCCGGGCTCGCGGCGACCGCGGCGATCGCTGATCTCGTACCGACCGGCGGGACCGTGGTCCTGTCAGCCGTGACGTACTTCGGCGTCCGGAACATCTTCGAGCGGATGGCCGCCCACGGTCGACTGACCCTCCGCCTGGCCCCGGCCGACGACACCGCCGCCGTGCTCGAGGCTGCCCACGGTGCCGACATGGTGTGGGTGGAGTCGATCGCGAACCCGCTCATGGTCGTCGCCGACGTCCCGGCGATCGCCGCGGGCTCGCGGGAGCGGGGTGCACTCACGGTCGTCGACGCGACGTTCGCGACGCCGCTTCGCCAGCGCCCGCTCGAGCTCGGTGCCGACATCGTGATGCACTCGGCGACCAAGTTCATCGGCGGCCACTCCGACCTGCTGCTGGGCGCCGCGGTCTGTCGGGACGAGGCGCACGCGGATGCTCTCGCCGCGAATCGCCACGACCACGGCGCCATCCCTGGCTCCATGGAGGCGTTCCTGGCGCTCCGTGGTCTCCGCACGCTCGCGGTCCGTCTGGATCGTTCCGAGGCGTCCGCAGCGGAACTTGCGCGTCGACTGGCCTTGCACCCGCACGTCTCGAAGGTGCACTACTCGGGCCTGCCGGGTGACGCGTTCCACGAACGAGCGTCGCGGGTGCTGCCGCACGGCTCGGGGCCGATGTTGTCGTTCGAAGTCGCTGGCACGGTGGCGCAGACCGACGCGTTCCTCGCCGGGCTGAAGCTGCTGACGCACGCGACGAGCCTCGGCGGCGTCGAGTCGCTCATCGAACGCCGGGCGCGCTACGCCGGTGACGCCGCGATCGTCGCCGCGACCTTGTGCCGCCTCTCCGTGGGCATCGAGAACGTCGAGGACCTGTGGACCGATCTCGACTCGGCCCTTCGGGCTGCCCTGGACTGAGTCGTTCCGCGGCACGCGCCGCGATCGGCCGCGACCGGTCTCGCGCTAGACGGGGACCACGCAGGACGAGGCGTGCTCGACCGAGGTGTGGACGTCGCCCGTATTGAAGCGGCCACGATCACTGCCGGTGCTGCCGTAGGCGTGGTCGTTGCGGGCCACGCCGTCGTTGGTGCAGAGCTTGTCGTTGCCGCTCCGACCGAACAGCCAGTCCGAGCCCGACCCGCCGTAGAGCTGGTCATCGCCTGACCCGCCGTCGATGTAGTCGGACCCGCCATTGCCCTGGAGCAGGTCGTTGCCGCCGTAGCCGCAGAGGATGTCGGCGCCGGACGTCCCATAGAACGAATCAGGGCCAGACGTCCCGAGGTAGACCTGACCGGTCGGCGCGCCCGCGCCCCGCTCGTAGGCGCCGATGTCGACGGTCCTGCCGTGTCGACGGCCGTTGTGCGCGGCATCCAGGTTGGCGACCCCGCCGGGTGAGCACGTCACGCCAGCGTCGATGAGGGGCGAGCTCGATCGCAGGTGCAGGTCCCCATAGCTTCGAGAGACGAACTTGGGATCCTTCGCGAGGTTATGGGTGCCGCGAGAAAAGCCGTCCCATCCGCTCGACCCGTTGCCGTAGTAGTCGTTGTACCCGGCCCGAACAGTGACGGTGCCAGGCGTCCCAGCGTCGAGGCTGACGGCGCCGTTCGGGTGATGGCTCAACACGTTGTTGAAGATGTCCAGCGACAGGTGGCCCCCAGCGGTCAGGTCGTTCCGTTGCTGGATCCCGTTCGTCACCGACTTCTCGATCGTGTTCCCGACGATGTTCACATCGGCCTGGATCTGATCGTGGGGAAGGATCGCGATCCCCGCGGCGGCGCCGCACCGGCATTGCGCCACATCCCGGATCACGTTGTTGTCGAGATCGGCGCGCACGTTGCCCGAGCCTTCCATGTACAGCTCGATCCCGGCGCCGCCTTCTGGGTTTCCGGTACTCGTGACGCGGTTGCCGATGGCGCGGAGGTTGACGTCGCCGTTGGGGTGGTCGACGTCGAAGTCCAGATCGGCGCCCTGGTTGTCGGTGCTGCGGATGTAGCTGTTCGCGATGTCGATCGAGGCCGGGACCTTCGTCCACACGAACATCCCGCGCGTGTTGGTCGAGCCCTTGCCGACCTGGACGCGTCGGACCGTGATCTGGTGGTCGGATCCGTGGGTAAGACGGACCTGGAATAGGTACTTGACGACGACGTCCTTGACCGTGACGACGATCGAAGATCCGTCGCCGCCATCATCGATGGTGATGTCGCTGAGCTCAGGAAGGAGCGTCTGGTTCGCGCCCTTGAGGGTCAGGCTCTTGGTGATCCCGATGGACATCGACGTGTCCGGGAGGATCTGCGAGGTCAGGATCAACGTCGACGACGGATCCAGCGAGTCGATGCAGTCCTGGAGGGTGTTGGACCCGCTGCCGTCGCACGCGCCGGAGCCGTCCGGAAAGGACTGGATCACGGGGAGTGCCAACGTCGGCGCGACGCCCACGGCGAGACCGGCGACGGCCAGCATGGATGCCATCAGGGCAGATGTCGTTCGTCGAGCGAGCATCGGTCGCCTCCTGCCAGATCCGGATCGGGCCGCCATCATGCCAGCATTCCTCGGGTCAATGAAGCTCCTGCGCGACGACCTGGTGCCCGGTGGCATCGAGCCCGACGATCCGGGTCCCGTCTGGCCACGACCCCGGGAAGCTTGCCGCGTACCACCCGTTGATGAGGGTGGCGATGATGACCGGCTGACCAGGGATCGCGATGATCACCTGGGCGATGCCCGGCCCGGCCTGCCCGGCGACGGCGCGTGGAGGTGACCCCGGTATCGTCGCCGCGACCCATCGAGTCGCTCGCTCGAAGCTCGAACGGGGTCAGCGGGATCTCGACGTCGGAGGCCGTCCCCGTGTTGCCTCCGCCGAGTGATTCGACCGTCCCATCGGCGTTGATCTCCAGCTGATCGCACATCGCGCTCGACCCATTCGGGCCGGCGTACTTCGCGAGCACCGTGCCGCCGCCCCGCGCATCGACGACGACGAGGCTGACCCCCGCAGGAACGGACCCGAGGTCGGATCGACAGGCCAGATCCACGCGCCCGCGCAGGCCCGGGTCGATGGCATACGGGGTGGTGCCCCAGGGACCCCGCAGGATCTCCACGCTGGCGATCCGCATCGGTAGTGGCTGCTGGGCCCTCGGACTGGAGCTGGGGTCCGCCGAGCCGCAGGCCGTGACGGCCGCCAACAAGGCCCCCAAACCAAGTCCCCAGAAGCCGAACCCACGTCTCGACATGACCGCAGCGTACGACCCGCGCGTCCGGGCGTTCGGACGTGGCATCATCGCGCCATGCCACCCATCGACGAATTGACGCGGATCGAACCGATCCACCTCGCCCGGCTCGACCACCAGGGGATCTTCACGACCGGTCTCCTGTTGGAGGTCTCGGAGACGCCGACCCGTCGGCAGACGCTTGCGGATCAGGTCAACGCGGACCTGAACGACGTCCTGATGTGGCGCGATGAGGCCCTGATGCTCAATCTCGCGAGCTACGGACCCGATGAACACCAGCTCTTCATCCAGGCCGGCATCGATGGGCTGCGGGAGATCCTCGAACTGCCGCTCGACGTGTTCGGCGCGCGGCTTCGCAAGGCAGCCGGGGAACTCGGTTGGGATCCACCATCGGATCTGACCATCGAGGGTTGGTGGGACCAGGCCAAGACGCTCGAAGACGAGTAGCCCGCCGCAGGGCTGAGCGGGCCGGCCCCGTGGTGCCCCCCGGGCAACGAATCTCGATGGAATGGCCTCCGGATCGGCCTTGATCGTGCGTTCCGCCACAGATCGGTGTCTGGTAGACAACAGAGGACGGGTGTCGGGTCGTGGCACGGGGCTCTCGGACCCGGATTCGCGCGTTGACGCCGGAATCGTTGTCCCACAGGCACCAGCCGCGCGGATATCGACTCGGGTACGGCCGTGGACCAACCGCCGACGGGACTCAACGACGGCCGGACGGGACCCCACCGTCGGACGGGCTAGGATGAGGCGGTGAACAGCATCGGCGGTCGCCTTACGTCCGTGGCCATCGGGGTCGCCACGGCCGTCGCGATCGTGGCCTTGGCCATCGTCCCGTTCCTGAGCCCGCAGTGGGTCGCCTTCGAGCAAGGTCGGTCGCAGGCCGAGGCATGGACCGGCTACACCACCGTGGAACTCCAGACCGCCACGAACGCGATCCTGTCGGACCTCGTGTCGGGACCGCCGAACTTCGACGTCCAGGTCCGTGGCGTCCCCGTCCTGGAGCCACGCGAACAGGCGCATATGCGCGATGTCCGCCAGGTGTTCCTCGGGCTCTGGTTCGCCGCTGCTGTCTCGGTGAGCATCCTGTTGGTCGCCGGGCGTCGGCTGCGCGACCGGGCACGGTTGTGGCGAGCGATCGGACGCGGCGCAAAGGTGCTGATCGTCGTGATCGTGGCGCTCGGCGTTGTCGCACTCGTGGCGTTCGACACGCTCTTCGAGGTCTTCCACGAGGTGCTGTTTCCCGCCGGCTCCTATGACTTCGATCCGGCGACGGAACGCCTGGTCCAGCTGTTCCCATTCGACTTCTGGCAGGAGACGGCGATCGTCGTCGGCGCGGTGATCATCGGCCTGGCGGTCATCGTCGCCATCGTGGCCGCACGACGATTGCGTGCCGCAGTCCCGAACCAGGCGATCGAGCCCGCCGAGACCGCGACGGCGCCAGGATGAACACGTTGCCCTTCGGCCGGGTCGCCGGCGTGTCGATCCGGATCCACGTGTCCTGGATCATCCTGCTGGCGCTCCTGGTGGTGTCGGTCGCCTCGCAGGTCGGGGTCATCGACCCGGACGCCGGTCAGCCCGTCAAGATCGCCATCGGCATCGCGGTCGCGTTCGGGTTCCTGCTGTCGGCGGTGGCGCACGATCTCGCCCACGTGCTCGTGGCTCGGCGCTCCGGCGTCGCCGTCCGTTCGGTCACGGTCTTCTTCCTCGGTGCGGCCGCCGTCCCCCGGATCGAGACGTCAAGGCCTCGCGATGAGATCGCTGCCGCCCTGGCTGGTCCACTCACGAGCCTTGCCCTCGGTGGGGTGCTGCTGCTCGTCGCCACGGCAGGTGAGCTGATCGGGACCGGCCTGTCCGTGACGGTCGGTCGGGTCGCCCTCGTGATCGGAACGCTCGACATCGCCATCGGTCTGCTGAACCTGCTCCCGGCGTACCCGCTCGATGGCGGTCGAGTCGTGCATGCCATCGCGTGGTCGCGGCAAGGCGATCCGCGGACTTCGATGCGGACCGCGGCGAAGGTGGGTCGCGCGTGCGGCCTGGTCGTGGCGGCGGTCGGGGTCGTCGTGATCCTCCTGCTGGAGCCGGTCGACGGGCTGATGATCGCGCTCGGTGGCTGGTTCATCGCGTCGAATGCCCGTGTCGTAGAACGACGGTCCGTGCTCGACGCGGTCCTCGATGGCCTCACCGTGGCCGATGTCATGGAGCGCGCCGTGTCCACGGTCCCACCCGGGCTGACGATCGACACCTTTGCCGAGCAGGTGCTCGGCGGCGGCGGAGCGATGGCGCTTCCGGTCGTGCGCGGCGCCGAAGTGCTCGGACTCATCGATGCCACGCAGCTGCGACGCATCCGTCGCGGGCGCTGGGCGACCCTCCGCGTCGAGGATGTGATGATGAAGCCGCCCCGATTGCCGTTGCTGGCCGCCTCCGGGTCGATCCAGGGCGTCATCGATGACCTGGCGAGGACCAACCTCGAGGGGCTGCCGGTCGTCGAGGGTGGGCTGCTCACCGGGATCGTGTTGCGCCGGACGGTGGCGGACATGGTCCGGGCTCGAGCGGAAGCCGCCGGTGTCCATCCATGGTGAGCGAGGCGTCCGCGGCGGGTGGCCTGCTTCGTCTCGAGGATGCCCGCGACCGGGTCCTGGCCTTGACCGAACCCACGTCCACCGAGCGGATCGCGACGACCGCGGCGCTCGGGCGCGTAGTGGCCGAGACCGTCACGGCACGAACGTCGCTGCCACCGTGGCCCAACTCGGCGATGGACGGCTACGCGATCATCGCCGCCGACACGGATCCGGCGGACGATGCGACACCCGTCGCGTTGCAGGTCATCGGGGAGGTCCGTGCCGGTGTCGCCCCGGACGTCACGGTCGAACGCGGGACGGCGGTTCGGATCGCCACGGGTGCCCGCATCCCGGACGGCGCCGATGCGGTCATCCCGGTGGAAGCCACGACCCCGTTCGATGAGGATGGTAGGGCCGGACCACGTGGCCGTGAAGCCGTGGGTCCGCTCCCAAAGACGATCCACGCCCACGAACGCGTCCTGCCTGGCGGATCCATCCGCGAGGAAGGCAGCGACCTTCGTGTCGGCACGGTCCTCGCGGAACCGGGCAGCCCGGTCGGAGCGGCGCTGATCGGTCTGCTGGCCGGTGCCGGCGCGGATGAGGTCGTCGTCCATCGACGGCCGCGGGTCGCCGTCCTGGCGACCGGGGATGAGGTTCGAGCCCCGGGCGAACCGTTGGGTGCTCGCCGGGATCCCCAACGCCAACGGGCCGAGCCTGCGGGCGCTGGCCAGTGCTGCCGGGGCCGACGTCCTCGATCTGGGGATCGCGCGCGATGTCCTCGACGACGTCCTGGTTCGCCTGCGCCGTGGGCTCGCGGATGGCGCGGACCTCATCATCGTGTCAGGCGGGGTCTCGGTCGGACCGTTCGATGTCGTCAAGACCGCGATGGAGACCATCGGTTCGATCGACCTGTGGCGCGTGGCGGTCCAGCCCGGCAAGCCGTTCGCCTTCGGCACGGCCGCACGACCGGGCGGCGGGTCGCCGGTGCTGATCGTCGGTCTGCCCGGGAATCCGGTCTCGAGTGCGGTGACGTTCGAGATCTTCGTCCGACCCGCGCTCCGACGTCTGGGCGGCCGGAGCGATGTGCTACGACCGGTCGATCGCGCGGTCCTCGGCGAGCCGGTGAGCAAGAGCCAAGGTCGTCGGGCGTTCATCCGGGTCGTCGCGGAACGCGATGCGACGGGGACGCCGATCCGCGATGCGAACGGCCAAGTCCGCATCCACCTCGCCGGTGGCGCATCGGGGCAGGGGAGCCATGTGATCTCCGCGTGGGCGGTCGCGGATGCCCTGGCCGTGATCCCCGACGATGTCCCGGGGCTCCCCGCGGGAGCCGGCGTCGCGCTATGGTGGCTCGACCGACCATGACCGACCAGACCGACCGATGACCGACCGATGAGCGGAGGACCGATGGACCCCAGACCCGATGGACACCGAGCCCCCCGCGTCGAGCGTCGCCGCCTGACCCACGTGGACCGCTCCGGTCGGCCTCGGATGGTGGACGTGTCCGCGAAGGTACCGACCGCCCGTCGTGCGATCGCCGAAGCCCAGGTCGCGGTGTCCCCGGAGACCATGAGCCTCGTCATCGATGGCGGCGGGCCGAAGGGCGATGTCCTGGGCGTCGCGGAACTCGCCGGTGTCATGGGTGCCAAGCGAACGAGCGACCTGATCCCGCTGTGTCACCCGCTCGCCCTGACCGATCTCGTGGTCTCGATCACGCCGGATCGTGCCGCGGGCGTCCTGCGCGTCCGCGCCGAAGCCGCCACGACCGGGCCGACCGGCGTCGAGATGGAAGCCATGACCGCCGCCTCGATCGCGGCGCTCACCGTCTATGACATGGTCAAAGGCGTGGAGCGCGGCGTCGAGATCCGCGCGGTCCGGTTGCTCTCCAAGACCGGCGGGAAGAGCGGAACCTGGATCCGTCCCGACGACCGGACCGGCGAGAGCATCGCCCCGCGAGGCCCCCGCCCGGGCGATCGGGCCGCGGGTCGGGTGGGCGCGAAGCACAAGCGCTGAGGATGGGTTCGTTCGGCCGTACGGCCTTCGTCCTGACGGTGAGTGACGGCGTCACGGCCGGTGTCCGTGAGGACGGCTCGGGTGACGCGGTCGAGGCGCGGTTGACCGGTCTGCGGTTCGTCGTCGAGCGCGGCCTCGTCCCCGATGACCAAGTGGCCATCGAGGGCGCCATCCGCGACGCGGCGGCCCGCCATCCGCTGGTCGTCACGACGGGCGGAACGGGCCTGACGCCGCGTGACGTGACCCCTCAGGCTACGCAAGTGACCATCGACTATGAGGTGCCCGGGCTGGCGGAGGCGATGCGCGCCGCCGGGCGCGCCGTGACGCCCCTCGCGGATCTCTCGCGTGGGTGTCGTCGGCGTGGTCGGGCGGTCGCTCGTCGTGAACCTGCCGGGAAGTCCGAAGGGCGCCACCGAATCGCTCGACGCCATCACACCGGTCCTGGACCACGCGCTCGAGACCCTTGCCGGGCCGCACGACCACGGGGTGGGCGGATGACACTCGTCCAGCCGTTCGACGAGGTCGCCGCGTATCTGCTCGTGTTCCCGTTGTTCTGGGGCGCGGCGATCTTCTTCTGCCTGGTCATGGCGCGCCACCTTCGGGTCTTCGCCGTCGCGCGGACACCCGGGCCGAACCCGTTCGCCGACGTGCGTGTCCGGTTCACCGGACTGATCCACTACGCCTTCCTCCAGACGAAGATGTTCAAGGACGCCCGGGCCGGTGTGATGCATGCCGGCATCTTCTGGGGGTTCGTGCTGCTGACCATCGGGACGGCGAACATCGTCACCGGCGGACTCATCCAGATGGTGCTGTCGGTGCCGCTCGATGGGCTGCTCTGGACGGCGATCTGCGCGATGCAGAACGTGGTCGCGGTGATCGTGCTGGTCTCGATCGGCTGGGCCTTCGTCCGCCGGCTCGTGACGAAGCCCAAGCGTCTGACCTACAACCGCGACGCCCTGCTCATCCTGTCGATGATCGGCGGGGTGGTCGCGACGGAACTGTTCGCCCAGGTGTTCGAGGCCGCCGCGTATGGCGACGTATCGGGTGCGTTCGTGGCGAACACGCTGGCCGTGCCGCTTCGGGCGACGCTGTCGACGGCCGCACTGGAGGCCGCGTTCACGGTCCTGTGGTGGAGCCACATGTTCCTCGTGGCCGCGTTCCTGTGCTACCTGCCGTTCAGCAAGCACCTCCACATCGCGACCAGCTTCCCGAACATCTGGTTCCGAAAGCTCAAGCCGCGCGGCGAGTTGCCGATGCTCGACCTGGAGGCAGACGACGCGCGGTTCGGCCTCCGGACGCTCCAGGATCTCGGCTGGAAGGACCTGCTCGATGGGTTCACCTGCACCGAGTGCGGTCGATGCCAGGAGGCGTGCCCGGCCTGGAACACCGGGAAGCCGCTCAACCCCAAGGAATTGATCATGGGCATCCGGCACATGTCCGTGGATGCCGAGCACGGCATCGACATCATCCCGAACTCGCCGATCGTCCGCGACGTGTACGGCCTCGATGACACGACGCCCGACGCCGCCGCCCTGGCCGCCCCGATCGTCGACAACGCGATCCCGTACGACGCGGTGTGGGACTGCGTCACCTGCGGTGCGTGCGTGGAGGCGTGCCCGGTGCTCATCGAGCACGTCGACAAGATCGTCGGTCTGCGCCGGAACCTCGTCCTCGAGGATTCCCGGTTCCCGCAGGAGCTCACGGGCGCCTTCCGCGCGATGGAGAACCAGGGCAATCCCTGGGGTCAGCCCGCGTCGGCGCGGCTTGACTGGGCCAAGCCGCTGCCGTTCGAGGTGGAGACGGTCGCCGCGGTTTCGGCCGCCGGGCAGCTCGATGAGCTCGAGGTCCTGTACTGGGTGGGCTGTGCGGCGGCGTTCGATCCGCGGCAACCAGAAGGTCGCTCGCGCCGTCGCGACGTGCCTGCACGCCGCCGGTGTCCGGTTCGCGATCCTCGGCCAGGAGGAGTCGTGTACGGGCGACCCGGCCCGCCGGATGGGCAACGATTACGTCTTCCAGATCCTGGCAGCGGGGAACGTGGCGACCCTCGATCGGTATCGGATGGGCGAGCGGACCATCGTCACGGCCTGCCCGCACTGCTTCAACACGATCGGCAACGAGTACGGCCAACTGGGCGGGGACTACCGGATCGTCCACCACTCGACCTATCTCGCGGAGCTGCTGGCGTCCGGTCGCCTCCAGACGCTGCCCGAAGACGCGACCGCGGAGACCGGGGATCATCGGCCCGGGAGCGTGACGGTCCACGACTCGTGCTACCTGGCCCGCTACAACGGGGTCATCGCGGCTCCCCGGGACGTGCTTGGTGCCGCGGGCGTGTCGGTCACGGAGATGGCCAAGTCGGGCAAGAACACGTTCTGTTGCGGCGCCGGTGGCGGTCGGATGTGGATGGAGGAGGATCGCGGCACCCGGATCAACGCGGAACGGACGCGTCAGGTGCTCGAGACCGGCGCCGAGACGGTCGCCACGTCCTGCCCGTTCTGCATGGTGATGATGGGTGACGGCATCGCCGCATCCGAGGGTGCCGGCACCGTCACCGCGATGGACATCAGCGAGGTCCTCGCGGCCCGGATCGCGTCAGCCCCGGAGGACCGCCGCCTGTCGGTGCTCTAGCGGCGCCCTGACTCGAGGTCAGCCCTTGAGCGGCTTGCCGCAGCTGGAGCACGTGCCGTCGGTCACCAGGTTGCCGGTCCCGCACGCCGGGCACCGCTTCATCCCTTCGGTGCTCACGGCGTACATGCTTTCCTGGTTGGCACCCTCGGTCTGCAGTCGCTGACGCCGAAGGATGCCGATCGTGGCGACGATCCCCACGGCCGCGGCCGTGATCAGGAACAGAAGCCCAGTGGTCGAGTCCATCTCTCCATCCCCGAGACGGTGTGGTTCGACGGTCATCCGGCCGGACACCACGCATCGAGCGTACGCCCGACCATCGACGTTGCCAACCGCACAGGACCGCCCCGCACCGCCCCGACGGTGCCCCGGCGTCACCATCCGAGCCGCTACGATGGGCGTGGTGACCATGCCGACCGATCCGCTGGGGTACCGCCTCACCGAGGAGCAGCGCCTGCTTCGCGATGCTGTGGCGGTGCTTGCGGATGCGCGAGTCGCCCCGCGCGCCGCGGAGATCGACCGGACCGCCGAGTTCCCCTGGGACATCAAGGAGCTCCTGGCATCCAATGACATCCTGGCGCTGCCGTATCCGGTCGAGCACGGTGGCCTCGGCGCAGACCTGCTGACGGTCTGTCTCGCCATCGAGCAGCTGAGCCGGGCCTGCGCGACGACCGGGCTCATCCTCGCCGTCCAGGAACTGGCATCGCTCGGGATCCTCGGATCGGGGACGCCGGAGCAGCAGGCCCGCTGGTTCCCGAAGCTGGCGACCGGCGAACACCTCATCGCCTTCGCCTTGACCGAAGCCGAGGCGGGGTCCGATGCCGCCGCGATCCGCACGAAGGCGGTCCGTGACGGCGATACCTACGTGATCGACGGCTCGAAGCGGTTCATCAGCCAGGGTTCCGTCGCGGATCTCATCACGCTCTTCGCGGTCACGAACCCGGATGCCACGCGGCATCGGCGCCTGAGCTGCTTCATCGTCGAGGTCCCGACGCCTGGCTTCAGCGTGACCAGGGTCGAGCACAAGATGGGTCTCCGCGGCAGCCCGACCGCCGAGCTCGCCTTCGATGGCGTGCGCGTGCCCGCGGCCAACCGCATCGGCGAGGAAGGCGACGGTTTCGACATCGCGATGGCGACGCTCGATCGAAGTCGTCCCGGCATCGCCGCACAGGCCGTCGGGATCGCCCAGGGCGCGCTCGAGGCCGCGACCGCCTATGCCAGGCAGCGCAAGCAGTTCGGCCAGCGCATCGGCGACTTCCAGATGATCGGCGCCATGCTCGCGGATATGGACGCCTCGACCGAGGCCGCGAGGCAGCTCCTCTACAAGGCGTGCACGGAGATCGAGGCGGGAGCACCCGATGCCGGCCGCTGGTCGGCGATGTGTAAACTCGTCGCCGGCGACACCGCGATGCGGGTCACGACGGATGCCGTCCAGGTCATGGGCGGATACGGCTATATCGATGAGTTCCCCGTCGAGCGGATGATGCGAGACGCGAAGATCACCCAGATCTACGAGGGGACCCAGCAGATCCAGCGGCTCGTATTGGCACGGTCACTGCTCGGCAAGCCCGACTGACCGCTCGGGGAGGTTCACGTCCCGTTGCGCATCGTCGTCCTCATGAAGCCTGTCCCGGACCCCGCGTCCGCCGGGGAACGGTTGACGCCCAGCGGGAATCTGGACCGTGCGGCCGTGCCCGCGGTCATCAACGGCAATGACGAGTACGCGCTCGAGGCCGCCCTGAAGCTCGTCGAGGCGGCTGGCGAGGGCGAGGTCGTCCTGCTGGCGATGGCGCCCGCCAATGCTCCCGAGACGATGCGCAAGGCGCTGGCCATGGGCGCGACGAGGGGCGTGCTCGTGACGGACCCGGCGCTCGAAGGCTCCTGCACGGTTTCGACGACGACGGTCCTCGCGGCCGCGCTCAAGACGCTCGAGTTCGACTTCGTCGTCGCGGGGGTCGACACCTCCGACGGACAGGCCGGCGTCGTCCCGGCCGGCATCGCGGCACGGAACGGGCTGCCGTATCTCTCCTATGCCGCGAAGATCGAACCCGATCTGGCCACAGGCAGCATCCGCGTCCGACGGATCAGCCCGACCGGGTACGACGTCCTCGAAGCGCCGATGCCGGCCCTGATCAGCGGCACGCAGGCACTGGGCGAGCCGAGGTATCCGTCGTTGAAGGGGATCATGGCGGCCCGCGCCAAGGAGATCGTCACGTTGTCGCTCGCCGACCTCGGGCTGGACGGCGATACGGTCGGGGCTGCCGCCGCGACGACCAAGGTCGTGGCATCGCGGGCGCCTGAGGCCCGCGCCGCGACACGGATCGTCCGTGAGGCCCCGGACGCGGCGGCCCGCGAGATCGTCGACTTCCTCGCCGAACGGCGGCTCATCTGATGGGCCGCATCATCGTCGTCGGGGAGGTGTCCCCGGACGGCTCGCTGACCAAGCTGTCGACGGAGGTCGCGACCCTCGCCCGCTCGCTCGGCGATGCCTCGGGGATGACGGCGACCGGCATGGTCCACGGCTCCCTGGCTGACGCGGCGGCCGTCGGAACTGGCGAGCTTCGTTTCGACGGTCGAGGTCGCGGCAGATGTCGATGGCACGGACACCGTCGCACCGATCGCGGCGGCGCTGGCGGCGGTCGTCGGCGCGGACGACATCGTCCTCCTCGGCGCGAGCCCGAACGGCCGGGACATCGCGGGGTCGCTCTCGGCCCTGACCGGGCTTGGCGTCCTCGGCAACGCGATCGGCGCCCGCTGGTCCGATGACGGTCCGGTCGTCGAGATGAGCGCGTTCGGCGGCAAGGTCATCACGGACAGCACCTTCACCTCGGGCCGCGGCATCATCACCGTCCGCCCCAACGCGGTCACGGCCGCGCCCCTCGCCGACGCCGGCGCCGTGCGGCCCGCTGCTGCCACGACCGGTCGTACGACGCTCCCCGCGGTGCGCGTCGTGGATCGCGTCGAGGAAGGTGCGGCCGCGGTCTCCATCGACGACGCCCGCATCATCGTCGCGGGCGGGCGTGGCGTCGGCGGCCCGGAAGGGTTCGGGCTGGTCGGGGAGCTGGCCGAAGCGCTCGGTGGTGCCGTTGGGGCGACGAGGGCCGCCGTGGACTCGGGCTGGATCCCGTACGGCCAGCAGATCGGTCAGACCGGCAAGATCGTCAAGCCTCAGCTCTACCTGGCGCTCGGCATCAGCGGCGCGATCCAGCACAAGGTGGGGATGCAGACGTCGGGCACGATCATCGCGGTCAATCGAGACCCGGACGCCCCGATCGCGGAGTTCGCCGACATGTTCGTCGTCGGCGATCTCGTCGAGGTGGGGTCGGCCCTCCTCGTCGCGCTCCGGGCGCACACCGGCTGATCCGGACGACCCGCAAGCCTCGTGGACTGGATCGTCCTCCTCCCGATCCTCGCGTTCATCGCGTTGGTGGCCGGGCTGGTCGTCGTCTTTCGTCGGACCGGCCACATCGCCGGGCGGGCGCGCGAGACCGAAGGGTTCCGGTCGGCCATCCGGGATCTCTGCGCCCGGATCGAGGTCTCGCTGGCGGGTGCGACCGCGAAGATCGACCAGGTCCGCCACCACGAACTGACGCCCGATGCCATCAGCGACACGCTGGTGGCCGCGACCGACGCCGTCGAGCGCTACATCGAGGAGGCGAAGACGATCAAGACCCCGCCCACCGCGATGCCGATCCGCGAGGACCTCGTGACTGGTCTCGAGCGTGCGAGCCGGGCCCTCGCGACCGTCGAGCATGGCGCCACGATCATGGTCTCCGTGCGTGGTGGCGCCCGGGAACTCGAGGCCCAGACATCGATCAAACGCGGCTACCTGAATCTCGATCCACGCGAGAGAGGCCATCGCCCGGCAGGCGACGCTCGCCGATGGTCTGACCGCCCGACCGGACCGCACCTGACCACACCATGTAGTGGTATCCTCGGTCGACACCACAACAGCTAGTGGTGCGCTTGGACCGACAGGAGCCGCATGCGTTGCCCCCAATGCGGTGAACGCGAGACCCGGGTGGTCGACTCCCGGGACCTCGATGACGCCGCGACCATCCGCCGCCGACGCGAATGTGCGTCGTGCCAGATGCGTTTCACCACGTACGAGCGGGTCGAGGCCGCGCGCCTCGTGCTCGTCAAGCGGGACGGCACGCGCCAGGAATTCGATCGGGACAAGCTGGCTTCGGGTCTGCGCAAGGCCCTCACCCGGCGGCCGGTCCCTGCCGGCGCCGCCGAGGCCGCTGCCGACGCGATCGAATCGGAGCTGCGATCGGCGGGCGTGAGTGAGGTGCCGTCATCCACGGTCGGGGCGATGGCGATGGACCAGCTCCGCGCGATCGACCAGATCGCCTACATCCGGTTCGCGAGCGTCTACCAGAGCTTCGAGGATCTCGAGGCGCTCAAGCGCGAGGTCGACACGCTCTACGAGGAAAAGGGGAACGGGGGTCCGGGCAAGTGAGCGTCCTCTCCGACCGCGACATCCGCGCCCAGCTCGAGAGCGGCCGCGTGACGATCCGACCGTATGACCCTCAGGACCTGCAGCCTTCGTCGGTCGACCTGCACCTCGATCGTTCGTTCCGCGTGTTCCGCAACAACCGCTACCCGTACATCGACGTGCGGGCGCCCCAGCCCGACCTGACCGAGCTCGTCGTCATCGAGGGGGACGACCCGTTCATCCTCCATCCGGGCGAGTTCGTGCTCGGCCAGACCCTCGAGTGGGTGGAGCTGCCCGATGACCTTGTCGCGAGGCTCGAAGGCAAGTCGTCCCTGGGCCGGCTCGGCCTCCTGATCCACTCGACGGCGGGCTACGTGGATCCCGGGTGGAAGGGCAACCTGACGCTCGAGCTGTCCAACGTGGCCAACCTGCCGATCGCGCTGTATCTCGGGATGCGGATCGGCCAGATCTCCTTCTTCGAGATGTCGTCGCCAGTCGAGCGGCCCTACGGTTCACCCGAGCTGCGATCGCGCTACCAGGGCCAGAAGGAACCGACCGAATCGGCGTTCCACCAGGACTACACCGCGCCCAAGCGTTGACACGATGGCCCTGAACGACGCCGTCGACTGGTCGACCGATCTGGGGGGCGGCGTCCGCGTCGCGCTCATCCAGGCCGGCACGTTCCGGTCCGATGCCGGGACGCTGTTCGGCCCGGTGCCGTGGGTCCTGTGGGGCGACCTGGTGGGCGACGAGGTCGACGAGAAGCGACGGCTGCTCCAGGCCCTCAACTGTCTGCTGATCGAGACCCCCGCAGGCCGCGTCCTCGTCGAGACCGGCATCGGCGAGCGAGTCGACGACAAGACCCGCGCCATCCGCTCGTACGAAGGTCCGCCGATCCTGGCCGCGCTCGAGCAAGCGGGGTTCTCTCCGACGGACGTGGATGTCGTCGCCATGAGCCACCTGCACTTCGATCACGCCGGCGGTCTGCTGCGAGCGGACGGGGAGCGGGCCTTCCCACGCGCGACGATCGTCGCCCAGCGGGCCGAGTGGGAGGTCGCGCTCGGCGACAACCCGCGACTGGTCGCGTCCTACGTGCAGCCCGAGCTGCGGCTCGTCGCCGATTGGGGGGCCGAGGGCTGGGTCGATGGCGAGCGCGAGCTGTTGCCGGGTGTCTCGGTGATCCCGACCGGCGGTCACTCGACGGGACATCAGGCCATCGTCGTGCGCGGGACCGGGGCCGGCGCGCGGACCCTCGGCTTCTTCGGGGACCTCTTCATGCGGCCATGGGCGGCCAACCCGCGGTGGGTCACGTCGTTCGACGACTTCCCGCTCGACTCGGTGGTACGCAAGGCCCAGCTGTTCGCGCAGGCGGCCGATGAGGGCTGGCTGATCGTCCTCTCGCACGAGGCGAACCATCCGATCGGCCACGTCGTCCGCGATCGTGACCGGTTCCGCTACGAGCCGATCTAGGGCGAGGGCTCGGCGCGGCCGACGGACTCGGCCCGGCCGGTGCTGCAGGCGGCAGGATCGCTTCGATCCGGGGGATCGCCTGTTCGAGCGTCAACGGCGTGTAGACGACATCGCGGATGACGCCATCGGGTCCGATGAAGAACTGCGTCGGCAGGGCATAGCCCTTGTATCGATGGAAGACGTCGGCGGAACCATCGAAGCCGATGGTGTAGTCAAGCTGGTATCGATCGGCATACGTCTGGACGTCCGCCGGTGACGTCTCCTGGACACTGACGGCAACGACCTCGAGACCGGCGTCGCGGTAGCGGGCCGAGAGATCGCGCAGGACCGGCACCTCCTTCTGGCAGGGCGGACACCAGGTGGCCCAGAAGTTGACCCACACGCCCTTGCCTCGCAGGTCGGCCAGGCGGATCGGGTTGCCGTCGAGATCGGTCAGCTGGAACGTCGTGCCATCGGGGCGCTGGATCGTGAACTCCGGCGCCAGGTCGCCTGGCTTGAGTCCCTCTGCAGGTGCCGGTCCGATGACGAATGCCGTGGCCTGGGGGTTCGCGAGCGCCGTCCCACCGGCGGTGCCGAGCGGGGTGGTGATCCCGACCAGCAGGATCGCGCCGACGACCAGGACGACGAAGACCGCGAGCAGTTGTCGACCGCTGAATGGGCCCACCATCCCGTGCTTCTCGCGTTGATGCGTGAAATCGGGTCGTTCGGCCACGTCAGATGCCCGGGAAGTTGAAGAAGCGCGGCAGTGCCGAGAGCCAGTCGAAGATCATGGCCACGCCGATCAGGGCGACGAGCATGCCCCCGACGAACGAAACGGCCCGGCCGTGGCGTACCAGCGGTCGCACGACCGCGGGTGCCCGGTCGTAGACGACCGCGATGAGGATGAACGGGATCCCGAGACCCAGCGTGTACGCCGCGAGCAGGATCGCGCCCTGCACGGCAGTCCCGGACCCCACAGCGAGCGTCAGGATCCCGCCAAGGATGATCCCGATGCATGGGGTCCAGCCCACCGCGAAGATCGCCCCGAGTCCGAACGACGCGAGCCAGCCGCCCCGATGACTCACCAGCCGGGAACCCAGCCGGTCGCCGAGCCCGTCCGGGCTGCCGCCGGTCAGGGCGACGGAGCCCGTCGCCGTGGCGAGCGATGTGGATGCGCCGGCATCGAGCGGCCGCCACGTCCGCTCGAGCGCCGAGATCCGGATGACGCCGGCGAGGCTGAGCCCCATGACGACCAGGACGACTCCACCGATGATGCGCAGCGGCTGGAGATAGTCGTAGAGGGGACCGGCCGCGAAGGTCGCCGTCACGCCAAGGACCGTGAAGATGGCGCCGAACCCGGCCACGTACGCGATCGAGTGCCGAACCGCCAGCCACCGTGATGGCGCGGCACCGGGTTCTGCCCCGGCGACCGCGATCGCGGTGAGTTGACCGAGATAGGCGGGCACCAGCGGCAGGACACACGGCGACAGGAAGCTGACGACGCCGGCCGCGATCGCCACGAGGATCGTGAGGTTCGTGCCGTCCATCGCGTCAGGCGTCGAGGACGTCGTGCAACAGGCGCCGCAGCTTCGATGCGCTCGTCGCGAGCTCGATCCGCCGGCTCCCGAATTCGACCACCGGGATCGTCGTGAAGTAGGCGCGCTCCCAGGTCGGGTTCGTCTCGATGTCGCGTTCGATCAGGGTCGGTGTCGGAAGGGCGAACGCCGCGCGTTCGGCCAGCAGGCTCTTCAGGATGGTGCGCGTCTCGGTGCAGAGGTCGCACGCCGGGCGGCCATACAGGATGAGGTCGGGGAGGGGAGTGTCAGCCATCTCGGCCCGATTGTAGGCGAGGGTGCCGTTCTGGCCCGGCAGCAACAGGCCGCCGCGGGAGGTGCGACGGCCATACCTTGGTAACGTCAGAACCGGGGCATTGGTTCCATGAGGGTTGGCTGGGCCGGGGTACGATGGCATCCGCGCCCCCGTAGCTCAGTGGACAGAGCGAGGCCGTCCTAAGGCCTGCGTCGGCGGTTCGAGTCCGTCCGGGGGCGCCATCAGCGTGATCTCTGCCAGCGATGAGATGGGGAGAGGGCGATCGAGGACCTCAGCACATCGCGGCAAGAGACGGAGGCGACGGGCGACGTCCTGACGGGCGTCCCGTGGGACCGCGTGGCCCGGGGCGTGACGCTCGTCGTGATCGGCCTCGCGACCCTCGCGATCGTCGTGCAGCTAGTTCATCGGGTTTCCCTACGCGGATCTCCGCGGGACCGACTGGGGGGCGGACCTGCGCGGCTACGTCGAGGCGAGCCGCTCGTGGCTGGCTGGCGACGGCTTCTACCTGCCTCGTCAGCTCCACGGTCCGT
Source organism: uncultured Chloroflexia bacterium (assembly GCA_963778805.1). Taxonomy (GTDB): domain Bacteria; phylum Chloroflexota; class Limnocylindria; order Limnocylindrales; family CSP1-4; genus SPCO01. Next base: position 515,998 of record CAVZVT010000005.1, on the reverse strand, counting down.
ACCCGATCGTCCTCGGCGACGTGCTCTACCCGCCGACGATGCTCTATCTGTTCCTCCCGTTCCTGGTGCTGCCGTACCAGCTCTGGTGGGTCCTCGCGGTCGGGCTCCTGGGCTACGTGGTCTGGTCGTGGCGACCCGCGCTGTGGGCGGTCGCCGCGATCCTCGTCTGCCTGGCCTTCCCGGATCAACCGGTCCTCTACTTCCGAGGCGCGCCGGTGATCGTCTTCGCCGCGCTCGTGGCGGCGGCGTTGCGTTGGAAGTGGCCGGGCGCCCTGATCCTGCTCAAGCCATCGATCCTGCCGTTCGCCCTGATCGGCATCCGGACCCGCGGCTGGTGGATCACGGCCGGGATCCTGGTCGTCCTCACGCTGCCGCTCATCCCGCTGATCCCCGACTGGCTGCAGGCGGTCGTCGACGCACGCGGTCCCGACGGCTGGCTGTACAGCGTGAAGGACCTGCCCCTGTTGATGGTCCCCGTCATCGCCTATCTCGGCAGGACCCGGGACCCGCACCTGATCAGGTCGGCGAACTCGGTAGCCGTGGGGGGCGTCCTCGACGGCTGAACCAGGTCGGTCGTAGGGCAGCCGCTCCGGGATCGGCTGATCCGTTCGGCTCCCACAGCCGCCACACGGCGATCACGGCCAGGAGCATGCTGAGGCTGCCGAACCAGAGAGCGGGCAACGCCAGCATCGAGGCGACCGGGACCGTCCAGCGCCGGTCAGTCCTGGCCCCCCAGACCACGAGGACGACGGCCATCGGCAGGCGGATCCACAAGGCGATCGGGACGGCAGCCCATGTCCCGCCGCGACCCGCGTTCGCCGTCAGGACCTGCATCCACTCTTGCCAGGCCAGTGGCATGGTCAGGGCCGATGCGCCCGCCACGAAGGCGGTCGCGGCCAAGGCGATGCCGAGGTACCGCCACTCACGCCGCACCGCGAACCACAGTAGCCCGATGCCGGGCGTGACCTTCGTGAGGATGACGAATGCCCAGGTCACCGGCCAGCGGAAGCCAAGCACGATGGCCACGGCCAGGAAGAGCGAGATGTTGCCGCCGTACAGCTCGGCAGCGGCGACGAGGACACCCAGCCAGAGGAGTCGTGGGCCCGTCAGATAGAGCACGGCACCGAGGAGCAGGGCCGTCCAGACGGCCACGAACGGCGTCCAGCTGAGTGCCCGGAGCGGCGCGATGGCCTCGAGGAACGCCGGTGAATACACATAGGCCACCGGGCTGGTCCAGTCAGACTGCCGATACGGATCCAGGATCGATGGGATCCAGTAGCACCAGGCCTCCTGCGCCGCGCTCCAGACCTGACCTCGCGCCGACAGGGCGACGATCAACAGCCAAAGGCCGACGGCAAGCCCAAGACCGACCTTGGCGGGCGTGGACCGAAGCTCATCCAGCCACGGCCCAAGTCGGGTCGATCTCCGACGCCACCCGCGCGTCATCGCGGCGCCCTGAGCCACCCACCGCGAGCGTCGGGCCAACCAGCGCTCCGAGCTCGTCACCGGGTAGTCGTCGGCCTCGGGCGTCGACATCGACGTCATCCCACCTCCCATCGTTCGCAGTCGTACATTCGCGCGCCGCGAGCGCCGCCACGTGCCCCGCTCGGCCCTGTCAGGCACGGCAACGACATTCCCTTCGTCATCGTCGTGGCTGCGTCGAACGGGGTGGGCAACTCCGGGTCCATCATCGCCGATGCCGGCACGGACTGCCCGTCACCGGGCGGACGTCCCGCGGAGTACCTTGACGCGGTGACCACTGCGACCGGACACCGGATCTACTCGACGTCCGTGGCTTCGGTCTATCCGCTCTACCTCGCCAAGGTGGAGAAGAAGGGCCGCACGCAGGACGAGCTCGATGCTGTGATCCGTTGGCTCACGGGGTTCGACGAGGTCGAGCTCAAGCGGCACCTCGCCGCCGACACGACCTTCGCAGACTTCTTCGCCGCGGCGCGACTGAACCCTGATTCGACCCTGATCACTGGCGTGATCTGCGGCGTGCGCGTCCAGGAGATCGAGGATCCACTCATGCAGCAGATCCGCTACCTCGACAAGCTGGTCGACGAGCTCGCCAAGGGCCGGCCCCTGTCGAAGGTGCTCCGCACCTGACGTCGAGTCGACGGGCAGCCACCTGGTCCGTCGCCTTCCCCAAGGTCAGCGTTTCCCGAAGCCGGGGAGGGCCGTGGCCTGTTGCATCCACGACGCGATCTGGCGCTCGTCGATGTCGTCCAGCGATGCAAGGTCCACGCCGCGTGAGTCCTTGCCCATCCCGATCGGCGTGACGGGCGGTACGGGCGTGAGTGACGTGCCACGCCCGAAGGTGAGTTTCACGTGACCTTCGAAGCCGCCGCACGCGAAGCACCAGCCGTCGCCGACGCCGTACCACGCCATGCCCCATTTGATCGAGCGCTGGAGGTTCGGCAGGGTCTTGGCCGCCAGGGCATCGACGCGTTCGGCGATCGAGCGCTGCGGCTCCGGCAGACTGCTGATGTAGGCGAAGACCGGCTTGTCGCCGACCGCGGCCTTCGCGGGGCTTGCCCGGCCAGTCATGGCGACGGGCAGCGTGGTGAGGACGTCGGGTTGCTCGGCCGGGCGCTCGTCAGACCCGCCGGCGTCGATCTTTGGCTGTTTGGGCGTCGCCACCAGTGCCTCCTCGAACTCGTGCGTCGTCAGTCCGGCATCGGTTGGCTGGCGAGCCAGCGGCCGCCGTCGCCGGGGTGGAGGATCCGATGGCGGCCGGTCGCGAGGTCCCACTCGTTGCGGGTGTACCGGGTCTGGTCGTCGCCGGTCATGATCAGGACGTAGGCCGGATCGCCGTGACCCAGCAGGTGTCCGTGGTCATGGAGGTCGTCCGGCGGGAGCATCGTCGTGACATCGGTCGGGCCAAGGGCGAGCTGTTCGGCGACCTCCGGCCGCGCATCGCCTCCGCTGCCGCTGACCCGATATCGCCGATGGATCTCCAGGCCGACGATCGCGCTCGCGGCGACCCAGGTCCCGTGGTCGTGGACGGCACCCATCTGACCCTCGAGACGATGGACGATCATCAGCCGTGGACCCCGGGCGGGAGCATGGATGGGGAGCGCGCCGCTGGTGTCGCCGAGCCGCGTGATGTGGCGAGCGAGATAGTCGTGGTCGGCGGCCAGCGTCGACAGGGCCGTGCCGATCGCGCGGAGGTCCGGAGACGTCCCGGCGGCCGGTCCCGCGATCCGCTCGAACAAGGTCCGGACCGGACCGTCGAGTCGGGCAAGCGCATCTTCGGTGGGGTCAGCGACGGCGTCATTCATCGTTCGCGCAGCGTACCGCGTCGGGGTGCGGTGGGTGCCCTCCGTGGCCTGCTAGCATCCGGTCGGTGCGACGACCGCCGCTGCCGTCCGTCTTTGCGGACCTGCTGACCGAACCTCGGGCTCGCGACGGCTTGGTGGCGGGCTCCGCGGCCTTGTTCGCGGCCGCGTTGGATCCGCACATCTGGGGACCGGCCCTCCCGTCGGTCCAGGCGGCGATCCGCGAACGACCCGGGATCGAAATCCGTGGTCGTCCTCATGGCGGTCGGCAGTGCCGCCTTGCTGCTGCTTGGCGGCGCGATCGGCGACTCGTCTCGAGCTCGACCGATCATCCTCGGTGGATTGACCGTCGTCATGGTGGCGAGTCTCGCGAGCATGGTCCTGCCCCAGGGTCCGCTCGTCGTCATCAGTCGAATTCTTCGGCAATGCGGGGGCCGCGTTCGTCATCCCCGTCTCGATCGCCCTCGTGGCGACGAGCTATCACGGTGTGGCTCGAGCCACCGCGATCGGCCTGGCGTATGGAGCGTATGGGGCCGGGGGCGCGATGGCGCCGATCCTCATCCAGGCGATCCCGGGCCAACTGGCACCGGCCTATCTGGCCGCGATCGCGGCTTCCGCGGCAGCCCTCTGGATCGCGCGCCGCCGGATCAGCGAACTGGCGCGGCCATCGGCGGTGGAGCGGCCGTACGTCATCGCGACCGCGATCTGGGCGTTCGGCATCATCCTCGTGACCGTTGGCGTGACCTGGATCGGAAGTGGGTGGGACAACCCGCTCCGCTGGGGCCTGATCATCGGTGGCCTGGCGATCCTCGGACTCGCGCTCCTCCGCGAACGCCGACATCGGGGTCAAGCGGTCGTCGGCGTCCATATCGAGCGCGTGCCGGTCGCCATCGCGATCTTTGCCGGCGTCGTGCTCGCCGTGTCGCAGACGGCCGCGATGCTCCAGCTCCCGCTGTACTTCCGCGTCGTGCTCGGGTTCGGGCCACTCCTGGCGACCGTGGCGGTCGCCCCGTTGTTCGCCTCCCTGGTGCTGGCCGGTCCGATCGCCGGGTTCCTGCTCCAGCGGTTCTCGCCGCGATGGCTGGTCGGTGTCGGTGTCGCCGCCGTGGGGGCCGGTGATCTCCTGGTCGCGCTGCTCGCCACGCCGACGGCTGGCTACATCGCCTTCGTGATCCCGTGCATCCTCGTGGGCGCCGGGTTCGTCATCGCGACGACGGTCCGGACGGCGATCGTCTTTTCCAGCGTCCCACGGGGATTGCCAGCGACCGCCGCCGCCCTGAACGAGTCCTCCATCTCGGTGGGGAGTCGGATCGGGATCGTCCTCGTGACGGCGGTCGTCGCCGAGACGGCGCTCGCGTCCTACGCCACGGCGACCTCCAGCCTGCCTCCTGCCGAGGCCAAGCAGGCCATGGCGGCCTTTCGCGACCTGCTGACGGTCATCGGCACGCCCTCGTTCGCGTCGGTCGCCTCGGCCATCGATGCGGCGGACATGCGCCCCTACGTCGAGGCCTATGCCGCGGGCGTCCAGTGGGCGATGGCGCTCAGCGGGATCATCGCCATGGTCGCGGGGGCCGTGGCGTGGATCGCCCTCGGCGATCGTGACCCGCTCGACAGCGTGTGGGAGCATCGCGACGAACGTGAGGTGGCGACGGCATGACGACCCTTGGGATCATCGGAGGGATCGCCCCGCCGTCGACGATCGACTACTACCGGCAGCTGACGAGCCGCTATCGGGCCGCCAGCCCGGACGGCGCCTACCCGTCGATCGTCATCGACAGCATCGATGCGCGGCGGTTCTTCGCCTTGCTCGAGGCGGACGACCGCGACGGGATGACCGAGACGCTCGTGCGCGAGCTGGGCCGTCTGGCTCGCGCGGGGGTCGACCTGGCGATCTTCGCCTCGAACACACCCCACCTGGTGTTCGATGCGGTCGCCGCGAGGACCGAGATCCCGTTGATCAGCATCGTCGAGGAGGCCGCGACGGCCGCCTCCGGTCTTGGGGTCAGGCGTGTCGGCCTGCTCGGAGCCCGGTACACGATGGATGCCGACTTCTACCCGACGGTCTTCGCGCGGCACGGCATCTCGGTGGTCGTGCCAGAGCCGCCGGATCGCGCCTACGTGCATGAGCGCTACTTCGGCGAACTCGTGGAGGGCGTGTTCCTGGAATCGACGCGCGCCGGGATCGCCGACGTGGTGCAGCGGATGGTGGCCCGTGACGGGATCGAGGCCGTCGTGCTCGGCGGCACGGAGCTGCCGATCCTGTTCCGTGATGGCGATCCGCTTGCCGTCCCGGCGCTCGACACGACGTCGATCCACGTGGATGCCGTCATCGCGCGGATGTTGCCCCGATGACCGCATTGGAACTGGGTTGGGCGATCTCCGGGCTCGCGGTCATCTCCTGGTTCGTCTGGCGACGACGGAAGCTCGGCCCGATGACCAAGGGCGTGCGTCTCGGGTACTCCATCCTGCTTGGCTGCTCGGTCGCGGCCCTCGGGTTCGTCCTGTCGCAGTCGATCCCTGGCGCGATCCCGCTCGGGTTGGTTGGCGCACTCGTGGTCTATCGGGCATTGGAGTGACGATGTCGAACACCGACCCGACGGCCCTGCGCCGCGATGACCCCGAGATCTGGGACCTGGTCGAACGGGAACGCCGCCGACAGCGCGACACGCTGAACCTCATCGCGTCCGAGAACTCGGCACCTGCCTCGGTCATGGAGGCGCTTGGATCGGTCTTCGGGAACAAGACCGCCGAGGGCTATCCGGGACGGCGCTACCACCGTGGCAATGCCGTGACCGACGAGATGGAGACGCTCGCCGTCGAGCGCGCGAAGGCGCTGTTCGGTGCCGACCACGCCAACGTCCAGGCCCATGGCGGAGTGAACGCGAACCTGGCCGTCTATCAAGCCGTGCTCCAGCCCGGGGATCGGGTCGTTTCGCTCGACCTGAGCCACGGCGGTCATCTCTCGCACGGCGCATCCGCCTCGATCACGAGCCGGATCCTCGACGTCAGGCACTACGGCGTTCGGCGTGACACGGAGCAGATCGACCTCGACGAGGTCCGAACGATCTCGCGCGAGCACCGGCCGAAGATGATCGTGACCGGTGGCAGCTCGTATCCGAGGCGGATCGACTACGAGGGGTTCCGCCAGGTGGCCGACGAGGTCGGGGCGTACCTGTTGGTGGACGCGGCGCACATCGCCGGCCTGGTCGCCGCCGGCGTCCTGCCGAGCCCGGTCCCACACGCCGATTTCGTCACCTTCACGACCTACAAGACCCTGAATGGGCCGCACGGCGGGATCGTCCTATGCCGGGCGGAACACGCCAAGGCCGTGGATCGGGCGATCTTTCCCGGGACGCAGGGGGCGCCGTCCGTCTCCCAGATCGCGGCCAAGGCCGTGGCGCTGCATCTGGCCACGACCGCGGGGTTCCGTGAGGTCCAGGCGCGGACCGTGGCCAACGCCCAGACCCTCGCGGCCGCCCTTGCCGCCCGGGGCTTCCGGATCGTCACCGGTGGCACCGATACGCACCAGGTGCTCGTCGACCTCCGCCCGAAAGGGCTGACCGGCGACGTCGCCGAGGTGCGGCTCGAGGCGGTCGGCCTCCTCGTCAACCGGAACGTGATCCCGTTCGACCCGGAGTCGACCAGGACCACCAGCGGGATCCGGATCGGGACGCCGGGCGTGACCGTTCGCGGCTTCGCCGATGCCGAGATGGAGACGGTCGCCGCACTCATCGACGCCGCCCTGACCGGGACGAGCGATGCCGGGCCGGACCCCCGCATCGTCACGGAGGTCGCCAGGCTCTGTGCGGCGCACCCGTTGCGCGAACGCGGTCTCGACTAAGGCGATCGCGGTCTGAAGGGACCGCGGGTTCAGTCGCGGGTGGGCGGCCTCGGTCGGCGGACGATCCGGACGGCGTGCCGTCGTTTCCATACCCGCCGGGTCGATGTGGCGGCCGGGGTCTCCGTCGGCGTCGCTTCAGGCCCCTTGACGACCAGTTTCGTCGCGAGGAAGCCCGTGATCGTGCTGAACAGGCCGATCCCGACCCCAAGCAGGATCGTCCCGAAGATGCGACCCCATTGCGTGACCGGGTACTTGTCGCCATACCCGACCGTCGTGACGGAAACCCACGACCACCACAGCGCGTCGCCACCCGTCTCGATGTTGGAGCCGGGGGCGCCCCGCTCGACCTGAAGGACCAGGATCGACGAGATCTCGAGCACCGTGATGGACACGAGGAACACCAGGAAGATGGCCGTCTCGCCAGGCTCTCGGAGGAGTGCGTGGATGACCTTGCGGCCGCCGGCCTCGCGCACGAGGCGCGTGACGGCGTTCATGCGGATCAGCCGGAAGAATCGGATCCCGGGTGGGAACGGGAGGCTGCCGAGCAGGTCCGCCCATCCCCAGCGCAGATACGCCCGTCGGTTTGGCGCCGTAGCCAGCCGCCAGCCGAAGTCGAGCAGGAACACGATGCACAGGAGGCCGTCGATGATCTGGACGACGCCCCGCGTATCGGCGTCGCCGAACCACACGAGGAAGACGTTCACGAGGGAGAGTGCGGACAACCCGAAGATGAACAGCTCGTAGCCCGTATGGGTCAAGCGCTCTCGGATGACCAGGGTGTCCACGACCGAGATGGTAGCCGCCCGGGCACTGCTGTTCGATGGCGTCTGGTCGGGTCGCCCGACGGTACGATGACCATCCGCTCGGAACTGGGAGGTCCGTCATCCGCGCTCGGTATCGCGTCGTGGTTCGTCGTCCGGAGGACGGCATGGTGCTGACGGGCGCCGACGGCACGCTCCCGATGTGGGATGAGCCGTCCGCGCCGGTCTGGCAGGTCGTCTCACCCGTCGTCGAGCACCTGCGCACGTCCGGTGTCGACATCGCCGTCCTTCGCCTGGCCTGGCTGGGCGCGGACGGCGCCGAGGCGTTCGGCTCGTCCCGGCTGTATGAAGCCACGTGGCTCGCCGGTGAGCCGACGGCGGGTCTGCGCTGGGTCGATGCCGAGGACGTGACCGACCCGGCCTTCCACCACGTCACCTCGGTCCTGGGCGATCGTCAGCCGTGGTACGTCGAGGGCTGGTACGCCGACATGTCGCGCTGGATCGATGCGCGACTGGCGGAGGTCGAGATCCGACGCCGCGGCCCGATCCGCCAGGTTCGCTCGTGGGGACGATCCGCCCTCCTCTCGCTCGACACGGACCGGGGTCGGCTGTGGGCCAAGGCGGTGCCAGCCGCGTTCGGCCACGAGGTCCGGGTCGCTGGACTGCTCGCCGACCTCGATCCCGGGTTCGTCCCGGGTCTGGTGGCGCTCGATATCGCCGATGGCCGGACTGCTGATGGGGCACGTCGACGGCGTCGAACTCGCCGACACGCCCGATGCGGTCGCCTGGACCGCCGCGATGGCCAGACTCGCGGAGGTGCAGCGCGTGCTCTCCGAGGATCCAGCCGTGCTCACGATCGCGGGCGTCCCGATGGGCCGTCTCGACGAGCTGATCGACGCGATCCCGGCCCTCCTCGAGGACGACGACCTCCTGTTGATCGAACAGCCGGGGGGCCTGACTCGCGCGGAGGCCGACGCCGTGCGAAGCCGGAGGCCGATGCTGATCGACGCCGTCGCCAGGCTGCTGGCCGACGGGATCCCGCCGAGTCTCGACCACGGGGATCTGACGCCCCACCAGGTCATCGTGGGCGAGATGGGTCCGGTGATCCTCGACTGGTCGGACGCGTCCATCACGCATCCCTTCCTGGCCGCGGCGTCGTTCCTGATGGAGCCGAGCGGCCAGCCGGCGGTCACCGAGTCGGCGCTGGCCGAGGCGTATCTCGGACCGTGGGCCAGCGGCCGCACCGACGACAGCCTGCGACGCACGTTGGAGCTGGCACGGATCGTCCACCCGCTCCAGATGACGCGCCTCTACAGCGAACGGATCCTGCCGGGTCTCGAACAGCCGTGGGAGGTGGAGCGGACCGTCCCGCGCCTCCTGCGGTCCTTGCTGGGACGCCCGGCTATCCTGCCCGGGTGACACGAGCCCGGATCCCCGACGACATCCTGAGCGCCGCCCACGAACGATCGAGCGCTCGCGCGGCCGGCGACTGGGCCGAGGCGGACCGACTCCGAGGCGTGATCGAAGCGGCCGGCTGGAAGGTCGTCGACCGGGGCACGGACTTTGCCCTCACGCCAGCGACCCCACCCGATGTCCACGACGCCGACCGAGTCCGATACGGCTCGAGCGCGAGCGTGCCATCGCGTCTCGACGAGCCCAGCGTCGGGATCGCCACGGTGATCCTGGTCGCCACCGATCGGCCCGCTGACCTCGCGCGAGCCCTGGTCGGGCTGCGGACCCATGCACCCGCGGGGACATCGATCGTCGTCGTCGCGGACGGGCCGACCGCCGGGCAGGAGGCTGCGCTGGCTGATCCGTCCGTCACCGATCCGGACGTCCCGGTCGAGGTCGTGTCGACGAGCGAGCCGCTCGGTCTGGCAGCGGCCATCAACATCGGCATCCGCCGGGCGACCGGACCCATCGTGATCGCGCTCGATACGAGCGCGGAACCCACCGGCGACATCGTGACGCCGCTCGCGCGGGCGCTCGATGACGCCACGGTCGCGATCGCCGGAGGATGGGGCGCGGTCTCGAGCGACTTCCGGACGTTCACCGATGCGCCATCGGGGGACGCGGATGTGATCAACGGGTATGTCCAGGCGTTCCGTCGAGCGGACGTCGCGACGTACGGCCTACTCGACGAGCGGTTCCGCACCGAGGCCTACCTCGACGTCTGGTGGAGTCTGGTCCTGCGGGACACCGGGGAGGGGAGTGAGCCTCGACGGGCGGTCGCCGTCGCTGATCTGCCGCTGACGATCCACGACCGAACAGGCCCTTCGAGCCTGGACAGCGGGGAGCGGGATCGCCAGCGAAAGCGCAACTTCTATCGGGTGTTGGAGCGATTCGGCGACCGGCGGGACCTCCTGACTATCGGCTGACGGCCGTCGGGCGAGGTCCGACCTATACTCCGGCCGATGCGCCACCCGAGACCCGGACTCGTCCTGAGCTGCCTCGCGCTGGTCACCGTGCTCCTCGCCGGATGCACCTCGGCGGCTGCCGCCGACCGTCCGGTCCGGATCCTCACGGGCTCGCCGACGACCTTCGATCCCGCCGCGCAAGGTGACGGTGGGACGGCGGCGATCGTCTCCCAATTCTTCGAGACCCTGACGACCTTCGATGCCGATCTGCACATCCAGCCGGCCCTGGCGGAGTCGTGGCGGGTCGAGGAAGGGGGCACCCGCGTGGTGTTCCAGTTGCGACCCGACCTGACCTTCTCCGACGGCACGCCGCTCCGGGCGAGCGACGTCGTCCGAAGCTGGTTGCGCGTCGTCGACCCGCACGCGCCGTCGCCCCTGGCGTCGTTGCTGACCGTGGTCAAGGGCGCGAGTGCCTATCTCTCCGGCCAGGCGACCGATCCTTCCAGCGTCGGGCTCGTCGCCGACGACGCGGCCGGGACGGTCACCGTGGACCTCGTGCGCCCGGCATCGGACTTCGCGGAGGTCGTGGCCAGTCCCACCTTCGGCATCGTCCCGCCGTCGCTCAAGACTGAGACGGACTTCAAGCCGGGGCCCGGGTTCGTCGGCAGTGGCGGCTATACGCCGACCGCCAGCGACAAGGATGGCCTGACCCTCACGGCGAACCCGGCGTACTGGGCGGGGAAGCCGGCGATCGAGACCATCGACCTGGTCGCGGATCTCGGTGGTCGGAGCGCGGTGGAAGTGTTCGAGGACGGCGATCTCGACTATGCCGGCATCTTCGACAGCGACGCCACGTGGATCTCGTACGACCCGACCCTCGGCCCGCGGCTTCGCCGGGTCCCGGCGTTGACGACCCAGTTCTATGGCTTCGACACGAGCAAACCGCCGTTCGATGACGTCCGGGTCCGCCAGGCGTTCGCGATGGCCGTGGATTGGCGCCGGATCGACCGGCTGAACTCCAGCGATGCCGAAGCACCAGCGGTGACATCGATGGTCCCGCCGGGCATCCCGGGTCGCTCCGATCAGGACTTCCTGCCGACCTACGACCCGGCCGCCGCCCGGGCGCTGTTGGCCGACGCGGGATATCCGGGTGGCGCCGGCTTCCCGAAGACGACATTGATGACCGGCGGGGACGGGACGGACGCTGCCGTCCTCGACGAGATCAAGCGCGAACTCGGCGTCTCGCTGGATTACGAGACGATGGCGTTCGATCCCTACTACCAGCGTCTGGCGGACGACCCGCCGGCGATGTGGTCGCTCGGCTGGATCGCCGACTATCCCGGTCGCAACGACTTCCTCGGCGTGCTCCTTGGCACGGACTCGACCAACGACTACGGCAAGTGGTCATCGCCGACGTTCGATGCGGCCGTGGCCGAGGCGGCAGCGGCGAGCGACCCGGCCGCCGCCGCGGCCGCCTATGACCGGGCCGAGGCCATCGTCAAGAGCGACGCGCCGGTCATCCCGATCGGCTACGGGACCGGTTGGGCCCTGGCTCGGGACGGGTTGCTGGGGGCCAGCGAGAACGGTCTTGGCATCATCCGGATGGCGGGGCTCAAGTGGGCCGACTGATCCGCGCCTCGCTCCTCCTCGCCGTCGTGCTCCTGGGCGCGCTGGTCCCCGGCGTGTCGGCAGCGAGTCCGTTCGCGACCTTCGGGACCCCGACCGCGACCGGCCCATTCGGCAGCGACATGGTCTTCCGCCAGCCGCTCACGGTGACATCGCCGATCGGACGGGCGGAGCTGCTCCTGACCTTCGCCGACGCGATCGGCCCGACCGTGATCGACGTCCCGCCTCCAGGTGGTACGGGCGCGGTCAACCTCGATTACACGCTCGCCGTCGCTGATTCGGGTCACGTCCTCCCGAACACGCCGATCAAGGCCGAGTGGCGCGTGACATCGACGGCCGATCCTGCGACGCCGGAGACGGGGCCCGAGATCACGCACGTCTACGCCGATGAGCGATTCGACTGGCAGACCAAGCAGGGCAAGATCGTCCGGGTCCATTGGTACGATGGCGATTCGGCCTTCGGCCAGCGCGCCCTGGAGGTCGGTGAGCGTGGCGTCGAGAACGCCGCCAAGTTGCTGGGTGTCACGGAGACCGAGCCGGTCGACTTCTTCATCTACGCCGATCAGCAGGCCTTCTACGATGCCCTTGGACCGGGGACCCGCGAGAACGTCGGTGGTCAGGCCGACTCGGATATCCGGACCCTGTTCGCGCTCATCCCGCCCTCGCAGATCGATGACGCGTGGGTCGATGCCGTCATCCCGCATGAGCTGACCCACCTGGTGTTCAACACCGCGGTCAAGAACCCGTACCACTTCCCGCCGCGATGGCTCAACGAAGGCCTCGCGGTCTACGAGAGCGAGGGGTTCGGGTCCGCCGATCGTCGAGACGTCGAGGCCGCCGCGAAGGATGGCGCGCTGATCCCGCTCCCCGGGCTGACCGGCCAGTTCCCGACGACCGCGGACCGGTTCCGTCTCGCGTATTCCGAAAGCGTCTCGGCCGTCGACTACCTCGTCCGGACGTATGGGAACGACGTCCTTGTCGGGCTCATCAAGTCCTACGCCGATGGCCGCACCGATGACGAGGCCTTCCAGGCCGCGGTCGGACAGACGATGTCGCAGTTCTCCGATGCGTGGCTGGCGGACTACGGTGCGGCGGTGCCACCGAAGACCGGGCCGCAGGACCCGCCGGCAGGGCCCGTGCCATCGTCCTGGGCTCAGGGGAGTGCGCAACCGGCCGCGACCTCCGGCCCGGGCGCCTCGGCCGCCGTGCCCGTCCCCTCGAGTGCCACCAGCCCGACGCCGATCCCGGTCGCTCCCAGCTCCGATGCCTCGGGCACGGTCCTCGTCGTCGTCCTGATCGGGATCGTCCTGGTCGGTGGCGGGATCTTCCTCGCTCGTCGTCGGCGGACCGCGAGCCTATGACGGTGATGGCCCGGATCCGTGGCGTGCCGAGCTGGCAACTGACGCTGGGGGCGGCGTTGCTGGGTCTCGGGTTCCTCATCGCCGCCCAGCTGGCGTCGGAAGGACCAAGGGTCCGGTACACGACCCAGGAACGGTCGCCACTCGTCGAGACCGCCGAGGGGCTGCAGGCGCAGCAGGAGACCCTCAAGCATCGGATCCTGGACCTGCGCTCCCAGATCGGAGCCGTCGAGGGGACCGGCGAAGGGTCCGCGGCGACGGTCCATCAGCTCAACGATGATCTGGAGCACGCCCGGATCGCGGCCGGGCTCATCCCGTTGCGGGGGACGGGGATCGTCCTGCAGCTGGACGATTCGCTCCAGCCCGTCGCCGGCGGCGCCACCGAATTGGACTATCTCGTCGGTTCGCGGGACCTGCGCACCGTGATCGACCAGTTGTGGCTCGCCGGCGCCGAGGCGATCGCGGTCAATGGCGAGCGGATCACCCCCACCAGCTCAGTGGTGGATATCGGCTCGTCGATCCTCGTGAACTCGGCCTACCTGACGCCGCCGTACCAGGTCACGGCTCTCGGGCCGGCCGGTCTCTACGATCGGCTGTCCGCTGGCCCGGACTTCATCGACTTCATCCGCGCCCGGGCCGAGACGTACGGGATCCGTGTGTCGTTCGCGGAGCCGCCATCGGTGGACGTGCCCGCATTCGCCGGCACCGTCTCGCTGCGCTACTCGCGACCCGTGCCGAGTCCATCGGCCGTGGCTCCCTGATGCGCGTCCGTCGCAACCAGCTCACGATCGCCGCGGTGGCGTTCCTGCTGGGCATCCTCGTCGTCGTCCAGCTTCGAGCCCAGGCGGGCGATACGGGGCTCGCCGCCCTGTCGGCGCAGGATCTCACGGTCCTCGTCGCGAACCTCAACGAACGCAACGACCAACTCCGGACCGAGGTCGCCTCGCTCGAACGGGAACTCGGGACGCTCACGTCCAACCAGGCCCGCGGCGACGCCTCGATCGATGAGATCCGCTCGGATCTGCGACGTGTGCGGGCGTACGCCGGCCTCGATCCCATCACCGGGCCTGGTGTGACGATCAGTGTCAGTGGGCCGATCGATGGCGGCGGGGTGGAAGAACTCATCAACGAGCTTCGGACGGCCGGGGCGGAGGCCATCGCCACCGGCGGGGTCCGGCTCGTCCCCGGGGTCGTCGTGGCCGGACCGGCCGGCGCCGCGACCGTGGCTGGTGCGTCTCTCGGGACGACCTTCGAGATCGGGGCGATCGGCGCGTCCGAGCAGCTGACAGGATCGTTGACGCGGAGCGGCGGGGTCATCGCCCAGCTCGCGGCGACCCAACCGGACGTCGTCGTCACGGTGACGCCGATGGATCACCTGGACCTGCCGGCGACCGACCGGGACCTGGTCCCGGTCCACGGGCAGCCGCGGCTTTGATACCCTCCCGCCCGATGATCGAACCAGCGAACCCCCTGGCCGACGCTTGGCGGACGGCGTGACCACGAGCTCCGCCGTCCCGATCGAAAACCCCGACGAGAGCACGATCTCCGTCTTCCGGAACCGGGCCTTCCTCCGTCTCTGGCTGTCGCAGGCGGCGACCCAGATCGGCGGCAACATGGTCCTGTACGGGCTGACGGTCATCGTCCTCAACTCGACCGGTCTCAATACGGTCGTCAGCCTGCTGATCCTGACCTTCCTCGTCCCGGCCGTCCTGTTCTCCGCGGTCGCCGGTGTCTACGTCGATCGCCACGACAAGCGAGTGATCCTCGTCGCGACCAACGTCCTGCGCGGTGCCGGTTTCGTGGCCCTGTACGTGATCGGGGCCAACCTCCCACTCATCCTGCTCCTGAACTTCACGATCTCGACGATCACCGTGTTCTTCGCGCCGGCGGAGGCCGCGATGATCCCGTTCATCGTCGAGCGCAACCAGCTGTTCTCCGCGAACGGGGTGTTCACCCTCACGTTGAACGCCTCCTTTGCCATCGGCTTCGCGCTCCTCGGTCCACTCGTCGTCAACATCGCCTCGCCGGAGGCGGTGATCCTGATCGTGGCCGTCCTGTACTTCGTCGCGGCGATCTTCTGCTTCTTCCTGCCGTCGTCGCCGCCGATGCCACGCAGCAGCGAGACCGACGGCGATACCGAGGCGACCGACGCCCCGGAGTCGGCCTTCGCGCAGCTCCGCGAAGGCTTCTCCTTCATCCGTGGCCACCACGGCGTCACGTGGTCGCTCATCTATCTCGGGATCACGGCATCGCTGGTCGGGGTCCTTGGGGTCCTCGGACCCGACTTCGCCAAGGAGACGCTGGGCCTGGGTGCCAAGGACTTCGCCGTCGTCGTCCTGCCGCTCGGGTTCGGGATCGTGACCGGGATCCTCCTGCTCAATGCGTACGGTCGGTATCTGCCACGCCGACGGGTGATCGAAGGCGGGCTGATCGCCCTGGGTCTGCTGCTCGCCGCCCTGGCTGGAGCCGGACCGATCAGCCGCCTGCTCCAGCGTGCGGATGCCCCGGGCGGTGTCGACCTGTCGGGGGTCACGTCGCTGCTCGCGGTCGTCGTCGCCATCGCCCTCGTCGCCGGCATCGCCTATGGGTTCGTGGCGATCCCATCCCAGACCCAGCTCCAGGAGGACCTGCCCGAGGATGTCCGCGGGCGAGTGTTCGGCGTCCTCGGGATGCTGGTCTCGGTGGCGAGTTTCGTGCCGATCATCATCGTCGGGCCGATCTCGGACATCGTCGGGACGACCGCCGTCCTGCTCACCGTCGCGATCATCATCCTCGCGACCGGGGTCGCCTCGGTGCTCCTGCGAGGTCCGATACCAAAGGTCGAAGGGCAACCGTTGGACCATGGCGCCGTGGATCCGATCGCGGCCGCCCTTGGCGTGGATCGGCCGCATTGGCACGAGATCGAGGCGGGCGGTCGACGTGCCTCCCCGTCGGTCGCCACGCCGCCCGTCGCGCACTCGCATGTCGAGTCGGATGCGGCCGCGATCGATCAGGGCGAGCCGATCGCCGTCGAATACGAGGACCGCGTCGGACACCCCGGTCCGGCCGACCCCGCCGACCGCGACTGAAGGACACCGATGCCGCTCGATACGCTGATCACCGGGAGGATCGCGACCCTGGCGGGCGCGGCCGGTTTCGGATGGGTGGAGGCCGTCGGGATCCGTGACGGCCGGATCGCCTTCGCCGGTTCCGAGATCGACCTCGAGACGCGGGCCGACGCGCACACCCGCCGCGTGACCCTCGAGCCCGGGGAGGTGGCGATCCCCGGGTTGACCGATTCTCACCTGCATCTCGCCCAGACCGCCCGCGCGCTCCGGCAGGTCGATCTGACCGGCTGTGCGACGCTCGAGGACGGGATGGCCGCGGTCGGAGTCGCCCACGTCGCGCTCGTGGATGACCCGGAGTCCTGGATCGACGGACATGGCTGGGACCCCGACCGGTGGGGCCGCTGGCCGACCGCTGACGACCTCGAGCGCGTGGCGCCAGGCCGTCGCGTGATCCTGTGGGCCCACGACCACCACGCGCTCCTCGCGAGCTACGCCGCCCTGCGGACCGGCGACGTGACGGCAGCGACCGTCGATCCCGCCGGTGGCCTCATCCGGCGCGGGGCCGATGGCGAGCCGGAGGGCGTGCTGCACGAGGCTGCGGCGCGACTGGTGACGATCCACCAGCCGCCGACGGACGCGGCCGTGCTCGAGGATGCGATCGAGACGGTGGGTCGTCAGCTGATCGCCCTGGGTGTGGTGGCCTGTCACGACCCTGGCTCACTCGCGCCCGATCCCGATCTCACGTTCAGCTATCCGGCTTACGCCGCGCTCGCGGACCGCGGGGATCTGCCGCTCCGCGTGCACGCGAGCCTGCGCGACGATGGGCTGGAGACCGCACTCGCGGGGGGCCTGCGCAGCGGCACGATCCTCGGCCAGGATCCCGACGGGTGGGCCGTCGTGGGCTGGCAGAAGCTCTTCGCCGATGGCTCGATGGGGTCGCGGACGGCGGCGCTCCTCGCCGACATCGAGCCGGAGCCCGGACAGCCCCTCCCCCCGGAGCGACGTCGCGGGCATGTGGACCACATCCAGGGCGGTCCTGGCGGATCTCGCCGTTCGAGCGGCCGCCGGCGGGATCGCCACCCAGATCCACGCGATCGGCGACGCGGCCGTCCGCGCCGCGCTCGACGTCCTGGCCGCGACCGACGCCAACGTCCCGCTGATGCCCCGCATCGAACACGTCCAGCTCCTCGACCCGGCCGACCGCGGTCGGTTCGCCGCGCACGGCATCGCCGCGAGCGTCCAGCCATGCCACGTCGGATCCGACGCGGCCACGGCGCGCCGGTTGTGGGGGCTTCGAGCGGAGATGAACGGCTACGCCTGGGCATCGCTTGCGCGAACGGGCGCGGTCGTCGCGTTCGGGACCGACGCGCCGGTCGAATCGATCGACCCGTGGCCCGGCGTGGCGATGGCCGTCCGCCGGGAGGACCCGCGGTGGCCCGAGGGCAGTCCCGAGTTCGGGCCGCAGGAGTCGATCACGCTCGATCGGGCGCTCCGCGCGCCAGTGCGTCGATCCCGCGGTCAGCGCCCGCCAGCCCGATCGTGGCCGATTGATCCCCGGTCAGCGCGCCGACCTCGTCGTGATCCCGGCCGTGTCGATCGACGAACCGGTCGAGCCCGGAGGCCCACTCTCGACGACGCGGCCACGGCTCGTCCTGATGGACGGCGAGGTCGTCTTCGAGCGCTCGTCCTAGGTCGCGAGCGGGACGACGCTGCCGGGCACGTCGAGTTCCCGACGGGCGTCGGCGAACAGCCCGTTGAAGATCCGGGACGTGGATGGGAACGCGTGGATCGTCTCGGCCAGCGTGTCGATCCCGATCCGCGCCTTGATCGCCAGGACGCACTCGTGGATCGCGGCTGACGCATCCGGGCAGGCCATCGCCGCTCCGACGAGTTGGCGCGTACCCCGGTCGACGACGATCGTCACGTGCCCGAGCGTCGCTTCCAGACCGTAGCCACGGGCGGTCCTGGTGAAGTCCGCGACGAGTTCGAAGGCATCGATGCCATCAGCGAGTGCCTGATCGAGCGTCACTCCGACCGACGCCGCCTCGGGTTCGGTGTAGGTGCGCCCGGGGAAGCGCGCGGTAGTCCGGCATGATCGGCTCGCCGAGCGCCATCCGGACCGCCAGCTCGCCCTGGTAGTGCCCCTGGTGCGTATGCAGTTCGGGTCCGGCCGCGTCGCCGACG
This sequence comes from uncultured Chloroflexia bacterium, assembly GCA_963778805.1. Classification (GTDB taxonomy): domain Bacteria; phylum Chloroflexota; class Limnocylindria; order Limnocylindrales; family CSP1-4; genus SPCO01. The sequence goes on along the minus strand of CAVZVT010000005.1, from coordinate 497,543 downwards.
ATCCAGAGACCATCGGCGACCCGCAGTCGGCCGTCGCGCGGGTAGGGCATCGCGGCGGTCGTATCGATGCCGTAGTGGTCCAGCCCGAGATCCTCGATCGGGAACGTGCGACCGACGGCGAGCAGGACCGCCTGACCCTCCGACCGTTGATCCGTCGTCGAGTTCGATCACGTGCGCCCCACCGGTCCCGATCCCGGCGTGCGGCGCGCAGGGCCCGGACGGCCAACCGGACCGTGACGCCGTCGTGTTCAAGCGTCGCCCGGATCGCCTCGGAGTTGCGGGGGTGGTCGGTCGGGGCGAGCCGCGGTCCCGATTGCACGATCGTGACCGGAACCCCGAACCGGGCGTAGACCTGCGCGAGTTCGCAGCCGGTCGGACCGCCGCCCAGGATGACGAGACTGCCCGGAAGCTCGCGCGCCAGGGTCGCCTCGCGGTTCGTCCAGGTCGGGATGGCCTCGATGCCGTCGATGGGCGGGACCTTGGACGTCGACCCGACCGCGACCACGACGTTCCGTGCCCGGATCTCGTGGCGGGCGTCGTCGTGGGTGACCTCGACTCGACCCGGCCCCGTGATCCGACCCGTCCCGCGATACACGACCGCCCCGGCAGCCTCGAGCGCCCGGACGTGGCTCGAGTCGTCGGGGACGTCGGCGTCGGCCGGGCGGTTGACCATGTAGTCGCGGCGTTCCGACGCGCGCGTCCAGTCGTACTCGGCGGGGTTGGCCGCGTGCCGCGCGGCGCTGTTGAGCAGCGCCTTCGACGGCACGCACCCGATGTGCGGGCAGCTGCCGCCGAACCAGAGACGATCGATGACCGCGACGGAGGCACCAAGCTCGCGCGCCTTGTACGCCGCTGCCTCACCGCCCGGACCGGCGCCGATGATCGCGAAGTCGAACGTCTCCATCGGGTCAGTCTCGCGTCCTGCAGATGACGATCGCGTTGCCGTCGGGCTTCGTAGAGCAACACGGCCGCCGCGATCGAGACGTTGAGGCTGTCCGCGATCCCGTGCATCGGGATCGACACCGGCTCCACGACCGCCCCATCCCAGACATCGGTCAACCCGTCGGCCTCGGCGCCAAGGACGATCGCCAGCGGCCCCGGAGGTCGGTGTCGGTGTACGACCGTGGCGCCCCCACCCGGGCCGTGACGAGACGGATCCCGGCCGTCACCGCCCACGCCGAGGACGTCCTCGGCGGAGGCGGAGGCCATCGGCACGCGGAAGATCGTGCCGGCGCTGGCGCGGATGGCATTGGGGTTGAAGAGATCGGTCCGTGGCGACGCGGCGATGAGGGCATCGGCACCGGCACCGTCCGCCGATCGTAGGGCGGCACCCACATTGCCGGGCTTCTCGACGGCTTCGATGACGACGATGAGCGGATCGGCCGGGAGCGACAGGCGATCCAGTGACAGGTCCGGGACCTTGACCACCGCGACGATCCCTTCGGCACGATCGCCGAAGGCGAGCTTCTGGAAGACGGGCTCGCTGACCGAGGTCACGGCGATCCCAGCAGCGATCCGAGCGCGTCGAGGACCGTCCGTGCATCGATCCCGGCCAGCAACGGCTCGCAGACGAACGCCTCGACGACCGCGGCGCCGGCCTCGAGCGCCCGACGCACCTCGCGCGCCCCGTCGACGACGGTGAGCCCGGTCTCGTCCCGGGCGCGCCGGTCTCGAAGGGCGGCCACCGCGACCACACGCGGGTTCGTGCGACTCGTCAATCGAGTCGGGGTGGGGGAGGGCATCGCCGTCATGATGCGCCGCCACCCGCCCGCGCGAAGGCCCCGAGCTCCAGGTGGCGTCCGTCCGTGGTTCGCAGCTCCAGTCCGCCGGTCTCGATCGAGGCGCCGTCGAACTCGAAGGCCCGGGCCAGCTCCGACCCGAGACGGTCCGCCTCGAACCCGGGCGTGTGTGCCGTGAGCAGCACGAACCCATCCGGGGCCAGGACGGCACGACACCGGTCCAGCAGCGCCGGCAGGTCCTCGGCGAGGCGCCAGGGTCGTCCGTCCGGGCCGTGTCCGTAGGACGGCGGATCGAGGACGATGCCGTCGTACCGCCGCTCCCGACGGATCTCGCGATCGACGAAGTCGGTGGCGTCATCCACGATCCATCGGATGGGCCGCTCGCGCCAGCCCGGACCGTTCGGCGTTCCGGCGAGCCCAACCGACGCTCGGCTTGGCGGCATCGACATGGGCGACACTCGATCCGGACGACGCCAGGGCCAGCGATGTCAGGCCCGTGTAGGCGAACAGGTTGAGGACCGAGCCGGGACGCTGTCGTGCGAGCCACGGGAGCATCGCGGCGTGTTCCGGGAACCACCCGACCTGACCGGCGGCGGTCGCGCGCAGCTCGAGCGTCAGCGCACCGACGGACACGGACCACGGACCCGCCTCGGCCTTCGGGCCACTCCAGCCGCCGTCGCGATCGAAGCGCAGATCGGCGGTCCGCCAGCGGTCGGGATCGCGTCGGTCGTGGAGCGCACCCGGCGCCGGTCGATCGATGATGCGGTCGCCGAAGCGCTCCAGACGCGCACCGCCACCGACATCGATGAGCTCGTAGTCGCGGCCGTCGTCCATGCGTCCGATGATGACGTCACCGGAGGCTCGCGGTATGATGCGCCTCGCCGCCGGCGGTCGATCACCGCGGACACGGCTCCGTCACGGACCTGGAACACCCGTGAGCCAACGGAGACGCGACCTCGGGGAGCGGACACCGGCGACGTCGGGCGGCTAGCTCAGCTGGTTAGAGCACTTGCTTGACATGCAAGAGGTCACTGGTTCGAGTCCAGTGTCGCCCACCATTCCCTTGCTACGTCATCGCGTCGAGCGGGACGCCGCGGGAGTGCACCTCTCGTCCTGTCGATGGACGGGGGGTTTCGTGTTTCTCGGGAGGTCCAGAGCATGAGCGAACAGAAGACCGCGGAGCCGGCGGGCGAGGTCGACGACGAGCTGTTCGATGCGCCGGAACGAGGATCCGCCGAGGAGCTGTTCGAGCACGGTGCGAGTGGCGAGCTGGGCCCGATGCGCCACTCCGCGGCGCACATCCTCGCCGAGGCCGTCCTGGACCTGTTCCCGGGCACCAAGCTCGGCATCGGCCCGGTCATCACCGACGGGTTCTACTACGACTTCGACCTGGCGCGCCCGCTCACCCCGGATGACCTCGCCGCCATCGAGGCACGGATGGCCGAGAGCATCGCCGCCGACCACCCGTTCGTGCTCAGCGAGAAGACGCCGGCCGACGCGCGGGCCTTCCTCGTCGAGCGCGACCAGCCGTACAAGGTGGAGATCGTCGACGACCTCCTCGCCGCTGCCGAGCAAGACGGCCGCCCGATCCCGCCCACGACGTTCTACCAGCAGGGGCCGTTCATCGACCTCTGCCGGGGGCCGCATGTCGCGAGCACCGGTGCCGTCGGTCCGTTCAAGCTCCTGGCCGTGGCCGGTGCCTACTGGCGCGGCGACGAGAAGCGGCCGATGCTCCAGCGCGTCTATGGCACCGCCTGGGCGACCCAGGAGGAGCTCGACCAGCACCTGTGGCGTCGCGCGGAGGCCAAGAAGCGCGATCACCGTCGCCTGGGCGTCCAGCTCGACCTCTTCAGCTTCCACGACGTGTCGCCCGGATCGGCGTTCTGGCACCCGAAGGGCCAGCGCATCTGGCGGACGCTCGAAGGCGCGATGCGCGAACTCCAGGCGCGCCGCGGCTACCAGGAGATCAGCACGCCGATCCTCGTGGACAAGAAGCTCTGGGAGCAGTCCGGGCACTGGGGCCACTACGACGACAACATGTTCAAGCTCGAGACCGAGGGTCACACGTACAGCCTCAAGCCGATGAACTGCCCGGAGTCGACGTTCATCTACACACGCGCGGACGCGTTCGTACCGCGACCTGCCGCTCCGACTCAACGAGTACGGCCGACTCCATCGGAACGAGCGGTCCGGGACGCTGTCCGGGCTGACCCGGGTCCGCCAGTTCATCCAGGACGATGCGCACATCTACGTCCGCCCGGATCAGCTCGGCGACGAGATCGAAGCGCTCATCGGCGAGGTCCGCGAGGCGTACGGGTGGGTCGGCCTCGAGCCGCGTTTCGCGTTCGCCACGCGCCCGGACAAGGCCATCGGCGACATCGCGCTGTGGGATCGGGCGGAGGGCTACATCCGTGAGGCCCTCGATCGGGCGGGCGTGGCCTACGTGACCAAGCCCAAGGACGGCACGTTCTACGCGCCCAAGATCGACATCTACATCGATGACGCCCTCGGGCGCGAGTGGCAGATGGCCACGATCCAGGCCGACCTGACGATGTTGCCCGAGCGATTCGACCTGACCTACATCGACGAGAACGGGCAGCCGGCCCGGCCGATCGCCATCCATCGGGCCATCTACGGATCGCTCGAACGGTTCATCGGGATCCTCGTCGAGCACTTCGCCGGGGCGTTCCCGCTCTGGCTCGCACCCGTCCAGGCGGTGATCATCCCGATCGCCGACCGCCACATCGACGCCGCCCGCGAGCTCGCGGACGTCATGGGCGCCCGGGGCCTGCGCGTCGAGGTCGACGGATCGGACAACCGGATGCAGAACAAGATCCGCCTCGCGCAGGAACAGAAGGTCCCGTACATGGTCGTCCTCGGTGACCGCGAGATCGAGGCCCGGACGGCCTCGCCGCGGACACGCGCCGGCGAACAGCAGCCGGCCCAGGACTGGGACGCGTTCGCCGACCGACTCGCCGAAGAGAGCCGACAGCGGGGCGCCGGCTAGGACCGCACCCGCGACCGAGGCGAGTCGACGACGGGTCGATCCCGCCGAAAGGACCATGCGCGCCAGGGCCGCCGCCCTGTTACCGTCACAGGGAGGTCCCGCCGCCGGCAGGACGGCCGGGAGGCGCCATGCGCGCGCGACTTCGATCACGCCTGCCTGCGACCCTCGTCATCGCTGCGCTGGCGCTGGCAGCCTGCGGCACAGCCGTGACCTCACCCGCGGGCGCGGGAAGTCCCGGCCCTGGCGACTGCCGCGAGCACGCCGAGCGCCTCGGATGGCGCAGGCGGGACGACCGTCCCGGGCTCGCCCCCGACCTTCGACCCGGCCGATCCCGCGATCGCGGTCGGCCCGGCGGAGCTGGCGCTGCGCGCCGACGCCCGTGCGCGGGTCGGTCTGGTCAACCTCGGTCCGGGTGCGCTGGATCTCGCGAGCGCCATGGACGCCGCCGAGGCCCAGCTCCTGCTGCGGAAGGGTGACGTCGCCGGCGTGGATCCACTGCGTGGGCAGCTCGCCGCGACCGACTTCGCGCCCGAACCAGGGTTCCAGGCGTTCCTGGTCTGGGCGACACTCCTGACCTCCCTCGACCAGTTCTACCAGGAGCCGCAGTCCGGCTCCATCGACGCCGATCCCGAGACCATCGAGGTCGACGGCAACACCGGGACCATCAATAGCCGGTTGACCCTCGATGCCACGGTCAACGGGAGCAAGCTCAGCGTGGATCTCGGGATCAAGGCCAAGGGCCAGGTCGTCGACAAGACCACGGGCGCGGTCATCTACAGCATCGACAGCGAGGTCACCGGGCACGTCGACATCGACTTCTGCCCGGATGCCGGTGGCCAGTCCGCGGCGCACGTGTCGTTGAAGTCGAACGAGTTCTACACGGGAGGGAACGCCGGTGCCGGCAAGGGCACCAGCGGCGAGTTCTCGGGTGATGTCGTGATCACCGTCGGTGACGACGCGAACATCAAGAAGATCGACGGGACCTCGCAGGGCCAGGACAGTTCCCAGGGCGGCATCCCAGCCGCCGGCTCGAGTGGGGGCGACGTCGGTCCGTCGTCACGCCAGTCCAGCGACAACATCGCCCTGGATGGCTCCGGTCATCGACGACCCGACGTGCCGCGCAACATCCTGCTCGGCGGCGAGAACAGCACGAGCGACCAACAGGTCGCGAACTGGGGTTCGACCGTGCTCTTCACGGAGACCATGGTCACGGCCGCCGCGCAGGAGGCCGAGAAGCTCTGGAAGTCGGGCAAGTGCGTGGAACTCCTGGTCGACCCCAAGGGCAGCGACGTCGAGCCGGATTCGGTGACGTCCGTCACGGCCCGACTGCATCACAAGATCGAGGGCAACGATCTCGACAAGCCGGTCGAGGCGACCCTGACCGGCGTCAAGACCCTCGAGCCCGATGGCGAGAAGCAGCCCGCACCGGCGACCGTGACGTACACCGCCGGTCCCAACGAGGGTGACATCGGCCGGATCGCCTTCAAGTCGGTCTCGAACCGGGGCATCGCGGAACGGGCCGAGACGTTCACGGTCCGTCGCCAGGGCTGGGATGTCGGCTTCACCGGGACCGATATCGAGACCCTGGCGCCCGTCGTCAAGAACACGTTCACCATCAAGGTGACGAAGTTCAAGGTCTCGTCGAAGGCCGGGGTCCTGAGCGGCACGGGCAAGATCCATCTCAAGGGGACCGTGACATCGGGGCCGTGCAAGGGGTCGATCGATCAGGTCGGGACGGTGTCCGTCTACAGCGGGAGCGTGGTGGGCGAGGGTCCTGCCGCGATCCTGCGACTCGTGGTTCGGGCAACCTCACCGCCGGGTCAGGTCGTCCACATGCACTGCACGCCGTCGGGCGGCGCGGACATCGGAGCCACCGGCCACCTCGAGCGCTTCGGGGAGCCTCTCCTGGAGTTCGACCTGCCGGCTGCCGGGGGCACCGTCAGGGTCTCGAAGTCCGCCGACGTCGGCGGGATCTTCCGGGTCACCGTCAAGGGGACCTTCACGGTCGCCATCGCCCGCTGAGGCCCGTCCCGTCGTTGTCGGCCCACGAGGCTCTGTGCTATCCTCCCGGCTCGGCCGCCGGCGGGCCGTATGCCCACGCCGGTCGACTGTTCCGAAGGTAGAAGGAGCGAACCATCAGCCGAGACCTGCGTATCAACCAGATGATCCGGATCCCTCAGGTCCGGGTGGTCGATGAGGATGGTGCCCAGCTGGGTGTGATGCCCACGCCACGGGCGCTGGAGATGGCGCAGGAACGAGGGTTCGACCTCGTGGAAGTCGCACCGATGGCGCAGCCACCGGTCGTGAAGTTCCTGGATTTCGGGCAGTACAAGTACGAACTCACGAAGCGCGAGAAGGAAGCCAAGCGCAAGCAGCGCTCGGTGACCTTCAAGGAAGTCCGCCTCTCACCCAAGATCGGGGTAGGGGACTTCGACACCAAGGTGCACCGGGCGATCGAATTCCTCGAGGATGGAGATCGCATCAAGGTCACCGTCCGCTTCCGCGGTCGAGAATTGACCCATCCGGAGATCGGCCGGAACCTGCTCGCCAGGTTCTCCGATCGAGTCAAGGATCATGGGATCCCGGAGCGGACGCCGCTCCTGGAAGGCAAGTCGATGCACATCACGATGGCGTCGACCCACAAGCCCAAGGTCCACGAAGGACCGGCTCCACGGCCACCGCTCGAGGATGCGGCCGACGAGGAGTCGCCGGTGATCGAGGCGACCGAGGTGGTCGCAGCGACCGAGGTGGTCGCGGCGACGCCGGAGCCAGCTCCGGTCGCGACGCCGGAACCCGCGCCGGTGGCGACGCCCGAGACGGCGCCGACACCGGACGAACCGAAGACCGAAGCGAAGACCGAACCCGTCGTGGCGGAGGCTGTCGAGGCCCCCGCACCGAAGAAGACCGCGCCGGCTCCCAAGCCGGCGACCACGAAGACTGCTACGCCGGCGCCTGAGCCGGTCGCGACTGGAGAGTGAGGCCAGGGTGCCCAAGATCAAGAGCCACAAGGCCGCCCAGAAGCGCATCGGCGTGACCGGCAGCGGCAAGTTCATCCGGGTCAAGTCCTGGCGTGGACATCACCTTGAGATCAAGTCGTCCCGTCGGACCCGCCGCTACGCCGGCAAGTCCGTGATCGGACCCGAACACGCCCGGCAGGTCAGGCGCCTGCTGCCGTACCTGTAAGGAAGGCCGGCTCACCACATGTCACGAGTCAAGCGGGGCGTCACGGCCCACAAGCGCCACAAGCGCCTCCTCCAGGACGCGGAAGGCCGCAAGGGCACCAAGTCGCGACTGATCAAGCCCGCCCGCGAGGCGCTGCTCCACGCCCTCGCCTATGCGACGCGTGACCGCAAGCAGCGCAAGCGCCAGATGCGACAGCTGTGGGTCGTCCGGATCAACGCGGCCGCCCGTCAGAACGGTCTGACCTACGGCCAGTTCATCCACGGTCTCAAGCAGGCCGACGTCGAGATCGACCGCAAGATCCTGGCTGACCTCGCGATCCGCGATGCCGCCACCTTCGGTCGGATCGCCGAGCTCGCCAAGGGCGCCTGATCGTCGTCGAACGGACGCATCTCGGTTGACCATCGGATCGGCCCTCGACGTCGTTGACGTTCGAGGGCTCCTGATTCCCGGCGCGACCCTGGAAGGACGGACGTGGACCTCGCCGACCTGACCCGCGATCTCGAAACCCTGCGCGACGAGGCGCTCGCATCGGTGGCCGCGTGTCCGGATGTCGCGACGCTCGAGGCCATCGAGCTCGACGTGCTCGGCAAGAAGGGCCGGCTGACCGGCGTGCTCCGCGGGATCGGTGCCCTTCCCGCCGACGACCGCCCTCGGATCGGCGCGGTCGCCAACGCGGTCCGTGGCGATATCGAAGCCGCCCTCGAGGTCCGTGGATCGACGCTCCGGGGCGCCGCGCTCTCCGATCGGCTCCTCGCCGAGCAGGTCGATGTCACGACGCCCGGCCGCGCGATCGCCCGCGGGTCCTTGCATCCGAGCATCGAAGGGATGCGCGAGATCGCCGAGATCTTCGGGCAGTTCGGGTTCGTCTCCTACGAGAGCCCCGAGATCGAGGACGACCTCACCAACTTCCAGATGCTCAACATCCCGCCAGATCACCCGGCACGCGACCTGTGGGACACGCTCTACGTCGATGTCGAGGGACGGCTCCTGCGGACGCATACGTCGCCAGGACAGATCCACGTCATGCGCTCGACCACGCCACCGATCCGGGCGTTGCTGCCAGGCCGATGCTTCCGGTACGAGGCGATCGACGCGTCGCACGCCTCGGAATTCTTCCAGGTCGAAGGGATCATGGTCGACGAGGGCACGACCATGGCGGATCTCAAGGGCCTGCTCGACCAGTTCGCCAAGGCGATGTACGGCGCCGACAAGAAGACCCGGTTCCGACCGGGCTACTACCCCTTCACGGAGCCATCGGTGGCATTCGATGTCGAGTGCCTCGTCTGCGGTGGTGGTGGCTGTCCGGCATGCGGCCGGACGGGCTGGATGACGATCCTCGGCGCCGGCATGATCCATCCCGTCGTGCTCCAGTACGGCGGTCTGGACCCGGAGCGCTACCAGGGCTTCGCGTTCGGGATGGGCCCGGAGCGGATCAAGATGCTCAAGCACGGCATCACGGACCTGCGGCTGTTCCTCGAGAACGACCTGCGCTTCCTGGAGCAGTTCCGATGAGGGTGCCGCTCAGTTGGCTTCGCGAATTCGTCGATGTCGACCTGACCCCGGAAGCGCTCGCCGAGCGACTCACGCTGCTCGGGATGGAGGTCAAGGGTCTCGAACGGTGGGGTTCGGCCTGGCGCAACGTCGTCGTCGGCGAGCTCCTGGCCGTCGAACGCCACCCGCGGGCCGATCGACTGTCGCTGACCCGGGTGAACGTGGGCGATGGCGAACCGCTCGAGATCGTCTGTGGCGCGACGAACATCGCGGTCGGTCAGCGCGTGCCCGTCGCGCTGCCCGGGGCGGTCCTGCCCGGCGACCGCCGGATCGAGCGGACCGAGAAGATGGGCATCGTCAGCAACGGGATGCTGTGCTCGGGCGACGAGCTGGGTCTGACCTCGGACGCCGACGGGATCCTGATCCTGCCGGCCGACTCGCCGATCGGGGCCGCCCTGACCGAGCTGTACGGCGACGACGTCCTCGATGTCGACGTGAAGCCGAACCGCGGCGACGCGCTGTCGATCGTGGGCCTGGCCCGCGAAGTGGCCGCCGTCACGGGTTCGCCGCTGCGCTACCCCTCGAGCGATGTCGCCGAAAGCGGTCGTCCCACGGCCGAGCGGCTTCGGGTCGAGGTCGAGGAGCCCGACCTGTGTCCGCGGTTCGTCGGTCGATGGGTGAGTGGCGTGACCATCGGGCCGTCACCGGACCGGATCCAGATGCGGCTCCAGGCGGCGGGCCAGCGACCGATCAGCAACGTCGTCGATGCGAGCAATTACGTGATGCTCGAACTCGGCAAGCCGGTCCACACATTCGACGCGGCCGCCGTCCATGACGGTCACATCATCGTGCGCCTCGCGAGGGCCGGCGAGCGGCTCGAGACGCTCGACCATGTCGTGCGCGAGCTGCATGCCGAGACCTTGTTGATCACGGACCCGGAGGGACCGATCGCGCTCGCGGGGGTCATGGGCGGGGCCTCCTCGGAGATCGGGCCGGGCACGACCGATGTGGTCGTGGAGTCCGCGATCTTCGACCCCGTGAACATCCGTCGGACCGCGTTCCGCTACGCCCTTCGCTCGGACGCCAGCCTCCGGTTCGAGAAGGGGATCGAGTCCCGCCTCGCCCGGATCGGGTGCCGATCGAACGGCCAGACTCATCGTCGAATGGGCTGGCGGGACGATCGCGCCGGGCGCGGTCGATTCGAACCCGATCGACCCACCGGTCAGCCGCGTCGCGTTCCGTCCGGCTCGGATCGACCGTCTCCTGGGGACCACGTTCGGCGCCGAGGAACAACGGGCGCTCCTCGCGCGCGTCGGGATCGAGACCGCGCCGGCGTCGCCGGGTGGACGCGGTCCGGGTCGCGGCCGGCACCAAGCCGCTCGATGTGGACCCCGGCGATGCCGAGGTCCTCGAGGCCATCGTCCCGACGTGGCGGCGCGACCTCGCGGTCGAGGCCGATATCGCCGAAGAGGTCGTCCGCGTCCGCGGGTATGACGTCGTCCCGTCGATCCTGCCGCACACCTCGATGCCACCCTTCCGGCCCGATCCGCTGGCCGTCCGCGATGTGGCCCGGACGACGCTGACCGGTGCGGGTCTGTCGGAGGTCGTCACGTCGGCGCTGGTCTCGCCCAAGGCCGTCGAGCGATTCCCGTTCGTCGACGACGGAACGCTCGAGGGTGAACCCGAGCAGCGGGCGGACGGGCGACCGATCGTCGTCACCAACCCGCTCTCGAGCCAGCATTCGGTGCTGCGGCAGCGGCTCGCCGGGAGTCTGCTCGAGGTGGTGTCGTCCAATCTGCGTCACGGGCGGGAAACCGTGGCGATCTTCGAGGTCGGGAAAGGCTATGGCGCGCCCGGCGAGCCCCCGACGCACGAGTGGTGGCGACTCGGGTTCGCCCTGACCGGTCCGGCAGAACCTCCCGCGTGGAACCGTGTCGGCCGTCCGTACGACCTCGACGACGCGAAAGGCGTCCTCGAACTCCTCTGCCGTCGGCTTGGCCTGGCGGCGCCGTCCTACGCGCCACTCACCGATGACCCGACGCTCCACCCGGGCCGCGCGGCCCGAGTCGCAAACGGCGGCCGGATCGTCGGGCGGCTGGGCGAGATCCACCCGGACGTCGTCGAGGCCCTTGATCTGCGCAGCGAACGGATCCTGATCGCGGAAGTGGCCATCGCGGGGCTCGCCGCAGGGGTCCCCACGGTCCCGGTCGCGGCGACACCCTCGCGCCAACCGTCGGTCGAGCGTGACATCGCCGTCATCGTGCCCGAGGCCCAGCCCGCCGCTGCTGTGGAAGCGGCGATCCTTCGGCACGGTGGCGTGTTGTTGCGCCAGGTTCGTCTGTTCGATATCTACCGGGGCCGCCCCCTCGATGACGCGGACAAGAGCCTCGCCTACCGGTTGATCCTGCGGGACGACGAACGCACCCTGACCGAGGGCGAGGTCGACGGGACGATCGCGACGATCCTCGAGGGGTTGCGAGCCGACCTCGGAGCGCGGATCCGCACCTGACCGCACGCCCGCGAACCGCCCCGGACGCACCACTCTTCGTCTCGAACCCCTTGCGACGCATGTTTGGCCGCTGCTAGGCTTGCGCGGCCTCGGGCCAGGCCGAGGGTGGACGTCATAAAGGAGTTTCGGTGGATCTCCAGGGATGGCTCGCAGGGATCAGCAGCGCCGACCTGATCATCTTCCTGTTCTTCATGGCCTTCTTCGTGCTCGGGTTCGCCCAGGGCACGATCCGACGCCTGATCGGCATCGCATCGATCACGTTCTCGTTCCTGTTCGCCGCCAACATCGCGGCACCACTCGGCGATTACCTCGCCTCGAACTGGACGCAGTTCTCCAAGGAATATGCGTACATGCTCGGGTTCGCGACCGTCTTCTTCGCGTCATCGATCGCATTCGCGATCGTCGCCCAGGGGTTGTACAAGCCGCAGCCGCTGTTCCAGAAGGCCAGGTTCCTCGACGAGCTCCTCGGCGGGATCCTCGGTCTGGTCGAGGCGGCCCTGATCTTCGGGTTCGTCCTGATCATCCTCGACTCCTTCTTCCGGATCCCGGGGATCGCACCGGACGCTCAGGAACTCAAGTTCCTGCGCCAGTTCTGGGAGTTCCTTGATCCGACGAATGCCGCCTCGATCTTCCGCACGACGGTCATCCCGGCCTTCTTCGTGGTCTTCGGGTTCCTCGTCCCCGACACCATCGAACAGCTGTACTAGGGCAAAGCGCGTTCGATCGGGACGCACTCGCGGCCGGGCCGCTCGCGGCCGCGCGTTCGCTGCTTGGTGCCACGCTCGTCCGCGATGACGCCACGGGCCGTCGTGCCGGCAGGATCGTCGAACTCGAGGCCTACGGCGGGGTCGATGACGGGGCGTCCCACGCGAGGTTCGGGAGGACGGCTCGGAATGCCGTCATGTTCGGCCCTCCGGGCATCGCCTACGTGTACCTTGTCTATGGGATGTACGACTGTCTGAACGTGGTCACCGGGCCGGTCGGTGACGCGAGCGCCCTGCTGATCCGCGCCATCGAACCGATCGACGGCGTCGAGTCGATGCGCGCCGATCGGCTGCGGCGTGGCGCTCGTCGTCGAACGCCGCTTGGCGCCGATGCGCGGACGGCGAGTGGTCCCGGACTGGTCGGAGCGGCCATGGGTCTCGATCGTTCGTGGACCGGCGTCGACCTGTGTGATGCCGCGTCGCCGTTGCGGCTCGAAGGCGCTGCCTCGACCGTGCCCGACGCGCTGATCCGGACGACGCCACGGATCGGGATCGGCTACGCCGGGGAGGCCTGGGTGGACATCCCGTGGCGGTTCAGCATCGCCGGACACCCGTCGGTCTCCGGGCCGCGCGCCGGCCGCTGATCCCGGTCTCGCCCATGGACGCACGATCGATCTCGCTGCTCGAATTCCCGCTCGTCCGGGCACGTCTCGCGGCGTCGACCTCGTTCCCACCGTCGCGTCGGCTCGCCGAGGGTCTCGAACCGTCGAGCGAGCGGGTCATCGTCGCCCGGGGCCTCGATGAGACCGACCAGACCCGGGAGCTGCTGATCGAGCGGGCGGGCGTCGGCATCGGTGGTGCCCACGACATCGGCCCGTCCGTCGAGCGAGCCGCCCGGGGCGGTCGCCTCGAACCGGCGCAGTTCCTCGAGCTTGCCGAGACGCTCGACGCCACCGTCCGTCTGGCGGCCGTGCTGACCGACGACCGACGACCGCTGCTCCGCGAGCTTGGACAGGCGCTCCACCCGCTGCCGGCGCTGCGCAGCACCTTGACGCGCAGCTTCGATCCCGTCGGGGAACTGCTCGATACGGCGTCTCCGCGATTGGGCGGACTCCGGTCGGCGGTCCGTGTCGCCTATGACCGGTTGCGGCGGCGTCTCGATGCCCTCGTCGGGGCCGAACTTGGCAGCGCCTTGCAGGAACCGATCATCACGCTCCGCAACGGACGGTACGTGGTGCCGGTCAAGGCCGAGGCGCGCTCGAAGGTCAAGGGCATCGTCCACGATGCGTCGGGGAGTGGCCAGACGCTCTTCATCGAGCCGCTGGTGGCCGTGGAGCTGGGCAACGCCTGGCGTGAAGCCCAGGTCGCGGAGGCCGTCGAGGTCGCAAGGATCCTCGATGAGCTGTCGGCGCTGGTCGCCGCGAATGCGCCGGCCCTGCGCGAGACCCTTGACGCGCTCGCCAGGTTCGACTTCTGGGCCGCGAAGGCCGACCTCGCCGCCGAGATGGACGGCATCCGGGCGGACACCTCCGACGGGACCGTGGTGGTCCTGCTGTCGGCACGCCATCCGGGCCTGAGCGGGAACGTCGTGCCCATCGATATCCGACTCGGAGACGACTACCAGGCGCTGGTCGTGACCGGCCCGAACACGGGCGGGAAGACCGTGACGCTGCGCACGCTCGGTCTGTTGAGCCTGATGCACCAGGCCGGTCTGCATGTCCCGGCCGCGGCGGGCAGCCAGCTGCCCATCTGGCGCGACGTGTTCGCCGATATCGGCGACGAGCAATCGATCGCCCAATCGCTCTCGACCTTCTCGGGCCACCTCCGGTCGATCATCCGCATCGTGGCCGCGGCCGGGCCGGGGACGCTGGTCCTCCTCGACGAGCTGGGGGCGGGCACGGACCCGACGGAAGGTTCTGCGCTCGCCCAGGCCCTCCTCGACCACTTCATCCGGGCGGGCTCGATCGTGGCCGCCACCACGCACTACGCCGAACTCAAGGCGTACGCCCACACGACCGCGGGTGCGAGGAACGCCGCCGTCGCGTTCGACCTGGAGACGCTCAGCCCGACGTACCGGCTCACGATCGGTCTGCCGGGCGGAAGTCAGGCGTTCGCCATCGCGGACCGGCTGGGCCTCCCCGAAGCCATCGTCGAGGACGCTCGATCACGGCTGAGCGAGGCGCAGCGCTCGTTCGAGGCGACGCTGGCGGCCATCCGCGACACGGAGGGTCAGACGAGCGACTCGCTCGATCGGGCCCGGGACGCGGAACTTCGCACGGTCGAAGCCCTGCGGGCGGCCCAGGAAGAACGCCGGACGGCGCGCCGGGAGCGGGAAGACGCCGTCCGGGCGGCACGCGCTGAGGCGGATCGGATGCTGACTTCGCTCCGTGCCGAGATCAGTGACCTCCGGGCTTCGCTCGAACGGGAGACGATCACGGCGTCCGGCCTCGATGCAGCCCTGGCCCGAGCCGAAGCCACGGTCGCTGGCCTGCCGGCGCCGGAACCGGTCCCCGAGCCGGTCCTCGCGGTCGTCGACCACGCCTGGATGCTCGGAGAGCGGGCCAGAAGCCGCTCTGGGGGCTGGGAAGGGCGGATCGTGTCCTTGGATCGGAGTGGGCTCCGGGCGAGCCTGGAAGCGGGCGGGATGCGCGTGACGGTGGATGTCGAGGACCTCGAGCCCGCGCTCGGCGGCACCGAAGGCGACCGCGATGCCGCGCTCACCCGCAGCGGGGCGACGAACTCGTCCTCGAGCGCGGCGGCGATCCGCCTTGCCCGGGCGGATTCGGTCGCGTCCTCGCTGGACCTGCGCGGTGCTCGGGTGGATGAAGCCCTCGAGGCGTTGTCGCGCTATCTCGACGATGCCTCGCTCGCCGGCCTCGACCACGTGATGATCATCCACGGCCTTGGGACCGGTGCGCTCCGCGATGCCGTCCGGCGTGCGGCCGCGGATCACCCGCTCGTGACGGCCATCCGGCCCGGTGAACGCGGCGAAGGTGGCGACGGCGCGACGATCGTCGCGTTCTAGGGCTTGGGCTTCTTGCTCGGCGACGGGCTCGGTTCGGGTGGGAGCGTCGGACATGGCGTGACGAGCAGCGGATCGAGCGGATCGCACGTCGGCGGCGGGGCGAGGGGGCACTTCTTCGATGGCGCGAAGGGCGCCCCCCACGACCGACCGAACGGAGCGAACGCGCCGTTGTAGAAGTACGCGGTCCGCGTGCCCCTCGAGGTGCCCCGGACGCCGGAGCCCTTCGCGGCCCGAGCCGCCCAGTTGCGGTCCGCTCGCTGCCAGTTGGGGAACGACGAGTCGATCTCGCCGACGTTGAAGAACCCCTTGGTCACCTTGGGTCCCACGCACCCGTCCTGCCAGAGCAGACCGCTCGCCTTATCGATCGACTTGGCGATGCGGTTCGTCTCGCGCTGCGTCGGGACCGTACCCGCGAGGAAGATCTCCTTGACCGTCTTCGTCGTGAACGGACCGGGTTTGAGCCCGCTGAAGGCATCCACCGTGGCCGTCTTGAGACCGGACGGCGCGTGGAATGCGGCGATGGGCATCCCGTGGCTGATGTCGGTGAGGATCGCCGACCAGAGAGGTGCGGAGGTGTCGAGTGACAGTTTGCCGTCGTTGGGGTCGTTGTTGCTGTTGCCCATCCAGACCCCGACGGCGAGCGCCGGCGCGTCCTTGTCCTTGGGTGGCGCGATGTAGCCGTATGCGGCGACGTCGACGTTGTCGCTCGTGGTGCCGGTCTTGTAGGCAGCCGGCCGACGAGTCCCGCCGTCGTAGATGGCGAACTTGCCCCAGTACGGGTTGACCGACTTGATCGTGTTGCCGGCCAGGATGTCGGTGATGACATAGGCGGCCTGCTTCGAAACGACGCGCTCGCCCTTCGCCTTGTCGCTGGCCAGCGGGTAGATCGTCCGGTCCTTGTCGTCGATGATGTTGAGGATGGTCGTCCGTGGCATGTGCACGCCGCCATCGGCCGCCGTGCCGTAGGCGCCGAGCAGATCGATCGGATGGACCTCGAGCGTGCCGATCCCCATCGAGAGGACCGGGCTCGCGGTGCTCCGATACCTCAGCCCGAAGTCCTTCGTTCGGTCGAACAGGTGGTCAAGGCCGGTGATGATGCCGGCCTTGATCGCCGGGATGTTGAGAGAGAACTGGAGGGCACTGCGCAGTCGGACCGGTCCGCGTTCGAGCTTGTCCGCCTGGGTCGGCTGGAACCCTCCGCCGAAGTCGGTGGTGACATCCATGAACATCGTGGCCGCGGTCAGGGTCTTGTCGTCGATGCCGACCAGGTAGTCGATCGGCTTGATCGCCGACCCAGGCTGGCGAAAGCCGTCCCCGAGGACGTCGAACTGCGGCTGGAACTTCTTGTTGCCCTTGGTGGTGTAGGCTGGCGCTGCCCACGTAGGCGAGGACCTGGCCGGTCCTATAGTCGATGACACCGGCCGCCGCGTTGTGGATGTTGTGACCACGCAGGGCCAGGATCCAGTTCCAGTGCCGCCTCGGGATCTTCTTGGCACGCAGGACCGCGCGTGGGTCACGGGCGTTGGGGGCACGCGCGGCCGCGTAGACATACTTCTCGGCGATCTTCTGCATCTTGTAGTCGATCGTGGTGATCACCTTGTACCCGCCGGTGTCTACCTTGTCGCAGCTGTCCGGGGTGTCCGGGCACAGGATCCTTCCGAGGTCGCGGCGGACCTGCCACACGAAGTGCGGTGCTTTCCAGTTCGCGGAGACGAGCGGGGTCAGCACGACGGGCTCGGCCTTCGCGGCTTCGTACTCAGCCTCGGTGTGCTGCGAGCCCGTCAGGTGTGACCGCGTCTTCATCAGGTCGAGGATGTAGTTGCGACGGATGACGATCTCCGAGGTCGGCGGGACGACCAGCTGGAAGTCGTCGTCGCAGTCGCCGCCGGGGGCCGTGTCGCCCGGGCAGATCTCGTCGGCGTTCTTCATCAGGTCGAACTTGGTCGGGGACTGCGGGATGGCGGCAAGGATCGCGAACTGGGCGAGGGACAGGTCCTTGAGCGCCTTCCCGAAGTAGCCCTTGGCCGCGGCCTTCACGCCGTAGCTGTTGTTCCCATAGAAGTTCTGGTTGAGATAGGCCGTGATGATCTGTTCCTTGCCGCTCTGGCCGGGGAACGCGCTCGTGAGACGGATCGACTGGATGATCTCGCGGAACTTGCGCTCGTACACGCTGCCCTCGAACGCGGCGGGCGGAAGCAGGCGGGCGCGGACCAGCTGCTGGGTGATCGTCGAGGCGCCGCGAGGGCGGCCGCTCAGGGTGTCCAGGCCGGCCGAGACGAAGGCGGCCGGGTCGAAACCGGCGTTTTCCCAGAAGTCCTTGTCCTCGATCGACGTGGTCGCATCGATCATCTCTCCCGGGATCTGCGCGTAGTCGACGACTTCACGCTTGAGCTCGCCAAGACGGGCCAGTTCGATCTTGCCCGTCCGGTCATACAGCGTCGTCTGCTGTTCGAAGGCGATGTTCGTCAGCTTGGCCTTCGGGTCGGGGAGGCCTTCGGCGTAGTGGTTGTACGCGCCCACGGCAAAGACGAGGCCCGTCCCGGCGGTGACGACGGACGTGAGGACGAAGAGCAGGAGGACGAGGAGGGCGATCCGACCGATGATCGAGCCGCGGCCCCCTGTTCTTGGGGCGGTTCTGGAGCGCCCTTCGGTGGCGCCGGCGCCGCGCGAGGCTGGTCTGCATGAGTGGCCGCACGATAGCATAGGAGGCGTGAACGAACGGATGAGCGATTTCCCCGGGGTTCCGAGACGCCCCAACGGGGCTCCCTGTGACGGGAGCGGACTCGGCGGGTGTGCGCGGGGGCCCCGGGACTGGCCGGCCTTCTGGCCGAACTCGAGTGGCGAGGCATCCTCCAGGCGACCACGCCGGGCCTGCCGGCTCGGCTCGCACTCGGGACCTCGATCTCTCGGATACATCGGCTTCGACCCGACGGCGGACTCGCTGCATGTCGGGCATCTCATCCCGATCTTCGGTCTGCTGCGACTCCAACGGTTCGGTGGTCGGCCCGTGGCGCTCCTCGGTGGCGGGACGGGGATGATCGGCGATCCGTCGGGCCGCTCGACCGAGCGGAACCTGCTGGACCGGGAGACGCTGGCTCACAACGTCGCCCACATCGGCGCCCAGCTGGCACGGTTCCTGGACTTCACCCCCGAATTCCGGGGCGATCCTCGTCAACAACCTCGATTGGCTCGGCCAGTTGTCGCTGGTCGAGTTCCTTCGAGACACGGGCAAGCACTTCACGGTGCCGTACATGCTCGCCAAGGACTCGGTGCAGGTCCGCCTCGAGCGCGGTCTCTCGTTCACCGAGTTCAGCTACATGCTGCTCCAGTCGTATGACTTCGCGCACATGCATCGGACGATGGGCGTCGAGCTGCAGATGGGTGGCGCGGACCAGTGGGGCAACATCACCGCCGGTCTGGAGTTGATCCGTCGGACCGGCGCGGCCACCGACGGGCCACGAGGCGGCACACGGGCTGGCCTACAAGCTCCTGCTCTCGCCATCCGGGACCAAGTTCGGCAAGAGCGAGGGTGGCGACTCCGTCTGGCTCGACCCCGAGCGGACCTCGCCGTACGCGTTCTACCAGTACTGGGTCAACACCGACGACCGCGACGTGGGCACGTATCTTCGCTGGTTCACCGAGCTGTCTCGCGACGAGATCGACGCGCTGGAGACCCGGTCCGCGGCGTCGCCAGAAGGGCGGATCGCGCAACGCGCCCTCGCCCGAGACATCACCGCGCGGACCCATGGCGAGGTCGCCGCCGATGCGGCCATCGCCGAGTCA
Source organism: uncultured Chloroflexia bacterium (assembly GCA_963778805.1). Taxonomy (GTDB): domain Bacteria; phylum Chloroflexota; class Limnocylindria; order Limnocylindrales; family CSP1-4; genus SPCO01. The sequence goes on along the minus strand of CAVZVT010000005.1, from coordinate 478,102 downwards.
GCGGCCCGGTTCTCGACCGAGACCGTGGCCGACGGACCGGCGCTCGCGGCGTTGTACGGCGCGAGTGGTGAATTCACGTTCCCGGCGGATGCGGACGTGATCGCGATCCTGGCCGATGGGGGTCTCGTCACGTCGCGCGGCGAAGCCCGCCGCCTGATCCAGGGTGGGGGAGTGTCGATCAACGGCGAACGGGTCACCGACATCGCCCTGATCCCGTCGCCCATCGACGGCGAGTGGCTGGACGTGCGCATCGGCAAGCGACGACGCGAGATCGGACGTCGCGTGGGGTGACCGACCGTCGACGGCTACTCGCCGCGATGGCCGGGACGATGTTGCTGGGCGCCTGCGGCGGTTCCAGAGCGATAGAGAACGAGGTGGACGGGTGGTCGCAGGGGGCGTTCATCAGGGACTGTCTCGATGCAGCCAACCGCCAGGTATGTGTGGCGCTGACGACGCCTGCCCTCGCGGCCCTCGCCGAAAAGCGGGCGATCGTCGCGTTGAAGATCTACGAGGAAGGGGTCTATGTCGACGATGCTGGGCAGCCTCGCCTGCCCACGCGCGGCGGTGGCCCCGTCAGGATCGTGATCGCGACGCTCGAAGGATCGATCTCGACGGGCGGTCGGGGTGTACTGCGGCCTCGACCCGGACGACCACCCATCGACGGCCAGTTGCGCTGTCGTGGACCCGCCACTCGGCTAGGGTTCGTGTCGGGTGCGCAGGGTGTCGATGACGGCACCGGGCGGCAGGTCGCGTTCCGCCAGCAGGACCAGGGCGTGGTACAGGAGGTCCGCCGCCTCGCCAGCGAGCGCGTCGCGCGTCGCGGTCCGATCCGAGCCGGACGCTTCCGCCGAAGCGTCGTCCTTGGCGGCCATGAGCACTTCGGTCGCCTCTTCGGTGACCTTGCGACCGGCGGCATCCACCCCGCCATCGAGCAAGGTCGTCGTGTAGGAACCGCTGGACGCTCGGCGGCTCGTGAGGCGATCGTCGCCCAGAGGGTCTCCAGCCACGCGAAGCCCTGGACACCCTTCAGGCGTCGCCGGCCGGCGCTCGCTCGGGATCGAAGCAGCTCCGTGTCCCGCGGTGGCACGTCGGTCCGACCGGATCCACCGTCACGAGCAGCGCGTCGCCATCGCAATCGAGCGCGATGTCGATCAGTCGCAGGACGTTGCCGCTGGTCTCGCCTTTCCGCCAGAGCCGGTCCCTCGATCTGGAATGGAAGTGGACCTCGCCGCTCCCCAACGTGGCCGCGAGGGCCTCGGCATCCATGTACGCGACCATGAGGATGCGGCCGTCCGCGCCGTCCTGGACGACCGCCGGAACCAGCCCATCGGCGCCGAACGTGACCGCGGCCGCGTCGATGCCGCTCATGCCACGGCCTCCGGGACCAGCCGCACGGGCAGGCCGGCGGCGGCCATCGCCGCCTTGACCTCGGAGATGGCGTGGATCCGGCGATGGAAGATCGACGCCGCGAGCACCGCATCCGCGCCACCGTCCCGGACCGCGGCCACGAAGTCATCGGGTCCGGCGGCGCCACCGGACGCGATGACCGGCACGGACACCCGATCGGTGATCGCCCGGAGCAGCTCGGTGTCGAAGCCGGAACCGGTCCCGTCCCGGTCGATCGAGGTCACCAGGAGCTCACCGGCACCAAGGTCCACGACCCGCTCCGCCCACGCGATCGCGTCCAACCCGGTCGCCTCGCGCCCGCCCTTGACCACGACCTCCCAGGCGGGCTCCGCCGTCGCGCGGCGGCGCGCATCGATGGCGACGACGACGGCCTGACGACCGAAACGGCCGGCACAGCGCGAAACGAGCGTCGGATCGGTCACGACTGCCGTGTTGAGGGACACCTTGTCGGCCCCGGCCCGCAGCACGTCCCGCATCTCGGTCACGCTCCGCACGCCGCCACCCACCGTCAGGGGGATGAAGGCTCGACGCGCCGTCCGCTCGACGATGTCGAGGAGCGTCCCGCGCCGTTCCGGGGCGGCGGTGATGTCGAGGAACACCAGCTCGTCCGCGCCCTCCGCCGCGTAGCGCTCGGCCAGCTCGGGCGGATCGCCCTCGTCGACGAGATCGACGAACCGCGTGCCCTTGACGACACGTCCGTCGGCGACATCGAGACACGGGATGACGCGGCGGCGAAGCATCAGGCGGCTCGAACGAGGGTCACGAAGTTCCCGAGCAGTCGAAGGCCATCGTCGCCGCTCCGCTCCGGGTGGAACTGGACGCCGAGCATCGAGCCGCGGGCGATCGCCGATACGAACCGGCCACCGTGCTCCGTGGTGGCGAGGACGCATCGTCATCGGTGGCGTCCGGTGTCCCGGCATACGAGTGGACGAAGTAGAAGTCGGCACCGTCGGCGATCCCATCGAAGATGGCGTGCGGCCGAGCCCGCTCGACCTGGTTCCAGCCGATGTGCGGCAAGGTCGGGGCGTCGTCGAGCCGGACCGTGCGTCCGGTCAGCACGCCGAGGGTTCGGGCGCCGTCCTCCTCGCTTTGATCGAACAGCAGCTGGAGCCCGAGACAGATGCCGAGGAACGGCCGCCCGCCCTGGATCCAGGCCCGGACCGGGTCGACCAGCCCGCGCCGTTCCAGACGGTCCATCGCCGGGGCCGCGGCCCCGACACCCGGAACGACCAAGGCGTCGGCGCCACGGATCGCCTCCGCGTCCCGGACGATCGCGACGTCGGCACCGACCGTGGTGAGCGCCTGGTCGATGCTCACGAGGTTACCGGCGCCGTAGTCGACGACCGCGATCCGGGGCCGTGCCGTCATCCCAGCGAGCCCTTGGTGGAGGCGACACCGTCGCGACGAGGATCGACCTTCGCAGGCGGTTCGGAGGGCATAGGCCAGCGCCTTGAACGCCGCCTCGGCGAGGTGGTGGTCGTTTCGGCCGGTCCCGCGCAGGTGCAGCGTCGTGCCGGAGGTGCGCGCGAACAATTCGAGGGCGTGCTCGATGAGCTGCGTGGGCAGGGCGCCGACCCGTTCGCCGCGGAACGGAAGGTCGACGACGGCATAGGGGCGACCACCGACATCGACGACGGCCGTCGCGATCGCCTCATCCATCGGGATCGACGCCTCGCCGAAGCGCCGGATCCCGGCTCGATCGCCGAGGGCTTCAGCGAACGCGGCGCCGAGCACGAGCGCGACGTCCTCGACGGTGTGGTGCTCGTCGACCTGGAGGTCCCCATCGGAGGCGATCGCGAGGTCGAACAGGCCGTGATGCGCGAACGAGCTCAGGAGATGGTCGTAGAACCCGATGCCGGTGTCGACGGATGCGTGGCCGGATCCATCGAGGCCGAGGGTGATGGTGATGTCGGTCTCCTGGGTCTCGCGTGCGACGGTCACACGACGGCCTTCGCGCGGGCCGAGCGTCAGGTCACCGAGTGGGGTCGTCATGCGGGCAGCTCCGTGGCAAGGGTCTGGGCGGCAGCGATCAGCCGGTCGTTCTCTTCGGGGGCTCGGACGGTGAGCCGCAGGCTCGTGGCGACGGGGTGCCCCTGCGGGAAGGTCCTCGGCACCAACCCGTGCCGGAGCAGGCCCTCGGCGGTCGCCGCCGCGGCTTCGGGCGTCCCGAAGTCGACGAGCAGGAAGTTGGTCACGGACGGCCCGACCTTCCAGCCGATGTCGCGGAGTCGCGTCTGGAGACGAGTCCGCTCGGTCGCGACGCGTTGCAGGTTGGCCGCGAGGATCGTGTCGTCGAGCAAGGCCTCCGTCACGACCGTCACCGAGACGGTGGACACCGAGCCGGGCGGTCGATAGGGGTTGAGCCGCGCGATCATCTCCGGTCGGGCGATGGCAAAACCCACGCGAAGACCCGCGAGGGCGTACGCCTTGCTGGCGGTCCGGACGACGATCAGGTTCGGGTACCGGCCCCGGAGCGGGTGGAGCGAGGTGCCGACGAACTCGGCGTAGGCCTCATCGAGCACGACGACCGGGGCAGCTCGCTGATCCGCGGTCGCATCGGCCGAGAGTCGGTCCAGGAGGGTCTCGATGATGCCGTCCCGTTCCGGCACCCCGGTCGGATTGTTCGGGCTGCACAGCCAGACGACCGAAGCCGCGCGTGCCGCCTCGGCGATCGCCTCCACATCGAGCGACCATCCCTCTGCGGCGGACCCGCGGGGGACGGGAATCACCTCGGCTGGTCGTTGCTCGGTGAGCACCCGGTACATCGCGTAGGTGGGGGTCGGGACGACCGCCGAGCCACCGGCGGCGATGCAGGCCTTCGCGATGATGTCGAGGATCTCGTCCGCACCCGCGCCCACGAGGATCTCGTCGGTGCCGACGCCGTAGCGTGTCGCGGCGGCGGCGATGAGCCGACGGTAGTCCGATGGCGGGTATTCCGAGAGCTGGGACTCGAACCGCCCGGCCCGAAGGAGCCGCGCGACGAGGTCGGGCGGGGTGGGCGACGTGTTCAGGTCGAACCGGACGATCCGCTCGATGGGGATGCCGAACCGTGCGGCGACTTCCTCATCGGTCGCTTCCCAGCTGTAGCCAGCTGGCCCGGTGGGGGAGGCGAAGGTCGCGGGCGTCACCCTCATGACCGGGGCTCGAAGCGGGCGCGAATCCGGGCTCGAAGCGGATCTCGACCGCATCGCGGTGCGCGAGGAGGCCCTCGGCTTCGGCGAGCGTCGTCACGGTCTCGCGGATCGCGGCAAGACCGTCACGAGTCACGCGCTGGACCTGCACGTACTTGCCGTAGTCGTCGACCGACAGGCCGCTCGCGCCGCGCGCCAGACCGCCGGTCGGGAGCACGTGGTTGGCGCCGGTCGCGTAGTCGCCGGCCAATTTCGCGGCCCACGGCCCCACGAACAGCGAGCCGGCATTCCGCAACCGCGCGACCACGGGTTCGACCGGCTCCACGTCCACGGAGAGATGCTCGGGCGCGTAGGCATCGATGAAGTCGATCGCGATATCCAGCGATGGGGCGATCGCGATCCGACCGTGATCCCGCAGCGAGCGCTCGAGGATGTCGCGACGAAGCGCGGCGGACAACAGGTCGACCACCTCGGCCTCGACCGCATCGGCGAAGCCCGGGTCGGTGGTGACGAGGATGGCGGGCGAATCCGGCCCGTGCTCGGCCTGGGTGATGAGATCCGCGGCCACACGACGGGGATCGGCCGGGGGTGCGGCGAGGACCATGCCCTCGGAGGGTCCGGCTGGCAGGTCGATGCCGACGTCGCCGCAGACCTCGATCTTCGCGGCGGTCACCCAGGCATTGCCGGGTCCGACGATGCGATCGACGGGCGCGATGCCGGCCTCGGGCAGCCCGTATGCGAGCGCCCCGATCGCCTGGGCGCCACCGGCCACGACGAACGTGTCCACTTCGAGCAGCCCGGCCGCGCCGAGCAGGACCGGATGCGTGGCCCCATCGCGATCAGCCGGCGACGCGACGACCACCCGATCCACACCGGCTACCCGGGCCGGGACGACGGTCATGACCAGCGACGACGGGTATGGCGCCGAACCACCCGGGACGTACGCGCCGATCGAGGCGAGCGGCGTCCATCGGCGTTCGATCTCGATGCCCGGCAGGATCGTGGTCCGTGTCGAGGTCGGTCGCTGGTCTTCGGCGAAGCGTCGGACGTTGGTGATCGCCTGGTCGAGCGCTCGGCGGACTCGTGGCGACAGGGCGTCCCGAGCGACGCGGAGATCGTCGGGATCCAGCACGAGCCGATCGTCCGTCCGACCGCCACCGACACGCGTATTCGCCGCACGGACGGCGACATCACCGCGCGTCCGGACATCGGCCAAGGTGGCGCGCGCGCCATCGCGGACCGCGGGTTCCGGGACCGCGCCACGTCGCACGAGGGCCCGATAGTCGGCCACCGCGTCCGCGTCACCGGCACGGACCGCCGCGAGATCGAGCCGGCGCAGCCCCACGACCGTGTCCGTCACGCGACGATCTTCTCGATCGGGAGGACCAGGATCCCAGACGCGCCAGCGGCCTTGAGTCGTGGCAGCAGGCCCCACACCTCATCGGCACCCACCACCGAGTGGATCGCGATCATCCCGTCGTGGGCGAGGGGGATCACCGTCGGCGACTCGAGCGCGGGCAGGAGACCTTCGATGTCCGCGAGCTTCGCGGCGGGCGCATTCATCATCAGGTACTTGCGACCGCGCGCGGCGATGACGGCGCTCAACATGGTGTCGATCGCGTCGAGCTCGCTGGCGCGCTCACGCTGCGCGTCAGGGTTCGCGACGAGGATCGCCTGGGAGGCGAGGACATCGCCGATGTGGCGCAGGCCGTTCATGACCAGCGTCGAGCCCGTCGAGACGAGATCCACGATGCCTTCGGCCAGTCCGAGACGCGGCGCCACCTCGACGGCACCGGAGATCGGGATGATCTCGACCGCGATGCCGCGGTCAGAGAAGAACCGGCGCGCGATGTTCGGGTGCGCCGTCGCGACCCGCAGGCCCGCGAGGTCCTCGACGACCCGATACGTGGTGTCGTTCGGGACGGCGGCGGCCAGTCGGCAGCGCCCGTACCCAAGTTCGCGGACCTGGGGCAGGTCGACGCCGGTCTCGGCCAACAGGTCGATCCCGGTGATCCCGAGATCGGCGACCCCGTCGCCCACGAATTCGATGATGTCGTTCGTGCGCACGAACAGGATGTCCAGGTCGTAGTTCTGGACCCGGGCGACCAGGGACCGGTCGTGCTCGTCGAACACGAGGCCGGCGTCGTGGAGCAGTCGCAAGGTCGGTTCGACCAGTCGCCCCTTGTTCGGGACCGCGAGTCGAAGGCGTTCGTTCACGTCGTCGCGCCCGGCTTGGACTTGTCGAGGACGGCTCGATACCCACCTTCGCCGTGGTTGAGCCAGGAGGCGATCCGGGTGATCGTCGCGGTACTGGCGCCGGTCTCGCGGGAGATCTCCGCGTAGTGCTTGCCGCCATCGAGCAACCGCACGACCGCCCAGCGCTGGGCCATATCGCGCAATTCGTTGAGCGTGCACAGGTCGCGGAAGAACCGTTCGGTCTCTTCGAGCGAGTCAAGCTCGAGGATCGTCTGGAACAGCGCGGCTGCGTCGGGAGTCCGCCAGTCGTCGGCCATGGTGCCGTCGCCTCGTCTGCATGTGGTAGCGTAGTAGCGTGCTAACACGGTAGCATCGGAGCGAGAGACTTGGCAAGCACCTTCGACATCCTGCCCGCGATCGACCTGCGGGGCGGTCGCGTGGTCCGGCTGGAACAGGGCGACTTCGGTCGGGAGACGACCTTTTCGGACGATCCGGTCGACGTGGCACGGCGGTTCGTCGACGCCGGCGCGATCGTGGCTACACGTCGTCGACCTCGACGGGGCACGGACCGGCGAACCGGCACACACCGAGGTCATCCGGGGGATCCTGGCCGCCGTGGGTAGCCGTGCGTCGCGTGGAAGTCGCTGGCGGGCTGCGAACCGCCGCGGCCGTCGCCGCGATCCTCGACGCCGGCGCCGCTCGCGCGGTGGTGGGCACGCTGGTCGTTCGCGCTCCGTCGATCGCGCGCACCTTGGTGGAGCGGCACGGGGCGGACCGGGTCGCGGTCGCGATCGATGTGCGCGGTCCGGGGGAGGCCGTCGGACATGGATGGGCCCCTGACAGCGTCGGCATCCATGCCGCGACCGCCATGCAGACGCTGACCGAGGTCGGCGTCACGACCTTCGAGGTGACGGCGATCGAGCGCGACGGCCTCCTCGGCGGCCCGGATCTCGCGCTCTATCGGCAGCTGTCCGGCGCCGTCGGTTCGACGGCTTCGATCATCGCGTCGGCCGGCATCGCAGCGATCGGTGACCTGGACGCCGTGCGTGCCATCGGCTGCTCCGGGGCGATCGTCGGTCGCGCCCTCTACGACGGTTCGCTCGACCTCGCGGAGGCCATCGCCGCCCTTCGTTGACGACCGACGTCAGTGGCCTGCGCCGTGGCCGCCGGCCGCCTCGAGTTCCTTGCGGTGCTCGGCCATGACCTTCTCCGCGATGTGCGGCGGCACGTCCTCGTAGTGATCGTGGGTCGCGGTGAACGTGCCGCGTCCGTGGGTCAGTGACCGCAGCTCGATCGCGTAGGTGAAGAGCTCCGCCTCGGGGACCTGGGCGTTGATGATCTGCGTCGTCCCGTCGATGTCCATCCCGAGGACGTGTCCGCGTCGGCCGTTGAGGTCGCGGTTGACCTCGCCCATGTAGGCCTCCGGGACGCGGATCTCCACGACCATGATCGGCTCCATCAAGGCCGGCTTGGCCTGGAGCACGCCGTCCTTGAGCGCCATCGATGCGGCGATCTTGAAGGCCATCTCGTTCGAGTCCACCGGATGGAACGAGCCGTCGTACAGGGTCGCCCGGAAGTCCGACAGCGGATAGCCCGCGACGACGCCTTCCGCGGCGGCCTCGCGGATCCCCTTTTCGACACCGGCGAAGAACCCCTTGGGGACCGCACCACCGACGACGCGCTCCGCGAACGCCACGCCGCCTTCCGGGTTGGGTTCGAGCTCGAGCCACACATCGCCGAACATCCCGTGGCCGCCGGTCTGCTTCTTGTATCGGCCGTGGACCTGGGTCTTGCCCCGGATGGTCTCCTTGTAGGGGACCCGAGGGCGTGTGGGTGACCACCGCGGCGCCGAACTTGCGCTTGAGTCGTTCGATGATGACCGCGTTGTGCGCCTCGCCCATCGTCCGCAGGATCTGCTCGCCGACGACGCTGCGCTCCAGTCGAACGGTCGGCTCCTCCTCGAGCATGCGCTGCAGTGCCGGACCCATCTTGTCGAGGTCGGCCTTCGTCTGCGGCTCGATGGCCACCACCAGTGACGGCGTCGGGAATTCGAGCGGCTCGAGCGTCAGCGGTCGCTCCTTCGTCGCCAGGGTGTCGCCCGTCTCGGTCAAGGTGAGCTTCGCGATCGCCCCGATCTCGCCGGCCTTGAGTTCGCCGATCGGCTCCTGGTCCTTGCCGTGGAGCAGGAGGAGCTGCCCGATCCGTTCGTCCTGACCACGGGTCGTGTTCCAGACGTGGGCCTGGGAATGCAACGTGCCCGACAGGACCCGGAGATACGTCAGTCGGCCGACGAAGGGGTCGGCGGTCGTCTTGAAGACCCGAACGAGGAGCGGCCCGGTCTCGTCGGCGGGCACGGCGACCGTCGCACCGCCCTTGTCCGTGGCGCTTGCCGGGGCTTCATCGGCCGGGGAGGGGAGGTAGCGCACGATGGCGTCGAGCAGCCCTCGAAGCCCGATCCCCTTGGCCGCGCTGCCGACCAGCACCGGCGCGAGGATGCTCTCCTTGACGCCCTTCCGCAGGCACGCCTCGAGCTCCGGGTCGGAGACCTCCTCGCCGTCGAGGTACTTGCTCAGGACATCGTCATCGGCCTCGGCGGCGGCCTCGAGGAGCTGGTCGCGGCGCCGGGCGACCTCGTCGGTCATGTCGTCGGGGATCGGGATCTCCGTCTCGGTGGAGCCGTCCCACTGCCATGCCTTGCGATGGACGAGGTCGACGTAGCCTCGGAACGTCTCCGCCGCTCCGATGGCCAGCTGGAGCGGCGCCACCTTCTCCCCGAACGTCCCGCGCAACGCATCGAGTGCGGCGGTCGGGTCGGCGTTCTCGCGATCGCACTTGTTGATGAAGAAACAGGCTGCCGTCCCCGTCCTCCGACCGATCGCGACGGCGTTCTCCAGACCGGCCTCGACGCCGCCCGACGCATCCATCACGAAGATCGCGCCGTCCGCGGCCGCGAACCCTTCGATGACCTCGGCGACGAAGTCCGGATAGCCGGGCGTATCGACCAACGAGATCCGGGTCTCGTCACGTTCGAACGTACCCACCGCGAGACTCAAGGACTCTCGCCGCTTCTGCTCCTCGGGCTCGAAGTCCAGGTGGGCGGTCCCGTCGTCGACCCGACCGAGCCGAGGGATGGCCCCGGCCTTGAACATGAGCTGTTCGGCGAGCGTGGTCTTGCCCGAACCGACGTGGCCGGTCAGCACGACGCTGCGAAGGTGGGGGAGGTCGACGCTCTTCATCGTCATCGGGCTCGATGATCCTCCAACTCGACATTGCGGCCGTGGGTCAGGGAGGAAGCGGACGGGGTCCGGCCATCATAGTCGGCTATACTCCGCCCCGCGATGTCAGGGCATTCCAAGTGGTCCACGATCAAGCGCGCGAAAGGCGTCACCGACGCCAAGCGCGGCGCGTTGTTCACCAAGGTCGCCCGCGAGATCTCCGTCGCAGCACGCCAGGGTGGCGGCGACCCCGACGCCAACTATCGGCTTCGGCTCGCGATCGAGAAGGCTCGCTCGGTCAACATGCCGGCCGACAACATCAAGCGGACCATCGACAAGGCGACCGGCGCGGGTGAGGTCGACCAGTACGAGGAGATCGTCTACGAGGGCTATGGCCCCGGTGGCGTCGCGGTCCTGGTCGAGGCCCAGACCGACAACCGCAACCGGACGGCCGCCGAGGTCCGCTCGATGTTCGCCAAGAGCGGTGGCCAGCTCGCCGGCAGTGGCGCGGTCGCCTGGCAGTTCGAGCCACGCGGATTGATCTCCGTGACCCGGAACGGGCAGGACGTCGATGAGGTCGCGCTCGCCGCGATCGACGCGGGCGCCGAAGACGTCGACACCGACGACGAGGAGACCATCGAGATCTACACGACACCGACCGACCTCGAGCGGGTCCGTCAGGCCCTCGAAGGCGCCGGGGTGCCGGTCGAGTCCGCCGAGTCCACGATGGTCGCGAAGCAGACCGTCGAACTGGACTCCTCCAAGGCGCGGCAGGCGTTGCGACTCGTGGAGCTGCTCGAGGATCTCGACGATGTCTCGCGGGTGACCGCGAACTTCGACATCCCCGAGGACGTCTTCGCCGAGGTCGCCGGGTGATCGTCCTCGGGATCGACCCGGGGACCGCCGCGCTGGGCTACGGGATCATCGAGCGGTCGGGTGGTCGCCTCCGCGAGGTCGATCACGGCTGTCTCGTGACGAGCGCCGATCAGACCCTTCCCGAACGGCTCCTCGCGATCCACGCGCTCGTGGACGACCTGCTGGCCCTCCACCAACCGGATCTGCTGGCCGTCGAGCGACTCTTCTTCTCCAGGAATGTGCAGACCGCCTTCGCGGTCGGGCAGGCCCGCGGCGTCGTCCTGCTGGCCGGCGCCCAGCATGGGACGCCCGTCCGCGAAGCAACGCCCAACGAGGTCAAGAGCGCCGTCACGGGCTACGGGGCCGCCGACAAGGCCCAGGTGGCCCGGATGGTCCAGCTGGTCCTCGGGATGAGCGAATTGCCACGCCCCGATGACGCCGCCGATGCCCTGGCGATCGCGACGTGGGCGGCCAACACGGAACGGACCGGCACGGAACGGGCTGGTGCCGCGGTCATGGATCGTGCCGCGGTCGCTCCGATCACGCGTGGGGAATCGACCTACGACCGGGCCGTGCGCGAGGCGCTGGCCTCCGAGCGCGCCGCCGTCCGGTCCGCCAAGCGCAACGTCTCCTAGGCCGGGGCGAACGACGTGATCGCGTCGGTCGAAGGGATCGTCGGCGCGGTGGCCGCGGATTCGGTCGTCATCGAGGTCGGCGGCATCGGGTACCGCGTGTTCGCCGCGCCGGCCGTGATCTCCACCGCGGTCCCGGGTGGCCGCCTGAAGCTCCACACCTTCCACCTCGTCCGGGAGGACCAGCAGGCGCTCTACGGCTTTCGGACGTCGGAGGAACTCGGGTTCTTCACGTTGCTCCTGACGGTCAATGGCGTCGGGCCCAAGGTCGCGTTGGCGATCGTCGGGTCGCGGCCTCCCGCGGATCTCCAGCTCGCGATCATGGCGCAGGACCAGGCGGTCCTCGTCGCGATCCCCGGGATCGGCAAGAAGCTCGCCGAGCGGATCATCTTCGAGCTCAAGGAGAAGGTCACGGCCGCGGGTGTGGCGTTTGCCGGTCCTTCGGTGGCCGGCGCGGCCGCGAGCGAGGGCGAGATCGTCGCGGCGCTCCAGGCGCTCGGCTATTCGCTCTCCGAGGCGCGGGAGGCGTCACGGATCGCCTTGGCGGATGTCGGGGTCGAGAGCACGCTCGAGGAACGAGTCAAGGCCGCGCTCCGGAGCCTGGCCAGGGACTAGGCGAGCCACGTCAGATCGGGACGGCGGTCCCCGAGACGCGGACACCCGCCAGGCCGGGTTCGATGCTGACCGTGATCTGGCTCGGCCGACCCATCTCGACGCCCTGGATGATCTCGAACGTGTCCGGTGCGGTGATCTCGCCGCGGTCCCGCAGGTACGCCCCGAAGGCCGCCGCCGCGGCGCCAGTCGCCGGATCTTCGATGACGCCACCCACCGCGAATGGATCGCGGGCACGGAACCGTCGCGGACCTTCGCGCCACACGAGCTGCAGCGTCGTCAGGTCGTGCTCGAGCATCAGGGCCTGCATCGCCTCGAACGGGTAGGCCATCCGCTCGAGAGTCGCTCGCTCCCGAACCGCGATGACCAGGTGTCGCGCACCCGCGAACGCGACGGCCGGTGGCAGGGCCGGATCGAGTTCATCAGCGGTCCACGACAGCAGCGCAAGCGCGCGCATGAGCACGTCGGCCGGGACGTCCTCGATGCGCGGATCGATCGACGTGAGCGTCGCAACCGCGAGACCGTCCGGCCCGACGGCGACGCTGACCGGGACCAGACCGTCGTTCGTGGTGAGGGTCAGGTCGCCCGCCGCCGACGCCAGACCGCGTTCCGCGAGGGCGACGCCACTGGCGATCGTCGCGTGGCCACAGAACGGCACTTCGGCCAGCGGACTGAAGTAGCGCACCCGGAAGTGCCCGATCTCCGACTCGGCCGTCCCGCCGGCCGCGCCCGCCGCGCCGAGCGGCGCCAGGAACGCGGTCTCGCTGTAGCCGACATCGGCGGCGATGCGTTGCATCTCATCGTCCGGCGGGAGGGCATCGCCGATCCAGACCCCGGCCGGATTGCCGCCGGCCGGATCCGTGGTGAAGGCCGCCAGCCGAAGCAGTGTGCCGCGGCTCAAGGGCGGTGGCCGGCGAGCGCCTCGGCATGGATCCCCAGCGGGTCGATCGACGCCCGGCCTGGACGTGCGGCGAGGTCCGCGAGCGTCTGCTGGTCGAGGATCCCGAGGATGGCGTCACGGACGTCGATCATCGTGTCACGGAGGGCGCAGGTCGCCTCATCCGGGCACGAGCACGCCTCGTAGTAGCGCAGTGACACGCAGCCAAGCGGCGCGAGCGCCCCATCGAGGAGCCGGACCACGCGTCCGATCGAGACCGTCGCGGGGTCGACCGCAAGGTGATAGCCGCCATGCGAACCCAGGGCCGTGCGGACGATGCCCGCATGCTTGAGCGTCGCCATGATCTGTTCGAGGAACTTGGCCGGCAGCCGCTCGCGCTTGGCGAGGGTGGCGAGGGCGACCGGACCCTCATCGATGTGACGGACGAGGTCGGTCAGCGCGCGAAGCCCGTATTCCGATCGGCGAGAGAGCCGCATGCCCGAATGCTAGCGTCGAAGCCCTACTGACGTAGTGGGTATTTCGCACTCGACCATGTAGAACAGGCGTGCGATATGGGCCGGTACTGTGCTAGACTTTGGGCCATGGCGGACGACCTCTCGCACATCCTGTCGGCGGACCCGGTGGACGAGGCAGACCTCGTGGTCGAGGGCACGCTCCGGCCGCGGACGCTCGACGAATACATCGGCCAGCGCGAGGTCAAGGCCAACCTTTCGATCCTGTTGCAGGCGGCGAAGGGCAGGGGAGAGGCCGCCGATCACATCCTCCTGTACGGCCCGCCCGGACTCGGCAAGACCACCCTCGCGACGATCGTCGCCCGCGAGCTCGGCGTGAACGTGCGTTACACGTCGGGACCCGCCATCGAACGTGCCGGCGACCTGGCCTCCGTCCTCACATCGCTCGAGGAACGCGATGTCCTGTTCATCGACGAGATCCATCGGCTCAACCGGGCCGTGGAGGAGATCCTCTACCCGGCGATGGAGGACTACGCGCTCGATGTGATGATCGGCAAGGGTCCGAGTGCCCGCAGTCTTCGCCTCAGTCTCAAGCCATTCACCGTCGTCGGCGCCACCACCCGCGCGGGCCGCATCAGTTCCCCGTTGCGTGACCGGTTCGGGGCGACCTACCGCCTGGACTTCTACACCGATGACGAACTGATCGCCATCGTCGTCCGCTCGGCTTCGATCCTCGGCGTCGAGATCGAGCCGTCGGCGGCCCACGCGATCGCCCGTCGCGGGCGCGGGACGCCACGGATCGTCAATCGGCTGCTCAAGCGCGTGCGGGACCACGCCGAGGTCCATGGCGACGGTCGGGTGGACGAGCACACGGCCCGTGAAGCCATGCGAGCGATGGAGATCGACGACGAGGGTCTCGATTCCACCGATCGCAAGCTCCTGGCCGCGATCATCCAGAAGTTCGCGTCCGGTCCGGTCGGTGTGGCGGCCCTCGCCGCGGTCCTCTCGGAGGAGATCGAGACCATCGAGGACGTCTACGAACCGTTCCTGCTGCGCCTCGGGTTCATCGATCGCACGCCGCAGGGCCGCATCGCCACGGAGCTCGCCCGAGCGCACCTGGCGGGCTCGGCTACGAGATCCCGCCGCCTCGACGTGCGGAGCCAGGGATGCCGTCGTTGTGGGACGACCCGTTCCCGAGGAAGGGTCCGTGACCGCGCCGTACGTCGGGCGCGCGAGCCGTTACGACGTCGCCGTGCCGCCGCCCGCCGATGGGTCGACGCGGGCACGGATCGGCAAGCTGACGCTGACCCACGGTGAGGTCGAGACGCCGCAGTTCATGCCGGTCGGGACGAACGCGACGGTCAAGGCGTTGACGCCCGACGAGATCCGGGACACCGGGGCGTCGATCATCCTCGCGAACAACTACCACCTGTATCCTTCGTCCGGGCAGCGAGCGCATCGCCCGACTCGGCGGGCTGCATCGCTTCATGGACTGGGACGGCCCGATCCTGACGGACTCGGGCGGGTTCCAGGTCGTCTCGCTCGGCGATCTTGCGGGTGGTCGATGACGACGGCGTGACGTTTCGGAGCCACCTCGACGGATCGACGCATCGATTCACGCCCGAGATCGCGATCGGCGCACAGGAGGCGCTCGGGTCGGACGTCGCCGTCGCCTTCGACCAGCCGGTCTTCCCGACTTCGCCGCGCGCGGTCGTCGCGGACGCCACCGAGCGGACCCATCGATGGGCCGAGCGATCGCTGGCGGCCCACCAACGCGCCAAGATCAGGCGCTCTTCGGGATCGTCCAGGGCGGACTCGACCCGGAGTTGCGCGCCGCGTCCACCCGGTTCATCGCATCACTGCCGTTCGACGGGATCTGTCTCGGTGGGCTGGCCGGCGACGAGACGCCGGCGCAGCGAGACGAGACGCTGGACCTTGCGGTGCCGCTGCTCGATCGCGACCCGCGGCCGCGGTATCTGATGGGTCTCGGCTCGCCGGCGGACCTGCTGGAGGCGGTCCATCGAGGCGTGGACCTGTTCGACTCCGTGCTGCCGGCGCGGGTCGCGCGCAACGGCCAACTCTGGGTTCCCGGCGGCCGACTGAACATCCGCAACCAGGCGTTCCTCGACGATCCGCGGCCGATCCAGGAGGACTGTCCGTGTCTCGCCTGCCGGCGGTTCTCGCGAGCGTATCTGGCCCATCTGTTCCGGGCCAAGGAGCTGCTCGCGTACCGGCTCGCGACTTGTCACAACCTGACCTTCACCCTAGACTTCATGGTCAGGATCCGAGCCTGCATCCGGGCCGGTTCCTTCCCCGCATCGATGGCCGATCTGCGGTCGCGCGCAGGCCGGATGAGCGACGGTGAAGGCGCCGTGCAGTCCGCGTGAAGGGTCGATCGGTAGCTTGTAGTTCGACGCGGAGGCACAGCGATGGGCTCGCGAAACCGTCCCGGCAAAGAAACCAAGAAGAAGCCGAAGGCCAAGACGTGGCCAACCGAAACTCTCGCCGTTGGAGGCACCGCCTCAGAACGTCGAGGTCATCCGCAAACCGCGCAAGGAGAAGCCCGTCGTCGTGGACGACACCGAAGAGGGCTGAACATCGGGTTCGATCGCCATCCTGGCGGGCGCCGATTACCGGTCGGAACCGATCGATGAGGAGCGTGACAGACCCATGGCGATGACCGAGGAACGAGCCGCCGAGCGGACCAGCGCGGAGCGCGGCAAGGCCGTCGACGCGGCGCTGCTCGCGATCGAGAAGCAATACGGTCGCGGCGCGATCATGAAGCTCGGCTCGCGCGAGACAGCTCCGATCGACACGATCCCGACCGGTTCGATCGCGCTCGACCTGGCGCTTGGCGTCGGGGGCATCCCGCGCGGACGGATCACCGAGATCTTCGGACCGGAGTCGTCGGGCAAGACGACCGTCTGCCAGCACGTCATCGCCGAGGCCCAGCGTCGTGGCGGCGTCGCGGCCTTCATCGACGTCGAGCACGCCCTCGATCCCGGCTATGCCCGCTCCTGCGGCGTCAATGTCGACGAGCTCCTCGTCAGCCAGCCCGATACGGGCGAGCAGGCGCTCGAGATCACGGAGACCCTGATCCGCTCCGGCGGCATCGATATCGTCGTCGTCGACTCCGTCGCCGCCCTCGTGCCACGTGCCGAGATCGAAGGCGAGATGGGCGACTCCTTCATGGGCATCCAGGCTCGACTCATGAGCCAGGCCCTGCGCAAGTTGACCGGCGCCGTCAGCCGCTCGAACACCTCGCTCGTCTTCACCAACCAGTTGCGCGAGAAGATCGGGGTCATGTTCGGGAACCCGGAGACCACGCCCGGTGGTCGCGCGCTGAAGTTCTACGCCTCGGTCCGACTCGACATCCGACGGGTCGAGACCATCAAGACCGGCACGGAGTCGGTCGGCAACCGGGTCCGCGTCAAGGTCGTGAAGAACAAGGTCGCGCCGCCGTTCCGCGTCGCCGAGTTCGACGTGATGTACGGCGAGGGCATCTCCAAGGAAGGCGGCCTGCTCGACGTCGGCGTCGCGATGGACGTCGTGTCCAAGACGGGCGCCTGGTTCAACTTCGGGGAGACTCGGCTGGGTCAGGGCCGTGAAGCCTCCAAGGAGTTCCTGCGCAGCAACGCCCCGGTCGCCGAGGAGATCGAACGTCGGATCCGCGGCGCGATCGCCGACGATGTCGTGATCCCGGTGGAAGGCATCGAAGAGGCCGAATAGGCCAGGTCGGCCCACGTGGCCCGGCGCGACTCGCGGTCCTACGCCGAGCGACGTGAGGCCAAGGCGGCCATCGACGACCCGCAGGTCGTGCTCGAGGCGGCCGCCCGCTTCCTGGAAGCCCGCGCGAGATCCGTCACCGAGGTCCGACGACGGCTGACCTCGACCGGGTACGACGCCGAGCTCGTGGAAGGCGCGATCACGAAGCTGCTCGACTTCGGCGTCCTCGATGACGAGCTCTTTGCGCGGGCCTGGGTGGAGTCGCGTGACCGCGCTCGGCCACGCGGCGAACGGGCCATCCGTTCCGAGCTGGCCCTGAAGGGGATCGATCGGGTCATCGTCGATACGGTGCTGGCCGATCGACGGGCGCCACACCTCGACGTGGACGAGGCCCACGCCGCGGAGGCCGTCGTGTCGGCTGATCGTGCGGCCGCGGAACGGCTCCTGGCCAAGCATGCCCGGGCACTGGCGCGCGTCGTCGAGCCGCGCGAGCGACGGCAGCGTGCCTACGCCCTGCTGGCGCGGAACGGGTTCGATCCTGGCACGTGCCGCGAGGCGGCGGCCGCGTTCGTCGCGATGTCCGATCTCGACGCCGGGGTCGACGACGACCTGGATCGGTGACGCGACGGCATCAAGGTCGCGGTTCGGCATCATCGGGTGTCGGCTCGGTTGACCCTCCGGGCCTCGGCTCGTAGGCTACGCAACAGACAACACGATGCGCCGCGAGAGCGGCGTCCGAAGCTCGAACCTCGATCCGCGTCGAAGTCGCGGCCCAGGGAGGGGGCCCGCCATCGCCAAGGGCGACGAACCGTCGCCCCCGCCCCGCGCTCGACGCGCTCACCACGAAGACATGACCTCCGACCGCGCGTTCGGTCGGATGGGAGGAACACTGATGGACACATCGGTCGTCGTGGCGGTGGCCCTCGCGGCCGTCGTCGGCGGAGCCGTACTCGGCTGGCTCGTGCGCGGTCTCTGGGCCGCACAGACCATCAAGTCCGCACGATCGGAAGCGAGCCGCATCGAAGCCGAAGCCCGCGCCCGCCAGAAGGAGCTCATCCTCGAAGGCAAGGACGAGAAGCTCCGCATGCAGAGCGAGGCAGAGGACGAGGCCCGCGTCAAGCGCGGTGAACTCGCCGGTCTCGAGCGCCGCCTGCTCCAGCGCGACGAGCAGCTCGACCAGCGCACCGACATGCTCGAACAGCGCGACCGCAAGCTCCTGGACCGTGAGCGAGAGCTCGACAAGACCCGCGAGGAGCTCGCGCAGGCCCACCAGAACCAGGTGGAGGCCCTCGAACGCGTGTCCGGCATGTCGGCAGACGAGGCCAAGGGCGCCATCATCGAGGCCGTTCGCGAGGAGGCCGAACACGACGCGGTCAAGGTCGCGCGGGCCATCGAGCGCTCGGCGCGCGAGGAAGCCCAGGACAAGGCGCGCGACATCGTGATCACCGCGATGCAGCGGGTGGCCGCCGATCACACCGCCGAGCACACGGTCTCGGTCGTCCACCTGCCATCCGATGAGATGAAGGGCCGGATCATCGGGCGGGAAGGACGCAACATCCGCGCGCTCGAGCAGGCCACAGGGGTCGACCTCATCATCGACGACACCCCCGAGACGGTGATCCTGTCGGGCTTCGATCCCGTCCGTCGGGAGATCGCCCGGATCGCGGTCACCAAGCTCATCGCCGACGGCCGCATCCATCCCGGCCGCATCGAGGAAGTCGTCGCCAAGGCTCGCGCCGAGGTCGACCTCGTGATGCGCCAGGCCGGCGAGCGGGCCGCGTACGAAGCGGGCGTCCCGGGCCTGCCGGCCGAGATCATCCAGTTGCTCGGTCGCCTCAAGTTCCGAACCTCGTACGGCCAGAACGTGCTGAACCACGTCGTCGAGACGAGCCACCTGGCTGCGGTCATCGCCGCCGAGATCGGCGCCGATGTGCAGATCGCCAAGATGGGCGGTCTGCTCCATGACATCGGCAAGGCCGTCGACCACGAGGTCGAGGGTCCGCACGCGGCGATCGGTGCCGCGATCGCCCAACGCCACAACCTGCCGTTCAAGGTCATCAACGGCATCGCCGCGCACCACCAGGAAGTCGAATACGCCTGTCTCGAGGCCCCGATCGTCCAGGTCGCCGATGCGATCAGTGCGTCGCGGCCCGGTGCCCGTGGCGAGTCCATGGATACCTACGTCAAGCGTCTCGAAGACCTGCAGGCCATCGCCGAGAGCTTCAGTGGCGTCGAGCGTTCGTTCGCGGTCCAGGCCGGTCGCGAGGTTCGGATCCTCGTCCGCCCCGAGGAGATCGACGACCTGACCGCGTCGCGACTCGCGCGGGACATCGTCAAGAAGATCGAGGAGCAGCTGACCTACCCCGGTCAGATCAAGGTGACGGTCATCCGCGAGACGCGGGCCGTGGAGTTCGCGAAGTAGACGCGGCCATCGGCCTGACCCGTCTCGGCAACCCGACGAACGGCAACGCGCCGCGACCGCCCGGAGCGTGCCGGGTCTTGATGATCGGCGACATGATCGGCAAGCCCGGTCGCGAGGCGGTGGAGGGCATCCTCCCGGGGCTTCGCGAGGAACGTGGCATCGACTTCGTGACCGCCAACGGCGAGAACGTGGCCGGTGGCATGGGGCTCACGCCGTCCACCGCCGATTCCATCCTCGCCTCAGGCGTGGACGTCATCACGTCGGGCAACCACATCTGGGACAAGCGCGAGATCTATCCGTATCTCGATGCGAACGACCGCGTCCTGCGCCCGCTCAACTACGGCACGCACGACGTCCCCGGCCGTGGCTGGGGGATCTACAGCGCCCTCGATGGCACGGACCTGGCCGTGGTCAACCTCCAGGGCCGGACGTACATGCAGCAGACCGAGAACCCATTCACCGACGCCGATCAGCTGCTCGACGAGTCATCGGAGCCACTGCCGCCCGTCCGTCTCGTCGACTTCCATTGCGAGCTCACCTCGGAGAAGAACGCGCTCGGGCTGTACCTCGATGGGCGAGTCAGCGCGGTCGTCGGCACTCACACCCATGTCGTCACCGGCGACGAGCGCATCCTCCCCAACGGCACCGCCTACCAGACGGACCTCGGGATGACCGGACCGGTCTGGAGTGTCATCGGGTTTGCGCCGCGGACCGTCCTGCCGCGGTTCATCAACGCGCTGCCGACCCGGTTCGAGGTGGGGGAGGGGCCGGTGGTCTTCAACGCGTGCCAGATCGACATCGACCCCGCCACCGGCCGAGCCCTCCAGATCGAGCGGATCCAGCGCCTCCTCGAGGCCTAGACGTGACCAGCGGGCGACGCAAGCGGCACGACCCGCTGCTTGCGGCAGGCGCCGGTCGAGTCGTCCCGCCGCGTCCGTCGACGGTCGATCTGCACACGCACACGTCGCGCTCGGATGGGTTGATGGCACCGCAAGCCTTCGTCGAGGCCGCGGCGGCCACCGGGGTGACCACGCTGAGCGTCACCGATCACGACACGCTCGCGGGCTACCGGGACGTCGTCGCCGCGGGGGCCATCCCCGCCGGCCTCGAGCTGATCCCGGGCGTGGAGATCAACGCGCTCGTCACCCGCGACCTCGGACTCTGGGAAGGCGAGCTCCACATCCTGGGCTTTGGGATGGATCCCGAGGACGAGACGTTCGAGGCCGCGATGGCAGCGCAACGTGGGAGTCGACGGCTTCGTTTCGAGCGCACGGTGGACCTGCTCCGAAGTCTGGACATGCCCATCGACGCCCAGGTCGAAGCGCTGGTGTCCAGCGAGGACGACGCCCTCGGTCGGCCGACGATCGCCCGAGCGCTGATGGCCGCGGGGTACGCGTCGAGCGTCGAAGATGCGTTCAGTCGGCACATCGGCCACGGCTGCCCCGCCTACGTCCGTCGCGAGGGGCTTGGGCCTGATGCAGCCATCGCGGTCATCCGGGCCGCTGGCGGGCTGCCGGTCCTCGCCCACTTCCGCGAGGCCCCGAACCGCCAGGACCTGCTGCGCGAGCTGATCCAGACCGGTCTGGGCGGTCTGGAGGTCTACTACCGGTCGTTCGATCAGGCCACGGTGACCGCGGTCGGTGCGGTCGCCAAGGCGCTTCGGCTGGTCCCGACCGGCGGGACGGACTATCACGGCGACCTCGGCACCTACGCCGAGTCGCACGCAGACCTATGGGTGCCGCCGTCCGTGGCTGATGGCGTCCGCACGGCCATCGGGGTAGGCTCCCCGGCACACCCATGACCGATCGACCCGTTCTCGACCGCACGCTCCCGATGCTGGAGATGGCCCCGGCCGGTCTCGGGCGACCGCCACGCGCTCCGGCGACACCGGATGACGAGCGTGTCCTGGAATACCTCCCCGAGGCGCGCACGCTCCCGCGGTTCCACGTGTGGACGCTCGGCTGCCAGATGAACCGCAGCGACTCCGAGGAGATGGCCGGCCGGCTCCTCCAGGCCGGGTGCGATGAGGCCGCCGGCTTCGACGACGCGGACCTCATCGTCATCAACACCTGCGCGATCCGTGAGGGAGCTGAGCAGAAGGTCATCGGTCGCCAGGGCCAGCTCGCGACCCTCAAGCGCACGAACCCGGGTCTGCGGGTCGTCATGACCGGCTGCTCCGTGCGCGAGCCCGATCGGGCGGGGCTCCGACGCCGCTATCCCGCGGTGGATCTCTTCCTGCGACCGGACGAGGAACCGGAGCTCGCCGATCGACTCGGCCTGACCTCGGCACAGGCGCCGATCGGCCAGGTCGGCGCCACCACGACGGTCGGTCGGGTGGTCGTCGGTGCCGCCGACGGCCTGGCCGCCACCCGGTCTCGGGCGGTGGAGGAGGGGACCGTGGCCCGTGGTTCGGCCGTCAGTGCGTGGCTGCCGATCATCTACGGCTGCGACAAGACGTGTACCTACTGCATCGTGCCGTTCAGTCGAGGACCGGAGCGGAGCCGGCCGTTCGATGAGATCGTCGAGGAGGCACGAGCGCTCGCGCTGGCTGGGTATCGAGAGGTGACGCTCCTCGGTCAGAACGTCAACTCCTACGGGCACGACCTCGCGCCCGATCCGCGGTTCGCCCACATCGACGAGACGCGTTGGGCCGGTCGACGCCTCGACCTGCATGGGCGGCCCGATCTCGCCGAGCTCATCCGGGCCATCGACGGACTCCGGGCGGCCGACGGACACCCGGCCATCGGTCGCCTGCGCTTCGTGACCTCGCATCCGTGGGACCTCTCCGATCGCCTCATCGCCGCGCTCGCGGATTGCGAGAGCGTCTGCGAGCACCTGCACCTGCCGGTCCAGTCGGGCGATGACGACGTGCTGCGACGGATGGGCCGCCAATACACCATCGAGCACTACATCGAGCGGCTGAGCGCCATCCGCGCCGCCGTGCCCGGCATCACGGTCTCCACGGACATCATCGTCGGGTTCTGCGGCGAGACCGAGGAGCAGTTCCAGGCCACGCTGCGGCTCCTCGAGACCGTCCGCTACGACCAGGTGTTCGCGGCCGCCTACTCGGAGCGCCCGGGGACCCCGGCCACCCGGCTGGCCGACGATGTCCCGGCCGATGTCAAGCGCCGCCGCCTCAACGAGCTGCTCGCTCTGCAGGAGTCGATCGGGCTGGAGCGGAACCAGGCGTGGTTGGGTCGCGAGGTGGGCGTGCTCGTCGATGGCGTCGCCCCCGTGAGGAGTCACGAGCACGACGGCCCCGATGGCACGGCGCCCGGTCCGTCGCTCACCGGCCGGACCCGCGGCAACAAGCTGGTCCACGTGCCGGGCACGCCCGAACTGCTGGGGCGCGAGGTCACGGTCCGGATCGAGCACGCCGGTCCGTACGCGCTGCGAGGCGCGCTCGTCGGAGCGTGAGCGACGCACCACCGCTCGTCGTGATCGCGGGCGCGACCGCGACGGGCAAGACGGGACGGGCGATCGAGTTGGCCGAGGCCATCATCGCCTCCGGTCGCCCGGCGGAGGTCATCTCGGCCGACTCCCGCCAGGTCTATCGAGGCCTCGACATCGCGACGGCCAAGGTGGGCGCCGCGGACCGGGCGCGCGTCCCGCATCACGGCCTCGACCTGGTCGACCCTGACGGGCCATTCAGCCTGGCGGACTACGTGGCCGACGCCACCCGAGCGCTGGGAGAAGATCCATCGACGCGGTGCCGTGGCGATCCTCGCCGGCGGCACGGGGCTGTACCTGCGGGCGGTAGCGCGCGGTCTCGACACCTCGGCCCTGCCAAGCGACCCGGTCGTCCGTGCCCGCCTGGAACGAGAACTCGAGACCGACGGGCTGGCGGCGCTCGTCGAGCGGCTCCAACGGCTGGCGCCAAGGACGGCGACCCAGGTCGACCTGCCCAATCCACGCCGGGTGGTTCGAGCGCTCGAGATCGTCGAACTCCAGGGTGACGTGCCACGGCCGCGCCCTCGAGGGTACCCGGCACCGGTGACCTGGCTCGGGCTGCGGCTCGACCAGCCGCTCCACGACGAGCGCATCGCGGTGCGGACGGATGCCCAGTTCCGCGCCGGTCTCATCGACGAGGCGGACGCCCTCCGACGTCGCTTCGATCCCGGCCTGCCGGCCTTCACGGCCATCGGCTATCGCGAGGCCTGGGCGGTCCTCGACGGGTCGCTCGACAAGGCCGCCGCCAGGGACCTGGTCGCCCAGCGAACCCGGGCCTTCGCGAGACGCCAGAACACGTGGTTCCGCTCCGAGCCCGACATCGAATGGCATCCGGGCGATGTCACGGCTGCGACGTTGCTGACCCGAGTCCAGACATGAAGAAGCCGACCGGCGTGACCGCCGATCGGCTTCCTGGATCGTCTCGACCCGTCTGACGAGCAGACGGGCTGGTACGGCCTAGCTGGCGGGCGTGCCCGGATCTGCCGGCGGCGCCGGCGGCGGTGCCTGGACCGGTGCCGGAGCCGCAGCAGGGGCCGCGGCGGCGGCAGCGGTGGCCTGGGCCATCGCGGCATTGGCGGCATTCATCTGCGCCATCGCGGCGCGCTGCTCAGGGGTCATGAGATCCATCTCGTGCTTGACGAACTGGTCTCGGACGCCTGGGTAGTTCAGGTAGAAGAAGATGCCGATCGCCAGCAGCCAGGCCACGGTCTCGGCTTCCATCGTCGACCCGCCGAGCAGGGCGAAGAACCCGAAGATGACCGTGAAGATGCTGATGAAGATCCCGAACGACCACGCGTAGGCGCGAACGTTCCAGAAGCCTTCAGCGACCCAGAACCAGATCGCGGCGATGATGAGGGCCCAGATCGCGGCGCCCCACTGCGGGTGTCCGTCGAAGGAGACCGTCTGGCCGACGAAGCTGAAGCTGGCGACGCCCACGAAGACCAGGGCTCGCCAGATCTCGTAGAGTCCGGCGAGTCCGGCTCCCAGCGCAAGGAGCGTGACGCCGATTGGACGTTGCATTCGGTATGAGCCTCCCTCTGATGTGATCCCGGACCCCGGGATCATTGACGCGCCAAGCATAGCGCCGTGTGCAAGCAGCGCGAGCGACTATCCTTCGGCCGTGCCCCACGATCTCATCGAGCTCGCTCCACCCGTCGAGAAGGCCTTCCTGCTTGCCGTCGACACCGGTGACGAGGATGGCTGGACCGCCCAGGAATCCCTCGGCGAGCTCGCCAACCTTGCCGCCACGGCGGGCGCTGACGTGGTCGGCGCGGAGTGGCAGAACCGTCGCCATGTCGACCCCAACTGGTACGTCGGCAAGGGCAAGGCCGAGGAACTGCTCGCGGCCAAGCGGGAGACGGGTTTCGACGTGCTCGTCGCGGATGACGAACTCTCGCCATCACAGCAACGGGCGCTCGAGGAACTCCTGAGCGTCAAGGTCATCGATCGCAGCCGCCTGATCCTCGACATCTTCGCCTCGCACGCGCAGACGCACGAGGGCCGCCTCCAGGTGGAACTGGCCCAGCTCGAATACCAGTTGCCTCGCCTGACCAAGCTGTGGACCCACCTGTCGCGGACCGGTGGCGGGATCGGGACGCGCGGACCTGGCGAGAGCCAGCTCGAGACCGACCGACGACTGATCAGGACGCGCATCGCGAAGATGAAGGAACGCGTCGAACAGGTGCGACAGCAACGCGACACGGCGGCACGTGGGCGGGACCGCCGGCTCTTCTCGACCGTCGGCATCGTCGGGTACACGAATGCGGGCAAATCGACCCTGCTCAACGCCCTCGTCGGCTCGGAGGTCGCGCACGCGGAGGACAAGCTCTTCGCCACGCTCGATCCGACCAGCCGGCAGGTCCGGCTCGGTGACGGACAGTCGGCCATCGTCACCGATACCGTCGGGTTCATCCACAAGCTCCCGCACCAGCTCGTCGATGCGTTCCGAGCGACCCTCGAGGAGGTCAATCGAGCCGATGTCCTGATCGAGCTCGTCGATGCGGCCGATGGCCATGTCGATGAGCATCGAGCGACCGTCCAGACGGTCCTCGACGAACTCGGGGCCGGCGACAAGCCCAGGCTGGTCGTCTTCAACAAGGCGGACCTGATCGAGCGAGCCGCCCAGGATGGTGAGACGCCGTCGCCGGCCATCGCGGGCACCGTGTTCGTGTCCGCGCTCACGGGCTACGGCATCGATACGCTCCGCGCGGCGATGGCGGCCCTGCTGGCCTCGCTCTGGGTCGAGGTCGACGTCGCCCTGCCCTACGCCGCGGGCGAGCTCCTGGCGCGTGTCCGCGAGCGGGGGACCGTCGAGATGGAGTACGGCGAACGCGATGTCCGCGTCGTCGGGCGCGTGGCACCATCGCTCGCCGGTGAACTGGAGGCGGTGGCCGGTCGGTGGGCCGACGAGCTCGAGGCAGCGACGGCGGTCGGCACGGAACGATGAGCGGCCAGGTCCGGATGGCGGGGTGGGGGACCGCACCCGACGGGAGCGAGGTGACCTGGACGATCGCAGAGGGTCGGCAGGGTCGCCGCTGGCGAGAGACCGTGACCCGTGACGGCCTGATGCGTCACGCGCTGTTGCTGGAGACCGGGCCGGATCGACGGTTCCGACACCTCGAACTGGCTTCAGCCGCCGGGTTGTGGACGTTCCACCCGGAACCCGATGGAACGTTGCACGGCAATCACGTGAGCTCGGCCGATCGCGTGGTGACCCATACCGTGGGGCTGCCATTCGGACCGGACGACCTCCTGGTGATCGAGGGGTCCGTCATCGCCGTCGCCGCGATCGCCTGGCGACTGGATGACGCAGGTTTCGCGGTCGGCGCGTCCGTCGACCTCGCTGGCGTGCGCCTGGATCCCGCGAACGGCCACCAGCGCGTCGATCACGATCGCGGTCCAACGGATCGGGCCAACGACCTGGGCCGTGTCGCCCGGCGGCCGGATCGAGCTCGATAATGCCTCGGGGATCCCGCGTCTCCCGGGTGGCGAAACCGCCTCGACGGAGCTCGGATCGAGCCTGACTCGTGGACAGGCTGTGGACAACCATCGCCTGGAACGACGACGAACCGAGAAACTCGTGGATAAGTCCCTTCCCGTTGCCGGGGCGCGCCGCGTATCGTAGGTCTTGCCCGAAGGGGCCCCAGACCGAAAGCGGTGTTGCAGGTGTTTACATCGGCGGCGCTGACTACGGACCGGCGGTTCCTTCGGGCGTTTCCATGTCCGGCGCCAGACGCGATCCGCGTCGCGCGCGCTTCCGGGGAGTGTCCTCACCCGTGAACGCCAACCAAGATCTCACCGCCGAGGCGATCCGCGCGACACACGCCGTGATCGACCCAGCCTTCATCCACTCGCCGCAGTACGTCCATGAGGGGCTGTCCGCGCGGCTGGGCGTCCCGGTGATCGTCAAGATCGAGACCGTCAACCCCATCCGCTCCTTCAAGGGTCGTGGGACCTCGGTGGTGGTCCAGGCGCTGGCAGGGGAGGGGACCATCGGGCCGGGTCGCCCGATCGTGGTGGCGTCCGCCGGCAACTTCGGGCAGGGGATCGCGTATGCCGCGCGGCCACTCGGCATCGAAGCCGTCGTGTTCACGTCACGCAACGCCAACCGCGGCAAGATCGCCCGGATGCGAGCGCTTGGCGCGACCGTGATCGAGTCGGGGGAGGACTTCGACGACGCTTGCGCCGCGTCCCAGGGCTACGCCGTCGAACACGAAGCCTTCCTCCTCGTCGATGGCGAGGACGCCCGGATCTCGTCGGGAGCCGGCACCATGGCGCTCGAACTCACCGATGGCGTCGCAGCGGGTCACCTCCCAGAGCTGGCGATGGTGTCGGTCCCGGTCGGCAACGGCGCGCTGATCATCGGGATCGGCTCCTGGCTCCGTGCGGTGGCGCCAGACTGTCGAGTGATCGGGATCGGGGCCGCCGGCGCACCAGCGATGACCATGAGTTGGCGCGAGGGCCGGGCGATCGACACCGCCACCGTCGACACGTATGCCGACGGGATCGCGGCCCGGATCGCCGTTCCCAAGGCGCTCGCGCTGATGGACGGACGCATCGACGACATGATCCTCGTCGATGACGACGCGCTGCATGCCGCCCAGGCCGAGCTCGACATCGAACTCGGACTGACCGTCGAGGGTGCCGCGGCCGCCGCATGGGCCGGCGTGCTGGCCGGACCGCGACCGTCGGGACCGGTGGCCCTGATCATCACGGGGAGCAACGTCTAGGGACCCGTCGGCGCGATGTCCGGATGGCATCATCGTCACGTGAGCGTCCGGACGGCCCTTCCCAGCGAACCGCGCGAGTTCGCCCGCTCGGCCGTTCCGATCGCCCTGATCATCCTCGCGGCTGCGGTGCCGTTCACTCGTCCGTTCGTTCTCGTGGTCCTCATTGGCGGGACGGTCGTGGCGGTCAGGCGAGACGTGCCGGTCCGCTGGTCCTGGGCGGCCCCGATCCCGGTCGCCGTCGGCCTCTGTTGGGGGTTGCTGGCACCGCCGATCGCTGCCGCCGGGGGCGCCGATTGTGCGGTCACGACCTCGCCGCCGGCCATGTGGCGGCTCACGGAGGCCGTGCTCGTCCTCGGGGTGCTCACCGTGCTGGCGGTCGTCCTTCGCGCCAGACCGATCGACCTGCTGCTTCGCTGGCCCAAACGCGACGTCGTCCGGCTCGCGGTCGTGGGAGCGGTCATCCTCGGGCCGCTCGGGCTGCTGATCGGTGCGGCCCTCGCCAAGCCGTTCTTCGGGAGCTTCTCGCTCGATCTCGGGAACGTCGGGTTCATCGTGCCGGCCCTGATCTTCGCTGGGGCGAACGGCGTCACCGAGGAGTTGGCCTATCGAGGCGCGCTGATGACCTGGACGAGTCGCGTCACGGGCACCTGGACCGCCCTGGTCGCCCAGGCTGTCGTCTTCGGCCTGGCGCACGGTGGCGCGGACGTCGGCGGCTCACCAGTCGTCCTGATGGCCGTCCTAGGGCTCGGCGGGTTCATCTCCGGCTGGATCGCCCTGCGAACCCGATCCCTGCTGATCCCGATCGCGTGGCACGTCGCCCTGGATCTGCCGCTTTACGCGTACCTCGCGTGTCGGTCATAAGGCGAGGGGTTGCAACCGCTGCCCGCGCCGTCTACAGGGCTCCGACATCACTTCCGATAAGGTGAGTTATGTCTGTATCCGACGGCCAGGAGTCGACGACCGCCTCCGCGTCGATGCCGTCGCTCGGGTCCTTCAGCCCGGTTCGTCGAAGTAGGACTCGTCGGCGATGCTGACCTCATCGACTGCTGGTTTCAGGCTTCGACGACAATTGCGCCTTCGCGCCGTGTTCGAGCGTCTGCGTTCGTCTGGCGACTCTCGATCCGCTCATTGATCGCTACGATCGTGGTGGCGGGTGCTCCAGGTCCTCGCGGAGTCCAGATACTTGCTCGCCGGCTGAGAGTCGGTCCGCGCCGTGGACTCCCAGCGAAGACGTCGCGCTTCCAGACGTCGGCGAAGCCGTCCCCGGCCCCGCCTTGCCGACGCGCTCCTCGGACAGGCGTAGACTGCCCGCCGATGGTGGTCTGGCTTCCATCGTTGGGCGTCGGCTCGTCAGGCATCCGCCGCAGGTCGATGAAGTCGATCCTGCGACGCGGCTTTCTCGTCGGTCGTCGATTCCCTCGTCACCTGCTTCTGCGCGATACGCCGTGCGGCGTCTTGTCGGATAGCGTCGCCGTCCACTCGCCCTACCGACCAGCAGGCTCGACCAGTGCCTGGTCAAAGAATTCGGGCGTCGAGTGCTACGGAGACGACTCCGAGCGCTCGCCTCCACGGCGCGCACGGACGGGCCGTGACGCTAGAGTCAAAGTGTCATCGCCTCCTGAGATGTCGTCCGACTCCGGTCACTCGGTGTCCGGGTCGACTTGCCTCGAGCGACAGGCTGAGTTGGGACAGCTTTTGAACCGTCGGACAGACGAACGGCCGCGAATCCAGGGTATTGCCGCAGTAGCGCGTACCGCACGACAACCTCGCTGCGGCGTTTGCGGTCGCGCGATCTCGACTTGCCTCCTCGGTCGCTGTTGGCGAGTTTCGCACCCGTCCGGCCGAGAAACGCGCCTCGCTCGGGCCAGGCAAGCTGCCTGCGCGTTCGACTTCGGCTGTTGATCTTCGTTCGACCTCGCGCTCGCCTGCTTCAAGGTCGGTCCGCTGCGCGCTTTATCGAGCTGCAATCTCAAGGTCTGAGAGAGTCTCGAGTCGCCTGGCTCAACTCGATGACTGGCGTTGGTCGCTCGCTAGCGTCGGGCAATGGCAACGTAACGCTCTGATAGTCCGGGATACTCACGCAGTCAAGGCCTCAACTGATGCCTGGGGATCGTCGGTAACCCGTCGAAACCGCACGACCCGTGTTCCTTCGCGCCATTGTCGCGCCCACGACGTGACCCATAGCACCCTTAGGGTACCGTCAGATCTGTCGAGCCGTCCTCCGGTCAGGTCGAGATGGGTCCCTAGCCACTCGTAGACGGATCGCGGTCGCTGTCCAGCCAGGCCCGGACCGGTTCGACGTGCTCCTCGTGGAGATGCCCGGTGAAGTCAACCTCGACCAGGGGCTCGCCGGTCCAGGGGGCGACCGCCGCCTGACGGTCGACCGGGACGGACTCGAGGGCCGCGATCAAGCGGTCGTAGGACGCGTCGTATCCGTCGACCAGCTGATCCGGAGTCTGGTCGGCGTGGTGCTCGCGGATCCACTCGTTGACCTTGTCGACGTCGTCATCGACATCGAGCTCTGCGCCCCACGGCGGCGTCGGCTCGGGCTGTCCGTGGCCCAGGGCCCCGACGCGGTCGATCGTGCGCTCGCGCCAGCCGGACAGGTGACCCGCCATGTCGGCGAAGCTCCACTCCCCCATCGGGCCCGGCTCGTCATACCGATCCGCGTCCGACCTCGGCGGCGAGGGCTCGCCAGAACGTCTGGTCGGCCCGGAGCTCGGCGATCTGTTCGGCCTGGGTACGCATCATCCCTCCCTGATCCTGTTCACGTCCTCATCCTACGACGAGCACTGAGGTAGCCTCTCGAGCATGAGCCTTGGATTCGGACTCCTCAGCGCCCAGCTCCGACCCGGCGAGACGGACTGGACGCGCGCCTACGACGACACCGTGCGCCTCGCGGTCGACGCGGAGCGGCTCGGCTTCTCATCGGTCTGGACGACGGAGCATCACTTCGTCGACGACGGCTACATGCCCTCGCTCCTCGTCGTCAGCGCGGCGCTCGCCCAGGCGACGTCGCGGATCGAGATCGGGACCGGCGTCATCCTCGCCCCGATGCATCACCCCCTGCGTCTGGCGGAAGACGCGGCGACCGTCCAGCTCCTGAGCCATGGTCGACTCGTGCTCGGCCTCGGGCTTGGCTGGTCGCAGGTCGAGTTCACGGGGCTTGGCGCCGACATGCGCCGTCGTGGCGAGGCGATGGAGGAGACCCTCCAGATCCTGCCGCAGGCATGGAGCGGCGAGCCGTTCACCCACGAAGGAGCGGTCTACCAGCTTCCGACGCTCGCGGTGCGGCCGACGCCATCGACCCGGATCCCGATCCTCATCGGCGGCGGCGCCGAACCGGCGATCCGCCGCGCTGCCCGCCTCGCGGACGGCATCTTCTCGAGCGCACCGGCGAGCAAGTTCGCCGGCAGGTCGGTTGGGTGCTCGATGAGCTCGAACGGGCCGGTCGCGATCCATCGACCTTCCGGTTCATCCACTACTCGATCCTGCTGCCGGGCTCCTCCCGTGCCGATGCGCTGGCTCGCTACCGGGACGCCGTCTGGGCTCTCAACTGGAAGTACTCCGACATGGAGGCCTCGGCGACCCGGTCGCTCCCGGCCGCCTCCCCTCCCCCGTTCGATCGCCCGGACGAGGCGCTCCTCGCGAGCGAGACCACGCACGCGGGCACGCCGGCCGAGCTCGTCGAAGCGCTGCTCGAGGTCCGCAGCCAGGTTCCGGTCCCGGTCGAGTTCGTGGCCCGCAGCCACCTGCCGTTCCTCGAGTACGCGGCCCAACTCGAGGTGATGCAGCAGCTCGCCGAGGGCGTCGCGCCGCACGTCTGATCATCCGCGGATTACCATCGCAGACGCCGGACCGTCACCCGCCCACGGCCCGAGTCGAGCCAGCCCCTGGAGACGTCCCATGACTGAATCCGACGCACCGCTGCCCGTCATCCTGGTGGTCGACGACGACCCGACGGCTCGCGCGGCGCTTCTTGAGGCGGTCGATCGCCGCTACGGACACGACTACGACGTCACGGCGGAAGGCTCGGCTGCCCAGGCCAAGGACCGGCTCGAGGCTCTGCACCGCGAGGGTCGGCCGGTCGCGATGATCGTCGCCGACCACCACATGCCCGGTGAGACCGGCGCGTGGCTTCTCGCCGCGTCGCGGCGGCTCCATCCGACGGCACAACGGCTGCTTCTGACGGACTGGGCCGACTTCAGCACGGTCGACGAGACGGTCCAGGCACTCACCGTGGGCGAGATCGATACCTGGGTCGGCCGGCCGTTCGGACCGGCGGACGAAGAATTCCACACGGTCCTGACATCGGCGCTGGCCCGATGGACCCACGAGGCCGATAGGGCCGGTGTCGCCTTGACGATCGTCGGCGAGCCATGGGACCCAGCGACCGCCGCCCTCCGCGACGCGTTCGCACGCCTCCTGCTCCCCTTCCGGTTCCGCGACGCCGCGTCGTCGGAGGGCAGGGCGTTGCTCGACACGGCCGGCGTCCAGGGTCCCCTGCCGATCGTCATCTTCGCCGATGGACGGGCGATCGCACGGCCGTCGCTCTCCGATGTGGCGGTCGCGCTCGGCGTCCAGAGCGCGATCAGTGATGCGCGCGTCGACGTCGCCGTGATCGGCGCGGGGCCGGCGGGGCTCGCGGCGGCCGTCTACGCGGCGTCCGAAGGGCTGAGCGTCGTCGTCATCGAGTCGACCGCCATCGGCGGCCAGGCCAGCTCCAGCCCCATGATGCGCAACTACCTGGGCTTTCCGGCCGGCGTCACGGGCGGGGAACTGACCGCGCGGGCGTACCAGCAGGCGGTCACGTTCGGCGTCAAGTTCGTGTTCGGTCGCACCGCGTCGGGGCTGCGGGCCGATGGCGAGGATAGGATCGTCACCTTCGACGACGACACCGAGCTGCGCGCCGCGGATGTCGTCGTCGCGACCGGCGTGTCGTATCGCCGGATGGGGATCGAACGGCTCGAGGCGCTGGTCGGTCGCGGGGTGTTCTACGGCTCGGGGACGAGCGAGGCCCGGGCCGTCGCCGGCGGCCACGTCTACGTCGTGGGCGGCGCGAACTCCGCGGGGTCGGCGTCGATGCACCTAGCGAGGCATGCGGCGCGCGTGACGCTCCTGGTCCGCGGCGGGACGCTCGCCGACACGATGTCGGACTACCTGATCCGCGAGATCGACAACGCGGACAACGTCGACGTGCGCCTGCACACCGAGATCGAGGACGTGCGCGGCGATCTGCGCCTCGAAGGACTGGTCCTGCGCGATCGCTCGGCGGGCACGTCGGAGGAGGTCGCGGCAGACGCCGCGTTCATCCTCATCGGGGCGGCCCCGCACACGTCCTGGCTCCCGCCGGAGATCCTCCGCGACGACCATGGGTTCATCCTGACCGGCGAGCAGCGGCCGGACCCCAGCGACGGCCTGGGCCTCGCGACGACGATGCCAGGCGTGTTCGCCGCGGGCGACGTGCGCTCGAACCCGGTGAAACGCGTCGCGGCCGCCGTCGGCGACGGGTCCACCGCCATCCGCCAGGTCCACGAGGCTCGTCAAGAGCGACGGCGGGTGGCCGGCATCACGGCCTGACCAGGGATCACGAGCCATCCGGGAGAGCCTCGCGGACGACCTCGTAGCGACCGGCCGACTGGCGACCGCTGACCGCCTGCCGTTCGTCGAGACGATCCACGACGCCGCGCGCCGAGGTCAGTTCTTGATGCGCCTCACGATGTTCGCGATCGTCGCAGTAGCCCCATAGCGCTACGCTGCCAACGCGATGGACGTCCTCGTGGCGGTAGTGAATCTCGCGTGCTGGGGCGCGGTCGTGCTTGTCTGGGTCGCCACCGCGATCCGCGACGCGGGCACACGAACGACAGGGCGGGTCCACGGGTCGTCCCAGATCGGGCTGGACGTCCTCGCGTTCGTCGCCGTCTCGGCGATCGTGCTGGTCGGACGGTCGATCCTCGGACCATTCACCGTGGACGCAGCATGGGTCCGCATCATCGGCGCCGTGATCCTCGTGGGATCGACGCTGTTCGCCATCTGGGCGCGTCTCGCGCTTGGATCGTCGTGGAGCATCGGTCCGCGTGCGTCGCCGGATCGCGGTCTGCGCACGGACGGTCCGTACGCGATCACTCGCCACCCGATCTACACGGGCCTGCTCGGGATGCTGCTGGGCAGCGCCCTCCTTGGCGGACTGGGGCAGGCGATCGTGCTCGTCCCCGCTGGCCTGGTGGTCTTCGGGCTCAAGATCCGGGCCGAGGAACGACTGCTCATCGCGACGTTCCCCGACGACTACGAGGCGTACCGATCGCGCGTGCCGATGTTCATCCCCGGGTGGCGATGGCCCGGCGTCAGCGCCTCGTCCCGACGACGGTGACGCCGTCGACCGCTGGGTAGTTCGAGAAGTACCGCTTCCGCCAGTGGAGCTTGCCGTGGTCGTAGATCGACACGGTGACCCCGACCTTGGCGCCGTCCGCGGGAGCGTTGTTGAAGAACCGGTACCCGACCGGCTTGGTCGGATCCTTGACGGTGATGGCCCGCGCGTTCGGGCCGTGCTGGATGCTCAGGTTGCTGACCTTGTAGGTCCGTCCGTTCGGCACGCTCCAGATCTTGAACGTGATCCATCGCTTGCTACCGGCATGCGTGATGATCCGCTGGATCAGGATCGGGTACTTGGTGTCGTTCTTGAAGCTCATCGTCTGCTTGGTCTTGCCGACGATCCACACGGTGGCATCGAGGCCCGCCGGGTACCGGGTGATGTACTCGTTGTGGTTCTTTCGCGCGAGCGGCACCATGCCGGCCCGGAATGCCGCGTTGAACAACGTCGTGGACGTGGTGCAGATGCCGCCACCGAACGCGCCGGTGACGGTGATCTTCCCGCCTTCGATGGCGTTGCCCGGGCCCGCGCCCGGGAGCTTGCGCAGGTCGCCGACGACCTTCCAGAAGTCGAACTTTGCCGCCGGCTGGCACGACCGTACCGTTGATCTTGGTGGCCGGCGCCTCGATGTTCCCGCCAAAGTGGTTGTTGATGAGGACCCAGTAGAAGACGCTGTACTTGCTGATGACCCGCATCTTCGGGGCGAAGGCCTTGGCGTCCGCCGAGGTCAGCTTCGGGTCGGTGGCCTTGACGATGGCCGCGAGCGGCGCTGCCGCCGAGCCCGCCTGGCGGGCGCCGATCTCGCTCAGGAGCGCGGCCTTCATCTCGTCCGCCTTGAGCGTTCGACCCTCGCGGCTGGTGCCCGTGGCGACGATGTGGCCGTTGACCAGCCGGAGGCTGGCGTCCTTCACCTTCTGGTTGACCTTCTTGGCCAGCGACTTGAGGATCGGGTCGAGACCCGACTCATCAAGGACCGGGGTGATGCTCCCGTCGGCCGCGGTCGAGAACGAGATCAACGGTGCGAGGCTGGCGCCGCCGATGGTCCAGTCTTCCTTGCCCCGGGTGACGACCAGGTCGGCGGCCATCCGAGCCGCGGCGGCCTTTGCTGCCTCGGCCGAGGCGGTGGCGACAGCGGGAGCCAACTTCACGACCGGCACCGCCATCGCGATCGACTCCGACGTGCCGAGCGCCGCGAGCGGTTGGTCGAGCGCGGTCAGCAGCGCCGTCTTGTCGACAGCCCGCCCATCCGTCGACGGGACGACGTCGAACGTGAGGGCTTGTCCGGTCGATACCGAAGCATCCGAAGGCGCCTGGTCGACCGCCTTGGCGAGGTTCTCGACGGCGGCCGCCAGCTTGTCGCGGTCGTAGGCAGCCACGGTCGGGTCGATGGTCACGCCGTGGATCGCGGCCTGGGGTGCGCTGACCAGGTTCGTCACGGGATCGCCCTGACGGCCCGCCGCGAGTGCCGCGTCGAGGAGTGCCTGCGTGTCGGGGCCGCGGCCGACGTCGGCGTAGCTGATGGTCGTCGTCTGGCCATCCGGGTCCGTGAGCGTGATCTGCCCGTTGGCGAGCGGCGCATACGCGGTCGCGAGTGCTGCTCCCGCCTCGTCGCGCGTGAGTCCGCCGAGGTCCGTGCCACCGACGCGAACGCCGGGCAGGATCCGGCCCTCGTACTGTTGTCCCCAGACGTACAGGCCGCCGACGCCGATCCCGATCGCGATCAGGAAGCCCACGACGAACGAGACGCCGAAGCGCAGGGCGAGCGACCGTCGACGCCGAGGTCGTTTGGGAGACTCGCCATCGCTCACGGCGGCGGCGAGCGGCAGGACCGGCACGGCATCGACACCGACCTCGAAGGTCGTCGTCACGTCTGAGGCGGCGGTGTCACTCGTCGTCGCGTCACGCTGGACAAGCGATGCGAGTTCCGGATCCCCGACGGCCTGGTCGGCGGCATCCAACGGGGCGTCCGGAGCGTCGCTTCCCACGAGGGCGGCGAGCTCGGGGTCGCCCACCGGCGCCTCGCTGTCTGGTCTCGATGCATCGCCAGCCTGGTCGGCTGCGACGTTGGGCAGGTCGGTCATCAGAAGCTCATGCGGGGTCGGCCAGCGCCCGAGTTTCGCCCCGGGCAGCCGCGACATTCTCGCGTATACGCGCGAATCTGTATATCGGACGAATGGCTCGTCGGATTCGTGACCCGTTGGCGTTCTCGGTTCGGTCGGCCGAGGGTCCTAGTCGGAGGGCGATGGCGTCGCGAAGATGACATCGTGCTGCGGCACATAGTGCCCGGGCGTGGCGAGGAAGATCCCGATCGCGAGCAGCGACACCGCCGTTCCGATCAGGCACACCCTCGTCACCACGATGGTGGTCCTGGATTGAAGTCGACCGCGCGCCAACGCGAGCAGACCGAGGCCGGCCAGGCCCCCGGCGGTGTTGACGATGACGTCCGTCGTATCAAAGCTGCCGGTGGATACCAGGTACTGCGTGATCTCCAGGATCAGGCTCGCCCCGACGAACACGCCAGCCAGTTTCCACCACTGCCAGGTTGGCGCGAGGAGCCCGAGGTAGATGCCGAACGGGACGAACAGCACGATGTTGGCGACGATCTCGAGGGGGGCGCTGGCACCCGCCCCGGCGCTGGGCACGAACGGGATCAGCTTGATCGGACGTGGCAGCCCCGCGGCCGCTCCGACATACGGAACGTCGAGCTTCCACAGCACGATCCACGCCAGCAGGACCAGGTACGTCACGAAAAGCCCGGCCAACAGGACGCGCCCGCCCTGTGATGTGGACGTCGACTTCGGCTCCTCGGTCACCGCCAGGTCATGCGTCGCCGCCACCCATGCCGACCGTGCCGTCCGACATGACTGGCGAGATGAGGCCGAAGATGTTGCCGTCGGGGTCGATGAGATACCCACCGCGTCCGATGCCCGGCCAGTCGGTCGCAGGCAGCGCCTCCGTCCCGCCGAGTTCGATGCCACGGCGCATCAGGCCATCGACGTCGTCGACACCGACCACGATGTTGCACCCGGTGACCGGACCGCCGATCTCGGGACGGGGTCCCATGCGCGGGACCAGGCCACCGTTGATGCCAAGACCCGGTTGACCGGCCACGTTGCCGATGGCGCCCTCACCCGTGTCGATGACCCAGTACGGCTGCTCCCCGCCGCCGTAGTCCTGGAACGTCCATCCGAGGAGGTTCGAGTAGTAGTCGATGAGCTGCTGCGGGTCGCTCGCGTGGATCTCGAAATGAACGACGAGGTTGGCCATGAAGTTCTCCTTCGGCGCGAGGCTTGGGGCAACGACAAGTATGGCGACACCGTCATTCGCGGGCGTCACTTGCGTCGCCCGTGCGTTCACCTTGTTCCGTTCCAGCGGCCTGCTCTGCTCGGTAGGCGGCGAGGTCCCGCTTCGCCATCCGATCAAAGAGCGGCAGGATGAATGGCACCATGCATAGCCCCGCGATGAAGAGCGGCACGATCATCAGGACGAGGGCGCGCATCCCTTCGGGAAGCGCAAACCCGGACAGGATGCTCGTCGTCACGACGTAGCCGATCGCGCCGGCCGGCAAGGCGAGGATGGCGAGGAAGGTGGGCCTGGACAGCGGGAACTCCTTCGCGTCGGTCATCGCCGAGTGTACGGGTGTCGTCGCGCCGTGGCCGTCGCGTTCGCGCGGGCCTTATTGGGGTCGTCGCACGCACGTCAACCGCGTGGGTCGACCGGGATCACCTGATCGGCGAGTGGCTCGCCCGTGATGAAGCGTCGGATGTTGGCCGTGCAGCGGTCGACCGTGCCCGACAGGCTGTTTCGGCTCGCGCCGCCGAGGTGCGGGGTGACGATGACCTGCGGCAGGTCGGCGAACGGGTTGATGCCGTCGGCCTCCCGCTCGATGACATCGATCCCGGCACCCGCGAGATGCCCGCGTTCGATCGCGTCGCGCAGCGCCGCGGCATCGACCAGACCGCCCCGCCCGGTGTTGATGAGGTAGCTCCCCTTCGGCATCGAGGCAAGCTCCGTCGCGCCGATCAGGCCCTGCGTATCTGGCACGAGGGGAACGTGCAGGCTGACGATCGTGGACGTGCGCAGGAGGGCATCCAGCGGGAGGTACCTGGCACCGAACCGCTCCCCGGCCTCAGGAACGGGTCGGCGGGCGTGGTAGACGATCTGCGCGCCGAACGGGGCGACTCGTTGGGCCACCGCCAGACCGATGCGACCCATCCCGACAAGCCCGACGGTGGCGTCGGCGAGGTCGTCGATGCCTCTCGCGATGATCGGGGCGGGTGCGAACCCACCGGCCCGCGTCTGGATCTCGCTGACGTGGAGGCCCTTCAGCAAGGCCAGCATCAGCATGACCGTGTGCTCGGCGGCACCCGTGGTGTTGACGCCAGGGTTGTAGGCCACCGCGATGCCCGCCGCCGCGGCCGCGTCCAGGTCGACCGGGTCGATCCCGGCGCCGATCTGCTGGATGAGTCGAGCCGCGGGCGCCAGCCGCATCGCGTCGGTATCGATGGTTCGGCGGGCGTTCACGAGGATGGTCGCATCGATCGCGAGACGCGCGAATTCGTCCGTCTCGAAGGTCGTGACCGCCGCGACCTCGACGTCGTCCGGGAGCTGCGCGACGAACCGCGGTACGAGCATCGCCAAGGCCGGGTCGACGAGCAGGACCTTGGTCGGCGGCATCGTTGGAGCGGGCATGTCCGGAGTGTATCGGGCACATGACGTCCGCCGGCCGCCCCTCCCCGACTCGATTGGGTAGGCTTGGACGGCCGCCAGCCGCACCACCGGGGAGACGCGTGACCGAGTACATCGAGATCCGCGGCGCGCGCGAGAACAACCTCAAGGACGTGTCCCTGCGCATCCCCAAGCGCAAGATCACGATCTTCACCGGGGTCTCCGGCTCCGGGCAAGTCGTCGATCGTGTTCGACACGATCGCGACCGAGGCGCAGCGGCAGCTGTACGAGAACTTCAGCATGTTCGTGCGCAACTTCCTGCCGCGCTATCCGCCAGCCGGACGCCGACGCGATCGAGAACCTGAGCATGGCGGTCATCGTCGACCAGAAGCGCCTGGGCGGCGGCTCGCACTCGACGGTCGGGCACGATCACCGACATCTACACCGTGCTGCGCCTGCTGTTCTCGCGCGTCGGCAAGCCGCACGTGGGCTACGCGAACGCGTTCTCGTTCAACGACCCGCAGGGCATGTGCCCGGAGTGCAACGGCCTGGGCCGCAAGATCGGCGTCGACGTCGGACGACTTCCTCGACCTGTCCAAGTCGCTCAACGAGGGCGCGATCCTGGTCCCGGTGTTCGTCGCGCTGGGAGAGCGAGCGTCTACGCGGCCTCGCGGCTTCTTCGACAACGACAAGAAGCTCGTCGAACTTCACGCAAGGAGGAGATGGACCTGCTGCTCCACGGCAAGGACCGCAAGTTCAAGACTGCACGTCGGCGACAAGACGATCAACGTGACCTACGAGGGCATCATCGAGAAGTTCGACGCGCGCGTACATCCAGCGCGACCTCAAGACGCTGTCCGGAGCGCACCCAGAAGGCGGTCGAGCCGTACCTGACGATGCGGCCCGTGCCCGCTCGTGCAAAGGCGCGCGCCTGAGCCAGGCCGCGCTGGGCTGCAAGATCGACGGCACGAACATCGCCGAGCTGCGCCGCGATGGAGGTCGGCGAGCTGATCCCGGTCGTGCGGCAGATCGACGAGGCGGTGGCGGCGCCGATCGTCGACGACGCTCGTCGAGCGGCTGCAGGCACCTGGTCGACATCGGCCTCGACTACCTGAGCCTGGACCGCGAGACCGACACGCTCTCGGGCGGCGAATCGCAGCGCGTCAAGATGGTCAAGCACCTCGGCAGCAGCCTGGTCGACGTGATGTACATCTTCGACGAGCCGAGCGTCGGCCTGCACCCGCGCGACGTGCACCGGCTGAACGAACTGCTCGCGAAGCTGCGCGACAAGGGCAACACCGTCCTCGTGGTCGAGCACGACCCGGACGTGATCAAGATCGCCGACCACATCGTCGACGTCGGTCCGCACGCGGGCACGCGCGGGCGGCGAGATCGTCTTCGAGGGCAGCTACGCGGACCTGCTGACACGCCGACACGCTGACCGGCCGGTTCCTCGACCGGTCGCTGCCGCTCAAGGACGGCGCCGCGCGACGCCGACGGGCAAGCTGCCCGATCCAGCACGCGCGCGTCAACAACCTGCAGAACGTCAGCGTGGACATCCCGACCGGCGTGCTGACCGTCGTCACCGGCGTCGCCGGGTCGGGCAAGAGCTCGCTGATCAACGAGGCCTTCCTGCCCGCGCATCCCGAGGCGATCGTGATCGACCAGTCGGCGGTGGGCGCGTCGACCGCTCGAACCCGGCCACCTACACCGGCATCATGGACGACGTGCGCAAGGCCTTCGCCGACGGCCAACAAGGTCGACGCCGGGCTGTTCAGCTTCAACTCCAAGGGCGCCTGCGAGAACTGCCACGGGCTCGGGCGTGATCTACACCGATCTCGCCTTCCTCGACGGCGTCAAGACGCCGTGCGAGGTCTGCGAGCGGCCGGCGCTTCAAGGACGAGGTGCTGGCGTACAAGCTCGACGGCAAGTACGTCAGCGACGTGCTCGCGATGACCGTCGCCCAGGCGCTCGAGTTCTTCGACGCCAGCAAGGAGATCGTCCGCAAGCTGCAGGCGATGAGCGACGTCGGGCTGGACTACCTGACCCTCGGCCAGCCGCTCAGCACGCTCTCGGGCGGCGAGTGCCAGCGCATCAAGCTGGCGAGCGAACTGCACAAGCAGGGCAGCATCTACGTGCTGGACGAGCCGACGACCGGCCTGCACATGTCGGACATCGCGCCACCTGCTCGCGATCATGAACCGGCTGGTGGACGCCGGCAACACGGTGATCGTCATCGAGCACAACCTCGACGTGATCCGCAACGCCGACTGGATCATCGACCTGGGCCCCGAGGGCGGCAGCCGTGGTGGCGAGCTCCTGTACAGCGGCTCGCCGACGGGTCTGCTGGAGGAAGAGCGCTCCCTCACTGCGGCGTACCTGCGACGGGCCACCGGTGTACCAGGCCCCGATTTGACGTCCGCCTGATACAACCGTATGGTTGTATCAATGGCCACGATGTTCAACGCTGACCACGTCTTTTCCGCCCTCGCCGATGCGACGAGGCGGGACATCGTCCTTCGCGCCCTCCGTGGTGACGAGGGTGTCGCCGAGCTCGCGGGCCACTACCCCATGAGCTTCGCGGCGGTACAGAAGCACGTCGCCGTGCTCGAACGCGCGGGCCTCATCACGAAGGAGCGCAGCGGTCGCCGAAAGGTCGTGCGGACCGACGTCGAGCGGCTCCGGCTGGC
This sequence comes from uncultured Chloroflexia bacterium, assembly GCA_963778805.1. Classification (GTDB taxonomy): domain Bacteria; phylum Chloroflexota; class Limnocylindria; order Limnocylindrales; family CSP1-4; genus SPCO01. The sequence continues at coordinate 436,648 of CAVZVT010000005.1, read as the reverse complement.
CCGAGGCCTGCTCGACGAGTACGAGACCCTCTGGCGTGGCCGCATCGACCGCATGACCGACCTCATCACCAGCAGCGAGGAGACCGCCCCATGACCGTGACCGCCGTCCACAAGGATCCACAGGCCCTGACCCTCACGCTCACCGCCGAGTTCGACGCCTCGGTCGAGCGGGTCTGGCAGCTCTGGGCCGATCCGCGCCAGCTCGAGCGCTGGTGGGGTCCACCGCACTGGCCCGCCACGTTCACGGCCCACGACCTCGCGCCGGGCAGTCACGTCGAATACCACATGACCGGGCCATCGGGCGACCAGCCACATGGCTACTGGGACGTCATCGAGGTCGAACCACCGCGCACCCTCGTGTTCCTCGATGGGTTCGCCCGCGCCGACGGCACGCCGGACGACACCTTTCCGCGGAACGAAGGGCGGGTGACCATCGAGTCGATCGATGGCGGTCGAACCCGGATGTCGATCGAGAGTCGCTTCCCAAGTGCGGCAGCCATGGAGCAGGTCCTCGGGATGGGCATGCAGGAAGGCCTGACGCAGGCGGTCGGTCAGATCGATGCGATCCTCGCGGAAGGCGTGCCGGCGTGACCACGACGACCGAGCCCACGACGCACACGATCGAGGCTCCCGGCGCCGTCCTGACCTACGACGTCAGAACCGCCGTCCCAGGCGACGGACCCGTGCTGCTCCTCATCGGTTCGCCGATGGGTGCCGGTGGTTTCGGCACGCTGGCGAGGCACTTCACCGATCACACGGTCGTGACCTACGACCCTCGGGGCGTGGAGCGCAGTCCCAAGACCGATCCGGGCAGCCCGTCCACCCCCGAACAGCACGCTGCTGACCTGCACCTGATCATCACCGCGCTCGGAGCCGGTCCGGTCGACATCTTCGCGAGCAGCGGCGGCGCCGTGAATGCGCTCGCCCTGGTCGCGGCGTATCCGGCCTCCGTCAGGACGCTCGTCGCCCATGAACCACCACTTGCCGCGATCGTGCCCGATCGGGAAGGCGCCCTCGCGGCGTGCCGTGCGGTCAGCGATACCTATCAGCAGCGAGGGTTCGGGGCCGGCATGGCGCACTTCATCGCCATCGCGAGCCATACCGGGCCGATGGATGCGGCCTTCGCCGCGCAGCCTGGGCCCGATCCGGCCATGTTCGGCATGCCGACCGAGGACGACGGCAACCGCACGGACTCGCTCCTCGGACAGAACATCCTGTCATGCACGAGCTTCGAGCCTGACGTCGAGGCGTTGCGCGCCGCCCCGACCCGGATCGTGGTCGGCGCCGGCGTGGAATCCGAGGGTCAGCTGGCCGCCCGCGCCGCGGTGGCGCTCGCCGAAGCGCTCGGCACGACACCGGTCACCTTTCCGAGCGGCCACGGGGGCTTCCTCGGTGGCGAATACGGCCAGACCGGCGACCCGGATGCCTTCGCCGCCACACTTCGAGGCGTGCTGGCGGAACGCTGACGACGGCACGCACCCGGACGCGGCCATCGCCCTCGGTCGTTCGGCTCAGACCTCGAATTGGTCGTAGCGCGCCATGAACTCGGCACGTTCCGCGTCGGTGTAGACGGTTCCCGACGCGATCCGTTCGGCGAGCTCGCGAAAGTACGCCTCGCGTGGTGGCGCGGGCGCGAAGACGATGAGCATCGAGACCGGCGCATCGCTCGTATTGCGGAACGCGTGCACGCCACCCGGCGGGATGTACAGGAAGTCGCCCGCCCTCCCCTCTCGCCAGCCGCGGCCATCGAAGAGACCGACCTCGCCGTCGAGCACGTAGAACGCCTCGGAGAACGTGCGATGGAAGTGCGGCGTGGCGCCGCCGGACGTGGCGGTCATGTCCCACCGGAACAGCCCGTAGTGGCCGTCGGTCAGGGACCCGGTCGCCACCAGGCTCGCGGTCGTGGCACCAACGAGGATCGTGGGGATGTCGGCGGCGACGGTGAGGACGCCGTCGGTGTTCGGTCCTTCCGCTGGCAATGTCATGGGGCCTGCCCTCCTGTCCTGGCTCGGGTGATCGTCAACAACCGTCGTACACGTAACCCTTCTCCGTCGGCGCGACGAGATCGAGGTCGCGCAGCACGATCGACAGACCCGGATAGGTCGCGCAACCCGTCTTGAAGTCCTTGCGACGGTATTCGATGACGAGCACGTGGTCGCCGTACGCGCCGGTGTAGACGTCACATTCGTCATACCGATCGCACTCCTCGGCGATCGCGAAGTCGGTGCCCATCTCGGCGCGTCGACCGACGATCTCCGCCGAGTTCTTCTGCGCGATGGGAAGCCCGAGCGAGTGGGCGACGTCGGCGAAGAGGCGGACCTGCGCGACCGCATCGTCCTCGGTCAGGAGCCCGCGCGATCGCGAGTACGTGTCCAGGTTGTCGATCTCGATCGCATCGAAGCCGTCGGCCGCGCACCCGTGGATCCAGTCACCGACGATCGTCCCGATGGCAGCTCGTTTCCCGCCCGTCAACACGTCGAGGATGACTTCGTTCCAGTCCTCGTCGATCACGATCTTGCCGCTGGCGTCGTGGAGCAACAAGTCGGGATGGTTCGTCGCCCACCATTCCCGTTCCGACTGCTGGACCTGGAAGCCGTTGACGTAGCAGATGTTGAAGAGACCTGGCGCGGGCTTGGCCGTGCGGTCACGCGAGACGATCCGGACGTCGCGTGGAGGGTCGTAGGCGCCGCCCAGCTGGTAGTCGAGTCCAGCGTTCACCGGCGGAAGCTTGAGGGCCGGTGGCGACGAGCTTGGGCTGGCCGTCGGTCCCGGGGTCGCCAGCGTGGCTGAGGGCATGGCCGAGGGCGGGATCGACACCGGCGTCACCGTGGCGGAGGGCGCCGACGATGCGATCGGCGTTGGCGCACACGCGGTAGTCGTGAACAAGAGGATCGCGGTCGCCAGGACACCAAGCCGGAGCATCGCGACAGACTAGCGGCTCAGGTAGTTGCGCGCGCAACCAACCGTGGCGTACACTTCGGGCGTCCGATCAACGCGACATCAGAGGTTCACATGCAATTCGGGGTATTCACGGTCGGTGACGTCACCACGGACCCCACCAACGGCGTCACGGTCAGTGAGGCCGAACGCATCCAGATCATGGTCACGGTGGCACTCAAGGCCGAAGAGGTCGGGCTGGACGTGTTCGCGACGGGCGAGCACCACAACGTGCCGTTCGTCCCGTCTTCCCCCACCACGATGCTCGGCTATATCGCGGCAAAGACGGAACGGCTCCAACTGTCCACGTCCACGACGCTGATCACGACCAACGACCCGGTCAAGATCGCCGAGGACTACGCGATGCTCCAGCATCTCGCGGGCGGTCGCGTGGACCTGATGATGGGCCGCGGCAACATGGGGCCGGTCTACCCATGGTTCGGGCAGGACATCCGCAACGGGATCCCGCTCGCCTACGAGAACTACGCGTTGCTCCATCGGCTGTGGCGCGAGGACGTGGTGGACTGGGAGGGGAAGTTCCGGACGCCGCTGACCGGGTTCACCTCGACGCCACGGCCGCTCGACGGTGTCCCGCCCTTCGTCTGGCACGGCTCCATCCGGAGCCCCGAGATCGCCGAGCAGGCGGCCTACTACGGCGATGGCTTCTTCCACAACAACATCTTCTGGCCGAAGGACCATGTCCAGAAGATGGTCGAGCTCTACCGGCGACGCTGGGAGCACTACGGACACGGCCCCGCGAACACGGCGATCGTCGGTCTCGGCGGGCACGCCTTCATGCGCCCCAACAGCCAGGACGCGATCAAGGAATTCCGCCCGTACTTCGATCATGCCCCGGTCTATGGCGGCGGCATGTCGCTCGAGGACTACATGGAAGCGACCCCGATGATCATCGGGAGCCCGCAGCAGGTCATCGACCGGACGATGTCGTTCCGCGAATTCGTCGGCGACTACCAGCGCCAGCTCTTCATCGCCGATCACGCGGGTCTGCCGCTCAAGACGGTCCTCGAGCAGATGGACATGCTCGGCGAACTGGTCGTGCCGGTCCTGCGCAAGGAATTCGCGGCCCTGCGCCCGACCGATGTCCCGGCCGGGCCGCCGCTTCACCCGCGGGTGCAGGGCGACGACGCGCCCGTCACGTCAGCCGCCACGCCCGAATTGGCGACGGCATGATCGCCTCCACCGAGCGGTCGCTCGTCATCGTCAGTGCCGGGCTCGGTCAGCCGTCATCGAGTCGCCTGCTCGCGGATCGACTATCGGCGGCCGTCGACCGCCACCTCCGCGACGCCGGCATCGATGGGACCGTCGACGTCATCGAGCTGCGCGATCACGCGCACGACCTCACCAACAACCTGCTGACCGGGTTCCCGACCCCGGGTTGCAGGCGACGATCGACACGGTCAACGGTTCGGACGGTCTGATCGCGGTCACCCCGATCTTCAGCGCCTCCTACAGCGGCCTCTTCAAGCTGTTCTTCGACGTGATCGATCGCGATGGCCTCGCCGGCAAGCCGACGCTGCTCGCCGCGACCGGCGGGACGCCGCGGCACTCGCTCGCCATCGAACACGCCATGCGCCCGTTGTTCGCCTATCTGAACGCGGCGGTGGTCGCGACCGGCGTCTACGCGGCATCGGAGGACTGGGGGTCGAGCGGACTCACGGCCGATGGCGGCCTCGTGGCGCGGATCGACCGTGCCGCTCGTGAACTCGCCACGGCGATGATCGCGCGCCCGCACGTGGCCCGGCCCGATCCGTTCGAGTCAGCCGCCTCGTTCGACGAGCTGACGCGAGCCGATACCGCCCGCGACTGACCGATGCCCGATGTCGTGCCACCAGGCCGTCGGACGACGACCCGGTGACGGACTAACGACCTCGATCGCCTCGAAACCCATCGCGGGAATCGACGCCCCACAGGACGGCGGCGAGGTCGAGGAGGACCAGGGCCCCGATGAGTCCTAGCGCCAGGATCGGATCTGCCATCGGCTAGACCTCGATCGGCAGCTCGAAGACGTCCGGAGTCGGGTGCCCGGCGCGCTCGTGGATCCGCATCACGGCTTCCTTCGATGGTCCCGTGGCGAGGCAGAAGACCTTGCCGGCCTTCGGGTCGAGCCAGGCGCGCTCGAAATGGACCCCTTCCTCACCCTCGATCGCCAGATCGGCGTCGTGGGCGGCCTGGAGCTGCTCGGCGGTCACGCCGAAGAAGCCTTCGTGAACATCCATGAATGTCGGCACGGTGTGCCCTCCTGGTCGTGGTGTCGGACTGACACCGTCATCCAGCAGGCTAGGCACGCTCCGTTTGGGACCGCGTTTGACGCGCGAGCCGAACGACCCCGTCCCGATCCGACCGCCGACAGACGGGCCACGAGGTCGGGCATCGGCCCGCGACGCGTGATCTCGAGCGCACGCGAATGGCGCGTGGCATCTCGGCCACCCTCGAGCTCGACCAGATCCGTCAGCGCCACCGCTTCGGCCCAGGCGTAGATGTCGGGGAGACTCCGAGCGGCCTCGGCGGCTTCGGTGAGCAATCGTCGGGCGGCCTCGGCGTCGCCATCCCGGACCGCCACCAGACCGAGACCACGCAGCGCGAAGGCGCGCCAGCACGGGTCGTCCATCTCGGTCGCGAGGGCGTAGGCCGTCGAGAACGTACGACCCGCCTCTCCTGGATCGGCGCCATCCAGTTGCGCTTCACCGGCTACGGACATGAGCCACGGAACGAGCGACAGCCACCCGACCTGGCGCGAACGCTCGGTCGCTTCGCCGGCGATGGCACCGGCCTCGTCGGCATGATGCGTGCGCAGGCGCACCCGAGCGAGGAAGGACGCGGCGTAGGGCTCCCACCGATCGCCAAGCCCTCGAAGGCGGGCCAGCGCGTCGGTGAGGGTCGTCTCGGCGGCCGCGAAATCGGCTCGATCCGATCGGCAGGCGCCCAGGATGGTCAGCGCTCGCGCCGTCCCCGCGGCGTCACCGGCGAGGGTCGCACGCGCCGCCGACCGGGCGAGGATGGACTCTGCGGCGCCATACCGAGCCGCGAGAAAGGCGACGTAGCCGAGCTCCCGTTCGACCTCCGCAGCGAGCCGCTCGTCCCCGAGGGTCGTGGCCAGCTCGAGCGCCCGATCCAGCAGACCGACGGCCTCGCGGTCGCGGCCACGGACCGAATGGATCAGCACGCCCGCGAGCACGGCCAGGGATTCGGCCTCGAGACGATCGTCGTCGGTCGCGGCAGCCGCGGAAGCCGCTCGCCGTGCGGCATCGATGGCCGCTTCGTAGTCGCCCGCATCCAGCCGCGCCCTCGCCGCGTCGAACAGGGCCCTGGCCGTCGTGTCGAGCGAGACGCTCATCGGGTCGCTGGGTCGCTCGAGCGGACGGCGCAGCGTCTCAGGTGGGTCTACCCCCAATTCGGTGCGATATCGGCGTTCCGCGGCGCTCAGGCGGGCTTGGGCGGCCAACGGAGCCCCGCGTTCGGCTTCGATCCGGATCCCCAGCTCGTTCGCCGCGTCGTCATATGGGTCGATGGCAAGCGCTCGATCCACCAGGGCGATCGCACGAGCCGGATCAGATCGAGCCAGGACGACGGCGGCCCAGCGCAACGCGGCGCTCCCGGCCGATGACGTTCGAGCCCGTTGGAGCAGCAGCCAGTCCTCGAACGGTGGCGCATCCGGGTAGGTCATCCCCTCGAGGAGATCCCCGGCGACGAGATCCTCGACCACGCTCGGCCCGAAGCGTCCGTCGAGGAGGGTCACAGCATCGATCTCGAGCGACGACCCATCGACCGTCGCGATCTTCAGACGTCCCTCGATGTCCTCGAGGGTGGCCCATGGTTCGATGGCGCGGCGGACCTGCAGGATCGCCCAGCGGGTCGCCGCGAACGGGTCGTCGGCTTCGGGCCAGAGCAACTCCGCGAGCGCGCGTCTCGTCGCTCCGTTCGGCTCGAGGAGGATGTACGCGAGCAGCGCCCACGGCTTCTGGCCGGCCAGTCTTCGCGGCTGCCCCTCATCCGGCGTCGGCGCGAGGATCGTCGGCCGGCCGAGCAAACGGATGGACAGACGCATGCGCACCAGTCTAGGGGTGGTGCACCGGCGCGCTGACCCGTTCGCCCGTTGCGCCTGACCGCAAGGTCCGGGTTGGCGGGCCGATCGGTCGGGCCGACACTCGAGTGACCCACTGTCCCGGAGGTCACCTTGTCCATCCCGTTCCGCGTCGCGACCCTGCTCGTCCTCGCGTTCGTCGTCGGATCCGGCGGCATCGCCGCGCGGCCGACGAGCGCGGCAGCGGCGACACAGGTCAAGGTCGTGATCGTGGTCGGACCGGTCGAAGGCAACACGGCGAAGTACATCGCCCACGCCAAGGAGTACGCCGCGCTCGCCCGCTCGTTCGGGGCGAACGTCGTCGAGGTCTACAGCCCCAAGGCCACGTGGGGCAAGGTGAAGGCCGCTGCCAAGGGCGCGAACATCCTCATCTATCTGGGCCACGGGAACGGGTATCCCAGTCCCTACGGGCCATTCGCCGCGAGCCGGCGCAACGGGATGGGTCTCAACGCCTCGTCAGGTCATGGCAACTCCAATGTCAAGTACTACGGCCAGACACCGGTGCGGACGGGGATCGATCTCGCGACCGATGCCGTCGTGCTGCTCAATCACCTGTGCTACGCCTCGGGCGACTCCGAGCCCGGGCGAAAGGACCCATCCAAGGCGACGGCCAAGAAGCGCGCCGATGGCTACGGGACCGGGTTCCTGCGGACCGGCGCGAAGGCCGTGTTCGCCAATGGGAACGGCAGTCTGTCGTCGATCATCACGGACCTGTTCACCAGCGACAAGACCGTCGCGCAGATCTTCCAGGACGATCGATCGTTCACCGGCACCCTGGACTTCCAGTTCGCTTCGACCCATACCAAGGGCGCGACGGTCTGGATGGATCCGTACGCCAAGGGGCGCTATTACCACTCGGTCGTGGGTCGCTTGACCTTGACGGCCGCCCAGGTCCGCGGCAGCTAGGACCCTTCGGCGAGGAGCGCGTCGAGCCGGTCCCAGGTCTCGATCGCGCCCTTCGTCATACCGCTCGCGAGCGCGCCATCGACCGCCTCGGCCGAACCCATCTGGCTGGTGGTCGTGACCTTCGTCTTGCCGGCGACATCCTCGAACGTGAACGTCTCCGGGCCCCCCTGGACGCCGTAGCCCTCGACGTCGAAGAGGAACGTCCAGCGGAACCGCTCGGGTGGGTCGATCTCCAGGTACTCCCCGAAGAACGTCACGTCTTCACGGTCCGACGCGCGACTGACGTATCGCCACGTCCCACCGGGGCGGACATCCATCTCCGCGACCGTCGTCGACGTCCCGAGCGGACCCCACCATCGCTCGACCATCGCGGGTTCCATGAAGGCCCGCCAGACGAGGTCGCGTGGGGCGTCGAAGATGCGCTCGAACACGAGGTCGCCGCCCTCCGAGTAGATGGTGGTCGAGTCGGTGCTACCGCGGTCGGTCCGTGTCACGGTCATCGTCGTGTCCCCTTCCCTGTCGATGTGGGTCACTGGCCTGGTCCTGGAGTTGGATCTCCTGCAGATAGGCGTCGAGGCGGTCGAAGCTCTCCTCCCAGTGGCGTCGGTATTGGTCGACCCATGCCGCGATGTCGCGGAGTGGCTCCGCACGGAGGCGTCGCGGACGCCATTGCGCTCGCCTCCCCTGCTCGATCAACCCGGCCCGCTCGAGCACTCGCAGATGCTTGGAGATGGCGGGCTGGGTCAGCTCGAACGGCGCGATGAGATCCGTGACCGTGGCCTCACCCGTCGCCAGACGAGCCAGGATCGCCCGGCGCGTCGGGTCGGCGAGGGCGGCGAAGGTGGCGCTCATCGGATCTGCGGGCGTGTGTGGCATGTCCATCTCTATCGCGTTATATAACCTAGTAGAACTATACGCGACGGTTGGCCACTGTCAAGACCCTGTGCGGTCCGGATCGTGCCGACGCTAGGCTTGGGCCGTGACTCGATCATCTCCGGCCCATCTCCGTGCCTTCGTCCAGCGCACGACCACGCTCATGCCGGTCCCGGGGCTCCCCGGCGTCCGCCTCCACCTCGCGGATGACGTGATGGCGCTGTGCCAGCTCACCGGCCAGGAGCTCGGGCGCGTCGATCCCGACTTGCCGTATTGGGGCTTTGCCTGGCCCGGCGGCATGGCCGTGTCGCGCTACCTCGAGGACCATCCCGAGGTCGTGCGCGACCGACGCGTCCTCGACCTTGCGTCGGGTTCAGGGCTCTGTGCGATCGTCGCGATGCAGTCGGGCGCCGAGTCGGCACGGGCGTTCGACATCGACCCATTCGCCGGGGCGGCCATCGAACTCAACGCCCACGCGAACAAGGTCCGGGTCCGGTGTACGACGCGAGACGTCCTGGACGAACCTCCCCCGCCATGCGATGTGATCCTGGCCGGCGATGTCTTCTACCAGGAATCGATGGCCGCCCGGGCGATCACCTGGCTCCGAGCCGGCGCCCGAGGCGGGGCGAGGGTCCTGATCGGTGACCCTGGCCGAACCTACCTGCCGGCCGGTCTCGAGCGCCTGGCCACCTATCGGGTGCCAGCCAGTCGCGAGGTCGAGAATGCGGAGGTCAAGGAAGCGGCGGTCTACACCGTATCGTCCGAGTCGTCCTAGTCCTTCGTCTCGGCATCGTCCGCCCGACGCGAACCTCCCTGGGCCGGTGGCTCCCAGGCGTAGTCGGCATATCGAAGCTGTCGCTGCGCGAGTTCGTCGAGCCGCGACTGCTCGTCGCGCAGGACGTCGAGGTCCCTCGCGTGTTCGTCGGCGTCGACGTCGCCCGGTGACACGACAGACGTGGTCACGGTGCTGGCGGGTCCTCGCCCGAAGAGGCGGCGTAGCTGGTCCACGAACGTTGGTTCCTCGGTCACGTCGGTCCGGAGGTGGCTCGCACCATGATGGCATGGACGCGGCGCCGGGTCGGTCACGCCAGGTCGTGGACGATCCAGACGTTCTGGTCGTAGTAGACGCCCTCGTCCCGCTCGCGATCGATCGTCATCGGCGAGGTCGCCGTGGGCAGGACGTAGTCGCCGCTGTCAGGAAAGCGCAACCCGGTCCAGGCTTCCCACTCCGCGATCGAGCCACGGATCTCCATCGAGCGTGGCGCGGCTCGGACGATCCGGCCACCCAGCCGGACGTGGAGTCGGATCCATGGATCGGATGGCAGTCCGTCGGGCCGCGTCCAGGTCGCGTAGCGTTCGATCGGCGTGAGTGGGTATCGATGCTTCTCGGTCGGACGGACGCAGGCGAGGACCGCTCGGTACCCGGCGGCACGGCCGGCCGCCTGCATCGCGCCCAGCATCGTGCCCGAGTGACCACCACCTCGCACGGAACGGCCGACGACGATGAGCATCGCGCCGAGCGCTGTCGGCGTTCGGCCGGCATCGACATCGGCGGCACTCCGCAGCACCTGGGCATCCCAGCTCTCGGGCAGGTCGTCGTCGGTCCCGTCCCACGTGAGTGGCATCGCATTGGAGGTCGCAACGATCGAGTCCGCCGCGTCGACGAGGATCAACTGGTGATCCGGCCAGTCGGCGTGGGCACGAGGGAACATCCGATTCGCGACTTCGCTCTCGGTCATGAACGGCTCCCACATGCCGACGTGATGGGCGTCGACCGCAGCCTCGAGATCCGGGCGTTCGGTCAGGGTGGTGATCGACTGGCCCGCGGGCAAGACGAGCCCATACGCTCGCAGACGCGCCTCGACGATGCCGTTCGTGACGATGTGATCCTCCCGCGGTCGATGTCGATCTCGAGTGTAGGGTCGCCTTGCGCGGCCGTGCGATGATGCGTGCATGGTCGAGTACGGCAACGGCGTGAGTCAGGTCTCCGGCAAGGTCGCGGGACCGCACGCGATCAGCGGGTCGGGCGGTGGCGACTGGGGGGCGAACCTGAGCCAGATCGTCACCGACACGACGCACACGATCTCGACGATGCCACCGGGGCAGCTCGTCCTGCTGGTCATCGGGGTCGTCATCGGCCTGATGCTCCTCCGGCGAGCCTTCTAGCTCCCGTTCCGGCGGTCACCGCTCGAAGAAACCCATGCCGGACGACCAGGACCTGATCCGCCCACCCGATGCGGCCGAACTCGCGGATGTCCGGACGATGCACGCGGCGAACCGCGCCGCGTGGGACGAAGCCGCCGAGCGATACGAAGGCTGGTTCGCCGAATCCGTCGCCGAGGTCCGGGCGGGACGCACGAACCTCTTCGGCATCGAGGTCGAGCTGATCGGCGACCTCCATGGTCGCTGCAAGCGCGCCATCCATCTGCAGTGCGCCGGCGGCCGGGACACGCTGTCGCTCTGGAACCTCGGCGCAGAGACGGTCGTCGGGGTCGATTTCAGCCCCAGGATGCTCGAGCTGGCGGCCCGCCTGACGGCGGCGACCGACGCACCGGCGACGTGGATCCTCGCCGACGTCCTGGACACGCCACACGAGCTGGACGGGACGGCCGACCTCCTGTACACCGGTCGCGGTGCCCTCATCTGGCTCCAGGACATCGATGCCTGGGCAGATGTCGTGGTCCGGCTCCTCTCCCCGACCGGCCGATTCGTGCTGTTCGACGGGCATCCGGCCGAATGGCTCTTCGACGCCGATGACGACGGCCGCTGGGTCGCGACCGACTATGACTACTTCGGTGGCGCGGAGGCGTCGCGTGGCTGGTCGCCCGAGTACATCGAGCACCTGTCGATCGAGGATGCCGACCAAAGCTGGAAGTTCGCCCGCGCGTGGACCATCGGTGAGGTCGTCACCGCCCTCCTGCGCGCCGGACTGCAGATCGATGCACTGGCCGAACACCCCATCGACTGGTGGGGCGGTCACCACGATGTCCGAGCCGCCGACCGGGGCCGCGTCCCGCTGTCCTTCTCGGTGACCGGGCGCCGAGGCTAGGTCAACGTCGTCCGGCGTCAGCCGCCGCCGGTCTGCATCGCAGCGCGCAGGGTGGGACTCTCCTGGACCGTCCAGCTGTTCCCGTCCGGGTCGTCGAAGAAGATGAACGCGTTCCAGTCGCCGCCGTTGCCATCGACCCAACCATCGGGACCGGGATGTCGGATCGGCGTGACGTCGACGCCACGTTCGACGAGCTGTGCCCGCGCCGCCTCGATATCGCCGACGCAGATCTGCAGGCCCTTGAGCGTGCCGGGGACCATGTCGGCCAGGCCCTTGCCGATCGTCACCGAACAACCGGACCCGGGTGGGGTCATCTGCACGACTCGGAACGTTTCGCTGGGGCTGTGGTCGACGTCGACGTGGAACCCGAGCTGTTCGCTGTAGAACGCCTTGGAGCGATCCACATCGGTGACCGGGACGACCACGACTTCGAGCTTCCAATCCATCTGCATCCTCCTCGCGTCAGTCGTTCAATGGACGGGCTGCGCCAACTCGGCCAGCAGGGCCTCGAGGCGATCGAACCCATCGTTCACGCCGTGCTCCATACCGCCTTCGACCATGGCGTCCCGATCCGCCACGGATTGGTAGACGGAGTGGGTCCGCACGGTGGTCTGGCCGTCACGCTCCTCGAAGCGTGAGCTGAGTCGAGCGCGACATGGCCCGGCGCTCCGTCGAACTCGAAGGTCTGGAGCATCCCGTCGATGGTCTGCGGCCCATGGAACACCCCGTGGAAGCCGTAGGCGTTGCCGACAGCATCACGATGGACGTAGCGCCACGATCCGCCGTCCCGAAGGTCGAACTGCTCGACCGTCATCGTGAGGTTCTTCGGTCCGAGCCACTGCACCAGCAGCGCGGGGTCCGAATAGGCACGGAACACGAGCTCCCGGGGCGCCTCGAACGACCGGTCGATATCGATGAACGGGACGCCCGGTTCGGCGCTGATGTGGGTCTTCGTCATCGCGATCCCCCTTCCTCCTGCTGCAAGGCGGTGAGCAACACGTCCAGCCGGGCGTGGCTCTCGTCCCAGTACTGCTGATAGCGCGCCAACCACTCGGTGGCATCGCGGAGCGGCGCCCCTTCGAGGTGGCTGAACCGGGCCGTCGCTCGACGCTCCCTCGAGATGAGCCCTGCCCCCTCGAGCACCTTGAGGTGTCGCGAGATCGCCGGCTGGGAAACGGCGAACGGCGCCACCAACTCGGTCACGCTGGCATCACCCTCCGCCAGTCGAGCCAGGATGGCGCGACGGGTGGGATCGGCGAGGGCGCCGAAGACGGCGCTGAGTTGATCGGTCATCTCTATAACCACCCTGTTATGGACTGGTTCGGGTAGTCAAGCGCATGAGCGACCGCGTGTCAAGCCCCCGGCGGCCCGGATCGACTCAGTCGACCGGCGTGAGCCGCACCATCGGGATCACGCGAGCGGTCTTGGACGGGTATTCCGCGAAGTACGGCAGGACGGCGACGTGGGCGTCCCACAGCCGGTCCCTGTCGGCACCCTCAGCGAACGACGCGACGGCATCGAAGGTGCGGCCCTCGGCCTCGACGGAAACCGTCGGATGCGCCCGCATGTTGAAGATCCACGACGGATCCGTGTCGGCGCCGCTGTCCGTTCCGGCGACCACGTAGGCATCACCGTCGCGACTGAACGTGATGATCGCCTGACGCAGGACTCCCGACTTCGCTCCGGTCGTAGTGGCGATGAGGATCGGCCGACCCGCCATCGGGCCCGTCGTGACGGCCCCGCCGTGGGCGCGCATGTCGGCGATGAGTCCGTTGGCAAACGCGTTGGGGTCGCGATCGGTCACCTGGTGCTCCGTTGGGCTGGCATTCCGGGTCTTGGACGATCGGTTGCTGGCGCAACGGTGTCACGAATCCGGACATGGCGCCCGCCCGGACGGGCCGGGAGCGCCTCAGACCGGCCGGAAGCGGTCCGTGGCGGCCACGAGCGCCTCCGGCATGGTTCCATCGCTGAAGGAGTGACCGGCTTCGTCGATCATGATCAACTCGCTCCCCGGCCAGGCTGCGGCGAGGAGCCAGGGCGTCCCCACGAGATTGCCGAAGTCCAGCGTCCCCTCGATGAGGACGCCGGGGATGCCGCCCAGCCGGTGCGCATCGCGGATCACCGCGCCGTCCTCGAGCCATGAGCCGTGGCTCCAGTAATGCGTGACGAGGCGGGCGAAGGCCATCTGCCAACGCATCGTGTCGTATGGCGCCATCGGCGGCGCGGGCGGCAACATCGCATCCTCCCAGCGGCACCAGCTCGCCGCGGCTCGTTCACGGACGGCGGCATCCGGGTTGGAAAGGAGCCGGGCATAGGCCGCCGCCAGATCGCCATCGCGCTCGGCTGGCGGGACCTCGGAGACGAACTCGGCCCAGGCGTCCCGGAAGACATAGCCCAGGCCACGCGTCAGCAGGTCCGTCTCGGCTCGACGTCCCGTGGCCAGGCCGCTCAGGACCATCTCCGAGACGCGTTCGGGGAACCGCTCGGCGTAGACGAGACCGAGGCAACAGCCCCATGACGCCCCGAACACGAGCCAGCGCTCGACGGCGAGATGTTCGCGAAGCCGCTCGAGGTCGGCCACGAGGTGATCCGTCGTGTTGTGGCGCAGGTCCGTGCTGAAGTCGCTCGCATGCGGCGTGCTCCGCCCGCAGCCACGCTGGTCGAACAGGATGATCCGGTAGGCGTCTGGGTCGAAGTACCGGCGCACGCCGGGCGTGCAGCCCGATCCCGGACCGCCATGCAGGACCACGACGGGTTTGCCTGATGGGTTGCCGCAGGCCTCCCAGTAGACCTTGTTGCCGTCCCCGACGTCGAGCATCCCGTGCTCGTATGGCTCGATCTCGGGGTAGCGTCCGCGCATCGCCGAACCTTACCGTCGCGTTGACCGCATCGTCGGTCCGAGGCCACCCATCCTTCTCACTTGACGCTGGGTGGCGTTCCGGCACGATCGGCACGTGATCGAACCAGGTGGCATCGACGCTGGCGTGCGTCTGCGCCCCACGCTCCAGACCATCCGCCTAAGCAGCACATGGTTGACCCTCGCGTTCGGGGGCGTCATCGGGCTGTCCGCCTTCCTCCTGTTCTCGGTGGAGCCGCTGATCGGGCGCGTGGTCCTGCCGGTCTTCGGGGGGACACCCGCGGTCTGGGCCACCGTCCTGTGCTTCTTCCAGGCGGTCCTCCTGGTCGGGTATCTGTATGGCCACATCTCGGTCACACGGCTCGGCATCCGTCGAGGCGCGGTCGTCCACGCGTTCGTGGCCTCCATCGCGGTCGCTGCGCTCCTGCTGGCGCCTGCACGGGTCGCCGACCTTCGGACGACGTCGCTGCCCGAGATCGTGGATCTGCTCGCGATGCTCCTCGTGACCATCGGGATCCCGGCGTTCCTGCTCACGGCAACGACGCCACTCCTGTCCGCCTGGTTCGCGTCGCTCAAGACGGATGACCGTGGCGATGCCTACTGGTTGTACGCGCTCAGCAACGCGGGCTCGCTCCTGGCGCTGCTGGCCTATCCGTTCCTGATCGAGCCGCATCTGGGCCTGACGGCCCAACGTGGTCTGTGGGCGGCGGCCTTCGCGGTCTTTGCCCTGCTCCTCGGGGCCTGCGCCTGGTGGACCGCCACCGGACGGCGCCCGGCACCCACGATCGAGCCCACGACGGCCACGACAGCCTCCATCGGCCGCGAAGAGGCCACCGACGCCATATCCCCTGCCCTCACGTGGTCGAGGCGAGGTCGCTGGTTCCTGCTGGCGGCGGTGCCGTCGGGACTGCTGTCGGCCGTGACGACGTTCATCGCCACGGATCTCGTCTCGGCGCCGCTCCTGTGGTTGGCGCCGCTCGCGATCTACCTCGTCTCGTTCATCATCGCGTTCTCGGCCCGTGGCCGACGGATCGTGCCCTTCGCGTCGCTGCTGGCGCCGGCCGCGATCACGCTCCTGTGGGTGCCATTCGGGTCCGCGGGCGGCTGGCCGATCATCCCGCTCGTGCTCCTCGAGTTCGGCTGCCTCGCCGTCGTCGCGACCAGCCTCCACGGACGCCTCGCCGAGGACCGACCGAGCACCACCCATCTCACCGAGTTCTACCTCGTGATCTCGCTCGGTGGGGCCGCCGCGAGCGCGTTCGTGGCGATCCTTGCGCCGATCCTGTTCCCGGGCATCTGGGAGTACCCCATCCTCCTCGTCCTTGGCCTCGTCGCGCTTGCCGTCTCGAGCAAGACCGGGACCCCGACGGCCGCGCCAGCCGATGGCGGCCCGCGACCACGGTTCGACCTGTCGCCATTCCTCGTCGGGGCGCCGACGCGTGTGGGGCCGTATCTCGTCGTGGCGGCAATCCTCGGCGCGATGTTGGTCCGCGACCCGTCGCTCGGCACCGAGGCCGGTCTGCGATGGCTGCTGGTCGGCGGGCTCGTGCTCCTTGTCGGAGCCCGTCCAGCCTTCCTTGCGGCATCGACGGCGCTCGTGCTCGCGCTCGCCGTCCTCGTCCTCCAGCCAGCGGCCGTGTTCCGTGACCGCAGCTTCTTCGGGGTCACCGAGGTCCTGCGACCGCAGGGCGCCACCGTCACCACGCTGATGAACGGCACGACCGTGCACGGGATCCAGTCCACCGACCCGTCGCTCGCGTCGTCACCGATGTCCTACTACGCGCGAAGCGGACCGTTCGGCGAGGTGTTCCGACGCGTCGCGGCGGGTGCCGACGGGGTGACCGGCAGCCCTCGTTCGATCGCGGTGGTCGGCCTCGGGGCCGGCGCGCTCACCGCCTATCGCGAGCCCGGATGGACGATGACGTACTTCGAGATCGATCCGCTCGTGGCCCAGGTCGCCTCCGACCCGAGTCTCTTCACCTACCTGTCCGAAGGTGGCACGCCACCCGAGATCGTCCTCGGGGACGCCAGGTTGTCCCTGGCGACCATCCCGACCGGTAGCTATGACGCCCTCGTGCTCGATGCGTTCTCCTCGGACGCGATCCCCGCCCACCTGCTGACCGTCGAGGCGATGGCGGAGTACACCCGTGTGGTTCGGCCCGGTGGACTGGTCGTCGTCCACACGTCCAATCGGTACTACGACCTCGGGCCTGCGGTGGCCGCTGCCGCCGGTCAGGAAGGCTTGACCACCGCGGAGCGGCTCTATATCCCCTCAGCGGCGGAGAGCGCCGCCGGCGCCTGGCCGACCCGGCTCGTGGTCGCGTCCGCCTCCACCGCGTCGATCGATGCCTTCGAGCACGACGGCTGGTCTCCACTCCCCGTCACCGTCGAGCCGATGACCGACGATTTCATGAACGTCCTTCGGTTCCTCGATCTCCATTAGGGACCCGACGACCAAGGAGTCGGTACGTGGTGATCGGGCCCTTGCCCTTGAGCTGCACCTGTCCTCGCGCTTCGAGCTCGAAGTCCGTCCGCAGCGCGACGGCGACCGCCTCCGACACGTGGATCCGCCCCGGCTCTGATGTGGATTCGAGTCGACTCGCCACGTTCACCGTGTCACCCCAGATGTCGTAGGCGAACTTGCGGCGGCCAAGCACGCCCGCGACGACCGGCCCACGGTGGATCCCGATGCGGATCTGCCACGGCTCCCCGGCCGCCACGACCGCATCGATCATCGCCAGGGCAAGGTCCGCGGCCGCCGCGACGTGGTCCGTGGGATCCACACCCAGACCGGCGGCGGCCATGTAGGCGTCACCGATGGTCTTGATCTTCTCGACGCCGAACGTGTCGCATGCCGCATCGAACGTACTGAACAGGCTGTTGAGCTGGACGACCAACGCCGCCGGTGCGAGTCGCGATGAGATCTCGGTGAACCCCACGAGATCGCTGAACAGCACCGCGACATCGTCGTGACGGTCGGCGATGATCTGCTCACCGGCACCCAGACGATCGATGATCGGCTGCGGCAGGACATTGAGCAGCAGATCGTGCGAGCGTGCTCGCTCGACCTCGAGCTCGGCCATCAGTCGGTCCAGCACCCCGGCGTTGGTGTCGCGGATCCGCTCGACCTGATCGAGCGTCGCCTCGAGTCGCCGGATCCGTCGCTCCAGCCGGATCCTCGCTCGCTGCCCGTCCGACGAGTCCGATCCCTCGCCTTCGTCATGGCCCGCGCCTCGGTCCGCGCCGCCCCCGACCGATCGCTCACGAGCCGAGGAAGAGGGTCACGAAGGTCTCGTTCAGGAATCGGCTGTTGGCTGCCCCCGCGATCGGCCCCACCTCGCCGAAGCAGTACATGCCGACGAACGGGACCGAGGGTTTCAGTGCTGCGGAGGCGAGCTCGGCCTCGACCCGAGTGCGCGAACCCAGGACGAACTTGCGCACCGCACACGAGAAGATCAAGACCGCTTCCGGTCCGGGCGCCCCGAAGTCCTCTCCGGCGCGGTGGAGGGCCGCCTTGGTCCCGGCGAGGATCTCGTCGGTCCCAGCCGTCGTGAGCTGGACACGCGAGCCCACCGGGATCGATCCGGCGATGGCCACGGACCCGCTGTCAAGATCGGATCCCTGGATGGCGCGCAGATACGGCTCCGACAGCCCTGGCTCGGTGATCGCAAGCGGGTTCCCGTAGGTCGCGGGTCCGGTGGCATCGAGATAGGGCGCCAGGAACTCGATCGCGCGACGGCCGTCGATCTCCTGGATCCCACCGAACCCTGATCCTGTGACCTCGCCCATCGGGCCGATCGGCTTGAAACCGGTTCCCACGGCGACGGCATGGGTGATCGGTCCCGAGAACAGCAGGATCGCCACGCCATCCTCGGCCACCGAGTCGTTACAGAACTGGAAGGTCGGCGTGACGACGCCGAAGTCGCTCCGAGCGGAGGTCCCGCCGACGACGACGATGCCATCCGGCAGGCGATCGGTGATGGCGTCGAGCGTCCGCTGTGGATCGGCGCTGAACCCGTTCATCAGGGCGATGCACACGCTTGGGTCACGCGTGACGCGATCGAGAGCCTGGCTCACGGCGACGGCACACGAACCCTCGAGATCGTTCGCGAGGTCGAGGCCGATGCCGACGGTGATGTCCAGGTCGTCGGACGCGAACACGGCGAGCACGACTGAATCCTCGAGGTACCCGCCGCTTGACGTGATCTCGGCCGCCGACGTGCAACCTGCGACATCGACGCCGGGGAACGCGTCCCGGACGGCGTGCACGATCGACGGGTCGTAGCTGTCGAACGCCGCGAAGAGCAGGGCCGCCTGGGGCTTTCGAGCGCCGATGGATGCACGACAGCGCGCGATCGCCTGGGCGATCGCCACCTGTGGGTCGACGTCGTCGCTGTGGCCGACCGCCATCGTGAGCACGAAGGCCTCCTCGAGCGTGATCGTTCCGCCCACACCATACGCCGATATCGTGCGATGACCTGCCGGGGCCGGGCGTCGGACTATGCTGTGCCGGAAACGACTCCACGCCGCCATCGACGCGAAGGGACTTGACTGATGTCCATCCGACTGCCGTTGGTGGGGCTCGTGCCTTGAGCACGACCCGCTTCCCCATCCGTCTCGGCGCACGTTCACGCCCGCTCCTGCGACTGTTCGGGGTCAAGGGTCAGGAAGAGGCGTACGTCGACCTGAGTGCGACCGACCTCGATGCCCGGTTCGGGATCGGGCACGCAAGCACGCCGATCTCGAACATCGCGTCGTGGCGGATCGAAGGTCCGTGGCTGTGGATCACCGCCATCGGCATCCGCCGGAGCATCCGACATGGCGACACCACGTTCGGCGGATCACCGCATGGCGGCGTCCGGATCGACTTCAAGGACCCGATCAAGGTGGTCGGACTCAAGACGCCGGCGCTGTACGTGACCGTCGACGACCTCGAGGGACTTGGTGCCGCGCTCAGCGCGCTCGGGATCGCCGGCAAGGACGCCCGCCAGGGACCTCGCTAGGACGGACGCCCCGGCGCTCAGCCGGGCGGGATGTTGCCGTTGAACCGGAAGATGTTCTCCGGGTCGTACCGGCGCTTGACCGCCGTCAACCGCGCGAACCGTTCAGGACCGAACGCGGCGCGCACGCGGTCCGGCGTCTCATCGACCGGAGCGTAGTTGGCGTAGCCAGCCCCATCGAGCGATGACGGTCGCAGCGCATCGGCGTACCGCCGTGACCACCCGATCTGTGCTGCGTCGTCGGCCGGGTCCTCCCAGATCGCCAGACCACTCACGTTCCAGCGAGCCTCGCGCTGCCCGAAGGCCGCACCGCCATCGGGTTCGACGCGAGCCCGACCGGTGATCGCCTCGAGGAGGATGAACGACATCCCACCCGGGACCTCAGCCATGGCTGAGACAGTCGCATCGATCGCCGGCCCGTCCAGCTCGCGCAGGAAGTGTCCCTTCCAGTAGTGACGAAGACCGAAGGGCAGCTGGCCGCTCGACGCCTGGACCTCAAGATAGGTCTGTATCTGGCCGTTCACGCGAGCGATCGGCAGGCGTCGGAGCGGTTCGATGACGGGTTCGGCTTCCTCGGCCGTCCCCTGGAAGACCAGGTTGATATCAAAGAACGCCTCGCCGGCCGCCGCGTCGACCGCGGACGCGTGGTCCTCGGGGAGAGCCGGCCCTCCGGCGAAGATCGCGAGTTCCGGGGGCGCCTGGTGCGCGAAGTCCCGAAGCGTCTCGAGGGCCTGTCCCACATCCCCGAGCGGGATCGAGAGGTTGGTCGCGAACATCGGACCGACCGGCTGGAGCGCGAATTCGAACCGCGTCACGACCCCGAAGTTGCCACCGCCACCACGGAGTGCCCAAAGCAACTCCGGGTCCCCGTCCTCGCCGGCGATGACGACCGAACCATCGGCCGTGACCACTTCGGCACGGCGCAAGAGGTCGCAGGTCAGGCCACCCGTCCCCATCAGGAACCCAAGACCGCCCCCGAGGGCCAGACCACCGACGCCGGTGTCGCCGAACGTCCCGCCGGTCATCGCCAGGCCATGCTCGAACGCGGCGACGTCGACGTCCGTCCAGATCGCCCCGCCGCCCACGAACGCGCGCCGCGCCACCGGGTCCACGTTGACCGTCCGGAGTCCACGCAGGTCGATGACGACCGCACCGTCCGCCGTGGCGTGGCCGGCGACGTTGTGCCCACCGCCACGTACGGCGATCGGCACGTTCGCGGCCCGTGCCCAGCGAACGGCATCGGCGACCTCGGCGGTCGAGCTCGGACGCAGGATCGCGATGGGTCGACGGTCGACGGTGGCGTTGAAGGTCGCCCGCGCCTCGTCATAGGACGGGTGGTCCGGCACGATCGCACCGACCGGGAACGGTCCGACGTCGGGTGTCACGGTCACGTCCATCCTTCTCCCTGGCAGCTTGTCACGCGGAGCATGCGCCGTCGCAACCCGATGTCAACGGGTCGT
Organism: uncultured Chloroflexia bacterium; assembly: GCA_963778805.1. Taxonomy (GTDB): domain Bacteria; phylum Chloroflexota; class Limnocylindria; order Limnocylindrales; family CSP1-4; genus SPCO01. The sequence continues at coordinate 415,464 of CAVZVT010000005.1, read as the reverse complement.
GATCGCTGGTCCTCGTTCACTGGTGGAACGCCTCCAGCGCCGCCCGTTCGTCCTCGACGGCATCGCGCTCGCGACGCCCAAGCTCCTCCAGCGGATCGATCACGATCCGGTCATCCCGCAGCGACCACGAGCCCGACACGACGCCGTCGACCAGGTACGTCCCGACCGAGAACGGGTTGGCCGAGCTGAAGATACGCGCGCGATAGGCCTCGGGCAGGATCCCGGTCCGTCGCGTATGGACCAGCAAATTCGCGTCCCAGTGCGGGAGGAATCGCACCGGGGCCGGCGTGTCCGCATCCGGGATGGGCGCATCCGGGAGATCGAACAACGCATGCCCATCGGTGTCGCGATGACGGACCAGCGTCAGACCTTCCGCACCACGACGTACGTCCGCGACGGAGAGTCCCGCCCACTTGGCGATGTCCCGCCACGGCGCCGGCCCGAATGCCCGCAGATAGGCACCGACGATGTGCGCCAGGCTCTCGGCCTCCTCGACGTCGCACGGACCCACCCACGACTCCGCGAGCGCGAGTCGATCCGCCCGACGGCGCTCCCACGTTCCCGATGGCGGGACGCGGACGAGGTCCACCCACAACCCGAGATTGCCGACGAACCCGGCCCCGAGGTCTCCGAGCTCCTTGACGGTCTTCGGGCCGTCGGCGAGGGCGGCGCGCATGAGGTCGGCCTTGGCGGCCATGGCGTCCTCGTCGTCGCCGCCTGGCTGGACCCGGATCGCCCAGTCCCGCCGGGGTTGACGGATGCCGAGCGCGTACCGCCAATACTCGGCGCGGGAGACCATGTGGATGGTCGTCCGCAGGAGCGTGGCCTGGACGACGGAGCGATCCTCGAGCGCCTTCGTCAGGGAGTCGCGCTCGAATGTGCGGAGACGGGTCCACAGACCGACATAGCCAGACGGGGCGTACTGCGTCTGTAGCCCACCGACCTGATCGATCGCGCCGGTCAGCGACATGTCCGACCGTTCCAGGAGGAGCTGGCGAGCGAGCAAGGCACGGTTGAGGTCGCGCTGGGTCAGGATCCGTTCCGTCATCGTTCGATTGTGGCATCACCCACGCTCAGGGACGTGTCAGACGGCTCTCATGCACCTCGAAGACACCGCGTCCACCATCCGGTCATCACGACACGACGAGAGGGACGCCGATGACACCCACGACACACGACGATCACGAACTCGAGGACCACGATCGCGGCCTCGTCTTCGACCTCCAGACGCTCGACCGACGCCGCATGCTCAAGTGGCTCGGGTTCGGTGGCGTGAGCGCCGGGATGTTCGTCATCGCCGGCTGTAGCCCGACCGGTTCGGGAGCTTCGGCCGCCACCGCTTCGGCAACCTCCGGATCAACGGCATCGGCCTCGGCGCTGGCGTCGGCGGCCGATGGGGCCAGTTGCGCGATCATCCCCGAGGAGACGGCCGGCCCGTTCCCGGGCGACGGATCGAACGGCCCGGACGTGCTCTCCAAGGAAGGCGTCGTGCGGAGCGATATCCGTTCCAGCTTCGGCTCGTCCACGACCGTGGCGGAAGGGATCCCGCTGACGATCCAGTTGACCATCCAGGACGGCACCGATTGCGCCCCGCTCGCGGGAGCCGCCGTGTACGTGTGGCACTGCAACCGCGAGGGCGAGTACTCGATGTACTCACAGCCCGTCGCCGACGAGAACTACCTGCGGGGCGTCCAGGAAGCCGATGCCAACGGCGTGGTCACGTTCCAGAGCATCTTTCCCGCCTGCTACTCGGGGCGGTGGCCGCACATCCACTTCGAGGTCTATCCCAGTCTGGCGCTCGCCACCGACGAGGTGAACAAGATCGCCACCTCGCAGGTCGCCCTGCCGGAGGAAGCCGCCAACGCCGTGTTCGCCACCGACGGATACAGCCAGAGCATCGCCAACATGGCCCAGCTGTCGCTCGCCTCGGACATGGTGTTCCGTGACGACGGCGGCGTGCACCAGCTCGGCACGATCACGGGCGACGTCACGTCAGGGATGAGCGTTGCGCTGACCGTCCCGGTCAACGCGTGACCCCGGTCAGAAGAACGTGGTGCAGCGGGGTTCGGTCGTCGTGCTCAGAACGCGACTGAGGTCGGCCAACGACCCGGCCCGGTGTTCGTCCACCCCCGTCGCCAGTACGGCGTCGGCGAGACGCGTCCCGCCAAGGTAGGCCGCGCCGAGCGCTGCGACATCGAGGGTCAGGTCTGGCGCTCGTCGAGTCGTTCGACAGCGGGCGCCATCCGGCGTCGCCTCAAGCTGGAGGCGCGATCGCCCACCCTGTGCCTCGGCGTCGATCACTTCGAGGACGATGTCCGCCGTCCCTTCGTAGGAACGTGTCTCGAGCGCTCGCGCGACATCGAACAAGCGCACCCACAAGTCGTCTCCGACTTCGGACACCACCGCCGCCCGGGCGTTCACGAGGAACCACGGCAGTCGTTCGGTCGGGGTGCGTCGCTCCGCCTTGATCGTCCCGACCCAGTCGATCGAGGCCAGGAACTGCCACAGCCCGATGTACGCGTCGTCGGTCAGCGCGACCAGCTCATCGACCTTCAGGACGTTCCTCGGCTGACGGCGTTCCCACTTGTCGTCGACCACGTGATACCGGACGTAGCCATCCGTGACGCCCGCTCCATCGCGATGCAACGCCGCGAAACCCTTCCAGTCGTCGCCCCACGCTGACTTGACGAGGCCGAGTTCATAGTCCCAGGTCCATTCGCGGCGGCGGATCGCCCCCGCTACCTGGAGACGCGAGGTCTCGAAGACGTCGCGGAAGGCGTCCCGAGTGTCGATATCGACGGGGACGATGTCGACACGACCGGACGGCGTCATGTTGAACGCCATCTCGTCGGTCGCCAGCGACCACTCCGCCTCCTGCGTCGCCGGACCGTAGCCGAATCGGCCGTAGATCGGGTACTCGGCGGCGTGCAGCAGGCCCACGGCTTCGCCTCGCTCGCGGATCGCGCCGTGTTCCGCGGCGATCAGCTGTCGCAGGATCCCCCGGCGGCGATGGGTCGGCAGGACCGTGACCTGGACGACGGCCGCCGCCGGGAGTCGTCCACCGCCGGGCACGGTCAGCTCCGTGGCCCACGACCGGAAGGTCCCGCAGACGCGCCCATCGTCGAACGCGGCCCACGCCCGCGACAGGTCCCAGAACGGACGCATCTCATCGGCGAGCTTGGTCGCATCGACGTGCTCGAGGAATGCCGCAGCGGACGTGCCGACGAACGCCGCGATCTCCTCGTCCCCGATCGTCCGGATCTCGATGCCCATCCTCGGACGATAGCACCCGCGCCCGGTCGAAACGGGTGCCTGGGCAATCCGTCCGGGACCGCGACCCGAAGAGGCTCCGGGACGACGAAACCTGACCGGCGCTCGAGATCGGCCCATCGCCCGATCCCGACACCGATCCACGCGACCACCGAAAGGAACCATATGAAGCGCACGATCCTGTTCAGTGCCATGGCGTTCTCGCTCGCCATCTCCGCCTGCAGCGCGGCGGCATCTCCGGCCCCGGCGACGCCCGCGCCGGCCACGGCTGCACCGGCCACGGCTGCACCCGCCACTGCTGCACCGTCCGCGGCTGCGGAGACAGCGGCCCCGTCGGACGCCATGGCGACCGGCGACATCGTCGAAACGGCCACGGCCGCCGGCTCCTTCAAGACCCTGCTCACGGCTGCGACGGCGGCCGGCCTGGTCGACACCCTGAAGGGCGCCGGCCCGTTCACCGTGTTCGCCCCGACCGACGACGCGTTCGCCGCGCTGCCAGCCGGGACGCTCGACGGCCTGCTCAAGGACCCCGAAGCCCTCAAGAAGATCCTCCTGTACCACGTCGTGTCCGGCAAGGTCATGGCGGATCAGGTGGTCGGGATGACGTCGGCTGACACCGTCGAAGGACAGCCGATCAAGATCACCGTCAAGGACGGCACGGTCTATCTCAACGACACCGTGAAGGTCGTCACCACCGATATCCCGGCTTCCAACGGCGTCATCCACGTCATCGATGCCGTTCTTCTGCCGCCGGCCAGCTGATCCAGCGACACGCACGCATGCGGCCCTTCGGCCGCGGAGCGACGACGGGCGGGGCCACGCGGTCCCGCCCGTTCCCGTCCGCCCGGAGATCGCAGCCGACACCGGACGCAACGCGGTAGCATCGGTCGGTGCCCGGCCGCCTCGCGACCTTCGCCGCCTGCCTGTTCGTCATCGCGCTCGGCTGCGGTGGACCGACACCCAGCGCATCGCCCTCGACGGCGCCGGTCACGGCAGCCCCGACCAGTCCCCCACCGACGGCTCCGGCCCGTCTGTTCGCACCCTACGTCGAGATGTGGGTGGGTGACCACATCGGTGACATCGCCGCCGCTTCGGCGACGAAGCACCTGACGCTCGCGTTCCTCGAGGCGATCGGCAGCGCGTCGTGCGATCTGACCTGGAACGGCACGACGAAGCTCAGCGACGTGGCCGGCAAGCAGATCTCGACCGAGGTGGCCGACCTTCAGGCGACCGGGGGCGATGTGATCCCGTCCTTCGGAGGCTACGCCGCCGACCACGAGGGACGCGAGATCGCCGACGCCTGCACCGATACCGACGCGATCGCAGACTCATACGAAGGCGTCCTCGACGCGTTGGGCGTCACGCGACTGGACATGGACGTCGAGGTGGAGTCGCTCGATCGGCCCGACGGCATCGACCGGCGGAACGCCGCCCTCAAGGTCCTCCAGGATCGATTCGCGGCGACCGGACGCGCCGTCGAGGTCCAGTACACGTTGCCGACAAGCCCGGACGGCCTCGAGGCGAACGCCCTCGCCGTCCTGGAGAACGCCGTCCAGCACGGGACGCGCGTCGACATCGTCAACCTCATGGTCTTCGACTACTACGACGATGTGACCACCGACATGGCCAAGGCCGCCATCTCGGCCGCCACCGGTCTGCATGGACAGCTCGCCACGCTCTACCCGGACAAGACCGACGCCGAGCTCTGGGCGATGATCGGGCTCACGATCATGAACGGCGTCGACGACTACCCGGCGAAGACCGAGCTCACGACGCTCGATCACGCACGAACGATCCTCGCGTTCGCGCAGCAGCAGGGGTTGGGCCACCTCTCGATGTGGGCCTCGCAGCGCGACAACGGCTCGTGTCCGGGTGTCGGAGCCGGTGACAGCTGTTCGGGCATCGAACAGACCGACTGGGCCTTCTCGAAGATCCTCGAGGCGTTCACGCGGGACTGAGCGCGAGTGGCATTTGCCGGCGCATCGTGTCACCATGGCCGCCAACCCCAGCTCTTTCCCGCTGTGCCCCGCGAAAGGAGCGATGCGCGTGCGACGCCCATTCCTGTTCCTGCTGTCCGTGACGGCCCTGATCCTCGGATCGTTCGCAGCCGCAGGTCCCGCGATGGCCGCGGTCTGCGACGGTGCCAGCGATTCCCTCGGCAATGGTGGGTTCGAGGACCCGGCCGTGGCCGCGGACACGTTCACCCTGTTCCCGGCTGCGTCGGTCCCGTTCTGGGCCACCACCGACGACCTCGACCAGATCGAGATCTGGGGTGATGGCTACCTCGGCGTTCCGGCCGGCGGCGGGAACGCCTTTGCCGAGCTCAACGCGAACACCGCGGGCACCCTGTACCAGGACGTCGTGTCCACGCCCGGCGCGACGATGAGCTGGACCCTGCTCCATCGCGGGCGTGGCGGCGACGACACCATGCAGGTCCTGATCGGGGATGCGAACGATGCCAACGTGAACGGAGCGGACGGCTGGGATTACGTCTCTCCGGACCTGACGGACGGGACGACGGCCTGGGGCGCCCATGGCGACGACTACGTCGTGCCAGCCGGTCAGACCTGCACGCGGTTCGCGTTCCGGGCCGTCAGCGCGGGCTCGGGTGATGACTCGGTGGGGAACTTCCTCGACAACGTGGACTTCACGGTGACCATCCCGGCGCCGCCCGATCCCGATCCGGATCCGACCGCCAAGGTCACGCCCCCACCGACGGATACCATCGCGTCGACCGATGGCCCAGGGGGCGGTGGAGCACCGCTTGGGACCGCCGTGATCCTCGCATTCGGCGTGATCGCCGGTCTTGGCGTGCTGCTGTCGCGGACGCCACGTTCTCGGTCCGACCGAGGCGGGCCTCGCTAGGGTGATCTAGTCGACGCGCTTGAAGTGCGTCGAGGCTGACCGCGAGACATTGGCGGACTGCGTCCGCGCGGTGACGGTCACGGTGCTGTGCGTCGTGCTCGACGTGATGGTCTGGCTCGAGTACGCCTTGCCGGAGCTGTTCGTGGTACCCGTGGTCTTGATCGTCTTGGACCCGAACGTCCACGTCCACGTGACCTTGAGACCGGCGACGGGATGGCCCTTGGTGTCACGCGCCAGCGTGGTGATCTTGACGACCTGGCCGGCCTTGACCGTGGTGTCACTCACGGCGATCTTGTACCCGGATGCGCCGCCAGCGAGTTTCGGGGTGGCCATGAACCAGGCGGTGTCCGTCCTGGGATGCCCGCCGCTCACGGTGTGGACCACGATGTTGCGCTTGACCATGTACGGACTGGCGCCGACCGCACCCCAGACCTTGGCCCAGCCGTGCTGGTCCGTGTAACTCCACTTGTGGGTCGTCCCGCCTCCGGCCAGCGGCCAGTCGACATCGACCTCGAGCCCTTCGATCGCGTGCCCTGCGGCGTCCTTCGCGACGACGTAGACCGCCTGATAGGGCTCGTTGCGGGCGACGTACGGGTACTTGACCGTGAGCTTGAGGCTGGCGATCGCGGGTGCCTCACCGACACCTCGGGCGACGGAGTAGATGATGCTCGCGATGTCCCGGGCGGCTCGCTTCATGACCCATCCCGTCACCTCGCTGGCGCGGCTGCTCAGGCTCGACTGATGGTCCTTGAAGGCGCCGTACAACGCGCTCCATTTGCCGCGCGAGTAGGCCGCAGCGGCGATCGCCATGGTCCGGATGTTCGAGACCGAGCTGACGCTCCGTGATGCGCTCGACCATTCCGGCCGGTCACTCGCCTTCTTCGTGGACTTGTCGACGAGCAGCTCGTACGCCTTGTGCGATGCGTCCTTGCCGAGACCGGCGTGGGCCGAGTGATACGGGTTGAGGATGTCGGAGTAGTAGTGCGAGAGCAGGCCGAGGTCCTCGCTCGCGGCGTGGTAGTCCCCTGCCCCATAGTCCGCGACGGCCTGGCTGTACAGCTCGGTGATCCGCTGGATCGCCCCGCCACGTCGGCCAGCCTCGCGGTAGACGTGCCACTCGCCGAGTCCGTCGCCGGGCGATCGGCCCTTCGTATCGGGGTCATCGCTGACCAGTCGGGCCGCGTGAGCATCGAACCATCCGTCCGCCCGACCGTCGAGCACCTTGACCGCCTGATCGACGATCCAGTCGTGGGTGCCGTAGCCATCCGCGTTCGCGGGATCGGGATTGCCCGAGACGTGCGGGCCATTGCTCCACGCACTGACGGACACGACCGAGACGAGCATCGCAGCGATGGCGAGGCCCACGGCGAAACGCGTCGGGCGTGATCGATCGGTCATGCCCGAACCGTGGCCGTCGGCGGCTCGAACGTCAAGCGCAAGAAGGTCCAGCCCGGCCGACGCCAGAGGTACCCGCGTTCGGTGCGTGCCCGCACCTGACCGAGCGTGGATCGCCGCGCGGGGGTCCTACTCGGCGCCGATGCGTTGCTCACCGACGCCCAGGAACCGTCCATCGATGTCACGTTCCATCGGCTCGTACCGGACGATGGCGGCCCGATCGATCGGACCGAAGACGTGGGGATAGATGCCTCGTTGATCCTCGATCCGCCACGGAGACCCGCTCCGGTCAAGGTCGATCGTCAACGCCAGGAATCCGCGTGCGTCGCCCAGGTAGTGCCGGTTCGCCGTCGCGACGAGCTCGGCCGCCCCGTCCGTGCAATGGATGAACCCTTCACTCGTCAGGGATGCGGCGGCGTATGGGACGTCGGGTTCCGTGGCGTCCCATACCGCTTCGGGGACGAGGTGGTACGTCAGCCTGGTCACGCGGGCGGCTGGTCGACCGACACCCATCGCTGATCCAGCGCGAGCTGGATGACGGTGGGTCGATCCGCGGCGAGGGCCGTCCGCAGCGCCGGCTCGAAGTCGGCGTCGCGCTCGACCCGGACCCCCCTGGCCCCGCAGGCCCGGGCGATCGCCGTGAAGTCCATCGGCCCGAGTTCGGTGGCGACACCCTGGCCGGTGCCGCGGCGGTCCTGCCACATCCGGATCGTGCCGTAGCGCTCGTTGTCGAAGACCACGACGACGACACGGGTGTTCTCCCGGACGGCCGTCTCAAGCTCGGCCATCGTCATCGCGAGCCCACCGTCACCGACCAGCGCGACGACCGGGCGATCGCGATGGATGAGCGCGGCCGCGATCGCTGCGGGAAGGCCATACCCCATGGCGCCGGACGTCGGGCCAAGGAATGTCCCTGGTCGGCGGAACCGGAACCCGCGCCCGGCCCAGCCACCGAAGTTGCCGGCGTCGGTCGTGAGGATGGCCTCATCGGGCAAGACCCGTCGCAACGTGGTGATCGTCCGGCCCGGGTGCACCCCGGGACCGTCCCAGGCCGTCGCATCGACCACGGTCGCGGCTTCCCAGGCGGCCCGGTCCTCGAGGTTGTATCGATCGCGGGTGGCGACGCGTTCGGCGTCAAGGACGGCCCCGGCCATGAGGCGCTCGTTCGCCGCCCGAAGGAAGGAGCGGGCATCGGCATCGATACGGAGGTCCGCCGTGGGCAGGCCGGCGGCCCGCTCGGTGACCAGGTCGACGTGCGCCCACGGGACCCCCGACGTCGGGAGCACGTAGCCGTACGAGGTGGCCTCGTTGAGCCGACAGCCGATGACCAGCACCGCGTCCGCGGCTTCCAGGCGAGCCCGGACGGTCGCCGGTGCTCCGAGACCGGCCATCCCGAGATACAGCGGGTGCTCGTTGGCGATGACATCCCCGCGGCGCCAGCCGGCGATCACCGGGACATGGAGGAGCTCGGCGAACCGCAGGAGTTCGGTCGACGTCCGTGCCCGCAGGACACCGCCTCCGGCGAGGATGACCGGCCGTTCGGCGGACGCCAGGAGGTCGATCGCGGCGCGGATCTGTTCGGAGCTCGCTCGCAGCGGCGCCGGACGCCGGGGTTCCTCTGGTGTCAGTTCGACGATCTCGTCCAGCAGATCCTCGGGGAACGAGATCAGGACCGGTCCAGGGCGACCCGTGAGTGCCTCACGGACCGCATCGGCCATGACGTCCGGGACGGCAGCCGCGGTCATCGGCTGTGCGGCCCACTTGGCAAGACCCCCCAGCGGTGGCCACCTGATCGATCTCCTGGAAGGCCTCCCGACCGAGGAATGCCCGCTCCACCTGACCCACGATGGCGAACATCGGGCTCGAGTCCTGTCGGGCCGTGTGGATCCCGATCGCCAGGTTCGCGCCACCGACGGCTCGGGTCGCCAGACAGACGGCCGGCCGACCGGTCAGTTGCCCGTGGGCTTCGGCCATGAACGCCGCTGCGCCCTCGTGGCGCGTGGCCACGACGCGGATGCCGACCTCGCCGAGGACATCCAGCAGCCCCAGGAACGACTCCCCGGGCACCGTGAATGCATACCGCACGCCCGCGGCCCGAAGCGCCATGGCCACGAACCGTCCGACCGTCGGGGGTCCAGCCGGTGGCAGTTCGACATCGGTCGCCGCCACGTCCGTCTCGGTGTCGGTGCTGGTCTCCGTCATCGTCACCGGATCCGGCTCGGCGTCGGTCTCGGGCTCGGCGTCGGCCTCGGCCTCGGTCTCGGCGGCCACGGCATGCGCCAGGTCGTCGTCGGAGACTTCGGAGCCAGCCTCGGTCGCCTCGATCGCCTCGGTCGCGTCGACGTCGGCCACTACCGGTAGTTCTCGAACTGGAGCGGCACCGGCTCGTCGAGGTCACGAAGCCGCGCCATGACGCGTTGCAGGTCGTCCTTGCTCTTGGCCGTCACGCGCACCGCGTCGCCCTGGATCTGTGACTTCACCTTGGGAAAGTCGTCTCGGATGAGCTTGGTGATCCGCTTGGCGACATCGTCGGGCAGGCCACGGCGCAGCTTGATCACCTGCTTGACCGTGTTGCCGCCGGCCGGTTCGACCTTGCCCCAGTCGAAGATCTTGAGCGAAAGGTTCCGGCGGATGGCTTTCGACTCGATCAGATCCTTGATCGCCGACGCGCGGTATTCGTCGTCGGTCGCGAGGGTGATCTCGTCCTTGCCCTGCTCGATGTCGACGGTCACGCCCTTGAAGTCATAGCGCTGGCCAGCCTCGCGGCGGACCTGGTCGAGGGCGTTGCGAAGCTCCTGTTCGTCGAAGTCGCTCACGACGTCGAAGGAGAAGTCCCCTGCCATCGTTCCTCCTCTGCCCTACCCGGCCACGGCCGGTGCGGTCAACGTCCATTCACGCAGCCGGGTGATCCGGCCATCGGTCGCCAGCTCCCACGTCATGAAGCCGACGAGTCGAACCCGGGCGGCCGTCGCGGTCTCGACGAAGCTCGCATGCCATGCCGCGAGGACGGTCTCCCCCGACACCCAGTGGCGCTCGACGGTGAACTCGACCTGCTCGGTCGTGCGGGACCCATCGAGCCAGTACGCCCGGATCGCATTGTGCCCGACCAACGGGGCCGTGAACGGGTCCGCGTGGTACTCGGCGTCGTCGCCGAACAACGACACGATCAGGTCGCCATCGAAGGTCTGCCAGGCGCGACCGAACGTCTCGAGGAGCGCGGCGGCGGTCGCGTAGTCGATGGACATCCGTTCGGACTCCCATGTGGTGCGGGACGCCCATGGTAGGTCACGACCCGGACAGGTGTCGCCGGGCGGACGGCGCTCGCGCCGGTATCCTTGGACCCGTGCAGATCACCTTCCTGGGGCAGGCCGGCCTCTACGTCGAGAGCAAGGGCGTCAGCCTCCTCTGCGACCCCTGGTTCAACCCCGCGTTCTTCGGTTCCTGGTACCCGTTCCCGGCGAACGACGGCATCGATCCGGAACACATCGGCCACCCGACGTACCTCTACGTCTCGCATCTGCACCACGACCACTTCGACCCGCGGTACCTGAGCGCCCATGTCGACAAGGACACGACGGTGCTGCTGCCCGCCTATCCGCTCGACGACCTGCGCAAGGAACTCACCGCGCTCGGATTCCACCGGTTCATCGAATCCGTCGATCTCGAACCGTTCCAGGCAGGGCCGCTCACGCTGACCATCCACGCGCTTGTCGCGCCGACGGATGGCCCGATCGGTGACTCGGCGCTGCTCATCGATGACGGCGACGTCCGTGTCCTGAACATGAACGACTCCAGACCGCCGGACCCGGACCGGCTCCTGGTCGGCGGACCGCTCGATGCCGCGTTCCTGCAATTCTCGGGCGCGATCTGGTACCCGATGGTCTACGACTACCCCGACAACGCCCAGCAGGTCCTCGGTCACAAGAAACGGGTCGCCCAGCTGGCACGGGCGTTCCGCTACATCGAGGTCCTCGATCCCGCGTTCGTCGTGCCATCCGCCGGGCCGCCGTGCTTCCTCGACGACGACCTCTTCGAGTACAACGATCTCGCCGGCGACGACTGGAACACGTTCCCCGACCAACCGACGTTCCTGTCCTACATCGAGGAGCAGGGCCGTTCCGGTGGACGGCTGATGCTGCCCGGGTCCGTGGCCGACGTCAGCCCCGGCCGGTTCGAGGTCACCCATCCCCTGGATCCAGCCCCGATCTTCGCCGACAAGCGCGCCTATCTCGAGGCCTATCAGGCACGGAAGCGTCCGGTCATCGCGGCCGAACGCGCCGCGTGGGCCGGGCCGAGGGTCGATCTGCTGCCCGAATTGCAGGCATGGTGGGACCCGCTCCTCGAACAGGCCGACATGATCTGCGCGGGGATCAACCAACCGGTCCTGCTCGACGTCGGCGACGAGCAGATCGTCATCGACTACGCGGAGCGCCGCGTTCGTCGGCCATTGCCCGACGAGAACCCGCGCTATCAGTTCGCGATCAAGCGCGACCTCGTGGACCACCTCGTTCGCGAACACGTCGAGGACTGGGTCAACGAGCTGTTCCTGTCCATGCGGTTCCAGGCGCATCGACGCGGGCCGTACAACGACTATGTCTACACGTGGTTCAAGTGCCTCAACGTCGAGCGGCTCCAGTACGCGGAGGGCTTCTACGCCGAGCACGGCCCCATCCAGGGCACCTTCCAGCTCGCCGGGTTCGAGGTCCAGCGCCGGTGTCCGCACATGAAGGCCGACTTGACCCGCTTCGCGACGGTCGAGGACGGCGTCATGACGTGCGCGCTGCACGGATGGCAATGGGAGCTGGGCACCGGGGCGTGCATCACGTCCGAGGGACACACCCTCTACGCGCGACCGATCGGGGCCGACGAGACGACGCCGGAACCGGTCGCCTAGGCACGTTGGCCTAGGCTGGCGCCTGGCCCTCGCGGGCACGAAGCCGCTCGACGAGCTGCTCGGCGGCCACGTAGGAACGGCCACCGCCCATCACCAGCACGACGTCGCCGCTGACGACTTCCCCGGCAAGGTAGGCAGCCGTCGCCTCGGGGCTGCCCGGCGCGACGGCCGGGATCCGGCTCAGCGCGCTGGTCGCCGCCGCCAGGGCCGCGGCCGAGGTGATCGTGGTGTCCGGGTCACGCACCGCCCAGATATCGATGACGACCGCGCGGTCCGCCTCCGCGAGCACCGCGGCGAAGCTGTCGAGCATGGCCGCCGTCCGGTGGAACGTCAGCGGCTCATAGACCGCCCACAAGCGCCGGCCCGGATATCGCTGTCGTGCAGCCGCGAAGGTCAACCGCATCGCCGTGGGGTGGTGGGCATAGTCGTCGAGCACGGTCACGCCACCGACGTCGCCCTTCAGTTCGAACCGGCGCTCGACACCCGCGAACGTCGCCAGCCCTCGCAGGATCGCGTCGGGATCCACACCGGCCGCGAGCGCACCGCCGGCCGCCATGAGGCCATCGATCGCCATGTGCCGGCCGATGAGCTGCAACCGAACGTGATCGGGCGCCGCGTCCGGCCCACGCAGCCCCGTGATCTCGAGATCCGTGCCGTCAGGGTCCTCGCCCACGATCCGGCCGATGAGCGTGGCCTCACCCGCGGGGGTCGCCTGGTCGGCGCCGGCTGGGGCGAGCCGAACCAGGATGCGGCGGCCATCCCAGGTCTCCAGCGCGTCGAGCACGCGGTGGACGCCCGTGTCCCCGGCATTGGCGACCAGCACCGGGACTCGCGACCCGCTGGGTGCCAGACGCACGATCCAGTCCGCGAAGGCGGTCACGACGTCGTCCTCCGACGCGAAGACATCGGGGTGGTCCCACTCCGCGGAGATGAGCACCGCGATATCGGGGCGATACGGATCGAAGTTGCCGGCGTATTCGTCCGCCTCGACCACGAAGTCGCGCCCCGCACCGAACCGGGCGACCCCGCGCTGCGGACCGGCGATGTCGGCCGGCAGACCGGCTCCGACGAACCCGGACGGGTCCAGACCCGCGGCCACGAGGATGTGCAGGATCCAGCCCGACGTCGTCGACTTGCCATGCGTCCCGCTGACGCCGATCAGCCGCCGATCCCCGGTCGCCGCGGCATCCGCGATGACCTGCTGGACGCTCTCGGGTGTCAGGCCGACCTCGAGCGCGGCGAGGATCTCCGGATGATCCGGGTGGACCGAGGTGACCGCCTTGGTGACGGCGAGGCGATCGACCGCCGCCTCGCCGTCGGCTCGCCGAACGTGGGCGGTCGAATGCTCCCAGTCGATCTGGATACCGGCCGCGAGCACCGCCCCGGTGAGCGGATCCGGCCCACCCGAGTCGCAGGCCGTCACCACGGCCCCCACCGCGGCGGCGTGGAGCGCGGCGCCGGATGCCGCCGCACCACCGACGCCGAGGATGTGGATCCGTGTCCCCGGCGGGATCGGCTGCGCCGTGCGGGCGGGTGCGAGGCCGCGCGAAACGTCATTCGCGGTTCGCGTCACCGCTGGTCCGCCGCGCTTGGGGGCTGGACCGGTGTTGCGAGCACGATCGCCCGCTCGACCAGGAGCTCGAGCGCCGCGACCGCACTGTCATGGATGTTCTGCGAACGATCGCCCGGCCATCGAAACCAGCGGACGGCCGTCCCGCGCCGGTCCGCCACCGCCACATAGACCAGACCGACGGGCTTCTCGGACGTGCCGCCGTCCGGTCCAGCGACGCCGGTGATCCCCACCCCCAGATCGGATGCCAGGCGTTGCCGCACCCCGGTGGCCATCGCCACGGCGACCTCCGCGCTCACGGCACCGTGCGTGGCCAACAGCTCGAGATCGACGTCGAGCAGCGATGCCTTCACGGCGTTCGAGTAGCTCACGACGCCACCGACGAAGTAGCCCGACGCGCCCGCGACCGACGTGATCGCGTGGGCGACCAGACCGCCCGTGCAGGACTCCGCGGTCGCCACGGTCAGGCCGGCCCCGATACACACGGTCTGCAGTCGTCGGGCGAGTTCGTCCAGCGTGGTCGTGGTCGCCCCGAGCGTGTCCATCGACGCGTCAGCGTCGATCGGTCCGCAGCGGCTCGGCTGGCGGCGCGAACAGCCAGGTCTCCGGGTTGCCCGCCTCGGACATGTGGCCGAGATCGGTCCCGTTGACCGCGAAGTAGGTGGCACTCGACTTGCCGGTCCGAACCTCCACCGATTCCTTCGCGGTGAAGGTCAGGGACTTGCCCGGGGCGTAGACGCGGCCCGCCGCCGTGGTCTGATCCGATACCTGACCGTCGACCCACACCTTGAGCCACGCCCGCCCGCCCTTGATCGAGACCACCACGTTCACGCCCTTGAAGGCGACCATGACGTTTCGGGTGAGCGAGGTGGACTTGCCCTCGGTGCTGGTCGCGGTGACCGTGACCGCCCATTTGCCTGTCGTGAGTTCGAGGGGCGTGTTGAACGTCCCATCGTCTCCGACCTTGACCGACACGGGCTTCGGAGGCTTCGGGGTGGCATCGGCCGCCTTGGGCGCCTTGGAGCCGGCGGGCCCCGTATAGGCGGCGGTCACGACGACGCCACTCGCATTCGTCGTATGTCCCTGGATCGGGATCGCGCCGTTCTCGAACGTGGCGCCCTTCGGCGGGCTGGTCGAGCGTGAGCGTCGGAGACTCGGTCCCGAGGAACGGCACGGTGAGGTACAGCCGAATGGTCTCCTCGGAGCTCTTCCCCGTATCGGGATCGAGCGCGCTGACATCGAACTGGTTCCGACCGCGCCGAAGGTCCACCTGGGCCGACCATCGGCCGCTCGAGTCGGCGGAGACGCCATATGGGTCCCGCCCCGGCGTCGCGATGTTGACGGTCCCGCCCGGGATCGTGATGCCGCGAAGCGTGTAGGAGGTCGCGGCGTCGTCCACGTCGACGACGGCGGTCGCAGGATCGGTGACCGATACGGTCGGCGGCTTGGCGAACCGCAGCAACTGGACGCCGAGATAGGCCCCGAAGATCAGGACGCCGACCGTCATCAGCCCGAACACCACGAGGAACGGCGAGAAGGTGAGCCCCTTGCGGGGCGTCGCGAGTGGCTGGGGACCCGCGATGACCGGAGCCGCCGCGCGCTGGATGCCACGTTCTCGACGCCACTGCGCCAGGATCTCGTCGGGATCAAGGCCGAGATAGACCGCGTAGTTGCGCAGGAACCCCATCGTGTAGACGTCGCCCGGGAGTTCCTTCCAGTCGCCGATCTCGAGGGCCGAGAGATAGCGCGCCCGGATCTTGGTGTCGCGCTCGGCTCGGTAGAGGTCCACGCCCTTGCGCTCACGGGCCGCGTAGAGCCGTTCCGGCAGGCTCAGCAGGCCGTCGACCGGTTCCGGCGTCGGCGCGTCAGGGCGGTCGCCCCGAACGGCTCGCCGGAGCTGGTCGCGTGTCGTCATCCCAGGTCCTCGTCAGCAGTACTCGCCGCATCGGCGGGTGTCTCGCGACGAAGCACCGGCCGTGCGTTCGAGCCGTCGAACGGCCCGATATAGCCCCGGGCCTCCAGCTGGTCGATCATCCGGGCGGCCCGCGCGTACCCGACCTTCAGACGTCGCTGGAGGAGCGAAGCCGATGCCCGATCGTACTCCCGGATGACCTCGATGGCATCCGGCAGGAGTCGGTCGGCCTCTTCGTCGGCGAGATCGTCGACGGATCCCGTGCCCTCCTCGTCGTTCTCGGTGATCGAGAGGTCGTAGTGCGGGCCGTCGATCTGGTCCTTCCAGTGCTGGACGACCCTGGCGATCTCCGGGTCCGAGACGAACACACCCTGCAGCCGCATCGGTCGCGGCAGGTCCGACGGCTGGTACAGCATGTCGCCGCGCCCGATCAGGTCCTCCGCGCCCGGCGAGTCCAGGATCGTCCGCGAGTCGATCTGCGAGGCCATCGCAAAGGCGATGCGGCTCGGGAAGTTGGCCTTGATGAGACCGGTCACGACGTTGACGCTCGGGCGCTGCGTCGCGAGGACCATGTGGATGCCGGTGGCGCGGGCCTTCTGGGCGAGCCGGACGATGGGATCCTCGACGTTCTTGCCTTCGC
Organism: uncultured Chloroflexia bacterium; assembly: GCA_963778805.1. Classification (GTDB taxonomy): domain Bacteria; phylum Chloroflexota; class Limnocylindria; order Limnocylindrales; family CSP1-4; genus SPCO01. Next base: position 398,918 of record CAVZVT010000005.1, on the reverse strand, counting down.
GCATCATCAGGTCGGCGAGTTCGTCGATGACGATGACGATGTACGGCATCCGGTCTTCGGGATCGGCCCGGGTCTCGTTGAAGGCCTTGATGTTGCGGGCCGTCGCGCCCGCGAGCCGTCGGTAGCGGGCCTCCATCTCGTTGACCGCCCACTTGAGCGCCGCCTTGGCACGCTCGGGTTCCGTGATCACCGGCACGAGGAGGTGCGGGAGACCGTTGTAGGCGGCCAGTTCGACCCGCTTGAGGTCCATCAGGATCATCCGGACATCGTCCGGCGTGGCCTCGCACAGCAGGCTCGCGATCAGCGCGTTGACCATGACGCTCTTGCCCGACCCCGTCGCGCCGGCGATCAGCAGGTGCGGCATCTTGGCGAGGTCGACCGCCTGGGCATTGCCCGCCACATCGCGTCCGAGGGCGAACGTCAACCTCGAACCCGAGGCCTTGAAGTCGACCTCCTCGAGGATCCGCCGCAGGGCGACGACGTTGAAGTCCTTGTTCGGGATCTCGATGCCGACCGCGCTCTTGCCGGGGATCGGCGCCTCGATGCGCAGCGATCGTGCGGCGAGCGCCATCGCCAGGTCGTCGGCGAGGGCTTCGATGCGACTGAGCTTGATGTCGGGCGCCGGCTGGACTTCGTACTGCGTGACGACCGGCCCGGCGTTCCTCGCGGTGACCTGCGCGGGGATGTTGAAGCCCGCCAGCTTCTTGACGATGATCTCCTCGACCCGCCGATGCGAGGCTTCGTCCCCACCAGCCGAGATCGGGACCGCCACGTCGTCGAGGATCGCGGTCGACGGCAGGATGTACTCGATGCGCTCACGGGTCGGCGGCGAGTCACTGGCGTCGGTGACGTCATCGGGGTCGCGCATCGGCCGGATGGCGATCTCCGCGGCTGGCCTGACCGCCACGTCGGTGGCCGTGCCACCGGTCCGTGCCGGGGCAAAGGTCGCCGATGTCGGGACGGCGCTCGGGATCGCGGTCGGGATGTCGGAGGTCCTTGGGGCGCCATCAGCGCCCCAGATCCCGGTCTGCCCGGACGATACGGTGGCGCCCGCGATCGCCGCAGCACCAGCGCCCTTGGCCACCTTCGCATCACGACCGTTCGACGCGGCCGGCTTGCCTGGTCCGACCGGTGTCCCGGGGCCTGCCGGCTCGCGCTCGAGCGCCGATGCGCCCGTGATCCGAAGCCAGGCCAGGAACCCCGTGATCGGGGCCGTCAGCTGCGAGAGCCGGAGGTCGAACGCCAGCATGAGCCCCCCGACCACCATCGTGATCAGGATGATCAGCGCGCCCGGTGTCGTCAGCAGCGGCTCCAGCAGACCCTGCAGGAACCGCCCGACGCGGCCACCGTTCACGCCCAGGACTTCGGCCGCCCCGACCACCCCCGCGTAAGCGATGGCCAGGCCGAGCAACGTGAATCCCCAGCCCTTCGGGTGCCGCCACCCGAGGTAGGCGCCGGCCCCCAGGAGCGCGAAGGGCAGCAGCCAACGCATGGTCCCGAACCACGGCGCGAAGACCCCGGTCCACCAGCTCGTGAGCCGGCCTTCGCCGGGCAGGATCAGCGCGATGAAGGTGACGGAACCCACGACGAGCAGCGAGATCTCCACGATCGTCCGGACGACCTCCGGGGTGATCCGTTGGCCGAGACCGGTCCCCGCCCGACGGCGTGTCCGCTTGGTCGCCGGGGTACGGCTCGTGGAGCTGGTGCGTCGACGGGTCGCCATCGGCTAGACCTCGACCACCACCGGGAAGACCATCGGACGTCGCTTGGTCTGCTCGTACAGATAGCGCGACACGCCGTCCTTGATCTGGGTCTTGAGGAGGGCGACCTCGCTGATGTGACTGCCCGGCGTGCTGATCGCGGTGACGACCCGCTCGACGGCTTCGGCCATCAACGGGTCCTTCTCGTTGAGGTGCACGAACCCGCGGGTCACGATCTCCGGACGACCGATGACCTCGCCGGTCTGCTTGTCGACGGTGACCACGATCATGAACATGCCGTCGTTCGCCAGGGAGCGGCGGTCGCGCAGGACGACATCGCCGACCTCGCCGACCGACAGTCCGTCGACGTACACGTACCCGGCCGTCACCGGGCTCCCGCGATGGGCCGTGCCATCGGGGAACAGCTCGATGGGCGTGCCGTTCTCGATGATGAAGACGTTGCCGGGATCGACGCCCGTTTCGATGGCCAGGCGGCCATGCTGCACGAGCATCCGGAACTCGCCGTGCATCGGGATGAAGTGCGTCGGCTTGGTCAGACCGAGCATGAGCTTGAGCTCTTCCTGGCTGGCATGACCGGAGACGTGGGCGCGCTTGATGGCGTGGTAGTAGACGTTCGCCCCGGCCTTGAACAGGTTGTCGATCGTGCGCGAGACGTATTCCTCGTTGCCCGGGATCGGGCTGGCGCTGACGATGACCGTGTCCCCGGGCTGGATCTCGACGAAGCGGTGGTCGCGGTTGGCCATCCGCGCCAGGCCCGCCATCGGCTCACCTTGCGCGCCGGTCGTGGCGATCACGAGCTTGGCGTCCGGATGGTCCTTGATCTTGTCCTTGGGCACGATCATCGAAGGGTCGTACTTCAGGTACCCGAGGTCCGTCGCGATCCGGAAGTTCTGTTCCATGGAGCGGCCGATGACCGCGACCTTGCGGTCGAGCGCCGCGGCGGCATCGAGGACCTGCTGGACGCGCGCGATGTTGCTCGCGAACGTGGCCACGATGGTCCGCCCCTCGAGGGGTTCCATGATCTCGCGGAAGGCCTCACCGACGGTCCGCTCGGACGGCGTGTAGCCGGGTCGTTCCGCATTGGTCGAGTCCGACAGCAGGCAGGCAACGCCCTCCGCGCCGAGCTTGGCCAGGATGGCGAAGTCGCTGAGCTTGCCATCGACCGGGGTGTGGTCGAACTTGAAGTCGCCGGTGTGGACGATCGTCCCGACCGGCGTCCGGAGGGCGATGCCCATGGCGTCCGGGATGGAGTGGCCGACGCGGAACGGGATGACCGTGAACGCGCCGATCGTGAGCTCGTCACCCGGGTCGAGGGGCAGGATCGGGTTGTTGTGGAGCTTGTGCTCCTTGATCTTGTTGCCGAGCAGGCCGCGGGCCAGCGTCGAGGCGTAGACCGGGACGCCCGGGAACTCGGGCAGCACGTACGGCAGCGCGCCGACGTGGTCCTCGTGGGCATGGGTGATGAGGAAGGCCTTGACCTTCGCTCGGTTCTCCTTGAGATAGGTGACATCGGGGATGACGAGGTCGATGCCGAACATCTCCTCGTCGGGGAACATGAGACCGCAGTCGATGACGACGATCTCGTCGCCGTACTCGAAGACGTACATGTTCTTGCCGATCTCCCCCACCCCGCCGAGCGGGATGATACGGAGCGGCGAGTCTGTGGCTGGTTTCTTGGGCATGTGGTTCCTGTAAGGGCTCAAAAGAGCGTGAGTTGGTCAGTATCGGGGCTGGCGACGGCATCGATGGCGAGGGCCGGCACGGCTGGCTCCGCGGGGACCGCGGGGACCGGATCCGCCTGCCCGGCACGACGGGCTCGAGCATCCAGCAGGACGGCCGGGATCGACGCCATGTCGTCGTAGCTGTCCCGCTCGATGGCCGGCGTCCGAAGCGCGGCGGCGGGGTGGTACATCGCGAACACCAGGGCATCCGCGGCACCCGTCTCGGGGTCGACCGGGCGGACGGTGCCGTGCGCCTGCGAGATCTTCGCCCCGGGCATGAACCGGCCCATCGAGTGGCGGCCGAGCGTGACGACGACGGCGGGATCGAGGACCTGGAGCTGCCGCGTCAGGTACGGCGCACACGCGGCGATCTCGGCCGGTTCCGGGTCGCGGTTCTCGGGTGGACGGCACTTGACGATGTTGGTGATGAAGACCTCCTCGCGTCGCCACTCGATCGACGCAAGCATCTTGACGAGCAGGTCTCCGGCGCGACCGATGAACGGCCGACCCTGTCGATCCTCGTTGAACCCGGGGGCTTCTCCGACGAAGACGACCTCGGTCGAGGGGTTGCCCTCTCCGGGAACGGCACGGGTTCGGCCGACGTGGAGCGGGCAGCGCGTGCAGCCCCGGACCTCGGCGGCGATCGCCTCGAGCGCCACTCGGCGCTCGGCGTCCGTCACGCCGTCCCTCCGCCGACCGCCACCTCGCTCCCGGCGGCCCGGTACGCAGCTGCGCCACGGGCCGACGCATGTTCGACCCAGTTGCGTGCCACGAGGACTTCGGCGAGTTCGACCGCGTTCGTGGCGGCGCCCTTGCGCAGGTTGTCCGACACCACCCAGAAGGCCAGCCCACGGTCGTCGCCCAGCGAGATGTCCTGGCGGACCCGACCCACATAGATCTCGTCGTGCCCGGCCGCTTCCGTGGCGAGCGGGTAATCGTGCGTGGCCGGGTCGTCCTGGACCACGACCCCGGGGACGCTCGCGAAGAGCCGGCGCGCGCGCTCGGGCGTGATCGGCTCACGCGTCTCGACGTGGACCGCCTCGGAGTGGCTCACGAACACCGGGATCCGGACGGCCGTGCAGGAGATGCGCAGGTCCGGGAGCCCGAGGATCTTTCGGTTCTCGGTGACGACCTTCCACTCCTCCTTGGTATAGCCATTCGGGAGGAAGGTGTCGATCTCGGGCAGGGCGTTGAAGGCGATCGGGTGCGGATAGACCTCCGCCCGCTTCGGCTCGCCCGCGACGTGCGCCCGGATCTGGGCCTCGAGCTCAGCGAGGGCATCGGCGCCAGTGCCGGAGACGGACTGGTACGTATCGACGACCACCCGTTCCAGACCGACGCTGTCGCGGAGCGCCATCAGGACCGGTGCCAGCTGCATCGTGGAGCAGTTGGGGTTCGCGATGATCCCCGCATGTCCCTCCAGGTCGTCCGGATTGACCTGCGACACGACGAGCGGGACGTGCGGATCCATCCGCCACGCCGACGAGTTATCGATGACGGTGGCGCCTCGCTTGGCGGCCTCGGGTGCCAGCTGGAGTGAGATATCCGCGCCAGCCGAGAACAGGGCGATATCCACCCCGTCGAACGCGTCCGGGGTCGCTTCGCCGATCTCGATCGTCCGACCGTCGACCGACACGGTCCGTCCGGCGGAGCGGCCCGAGGCCAGCAGCCGCAGCTCGCCCATCGGAAAGCCGCGTTCGCGGAGCACGGCGATCATGGTGCGACCCACCACGCCGGTGGCGCCCACGACAGCGACAGTGAGAGGGGCTTGGTTCATCCGGGGCACAGCTCCGCTCGGTCGGTCATTCGATCAGGGCACCGGCCGAGTATAACAGCGCCCCGCCGGCTTCCCGGCGGAGCGCTGGACGCTGAAGTGGTGCGTGGACGCGCCGCTTACGCGGGGTCCTTGGCCAGATGGCGCTGCATCGCGGCCTTGCGCGAGAGGTTGACGCGACCCTGTCGATCGACCTCGATGACGACCACCATGATCTCGTCGCCGACGGACACGACGTCCTCGACGGTGGGAACGTGGTAGTCGGCGAGCTCGCCGATGCGGACGAGGCCTTCCTTGCCCGGCAGGATCTCGACGAAGGCGCCGAAGCCCATGATCCGGGTGACCTTGCCCATGTACAGGGCGCCGACCTCGACCTCGCGGGTCAGGCTCTCGATCCAGTTGATCGCCTTGCGAGCGTTCTCGCCGGACACGGCCGCGATCTCCACGGTGCCGTCGTCCTCGACGTTGATCTCGGTCTGGGTCTCTTCCTGGATCTTGCGGATCATGGATCCGCCCTTGCCGATGATCTCGCGGATCTTCTCGGGGTTGATCTTGATCGTGGTGATGCGCGGCGCGAAGTCGCTCATCTCGCCACGGGCCTCGGGCATGACCGCGACCATCTTGTCGAGGATCTCGAGACGGGCCGCGAGGGCCTGCTTGAGACCGCCACGGATGATCGCCTCATTGATGCCCTGGACCTTGATGTCCATCTGCAGGGCGGTGATGCCGTCCCGCGTGCCGGTCACCTTGAAGTCCATGTCCCCGACCGAGTCCTCCTTGCCGAGGATGTCGGTGAGGACCACGAACCGGCCGTCCGGCTCGCTGATCAGGCCCATGGCCGCACCGGCGACCGGAGCCGAGATCGGCACACCCGCGTCCATGAGGGCGAGGGTGGAGCCGCAGGTCGACGCCATCGAGGTGGAGCCGTTGGACGACATGCACTCCGACACGAGCCGGATCACGTACGGGAAGTCGTCGTGGCTCGGCAGGACGGGGATGAGCGCCCGCTCGGCGAGGTTGCCATGACCGATGTCGCGCCGGCTGGGGCCACGCATCGGCTTGTTCTCACCCGTGGAATACGGGGGGAAGTTGTAGTGGTGGATGTAGCGCTTCTCGGTCTTGGGGCTGATCGTGTCGATGCGCTGCACGTCGGACGAGGATCCGAGCGTCGCGATCGTCATGACCTGGGTCTCACCGCGGGTGAACAACCCGGAGCCGTGGGCTCGTGGCAGGACACCGACCTCGGCCGTGATCTGGCGGAGTTCCGTCAGCCCGCGACCGTCCATCCGGATCCCCTCATCGAGGGCCAGCTGGCGGCAGGTCTTCTTGTAGACGAGGTTGAACAGCGCCTTGCTGATGCGAGCCTCGCGTCGAGCGGCCTCGAGGAGGCCCTTGGCGTCGCCACCGGTGCGGTTGGCCCGGACCGATGTCGAGATGCCCTCGCGGAGACCGGCGATGCGACCCGGAAGGTCGTTGCCGAACCAGATCAGCAGGTTGGCGGTGGCTTCGGCGTCCGGCAGCGCCCGATGGGCCTGGGCGAGCTCGATGCCGAAGAAGTTGGACAGGGTCGGCAGCTTGTAGTTCTCGAGGTCCGGATAGCCCTCACGAGCGATCACGAGCGTATCGAGGTAGCGGCCCTGCTCGAAGTGGGTGCCATCGGCGAGAGCGGTCTCGAGGAACCCGAGATCGAACCCGACCGAATGCCCGACGACGAGTGCGTCGCCGATGAACTTGACGGCATCCCGGGCGGCTTCAGCCGCGTTCGGAGCCTTCTTGACGTCGGCGTCCTTGATGCCATGCATCTGGTTGCCCAGGATCGGCCGGCCCGGGTTCACGAGGGTCGACCAGCGGTCGACGATCTTGCCACCCTTGACCTTGACCGCGGCGATCTCGACGAGATCGGCCATCTTGGGATCGGTGCCGGTGGTCTCGACGTCGATCACCACGAACTCGGCGCCATCGGCGACGGCCTTGGTGAAGTCGAGGACCGAGCCGGTGCCGGCTTCGAGGAACGGGGTGCTCTTCGCCTTGCCGACGGCCTTGCGGAGCTCCTCCTGGATGTCGATGAGCGGCTGGAGGGCGCGGTGACCGAACAGGATCGCCTCGGCCATGACGTCTTCCGGCAGGAGCTTGGCGCCCGCCTCGACCATCATGATCGCGTCGCGTGTGCCGGAGACGATGAGGTCGAGTTCCGAGTCGGCAAGCTCGCTGTAGGTCGGGTTGACGACGAACTCGCCGCCGATGCGACCGATGCGAACGGCACCGACCGGGCCCGAGAACGGGATCTCGCTGATCGTCAGGGCCGCGGACGCGGCGATCGTGCCGATGACGTCCGGCTCGTTCTCCTGATCGGTCGAGAGGACCGTCACGACGAGCTGGATGTCGTCCTTGTAGCCCTCGGGGAAGAGGGGGCGGATCGGGCGGTCCGTCAGGCGGGCGGCCAGGGTGGCGGCCTCCGACGCGCGCGCCTCGCGCTTGATGAAGCCGCCGGGGATCTTGCCCGCGGCGTACATGCGCTCCTCGAATTCGACCGTCAACGGGAAGAAGTCGAGCCCCGGGCGGGGGTCGGAGCGGTTGGCGGTGCCGAGCACCAGGGTGTCACCGTAGCGGACGGTGACGGCGCCGCCGGCGAGTCGTGCCAGCTTGCCGGTCTCGATGGTCAGCGTGCGGCCACCGATCTGCGTCTCGAATGTCTGAGACAAGTGCGTGATTTCCTCCTATGCCGTGGAGGAAGGGACGACCTGGGGGCAGGCCAGCCGACTCGGCCGTTGAGCGTCGGACGCGAAAGGACCCCGGGATGACCCAGGGTCCGGGAGCGGCGTCGCTAGCGGCGGAGTCCGAGGCGTCCGATGACGACCCGGTAGCGCGCGCTGTCCTTCTTCATCAGATAGGCGAGAAGGCGGCGGCGCTGGCCGACGAGCTTGAGGAGGCCGCGGCGCGAATGGTTGTCCTTGGGAAAGCTCCGGAGATGGCCGGTCAGCTCCTTGATCCGCTCTGTCAAGAGCGCGACCTGGACTTCCGGGGAACCGGTGTCACCTTCCTTGGTGGCAAACCCGGTCATGATCTCCTGCTTGTGTTCCCGCGCGAGCGGCACTCGTTCCTCCGTACACGACGTGTGACGTGATGTGTTCCATCTATGACCGGCGGATGGTATCAGGCTCGACGGCATGCGGCAAACGCCGGGCCCCGCCGAGTGGCCCAAGGCGTCCGGTCGTGCAGCCTGACTCCCCGTGGTTCCCCGCCGCGCCAAGACTCAGAGCCTTAGTTCCTGGGTATCGATCGCCTGATGGATCGGTTGGAGCCGACGCACCTACCGGATCATGCATCCAGATGCATCTGAGCGGTCACCGACGGGTCGGATCGGCTCCTTCGGCACCTTGCTAGCCAGGACCTAAGACTGCCAGTCTTGGGGCCGGCGCGACGACGACACGACCGCGGAGCGGCACGACCACACGGAGTGGCGCCGCGGTACCCTACCGACTGACCGCACGGAGCGCACCATGCCGAGCTTGGACCGGATCTACACGAAGACGGGTGACGAGGGGACGACCGGGCTCGGCGGCGGGCGAGCGCGTGCCCAAGGATTCGCGTCGAGTCGTCACCTACGGCACGGTCGACGAGCTCAATTCGATGATCGGCGTGGCCCTGGCCGCCGGCCTGTGCGAACGCCTCACGACCGAGCTGACCGTCATCCAGAACGAACTCTTCGACCTGGGCTCGGACCTGTGCTGGCCGTCGGACGATCCGCGACGGGCACGCATCCCGACGGTCGAGGCGCGCCACGTCGAGAAGCTCGAACGCTTGATCGACGAGTTCAACGACGTCGTCGGGGACCTGACGAATTTCCTGCTTCCGGGCGGGGCGATCGGTGCGGCTCATCTGCATGTCGCCCGGACCATCTGTCGTCGCGCCGAGCGCGAGGCGGTCCGCCTCGGTCGCGACGAAGCCATCGGTGACCACGTGCTCGCGTACCTGAACCGCCTGTCGGACGCCCTCTTCGTCATGGCGCGCTACGAGAACCATGAGCAGGGTGTCCCCGAGCCGCTCTGGCAGCCCGGCCGCTAGACCCGCTCCGGCCGCTAGACCCCGTTCGGCGCGTCGGTCCGCGCGGGAGTCACGAAGCCGACGACGGCGTGAGCGGCTGGACCCTGACCGGGCAGGAAGGCCGCACCGTCGCGGATCTCCAGGACCCGGATCGAGCCCTCGAGTTCCACCGGATAGCGGCCGGCCGGTGGCAGTGCCATCGGCAGGGCGAACGTCAGTCGCCCATCGGCTTCGATCACGCCGCGAAGCGTCATCGGTCGCCCCAGGAGGTCGTTCGCCGTCGTCAGGTCTCCATCGGCGATCGCCGACCGGATCTCGCTGCTGCGGACGGGCCGACCATCGATCGTGAACGGTGGGATGACCGCGACCTCGAAGCCGTCGCGCGCACCAAGGACCCGCACGGCGTCGGGGGTCCCCTGTCGTTCGAAGCCGAAGGCCGCATCGGGAGTCATGAGAAAGCCAGCGAGGTCCACGCGCGTCCGGATGCGTTCGACGAACGCCACGTAGGACGTCTCCCGCAAGGGTGCATCGAAGTGCTGCACGACGGTGACGGCGACCCCGGCCGCGGCGAGCCGCTCGAGACGCTCCTCGGCGTCGATCAGCAGGGGCGGCGCAGATCCGGTCAGGATCTCGTCGGGATGGTGATCGAACGTGATGACGGTCGGGACCGCAGCTCGCGCCGCCGCCTGATCAACGAGGTGGCGCAGCAGATACGCATGCCCGAGGTGGAGCCCATCGAACACGCCGACGACGATCCAACTCGGGCCATCCGTCGGGCCGAGTGCGTCGATCCCATGGACGACCCGCATCCCGACCTCAGACCGGACCGGGCGCCGCCGCGGCCGTCGGCGTCGGGCTGATGAAGACCTTGTCCGGTGCGAGACGACCGCCCTGGGCCGTCGCGATCGCGATCAGGGAGCCGTCTGGCGCCCGCAGCCGGATGTGGTCGGCGGTGGACGTCCAGCCGGGGGGCACGGAGACGAATTGTCCGCGAGCGACGGCCTGGGTCGCCGCCGCGTCGAGGACCAGTTCGGGGAAGGCCTCCAACCCGACATCGATCGCTCGAAGGTGGACGCGCAGGCCTTCGGGGCCATCGGCGGTCGCCTCCCGGATGCTGTCGAGCGACACCGCATCCTCGATCGCGAAGGAACCGGAGCGCACCCGCGTCAGCGCACCGAGATAGGCGGCGCTCCCCACGGCCGCACCAAGATCACGGGCGATGGCGCGAACGTAGGTCCCGGCGGAGCAGTCCACGTCGACGACGGCCACCGGTCGATCGGGGTCGGTGTCGTCCCAGCTCACCAGGTCGAAGGCGTGGATCGTGACCGCGCGTTCCGCGAGGACGACGGTCTCGCCCGCCCTCGCAAGGGCATACGCCCGTCGGCCGCCGACCTTGATCGCGCTGTAGGCGGGCGGTCGTTGGGTGATCGGTCCGAGGAAACCGGCGATCGCGGCGACCACCGCTGCTCGGTCTGGCGCCGGACCAGAGGCCGGCGTGAGCTCGCCTTCGAGGTCCTCCGTGGTGGATGAGGCGCCGAAGCACACCGTGGCGCGATAGACCTTCCGGTCGCCCAGGTGGTACTCGACGATCCGGGTGCCGTGTCCGAGGAAGATCGGCAACACACCCGCGGCGAAGGGATCGAGCGTCCCGCCGTGCCCGACGCGCCGGGTCGCCGCGAGGCGCCGCACGAGCGCGACGATGTCATGCGAGGTCGGGCCGGCTGGTTTGGCGACCACCAACACGCCATCGAGACCTGGTCCGAGCGACGATCTGGCCATCGATCAGCGGTCGATGGCGGCGACGAGGCGCTCGGCTTCGGCCAGGACGACCGGGCGGGCCGCCTCGACCGGCATCTCGAGCGTGGCGCCCGAGGCACGCGCGTGTCCCCCGCCACCGAACCGACCGGTCAGGACGGTCGCATCGACGCCACCAGGGCGCGTTCGAACGCTGAGGCGCGTCCCCCGGACGTCCTCCTTGAACAGGATCGCCACCTCGGCAAGCTCGGCCTGTGCGAGGAGGTCGATGATCCCTTCCGAGTGCGCCGGGAGCGTCCCGGTCGCCGTCAGATCGGCGTCGGTCAAGGTCGAGTGGATGATCCGTCCCTCGGCGGCGGTCTCGGACCGTTCGAGCACGCGCCCGAAGAGGCGAAGCTGGGCCTCCGGCTTGGTCCGGTACAGGCGCCGCGAGATCTCCGAGAGCGGCGCTCCCGCCTCGACGAGGGCCGCCGAGACGGCCAGCGTGCGGGGCGTCGCATTCGGATGCGCGAAGGTCGCCGTGTCCATCACGATCCCGCCCATGAGCTCGGTCGCCATCGCGCCGTCGCCCAGCGTCAGCGGGATCCCGAGACGAACCGCGAGGAGCGTGACCATCTCGCACGTGGCCGCGGCGACCGGGTCGATCCAATGCGCCTCGCCCGTAGAGTCGTTCGAGGCGTGGTGGTCGATCACCACCGTCGGGAGTCGCTCGAACAGGGCGGCATGCCGGACGCCGACCGCCCCGACGCGCTCGATGGACCCACAGTCCGAGATCACCACCAGGTCGTAGTCGGCCGCGGGATCCGGGTCCGTCCGCACCCCGGAGGCGCCGGGCAGGAAGTCGTACAGCGGTGGCGGCGGGTCCGAGGTCACGGTATCCGCGTCACCGCCGAGCGCGACCACCATCCGGGCGATCGCGAGTGACGCGCCGAGCGTGTCGGCATCCGGGTTCTCGTGACCCACGGTGAGCACGCGACGAGCATCGCGGATCCGTTCGACCACGGATCCGGGTACGACGCCGAGGTAGGGCGTGAGGTCGACGGTCACCGTCGCTTGGCCGGGCGTTTCGTGGCGGTCTTCGTGTTGGTCTTCGGGTCGTACGTCCGGCGGCGCCGACGCACGGTCGACGGCGGTTCCGCGATCGGCGCCGGTTCGTCGGGCAGATCGCCCTCGTGTGGCAGGCGGGCGACCGGCGTCGGGAGCACCTCGATCAACGGTGCGTCCGGATCCGGGGTGCCACCCGCCTCGAGCTCATGGAGGAGCTGGAGGATCCTCGTGCCCCGTTCGGAGGTCTCGTCGAGACGCAGATGGAGATCCGGGATCCGCTTGATCCGCAGTCGCCGTCCAAGCTCGTGACGGACGAACGGCATCGCCCGACCGAGGACGGCGAGCGTGGCCTCTCGCTCCTCGGGCTGGCCGATCACGCTGACCCACACCTTGGCGTGGCGAAGGTCGTTCGTCGTCTCGACGCTCGTGATCGTCACGAACCCGATGCGTGGGTCCACGAGATCACGCCCGATGATCGAGGTGATCTCCTGGCGCAGGAGCTCGTCGACCCGTTCGGTCCGCTGGCTCACGTCAGGTCGGTCCTACGGGCGTCCGCGGCGTCAGCCGCTGACAGCGCGGCTGACCGTCTGGGACGTGAAGCATTCGATGATGTCGCCTTCCTCGAGGTCGTGGTAGTCGTCCAGGCCGATCCCGCACTCGAAGTTGGCGAGGACTTCGCGAACGTCGTCGCGGAAGCGTCGAAGCGACTCGATCTTGTCGGTCGCGACGATCTTGCCGCCGCGCCAGACGCGCGCGCCACCGCGCACGATGCGCCCGTCGGTCACGTAGCAGCCGGCGATGACCGTGCTCTTCCCGACCTTGAAGATCTGCCTGACCTCGGCCCGACCCTCGACGACCTCCACGATGACCGGTTCCAGCAGGCCCTTGAGCGCCGCCTCGAGGTCATCGGTGAGCTTGTAGATGATGTCGTACAGCCGAACGTCCACGCCTTCGGCCTCGGCGGCCCGACGGGCGGTATCGGTGATCTTGGTGTTGAAGCCGACGACGATCGCGTTCGACGCGGTCGCGAGCATGATGTCGTTGTCGGTGATGTCGCCGGCGCCCTCGAGGAGCACGTTGACCCGGATCTCGTCCTGGTCGAGTTGCTCGAGGGCATGCGAGATGGCACCGAGCGAGCCCGACACGTCGGCCTTGAGGATGATCCGCAGCTCCTTGGCCTGACCGGCCTGGATCTGCCGATACAGGTCCTCGAGCGTCGCCCGCCCACTGCCGTCACCGGCCTTGGCCTGCGACTGGGCCTTGCGGGCTTCGACCATCGCGCGGGCTTCCTTGTCATCGCTGACGACGCGAAGGATGTCACCCGCTTCAGGGACGTTGGCGAGACCCAGGATGACCACCGCGGACGATGGCCCGGCCTTCGTGACGCGCTTGCCCAGGTCGTTCTCGAGGGCGCGCACGCGCCCGAACGTCTCGCCGACGACGATGATGTCGCCGATCTTGAGCGTCCCGGTCTGCACGAGCGCGGTCGCGACCGGTCCGCGGCCCTTGTCGAGCTGGGCTTCCACGATGGTCCCCACCGCGGATCGCTTCGGGTTCGCCTTGAGCTCCTGGAGGTCGGCGACCAGCAGGATCATCTCGATGAGTTCGTCGAGCCCGAGTCGGGTCTTCGCCGAGACCGGGACCAGCGGCACGTCGCCGCCGTACTCCTCGACGACGATGCCGGCTTCGGTGAGCTCGGTCTTGACCCGGTCCGCGTTGGCGTCGGGCTTGTCGATCTTGTTGAGCGCGATGATGATCGGCACCTTGGCCGCCTTGGCGTGGCTGATGGCCTCCAGTGTCTGGGGCATCACGCCGTCATCCGCGGCCACCACGACGACGGCGATGTCGGTCACCCGGGCGCCGCGGGCACGCATGGCGGTGAACGCCTCGTGACCCGGCGTGTCGAGGAACACGACCCGCTTGCCGTTGTGGGTGACTTCGCTGGCGCCGATGTGCTGGGTGATCCCGCCGCGCTCGCCCGCGGCGACCTCCGTGGTCCGGATCGCGTCGAGGAGGCTGGTCTTGCCGTGGTCGACGTGGCCCATGACGGTCACGATCGGGGCGCGCGGCACCATGAGGGCCGGGTCATCCTCCTCGAAGAGGACTTCCTTGGTCGCTTCGGCGACGGTGTCTTCGTCCTCGTCGTCCGCGTTCGGCGCGGCAGCGGTGGTCTCGGCCACTTCATAGCCAAGCTCGCCCGCGACGAGCGACGCGGTGTCGCGATCGATCAGCTGGTTGATCGTCGCGAAGATCCCGCTCTTGATGAGCTCCCGGATCACGTCGGCTGGGTTCACCACCAGCAGGTCGGCGAGCTCCTTGACGGTGATCGTCGCCGGCAACTCGATCGCGCCACGCTCTCGCGGGTCGGCGACCTGGACGTTCGATGAACCGAACGCGCCATCTCGGCGCGGCGGCTTGCGGGGCCCGCGACGGCCGCGGGTGCCGCTCCTACTTCTGGCCACGGGCTCCTCCTTCGATGATCATGTCAGTGGTGGCCCCCGCCGCGAGCAGGTCGCGGACCTCCGTCGGGAGCGACGTCTTCAGCGCCCGTCCGAGGGCACCCTTCGTGATGGCCTGGCTGATGCAGGCGTCCTGATGGCAGACATAGGCACCGCGACCCGGTCGACGCCCGGAGGTGTCCACCTCGATCCGGCCGTCCGGCGTGCGGACGATCCGAACCAGCTCGCGCTTGTCACGCACGGTCCGACAGGCGACGCACGATCGATTGGGCGTCCGCCGCTCAGCCGCGCGCGGAGCTGGCGCGCCTACGACGTCACCTCCTCGGTGGCCTCGGTGGCGGCCTTCTTCGAGGCACGCTTGGGCTTGGCGGGGACGGCGGCTGGTGCCGCGGCGTCGGCCGGAGCGTCGGTCGCGACGTCCGGCTCGGCTGCGACCGCGGCTGCCTTCTTGGTCACGCGCTTCGGCTTGGCCGGAGCTTCGGCTTCGGCGTCGACCGCGCCCGCGACGTCCGGCTCGGCTGCGGCCGCTGCGGCGGCCTTCTTGGTGACGCGCTTGGGCTTCGCGGGAGCATCAGCGACGGCGTCCGTCGGCGGCATCGCCGGCGGCGGTCTCGGCTTCGGCCGACGGCGGCCTTCTTCGTGACGCGCTTGGGCTTTGCGGGAGCGGCGTCGGCCGGCACGGCATCCGCGCTGGGTGCGTCGGCGGTCGCATCGGCGGCATCCACCGCGGCGGCATCGGCAGCCTTCGCCTCGGCGACGGACACGTCGCTTCGGATGTCGATCCGCCACCCGGTCAGTCGTGCCGCGAGGCGGGCATTCTGGCCTTCGCGCCCGATGGCGAGCGACAACATGCGCTCCGGAACGGTGACGCTGGCGATGCGGTGTTCCTCGTCGATGTCGACGCCGAGGACCTGGGCCGGACTGAGGGCGTTGGCCACGAAGACCGCCGGGTCATCGCTCCACGGGATGACATCGATCTTCTCGCCCGCGAGCTCCGCGACCACGGCCTGGACCCGGGCGCCGCGCTGACCGACGGTCGCGCCGACGGGGTCGAGCCCTTCCTGGCGTGACGCGACAGCGACCTTCGAACGACTCCCGGCTTCGCGGGCGATCGCCTTGATCTCGACCGTCCCGCTATGGATCTCGGGGACTTCGAGCTCGAAGAGGCGCTTGAGAAACCCCTTGTGGGTCCGGCTCACGAGGATCTCCGGGCCACGGGTCGCACGTCGGACCTCGAGCACGAACGCCTTGACGTTCTGCCCGATCCGGTAGTGCTCGAGCATGCTCTGCTCGGAGGGACGCAAGACAGCCTCGACGCCCTTGCCGACATCGAGGATCAGACCGCGAGGTTCGACGCGGTTCACGGTCCCGTTGATGAGCTCGCCCTCGCGGCTGGCGAACTGGTCGAAGACCTGGTCGCGCTCCACTTCGCGGATGCGCTGGAGGACGATCTGCTTGGCGGTCTGGGCGCCGATCCGTCCGAAGACGTCGCCGTCGAGCTGCTCGGTCTCCACGAGGTCGCCGACTTCGGCGCCCGCATCGTGGGCCTTCGCCTGCTCGATGGTCATCTCGGTGAATTCGTCTTCGACCTCGGAGACCACGCGGCGAGCCCGGTAGACACGGATCTTCCCGGTCTCGGCATCGATCCGGACGTGGATATCCTCGTCACCGGCGACCCGCCGGTATGCTGACTGGATCCCGTCCTCGACCGCCCCGATGAGCTGTTCGCGCGAGATCTGCTTCTCGGCGTTGAGCTGGAGGAGGGCACCGACGAAGTCTCGACTCACGATGGCCTCCGTTCGTTGAGCGTGTATCGGGAACGACGCTCATAAAGAAACGTGGGGGTCACCCACGTCACGGAGCTGCCGTTCAGTTGGACGGGAAGTATACACCCGGACGGGTGGACCTCTCAACCGACCCGAGCCTGCCGAGGAGCGCTACCCTCCCCACATGCCGTGGCATCCCGTCCCGATCCCGACCCGGCCGACGAGCGACTCCAGGCCACCCGCGACGATCGTCGATGGCCGGTCCATCGTGGTGATCCGGTCGGACGCTGCCTGGTATGCGCTCGAGGATCGCTGCAGTCACGCAGGATGTGCGTTCAGCGAGGACGGTCAGATCGACGACGACGGGCACCTCATCTGCGATTGCCACGGGTCGGAGTTCGACGTGCGGACCGGAGCGGTCCGTCGCGGCCCGGCGCGGCTGCCCATCGAGACCTTCGCGGTCCGCGAGCGCGACGACGGCCTCGAAGTCCTGCTCCCGTGATCGACCTCGCCGCGGTCACCGTCGAGGACCTCGAGCGCGACCCGTACCCGATCTACGCCGAGTTGCGCGCGCATGCGCCCGTCGCCTACATGCCCTGTCTGGACACGTGGATGATCACCCGCTGGGCCGACGTCGAGGTGGCTTGCGAGGACCCCGCCGCCTTCCCAGCACACGTGGAGCACTCCCCGACCGACCGGGCGCTCGGTGGGATCTCGATGATGACCACCGACGGCGAGGCGGCCAAGCGACGCCGGCGCCCGTTCGATCCGACGCTGCGTCCGCGAGCCGTCGAAGCATCGATGCCCGCCGTGTTCGAACGGCTGTGCCGGGAGCGGCTGGACGCCATCGCGGCCGTCGGCGCGGCCGACCTGTTGACCGACTACTTCGAACCCGTGAGCGTGCTGTCCCTGGCGCACGTCATGGGCATCGCCGGGCTCGTCGATGCGGCGACCCTCATCCGCTGGTTCGCCGGGTTGGCCGCCGGGGTCTCCAACTACGAGGACGACCCGGCCAAGACCGCCTTGTGCGCCTCGGTGTCGGGCGAGATCGATTCCGTCATCGAGCCCGTGTTCCTCGAACGGATGGCGCGACCGGGCGAGGACCTGATCTCCGACCTGGTCGCCGCGAGCGATGGCCCGCTCGGCGAACGGCTCGCCTTCGCGATGCCATCACTCAAGCTCGTCCTGCTCGGCGGTCTGCAGGAGCCGGCGCACGGCGGCGCGACGATCGCCCATTGCCTCCTGACCCACCCGGATCAACTCGGAGCGGTCCGTGCCGACCGGTCCCTTGTCCCTGTCGCGGTCGAGGAAGGTCTCCGCTGGACCGCGCCGATCGGCAATCTGCTTCGCGGTGTCGCACCTGGCACGCGCCTCGGGGGCGTGACCCTGCCCGATGACGCCCGGGCGATCCTCGTGGTCTCATCGGCCAATCGGGATCGTGTGGTGTGGGGGCCGACAGCCGACGATTTCGACATCGGGCGTCCGAAGCGGATCCATCTCTCGTTCGCGACCGGACCGCACTACTGCATCGGCCACCACTTCGCGAGAGCCCAGCTGCGCGTCGCGATCGCGATGCTGCTCGAGCGCTTCCCGAGTCTCCGGCTCGATCCCGATCACGAGACCGTCTACCGCGGCCACGAATACCGATCCCCGAAGGCCGTCCGCGTGCTGGTGGGCTAGACCGGGCTCGGGAACCGCTCCTGCACGTACGCCTCGAGGATCTCGATGAATTCGGCGACGAGCCCGTCGCCACGGAGCGTCCGGTCGAGCTTGCCGTCGATGAAGACCGGTGCGACGGGCTCCTCGAAGGTACCCGGCAGCGAGATCCCGATGTCGGCGTGCTTGGACTCGCCGGGGCCGTTGACGACACAACCCATGACCGCGACGCGGAGCTCCTCGGCACCCGGATGCGTCTCGCGCCAACCCGGCATCTGCTCCTTGAGATAGGTCTGGATCTGCTGGGCCATCTCCTGGAAGAACGTGCTCGTCGTCCGCCCGCAACCCGGGCACGCGCTGACCTGTGGCAGGAACGAGCGCAGACCCATCGACTGGAGGACCTGCTGGGCGACTTCCACCTCGCGCTCGCGGGGAGCCCCCGGCTCCGGTGTGAGTGACACGCGGATCGTGTCGCCGATCCCTTCGTTGAGCAGGATCGCCAGACCGGCCGTCGAGGCGATCACGCCCCGGTCCCCCATCCCCGCCTCGGTCAGCCCGAGATGCAACGGATGATCGGAGCGCGATGCGAGACGCCGATAGACATCGATCAGGTCGCGGACACCCGAGACCTTGGCCGAGAGGATGATGCGGTCGTGGCGCATCCCGGTCGCCTCGGCGAGCTCGGCGGATCGCATCGCGGACTCGAGCATCGCGTCGATCATCACGTCGCGGGCATCGCGTGGCTCGGCGGTCAACGCGTTGGCGTCCATGAGCTCGGTCAGGATCGCCTGGTCGAGGGAGCCCCAGTTCACCCCGATGCGCACGGGCTTGTCGTTGTCGACCGCGACCCGGATGATCGTGGCGAAGTGCTCATCGTGACGCTTGCCGCCGACGTTCCCTGGATTGATCCGGTACTTGGCCAGCGCGGCAGCCATCTCGGGATACTCGATGAGCAGCTTGTGGCCGTTGTAGTGGAAGTCGCCGACGATCGGCACGTCCACGCCGAGTCCACGGACCTTGCGGACCATCTCGGGGACGGCCGCAGCCGCGGCCTCGGTGTTGACCGTGACGCGGACCAGTTGCGATCCGGCGTGCGCGAGACGAGCGACCTGGATCGCGGTGGCATCGGCGTCGGCGGTGTCCGTGTTGGTCATCGACTGGACGACGATCGGGTGAGCACTCCCGACCAGGACCCCGCCGACGTCCACACTGACGGTCGCGTGACGCCGCGGACGACCGACGTCGGGCGAGGTCATGTGCCGGCGCCGCCCAGACTCTTGACGATATCGAAGCCGGTGACCCAGATGAGGAACCCGAACAGGAACACGAACCCGACCATGTACGTGAGCTGTTCGACCTTCACGCTGATCCTGGAGCCGAGGAAGCGCTTGAGCGTGATCATCAGCATGCGGCCGCCATCGAGTGGCGGGAACGGCAGGATGTTCACCAGCGCCAGGTTCGCCGAGAGGATCCCGGCGACGTAGAGCGTGAGGATCGGCCCCGCGTTCCAGAAGACATCGCCGATCTGCGTGGCGATGCCGACCGGCCCCGATACGGGCGGTGCGGCGGTCGGGTTGGTCGCGATCGACGAGACGAGGCTGCCAAGGCCCCCGAGGATCAGCCCCAGGGCACGGATGGTCTGGTTCCAACCGATGGCGATCGCCGACGGCAGATCGTGACTCGAGTAGCCGCCGTAGAAGTACGTTTCGAACGGCTGGTCGGCGGTCGCGCTGACGCCGAGCGGGCCGTGTTCCGCGTCGACCTGCGCGGCCGCCCGCAATGTCACGGTGATGTCTTCTCGTGTCCCATCGACGCGGTCGACCGTGAGGGTGACGGTCTGACCGACGCGATCGCGGATGTCGTTCAGGGGCGTCGTCAGACCGAACAGGTCGGAGCGATGACCGTCCACGGCGATGATCGAATCGCCGGGCAGGAGGCCGGCCGCTGCCGCGGGCGAGTCGGGCTGGATGGCCGGGATGGTCATCCCGAACGACGGGCTGGCGAGCCACGCGATGCCGGTGAAGATCAGGAAGGCGAGCAACAGGTTCATCAGCACGCCCGCGATCAGGATCCAGAGCCTGGTCGGGAGCCCCTGAGCGGCGAACGAGCGCGGGTCGTCGGCGTCGTTGCCGTCCTCGCCTTCGAGCTTGACGAACCCGCCGATGGGCAGCCAGTTGAGCGTATAGACGGTCTCGCCCTTGTTGGCGAGGACCTTGGCCCGGGGCGGGAAGCCCACACCGAACTCGAGGACGCGGACATTCGCGAGACGCGCGGTCACGAAGTGGCCGAGCTCATGGATGATCACCAGCGCGCCGAGGATCAGGATGAACAGGCCGATCGTGATGATCGACTGCGCGAACCCGATCACGCGGAGACCCCGAAGGATCGCGTCTCGAAGGCGGCACGCACCTCCGCATCCAGGACCATGAGCTCAGTCACATCCGGATCCGGACCACCGCCTCGCCCGAACTGGTCGACGGCGGCTTCGAGCAGCCGCGGGATGCCGTTGAAGCTCAGCGAGCCCTCGAGGAAGCGGGCGACCGCGACGTCGTCCGCGGCGATGAGGGCGGCGGAGGCGCGCGGGCCAAGGCGGCCAGCCTCCCGCGCGATGCGGAGTGCCGGGAATCGCGTCGGATCGGGCGCGCGGAAGTCGAGCCGGGCGGTGCCGATCAGATCGGCGGCCGATGCCGGGGACGGGAGTCGCGTCGGATACGTGAGGGCGTACTGGATGGGAAGTCGCATGTCCGGGGTGCCCAACTGGGCCTTCAGGGAGCCGTCGCGGAAGCGCACGGCCGAGTGCACGACACTCTGGGGATGGATGACGACCTCGATGGCGTCGTCCGCCACATCGTACAGCCAGTGTGCCTCGATGACCTCCAGACCCTTGTTCGCGAGCGTCGCCGAATTGATGGTGATCTTGGCTCCCATCGACCAGGTCGGATGACGCAGCGCCTGCTGTGGCGTGACCGCATCGAGTTCGTCGGCCGTGGCATCGAGGAACGGCCCGCCCGATGCGGTCAGGATGAGGGCAGCCACGGCATCCATCCGCTCGCCGACCAGGCACTGCCAGATCGCGGAGTGTTCTGAATCGATCGGACGGAGCCACGCCAGCGGGCTCGCGAAGGCGTCGCCAGGATCCCGGGTCGCCACCGCGGCCGCCAGCCGCCTGGCAGCGGGCATCACGAGGTGGCCGCCCGCGACGAGGGTCTCCTTGTTCGCGGTCGCCACGACCTTGCCGGCCGCCAGGGCGGCCAGGACCGGGCGGAGACTGACCACCCCGCCGGTCGCGATGACCACGAGATCCACGTCATCGCGAGTGACGATCTCCTCGAGCTGTTCGCTCGACGCACCCACGACGGAGATGCCCGGCTGCAGCCGTGCCGTCTGCTCCTCGAGGAGCGTGGCGTTGGAACCGGCCGCCAGCGCGACGACGCGAAAGGCGTCGGGATGCGCTTCGAGCACGTCGACCGTCTGCCGTCCGATCGACCCCGTCGACCCGATCAGGGCGACGCCACGGGGCGCGCCGCCGTCAGCGAAGGATGGCAACGACGTACAGCGTGACGACGGGAGCGGCGAACAGGAACGAATCCACCCGGTCGAGCATGCCGCCGTGACCCGGGATGAGATCGCCCGAGTCCTTGGCTCCGGCCGCGCGCTTGATGACGGATTCGGCGAGATCACCGGCCTGCGCGGCCAGGGCCGTGAGCGGGCCGAGCAGCAGGGCGTGGTAGGGCGGCTGGCCGACGGCCCAGAGCGCGATCGCCATGACCACCGTGGAAGCCACGACACCACCGACCAGACCGGCGTACGTCTTGGACGGCGAGATATGCGTCAGGAACTTCTCCCGCCCGAACTGCTTCCCGACGAGATAGGCGCCCGTGTCATAGGCCCACACCGACAGGATCAGCAGCAGGACCCACGCCTGCTCCTTGCCAAGCCAGGCGAGCGGCGCCCCCGGCGGGATGACGGGCGCGGCGTGACCGAGCCGGAGGACGAACGACAGGAGCGACACATACAGCGCCCCGAAGATCGTGGCCATCCACGTCGAGAGGCCATCGCTCGGGTCCGTCTTGCTGAACGAGGCCACGGCGACCAGCACGATGCCGACGGCACACAGCAGGAGCCCACTGCCTTCGAGGACCTTGGGGAACGCGGCGTCCAGGACGATGGCGAGCGCCAGGGCCGTCCCCAGGGCCGCGAGCGTGGCGTAGCCCGCGCTCCGGAGCAGCCGGAAGACTTCGATCGCGGCGAAGGCGGTCACGATCGCGATCCCCGCGGCGAGGACCACGCCCCCGATCCACAGCACGATGAGCAGGACCGGGACGAGGACCGCCGCTGTGATGGCTCGCTGACGCATGTCGCTCCCTACCGTCAGCGCCCGAACCGGCGGTGGCGCCGCGCGAATTCAAGGAGCGCTTCATCAAAGGCACCCGAGTCGAAGTCGGGCCACAGCAGATCCGTGAAGTACAACTCGGCGTATTGCGCCTGCCAGATGAGGAAGTTGCTGATGCGGTACTCCCGTCCCGTGCGGATGAGGAGGTCGAGCGGCGGCAGGCCGACGGTGTAGAGGCGCGAATCGATCGCGTCCTCGTCGATCTCGTCGGCCGTCAGCCCATCGCGGACGCATCGCCGTGCGGCATCGACGATCTCGTGGCGACCGGAGTAGTTGAAGGCGACGTTGAGCATCAACCGGTCACCGTCGGCGGTCGCGCCGATGGCCTCGGTGATCGAGGCCCGGGTGTCGTCCGGAAGCTCGTCGAGGCGACCGAGGAGGCGGATGCGAACGCCTTGCTCACGAAGTTCCGGCGTTTCGTTCCGGATCGCCGAGTCGAGGAGACCGAGCAGGATCCCGACCTCTTCCGGTGAACGGGACCAGTTCTCGCTACTGAACGCGAACAGGGACAGGGCCCGGACACCGCGTCGCACGGCGTGCCGGATGATCGGGCGGATGGCCTCGACGCCGGCGGCATGCCCCTCCGCTTCGCTCAGGCCGGCCTCGCGAGCCCAGCGGCGGTTGCCGTCCATGATGATCGCGATGTGCCGGGGCAGGTCCTCGGGCGCCACATCGAAGGACTCCGTGTCGGTCGATGCGTCAGTCGTCGGTCGGGCGAGTGGGGCGCGGGCCACTAGACCTCCATGATCTCCTGTTCCTTCGCGAGCCCGAGGCGGTCGACTTCGACGATCTGCCGATCCGTCGTCCGCTGGAGCGATTCGAGGTGGCGATGCGCTTCGTCGGCCCCGACTTCGCCGTCTCGCTCGTCCTTCTTGAGTGCGTCGGCGGCGTCCCGGCGGAGATTGCGGATCTCCACCTTGGCCTCCTCCATCCGCTTGTGGACGGCCCGGACGAGGTCCTTGCGACGTTCCTCGGTCAGCGGCGGGATGTTGAGTCGGACGACCGTCCCATCGACATTGGGCATGAGCCCGATGTCGCTCTTGGTGATGGCCTTCTCGATGGCACCCAGGACGCCACGGTCCCACGGCTGGATGACGATCTGGTGCGGCTCCGGGACGCTGATCCCGGCGAGTTGATTGAGCGGCGTCGACGTGCCGTAGTACTCGACATGGATGCGCTCGACGAGCGCGGTCGACGCCCGACCGGTCCGCAGACCCTGGAAGTCGCGCTCCATGGCCTCGACGGCGCGAGCCATCTTCTGATCGGCATCGGTGATGATCTGGCTGCTCATGCGCGGCCACCCCCGGTGCCGGACGACGCGGGCTTGGCGCCCGAGATGCGCGTCCCGACCGGCTCGCCGGTGGCGACCCGCGTGATGTTGTCCGGCTGGTTCAGGTCGAACACCACGATCGGCATGTCGTTCTCCATGCAGAGACTGACCGCTGTCGCGTCGAGCACCTTGAGCTGGTCACGCAACAGGTCGGCATACTCGAGCTGAGCGTAGCGCTCGGCGTCGGGATGCGACATGGGGTCTTTGTCGTAGACGCCATCGACCTTGGTGGCCTTGAGCAGGACTTCCGCGTTGATCTCGACCGCACGGAGCGCGGCGGCGGTGTCGGTCGTGAAGTAGGGATTGCCGGTCCCGGCCACGAAGAGCGCGACCCGGCCCTTCTCGAGATGGCGGATCGCCCGACGCCGGATGTACGGCTCGGCGACCTCGTTCATCGCGATCGCGGTCATGACCCGCGTCGGGACACCGGCCCGCTCGAGCGCGTCCTGGAGCGCGAGGCCGTTCATCACCGTGGCGAGCATGCCGATGTAGTCGCCCGTGGCACGGTCCATCCCGCGGGCCGATGCGGCCAGTCCGCGGAAGATGTTGCCGCCGCCCACGACGATGCCGATCTGGACACCCATCCCGTGGATGACCGCGACCTGGTTGGCGATGAACGTGCACACGGCCGGGTCGACGCCGTAGGAGCGATCGCCCAGGAGGGCCTCGCCGGACAGCTTCAGGAGGATGCGGCGATAGTGCAGCGACGCGCGGTCCTGACCGGCCGACGCGGCTGGAGCGACCCGCCCGGCCGCATCGTCGGTCACAGTTCCTCCCCGACCTCGAACCGCACGAAGCGACGCACACGGATGTTCTCGCCGATCGTGGCGATGGCACTCGTGATGAGCTCGCCGACGGTCCCATCGGTGTCCCGGAATGGCTGCTCGGTCAGCACGACCTGCTGATACCACTTCTTGAGCTGGCCGTCGACGATCTGCTCGCGGATGTTCTCGGGCTTCTTCTGGACGGTCTCGTCCGTCAGGAGCTCGGCCTTCTTCGCGGCGAGGACGTCGGCCGGGATCGATTCGATCGTCGGGTACTCGGGTCGAAGGGCGACCACCTGGATCGCCAGATCCTTCACGAGCTGCTGGAACTGCTCGTTGCGGGCGACGAAGTCGGTCTCGCAGTTGACCTCGACGAGCGCACCGAACCGTCCACCGGTGTGGATGTACGTGCCGATCAGGCCTTCGCGCGCGTCCCTGCCGGCCTTCTTGGCCGCCTGGGCGACACCGCGTTCGCGCAGGATGGTGGTGGCCTTCTCGAGGTCACCATCGGCCTCGGTCAGGGCCTTCTTGCAATCCATGAACCCGGCGCCAGTCCGCTCCCGAAGTTCCTTGACCAGCTCCGCCGAGATGTCCGCCATGGGTATTGGTGCTCCTTGATGCCGGCGATCCTCGGTGGGCGCCGGGTGTGGTTCGTGGTGGATGCCCGGACATGCTGTCCCGGGCCGACGGCCGGTCAGGCCGGCGCGTCACCCTGGTCTTCGGCCTTCTCGGCCGCTTCTCGAGCCAGCTCGGCGGCGATGTCTTCGGGCGTCGCCTCGGCCGGAGCCTCAGCGACGGCCGTGTCGACACGGGCCGCACGGTCGCCGGGGAGGAGATCGTCCTCCTCGTCCATGTCCGGCTCGAAGGTCAGGGCCGCGCCGCCCGCGAGTGCCGCGACGAGCTCGTCGGTCGCGGCGGTCTCCTCGTCCTCGGACTCGGGCATCGCGACGGACTCGACGGCATCGGGCTCGGTCGCGGCCCGGGCGGATCGCTCGCGAGCACCTTCGATGGCCGCGTCGGCCACCAGCGTGCACAACAGGCGGATCGACCGGATCGCGTCGTCGTTGGCCGGGATGATGTAGTCGAGCTCGTCGGGGTCGACGTTGGTGTCACCCGTCCCGATGACCGGGATCTCGAGCTTGTTGGCCTCGGTCACCGCGATCCGCTCGCGGTGCGGGTCGATGATGAAGATGGCGCCAGGGGTGCGCTTCATCTTGCGCATGCCACCGAGCGTGCCCTGCAGCTTGACCATCTCTTCGGTCAGCTTGGCGGCTTCCTTCTTGGACATCCGCTCGAAGTCGCCGGCCTGCTGTCGCGCCTCAAGCTGCTCGAGCAGCCCCATGCGCTTCTTGATGGTCACGAAGTTGGTCATCATGCCGCCGAGCCAACGCTTGTTGACGTACGGCATCCCGGCTCGGGTCGCCTCCTGGGCGATCGGCTCCTGGGCCTGCTTCTTGGTCCCGACGAACAGGACGAGTTCGCCGCGGGCGACGGTGTCACGCACGGCCTCGAGCGCGATGTCGAGACGCGACACGGTCTGGGCAAGGTCGATGATGTGGATCCCGTTGCGCTCCGCGAAGATGAACGGGCGCATCTTGGGATTCCAGCGGCGCGTCTGATGACCGAAGTGGACTCCGGCCTCGAGCAACTGCCGCATCGAAACGGACGGCACGGTGAGCGACCTCCTGTCGGTTCATTCCTCCGCGGAACTCGTCGCCGGGGACCGGTCCCGCGGGCCTTGGGCCTCTGGTGCCGGCACCACCCCGGTCGGGATGGGACCGCGTGTGGGCTCCGTACCGGGCGAACGCTCGGTGCGGGCGATCGGTTCTGGCGGCTCGGGCACCCTTCCGGGCCCCGGACCGTGCGGGAGTGTAGCACGGTCCCGATCCAGACCCGGGTGACGGGGGGTGACATCTCCTACATCGCGGCTCGATGATGCCGGATGCGGGGCGGCTCGCCGTCCGTAGCCGGCGGCTCGACGACGACGAGATCGAACCGTAACGGAAGACTCGGCACCGCTTCGCCATCCGGGAACACGCCGCGATCGAGCAAGCCGTAGGCAGCGGCTCGAACCCGGCCGCGCTTCGCGTGATCGACGGTCTCCTCGGGGAGCCCGAATCCTCGGTCTCGGCGCCAACGGACTTCCACGACCACGAGGGTCGCCGGTGGGCCGGGATCGACGGCGACGAGGTCCAGTTCGAAGCGCCCGACATGGACGTTCCGCCCGAGGATGGTCCAACCCGACGCGCTCAGTCGTGCCTCGACAAGCTGCTCGGCCGCGTCGCCGGCCTGCTGCGCGCGAGTGCGCGGTCCTTCGGCTCCGGGTCCCATGCGGACAGGTTGACCGCGCAGGGCTCACCACGCGGTCACCGCCGACTTACGGCGCGCCGACCCCGAAGGTCTCGAGATCCAGGGCCGCCAGGTCAAAGGCGTCGAATTCGGCGTCGTCCGCCATCACCGGTACGGCCTCGCGGACGAGGAGTTCATGCGTCGAGGGCGACGCCGAGGGATCGCCCATCAGATCGAGCTCCAGTTGATCGCCCGCGAGCGTCCGCTGGAGAGCCAGGAACGACCGCCGGTGGAACGGTGTCAGGCCGAGTGCACGGATGGCATCGCGATGCTCCTGGGTGGCGTAGCCCTGGTTGCGTTCCCAGCCATAGCCGGGATAGCGCACCGACAAGCGCTCCATCATGCGGTCGCGGACGACCTTCGCCACCACGGAGGCACACGCGATCGAGTAGACCTTGGCGTCGCCATCCACGATGTTCGAATACGGACCGACCTGGGCCTCGAAGCCCGCGATCCGGTTGCCGTCCACCAGCACGTGATCATGGCCACCGACCCGCGCGATCGCCCGGCGCATGGCCAGATGGGTCGCGTGGTAGATGTTCAGCTGGTCGATCTCGCGCACCGATGCGGCCCCGACGCCCACCGCGACGGCTCGTCGCCGGATGATCGGGGCGAGCCGTTCTCGTTGGCCCGCCGAGAGGGTCTTGGAGTCGCGGACGCCGGGGATCCGGTGGCACCCGGGCGCCATGATCACGGCCGCCGCGACGACCGCGCCGCAGGTCGGGGCCACGCCGACCTCATCGACGCCGACCAGGCGGACCAGTCCCTCGTTCCAGAGACGTCGCTCGTATCGAAGGGATGGGACGATCGCGGTCATCGAGGGTTAGCGTACTGCGCCGGACATGACACGACCCCGCCGATGCTGGCGGGGTCGTTGGCGGTCGGGTCGTCGTCGCGCGACGCCACCGAGGTCAGCCGTTGGTGCGACGCTCGCGCAGGGTCGCGGCCTTGCCGACTCGATCGCGGAGGAAGTAGAGCTGCGCGCGGCGAGCGACGCCGTGACGCACGACCTCGATCTTCTCGATGCGCGGGCTGTGGATCTTGAACGTCCGCTCGACACCGACACCCGAGGCGATCCGTCGGACGGTGATCGAACGAGTGATGCCGCCGCCCCGAAGTCGCATCACGGTCCCTTCGAAGACCTGGATGCGCTCGCGGGTGCCCTCGACCACCTTGGCCGACACCTTCACGGTGTCACCGGAGGCAAGCTCCGGGAGGTCGGTGCGAAGCTGATCCTGGACGATCTCGTCGAGCACGTTCACGCGGCGGTTCCTTGGTCTGTCGTGGGCAGCCGTGGGCTGCGGGGAGGACGTCGGGATGGCCGCACGGGTGCGACCGGGGCCGGAGTATAGCACGAGCTCACGGACGGTCAGGCCGGATCGGTCGACCGGTCCAGGAGGTCGGGGCGTCGGGCCTGGGTTCGCGCGAGGGCCTGTTCCGCCCGCCACCGGCGGACGGCCCCGTGATCCCCGGACGACAGGATGGCGGGCACGTCCATGCCACGGAACGTCGGTGGTCGGGTGTATTGCGGGTATTCGAGGTGGCCGTCGCTGAACGACTCCTCGAGGGTCGAGGCGGCATCGATCGCCCCGGGCAGGAGCCGCAGGACCGCGTCGACGACGACCAGCGCCGGCAGTTCGCCACCGGTCAGCACGTAGTCGCCGATGGAGAGCTCGAGGTCGACGAGGGAGCGGATCCGTTCGTCCACACCCTCGTATCTGGGGCAGACGAAGATCAGATGCGATCGCGTGGCGAGATCGGCCGCGCGGGCCTGCCGGAAGACTTCACCACCCGGGTCGAGGAGGATCGCCACCGAATTGTCGCGGCGCAGAGCATCGAGGGCTTCCGCGATCGGTTCGACTCGCATGACCATCCCGGCACCACCGCCATACGGAGTGTCATCGACGGCTCGATGGCGACCGATCCCCCACTCGCGCAGGTCGTGGATCCGGATCGTCGCCAGACCCTGCTCCTGGATCCGTCCCGGGATGCTGGCCGCCAGCGGCGCCTCCACCATCGCCGGGAAGAGGGTCAGGATCTCGATCTCGAGGGTCATGCGTCCGATTCGGGTTCTGCTACAGGTGCCGCTTCGGGTTCAGGCGCCGGTGCGGGTGCGGATCGCCGAGGTCCGGTCCGGCGGGGAGCCTTCGGGCGGTCAGGATCCGGACCCTTCGACTTGGCGGGTCGCAGGTCGAGCGTGTCGGCATCCACCACGATCTCGCCCCGACGCGGGGCGAACACCCGGATGAACGCCCGAACGGCCGGCAGGTCGAAGCTCGCCACCGAGCCGCCCTCGACGACGAACACGTCGTTCTCGCCGACCCGATAGACGTCGCGCACGGTCCCGAGCTCGGCACCATCGATCCCGCGGACCGGGCACCCGACGATCTCGTGCCAGTAGTACTCGCCGCGACCGAGCTCGAGCTCCGGCAGCACGACGGCCTCCAGGTAGGCCCCACGCAACGTGTCGGCTCCGTCCCGGCTGGTGATCTCGCGAAATCTGATCCGCCAGCCCGGGCCGTCCACGACGGCATCGGCCGCGGCGATGGTCAGGCCGTCAGCCCGACCTTCGCGATAGAGCACCCCACCCGGGACGAACCGGGTTTCGGGGTGGTCGGTCAGGACCTCCACCCGGACAGAGCCGTTGAGCCCGTGGACGCCCCGCACGAGGGCGACCACGAGCCGTTCGTCGACGCTCAGAGGATCTCGAGCTGGACGGGCTCGCCGTCGCGCGCGGCCGTGACCTTGAGCAGGGTCCGGAGCGCCTTGGCGACACTGCCATTCCGGCCGATCACCTTGCCCATGTCGTCTTCGGCGACGTGGAGCTCGATGACGGTCGCGCCCTCTTCGCGGACGACCTCGACCGTGACGGCATCGGGATCATCGACGAGTGCCTTGGCGACGTATTCCACCAATTCCTTCGCAGCCACCAGGCGCCCCCTACTTGGTCGCGGCAGGCAGGATGCCTGCCTGTCGGAACAGTCGAACGACGGTGTCGGAGGGCTGCGCGCCCTTCGCGAGCCAGGCCTTGGCCTTGGCCTCGTCCACGACGAACTCGACCGGTTCGGACCGTGGGTTGTAGTGACCGAGGGTCTCGATCGATCGACCGTCGCGGGCACTGCGACCGTCGGCGACCACGACTCGATAGGCGGGCTGTTTCTTCGCGCCGACGCGCGTCAGCCGGATCCGGACTGCCATATTCCTGTGGTTCCTCCTCTTCGAACGATCCGTCAGGCGGATCGTCCAGGTGATCGGGGTGCTGGGGGCACCCCGAGGTTCACTTGACGGTGATGATGACCTTCGAATGGGTCAGATCGCCACTCACGGAGCCCGATGCGACCAGCGCGTCGAGCGGGGTGAGGAATGGCTTGATGTCGGTCTCGTAGGTCTTGCGTGCCGCGGCATCGGCGTCCTTGAGGGCGCCCTCGGCGAGCGTCCGGACCCCGGCGATGTCCACGAACAGCGAATTCGTCCCGTCGCCGACCCGATGCATGAGCGACTCGTATCGGTCGTTGGAGGCCAGTGAGGTCGCATCGGTCGTGTCGAGGACGTGCTTGACGAACCCGGGACCGGACCCGATGACGACGACGTCGTCGGTGACCGCCCACGCGATCTCGACCTTGTCGGTCGGGAACGGGACCACGCCGGGCAGATCCGAGGAGCCGCCCGTCATGTGGTTGGGATCGACACTGGCGATCGTGATGGTCACGCCATCGTGATCCTCGTCACGGAACGTGACCCCGGCCGCACCGCTGATCGACGCGAGGTTCTTGATGCTGGTGAAGAAGCTCCCGGCGGCCTTGGCATCGGTCGGGAGGATCACGAGACCACCTTCCACGGTGTCGCCGGTCCCGTTGACGACGAGACCCGTGTCGCCGATCCAACCGACGGCACTGTCCGCACCACCGAGCACGCCGAGCCCCTTCTCGAGGGCGTCCGTGACGTCCTTGAGGCTCGCCTCGCCCTTGTACAGGTCCAGCGTCTGCTGCAGCGTGGCGCCGGTGTCGTGGCTGACCGCCAGCGCGAGGGCGGTCGAGGGGACGTGCTTCGCGACGTCCGAGGCTCGGTCCTTGGTCGGCCCGAGCGTCGTCGCCGGCTTCGGGGCCACGGCCTCCATGACGACCGCGTCGCCTTCGACGCGGACCCAATAGGCGCCCCAGTCGGGCAGCATCTTGAGCATCGACTCGCTCATCGGGGCGACCTTCGCGGCGCCACCGGTCTGATCGCCGAGGACATCCTGGAGCGACATCGACCAATCGAGGATCGGCTTGAGCGCGAGGTAGACGAAGCCGAGGTGATCCGAGCTGTCGGCGGCCAGCGCCGCCTTGACGTCGGGGTCCTCGGCGAAGCCACCGGCACCCTTGGTGTCGATGGCGGCCTTGACGGAACTGATCTCACCGGCGATGGCGACCTTGCCATCGGCGATGGCGAGGGCTGCCTGTGGGCCCCCGGCGCTGCCGAAGACGGTCAAGGTCGTGCCGCCGTAGGTTTCGGTCGTGGTGGTGGCGCCGGCCTGCGCGAATGCCGCGTCGAACCACGCCTGCGCCGCCGCGGCATCCTTCACGGAGAGCAGCGCCAGGGCGTTGCCGATCCCGGGCCCCGTGCCGTTGCTGCCCGACATGATGTCCTTGGGGTCCGGGAGCGGTCCCGCGCTGAAGGCGAGCTCACCACCGAACCAGGGCTTGATGTCCTTCGTGTAGGTCTGCTTGTCGCCCGATGCATCGGCGACCAGCTGGTCGAGGACCTCGTCGAGTTTGGAATCGAGCGCGCTCTGGTCCGCGAACCCCGGGAAGTGCGACAGGAATTCGCCCATCTGGCGACGCTGATCACCCGGAAGATCGAGCCGGACCTCGCCGTACATGACGGCACCCTTGGGCACGTAACCCAGGACGGTGGCATCGGGCGCCCGGCCGACCATGGCGAGGACGACCCCCGTCGCGATCGCGATGACGAGCGCGGCGGCACCCAGGGCGATGGCCCAACGACCGCGGCTCGAGCGAGGCGTGCCAGCCGTCGTCGAGACCGGCTGCATGGTCACCGGCGTGAGCGGTGCCGCGATTCCCGCGTCGACCGGAACGGCCGGTGCGGCCGGTGCGGCCGGCACTGCCGGTGTCATGGGGACGATCTGCGTGGGATCGTCCTGGTGCGGATCGTGATCGGTCATGGTCGGTTCCACCCCTGGCTAGCGACGCCCGGTCAGCGCGCCGAGGGCGGCGCGCCGGCCACCGGCGCCGGACAACTGCTTCATCAACTTCTGCATCTCGGCGAACTGCTTCACCAGCCGGTTGACATCCGGCAAGGTCGTCCCGGAACCGGTCGCGATGCGACGCCGGCGGGATCCATTGAGGACGTGCGGGTCGTTGCGTTCTGCCGGGGTCATCGCCCGGATGATCGCTTCGGTTCGTTTGAGATCGCCGCGATCCACGGCGGCCTGGGCTTCGCCGGCCATGTTCCCCATACCCGGGATCATCGACATGATCTGGCCGATCGGCCCCATCTTCTGGACCTGCTGGAGCTGGTCGAGCATGTCCTCGAGCGTGAACGAGTTCTTGCGCAGCTTCTCTTCGAGCTTCTCGGCCTGACCGGCGTCGAAGGTCTCCTGCGCTCGTTCGACGAGCGTGAGGATGTCGCCCATCCCGAGGATCCGGCTGGCGAGTCGGTCCGGGTAGAACACCTCGAGGGCATCGGTCTTCTCGCCGGTCCCCATGAACTTGACGGGAACACCGGTCACCGCCGAGATCGACAAGGCGGCGCCGCCACGCGCATCGCCATCGATCTTGGTGAGGATCAACCCGGTGACCGGGACCGCTGCGGCGAATGCCTGGGCGACCGCGACGGCCTCCTGGCCCGTCATCGCGTCGACGACGAGCAGGGTCTCGACGGGCTTCACGGCCGCGTTGACCGCGGCGATCTCGGCCATGAGCGCCTCGTCGACGCTGAGTCGACCGGCCGTGTCGATGATCACGACGTCGCGGACCTGACGCTTCGCGGCCTCGACGCCGAGGCGAGCGATGTCCGGGACACTGGTCCCGACCGGGGCCCGAAAGACCGGGATGTCGAGCGACTTGCCAAGCGTCTCGAGCTGATCGGCGGCGGCC
Organism: uncultured Chloroflexia bacterium; assembly: GCA_963778805.1. Lineage (GTDB taxonomy): Bacteria > Chloroflexota > Limnocylindria > Limnocylindrales > CSP1-4 > SPCO01. The sequence goes on along the minus strand of CAVZVT010000005.1, from coordinate 366,041 downwards.
GGTCGATACGGGTCCGCGGCCACCAGCAACGGGCGGCGGCCGAGCTTGACGACATGCCGGGCCAGCTTGGCCGTGGAGGTGGTCTTGCCGGAACCCTGGAGGCCGACCATCGCGACCACGGCGGGATTGCCCGACAGGTGGAACGTGCGGTCCCCGGCCGACAGGAGGTCGACGAGCTCGTCATTGACGATCTTGACCACCTGCTGGCCGGCGGTGAGGCTCTCGAGCACGTCGGCACCGACCGCGCGCTCGCGAACCCGCGCCACGAAGTCCTTGACGACCTTGAAGTTGACGTCGGCCTCGAGCAGCGCGAGGCGCACCTCACGCATGGCAGCATCGACATCGGCTTCGCTGATCCGGCCGCGACCGGTGAGCGTGCCGAGGGTCTTGCGCAGGCGCTCGCTGAGACTGTCGAACATGGGTCCGGGATGGACTCCGTCAGGTGGGTGGACCGGGTCGGCGGCGGTCGCCCGAGGGCGTGGGCGCGGCCGAACCGGGTGGTACGCGAGTTCTGACGTACCGAGGCGACCGAAGTGTAGCGCAGCCCCTGCCGGGCCGCCGTTGGGCCGATGGTCCCACTCGGTGCTTCATGGCACCGCCGTGTAGGCTCCGCCGGTGCGTAACCCCTTCTCGTCGTCGCTGTGGAGCGACGGTGCGTTCGTCCGCGTCTGGACGGCGGCCACCGTCTCGGTCTTCGGCTCGCTCGTCACCCGGATCGCGCTCCCACTCGCCGCCATCCTGGTCCTCGGTTCGGGGACCATCGAGATCGCGATCCTCCGGAGCCTCGACCTCGGCGCGACCCTGGTGTTCGGACTCGTGGCCGGCGCCTGGGTCGACCGCCTTCGTCGTCGACCCGTGCTCATCTGGGCCGACCTTGGGCGGGCCGTCCTGCTGGGTTCGATCCCGGTCGCCTTCGCCCTCGGAGTCCTGACGTATTGGCAGTTGCTCATCGTGTCCGGTCTGGCCGCGATCCTGACCACCTTCTTCGATGCCGCCGCGACCGCCTACCTCCCGTCCGTCGTCCAGCGGGATCGCCTCCTCGAAGCCAACAGCGCGCTGGCGGCCAGCGCCTCGGCCTCCGAATTCCTGGCGTTCGGGATCAGCGGGTTCCTCGTCCAGCTCCTGACGGCGCCGATCGCGATCGCCATCGATGCCGTGTCGTTCCTCGCCTCGGCGGTGCTGCTCGGGACCATCCGGAAGGAGGAGGCCCCACCCCCGCCGGTCGAGGACCGCGAGCCCGTCCTGCACGAGATCCGCGAGGGTCTGCGGCTGGTCATCCACGACCCGGTCCTGCGCGCCTTCGCCGGCGCCCAGATGGCCCTGGCCGCGATGTGGGGCGTGTTCGGTGCCACCTGGTTCCTGTTCGTCCTCGACGAGCTCCAGCTCGGGGCGGCCGTCCTCGGGCTCGTCGCGGCCGTCGGTGGCGCGTCCTCGTTCATCGGCGCGGTGGTCGCCACCCGCGCCACACGACGCTGGGGGGTCGGTCACGTGGCGATCGCCGCGATGTTGCTCGCCGCGCTTGGCAACGCCTTCATCCCGCTCGCGCCGACCGGGTTCGCCCTCGTCGCGATCGCGAGTCTCGTGATGCAGCAACTCCTCGCCGACTCGGCGATCACCGTCTACGACATCACCGAGGTCTCCGTGCGCCAGACCCTCGTCCACGAGCGCTCGCTCGGCCGGGTCACCTCGACCTTCCACGTCGCGGCCGTGCTCGCGCAACTCATCGCGACGCTGGCGGCCGGGCTGCTCGCCGAGGCGATCGGTCTGCGCGCCACCAGCTGGCTGGCTCCATTGGGCGGTCTCGTGGGTGCCGCGATCCTGTGGTGGTCCCCGGTCCGGCGGCTCCACGTCCTGCCGCCCTCGATCGGCGGTCCCGGCGGTGGTCTCGGCGGCGGTCGTGGCCTGGCCGAGGCGGTCGTCGAGGCCGAACACGACCAGCCGGTCGGCGCCTGACGATCGGACCGCTCAGGCGAAGAGCGCCTCGACGAAGGCATCGGGATCGAAGTGGAGGAGGTCGTCGGCCTGCTCCCCCACCCCGACGAACCGAACCGGGATCTTGAGGGCATCCTCGATGGCGAACACGATGCCGCCCTTGGCGGTCGAGTCGAGCTTGGTCAGGATGATCCCCGTCAGACCGACCGCCTCGTGGAAGGCCTTGGCCTGAGCCAGCCCGTTCTGGCCGGTCGTGGCGTCGAGCACGAAGATGATCTCCGGCACCGAGCCCGGGAGACGCTTGTCGATGATCCGACGGATCTTCGAGAGCTCGTCCATCAGGTTGGCCTTGGTGTGGAGGCGACCGGCCGTGTCGGCGATGACGAGGTCCGCACGCCGGGCCACCGCGGCATCCAGGGCGTCGTAGACGACGGCACCCGGATCGGCGCCGGGCGCGTGGGCGATCATCGGCACGCCGGCGCGATCGGCCCAGATCCGCAACTGATCGATCGCGGCGGCACGGAATGTGTCCGCGGCCGCGAGGATGATGCTGCGTCCCTCCGCGGTGTAGCGAGTGGCGAGCTTGCCGATGGTCGTCGTCTTGCCCGTGCCGTTGACGCCGACGATGAGGATGACCGCCGGACCGCCTTCGACCTGCGGCTGCGGCGACCAATCGACATCGCGCGGGACCAACAGGGCGGCGAGTTCCGCCCGGACTGCGGCTTCCGGTCCATCTGGTTCGTTCCGGCGGCGGGCACGACCCACGACCTCCATCGCGAGGGCGGCCCCGACGTCGCCGGCGATCAGGGTCTCCTCGACGTCGTCCCAGACCGGACCATCGGGGCTCCCGAGGATCCCACGGAGTTGCGACATGAACCCGCCACGCGTGCGCTCGAGGCCGGCATCGAGGGCCGCAGCCGGTGGGGCCTTCGAAAAGGCCGTCGGATCGAACGGGGCATAGGCGGGCTCTGGCTCGGGTTCGGGCTCGGGTCCGGGTTCGGGCGGAGCTTCGGGCTCGGGTTCGGGCGTCGGTTCAGGTTCGGGCTCGGGTTCCGGCGTTCTGGGTCGGGTTCGGGCTCGGGTTCCGGGATCGGATCGTCGAAGTCGGCGGGGTCAGGCTCCCAACCCGGCTCCAGCTCGGGTGGGATGACCACCTCGGGTGGGGTCGCCTGTTCGGGGACATCGGTCCCTTCCGCCGCCTCGTCCGGGCGGCGTCGCCAGAACGGCATCAGCCGGCCGTCGCCAGCTCGCCCCGGCGATGATCCGCAAGCGCCTGCGCCTCGTCGAGCCGCAGGCTGATCACGCGACTCACCGAGTCGTCGCCGACGGTCACGCCGTACAGGGCGTCCGCCGCTTCGATGGTCCCGCGGTTGTGCGTGATGACGATGAACTGCGTCTGGTGGGCGAGGCTCCGGAGGGCCTCGGCGAACCGGCCGATGTTCGCCTCATCGAGCGCCGCATCCACCTCGTCGAGGACGCAGAACGGGACCGGGCGAACCTCGAGCATGGCGAACAGGAGGGCCACCGCGGTCAGCGCCCGCTCGCCGCCCGACAGCATCGAGAGGGCCTGGGGCTTCTTGCCGGGCGGTCGAGCCACGATCTCGACGCCGGTCGAGCCAAGGTCCGTCGGGTCGGTCAACGAGAGGCGCGCGTAGCCACCGCCGAAGAGCTGCTCGAAGCGCCGCTCGAACGCCGACTCGAGGGCCCGGAACGTGGTCTGGAATTGCTCCTTGATCATGGTCTCGAGCTCGACGATCAGCTCGCGGGTCCGCGTGATGGCCGTGCGCAGATCCGCCGCCTGACTCTCGAGCGACTCCAGGCGCACCCGAAGTTCGGCATATTCCTCGACCGCGTACGGGTTGGTCGCACCCAGGTCGTGGAACCGACGCCGAAGCTGCGCCACGCGACCCGGTCCGGGCACCTCGGCCGGCGGCGGGGTCGCGGCCCAGATGACGCGCCGCGGCATCGAGCGAGCGTTCGAGCGCGGCGGCCAGGTCGTCCTCGGACGGGTCGCCATCGGCCGCTGTGTCGGCGGTCGTGTCGCCCGGATCCTGAGTCGCGACGCCCGCGACACCCGCGACGCCCGCAAGTCTGGCGAGCCCGAGCTCGCCGAGCCCGGCGATATCGACGATCACCGACTCGCGGAGCGCGTCGAGACCAAGACGCGCTTCCAGGTCGTCACGATCGGCGATCCGGAGTCGCTCATCGGCCGCCCGGACACGCTCGCGGGCGGTCGTCGCCGCCCGTTCTGCGAGTGCGAGGCGTTCGCGTTGCTCGGCGTCGGCCGCATGGATCTCGGTCATGGCGTCACGCGTGGCGGCCTCGGCAGCGACCGCCGCCGCGAGCTCGCCCCGGAGCCGCTCGCGTTCCTGGCTCAGGGCGAGGACCCTCGCGTCGAGACCGGCGACCTCGCGATCCGCGCGCGCCATCCGTTCCTCGCCAAGACCGACACCGGCCTCCGCTCGCGCTCGTCGGGCCTCCGCATCCCGACGCGCCGCATCCCGGACTCCAGCTTCGGCGGCCAGACGGTCGCGACGGGCACGGAGCTCCGCCGCCCGCGTCTCCCAGGCGCCCACCGCGTCAGATGCGTCGGACCCGGCTGCCCCGGTCTCGTCGGGTCGGTCAAGGAGGGCGGCGGCGGTCTCGAGCGCCGCGAGGACCTCCCCGGCTCGAGTGGCCTCCGCACCAAGGCGATCGGCCTGCGCGTCGGTCCACGCCGTCTCGCGATGCAGCGCTTCGAGGTCGCGCACCACCAGGCGCTCGCGTTCCTCGGCAGCTCGACGTTCCGCGGCCGCGTGGGCTTCAGCGGTCCGCGCGGTCTCAAGGGTCGCCCGGGCCATCTCGGCCGATCTCGCTGCCTCCGCCGCCGCGGCGTCAAGCTGCTCCACCTCGGCCTCGGCTCGGGTCACATCGGCAGCGAGTCTCGTCGCCTCGGCGCGACGCTCGAGGACGGTGTCCGGTGCTCCGAGCCGCACGACCAGGTCGTCCACCACCGCACTGCCATCGCGGGCGACCGCGATCCAGCCGATCGGGATCAACCCCTGGATCGAGAGGCAGGCCGCGAGATCCGGCAGCCACACGGCGTGCGCGAGGACGCGACGGGCGGCGCCAGTGGCGTCGCGTCGGACGGCCTCGGTCAGGGACCCGCCACCGGCCGCGCTCACGGCATCGCGGAACCGACGCTCCCGGCTATCCGAGGCGGCCCCGGCCGCGGTCGTCGAGGTCGGTGCGACCGTCCGTTCCTCCACGATGAGCGCACCTCGCTCATCCGCCAGGGACGCGACGGCGTCGCCGCGGACCACGTAGGCCCGAGTCGCGTCCGCGAGCGCGGCCTCGACGGCCCCGCGCAACTCGGCGTCCACGACGAGGTCGTCGTCGAGCCGGCGGCCCCCCAGGCGCTTGGCGGCCCGCGCGATCCCACGACCCTCTTCCTCGGTGAGCCGCGCATCCAGGCTGGCGCGACGAGCCGTCAGCGATCCCAGACCGGACCGGGCGGCAGCCGCCCTGGCTTCGGCGCCGGCGCGGGCTGCCTCGAGCGCCTCCGCGCCGGATCGGGCGGCCTCCCGGGCGGCGATGGCCCGTGCTTCGCCCTCGAGCGCCTCGGTCCAGTGCGACGCCGGCCGCGGCGACCGCGGCCTCCAACTCGGTGCGACGGAGACCGGCTTCGGTGGCCTGCGTCGCCGCTTCGTTCGCGCGTCGGGTCGTTTCGGTCGCCTGTCGCCGGGCCGTCTCGAGCTCCGTCTGCCGGGCTGCCACAGCACGCCGGACCGCGGCGAGTTCCTCACCGTGCGCGCGATCGGCCGCCCGAAGCGTGGCGAGTTCGGCGAGCGCGTCGGCGAGTTCCCGCTCGGCGGACGACAACGCCGCCTCGCCTTCGATATCGCGAGCCGGAACGTGACCCGCCAGCGCCCGTCGCCCGGCCGCGACCTCCGCTTCCGCCGCGAGCCGTTCATCGCTGAGCCGCTGGCGGTCCCGCTCGATCGCCTCGAGCTCGGAGGCAAGGCGCGCATCGCGCAACTGGGCACCGGTCAGCGCGGCCCGGGCCGCGTCATGCGCCTCGCGTCGAGCCTGTTCCACGGCCGCGCGCTCGCCCAGCTCGGCCGCCAGCGCCGACGCCGCCGACTCGGCAGCGTCCATGTCGGCGATCGCTCGATCGACATCGCTGCGGATGGCGACCTGGCGTGCCGCCGCCGCGTCGACCTTGGCGGCGACGACGGACCACCGGGCATGACTCGTGAGCAGGACGGCCTCGGCCAGCTCGTCCGCGGTGCTCTCGCGGCTCGTCTGCTGTTCGGCCTGGGCGGCCAGACGTCGAGCCTGCGGTCGCAACTCGGCGACGATGTCCTCGACGCGGGTCAGATTGGCCTCGGACTCCTCCAGCTGGTCCGTCGCTCGTCGCCGGCGCCGTTCGTGGCGGCGGACACCGGCGACCTCCTCGAACAACGGCCGCCGTTCCTCGGGGCGCAGGGCCAGGGCCTGGTCGACCATGCCCTGTCCGATGAAGAGGAAGGCGTTGTCGGCCAGATGGGCCGCGTCCAGCAGGTCGACGAGATCGCGGAGCCGGATGCGCTGCTTGTTCAGGAGGTAGTCGTTCTCACCCGAGCGGTAGAGACGACGACCCAGTTCGAGCACCGAGAACTCGACCGGCAACAGGCCATCGGCGTTGTCGACCACGATCGTGACGTCCGCCATGCCCTGGGCCGCCCGCTTCTCCGACCCGGCCCAGATGACGTCCTCGGCCTTGCGGGACCGCAGGGCACGACCCTGCTCACCCAGCGCCCACCGGAGCGCGTCGGCGAGGTTGCTCTTGCCGGACCCGTTCGGCCCGACGACCGCGCTGATCCCGCCCCCGAACTCGACGTTGGTGCGTTCGGCGAACGACTTGAACCCCTGGAGTCGGAGGGCCAGCAGACGCGGCGGCGCCGGTCGACGATCGTCGCCGGTCCCGTTGCCGTGGCTCATGCGCCGATGGCCTCGGACCGCGGCATCGCGCGAAGGCGCTCGAGAGCTTCGGCCGCGGCGGCGGTCTCGGCGGTCCGGCGCGAAGATCCCTCGCCGATGCCGAGGACCTCGCCATCGATGGAGACCTCGATCCGGAACGTCCGCTCATGGTCAGGCCCGCCGACCTCGACGAGGTGGTACGACGGTCGCCCGCCGGACTGCTGCTGCGTCAACTCCTGGAGTCGGCTCTTGGGACTCTTCAGGGCCATGATCGGGCCATCGGCCTCGAGTTCAGGAGCGGCGAGGTCCACGAGCCAGTCGTTGACGACCGCGAAACCCAGATCGAGATAGAGGGCGCCCACGACGGCCTCGAACGACGCCGCGAGCAGCGTGGGACGACGACGACCACTCCGACGCGATTCTCCGGCCCCGAGCATGATCGACGGCCCGAGGTCCAGCCGTCCCGCGAGACGCGCCAGACCGGTCGTGGACACGATGGCCGCCCGTCGAGCCGAGAGGTCGCCCTCGTCGTCGTCAGGGTGTCGCGCGTAGAGCGCCTCGGAGATGACCAGGCTGACGACCGCGTCGCCGAGGAACTCGAGGCGTTCGTTGTGACCCGCGGCGTCCTCGGGATGCTCGTGCAGCCAACTCGTATGGACGAGCGCCTGCTCCAGCAAGCCGATGTCGCGGACGGGGAGACCGAGGCGGTCCGCGAACGCCCTGGCGGGACGCACTTCGCCCGCCATCCGATCCTGCCTAGGCCGAGTGCTCGTCGATGTAGTCGACGGCGTCCTGGACGGTCCGGATCTTCTCCGCATCCTCGTCGGAGATCTCCGTCCCGAACTCTTCCTCGAGGCTCATGATCAGCTCGACCAGGTCGAGCGAGTCGGCATTCAGGTCGTCGACGAACGACGCTTCCGGCTTGACCTCATCCTCGTCGGCGCCGAGCTGCTCGACGACGATCTTCTTGAGGCGCTCGTAGGTGGTTGCCACTGACTCCCTCCTCGGAGTTTGATTCTCCCGATGGCCGGGCCCCAGTGGGCTCCGCCGCGATGTTCCCGAGCACGCCATTCATCAGGCGTCGCATCGGTTCTCCGCTGTAGGTGCGTGCCAGCTCGACCCACTCGGCGATGGCCACCCGGGCCGGCGTGGCGGAGTGTAGCACCTCGGATATGGCCGTACGGAGCAACGCGCGGTCCATCCGGGCCAGGCCCGTGACGGGGTACTGCGGCGCCCGTCGCGTGATCTCCGCATCGATCGAATCGCGGTACCGCACGACACCGTCGACGAGCTCCCGCGCGAGCTCCCCGGCGGCGGGATCCCGCTCGTCTTCGGCCAGGTGGCGCTCCAGCACCGCCTCCGCGGTCCGTTGTCCGAAGTCCGCCTCGAACACCGACGCGAGGGCGAGTCGTCGTCCGGTCCGCCGTCCCCGGACGCGGTCAGCCCCCGACACCGTCCACCACCACCGTGATCTCACCGAGTTCGAGACCGAGCAGTCGCTCGATGGTCGCCGACACCATCGTGCGCACCTGGGCCGCGAGTGGACCCAGGGCCTGACCGGGTCGGGCGACGATCCGCAACCGAACGTCGACGCGCTCGCCATCGAGATGGACCTCGACGGCGCGGCCACCCAGCGCCCGTCGCCAGATCGATCCACCGCGACCGACCCGCGCCACGCCCGGGACCTCGAAGGCGGCCAGCCGGACGAGTTCGCCGATGACCGACGTCCCGACCGTCAGGCCACGCTCGCTCACGACGCGACCGCGTCGGCTGGCGGGGCCGGGGGCTCGGTGGTGGTTGGGACGGCCGCCCCGCCCGAGGCAACGGCCGCGAGGGCTTCGGCGATCCGTTGCGGGACACGGGTTCGAGCCGTCGTGGCGCCGACTTCGCAGGCGAACTCGACCATCCGCCGACTCGCGCGACCGTGGGTGATGATCACCGTGCCGCGCACGCCCAGGAGCGGCGACCCGCCGACCCGCTCGTAGTCGAAGATCTCGCGGATGCGGTCGACGCCGGGGCGCATCAGCCCGTAGGCGACCTTGCCCCGGACGCCACGGCTGAACTCGGTCCGCCACAGGTCGAAGATGAAGCTCGAAAGCCCTTCGAAGAACTTGATCACCACATTGCCGAGGACCGCGTCGCAGACGACCACGTCGGCCATGTGCTTCGTGAGGTCCTTGCCTTCGACGTTGCCCTCGAAACGGAGTCCGGAGGCGTCCAGCAGTTCCGTGGCCCGCTGGATCCGGGCGTCGCCCTTGCCCTTCTCCTCGCCGATCGAGAGCAGTGCGACTCGCGGCGATGCCACGCCCATCACCTGCTCGGCGAAGATCGCCCCCATCCGGGCGAACTGGGCGAGGTTCTCCGGTGTCGAGTCAGGGTTCGCCCCGATGTCGAGCAGGACCATCGGACCCGAGTCCGTGATCATCTGGACCGCGAGGGCTGGCCGATCCACGCCGGGCAGTCGACCAAGTCGGAGGACCGCGGCGGCCATCCCGGCCCCGGTGTGACCCGCCGTCACGACGGCATCCGCCTCGCCGCGGCGGACCAGGTCGGTGGCGACGAGGATCGACGAATCCTTCTTCTCGCGAAGGGCCAACGCCGGATGCTCGTCCATGCCGATGACCTGCGAGGCATGGGCGATCGAGACGTTCGAGGGCAGCGGCCCGATCAAGGGACCAAGGATTGCCTCATCCCCGACGAGGATCAGGGCGTCAGCCGGATGGGCCTTCGCGAATGCCAGGGCCCCCGGCACGACCTCGGTCGGGCCATGGTCGCCACCCATCGCATCGACGGCGACGCGGACGCCGCCGGTGGCGGCCTCGGACGGGGTGGACCGAGGCGCCGTCACGGGATCAGCGCGCGGCGTCGTCGCGAGCTGGCTTGAGGTCGATCGCCAGGCGGCCGTGGTAGTAGCCGCAGTTCGGGCAGACGTGATGCTGCTGCTTCATCTCGTGGCAGTGCGGGCACTCCTCGAGGTTCGGCAGGGCGATGGCTTGATGCGCACGGCGCTCGCCCTGGCGGGCATGCGAGACGCGTCGCTTGGGTACACCCATGGGATCGTGGGCTCCTTGTCAGTGGCGATGGTGCGGCGTGGCGGCCATCGTGCCATGCGAGACACGGCGCAGCGCCGACGGCGGAGTCTACCGCAAGCAGGCGCCCGACGTCATTCGTCGTCGACCGCGAACCCCTGGAGCGCAGCCAGCCGAGGGTCGATGTCGTCGTCCGGATGCACGTGCGAACCCTCGTCGAGTCGACCCCCGCAGGTGGGACACAGACCGGGGCAGTCCGGCCGACACAGTGGGGCGATCGGCTCGGCCATGACGATGGCCTCGAGCACGGTCGTCTCGAGATCCAGCTCGTGATGATCGGTGAGCCGAAGCGCGTCGGGCTCGGCCTCGGTGTCGAGCGGTACGCCACTCGCGAGATCGAGCGCGGGCAGGACCTCCTCCTTGATCGTCAGGGCGAGGGGCAGCGTGGTCGGTCGGAGACATCGGCTGCACTCGACGGCGAGCGTGACCGTCAGATCGGCCGCGACGAGGATCCCTCGGTTCGTCCTGGTGAGCCGGATCCGGCCGGCGATCGGCTCGGCAAGATCGAATTCCTCGGTCGATGGACGGACATCGGTGACGTCGAGGACCCGGGTCGCCCCGATGACGTCGGTCAGCAGCCCCGCGACATTCCAGCTGAGCGGCCCGTCCGGCGGGCGGACCGTCATGACCGGAGGGGCTGGGACGCGTCCTCTTCCTCGTCCGCCCACATCGGATCCGCATCGGGGTCGTCCGCCACCGGTTCGGCGATGACCTCCGCACGACGCTCGTCGAGCATCGCGATCCCCTTCTTGATGCTTTGGAGTGTCTTGACGACGTCGCCCTCAAGACCGACCAGCACACCGACCGCGTATTCGTCGGCGCCGCGCCGGATCTCGTCGGCATCGAGGTGCGCGTCATCGATGATCCGCTGGCTCTGTCCCTGCGCCGCTTCGGTGAGGCCTCGTTCGTCGATCAGGAACGCCGCCTGCTCCTGGGCCTTGGCGACGATCCGCTCGGCCTCATCCTGGGCCTTCTCGATGATCCGCTCGCCTTCGGCGTTGATCCGCTTGGCCGCGCGAACCTCTTCGGGGACCGCGACGCGCAACTCGTCGATGAGACCGAGTGCGGCGTTCTGGTCGACCACGACGTTCGTCGTGAGCGGCAGTCTCTTCCCGTTGGCGATGAGCGACTCGAGGCGCTCGACGAGGAAGATGATGTCGATGGGAGTGCCCTCCAGCTCGGCGGTCGGGTCCCGGCACGCGTCACATCAAGTATGGCACGCGGACCATGGGTTCAGCGTCGCGTCAGAGCCTCGACGGTGGCCGCCCGCGCCGCCGGTGGCACCATCGTCGTGATGTCACCACCGAAGCCCGCGATCTCCTTGACCAGGCTGCTGCTGACGTAGCCGTTGGCGACCGAGGTCATGAAGAACACCGTGTCGACCGCCGGGGCGAGGACGCGGTTGTTGTGGGCGAGCTGCATCTCGGTCTCGAAGTCGCTGATGGCCCGCAGACCGCGCACGATCGCCGAGGCCCCGGCCGTGCGGCAGAAGTCCACGGTCAGCCCGTCGAAGGACGCGACGGTCACCCGGTCCTCGCCCAGCCCGGCGGCCGCGATCGATGTCGCGAGGACCTGCATCCGTGTCTCGACCGGAAGGAGCGGCGTCTTTCGCGGATTGGCGAGGACCCCGACGATGACCCGGTCGAACACGGCGACGGCGCGCTCGACGATATCGAGATGACCGTTCGTCACGGGATCGAACGAGCCCGGGTAGACCGCGATGCGCATCAGTCCTCCTGGCGCCGATAGAAGGTGAGCGTCGTCTCACCGAAGCGACGTTCGCGCTCCGATGCTAGCAGCCCGACCACGGGCGGCGGGGACGTCGTCGACGCGTGCTTGGCGATGACGCGCGCGCCCGATGTCAGATGCGGACCCAGCTGCTCGAGGGACGCGATCAGGACGTCGGGGTGATCGTAGGGCGGGTCGACGATGACGACATCGAACCCGGCATCGCTGGTGCGGGCCAGCCAGCGCAGCACGTCGGTGCCTTCGACGCGCACGGTCGGGCCGGCCAGTCGCGTCCGCTCGAGATTGGCCTGGATGACCCGGCAGGCGCCCGGGTCGCGCTCGACGAAGGTGGCACTGGCGGCCCCGCGCGACAGTGCCTCGATGCCCCCGGCGCCGCTCCCGGCGAACAGGTCGAGGACCGCCGCCCCCGGCAGGTCTGGCTCGAGGATCGCGAAGAGGGTCTGCTTGAGGCGGTCCCCCATCGGTCGGGTCATCGGTCCGGGTCCGATCAGCCGGATCCCGCGAGCCCGCCCCGCGATGACCCGGCCGGCATCAATCGTCGACATCGGCGTCCGCATCACCGCTCGCGACCCGTCGAAGCCAGCCATGGGCCAGTTCGGCGACGAGCGCCGATCCGCCATCGTGCCACCGACCCCGTTCGTCCAGCAGCGCCTCGGCATGGCCACGCGCCCGGACGGCCAGCGCTCGGTGATCCTCGCGGGCGAGCGATGCGACCCGGAGTTGGGGCAGCCCGCTCTGGACGAGCCCGAGGACGTCGCCTTCGCGTCGCAGCTCGAAGTCGCGTTCGGCAAGGTCGAACCCATCCCGCAGCTCCGCCACGGCCTTGAGTCGCGCCTGGGCCACCTCGTCGATCGAGTCCGACACGAGCACGCAGTAGGACTCGACCGTCCCGCGACCCACACGGCCGCGCAACTGGTGGAGCTGCGCCAGACCGAATCGATCCGCGCCCTCGATGATCATCATCGTGGCCGCCGGGACGTCGACCCCCACCTCCACGACGGTCGTCCCGACGAGCACATCGAGCTCGCCGTCGCGGAACCGCGTCATCTCGGCGTCGCGATCGGTCGCCTTCATCCGGCCGTGGACCAGACCGACGCGGAGTGGTGCCAGCAAGGCCCGCAGGCGGACCGCCTCGCTCTCCGCGGCGACGGCACCGGTCCCCTCCTCGCCCGAATCGTCGATGAGCGGCACCACGACGAACGTCGGATGGCCTTCGGCCGCCTCGTCGCGGACCTTCTGCCACGTCCCGGCCAGTTCATCCGGTCGACGGATCCCCGTCCGGATCGGCACGCGTCCCGCCGGTGGCGTCCGGAGATCGGTGACGTCGAGGTCGGCATAGAGGACCTGGCCGAGCGTGCGCGGGATGGGTGTCGCGGTCATCAGCAGGACATGCGGCGGACGACCACCGGCCTTCGCCTCGAGGGCGTCCCGCTGCCCGACCCCGAACCGGTGCTGCTCGTCGATCACGACCAGGCCGAGGTCGCGAAAGACGACGGACTCCTGGATCAGCGCGTGCGTTCCCACCACGACGGTCGCCTGACCCGTGGCGATGTCACCCAGCGCCTTCGCCCGGCCCTCGGCCTTCAGCGATCCCGTGAGGAGCGTGACCGCCGACCCCGAGGTCCGCCAGGAGCGCCCCGACGGTCTCGACATGTTGTCGCGCCAGGAGGTCCGTCGGGGCGAGCAGCGCGCCCTGGAGGCCCTGCCCGGCCACCGCGGCGAGGGCGTACGCGGCGACCGCGGTCTTGCCCGAACCGACATCACCCTGGAGGAGCCGCAGCATCGGCGACGTTCGCGCGAGGTCGCCGCGGATCCGCTCCACGGCGATCCCCTGGTCTTCGGTGAGCGTCACCGGCCGGCCGACACGGACCGACAGCGCGGCGGTCAGGGTCGCTCGGATCCGGGCGTCGGCGGCGTCCGGGACCTCGATCTGCGGTGCGGCCATCCGGGCTCGTTGCCGACGCCGGGCGACCATGCCGAGCTGGAGCGCGAGCAGTTCGTCGAAGGCCAGCCGCCGGAGCGCCGCGTCGCGACCGTCGAAGCTCGCCGGGTAGTGCGCCTCTTCGAGCGCCGGCACGATGCCCGTCAGACCTTCGTCGCCGATGATCGAGCCAGGCAGGTACTCCGGGTAGCCGGACCCGGCTCGGTCGAGCGCCTCGCGGATCGCCAGCCGCAGGCGAGCCGCCGTCAACCCGCCGGTGAGCCGGTAGACCGGGACGATGCGACCCGCGTGCAACACCTCGGGATCGCCGTCCTCGATCGTCTGGAACTCCGGGTTGTCGAGGGTGAGCTCGCGCCCGAACCGCTTCAGGCGACCCGAGACGACGACCTCGCTCCCGACGTGGAGTCGGCGCTCGATGAAGCGGCGCCCGAACCAGGTCGCCTGGATGGACCCGCTGTCATCCTCGAACGTGGCGATGGTCCGCTGGACGCGGCGACGGAACGTCGGCTCGACCCGGACGTCCCCGACCACCGCGCGAGCGGACACCACGGTCCCGAGCTCGGCGTGGATCAGGTCGCCCAGTCGGAGCATCTCGCGCAAGTCGTCGTATCGACGCGGCAGATGGAACAACAGGTCGCGGACGTCGTAGATGCCGAGGCGCATGCCCGTTCGACGAAGCTGGGCCGCGGCGGTCAGACCGGATCTCGCCAGCGGCGTCGAGAGGAGTTCCACGGGGTCCGTGGGCGGCGGCGGGACCGCGGCCGCCTTGCGCGCCGCACCGGCCTTGTTGGGCGTCCCGGTGGTGCTGGGCACGCTATTCCGCGGCGATCAGATATCGGTAGTAGGGCTGGCCACCATGCCGAACCTCGACGTCCATCCCCGGATGCATCGCGCCGATCCGACGGACCATCCCCTCTGCCTCCACCAGGTCCGCTCCATCGCCATAGAACACGGTGATCAACTCGAAGCCGGGCTTGAGGGTCTTGACCGCGGCCACCACCGCGGTCTCGCGATCCGCGTCGACCGCCACCAGCCCATCGTCGGGGTCCAGCGCGATCGTCTGACCGCGTCTGACCTTGTGGCCACCGATCGTCGCATCGCGCACCGCCTCGGTGACCACGATCGTCTGGACCGCCCGGCGCCGCATCGGTCATCGGCTCGGCGTTCGCGGACGCATCGAGGGTCGGGTCGAGGGCCAGGAGGGCCGCGAAGCCTTCGGCGGCATTGCGCGTCGGGACGACGACGACCGGACGGTCGGTCATCGAAGCGACCTGACGGGCCGCAAGGATCACATTCGGGTTGTTGGGGAGGATGAGGATCTCGCGGGCATCGACCCGCCCGATGGCATCGAGGAGCTCGCCCGTGCTCGGGTTGGCCGTCTGACCGCCCTGGACGACCGCCGCGACACCGAAGTCGTGGAAGATCGCGGCCAGACCGTCGCCGGAGACGACCGCCACGACGCCGAGCGGGAGCGTGATGCCAACGCCCCCGGCCGCGCTGGCCTTCGCGTGCGCACTGGCGCCATGCCCTCCCGACTCCGTCGTGAACTCGGCCGCCTTGGCCTCCCGGACGTCGCGCGCCTGGTTGTCCAGGTTCTCGACGCTGATCCGCGACAACGTGCCCTGCGTGAGGCCATACCCGATCACGAGGTCGGGCTGCTCGTTGTGCACGTGGATCTTGAGGGCGCGACCGTCACCCGCCACGAGGACCGACTCGCCGATGATCTCGAGATGCCGGCGGATGGCATCGACATCGAGCGGGGTCGCACCGGTGGCCTGCAACAGGAACATCGTCTCGTAGCCGAACCCTTCGTCGGCATGGGCGACCAGCGTGGACGGCTTGGGTCCGCTGGGGGTCCGGTCGTGGGCCTCGGTCGGGAGCGTCTGCCCGACGAGATGCAGCAGCGCCCCCTGGAAGAGGCGATACAGACCCTGGCCACCCGAGTCCACGACACCCGCCTCGCGCAGGATCGCCAGCAGGGTCGGGGTCCGTGCCACGGACTTCTCGGCCGCATCCACGGTCGCGGCCAGGACGGTCTCGATGTCCTCGCTGTGGGCAGCGGCCGCGACGGCGGCATCGGCTGACTCGCGGATGACGGTCAGGATCGTGCCTTCGACGGGCTTGGCGACCGCCGCGTAGGCCGTCCGTGCGCCCTCGGCGAGCGCGTGCGCGAGGTCCAGCCCGTTGAAGCGACGCTTGCCGGCAAGTCCATCGGCCATCCCGCGAAAGATCTGGCTCGTGATCACGCCCGAGTTGCCGCGGGCCCCCATGAGCGCTCCGAAACTGATCGCGGCCGCCACCCGCTCGACGGATCCACCGGCGACGCCTTCCGCCTCCTCGAGCGCCGCTCGGACGGTCGCGGCCATGTTCGAACCGGTGTCGCCGTCAGGGACCGGATAGACATTGAGGTTGTTGATCTCGTCGACGTGGGCCTCGAGATTGGCCGTCGCCGCACGGAACGCCTCCAGCAGACCGGGGCCGTCGCACGATCGGCGGGGCATCAGGCCACGTCCGTCCCGCTCTCGGCGAGGTCGCGAAGCCGGATCTGCGCCAGGATCGGTCTCCACGACGATCGGTGGGGCGCCGCCGGGTTGGACCCGCACGCCATCGATGTGGATGTGGAGCTCGCGGACGTCCACGCCGAGCGTGTGTCGAAGCGCATACCGAACGGCCGAGTCCACCTGGCGGGCCACTTCAGCGACGGGGACGCCGAGCGCGACCACCAGGTCCAGGTCGATGTCGACGCCACCGGCGATGCGGACCGTGATCCCTGGGTGAGCGAGATCGAACCGGGCCAGCAGCCGTCCGACCGGACCGCCAGCGACGCCGGCGACGCCGTAGGACCCAAGGGTCGCCGCTCGCACGACGTCGACGATGGCGCGCCGGGTCACGAGCGAACGGCCGGGGGTCTTCTCGGATGACACGCGGGCGTCGTCCTCCTCGCAGGGCGGGTCGGGCGGTGTCCGAGCAGAGCGTCGGAGGCCTTGTGGTATCCTACCGCTTCCGTTCGGGCCGGTCCCGGCTCGAGTCCCCCTGATCACCTACCTGAGGACCTCGCATGGCCCGCTCCTGCGCGATCTGCGGCAAGACGTCGATGGCCGGTTTCAACCCCCAGTCGGTCGGGATGAACCGCGTCCGTGCGCATCGCCGCATGCAGCCCAACCTCCAGACCCTCGTCATCGATCAGAAGGGCGTCCCCACGAAGGCGCTCGTCTGCACGCGCTGCCGGCGGACCCAGAACAAGTCCTCCAAGTAGGACCGCGACGCCGCGGGTCGCGGCGTCACCGCTCGGCGCTGTCGAGCCAGATCGTGAACGGGCCGTCGTTGACGAGCTCGACCGACATCTCCGCTCCGAACCGTCCGGTCGCCACGGTCACGCCCGCAGACCGGATCGTAGAGACGAACCGCTCGTAGAGCCGATCCGCCAGCTCCGGCGCGGCCGCACCCGTGAACCCTGGCCGTCGGCCTCGCCGCGTGTCGGCGTACAGCGTGAACTGCGAGACGACCAGGGCCGCGCCCCCTGTCTCCAGCAACGACCGGTTGGTCCGGCCGTCCTCGTCGCGGAAGATCCGCAGACCGACGGCCTTCTGGGCGAGCTCGTCGGCGACCTGCTCGTCATCGTCCGGGCCGACGCCGAGCAGGATCACCAGGCCGGCGTCGATGGTGCCGACCACCTCGCCGTCGATCCGGACGGATCCGCTCGACACGCGCTGGAGGAGGGCTCTCATCCGATCGTGGGCGGCGGGATCACCCCATGTTCGGCGATGAACGCGACGCGCCAGGTCTCCGCCTCGACCAGCGCCTGGTCGCGGGCCGCGGCGTGTCGCGCTTCGACGATGCCTTCGACGGTCGCCGGGACCAGCAGGTCGTAGTCGCGAACCCCATCCGGGTTCATGACCCCGTTGCCGCGAAGCATGATCACCGGGACACCGCCCGCCTCGATCTCGTCCATCAGAGGCCGGGCGAGATGCTTCGGCAGCGAGGTGAAGCGGACCATCCGGTCGCGAGGGATCGGCGGCTCGCCTCCGTTCAACGTGAACTGGTAGCCCTCGTCGGCCAGCGCACGGATCAGCCGGATCTCCCGACCCATGTCGTGGCCCTTGATGAACAAGGCCGAGCCGACCACCAGGACATCGACGCCGAGACCACCGGCGAATTCGGCCGTCTCGCGGTTGATCCCGCCATCGACATGGACCTCGCCGCCATGGACCTTGTGGCGCAGGTAGTGACGCGCGGCGAGGATCTTGTCGCGGGCGACCTCCTTCATGAAGGACTGGCCGCCGAACCCGGGCTCCACGGTCATGATCATCACGATGTCGATCAGGTCCTCGTAGGGCTCGAGGGCCGAGAGCGGTGTCCCGGGCTTGAGACACAGGCCCGCGGCTCGACCAGCCGCGCGGATCGCGCGGAGCGTCGGCTCGATCGGCTCGTCGATCTCGACGTGGATCGTGATGGAGTCGCAGCCCGCGTCGAGGTACTCCTCGAGATAGCGACCGGGCTCGCTGATCATCAGATGGGCATCGAACGGGAGCGTCGTCCGTCGGCGGAGGTGCTTGATCGTCCTGGCGCCGAACGTGAGGTTCGGGACGAAGTGGCCGTCCATGACATCGAGATGGACCCGGTCCGTGCCCGCGTTCTGGACGCGTCGGATCGCGTGCGCCAGGTTCGAGAGGTCGGCGTCAAGGATGCTCGCGGCGACGCGGGCCCGGCCGGTCCCCACGGCTACTCCCCCACCCCGGCCGGTGCCGGCTCGTGGCTTCGCTCGCCGCGGAGCGCCGCCGTGCTCGCCACGACCAGCAGCTCGCGCCGGCGGGCGACCGCGGGCGCGGTCGGCTCACCACTTCGTTCGGCCGCCAGCTGACCACACGCCGCACCGATCTCCTGGCCGCGGTTGCGTCGGATCGTCGTGCCGATGCCGGCCTCACGGAGCGTCGCGGCGAACGCCTCGATCACGGGCATCGGGCTGGCCGTCCATGGGGTGTGGGCGACGGGGTTCATCGGGATGAGGTTCACATGCGCGTGATCGCCCCGGAGCAGGGACGCCATCGCCTCGGCATCGAGGGCCGTGTCATTCACGCCGCCGATCATGGTCACCTCGTAGCTGATCCGACGTCCGGTCGATCGACCGTGGGCGCGGGCGGCATCCACCACCTCCGCGACCGGCCAGCGGCGGTTCAACGGGACGAGGACGTCGCGCAACGCATCGCGGGCGGCGTGGAGCGAGATCGCCAGGGTGAACTGCGGTCCCAGCGCGGTGAGCCGTCGGATGCCGGGCACGACCCCCGACGTGGAGACCGTGATGTGCCGCGCCCCAAGACCGAACCGGTCCGGGTCGTTGAGGGCCTCCACCGACGCCAGGACCCGGTCGAGGTTGAGCAATGGCTCGCCCATCCCCATGTACACGATGTTCGTCAGCCGCTTGCCGTCCGCCGCGAGTCGACGTGCGGCATGTCGGACCTGATCGACGATCTCGGCCGTGGAGAGGTCGCGGGTGTAGCCGAGCTCGCCGGTCGCACAGAACGGACAACCCACCGCGCAACCGGCCTGGCTGGAGATGCACAGCGTGTGGCGTTCCCGCTGACCCGATCGTGCCGGATAGTGCATGAGCACGGATTCGACCAGCGCGCCATCGGCCAGCCGATGCAGAGCCTTCTCGGTGAGCCCGCCGTCGGTGACCCGCACCTCCGAATCCGCGACGGTATCGAAGCGGAACGCGTCGCCCAGGGCCGTCCGGAGGGCGATCGGGAGCGTCGCGATCGTCGCTGGATCGGTCGAGCCCCCACCGTCCCAGACGGCCTGCTGGACCTGCCGCGCGCGGTAGGCGGGCTGTCCCTGCGAGGCGACCCAGGCCGCGACGTCCTCGGGTGGCAGACCCGAGATACCCGGGCGGTCGTCGATGGTCACGTCTGCGGTGGTCACGTTGGCGATGCTACCGCAGCGCGCTCACTCGACGACGACCTGACTCCCGACGACGGCCGGATGACCGCGCACATACGCGTCCCATGACATCCGTTGGCCGCCGGCCGGCTGGACCTCACGGAACGCGAGGCAGGCACCATCCGCTGCGGACATCCCGAGGGCACCGATGCGACCCGGCGTGGGGTCCTCCCCGTCGTTCGGGGCACCCGAGTCGTCGGCCGCCCACACGATGATCCTGCCGACAGCCGTATCGATGAACGAACCGGGCCAGGGCTGGTAGGCCCGGACCTGTCGCGCGAGTTCGGTGGTGGACGCGCGTGGATCCAGCCGACCGTCCTCGCGTCGAAGCGGCCGGGTCATCGTCGCGCCGACGGCCGGTTGCGGCTCGGCCGGTAGCTCGCCACGGACCCACGGCCCGAGTCGTGATGCCAGCAGATCCGCCGCCATCACCTCCAATCGATCCTCGAGGACCGGCGTCGTCTCCGTGCCGTCGAGGGCGACCCGCACCTGCGCGACGATCGGTCCGGTGTCCAGGCCGTCGTCCATGCACATGAGGGTCACGCCGGTCTCGCGATCGCCCGCGAGGATGGTCGCCGGGATCGGGGTGGCACCGCGATGCCTGGGCAGCAACGACGGATGGAGGTTGAGCGCCCGGTGGGGCAGGTCCAGGAGCGCCATCGGCACCATCCGGCCGTAGTCGGCGAGGACGAGCAGGCTCGGCGCGAGGGCAAGGACCGCATCGATCGAGTCCGGCGAGCGGAGACGCTCCGGTGTCAGGACGGCGGGCACATCGCAGCTCGTTCGCCAGCGTGCCGATGACCGTGGGGGTCGTGGTCGCCTTGCGGCCCGATGGTCGAGGGGGCGCGGTCACCACGCCGACCAGATCGATCGCCGGATGGTCGACGAGCCGCCGCAGACTTTCGCGGCCGAACCCGCCGCTGCCGATGAAGACCGTCCGGACCGGACCGGTCCGTGTCACGCCAGGGCGCTCGTCGCCTCGCGGACCTCGGCGTCGTCCTCGTCGCCCTGCCCGACCGCCATCAATTCATCCATCGAGTCCAGGTAGTCGATGTAGAGCTTCCCGTCGAGGTGGTCGAGTTCGTGCTGGAGCGCCCGACCGAGCAGGCCGGAACCGGCGACCTTGATCTTCTGACCATGACGGTCCTGGGCGACCACCCACACCTTCTCGCGACGCGTGACGTACGCCACGTAGCCCGGGATGGACAGGCACCCTTCGAGGTCCCGGTCGTCGCCGCTCGAGCGCACGATCTGCGGATTGACGAGCTCGTAGAGGTGGTTCTCGACCTCGATCACGCAGGCCTGGAGCGGCTCGCCCAGCTGCGGTGCCGCCAGTCCGACGCCAGGGGCGTCACGCATCGTGTGCGCGAGATCGCCGAGCAGCTCGTGCAGGTACTTGCCGAAGCTCTCGACAGGGAGGCCTTTGAGGCGGAGACGGGGGTCGCCCAGCAGGACGATCGGACGGACGCTCATGGCCGCGAAGTATAGCGAGACGCGAGCGTCCGGCCGGACTGGCTCAGGAGGCCGGCGCGTCCGGCGCGGGCGACGGATCGACGACGGGCCGGGTCACGTGCTCCGCCGCGTCGGAGACCGCGTCAGCGGCATCGGAGGCGGCGTCGCCGGCATCGGCGGCCGCGTCGGCGGTGGCCTCGGCTGGCATCCGTCGCATCGGTGGTCGCGCCATCGATCGTCGATCGCAGCTCGGCCGCCCAGGTACGCGACCGGTCGGCGAGTTTGCCACTGGCGTCGGCCGTCACGTCGCCGGCCTTTCGGGCGTACGGGGCCGCCTTGGTCGCGGCCATCGCGGTGAGCTCGGCGGCCCGCGCGGAGACTTCGCGGACGGCCGGCGTGGCGCGCTCGGTCAGGTCGTCGAACGCCTCGCGGAGCGACTCGAGGATCGCGGTCGCGCCGCTCGCCTTGGGCGTGCCGCTGGACGACGTGTCGTGGGTTTCGTGGTTCTCGGTCATGTCCCGCTCCTTGTGTTGATGCCGCTACATCGTCGCACGAACGGCTTGGGCAGGTCGCCGACGAGGCCCTACAACAGCGATTCAGGGTCCACGTCGATGGACCACGGCGCATCGAGGCCGCCGTCGAGCAGGGCGACCGGATCGTGGCCGCGAAGCACGACGTTGAACCGCCACCGGTCGGCCCGCCGCGCGATGTAGGCCGGTGCCGGACCGACGACCGTCACGCCACTGCCGACGGCCTGGGATCGGGCACGCAGTCGCTCGACCATCGTCGTGGCGTCCCGCTCGGCCGCTGCGCGATCGGTCAGCCCGATGGTGAGCTTGACCAGTCGACCGAAGGGCGGCGACCCGAACCGCTGGCGCATGGCCAGCTCCGCGTCGTAGAAGGCGGTGGCATCCCCGGTCGCGA
The DNA here is from genome assembly GCA_963778805.1 of uncultured Chloroflexia bacterium. GTDB lineage: Bacteria > Chloroflexota > Limnocylindria > Limnocylindrales > CSP1-4 > SPCO01. The sequence goes on along the minus strand of CAVZVT010000005.1, from coordinate 344,075 downwards.
CCGCAACGATGGCCGGGTGGTCGGGCTGGTAGGTCTGCAGGAACGCCCGGCCTGGGCGATCGCCTCGACCCGCCCGACCGACGGCCTGGCTGAGCAGCTGGTAGGTCCGCTCGGCGGCGCGCTCGTCGGGCAGGTTCAACGCGATGTCGCTCGACACCACACCCACGACCGTGACCGCGGGGATGTCGAGCCCCTTGGCGACCAGGCTGGTCCCGACGAGGATGTCCAGGCGCCCCTCGCTGAACGCGTCGATGACCTTCTCCGCCGCGCCCCGGCGGTCGACGACATCGCGGTCGAGCCGGCCGACGCGCAGGTTCGGGAATCGTTCGCGGACCTCGCGTTCGACGCGTTCCGTGCCGCCGCCGAGATAGCGGATCCGTGGCGAGGTGCAGTTCGGACAGCGCGTCGCGAGTGGCGTGGCCCGGCCGCAGTGATGGCAGCGCAGCGTCGTGCCCGCCTGGTGATAGACGAGCGGCCGTTCGCAATCCGGGCACGCCTGGACGTACCCGCAGTCCCGACACAGCACGACCGAGGCACTCCCCCGCCGGTTGAGGACGAGGATCGCCTGGTCGCCACCGGCGATATCCAGTGCGGTCAATGCGGCGACGAGCGGTCGCGACAGCAAGCCACGTTCGCCGGCCGCCAGCTCGGCTCGGAGGTCCACGACCTCGATGGATGGCAGCTGTCCGACGGGTCGCCCGGGCAGGACGACATGGCGATAGCGACCCTCCCGGGCATGACCGAGGCTCTCGACCGCGGGGGTCGCCGACCCGAGGATCACCGCCGCGCCCGCCAGGCGTCCCAGCTCGATCGCGGCGTCGCGGGCCTGGAACCGCGGGGTCCGGTCGCTCTTGTACGCCGCGTCATGTTCCTCGTCGACCACGATGAGCCCGACGTCCGCCAGCGGCGCCAGCACCGCGAGCCGCGTCCCGACCACCACGTCGACGTCACCCGCGCGGATCCGCCGCCACTCATCGGCTCGCTCGCCGTCGCCGAGCCCGGAGTGCACGATGGCGATCCGGGCGTCGAGGTCCGCGCGCAACCGATCGACGAGCGGGAGCGCCAGGGAGATCTCCGGCACGAGGACGAGGGCCGGCCGGCCGGCTTCGAGCGCCGCGACGATGGCCTCGACGTAGACCGCGGTCTTGCCGCCGCCGGTCACGCCTTCGAGGAGGAGCGGCGTCGCGTCCCGGGACGTCATCGCGTCCGCCACGAGCCCGACGGCCTCCGCCTGCTCGGGCAGCAGCGTCGAGGCCGTCGGCCGGGCACCGCGTCGACCGACCGCGCGACCGGCGAGGGGCCGCCGCGGGCGTTCCCGGACGGTCGTCGCCACGAGACCGCGGCGGACCAGACCGACCAGGGCGGACGAGCCGTGCCGCTCGGCGATGCCGGCCGTCGCCGTCCCGTCGGCCGCGGTCTCGGGTGTCGCGAGCTCGGCCAGGGCCGCCACCTGACGTGGCCCGAGCGGCCGACCATCGATCCGCCCGCCCGCCGCGATGGTTCGGGCCGCGGCCACCCCGTCGTCGGTGAGCTGTGCCCAGCGCTCGTACCGTGGCCCGCCCGACGCCGCGAGCAACGTCCAGTCCAGCGTGACGATCCCGCGACCCTCGAGCGACTTCAAACGCCGAGCCAGACCCGCCCGCCCTTCCGGCGCTGCGAGATCCCGTGCGGGGCGTGGTCCGCGGTCGAGCTGGGCGACCAGGTCCTGGTCGACGATATCGAGCCCGGTGCCATCCGGGGCCATCGCGTCCGCGGCAGCACTGGCCCCGGCTGGTGTCAACTCCGCGACGAGTTCCAGCCGCTCGAGCATCCCCGGCGGCAGCATCGCGCGGAGGACCATGGCGGCCGGGGCGAGGTAGTGGTTCGCGATCCAGCGCGCCAGGTCCAGGCCGAGCGGCGGGAGCAGCGGACCGTCGGCGCGGACCCGGTCGACGACGGGCTTGGGGGTCACGCCGGCCGGCACCCCGACCGCGTCGCCAAGCACGACGCCGAGTGCCTGGCGGCGGCCGTACTCGACCAGCACGGCCTCGCCCGAGATCAGGTCCGCGAGGGACGCCGGGACGAGGTAGGTGTATGTCCGGGCTCCCGCCGCCCCGGCCGCATCCACGGCGACCTCGACGAGCCGGGCGTCATCGACGGGTCGCGACCGGATCGGCGTCCAGACCCAGGGTCACGGGCGACGCTACACGCGGACCCGTCGCGTCGGATGAAGCCGGTGGGTCTCCTCGATGATCGCGTCGATCGTCTCGGCGGTGCGCTCGACCTGCCCGGTCTCATTGACGACGACGTGGTCGTAGTCCTGCTGGCGAGCGAGCTCGATCGCCGCGTTCCTCTGGCGAAGTTCGAGTTCGTCGGCGGTCTCGGTGGCACGCGCCTTCAGACGGGCGAAGAGCGTCTCCATCGACGGCGGCACGATGAAGATCAGCAAGGCTTCCTCGACCCGCTCCTTGACGTGCTGGGCGCCCTGGACATCGATCTTGAGGATGACGTCATGACCGGCGGTCAGCGCATCGCGGACCTCCGCGCGCGGCGTGCCGTACCAGTTGCCGTGGACCTCGTTGGCCTCGAGGAGTCCACCGCCATCGCGGAGCGCGAGGAATCGCTCGCGGTCGAGGAAGTGGTAGCTGACGCCGTCGATCTCGCCGGGTCGCGGTGGCCGCGTCGTGCAGGTGACGACGAAGTGGTGATCGGGCTGGCGAGGGCGTTCCCGGAGGGCGTCGATGATGGTGTCCTTCCCCACGCCGCTGGGGCCGGAGATGATCACGAGCTGGGCGCCAGGCGCCCCTTCGGCCGGCTCGCCTTGCGGGAACGCGGCGGGCGCGTCGCTCAACGCTCCGAACCTTCCACGAAGCGCAGCCCTTCCAGGACCGCCTCGAGTGATTCCGGGAGTGGCGCGGTCGCGCGGATCAGGTGACCGTCGGACGGTGCGTTGAGCTCGAGTCGCCAGGCGTGGAGGAAGAGTCGTTCCAGACCCTCGGGGCCGCGTCGGGCGGTGGCGCCGCCGTAGACCGGGTCGCCCGCGATGGGATGGCCGATCGCATCGAGATGGACGCGGATCTGGTGCGTCCGACCGGTGACAAGATCCAGTTCCAGTTCGGTCCACGCCGCGAACCGTTCGCGGACCCGGTAGCCCGTCACCGACGCTCGTCCATCGGGCACCACGGCCATCCGTGTCCGATGCTTCGGGTCGCGTCCGATCGGGGCTTCGATGCGGCCAGCGGTCGCCGACACGTTCCCCTGCACGAGCGCGAGATACGTCTTCTTGACCCGACGGGCCTTGAGCTGCGCCATCAGCGACGCCTGGGCGCCGTCGTGCTTGGCGACCATCAGGAGACCGCTGGTGTCGCGGTCCAGCCGGTGGACGATACCGGGGCGCGAGACGCCGGCGATCCCGCCGTACTCGGAGCCACCCGCGCGGGCCAGCAACGCGTTCACGAGCGTGTCCGACGAGTGGCCCGGACCGGGATGGACCACGAGGCCCGATGGCTTGTCGATGATCAGGATGTCGTCGTCCTCGTAGACGACGACGACCGGGATGTCGGGGGCCGGCGGGATGTCGAGCGGTTCGGGTGGCGGGACGTCGAGCTGCAGTTCCACCCCGGGCACGACGATCGAGTTGGCCCGGAGGGCATGGCCATGGGAGGTCAGGCGCCCATCGGAGATGAGTTTCTGGACGTAGCTTCGAGACATCCCGGTCGCGTCCGCGACAAATCGATCCACCCGGCCGGGCGACCCGTCGGGGACGAGCAGCGTCCTGGTACCGGGGACCACCGCGGCCTCAGCCATCGATGGGCGCTCCCAGCCGTGCCGCGACGCTCGGGAACAGCGCCAGACCGATGAGCATCAGGATCGCCGTCGTGATGGCGGCGTCGGCCAGATTGAAGGTCCAGAACCGGATGTCGCCGATGCCCATGTCCACCCAGTCCACGACGTGGTTGAGCCGGAACCGGTCGAGCAGGTTGCCGATCGCGCCACCGAGCAGCAGGCCCAGGGCGACGGACATGTAGATGTTGCGGCCGGACTTCGCGTGATACGCGACGATCAAGGCGACGACCGCCAGCGAGACGAGCCCGAACAGGAGCGCCTGGTCCCGGAACATCCCGAAGAGCGCTCCCGAGTTCTGGCTCTGGATCAGACGCAGCAGGTCGCCGATGACGTGGAGGACCTCGCCGGGCGCGACGGTCGCGACCAGCCAGGCCTTGCTGGCCTGATCGAGCACGATGACCGCGATGACGATCGAGAAGAACACGAACCATCGCGGACGGCCACTCGCCGTCGTCTTGGTCGCGGCCTCAGCCGTCACGTCGCCGTCGGTGCCCTGGTCCGCGGCTTCGACGTCCGTGGTTTCGTCGATGTCGGTCGTCACGTCGGGCCACTCCCCCGCTCGTCTCGGCGGATGGCGATGCGCACTGGACCGCCATCGAGCTCGATCGAGGCCGATCCGGTGCCCAGCCGGGACCGCTCCATCCATGCGCGTGGCCAGCGTCTCGTCGAGCACCGGGCCGAGATGGGCTTCGATCCCGGCCGCGATGCCACCGAGCCAGAGTTCGATGCGGTCGTCGAGTTCCAGGCCGACCTCCTTGCGAAGGTCCTGGATGGCGCGCTGGAGCTCGCGGGCGTCGCCTTCGGTACGAAGGGCCGGCGTCAGCTCGGTGTCGATGACCATGACCAGCCCGTCGCGATCGGCGACGGCCGTGCCGGGTCGGGGCGAGGCCTGGATCTCGACTTCGTCCGCCGCCAGGGTCACTCCGGCCAGCGTCACCGAGCCGTCCGCCCCGAACGTCACGGCCCCCTCTCGCGCGGCCGCCATGACCGCCGGGATCGCCGAACCGAGGCGTTTGCCGATCTTGGGCAGGAGCGGCTTGACGCGTCGCTCGACCAACGCCGAGTCATCGTCGATGACCGTGACCGTCTTGACGTTGATCTCGTCGGCGATGATCGCGAGGAGTTCCGGACCGACATCGAGCCCGCGGTCGGGCAGCGCCAGCCAGGCCTGGGCCAGGGGCTGGCGGGTCCGGATCCGCGCCGATGCCCGCAGCGTCCGTGCCAGATCCACCGCGTCCTGCGCGACCGCCATGGCCGCCTCCAGACGCTCGTCCCGGTGCGGCGCCAGGTCCCCGGACGGCCAGGCCGTGAGGTGCACGCTGTCCGGCGAGCCCGCGACGTCGGTCACGAGGTTCTCGTACACGGCATCGGACAGGAACGGCAGGATCGGCGCCAGCATCCGCGTGGTCGCGACGAGCGCCGCATGGAGGGTCGCGAACGCCGCGGATCGGTCCTGGACGTCGTCATTGCGACGCATCCGTTCGCGCGACGAGCGGAGATACCACGTCGACAGCCCGTCCATGAACGACGACAGGGCGCGCGTCGCACCGACCGCATCCACCTCGCGCAGATGCTCCTCGACGGTCGCGGCCGTGCCGGCGGCGCGCGACAGGATCCAGCGGTCGAGCGCGCCGCGCTCGGCGACGGGTGGTGCCGACTCGGCGGGCGTCCAGGCGGCCAGCGTCGCGTAGCGCACGAAGAACGAATAGACGTTCCACAGGATCAGCAGCTCGCGGCGTGCCTCGTCGGCCGCGTGCCAGCCGAACATGATGTTCTCCTCGGGCCGTGCCCTCGCGAACATCCAGCGCATGACATCCACGCCCATGCGATCGGCGGCCTCATCGAACTCGATCGCGTTGCCCCAGCTCTTGTGCATCGGCCGGCCGTCCTCGGCGAACACGAGGGCGTAGCCGAAGATGGACGTGAAGGGCGGTTCGCGCCGGAGCACGGTGGACATCGCCAGCATCGAGTAGAACCAGTTCCGGAACTGGCCCGGGAAGCTTTCGGTGATGAAGTCCGCGGGGAACCACTTGGCCCAGTAGTCGGGGTCCTCGCGGAAGTGCAATGTGGAGAACGGCACGATCCCGGCATCGAGCCAGGGGTTGCCGACGTCCTTGATGCGCTCGACCGGAGCGCCGCACCCTGGACAGGCGATCCTGACCGCGTCGACGTGCGGTCGGTGCGGCGTGTGGCCCTCGAACGCCTCCCAGCCCTCCACGGCGCGCGCTTCGAGTTCCGCACGTCCCCCGATGACCTCGACCGTCCCGCACGCGGCGCAGTCGTAGATGGGCAGCGCCAATCCCCAGTAGCGCTTCTTGCTGATCATCCAGTCGTGCATGTTGCGGAGCCAGTCGAGCTCGCGCTCATAGCCGAAGTCCGGGAACCAGCGGATCCGGTCGACGGTCTCCATGATCTGGTATCGAAGACTCGCGTCGACCTGTTCCTTGGTCAGCGTCTCGCGCGGCTGGTCGTACAGCGGACCCATGTCGATGAACCACTCGTCGACGAGTCGGAACACGAGCGGCGTGTTGCAACGCCAGCAATGCGGGTAGCGGTGGGTGATGGTCTCAAGCCGATAGAACCGGCCTTCGCGCTTGAGGTGTTCGTAGATGGGTTCCGCGACATCGCGGACATCGCGCCCCGACAGCGCCCCGAACCCATCGAGCACATGCCCCGACTCATCGAGCGGCGCGACGATCGGCAGGCCAAGCGACTTCCCGAGCTGGAAGTCCTCCGAGCCGCAGCCGGGGGCGATGTGGACGATCCCGGTGCCTTCGTCCTCGCCGACCTCGGTCCAGGCGACGACGCGGTGCTCATATGGGACGTCGGGCTGGTCCCGGGTGCCCTCGGCGAAGGCCGTCCTGACGGCCGGAAGATCATCGAACGGCCCCGCATAGCGCCAGCCGACGAGATCGGCGCCGGCCACCTCGTCGAGGACCTCGAACGGTCCCTCGAGCGCGGTCTTGAGCGTGCCCTTGCCCACCCAGAACTGGTCCTCGCCCTGGCGGACGCGGACGTACCGCAGGTTCGCGCCCACCGCAGCCGCCACGTTCGACGTGAGCGTCCACGGCGTCGTGGTCCAGACGAGCAGGGCCTCACCCGGTCGATCGGTGAGCGGGAACCGGACCGTCAGCCCGGGATCCTCCTTGTCCTGGTACCCCTCGTTCATCTCGGTCTGCGACAACCCGGTGCCGCAACGAGCGCACCACGGCATGGTGTCGTGGCCCTTGTACAGCCAGCCGCGCTGATGACACTCGGCGAGGAACCCCCAGATCAGGTCGTTGTTCTCGTTGCTGAACGTGAAGTAGGAGCCCCCGGTGTCCGGCATCCCGAGTCGCCCGACGAGCATCTCGACGGTGTCGGTGACCGGTCCCTCGGGACCCTGGATCGTGGTGGTCTGGGCCGGATCCTCGCCCAGCAGGTCGTGGAGCCGACGCAGCTCGTCCGGATCGTTCCAGTCCATCCACATCCCGAGTCGGATCGATTGCTCGGTCTGGCGCGCCGCGTACGTCAACACGCGCTGCTTGCACAACGTGACGAACCGGTCGATGCCGTACGCCTCGATGTCGTGTTTCGAGGTGAACCCGAGGTCGCGTTCGACGTTGACCTCGACCCACAACCCCTGGCAATCGAAGCCGTTCTGGTACCGCTGGTCCTCGCCGAGCATGGCGTGGAACCGCTGGTAGAGGTCCTTGTAGGCGCGGCCCCAGGCGTGATGCACGCCCATCGGATTGTTCGCGGTGATGGGGCCGTCGAGGAAGCTCCATCTCGGGCCGCCGGCGTTCTGGGCTCGCAATCGCGCGAACGTGCGCCGCTCCTGCCATCGGGCCAGGATGTCGTGCTCCTGGGCGACGAGATCGGGCTTGGGGCTGACGGCGTGGAACATTCGACTCCGGGTGAGGAGGTGGTCGACGACGCTCGGAGGGCGACGGGCGCGTCGAATCGGGCGGTCCGAGTATCCTACCCGCGATGCAGCCAACGCAGGAGCCGCGACCGCGGCACCGCTCGCCATTCGGGGCCGCCTTCCTCTCCCTGATCTTCCCGGGACTGGGTCAGCTGTATGCCGGCGCGCCCATGCGGGCGCTCGCGTTCGCGGCGGCGCCGATCCTGTTCATCGCCCTCGGCTCCGGTCTGCTGCTGCGGATGGACCGCGCGTCGATGATCGGACTCGTCTTCGACGTCTTCTTCCTCCAGTCGGTCTTCGTCGTGAACCTGATCGTCGTCATCTACCGGATCGTCGCGATCGTCGACGCGTATCGGGTCGCCGAATTCCTCAATGCGCACGACGCGGGTGGCCCCGGCCATCTCGGTCCGGCCAGGATCTCGCGTCGCCCGCTCTCGATCGCCGGACTCCTCGCGATCATCGTCGTCATGCTCGGCGCGCATGTGGTCGTCGCCCGCTACGACGTCCTCGCGATCGATGCCCTCACGAGCGGCTGCATCTTCGTCGGCGACGACCAGACCAGTGTCTGCGCGGATGACAGCGACACGGGCGACACCGGGGATGCCTCAGCGGCGCCGACGACGCCCGGACCCACCGAAACCGATGACGGGACCGGATCGCTGACACCGACCGCCGCACCGACGGCGGAAGCGACCCCGATCGGCACGCCCCTGCCGCTCGTCTCGATCGCGCCGTGGGACGGCAAGGGACGACTGAACATCCTGCTCATCGGCGCCGATGTCGAGCACGGTGGGTCACAACACCGACACGCTGATCACGGTCTCGATCGACCCGGTCACCAAGCAGGTCGCGATGTTCAGCCTCCCGCGCGACATGACCAACGTGCCGCTGCCGCCCGGCCCGGCGCGAAGCTTCTGGGGATCGACCTACGGCCAGAAGATCAACTCGCTGTTCTCCGAGAACCGCAATCGATCGGACCTGTGGTCGGGCACGCAGAAGACGCGCGGCTACAACGCGCTCAAGGCGACGCTGGGCGAGCTCTACGGCCTCGACATCAACTACTTCGTCGAGGTCAACTTCGAGGGGTTCAAGCAGGTCCTCAACGAGATCGGCGGCGTGACGGTCAACGTCCAGGTCCCGATCGTCGACGACAACTACCCAGCCTCGGATGGCCAGGATCGCCGCCTCTACGTGGCGAGCGGTCTCCAGCACATGGACGGCACCGAAGCCCTCCGCTACGCCCGATCCCGCCACACGACCAACGACTTCGACCGGGCCGCGCGGCAGCAGCGCCTGCTGCTCTCGATGCGCGAGCAGGCCGACCCGCAGAAGCTGATCCCCGTGCTGCCCGATCTCGTGAAGGCGCTCAAGAAATCCATCAAGACCGATATCCCGGTCGACCAGCTCGACGAACTCCTGGGTCTCGCCTCCCAGATCGATACCGCGAACATCAGCTCGTACGTCTTCCAGCCACCGTTGTACGGCAGCGAAACGGCCCCCGGGGCGCCGATCTACAAGATGTTCCCGAATGTCAGCCGGATCCGAAGCGCGGTCAAGCAGGCGTTCAAGCGCAACCCGCTCGACGAGGCCCAGGCGGAGTCGCTCGCCGATGAGGGTGCCTCGGTCTGGGTGCTCAACCCGCTCGCCGACCGGAGCCGCGGACCGGCCCTCGCCGCCTACCTCGAGTACAAGGGTCTCGCGGCCTCGTCACCGCGACAGAAGCCCGATGGCGCCATCCCGCCAGCCACGAAGATCGTGGTCTACAACGGCGCGGAAGCCCGTCTCGACGCGACGATCGCGTTCCTCGAGAAGACCTTCAAGACGAAGGTGGAACTCGTGACCGACCCGGCCATCCGAACGGACGTCATCGTCACGATCGGCGGCAACACCCCAAGTCTGGAAGCGCCGCCGCTCTCCTGACGCGCGACCGGACGTGTCGCCGGGCCGCGGTCCCCTTGGGCCCGGTCACTCGATCGGCGTCAACCAGTGCGCGTACTCGGGCAGCTTGCCCCGGACCGCATCGAAGTAGCGCTCGCGGATGATCCCCCCGATCGGACCGACCGAGCCGGAACCCACCTTGCGATGGTCGACTTCGATGACCGGCGAGATCTGGACGCCCGTGCCGCACAGGATCGCCTCGTCGGCGACGTACAGCTCGGACCGGTCGATGGAGCGGATCTCGATCGGGATGCCCTCGTTCTTGAGGATCTCGAGGATCGCCTTGCGGGTCACGCCTTCAAGGAGGTCATCGCTGACGGGCGGCGTCATCGCCACGCCGTCGCGGACGACGAACAGGTTGGCGGCCGAGGCCTCGTTGACGTGGCCGTCACCGGTGAGGACCAGGGCCTCGTCGAAGCCGTTGAGTTCGGCTTCGGTCTTCTGGAAGGCCATGTTCACGTAGCCACCGACGATCTTGCCGCGCGCCGGGATCGCCTCGTCCGCGTTCCGTCGCCAGGACGACGTCATGAGCCGGACACCACGCTCCGTGTCGACATAGTTCCCGAACGGCAGCGCGATGATGTACAGCTCGCTCTCGAGGTCATGCAATCGGACGCCGATCGCCCGGTTCGACTTGTAGAACGACGGCCGGATGTAGGCATCCTCGCGGAAGCCGTTGCGACGGACGGTATCGACGATGAGCCCGGTCAGCTCATCGACGGACGGCACGTCGTCGATCATCAGGATCCGGCAGGACTGGCGGATCCGCTCGACATGCTCGCGGAGCTTCAGGCCGTAGAGGCGACCCTGCTCCTCGTTCCAGTAGGCGCGGATCCCCTCGAACGTCGCCGTGCCGTACATGAACGCATGGGTCATGACGCTGACCTTCGCGTCGCGCATCGGGACGAAGGCGCCCTCGAAGTAGCAGATCAGGTCGTCGAGCGCCGCGGCCTGCGGGGCGTGGTGCACGTTCGGCGCGGGGGTGTCGGCGGACTTCTCGGTCAGCATCGGTGGTCGGGCTCCTGCAATGTGAGCACGGCGCTGACGCCGCGCGACGGTCCGAAGCGGTCGCCCGAGTATAGCAGCGGCCTTACGCGGCCCCGCCGAAGGCCCCGGTGATGACGGCGATCACGAGCGCGACGTAGAGGAGATAGAAGAGGCCACCGACGAGGAGCCCCTTGCCGCGCAGACGACCGGACCTCGCCATCGGGATGAAGATCACCGCCGACGAGAGGAAGGCGATCCCGGCCGACGCGAAGGCCAGGTAGGTCCCTTCGGTCACCACCCACGCGTGCGAGGCGAAGAGCAGCGCCACGACCGTCGGGATCGTCGACTGGAAGACCATGGCCCCGGTGATGTTGCCCATGGCGAGCGTGTCCTTCTTCGCCCGGACCCAGATCGACCGAGTTGGCCTTCTCGGGCAGCTCCGTCGCGATCGGGGCGATGACCAGGGCCAGCAGCAACTCGTCGACCCCGAGGACGTTCGCGATGTGGTCGACGGCCTCCACGAACAGGACGGCACCCAGGATGATCAGGGCCAGCGCGGCGAGCACCTGGATGTTGACGATCCGCAGCCGCGGCACGACCGGATCGGCCCGGTGCGCTCCCCGATCGAACCGGTGGAAGCGCAACGGCGAGAGATCGCTGGCATCGACGTCCGGGTCGGCCTCGAAGTGGCCCTTCACGTACCACGCGTAGATCCCGAGGAGGACGAGCGCCACGATCCACTTCAGCCAGACGGGTTCCAGCGGGAGGAACGCCGCACCGATCGCGATGGCGTAGGCGATCGCGAAGTAGCGCATGTCGTGGGCCAGCACGTGCGTGTCGACGAGCATCACGTCACCCGTCGGACGTCGGCGGGCGGAGTGCAGGACCGCGATCCCCGTGACGAACATCGCGAGGGTCGCCAGCATGAACGGCGCCCCCAGGATGGCCCCGACCCCGACCTCGTCGGCCGCGGCGCTCGTCCCGAACAGGATCGCGATGAGCGGGATCATGGTCTCGGGCAACGCCGTGCCGACGGCGGCCAGGACGGACCCGACCACCCCCTCCGCGAGCTCGAGCTTGCGGCCGAACCACTCGATGCTGTTGGTGAACAGTTCCGCGCCGATGAGGATCACGACGAACGCGAGCGCGAGGACGACCAGATCCACCTACACCTCCGTGATGAGTGCGGTCGCGACGCCGATCGCGATCACGCAGAGGATGCCCACCGCCACGAGCACCATCACCCAGTCCCGATCGACGGCGTACCCGATGCCCGCCACCGCGACGCGGACGATCGGGGTCGCCAGGACCACGATGAGCCCGAGCCACAGGAAGCCGACGGGCTGCAGCGACAGGATGTCGGTGCCGATCATCGACGGATCCAGGGTCGGCGCCGTGTCGAGCGGCGAGATGCCGTTGACGAGCATCAGGATGACACCGATGACGAGAAGGGCCACCGCGACGTAGGTCATCGAGATCAGCAGGCGACCGATCCGACGCTCCCGTTCCGGGCGAGACATGCCCGTCATCCGAGCGCCTTCTGGAGCATCTGGAAGGCCGTGACGACCAGGACCACGACGAAGAGCACCCGAAGGTAGCGGGTGTCGATCCGATGGGCGACCCGCGACCCGAGGGAGGCCCCGAGGAAGACGCCGATCGCGGTCGGTCCGGCGACATACGGGTCGATGCCGCCGCGGAGCAGGTAGATGATCGCGCTGGCCGTGGCCGTGATCCCGATCATCAGGTTGCTCGTCGCCGTGGCCACGCGCAGCGGGACGCCCATCCCAAGGTTCATGAGCGGGACCTTGACGATGCCGCCACCGATGCCGAGCAACGCGGACACGACGCCCGCGAACGCCGAACCGACGATCCCGAGACCCATGTTCCTGACGGCGTAACTCCCGGGCGCCGTGTCGGTCGAGGCGTCCGCCGCCGACCCTCGACGCCAGACCATCGAGGCGGCGACGTAGATGAGCAGGATCGCGAAGAGGAGCTCGAGGACCTGCTCGTCGAGCAGGAACGCGATGCTGCCGCCGACCAGGGCGCCGGTGGCCGTGAAGAGCTCGAGCGACATCCCCAGCCGAAGGTTCGCGACGTGCCGCTCGAGATAGACGCCCGCCGCGGCGCTGCTCGTCATGATCACCGACACGAGCGAGACACCGACGGCCTCGCGCAGCGGCAACCCGAACCCGAGCGTCAGCAACGGGACGATCAGGACGCCGCCGCCCAGGCCGAGCAGGGAGCCGAACAGGCCGGCACCCGCGCCGCCCGCGACCATCAGCAGGCCGACGAACACCCTAGCCGCCGCGAGACGAGCCGAGCGTCGCCGGTCCGCCGGTCAAGGACGCGCCCTACGGTCGAAGGTGCTGCGGCGCGTACGGCAGGAGCGCGACGTGTCGGGCGCGCTTGAGCGCCACGGCAAGCTCGCGCTGGTGGCCGGCACACGTGCCGGTCTTGCGACGCGGCTCGATCTTGGCTCGCTCGGACAGGTAGCGACGGAGGCGGTTGACCTCCTTGTAGTCGATCTGCACGGTCTTGTCCGCGCAGAACGCACAGACCTTGCGACGTCGACGGTCGCGATACATGTCATCGCGCTTCTTGGATGAACGAGGGGGAGGCATGAGTGGTGGCTCTCCTGATCAGAAGGGAAGGTCGTCGAGGCCGTCGGTGTCGTCGGAGGGGGCCCGCGATGGTGCGCCTCCCCCGCTTGACGCGCCGACCGGTGCGCCCGAGAAGGCTCCGTCGTCATCCCGACCCTTGCGGTCGAGGCTGATGACGTTGTCCGCGGTCACGTCGAGGGACGTCCGCTTCTGGCCATCGTTGCCGTCGAACTCGCGGGTCTTGAAGCGACCCTCGACGAAGACTCGATTGCCCTTGCGGAGCTGCTCGGCGATCCGCTCGGCTCGCTCGCCGAAGAGGCTGACCCGATACCAGTCCGTGCCTTCGTCGACCCAGCCGCCCTGGCCGTCGGGCTTGCTGTTGCTGACGGCCACGCTGAACTGCGTGACGGCACGACCCGTGGGCGTGTAGCGCATCTCCGGGTCACGACCCAGGTTGCCGATGAGCATGATCTTGCAGAACGCCATGACAGCCCTCCGTCAATCGATGGCGGCCGGGGCCGCCTCGCTCTCGGATTCGTCGATCCGTTCGGTGCCGTCGTCATCGTCCTCCTCGTCCTCGTCGGACGGGGGCACGGTCACGTCGTCATCGTCGTCATCGAGTTCCGAACCGCCGCGGGACTTGGTGGGTCGCTCGGCCCGGGTCACGAGGTGGCGCAGGACCTCCTCGGTGATGAGCAGGGTCCGCTCGAGCTCGCTGATGGCCTCAGGCGGCGCCTCGAAGAGGATGATCTGGTACGACCCCTCGCGATGGCGGTCGATGGGGTACGCGAGGCGGCGGCGGCCCCACGGTGCGACCTTCACGATCTGGCCACCCGCGGCCACGATCTGGCGAGTCGTCCGGTCGACGACGGCCTGGCTCTTGTCGTCCGCGACATCGGGACGGATCACGAGCATGAGTTCGTATCGGCGCATACGCGCAAGCACTCCTTCCAAAGGGGAAGCCCCGTTGACGGCAAGGCCGGCACGGAGCGGAAAGGAAACGAGGCCGTAGTCTAGCACGGCCCCTGTCATCGGCCGGACATCGGTCAAGCGGCCCGCCGTTGTATCCTCAGCCCCGTCCGACCTGCGCGAGGCTGCTCTCGCCACACATCGCCGACTCCAGGGGGAGGCCTCGTGCCCGCCAGCTCCATCTTGCTCATCGACGCCGACGCGACCTCGGCGGACTCGATCGCCTCCGTCCTGACCAGTGTCGGGTACACCGTCACGACGGCCACGGACCCCGACAAGGCCTTTGCGGAGGCCGTCGGTCACCAGCTCATCATCATCGCGGGCGTCAGCGGCCCCAGGAGCGCGACGGACCTCTGTCGCGAGGTCCGGGCGACCCCATCCATGGTCGGGATCCCCGTCCTGTGTGTCAGCCCCACCGATGACGTCGAGGAGCGCATCGCCTTCCTCGAGGCCGGCGCCGACGACGTGATGGCGAAGCCCTTCGACGATCGCGAGCTCGAAGCGCGGGTCGAGGCCCTGTTCCTTCGCTTCCAGCGATCACGCGACATGACGCCGGTCATCTCGGCGGATGGTCTCGTGGTCGCCCGGGCCCGACGGACCGTCGCGGTCTTCAGCCCGAAGGGCGGGGTCGGGACCACGACCATCGCGACGAACATCGCGATCGCCAAGGCCCAGGGACGTCCGGATCGCGTCGTCCTCGTGGACCTGGCCCTCCAGTTCGGCGGGGTCGCGAGTCATCTCAACCTGGTCCCCAAGGCGACCCTCGCCGATGTGGTCCGCGACGAGACGGCCATGCGCGAGCCGGAGATCCTGCGGACCTTCGCGATCCGTCACGACTCGGGCCTGCACGTCCTCGCGGCACCCGGCACGCCGGAGGGCGCGGCCCTGGTCGAGGCCTCGCACGTGGAGAAGATCCTCAAGAACCTCCTCGAGGCGTACGACTTCGTGGTGGTGGATGCCGGCTCCGTCGTGGATGAGCGCTCGATGACGGTGCTCCAGGCCGCCGAGTCGGTCGTGCTGCCGGTCTACCCCGAGATCGCCGCGCTGCGCGCCATGCACGCGCTCCTCGACTACTTCAACGATGTCGGGACCGTCGGCCTCAAGTCCATCTTCGTCCTCAATCAGCTCTTCGCGAACGACATCCTGAAACGCCGCGATGTCGAGAGCGCGCTGGGTTCGAAGATCGAGCTCGACCTGCCGTATGACGCGTTCGTCTATCTCCGGGCGGTCAACGAGGGGAATCCGGTCGTGCTGGCCGCCCCGAAGACCCTGGTCGCGGAGCGGCTCGTCAAGCTGAGCCACCTGGCCTTCGGCGACGAAGGGTTCGTCGTCCCGGAGCAGCCCGAGGCGAAGAAGCCGGGTCGATTCGGACTGCGTCGAGGCTGACGCCCGGCGGCCAGCCGGTCAGCGACTGCCGGTCAGGGAGCGAACGGCCCCCACACCAGCAGTGCGACGAACGCCCACAGGACCAGGCTCACGGCGACCACCGATACCACCACCGAGCCCGAGGTCGCCAGCCAGTCGCGCCCATCCCGCGCGCCGACCAGCCGGCCGGCCATGACCGAACCGAGGATGAGCGCCGCCAGCTGCGCCACCGGCAGGGTCGAGTCCGAGAGCACGAGCGCCAGGGCGAACGAGAGGCCGAAGTAGACGAGCGCACCGAACGCGGCGGCCTTGATCCGGCCGCGACGCGTGCGATCGGGCGTGATGGCGCCGAAGGAGATCCCCGCCGATCGAGCGGGCGCGGTGGAGGTGGAGATCGACATCGTGTGAGCCCTCGTGCTGGAGGGTCGTAGCCTCCCATCGAGGCGCGGCGATGGCGATAGCTCGATGGTCCCTGACCGACCGGCCCGGAACGCGGCAGAATGCCGGACCATGGACTGGACGCGCGACGGCTACACGATCACGACCGACCCCCACCGCATCGATCACGAGGCGGTCTACCGGTTCCTCGCGGACTCGTACTGGGCTGCCGAACGACCGACCGAGGTCATCGACCGCTCGCTGGACGCGTCGCTGACGTTCAGTCTCCTCCACGACGATCGGCAGGTCGGGATGGCGCGCGTCGTGTCTGACCAGGCGACCTTCGCGTGGCTGTGCGACGTCTACATCGATGCCGACCACCGCGGGAAGGGCCTCGGCCAGTGGCTGGTCTCCGTCGTGATCGAGCACCCCGATCTCCGGGACATCCAGCGGTGGATGCTTGGAACGACGCACTCGCACAGCCTGTACGCCCGTTTCGGGTTCACGCCCCTGCCCGAACCCGGGCGCTTCATGATCCGCCGCAAGACGGGCTGACCGCCCCGCGCGCGCCGGTCGGTTCGTGGTGCCGGAGCCGAGATTCGAACTCGGACGCCCTTGCGGGCCGCGGAGTTTAAGTCCGCTGCGTCTGCCGTTCCGCCACTCCGGCGAGCCTCAGCGTAGCGGCTCCCAGCGTGCGAGGCCGGGCGTGCGCCGATCCAGATTGAACGTTTCGGGTCCCTCGAAGCGTCAATAGAGCGAGACCCGCGTGCGATGTCCTCTCGCTCGACGGTCCTCGACTCGCGGCCGAACGGCTGATCGGCTCGCGTCCCTGGCGTCAGCGGGTCCGCCCCCGGGCCCGCTGACGTTCCATGGCCGCCGTCCCGTTCCTAGGCCGCGGACGGCCCATCCGGACCGGGCCACGTGGTGCCTCGAATGGGCCACTCGGCACCTGTCCCTGACGCCCTCGGATCGCCAGCATCCGAGATGAGATCGACGACCGCACCGGCACTCTCCCGGCGGCGCACCGAACTCAAGCGGAAGGAACGTCCCATGAAGAAGGACAAGGGGCTCGCAGCACTTCGGATCGTCCTTGGCGCCGGCTTCCTGTATGCCGGACTCGAAAAGGTCTTCGACTTCACCGCCTCGGGCAAGCCATTCACGTCGGCCGGCTTCCTGCAGTTCGGCACGGCGGGCACGATGCCCGGCTCGGCTGCCAAGGCCATCGTCAATCCGACCCACGACTTCTGGGTCGCCCTCGCGGGCAACGCCCAGGCGATCGAGGTCATGAACTTCCTGGTCGTCGCCGGTGAGCTGGCGATCGGTGTGGCGCTGATCATCGGGTTCGCCACGCGGTTCTCCGCGGTGATGGGCGCGATCCTGATGGGCCTCATCACCCTCGCCGCGTGGGACTTCGGCTTCGGGCCGATCAACGAAACGGTCATGTACGTGACGGTCGCCCTGTACCTCGCCTACGCCCAGGCCGGGCTGTCCTACGGGGTCGACGCGATGCTCGAGCAGACCGAAGTCGTCAGTCATCGACCGGCGCTCCACTACCTCCTCGGGTAACCACCCAGGCCACCTTCCGGGTCAGGATGCGAACCCGGATCCAGACGAGCGGGTCTACCGAGGCCCGCTCGTTCGGCGTGGATGCGAGGCCCACAACGAACGACCCGCTGGTATCCCAGCGGGCCGTGTTGTGTTCGGAAGGTGGAGGCGACGACCGGATTCGAACCGGTGAATAGAGGTTTTGCAGACCTCCGTGTTGAACCACTTCACCACGTCGCCGATGTTGTTGGCTGCCCCTCGAGGGTTCGAACCTCGGTTCACGGATTCAAAGTCCGCTGTCCTACCACTAGACGAAGGGGCAGCGGTCCATAGGAAAGGGAATGGAGCGGAAGACGGGACTCGAACCCGCGACCCTCACCTTGGCAAGGTGATGCTCTACCAACTGAGCCACTTCCGCCCGTGTGTGCCCGATCACCGAAGTGATGGTGCCGAGAGCCAGATTCGAACTGGCGACACCGCGATTTTCAGTCGCGTGCTCTACCAACTGAGCTATCTCGGCCCGATGGCCAACCAGCCTGCGACTGTCCGTCGGCGCAGCGGAGGATACCACGAGCGGTCCGGCGCGGGTCAACGGCGGGCCTCGTCAGAGCCGGTCACTCCCCTACTCCAGGCCGGTCAGACTGGCGGCCTCGGGGGCTGCCAGCGGCGGGTCGCCGGTCAGTTCACGCAGGCGATTGATCCGATCGAGGATCGGCGGATGCGTCGACATCAGGTTGGACGAGCGGGCTTCGAACTTCTTGATCGGGTTCGTGAAGTACATGTGCTGGGTGCCCCGGTTCGCGACCTCGAGCACCTCCTTGTCGCCGCCGATCTTGGCAAGCGCTCGCTCGAGCCCGTACGGGTTCCGCGTCAGCTCCACGGACGAGGCATCGGCGAGGTACTCGCGTTGTCGGCTGACCGCGAGCTGGATGAACCGGCTGATGAGCGGCGCAAGGATCGCCAGCGTGATCGCGATGACCATCACGATCGCCTGGGCTCCGTTCCCACCGCTGCTGTCACGGTCGCGTGACCTCCCGCTGGCGCCGCCCCAGAACGTGAACCGGAGGAAGAAGTCGGCCAGGATCGCGATGGCCCCGACCATGACCCCGACCACGAGCGAGAACCGGATGTCGAGGTTGCGCACGTGCGAAAGCTCGTGACCGATGACGCCCTGGAGCTCCTCCCGATCCAGCTTCTGGAGGAGGCCAGACGTGATGGCGACCGATGCGTGGGCCGGGTCGCGACCGGTGGCAAAGGCATTGGGCGCGGTGTCATCGATGATGTAGACCGCCGGCATGGGCACGTTGGCGGCCACGGCCATCTCGCGCACCACGTTGAGCAACTGCGGGGCGCTCGTCTCGTCCACCGCGCGGGCACCGCTGACCGCCAGGACGAGCTTGTCACCCTGGAAGTAGGTGAAGACGCCCGAGAGACCGCCGAGCGCGATCGCGAACAGCGTCACAGCGAGACCGCCCGCCGGCGTCCCGAAGATGACGTACCCGATCGAGAAGCCCAGCGCCGCCAGCAGGGCGACGACGAGCAACGCCATCAGGAACGAATTCCGCTTATTGGCGGCGATCTGGCCGTAAAACGTTTCGGCGGCCAAGGCCCCTCCTGAGGACCGCCGGTCAGCTCAGGCTGAGATCGACGTTGGGGACGTTGGCGGCTTCGGGCTCGGCGTCGAAGAACTCACGCTTGCTGAAGCCGAACGGCCCGGCGATGATCACGTTCGGGAACGTGGCGATCGAGGTGTTGTAGTCGAGGACCGTCGCGTTGTAGTGCTGGCGCGAGAACGAGATCTGGTTCTCGGTCGTCGTCAGCTGTTCCTGGAGCTCCAGCACGTTGACGCTGGCCTTCAGCTCCGGGTAGTTCTCCACGACGGCGAACAGCGAGCGCAGCGTCCCGGTCAGGGCGTTCTCCGCGGCTGCCTGCTGGGCCGGCCCCTGGGCTCCGGCGGCCACCGCCGATGCGCGAGCGTTGGTGACGTCGGTCAGGACCTTCTGCTCGAAGCCCATGTAGCCCTTGACCGCGTTCACGAGGTTCGGGATCAGGTCGTGACGACGCTTGAGCTGGACCTCGATCTGGGCGAACGCCTCGTCGACCCGCAGGCGGCGCTGGACCAGACCGTTGTAGATCCCGATCACGACGACCACGAGGACGACGACGATCGCGATGATGATGATCAGCGGCAGCACGTGCCCCTCCTCCAGTGGGGCAGCCCTGGGACCGCCCGTCCGTCTCAGTCTACAGCCTGCGTGCACGCTCACCCGCGAACTCGGAGAACCGGGACCTAGAATCGCGTGATGGACACGACCCGACGCGACGAGCTGCTTCGATACGAGACGGCGCTCGCCGCCCGTGACCCTCAGGGCATCGATGGCGGCCTGATGGCGCTCATCGCCGACGACTTCATCGAGTTCGGTCGCAGCGGGCGACGCTGGACACGCGAGACGATCCGGGAGCTGCTCGAGGGATCGCCGACGGCCACCGGTCGCCGATCCGCGACTTCCAGGTCGCCGAGCTTGGTCCGGACGTCGTCCTCGTCACGTACCGGACGACGGACGCGAACCGTTCATCGGTCTGGGTCCGCCGCGACGGTCGCTGGCGACTCCGATTCCACCAGGGGACGCCGACCGAGGGCTGACCGAGGCTCGTCAGTCGATGGACGCCGTTCGAGCGTCGGCGTCCTTCACGACGATGCCGTCGTGCATGACCCACGGGATCGACGTCGGTTCTGCCAACAGTTCGATCCGGTCGAGTGGCTCGCCGGCGACCAGGATGAGGTCGGCGACCTTGCCCACCTCCACGGTCCCGATCCGGTCCTCGAGGCCGAAGAGCCGAGCGTTCGTTCGCGTGGCAGCCACGATCGCCTTGTGCGCGCCGAGGATCTTCGCCTTGAGGACCAGTTCCTCGCCACGGCGACCCTGCCAGGGCCCGACGACGTCCGATCCGGACCCGATCTCGATCCCGGCCTCGTCGGCGATCCGAAGGCTGTCGGCGACCTGGGTCGCGACCTCGGCCACGCGCGCGATCTTCGCGGCGGACAGGGAGAACCGTTCCGGATACCTGCTGATGAAGCTGATGGCTTGCAGGGTCGGCACCAGGAACACGCCACGAGCCTGCATCTCGCGGGCTGTCTCGCGGTCCAGCAGGGACCCGTGCTCGATGGACCGCACTCCGGCCTCGATCGCGACCCGGATCGCCGGCGACGTGTGGCAATGCGCCATCACGTAGGTATTCCAGTTCGCGGCCACCTCGACGGCGGCCTCCAGCTCGGCCGGACTGAACTGGATGCTGTCGAATGGGTCCGTCGGGGAGACGACGCCACCCGATGCGAGGACCTTGATCTGCGTCGCCCCTCGGCGGAGTTGCTCGCGCGCGGCGCGCCGGACCTCGTCGGGACCGTCCACGACCTCGGACCGGGCGATGAGGCCCGGGATGGCCGAATGTCGGTGGACCGCCTCGTGCTGCGCGCGCACATCACCGTGGCCACCCGTCTGCGACAGCACGGACCCGGATGGGAGGATGCGCGGACCCCGGATCGTGCCGCTCGCCACGAGCTTCGCCCACGTCGGCTCCAGCCCGCCCGCGTCCCGGACGGTCGTGAACCCTTCATCGAGGACGCCGTCGATCATCCTGGCCACGTTGAGCACGTGGGCGATCGGTGCCTCGTCGTCGAAGTCGCCATGTGGCCCGAGCACGGCGAGGTGGACATGGGCGTCCGTGAGCCCGGGCATCAGCGTGCAGCCAGACCCGTCGATCGAGCGAGCCCGTGTCCGGATCGACCCGCTGCGCGCGATCTTGCGGATGCCGTCGGGACCGACTTCCACGTCCGATCGACCGACCGGATCCCGACCGGTCCCATCGAGGATCGCGACGTCGCGGATGACGAAGCGCGATGCGCGCTCGAGATCGGCTTCGTGGGTCACTCGTGTCCCTCCGCGCACGCGATGGGTGGTGGGCGGTACTGGGATCGAACCAGTGACCTCCTCGGTGTAAGCGAGGCGCTCTGACCCTCTGAGCTAACCGCCCACGGACAGTATGACGACCGCCCTGTCGGACGGTCGTCAGATCGATCGATGGATTGGTGCCCAGGCCGGGACTTGAACCCGGATGAGTTGCCTCATACGCCCCTCAAACGTACGCGTATACCAATTCCGCCACCTGGGCAGGTGTCGCCTTTGTCGGGTCCGGAGGGAGAGTGGTACCGAGGGAGGGACTTGAACCCACACGACCTTGCGGCCACTGGTACCTGAAACCAGCGCGTCTGCCTATTCCGCCACCTCGGCGTGGACCCCGTGCGACCGGGTCACCGGTCGGCAGCGAGGCGCCATGTTAGCACATCCCAAAATCGGTCCTCCGGCCCCGAAACCTGTCTTGCGACGGGTCCGGTGACGCTGTCGCGGACCACCGCAACCTCGTCCTGGAAGGCGATCGGGAGCAGGTATCGACCCTTGCCGAGCTGCTTCTGGAGGGCCGAGTAGGCGTTGTACCGATCCGCTGGCGTGCCTGGCGCCCGGGCCGCCTCCAGCAACGTATCGAGCGCCGGATCCTGCACGCCGGCGATGTTGGAACCGCCGGTCCTCGTCTGGCTCGATGCCAGGAGCGGATAGAGATCCGGGTCAAGACCGATCGCCACATCGGTGACCGCGGCCGAGAACTTCGCCGCAGCCAGTCGGTCGGTGACGAACTCCGACGGCGGGAGCGCGACATGGGTCGCACCAAGCCCGATCCCTCGCCAGGCGGCGACGACCTTCTCGGCCACACCGAAGGCCGCGGCGTTGGCGTCCTCCTCCGGGCTCAGGACCTCGATGGTCAACGGATCCTTGGCTCCGGGGAGATACCAGCCGTCGTCCTTCTTGGTCCAGTCGGCCTTCTTGAGGGCCTTGATCGCGTCCGCGATCGAGTAGTCCACCGCCGGAGCCGCCGCGGGATCGAACAGTGGCGAAGATGGCGGGATCGGGCCCGGCGCCACCACGGCGCCCGACGCATAGACCGTGTCGATCAGCCCGGACCGGTCGATCGCCTCGAGCAGCGCCGTGCGGACCATCGGGTCGCGGAATTCGGGGTGATCCGGGCGCAGGTTGAGGATGACCGACGTCAGCGTGGAGCCCGGGTAGCGCAGCAGACGACTCCCCGCGGTCGAGGCAAGTTCGGCGGCCATCGCCGGGGACAGCCCCGACGCCGCGTCCAGGTCGCCATCGCGGTAGGCCGCCGCGAGCGCGTCGGCATCGTCGAAGAACTCGAACTCGATGGCCGACAGATACGGGATCGGTCGTTGCGGGCGGAGCGTCGGGCTCGCGGTCGTGAGTGAGTCGGTGGGTGCCGCGGAGGGGTCGGCGACGTCTTCGCCGGTGTCGTCCAGGGTGACGGCCGGCACGAGTCGTGCATGGTCCGCGTCCATGCTCTCGAGCGCGAACGGACCCGACCCGACCGGTTGCTGACCGAACGGGTGGTCCGGCAGCAGGCTCACCGGGACCTCGCCGAGGAGGTGCGACGGGGCGATCGGTTGCGTCGCCGCCTGGAGGAAGCCCCCCAGCGGATGCGTGAGCGTGAAGGTCACACGGGTCGGCGACACCGCGTGGACCTCGACCTCCGACCACGACGTCGCGCCGGGGCCGGTGTAGGCACTGTCCTGGAGCGTCTGGATCGTGTAGACGACGTCGTCAGCGGTCACCGGCTCGCCGTCGTGCCATCGGGCATCCGGGCGAAGGTCGAACGTCCAGACGAGGCCGTCGGCATCGACCGACCAACGCTCGGCGAGATCGGGCACGATCGTCCCGTCAGGACCGTTGCGGACGAGACCCGAGAAGATCAGGGCCACCAGATCGCGGTCGGCCTGCGTCCTGGCGGTCAAGGGGCTGACCGATGTCGGATGACCGACGATGCCCTCGCGATACGCCCGGGTCTCGGCATAGCCGGACGACGGACTCGTTGGTTCGGGGCTGGCGGATCTTGCCTGAAGAGCGGGGATCCCGACGAGGCCCGCGATGACCGCGAGCGATACGACGAGCGCCCCGACCACGGCGGTGTCGGTCCGGGTCATCGGGCTCCGAGCGTGTGGAACGCCGCTCGTCGCGGCCGGCTCATCGCGTTACGCGGTGGCCGGAGCGAAGATGAACGACGCGAGCGAGAACGCCACGAAGAGGACGAGCAGGATCACCGTGAACTGCCAGAGCCGTCGCTCGACGCCCCGCCGACTGCGGTAGACGGCCGAATCGCCACCGAACGTGCCGGAGAGTCCGGTCCCACGCGCCTGAAGCAGGATGGCGATGATGAGCGCGATGCTGACGATGATCTGGCCGAAGGCCAGGAGCGGATTCACGGGTCGACGACCTCTTGCGGCAACGGCGACGGATGCTATCACAGGATGAGGCTTCGGCCGGTCATCCCTTCCCACGGCGGCAGGTCCGCGAGTTCGAGCAACGTCGGTGCGACATCGGCGAGCACCCCATCGCGGAGCTCGAGACCCAGCGCCGCGCGACCCACGAGGACGAACGGCACCGGGTTGAGTGAGTGGGCCGTGACCGGGTCGCCCGCGGCGTCACGCAGGTGGTCCGCGTTGCCGTGATCGGCGGTGATCGCGAGGAGCGCTCCCGGGGCGCCGGGCTCGTCGGCGTCGACGGCTTCGATCGCGGCCACGACACGGGTCAGACAGGCATCGATGGTCGCGAGGGCGTCGAGCGTCGCGTCCCAGACCCCGGTGTGCCCGACCATGTCCGGGTTGGCGAAGTTCGCGACGATGACGTCGTACGTGCCGCTCGCGATCGCCTCGACCAGGGCGTCCGTGACGCCGTCGGCGCTCATCGCCGGTGCGAGATCGTAGGTCGCGACCTTCTGGCTCGGGATGAGGCGTCGGTCCTCCCCGGGATGTGGGGCCTCCCGACCGCCGTTGAAGAAGTAGGTCACGTGGGCGTACTTCTCGGTCTCCGCCACGTGGAACTGACGCCAACCCGCTTCCGCGACCGCATCGGCGAGCGACCGGACGATCTCGGGCGGGAAGGCCACCTGCACCGGGAGCCCTTCCTCGTACTCGGTCATGGTGACGACGAGCAGGTCCGTCGGCGCGGGACGGCCGGACGGTGAGGTCCGGTCGAACTCGGCGAACGACGGCCCATCGGCGAGGGCGTGCGTGAGCTGGCGTGCCCGGTCCGCACGGAAGTTGGCGTGGATGACGGCGTCACCGTCGACCATGGGCGACGCGCCCGTTTCGATGATGGTCGGGCGCACGAATTCGTCGCCTTCGTCGCTCGCGTAGGCGTTGCGGATCGGCGTCGTCGGCATCCGGCCAGTGGTTGTCGGATTCGGCATGGACGATCGCGTCGTAGGCGCGTTCCACCCGGTCCCAGCGACCGTCGCGATCCATCCCGAAGTATCGGCCGCCGACCGTCGCGATCCGGACGTCCGGGTGGGCCGGCGTGAGTCGCGCCTCCAGGTCCGCCACGTAGGCGCGCCCTGACCGCGGCGCCGTGTCCCGACCGTCGAGCAGCGCGTGGACGCGCACACGGGCGACGCCACGACGGGCGGCGAGCTCCGCGAGGGCGACGAGGTGTCGGTCGTTGGCGTGGACGCCACCCGGACCGATGAGGCTGATCGAGATGGAGCGTCCCGCCCGTGGCCACGACCCGATCGCACGCGGCCAGGAACGCGGGTCGCTCGAAGAACGAACCATCCGCGATGGCGGCATCGATCCGCGGCAGGTCCTGGAGGACCGGGCGTCCGGCGCCGAGGTTGAGGTGGCCCACCTCGGAGTTGCCCATCTGACCCGGTGGCAGACCGACATCGCCTTCCGACGCCCCGAGCGTGGCATGCGGCCAGCGGGCCAGCAAGGATCGCCAGGTCGGCATCGGCGCGGCGGCGATGGCATCCGCGGCCGGGTCGTGACCGATGCCGAACCCGTCGAGGACGACGAGGACGATGGGCCGAGGTCGGTCGCGGCGGGCGGTCGTCACGCGCTGGCGCGAGCGCGCGCCGTCAGACCCGCACGGGCCACGATCCCGGCCATCTCATCGGGCTTGAGCGAGGCACCACCGACGAGGGCCCCGTCGATCGGACGGCTCGTTCAGGAACTCCCCGATGTTCGCGGAGGTCACGCTCCCCCCGTACAGGATCGGCGTCCGGTCCGCGGCCTCGCCCCAGCCCAGACCGCGCAGCGCGGCCCGGATCGCTTCGGCCATGTCGGCGGCGTCGCGGCCACTCGCGTTCTTGCCCGTGCCGATCGCCCAGACCGGCTCGTAGGCGATGACCAGACCCGCCGCCTCGAGCGCGGCGGGCTCCTGGCCGGCGAGGCAGGTGGTGAGCTGCCGCGCGACGACCGCGGTCTGGTCGCCGGCCTCGCGTTCGTCGAGCTGTTCACCGACGCACAGGATCGGTCGCAGCCCCGCGTCCACGGCCCGGCCGAGCTTGCGACCGATCAGCTCGTCCGTCTCGCCCGCGTCGCGGCGTCGCTCCGAGTGACCCACGATGACCCACGTCGCGAGACCGGCGAGCATCGGGGCCGACGTCTCGCCCGTGAACGCACCGGCAAGCTCGTGATGGACGTTCTGGGCCCCGACCCCCACGTCGGGATCGTCGCCTCGACAGCGCGTCCCGCACCGCGGCCAGGCACACGAAGGGCGGACAGATGACCCGGATCACGCCGGACTCCCGGGTGCGGCTGGCGATGGTTCGGGCGAGCTCGCCCGCATCGGCCGGCGTCGTGTGCATCTTCCAGTTCGCGGCCACGATCACGTCACGCATCGCCGGAATCATGACAGAGTGGCGAGGTGCTCGACCCGCTCGAGGGCTCGCTGGACCTGCGAGCGATGGATCGACAGTCGTTCCGCCAGTTCGGACAGCGTCGCCTCCGGGGTCTCCGTCCGGGCCGCGACCACGAGACGCACGACTTCGGGCTGCCTGGCCAGTCGCCCATCCGCATCGAGGATCGCGATGGCGTCGAGCTGTCGACCCGCGGCGCTCACCGCCCGCTGCAGGTTCGCGGAGTCGGCGTTGAGGACTCGATTGAGGTCGCCGCGAAGCGCCCGCGACACCTGCCGGGCCTCGAGTTCGAGCAGCGCGCCACCCGCCCCGATGCGTCGCAGGAACGTCCCGACGGTCTCGCCGCTCTTCCACGTGACGACCCCACGGCCTCGGCGCAGCCGCCAGGAGGCGGGCAGCTCGATGTCGCCCAGGTGGGCCGCGAGCACCGGTGCCTCATCGGGAGCGACGACGAATTCGAGGTGGGTCCGTCCACCGGCGAGGCTGAGCGAGCCGCGGCCGAGGAACCGCCCACGGAGCCACGCGGTCCGGCAATGGTCGGGCGCGGTCGCCCAATCGAAGGGTGTCGCGGCATCGTCGGCGCCGCGACGGAGACGGACCGCGAGACGAGCCACCGGGCCATCGCGAACCGCCGGATCCGACGCCGTCCGCCCCAAGCCCGATCGACTCGGCGGCTCGGTCGCAGGGCCGGGCGGGATCGATGGCGGCCAGCTCGGCTCGCAGCGCCGTGACGAGGTCGCGCTCGGAGCGCGTCATCGGGAGCGGGTCATGCCAAGCGGCTCAAGCCGACCGGGCGACGGCGCGGTGTCGATGGACCCCGCCCTCGCGTTCGAAGGCGCGCAGCAGCGTCTCGGCCAATCGGGCCGGGTCATGGTGATGGGCATTGTCCGCATCCACGACGGCGTCCAGGACCAGCCGCGGCGTCGGGCTGACCGCGGGCGGCCAACGCAGACGGACGGGCTGCGCGGTCCAGTCAGCCGGGACTCGCGCATCGAATTGGTTGTTCGCGACGACGAAGTCCACGATCCCCGGCGCCGTGTGGGCCACGAGCGCCTCGACATGGGCGGCGAGATCCATGGCGTCGGTCTCGCCTTCCTGGGTCGCGACGTTGCAGACGAACGCCCGGGTCGCGCCCGGACGTCATGACCGCGTCGCGGATCCCCGGGATGAGCAGACTCGGGAGCAGGCTCGTGAAGAGACTCCCCGGGCCAAGGACGATCAGGTCGGCCTCGGCGATCGCGGCCAGCGCATCCTCCGACGGTTCGACGTCGGCCGGCGTCAGCCACACGCGGTCGATCCCGCTGGTCCGCATGATCCGCGACTGTCCGTCCACCACGGTCCCGTCTCGAAGCCGGGCGTGCAGCGTCAGTGGCGTGGCCGAGACCGGCAGCACCTGACCCCGGACCGCGAGGATCCGGTTCATCTGCCGGACCCCCTCCTCGAAGTCGCCGCCTTCCACCGCGGTCATCGCCGCGATCAGCAGATTGCCCACGGCATGACCACCGAGTCCGGGCACGCCGGCATCGGCATCGGCATCGGCGTCCGCATCCGGAAACCGGTACTGGAGGAGCTGGTTCATGAGCGGCTCGGCATCGGCGAGGGCCGCGATGCAGTTGCGGATGTCCCCGACGGGCGGGATCCCGAGCTCGTGCCGAAGCACACCCGACGACCCGCCGTCGTCGGCGACCGTGACGACCGCCGTCAGATTGCTCGTGTGCTCCTTGAGACCGCGCAGCAGGGCCGACAGCCCGGTCCCGCCACCGATGGTCACGATCCGCGGACCACGCGCCAGGAACCGCTTCTGGTAGATCAGCTCGACGAGTGGCTGGTCGCCCTCGGTCGTCCGGAACGGGTCCATGAACGCCCGGATGACGCGGAACGATCCGTAGGCCAGGAGCCCGATCCCGACACCCCCGACGATCAGGCCACGAAGCGGGTACGGCAGGAACTGGAGGGTCAGCAGATCGATCACCGATCCGGCGAACCCACCCGGGTCGAGATCCTGGCTGACCTGTCGAAGCGTGTGCGCGACGGCAAGGGCCAGCAGCAACATCCCGACGAAGACCACGAGGAGCCAGCGCTTGACGCCGATACCGGGCGACAGCCAGCGCCGCAGGTTCATCGTCGTTCGAGCTCTCGATGGAAGACCGCGACGGGACCGACATCGCGACCGCGGAGCCAGGCGGCCAGTTCCTCGGTCACCACGATCGAACGGTGATACCCGCCCGTGCAGCCGATCGCGATCGCCAGACGGGTCTTGCCCTCGGCGATGTAGGCCGGGATGGCGAAGTCGAGGAAACCGAAGAGGAAATCGAGGAACTGGGTCGCGACCGGCTGGTCGAGGACGAAGGCCTTGACCTCGTCGGTCAGCCCGGAGAGCGGCCGCAGGTCCGCGATGTAGAACGGGTTCTCCATGAACCGCACGTCGAACACGAGGTCCGACTCGAGCGGCAGGCCGTACTTGAAC
Organism: uncultured Chloroflexia bacterium; assembly: GCA_963778805.1. GTDB lineage: Bacteria > Chloroflexota > Limnocylindria > Limnocylindrales > CSP1-4 > SPCO01. Next base: position 315,340 of record CAVZVT010000005.1, on the reverse strand, counting down.
CCGAAACTGATGAGCTGGATGGCGAGCTGGTCCGAGCGGGCCGCCGTCGCGAGCTGCCCGAACAGTCGCTCGCGGAGCTCGCGCAACGACAGCGCCGAGGTATCGAGGACGATGTCGGCTTCCGCGCGGAGCGGCTCGAGGATCTCGCGTTCCTGGGCGATCGCGCTCGCGATGCCCTGGTCGTCATCGAGGGGATGGCGGTGTCGAAGTCTCGCTGAACCGCCGGATCAGGACGTCGTCGCTCGCCTCGAGGAAGACGACCCGCGGCCGGATCCCGCGACCCTCCAGGGCGCCGCGCATCGCGGCGAGGGCGAGACCGGGCTCCCGGGCTCGGATATCGAGCACGATGGCGACGCGCGCAAAGCGTTGACGGTCCGACGACACGAGTTCCGCGAGGTCCGGGAGCAGCTCGCCGGGCAGGTTGTCGACCACGGTGTAGCCGAGGTCCTCGAACAACTTGGCCGCGGCGGTCTTCCCGCCACCGCTCAGCCCACTGACGATGACGACCGACGGATCCGCCTCCACCCCGGGGGTCGCATCCGAGGTGCCCCGACCGATCAACGGCCGGATCGCTTGATGAAGAGCGTCGTCAGCTCGAAGAGGATGTACATCGTGCCGCCGAGGACGATGGGGCTGAATGGGTCGCCACCGGGCGTCACGACCGCGGCGAAGACCGCGATACCCAGGATGACCATGCGACGCGACTCCTTGAGTCGCTGGGACGTGAGGATCCCGACCTTCGACAGACCGACCATCAGGATCGGGAATTCCATCACGAGACCGAACGCGAGGAACATCGTCGTCACGAAGTCGAAGTACGGCCCGGCGGCGATGCCCTGGACGAGCACGTCGTCCGTGTAGCTCAGGAGGAACCCGACGGCGAACGGCAGGATGACGTAGGCGACCGTCACGCCGATCGCGAAGAACAGCAGCGCCAGCGGGATCCACGGCCGGACCGTGCGGCGCTCCGTTGGCGTGAGACCCGGGGCGATGAATGCCCACAGCTGGTAGAGCAGGACTGGCATGGCCAGGATGATGCCCACGACGATCGCGATCTTGATCTGGATGACGAACGCGTCGCCAAGGCCGAGCACCTGGACATGCGGCTGGGCGCCAGCCGACGCTCAGCGGCTGGATGAGGAAGTTCCGGATCGGCGTCGCGACGAAGTATCCGATCACGGATCCGACGGCGACCGCGATGATGCAGCGGAACAGTCGGGACCTGAGCTCGCCGAGATGATCCACGAGGGACATCACGGACTGGTCGCCAGGCGCGGCGGCCGGTGGCGTTGCCGATCCAGGGCGTTGCCGGTCCGGGGTCGTTGGAACGCCGGTCACGCTCGGGTCGAGGATGGCGTCCGCGTCGGCCATCAGGTCGGGTCGGGCCGCAACGGGTTAGTTGGTGCCGGTCGTCGTTTCGCTGGCGGCTGGCGCGTCGGCGGGGGCCGGAGCTTCGACCGGGACGACCGCTTCGGCCACTGGGGCCGCGACTGGAGCCACCTCGGCCGCAGGCTCAGCAGCGACGACCGCCGCGGGAGCAGCAGCGACAGCCGGGGCGGCAGCGACGGCCGCGGGCGGCGACGGGAGCCGCCGGCAACGGTGACGTGTCGACGTTCACCTGCATGGAGTCCTGGACATCGGACGATGCCTTGCGGAATTCGCGGAGACCCTTGCCGATCGACGCACCGACCTCCGGCAGCTTGCCGGGGCCGAGGATCAGCAGGGCGATCACCAGGATCACGATGAGCTCGAGGGGTCCGATGTTCGGCATCGTCGTCGGTGCTCCTGTCGATGTCTGGGTCGCCGGGTCCGAGCTCGCGAACGAGGGGATCCGGACCGTCCAGCGCGGCGGTTAGGGTAGCACAGGGAGTCGTTTGGCCCAGTCGGCGGCAGCGGCGGCAACCCGCTCGAAGGGGTCGCGCGGACCTGCCTCGGCGGCACTTCCGGCGGCCCCGGAGATCCCCCGCGAGACGTTGACCAGGAGTCCCCCACCCGCCCGTTGCCCGTTGGGTGCGACCGTGGCGCGGCCGTGCTCCAGCACCGGCCCGGCTTCCCCACCCTGCGCGCCGACACCGGGGACCAGGAACGCCAGTCCCGGGGCCACGGCCCGGATGCCGGCGAGCTCGGCCGGCGCCGTCGCCCCGACCACCAACCCGACGGTGCCCCCGGCCCCCAGCCGCCGGCGAGACGGGCCACGCGCAGATGGAGCGCCTCGGCGGGCGCCGGAAGGACCGGGTCCGCAGGCACGATCAGGTCCTGCAACTCGCCGGCCCCCGGGTTCGAGGTTCGGCACAGGACGTAGGCGAAGCGGTCCGCCCGCTCCAGGAGGGGGGCGATCGCCTCGGCGCCCAGATATGGGCTGACGGTCACGGCGTCCGCACCCAGGACATCGAACAGCGCGACGGCCTGTCGGGCGGCGGTCGACCCGATATCGCCCCGCTTCGCATCCGCGACCAGCGGCACATCACCCGGCAGGGTCGCCCGGATCCGCTCAAGGGCGGCCATCCCGGCCGACCCGTACGCCTCGAAGAACGCGAGGTTCGGTTTGACGGCCGCGGCAAAGGGCGCGGCCGCCTCCACCAGGAGCGTCGCGAACCGCTCGACGCCGCGCAGGTCCGCCGAGAAGCCCGCGGGCAGGGCCGTCGGGTCCGGGTCGATGCCCAGGCACAGGACGGTGCCGGTCGCGGCGGACCGTGCCGCCAGCCGTTCGAGGTAGGTGTCGCCCACCAGGTCGCTCAGGGAGCGGTGCTGGCGCTCGGTGCCGCCGACGGTGTCGGTTCGGGCGTCGGCGCAGGGGTGGGCGTCGGCAGGTCCGAAGCCGGGATGAACCAGTCGGGTCGGGAGTTGGCGTCGAGACCGGAGACCTCGGTCAGGGCGGTCGTGTCCTTGACCGTCCAGTCCGGCGCCGCTCCATCGAGCTGGGCGAGTCGGAGGTCGACCGTCTGGCCGTCCAGGTGCAGGTACGCGATGCCATCACCGAGCGGCGACCAGGAGGGCGAGAACGACGAGCCGTCGTTCGTGATCCGCATCAGCTCCTGCCCGGTCGACGCGTCGAGGATCACCACGTCGGTCCCGAGGTTCGAGGTCCGCGTGGCGGCGATGTACCTGCCGTCGGGTGAGTAGGACGGCCCGACGTACCCGGATGACGTCAGCGCCTTCGTCTTCCCGGTGGCCGGATCGAGGCGCGCGATGATCGGCTTGCCGTTGGCGCCGTCGCGACCGTTCTTGACGTACAGCAGGTACTTGCCATCCGGACGCCACTCCGGGTCCTGATGACCGAGCAACCCCGTGGCGCCGACGCCAGCCGGCTTGATCTTGCCCGTCGCTGGATCAAAGAACTGGAGCACGACGTTGCTGTCGTCGGGGTTGGGAGCATCGGTGATGAGCGCGATCGTCTTGTCGTCAGGCGACATGACCGGTTGGCGCATCCAGTACGACCACGTGTAGCGACCCTTCTTGATCTTGCCGGTGGCGAGGCGCTCCGGATCGGCGCTGCCGTCGGCCTTGACCCGCATGAGGTCCGGGATCTCGAGGAGGTAGTGGGTCGGTCCGCCACGGGTCGGCCAGAACCCCTTCTGGTCTTCCTTGGTCCGGATGTAGTAGACGTACTGGCCGTCGGGCGACCAGGACGGCATCGAGTCGCCGCCGCTCGCGGTCAACTGATGGACGTCCTTGCCCGACTGGATCCAGATGTTCCCGGCCTTCGCGTAGACGATCGAACCCTTGAACGCGGCATCGGGTTCGACGATCACGACGTTCGATGGCGCGGGCGTGGCTCCCGAATCGATGAGCCCGCCGCCGTTGTCGCCGCCGGGTCCGCTCGACGCCTTGGGGCCGCCGACGAACGGCACGTCGCCGTTGAGCAGGCTGATCGTGAAGAACGCGATGACGAGCAGGCCGACGATGGCCAGGACCGGCGCGACGTACCCACGAACCGGGCCGACGCCGTACGGATCCGAGGCGCGCGGCGGACGGGCGGTCGATCGGGTCATGCGACCGCCCCGACAAGCGCGTCGGATGCGACGGCCGGGGCCGGGTCGGCGGCGGCGCGTGCGCGCTCCTCGTGGAGACCGGCGCTCGCGACATCGCGGATCTCGAGCTGGAGCGTCTCGAAGCCGCCGAACGTCCGGCTGACGAGCCGCGCGACCACATCGACGCGATCGCCCTCGTGGACCGTCTCGGCGAGATCGGCCCGCCCGAACGCGATGCCATCGAGGACGTCGCGATCGCGACGAAGCGTGAGTTGGCTGTGGCCACCGTTCGCGGCGCGAACCCGGGTCACGGTCAGCCCGAGGACCGCGACCATCGGTTCCGGATTGCCCGGTCCGCACGGGGCGAGACCGCCGAGCTCGCGCAGGAGCGCGTAGTCGACACCGAGCGCCGGGACGGCAAGGTCGATGGCGAGCGGGGCCCGAGGGTCCCGCGGTGCCGCGTGCTCGGCGAGCCCCAGGAACCGGTCGCGAAAGGCGTCCCAGCTGGTCGCTGGCAGCTCGAACCCGGCCGCGCCGGCGTGACCGCCGAACCGCGTGAACAGGTCGCCGCACTGCTCGAGGGTGGCGCCCAGGTCCAGCGATCCGTCGCTCCGGCACGAGGCGCGCACGGTGTCGCCGATCTCCGCGCCGACCACGGCCGGCCGACTGAAGTCTTCCGCCAGACGCGCGGCGATCAGACCGACGATCCCGACACTCCACGGCCCCTTGACGATGGTCGCCGAGGCGGTCTCCGTGGCATCGAACAACGCGCGGGCCTCGGTGACGCTGCGCTTCATCAGGTCACGACGTTCGAGATTGGCCGTCTCGAGGGCATCGGCGTGGCGATCGGCCTCCTCGGCCGTCTCGGCCAGCAGGAGTCTCGCCGCCTCGATCGCCTCGCCCATCCGCCCGGCCGCATTCAGCCGCGGCGCGATGGCGAAGGACACGGTCTCGAGGTCCGCGACCGCTGGGTCGACACGAGCCCGGGTCAACAGGGCGGCGATCCCCGGCCGTGGGCCGCGACGGAGCCGCTCGAGCCCGATCCGCGCGATCGCCCGGTTCTCGCCGATGACCGGTGCGACATCCGCGACGGTCCCGATCGTCGCCAGGTCGGCCAGACCGAGCGCCGCGGCCGGTCCGCCGGGAAGATCCGCGAGCAGGGCCTGTGCGACCTTGAAGGCCACGCCACTCCCCGCGAGACGCGGGTCCGGGTAGCGCGAGTCGGCTCGATGCGGATTGACGACCGCGATGGCGGGCGGCAGCGTCGGCGGGACGCGATGGTGGTCGGTGACGATGACGTCGATGCCTCGCTCGGCGGCCGCCGCGATCTCGACGTGGCTCGTCGTCCCGCAGTCCACGGTCACGATCACCTTCGTGCCGGACGCAACGGCGGCTTCGATGGCCGCCATCGAGAGACCGTGCCCCTCATCGAGTCGACTCGGCACGTACGGATCCACCAGCGACCCGAACCGACGCAGCGCCAGCACCAGGATCGACAGCCCGGTCAGCCCGTCCGCATCGAAGTCGCCGAACACCATCACGCGCTCGCCGAGATCGCGCGCCGACGTCAGTCGGGCCAGCAGACGGTCGATGTCGGGCAGCAGCATCGGGTCGTGGAGCGCGTCCAGCGGGTCCGCGAACCAGGCGTCGAGCGACGCGACATCGGAAACGCCGCGAGCGACGAGCACCCGCGTGAACCGCTCGGAGAGCCCGCGCGTGGCTGGCGGCGGCCAGGAGGTCGGCCGGGACGTCCACCGGTGCCGGAAACACCCAGCGGAAGCGCGGCTCGATCACGTCCATCAGGATGCCACGACGGGCTGCACCGCGGGTTGTTCGGCCCCTTGCCGGCCGGGGATCAGGAAGCCGACCGGCGGGCCCGGGGCGCACGCGTGGCGGCCACGCGGCCACGGCGTCGGTCCTCGCGCATCTGCCAGTCCACGAGCAGCAGGCTGGCGACGAAGATCGACGAGTACGTCCCCGAGATGATGCCGATGAGCAGCGTCAGGATGAACTCGCTGATCGCCGAGCCACCGAACAGGAGCAGCGCGAGCAGCGTCAGCACGACGGTCAGGCTCGTGGTGATCGAGCGACCGAACGTCTGCAGGATGGAATGGTTGACGATGTCGGGGAACGGCTCGCCGGCATGTCGTGCCTTGTTCTCCCGGACGCGGTCGAAGACCACGATGGTGTCGTGCACGCTGAAACCGATGACGGTGAGCATCGCGGTCACGAACAGCGCGTCGATCTCCACCCCGAAGAACGTCCCGAGGATCGCGAAGACACCGACGACGACGATGACGTCATGGAACAGGGACACGAGCGCCGTCACGCCCATCTTCACGTCGCGGAACCGGTACGTGATCCACATCAGGATCCCGATGGACCCGACCAGGATCAGGATGAGTGCCTGACCGATGAGATCGGCGCTGACCACCGGGCCGATGGTCGTGAGGCTGTTCTGCGCCACGATCTTGCCGAGTTCCGCCTCGAGGGCGACACGGACCTCGCCGAGCTTGCCGGTCGTCGGCAGCTCGCCGGTCCCGGCCGCCGGGGCCGGTGATCCGGAGGGCGAGGGTGAGCCGCTTGGTTCGGCGCTGGGACTCGCGCTCGGTGCCGCCGACGGGGCTGCCGACGCCCCAGCCGAAGCCGAGACGCGCCCCGCCGACGCACCCGCCGATGCGTCAGGTGCCAGCGTCGCGACCGGGGTCGGCGTGGCCTCCTGCTCGACGAGTCCGATCGGGACGGTCTTGATCTCGATGAACCCAGAGCCGGTGGATACCGCGGACGCCGCCAGGCCCTGCGCGGCGAAGACCGCCTCGACCTGCTCGGGCGTCACGTTGGGGTCCTCGAAGCGGACCTCCCACTTCGTGCCACCCGTGTAGTCGATCGTGAACTGGAGGCCGTACTGGGTGAACGGCGTCAGCAGGATGAAGAAGAGGCCGGGGATCGTGATGATCAGCGAGACGAGATAGAACCACTTCCGCTTCCCGATGATGTCAAACACGCTCGACGACCTCGCGGCGCGTCGGGCGGACGGGGTTGCGTGCCTGGAACTCGTCCTCGCGGAGGCCGTACAGCGCGGGCTTCCGCGCCCAGCTCTGCCGGACCATGACGCGCATGATCGAGCGGGTGACGACGATCGCGCTGAACATCGAGACGAGCACGCCGATGATGAGCACGAGGGCGAACCCACGGATCGTCGACGAGCCGAACGTATACAGGATCGTGGCCGTGATCAGGCTCGACACGTTGGAGTCGAGGATGGAGTTCCAGGCCCGGTTGAAGCCCGCCTCGACCGCCGCCGGCAGGGTCTTGCCGAGCCGCAGCTCCTCCTTCATCCGCTCGAAGATCAGGATGTTGGCGTCGACCGCCATGCCCACCGAGAGCACGAAGCCCGCGATGCCGGCCAGCGTCAACGTCACCGGGATGAGCCGGAAGATCGCGAACACCACGAGGGTGTAGTAGACGAGCGCGAAGCTCGCGATCAGCCCGATCGCCCGGTAGTACAGCAGCATGAACGCGATGACGAGCAGGATCCCCAGCGCACCAGCCAGGAGGCTCTGGTTGAGGAACTTGTCGCCGAGGGTCGCGCTGATCTGCTCGCTCGAGATCTCCTTGATCGGGAACGGCAGCGAACCGAACTTCAGGATCGTGACGAGGTTGTTGGCCTCCTTGGTCGGGAAGCCGCCGAGCCCGCCCGACTCGATCTGGACCTGGCCGTTGGGGATGGAGCTCTTGATGACGGGCGCCGAGATGACCGAGCCGTCGAGGGTGATCGCGAAGAACTCGCCGATGTGCTTGGCGGTGTAGTCGGCGAAGAGGTTCGAGCCGTCGCCCTTGAGGACGAAATCGACCGTCAGGCCACCCTGCTGGCCTTGCCCGAGGGAGGCCGACTGGACCTGGTCGCCACTGAAGAGCGGTGGGAAGGCCTTGAGGTCGAGGACCTGGCCCTCCTGCACCTGGGTCGAACCCAGCGGCACGAAGTCCAGGCGACCGGTCTGGCCGACCAGCTGGCGGACGCTGTCCGGATCGGTGACCCCGGGGAGCTCGACGACCACGCGGTCGGAACCCTGCGTCGTGACGACCGGCTCGGACACGCCGGTCCCGTTCACGCGGCGCTCGATGATCTCCTTGATGATCGCCATGTCCGCGGGCGACGGCGACTTGCCTTCGACGGGCTGCGCCTGGTATTCGACGCGCAGACCACCGGACAGGTCGAGGCCCAGCTTCGTTTCGATCGGACGACTTCCCGTGGCGCTCGTGCTGTCAGGCACCTTGAGACCCGGGAAGAAGTTGACGATGAGGGCGGCGACGCCGATGAGGACGATGAGGATCGGACCGGCTCTGCGCATCGAGGCGGGATGTTACACGGAACCACCCCGGGACGCCGCCAGTCGGCCGGCCTATGCCTCGAGGGTGGCCTTGATGCGTTCGGCCAGGGCTCGGCCGATGCCGGGGACCGCGGCGATCTGTTCGACGGGCGCGTCACGGACGCGCTTGATCGAGCCGAAGACCTTGAGCAGCTCGCGCTTGCGCTTCGGGCCGACGCCCGGGAGGTCGTCGAACTGCGAGCGGACCTGGCGCTTGGCGCGCAGGTCGCGGTGGTACGTGATGGCGAACCGATGCGCCTCGTCGCGGAGGCGCTGGACGAGGTAGAGCGCCGGTGACGTGGCGGGCAGGACGACCGGCTCCAGCTGACCGGGCAGGAACAACTCCTCGCGTTCCTTGGCGAGACCGGCCATCGGGAGGTCGTGAAGACCGAGTTCGTCGAGGACCTCCTTGGCGGCGCTGACCTGGCCCTTGCCACCATCGATGATCACGAGGTCCGGCATCGCCCAGCGGCGCTCCTCCTCGCTCCCCTCCTGTCCGGGCTTGGTCGTGCGGAACCGACGGCGGAGCACCTCCTGGTGACTCGCGAAGTCGTTGGGGCCCTCGACGGTCTTGATGCGGAACCGCCGGTACTCCCCGCTCCTCGGCTTGCCGTCCTCGAAGACGACCATGCTCCCGACCGATTCGCTGCCCTGGAAGTTGCTGATGTCGTAGCACTCGATGCGGGACGGCGGGCCGGGCAGGCCGAGGGCGGCGGCGAGCTCCTCGAGCGCCGCGAGCGTCTTGCCCTGGTCGACGAGCCAGCGGGCCTGCTCGCGCGCGAGCGTTTCGGTGGCGTTGCGGGTCGCCAACTCCAGCAATCCGCGCTTCTCGCCGCGTTGCGCCGTCTTGAGATGGACCGGGCCGCCTCGACGATCCGCGAGGAATGCCTCGATGTCCGCGACGTCCTCGGCGACGCGCGGGAGATAGACCTCGCGCGGGATCGACGTGGCCCGGGCGTAGTACTGCTCGAGGAAGCTCGCGAGGACCTCCTCGTCGGAGGCGTCGCGCGCGGCATCGAGGAGGAACACGTCGCGGCCGACCATCTTCCCGTCGCGGATCGCGAAGAGCTGGACGGCCGCCTGGTTGTCCTGCCGCGCCAGACCGATCATGTCGAGCTCGCGCTTCGCGAACGCGGCCATCTTCTGGCTCTCCATGGTCCGCTCGATGGCGCGGATCTTGTCGCGGAGACCGGCGGCTCGCTCGTACTCCTCCCGTTCGGCGGCGATCGCCATCTCGCGGTGGAGGGCCTTGACCAGGGTCTCCTGCCGACCCTCGAGGAAGAGCTCCACCTGCGCGATGTCCTCGCGATACGCGTCCTTGGAGATCGCCTCGATGCAGGGGCCCTGGCACTTCTTGATGTGATACAGGAGACAGGGCCGCTGGAGGGCGCGCTCGCCGTCCTTGATATCGATGGTGCAGGTCCGGAACGGGAACAGGCGACGGACCAGGTTCATCGATTCGTCGACGCTCACCGCCGACGCGTACGGACCGAAGTAGCGGCTCCCGTCGGTCGGGAGCTTGCGGGTCCGTTCGACGCGGGGGAAGTCGTCGCCGAGCGTGATCTTGATGTACGGGTAGCTCTTGTCGTCCTTGAGTCGGACGTTGAACCGCGGCTTGTAGCGCTTGACGAGGTTGGCCTCGAGGAGGAGTGCCTCGGAGACGGAATCGGTGATCGTGTACTCGACTTCGGCCACGCGATCGATGACGCTGCGGATCCGGTGGATCTCGCCGGCGGGCGTCGCCTTCTGCCAGTACGACCGGACGCGGCTGCGCAGGCTCTGCGCCTTGCCGACATAGACGACGTCGCCGCGCTCGTCCTTCATGAGGTAGACGCCCGGCCGATCCGGGAGTCGTTTGAGCGTGGCTTCGAGGTCCGGGGTCATGCATCTCCAGTCTAGTGCGGTCGGGGTGATCGGCAGGTATTTGGTGATCGGCAGGTAGGCGGTGATCCGCAGGTACGTGGCGGTCGGCATGCTGCGTCGGTGGACCTTCACCCGTCGGTCGTCGAGCGGCTCGCGCGCCTTGCGCCGGATCAGCGTGCGGCGGCGACTGCTGAGCCGGGGCCGGTGCTGGTCGTGGCGCCGGCGGGGAGCGGCAAGACCACGACCCTCGTCGCCCGGATCGCGTGGCTGGTGGCGGGCGGCGCGGGCGGCGTGGCGGCCGACTCGATCGCGGCGATCACGTTCAATCGACGGGCGGCCGTGGAGCTCGCGGAACGGCTGGACGCGGCTCTTGCGCCGCTCGGCATCGAAGCCGGCGCCGCGCGGGTCCGGACCTTCCACGCGCTCGGGCTCGAGATCCTGCGCGACGCGGGCGACGCCGTGGATCTCGTGGACCGGGACGCCATCCTTCGCCGGATCCGGCCCGACGCCGATGACGCCGCCCGCCTCGAGTTCGACGGGGCGATCTCCCGCCTGAAGGTCGAGCTGGGTGTGACCGCGGCACAGGTCGCCGCCGATCCGGAGGCCGGGTCCGATCGCGCGGATGTTCGTGGCCTATCAGGCGGCCGTCGAGGAGGCGGGTGGCGTCGACTTCGATGACCTCATCCTTCGCGCGATCGCGGTTGCTCCAGGACCGGCCGGATCTGCTCGCTCGATGGCGCGATCGGTGCGCGCATCTGCTGGTGGACGAAGTCCAGGACGTCGATCGCGCGCAACTTCGGTTGGCGCTGCTGCTCGCGGCACCGGCGAACCGGATCCTGCTGGTCGGTGACGACGACCAGTCGATCTATGGCTGGCGGCTGGCCGACGTCCGACGGGTCCTGCGTCTCGATGCGTCATTGCCGGGTCTCCGCCGGATCGACCTGGAGGTCAACTACCGATGTCCGCGGGCGGTCGTCGAACGCGCGGTCCGACTGGTCGAGCACAACGGGGAACGCTTCGCGAAGCGGATCCGGGCGCGCGATGAGGCGCCCGGCTCGCTCACCCTGGCGCCGGATGCGGCCGACGATCCGGTCCGGCTCGAGCGCGCGATGCGGACCTGGCCGACCGACGACTCCACCCGGGCCGTCCTGGCCAGGACGAACCGTGAACTGATCCCGGCCGTGGTCGTGGCGTTGGCCGAGGGGCTGCCCTTTCGTGCCGCCAGGATCGAGCTGCCGCTGGAGGATCCGCATCTGGATGGCCTGCTGGCACGGGCCGCCGAGCTGGCCGCGCTCGCCGCCGCCGGGGAGCCGTTGCTCGTCACGCTCGGGCGCTTGCGCGGCGACGCCACGGATCCGGCAGAAGCCGCTGCCGCGGCGGCCCTGCTTGCGTGGGCACCTCCCTACCCCGACCTCGCCACGTTCACCGCGGCCGTTGTGGCGGCTCGAGCGCGACTCGCGGAGCTTCGACGTGACGATGCGCCGCTGACCCTGTCGACCGCCCACGCGACCAAGGGCCTCGAATTCGACCACGTGATCATCCTCGGGATGGAATCGGCGAGGTTCCCGAGCGCCAAGGCCGTGGAGGGCGCCGCAGACCCCGCGCGAGCCTACGAAGAGGAGCGCCGACTGGCCTACGTCGCGTGGACCCGGGCGCGCCGATCGCTGACGATCCTCTACGACCCGGCGACCCCGTCCCCGTTCCTGCTCGAGGCGTTCTCGACGGCGGAGCTCGGGCTCGGGCTCGGCTCGGGCTCGGGCGCGCACGCTAGCCCATCACGTACGATGTCGGGGCACCGCCGAGGCGGGGTCAGCGACGACACCAGGATTCGATCTGGGTGCAGACCCGTAGGAGGAACCACATGGATCTCACGAACGATGTTCGCCGACTGGCGTCCATCGGGACGTTCTTCGTGATCGTCGGATGGATCTTCGTGATCTACTCGCTGATCGCGGGCGTCATCTGGTGGATCGATCTGGCCCAGCGCCCGGCGTTCAACCTGTTCGAAGCGTTGGCCATCTCCGCGAGCGCGATCGGCGTGCCGATCTTCCTCTCGTTCGTGGTCGCCGGCTTCGGTTACGCCCTTCGATTGTTCGCCCTGTACGTCGGCAGCAAGTCCGCCTGACATGCGTATCCGGCGACTCGCGGTCCTGATCGGCCTCGTCCTCGGCGTCGTCGCCTGTTCGCCCGGTGGCGGATCCGGCGGCGAGATCGAGGGCACGAACTGGGTACTCCGTTCGTACGCCAATGGCGGGACGCTTGAGATCGTCCCCGAGGCGCTGTACGCGGACGCCAAGTTCACGGGCAACCGCGTCGACGGGTTCGCCGGCTGCAACGACTACGGCGCGATCGCCCGGGCGAGCGGCCGGACGCTGCTGATCTCCCAGGTCCATGCCACGCAGAAGGCCTGCGCCGACGCCGAGATGACCTTCGAATCGACCTACCTCTCCGTCCTGCACGACAGCCGGTTCTTCGGGGTCCGAGCCGATACGCTCACGATCTTCGGAGCCGGCGGACAGGTGCTCCTGGTCTTCGACGCGGCCCCCGCGAACCCCCTCCTGGGTGCATGGAACGTCGACTCCTTCGCGACCTCGCCCGGATCACAGACCATCCCCATCAGCGGCACCGAGCTGACCGCCGTCTTCGGCATCACCAACGTCGGCGGCTCGAGCGGCTGCAACACCTACGACGGTGTCTACGGGACCAACGGCACGATCGTGAAGATCAGCCGGCTCGCGACCACGCGACAGACGTGCGCCGACGATGTGATGACCCAGGAGTCCGAGTTCCTCGATGCGCTCCAGGGAGCGGCCTTCATCGAGCGCCGTGGGCTCGCCGTGGTCCTGCGTGACCGGAACTCCGAGGTGATCGTGGCGATGACGAAGCCGCGAGCCGCAGACGAGGCGGAGGCCGAGGCTTCCGTGCCGCCGATCCCGAGCGCCACGCCGACGCCCAAGCCGACCCCGTCACCCACGCCCAAGCCGACCGCGACGCCGAAGCCCTCGGCCGGGGAATCCGCGAAGCCGTCGGAGACGCCGAAGCCCTCGGACACGCCGGCACCCACATCCAAGCCGACACCGTCACCCACGCCCAAGCCGACACCCGCCCCGACCCTGCCGCCGCTTCCTTCGGTTCCGCCGCAGTCCAGCTGCGCGATCGAGAGCCCGAGTGGCGTGCCGTTGGCGTCCATCGCCTACCCGGCGGCCTGGCACACGCTCTCCGAGCCGCCCGCCGCCGCCTGCCAGTACTTCGATCCGAACCCCATCAGCGTGCCGTCCGACGGCAGCGCACCGGACGCGGCGATCACCGTGAAGCCGGATGTGGCCTCGTATGACGACGCCGTCGCAGCGGCGACGGACCCCGCGAACTGGAACGTGATCCAGTCGGCCGAGGCGACCGTGTCAGGCCTGCAGGCGACGCTCGTCGAGGCGACATCGACCACGGCCGACAGCGGCACGCCCGTCGGGACGACGCTCTACTCGTACATCATCGACTACGGCGCCGGCGGGACGATGACCATCCAGACCAGTGGCACCGCCGGTGAGGCGGCCTACGCCGCGAGCACCCAGGTCGCCGATCTGATGGCCCAGGCATCGACGTTCACGCCACCGAGCCCCACCCCGCCGACGTCCTAGAGGATTCGGGCTGGCCAGCGAGTGGCTTTCTGGGGTCGCCCTGTGGCCAGCGACCGGCCTTCGGGGTCGCCCTGTGGCCAGCGACCGGCCTTCGGGGTCGCTCTGGCCCGCGACTGGCCTTCAAGGCCTAGCGACCGGCCCTCATGCCCTGGTTCGATTGAGCTCCCGCAGCAGTCGGTCGATCGAGTCCAGGAACGGTTCCGTGAGCGACTCCGGCAGCGCATCCCGGACGGAGTCCTTCGGGCCGTAGGCGGATCGTGCCCGCATCGCCGTTCGGCGAAGAGCGGCGGGCTCGTCGTCGCGAAGGCGATCCGGCAGCGGTTCGAGGTAGGTCGCCCACCGGGTGGCACCGATCGCGTGCGCTTCCGCGAGCAGTCGGTCGCCGTGCCGAGCTGCCTCGAGCCCGAGCGCATCGATGACGGGTCGCTCGTGACGCGCGGTCGTGCGCCCGGCCGGAGATGCCGATGTCGACGACCCCGACGCGCCGACGTCGATCGTCCCGTGATCTCAGTCATCGGCTGGGCGCGTGACCGACTTGCCCCCCTGCGCCGTCGCATCGTCAGGCGGGGCGAGCAGCAGGAGCGGGAGTCGCTTGCGCTCCGACCCGTTGACGAGGATCCGGAACGAGTAGTCGCCTGGCGACGGGAAGGTCAGGTTCCACAGGTCGATCGAGAAGGTCAGCGTCGCGTCGCGACCATCGCGCTGGCTCCGCGCGACGAGGCTCCCCGTGGCACCGGCCACTTCGGCGCCATCAGGGTCGAGCAGGACGAAGCGGACCTCGTGTTCCCGCTCGGTCTCGGGGGCCGTGACCTGGAGGCCGATCACCAGCGCGAGATGCGGATGTCGCAGCGGGAACCGCTTCCCGCCGATCCGCGCGATCCCGCCGCCAAGCACATGGAACTTCTGCCCCGGGATCGTCTCGGCGGCGTCCGCGAGAAAGGCGAAGTCGATATCCGGCACATTCCTATGCTAGCCCCTGGCCGAGGCCGCCCGCGGGTACGGTCGGGATCGATGTCGCCGAGCCGCCTTACCCGACCTGGCCGCACTTGCTCGACCTGGCCTCGGGTCCCGCTGGGCGCGAAGCCGCGGTTTGGCCGCAGATACGTGAGGTCGAGCGACACTGCACGGATGGGCGACCCGAGAGCGACCGATCGACCGTGGTCGGCGACTCGCGCGGGCGGATCTGCTACGAGTCGGCGGACGAGATCCGCGGTGCTCGAATGATCCTTGGTCGCTCCCAGGTCCACGTTGGCGGCGACGGCCGGGCTGTCGCCGATCGCAGGCAGGTCGGATCGAGCGGGCCGCCTTCGCGACGGCGAGCGTCGACCAGCTCGCGAGGCTCGGTTCAGCGGTCGGCCTCGATGTTCGGGTCCGAGCATATCCCGGTCCGGACCCGATCCGGGACGCCGCGCAGATCGCCCTGCTGGATCGACTCCGGCAGCGGCTCGCATGCCGGAGCTGACCTTCCGGATGGAGGTCCCACTACGGGATCCCCGGCGATCAACGAGCATGGGACGCCTGCATCGGCGGGCTGGTGCGATAGCGAGGCCGATCATGGACGGGCTTCCGGTGGAGGCCGAGACGAGACTCATCGACCTTCAGGCGCAAGTCCGACGGATCACGCTCAAGGCCCGCGACGGAGGGAGCGGAGCACGTCCTGCTGCTTGTCTCAGACACACGTCGAAATCGCAGACGCCCTCCGATCCGCCGCGTCGTTGCTCGAGCGATGTCTTTCCGATCCAAGCTCGCGTGATGCCTGCGCGACCTTGGCGCAGGGCGCCACCCGGGTGGATCCGGCATCGTCGTGCTGTGAGGTGCCGCCAGTCATGAGGCTCGGTTCGCGTCGGTTCGGTCGTGCCGAGGCTGACCGAACGGGCGGCGGGGCTTGGCGGCGTGTCCGGCCGGGGCGAGTGCGGGCAGATCGGGGCCGTCCGGGACTGGTCGGTTCGGTCGTGGGGTGACCGAACGGGCGGCTGGGCGGGCTGGCGGCGGTCCAGGCCGGACCGGGGTGCCGATCGAGGACGTTCCGGCTCGCGTCGGTTCGAGTCGTGGGGTGACCGAACGGGCGGTCGGGGCGGGCTCGGGCGGGCTCGGCCGGGGCCGACGGCGGGTCAGCGATCGGCGGTCGGTTCGGTCGTGGGGTGACTCGAACGGGCGGTTGGGCGCCAGAGACTCGAACGGGCGGTGCGGCGGGCCGGGCCGAGGACCCGGGCTCGGCCGCGGCCGCGGGCCGGCCCGGGCCCGACCCCCCGTCAGCCGGCCTTGGTCGTGGCGGCGGCTCGTTTGCGAGATGGCGTGATCCGGGCGACCGGCTTTTGGTGGCCGTTCGTGTGCACGCCGCGGCCCGCCTCGTCGGCGAACGTCACGTCGGACAACGGCACGAGCGGCTCGCCGCGCAAGACGCGGTCGAGATAGTCCGCCGTGGCCGACCCCTTGGTGGCCGCCACCGTCTCCGGCGTGCCCTCCGCGATGATCCGGCCACCGCGGTCGCCACCTTCCGGTCCGAGGTCCACGATCCAGTCGGCCGTCTTGATGACATCGAGGTTGTGCTCGATGACCAGGACGGTATTCCCGCCATCGACGAGCCGGTGGAGCACTTCGAGCAGCTTCTCGACGTCGGCGAAGTGGAGCCCGGTCGTGGGCTCGTCGAGCACGTACAGCGTCCGTCCCGTCGCGCGCCGCGACAGCTCGGTCGAGAGCTTGACCCGCTGGGCCTCGCCGCCGGACAAGGTCGTCGCCGGCTGGCCGAGGTGGACGTACCCCAGCCCCACGTCGTTGAGCGTCTGGAGCTTGGCGCGCACGTTGGGCACCGCCGCGAAGAACTCGAGGGCCTCGGCGATGGTCAGCTCGAGCACGTCCGCGATCGACTTGCCCTTGTAGTGGATCTCGAGCGCCTCGCGGTTGTAGCGCTTGCCCTTGCAGACCTCGCACGGGACGTAGACGTCCGGCAGGAACTGCATCTCGATCTTGAGGATCCCGTCGCCCTTGCAGTGCTCGCAGCGGCCGCCCTTGACGTTGAAGCTGAACCGACCCGGCGTGTAGCCACGGACGCGCGACTCCGGGACACCCGCGAACAACTCGCGGATCGGGGTGAACAGCCCCACGTAGGTCGCCGGGTTGGAGCGCGGCGTTCGGCCGATCGGGCTCTGGTCGATCTCGATGATCTTGTCGATGTGCTGCGCCCCGTCGAGCGAATCGTGCGCGCCCACGGGTTCACGCGATCCGTTGAGCTCTCGCGCCAGCGCTCGATAGAGCACCTCGGTCACGAGCGTGCTCTTGCCGCTCCCCGACACGCCCGTCACCGCGACGAACGTCCCGAGCGGCACCCGCAGGTCCACGTTCTGGAGGTTGTGCTCGCGGGCCCCCCGGACGACGAGTGCCTTGCCGTTGCCATGCCGGCGCCTGGCCGGGATCGGCACGGCCCGCTCCCCTCGCAGGAATGCCCCGGTGATCGAACGCGGCTCGGCGAGGACCGCGTCGAGTGGCCCGTTCGCGATGATCTCGCCACCGTGCTCGCCGGCCCCCGGCCCGATATCGACGACCCAGTCCGCCGTCCGGATGGTCTCCTCATCGTGCTCGACGACGAGGACCGTGTTCCCCAGGTCCCGCAGGCGCGTGAGCGTCGCGATGAGCTTCGCGTTGTCGCGCTGGTGCAGACCGATCGAGGGCTCGTCGAGGATGTACAGGACGCCCATCAGCGTCGTCCCGATCTGCGTCGCGAGACGGATCCGCTGGGCCTCCCCGCCGGACAACGTCACGCTCGTCCGATCCATCGTCAGATAGTCGAGCCCGACATCCACCAGGAACCCGAGCCGCGCCACGATCTCCTTGAGGAGCTGGACCGCGATCGTCCGTTCCCGCTCGGTGAGCGTCTCGCCGAGCCCGCTCGCCCAGCGAAGCGCCTCCTTGATCGAGAGGGTCGACACGTCCCAGACGTTCTGGTCGCCGATCGTGACGGCCAGGATCTCCGGGCGGAGCCGCTTGCCACCGCAGGTGGGGCATGGGCGGCTGACCATGTACCGCTCGAGCTCGTTCTTGATGAACTCGGAGTCCGTTTCCTTGTACCGCCGCTCGAGGTTGGTGATGATGCCCTCGAACGTCGCGTTGTACGTGTTCTCGCCTCGCTCGTGGCGATAGCGGACGACCACCTTCTCGCTCTTGGCGGCCCGGAGCATGTACTCGACGGCCTCCTCGGGGAGGTCGCGGAACGGCGCCTTGAAATCCCAGCCGTGGGCGTTACAGATCGCCTCGATGATCTTCAGCCGCCACGATGCGTCCGTGGCGAGGCGTGACCACGGCACCAGCGCCCCGGTCTGGAGGCTCTTCGATCGATCCGGGACCACGAGATCCTCGTCGATCTCCAGCCGGGTCCCGAGACCGGCGCACGACGGGCATGCCCCGTGCGGCGAGTTGAAGGAGAACGTCCGCGGCTCGAGTTCCTCGACGGTGAACCCGTCGTACGGGCAGCTGTACTTTTCGCTGTATTGCTGCTCCTCGAACGCCGGCGCCTCGTCATCGCGCGGCGCGGGGGCGATGAGGACCACGCCCTCGCCGAGTCGGAGGGCGGTCTCCACGGAGTCCGCGAGCCGGCCGGCATCGGGATCCGGGATCGGTTCGCCGGTCTCGGGGTCGATCGGTCGGCCGTCCGGTGCCCGCTTCGAATCCTCAGGCGCCTCGGCATGGCGAACGATGTAGCGGTCGACCACGACCTCGATCGAATGGCGCTTGTACTTGTCGAGCTTGGGCGCATCGGCGATGTCGACCATCTCCCCGTCGACGCGGACACGGACGAAGCCCTGCCGCCTCGCGGAATCGAAGACGCGGTCGCCCTCGGTCTTGCGGTCCTTGATGAGCGGGCCGAGCACGAGCAGCCGGGTCCCTTCCGGCAGGGCGAGGACCTGGTCCACGATCTGCTGGACGCTCTGCCGCTCGATCGCGTGGCCGTTGGGACAGTGCGGGATCCCGATCCGGGCGAACAGCAGCCGCAGGTGGTCGTAGATCTCGGTGACGGTCCCGACGGTGGACCGCGGGTTCCGCGAGGCGCCCTTCTGGTCGATGGAGATCGCCGGCGACAGTCCGTCGATCTGGTCGACATCCGGCTTTTCCATCTGCCCGAGGAACTGGCGGGCGTAGGCGCTCAGGCTCTCGACGTAGCGACGCTGGCCTTCGGCGTAGATGGTGTCGAAGGCGAGGCTGCTCTTGCCCGAACCCGAGAGGCCCGTGATGACCACGAGCCGGTCGCGCGGGAACGCGACATCGACGTTCTTGAGGTTGTGTTCGCGCGCGCCGCGCACGACGAGCTGATCCTGGGGCACGTCCCGATTGTACGGCATCGCGACCGAATAGAACACCCGTTCGTACGCCCGTCAGCGCGGTCCGCCAAGACCCTCAGCCGAGGTAGGCGACCGCGTTCGTGTAGCCGCCGAAGACGCCGGCGATGATCGCGATGGCGATCGGCGCCACCCCGACGAGCATCCACGCTCCCCGACCGCCGCGTGCCCAGGCCGCGACGGCGAGCGCGCCGACGGCCACGATCAGCAGGATCTTGAGGAGCGCGACGGCGGGCATGCCCAGCTCGACGAACAGGTTGCCGACCGTGGGATTGGCCTCCGCGGCGACCCCGTGGCGGCCGACCATGACCCCGAACGTAGCGAGGTCGAAGAGCTGCGCCGCGAGGAGGGTCACGAGCCGCAGGAGCACCCGACCAATCTAGTCCGAACCGCCCCGAACCTCACCATCGCAGGGCGAGATTCCGGCGCGTCCGCGCACCATCAGTTCGGTCCCAGGCGCCGGGCCTATGTCGGATGGTCAGCCTGGGACGACGGCGGCATGGTCGTCCCGAAGACTCGCAGGACCTGCCGCCAGGTCACGGCGACCACGGCGATGACCGGTACCGCGAGGAACATCCCGACGATCCCGGCGATCTCGTAGCCGGCGGGGATGGTCATCAGCACCACGGCGGGGTGGAGACCGACGGCGCGGCTATAGACGATCGGAGCCACGACGCTGCCCTGGATGACGTTGAAGACGATCGTGAAGACGACCATCACCGCGACGTCCGTCGGCGACCCGACCGCGATGGTCACGAGCAGGGCGGCACCGGTCGTCACGAGGCTGCCGACGTACGGGACAAAACCGCCGATGAACGAGAGCACCGCGAGTGGCAGCGCCAGCGGAAGTCCCAACAGGACCATGAGCAGGAACTGGGTGGCGGCCCCGAAGGCGGAGACGCCGCCCATCGCGACCATGTACCCGCCGAGGACGCCGAACGCCTTGGTCCCGGCGTCGTCGACCTCGTCGCTCCGGCCGGCCGGGAGGCGCGACATGAAATTGGCCCAGAACCGCCCGCCATCGCGGAGGAAGTAGAAGCAGAGGAGGCATCCGAGCACGACCACGATGGCGAAGTCCGCGATGCCGGACGCCAGTGCTGCGCCGCTCTCGACCAGACGCCCGCCGTACGCACCGACCGTTTCGGCCAGCCCGCCGACCGTCCCGCCGGCGGCATCGTTGATGGACCCGGCACCGATGGACGCGGAGGAGGCGATCGCCGCGGAGGCCTGGCCCGCGAGGTTCAGGACGGTCAGCGTCACCACGAGGATCACGAGCACGAAGCTGCCAAAGGTCGCGATCAGCGCGGCGCGTCCGCGGGGGTACCCTCGAGCGACCATCGCGGCGACCGGTGGCGCGAACGTCGCCGCGAGGATCGTCGCGAGCGCCAATGGCAGCGCGACGAGCGGCATGACGTCGAGGATGCCGATCCCGAGGAGTCCGACCGCGATCGCGACCAGGAGACGCCAGCTCCACGAGGCGAGGCGATCGAGCCACGGCGGTACCAGCGGGTCGTCCGGCGGCACACCGGTGTCGAGGATGGCCGCGGCCGCGCCGGCGACCGCCAGGATCATGGCCGTCACGGGGATGGCGACGAAGAGGCCGACGATGCCGGCGATCGCCGCCCCAGCGGGCAAGGCGACCAGCACGAGGGCCGGGTGGATGTTGACGGTCCGGCCATACACGAGGGGCCGAACGAAGTCCGCGAGGATCACGTTCCGGATCGACAGCAGGATGAAGAGGACGATCGTGACCTGGGGACCGCTGGTGGCGTAGGCGACGAGGAGGATCACGACCGTCGTCAGCAGGCCGCCGATGTAGGGGATGAACCCGCCGAAGAACACCAGCACGGCGAGTGGCGCCGCGAGGGGCACCCCGAGCACGACCAGGAAGACGAAGTCGGACACGGCGTTGATGGCGGCCAGCACCGAGGTCCCGCGAAGGTACCCACCGACCCGCTGCAGCGCGTCGTCACCGGCCCCGGTGATCCGATCCCGCTGCTGCTCGTGCACGGCACGGAAGACCCACACCCACGCCTTGTCGCCGTCCTGGAGGAAGTAGAAGGCGAGGAAGCCCGACAGGACCACGATCGTGACCATGGTGCCGATCGACTCGGCGATCCCGCCCGCGATGCCCTGCAAGGTGTCGGTCACGGCGTTCGAGAGGACGTGCACGGAGCCAGACGCTTCGGGCGGCGTCCCGGCGGCGGCCAGCTGATCCTGGAGCGCCTGTTCTCCGGCCTTGACCGCAGCGACCACGTCCGGGACATACGGGAGGAAGGCCAGGGTGATCAACGCCATCCCGATGAGGAAGACGACCACGATGCCGACCATCACCGCGGCTGATGCGCGGGTCCGCGACCAACCGCGCTCTCGAAGACGCAGGACGAACGGGGCGAACGTGGCGGCCACGATGCCCGCGACCAGGATCGAGGCTGTGACGATCCCGACGACGATCGCGATGTAGACCAGGGCGACCAGGAGAGCCGCCGAAACCAACA
This sequence comes from uncultured Chloroflexia bacterium, assembly GCA_963778805.1. Classification (GTDB taxonomy): domain Bacteria; phylum Chloroflexota; class Limnocylindria; order Limnocylindrales; family CSP1-4; genus SPCO01. The sequence goes on along the minus strand of CAVZVT010000005.1, from coordinate 293,673 downwards.
CGCGCCATCCCAGGGCGGCGAGGTTCTGCAGCCACTCCGGGACGATCGGATTCGCTGTACCGGGGACCTGGCGACTCAAGGGATCGGCGCTCTCCTGGGGGATCTGGCCGCGCGATGGTACCTGCGCGGTGGAGGCCGTGTGGTCGCGGGTCAGGACCCGTGCAGGCCCATCTCCAGTTCGCGACGGACGCGCGCGATCCACCAATCGAAGTCCGCGCGTTCGCGCGCCCGGACACCGGGATCCGCGGCCTCCGTCACGTCGAGGGCCTTGTTCCAGCCCAGCTGGGCCAGCGCGCCGATCAGCGCCAGACCGAGCGCGCGCGGCTCGAACCGGTCGCCCTCGGCGTCGCGGAAATCGTCCAGGACCTCATCTCGGCTGGCCTTGATCCGGGTCGCCCCGACGATGAGATACCACGCGACGTCGAGCGCGCCGGGGCCGACGACGGCACTCGAACCCCAGTCGATGAGGGCGAGCCGCCCCGGCTCCAGCCCCATGTTCGCGAACCGGAAGTCACCGTGGACCAACGTGGTGCCAAGACCCTCGAACGCCGCCGCGAACCGCTCCGGATCGGTGTGGATGGCGGCGATCGCATCGGCGATGTCGTGGGGGGCCACGTCGGCGAACCGTTCCCAGCCGCGGCCGACGAGGGCCGGCAGCGGGTTGGACGTCCCGTGCTCGGCCGCGGCCATCGCGGGTGACAGGAACCGGTACAGCAGGGCGATCTCGCCGAGTGGCGGCGCGGTCCCCTCGAAGGTGGCATGCATGGCCGCGCCCGCACCCAGGATCGTCCGCTGCTCGGCCCGGGTGATCACCCGGTCATCGGCCAGCAGGATCGGCCCGACGTCCTCCATGACCGCGAGCCAGCCGTCGCCTTCGGGCTCCACGCCGAGCATCCCGTGCCGGATCACGGTCGGCATCCGCTCGAACAGCCCCGCGTCCCACATCCGCTGGAGTCGGCCATCGTCGCCCGTCGCGCGCAGGACGAGATCGTCGCGCGGATCGAGATGCTTCGCGATCACCACTTCGCCGTCCGCGAGCGTGACCCGCTCGATCAGGCTCCCCGACCGAGCGCTCCCGCCCGGCACGATGGGATCGCGACGCGTGGCGTCGGCCAGCCGCTCGGACCAGGACCGTTCGGTCATCGTCGTCGGGTCGGTCGGCTTCCGGTCCGCTTGCGGATGTTCGGCGTCACGGTGTGGTCCCAGGTCGGGCGCTCCTGCCAGCGAGCCTGCGCGGTCCCGCCGTCGTCGTGCTCGTCGCGGATCCCCGGCAACCAGTCCGCCGCGGTGTTCTCGTCGATCCCGGCGTCGCCGTCCTGATCGCCGCCGGGTTCCTCGTCCGCCGGCAGGACCTCGATGCTCGTGACTTCCATCACCTGCTCCCGCGAGGCGGCGGCGGCCGAGCGTCGCCCCGCGCGCGGTCCGCGGCACCCGACAGGCTGTGGTCCTCACGAGCGGCCCGTTCTGCGGCCCGTCCGACCGTCACGGAGGCGTCCTGCTCGAGGACGCGGAGGCGGATCCCCTGGATCTCGTCACGCAGCGCCGCCGCGCGCTCGAATTCGAGCTGCTTCGCCGCCGCCTTCATCTCGGCTTCCATCCGCACGACGAGCGCCTCGACCTTGATCCGGTCGCCATCGGTGAGCGGCCCGCCACGTTCCGAGGTGTAGACCACCGTCGACTCCGCCACCGCCCGGAGCCGCTGGTTGATGTCGTGGATGCCCTTGACGATGGTCGTCGGCTCGATGCCGTGTTCGGTGTTGTAGGCGGTCTGGATCGCCCGACGACGATCGGTCTCGTCGATCGCGACCTTCATCGATTCGGTGACCCGGTCGGCGTACATGATCACCTGGCCGCCGATGTTCCGGGCCGATCGGCCGATCATCTGGATCAGCGACCAGGCCGACCGCAGGAACCCTTCCTTGTCGGCATCGAGGATCGCGACCAGCGTCACCTCCGGCAGGTCGATGCCCTCGCGGAGCAGGTTGATCCCGACGAGGACATCGAAGACCCCGAGGCGCAGGTCCCGCAGGATCGCGACCCGCTCGAGGGTGTCGACCTCGCTGTGGAGGTACTGGACCTTCACCCCAAGCTCCTTGAGGTAATCCGTCAGGTCCTCGGACATCTTCTTGGTCAACGTGGTGACGAGGGCGCGCTCGCCGCGTTCGACCCGGATCCGGATCTCCTCGAGCAGGTCGTCGATCTGTCCCTCGGTCGGGCGGACGGTGATCGGCGGGTCCACGATGCCCGGTCGGCCGGATGAGCTGCTGGACGATCTTCTCGCTGCGCTCCAGTTCGTAGGGCCCGGGCGTCGCGCTCATGTAGATCGCCTGGTGGACGGTCGCCTCGAACTCCTCGAACGTCAGCGGCCGGTTGTCGAGCGCCGACGGCAGCCGGAACCCGAAGTCGACCAGGATCTCCTTGCGCGTCCGGTCGTTCTTGTACATGCCGACGACCTGCGGGACGGTCATGTGCGACTCGTCGACGACCAGCAGCCAGTCCGGCGGGAAGTAGTCGAGCAGGGTCCACGGCCGGCTGCCCGGGTCGCGGCGAGACAGATGGCGCGAGTAGTTCTCGATGCCGGTGCAGTACCCGAGTTCGCGCATCATCTCGAGGTCGAACGTCGTCCGTTGCCGCAGCCGGGCGCCCTCGAGCGCTCGCCCTTCGGCCTCGAGTTCACCGACCCGGAGCTCCATCTCGGCGTCGATATCGACGATCGCTTCCTTGAGCTTGTCGTTCGGCGTGACGTAGTGCGTGGCCGGGTAGACGTTCGTCTCCTTGCGTTCGGCCAGGAGCTCGCCGGTCAGCGGGTCGAGCTCGGTGATGCGCTCGACCTGGTCGCCGAAGAACTCGACCCGGATCAGGGTCTCCTCGGACGCGGGCTGGAGTTCCAGCGTGTCGCCGCGGACCCGGAACCGTGCCCGGGACAGGGCCTGGTCGTTGCGCTGGTACTGGAGATCGACCAGATGTCGGAGGACGGCATCGCGTCGGTATTGGCCGCCGACCCGGAGCTTGAGGACCGTCGCCCCGTAGTCCACGGGTGCGCCCAGACCGTAGATGCAGCTCACGCTCGCGACGATGATCACGTCGCGTCGCTCGAAGAGGGCGTGCGTGGCGGCGTGGCGAAGCCGGTCGATCTCGTCGTTCCGCGACGAGTCCTTCTCGATGTAGGTATCGGACCGCGGGAGGTAGGCCTCGGGCTGGTAGTAGTCGAAGTAGCTGACGAAGTACTCGACGGCGTTCTCCGGGAAGAACTCGCGGAATTCCGCGTACAGCTGGGCGGCCAGGGTCTTGTTGTGAGCCAGGACGAGGGTCGGCTTGTTGTGCCGGGCGATGGTCCAGGCCATCGTCGCGGTCTTGCCCGTCCCGGTCGCGCCGAGCAACGTCTGGTGCCGCGCACCCTTGGCCAGACCCTCGCTCAGCCGCTCGATCGCGGCGGGCTGGTCACCGGTGGGCTCGAACGGGACGACGAGCTTGAAGTCGGGCATCAGGGCTCAGGATACCCCGTTCGACAGATACAGAACAAGCGTTCTATCTCCTGCGGCCGCGCTCGTCTCACCCAAGCGGCCGCGCTCGCCTCACCCACTCCGGCCGCCCTCTCACCCGATTCGCCCGCCCGATCTCGACCCGGCCTCACCCAATGCGGCCGCGCAAGACTGACAGTCTTACCTTCGGCGGTTTGGAGGGCTTACGGCTCGAGCGCGTCGGCCGGGCCGTGCGGTTTCGTGCTTGGGCCGCCTCGACGGGCGTGATGATCTTCGCCTCGATGGCCCGCTATGACCCGCGATGCCCAACGGCTAAGACTCTGGGTCTTGAGCGCGGGTCCAAGGGCCGCCGGCGTCGCCGGGTCCGAGGGCCGCCGGCGCCGCGGGGGTCAACCGCGGTCCGTGCGATCGCGATCTCGCGCGACAGCGAAGAGATCCCATTCCCCGGGAACACCCTTCAGTGAGTGTGCGCCCCGCAGGTCGAACTCCATCTCGGAGCCGACGACCAGGTCCTTGACCGTCCGGGAGACGAGGATCTCACCGGGAGCGGCGAGGGCGCCCACGCGCGCCCCGATGACGACGCCGAGACCACCGAGATCGGTGCCGACCCGTTCGACCTCACCCGTGTGGATGCCGACACGGATCCGGAGGCCGATCCGATCCACGGCGTCGATCAGGCTCCTGGCGCATCGGATGGCTCGCGCCGGACCGTCGAAGGTGATGAAGGATCCATCTCCAGCGGTCCCGACCTCCCTCCCACCGAATCGCTCGAGATCGCTCCGGACGACGGCGTAGAACGCCTGGAGCAGGTCGGCCCATCGTCGATCGCCGAGCTCGGCCGCGCGCGCCGTCGAGTCGACGATATCGACGAACATGACGGTCGCCAGGAAGCGATCCGGTCGGCCGGAGTCGCGCATCCCGGTCAGGAACTCCTGGATCTCCTCGATCGCACGGTCGTCGCCGATCCATGGCCAGTGGTCACGGCCCGGGAGTTCGACGAACTTGGCCCCTGGCACACGATCGGCGATCAGTCTTCCGTCCTCGATCGGGATCGCCTGATCGTCGCGTCGATGCAGGACGAGCGTCGGCGCGCTGATCGTCGGCAGGATGTCGCGGACGTCGATCTGCATCGCCATCCTCGCCAGGGCCACCGCGGCTCCCGGACTGGCTGCGAGCCGTTCGAGTTTGGCGTACCAGGCTTCGTACCGCGGGTCACCGACCAGTGACGGGACGATGTCCTCGATGAACATCGCCCCACGTCCCCACTCACGCGCGAGGTCGTCGAGCCACTCGTCATCGTTCGGCGACGGCGCCCACGGATAGGCCGGCCTGGCATCGCTCCCGTTCGTCCACGCGCCGTAGGCGATGATGGCTGTCGTCCGCTCGGGCCGCGTCGCGCCGAAGAGCAGGGCCATCGCGGCGGTCTCGGAGATGCCCATGATCGCCGCCTTGGTGGAACCTGCCGCATCCATGACCGCGCCGATATCGAGGACTCGATCCTCCAGCAACGGCGATGCGTCGTTCGAATCTCGGTCGGACATCCCGGTGCCGCGCTTGTCGAAGACGATCAGCCTGGTGAACGACGCCAACCGGGTGAGGAACCGGGCCATGGCCGGGTCCTCCCAAGAGTGCTCGACATGGGAGACGAACCCGGGCGCGAGCACCAGATCGATCGGCGAGTCGCCGATGACCTGGTAGGCGATGTGGACGCCGTCGGGGCTCTTCGCGTAGCGAGTCTCGGGAACCACGTCGCTATCATGCGCTCCCGGCCGCCGGCACCGGGGGGCTGCCCGGTTCGTGGCTAGAGGCCGAGCGCCGACTCGAATGCGTCGTCGATCGTCCGCCGAACGTCGAGGACAGGCCCGCTCGTGTCGATGATCCGCGTCGCGGCCGGGCGGAGACGGGCCGTCAGGTCACCCTGGGCGGCGATGCGCGCGGCGGCATCGGCGGGGTCGCTCCCCCGCCCCACCACGCGTTCCAGCTGGGTCTGCGGATCGCAGGTCACGAGCCAGACCTCATCACAGAGCTCGGCGAGTCCGCCCTCGACGAGCTTGATGGCTTCGATGACGACGGCAGAGGCCGGGGCCGCGGCATCGGTCGGCGAAGCCCCGCCGCGTTCCGCCGCCGCGAGCGCCTCGAGGATCCGGCCGCGCACCGCCGGATGGACGATGGCCTCGAGGTCTCGGAGGGCATCCGGGTCCGCGAAGACGATCCGGCCGAGCGCCGCGCGGTCCAGCGAGCCATCTGCCGACCGTACCTCCGGACCGAACCGTGCCAGCACCGCGGTCAGGGCCGGTTCGCCCGGCTCGACGACCGCACGAGCCACGACGTCGGCATCGATGACGACCACGCCCGGTCGCTCGCCCAGCCAACCCGCGACGGTCGACTTGCCGCAGCCGATCGGCCCGGTCAACCCGATCCGCACCGTCATGGCGCGCGTTCCTCGAGCTCGAGCCAGGCATCCTCGGCCGCGGCCAGCGCATCGTCGACATCGGCCATCTCGCTCGTGACCCGTCGCACCTCGACGAAATTGGACGCGATCCGCGGGTCTGCGAGGGACAGCTCCAGGTGACTCCTGCGCAGACCCAGGCGCGACAACTCGCCGTCGAGGACCAGCTTCTGCTTCCGATACGCGTCCTTGGAGAGCTTCTCCTGCTTGCGTCGACGCGGCCGCGGTGCCGGCGCCGTGGCGACGCTCGAAACCGCAGGCGTCCCCGACACACCCGAAGGCTGCCCATCGCCCGAGCCCGGGGAGCGCGTCGCCGTCGCCGACTTCGTCCCAGCTCCCCCGCCCCGCAACCGCTTCGCCTCCGCCTCCAGCGCCGACGCCACCGTCCAGCCGTCCGCCACGGCCGCACGCCAGGCGCGATAGCCGCCATCGAACGGCGCCGCCGCGCCGTCATCGACGACCCAGAGCTTCTCGCAGACGGTCTCGAGGAGCCGTCGGTCGTGCGACACCACGAGCAACGTCGCCGGCGACCCGACCATGAACGCCTCGATCGCCTCACGCGCCGGGATGTCGAGGTGGTTCGTCGGCTCGTCGAGGAGCAGCAGGTTGGACGGCTGGATCCCGAGCAGCGCCAACTCCAGACGCGAGCGCTCCCCGCCCGACAACGCCCGGACCTCCTTGTTGACGTCGTCGCCGCGGAACAGGAAGCGGGCGAGATAGGAGCGGGCCTCGCCGGCGGTCACGGGGATCGCCTCCAGCAACGCATCGAGGACCGTGGCGCCCGGGATGGCCGCCTCGCGCAACTGGGCGAGATACCCGAGTTGGACGCCGTGCCCGAAGGTCAGTCCCCCGTCGAGTGGCGGCAGATCGCCGGCGATCGTCCGGAGGAGCGTCGTCTTGCCGGCACCGTTCGGCCCGACGATGCCGATCCGCTCCCCCCGCTGGGCGGCAAGGAACGGCACGGTCGCCACGGTCCGTGGTTCGGTCGCGGGCGACCCGTCGGGCATCACCGCGCCGCGACCGGGCAGATAGCCCACCGCCAGACCCTCCACCCGGACCACGATCTCCCCGGACCTCGTCGGTCCGGCTCCCGCGAGCGCCGCGTTCGGGATGGCGAGCTTTCGACCGGCCTTCGGCGCCTCCTGCTTCTCCGCCAGCAGGCGCTCGAGCCGCGCTTCGTGCTCATGCATCTTGCTGAACTTGCGGTGGCTTCGATAGCGCTGGACGAGCTCGCGTTCGCGGGCGATCGACTCGACCGTGGTGTCGGCTTCCTTGGTCGCCCGAGCGTCGCGCTCCTCGCGTTGTCGGTGGTAGGCGCTGTAGTCGCCACGGAACGCGATCAGGCGACGATCCCGCAGCTCCCAGATCCGGGTCACGGTCGCGTCGAGGAAGGCCCGGTCATGCGAGGCCACCAAGAGCGATCCGTTGCGCTTGCGCAGGTGGTCCTCGAGCCACTCGATGGCGCCCAGGTCCAGGTGGTTCGTGGGTTCGTCGAGGAGCAGCAGGTCCGGGTCCGCGATCACCAGGCGAGCCAGCGACGCTCGAGTCTGCTCGCCACCGGACATCGCGTTCGGCGGCTTGGTCCACTCGTCGCGGGCGAACCCGAGCCCGCTCAGCGCGGCATCGACCCGCATGTCGAGCGTGTAGCCACCGAGGACGTCGAATTCGTGCTGCAGGTTGGCGTACGCCTCCTCGGTCACCCGGCCATCGCGCTCGAAGGTGGCCAGCGCCTCCGCCATGCGGTCCAGGTGCGAGGCGCCGGTCCGGACCGCCGTCCGGAGATCCGGCGATGCCATGAAGACCTCGTCGAGGTGCGCCTCCTGGGCGAGCAACCCGATGGTGAGGCCACGCTTGCGAACGACCTCGCCCTGGTCCGGGACGCCCGGGCCGGACGCGAGTCGAAGCAGCGTGGTCTTGCCACCGCCGTTGGGTCCGACGAGCCCGATCCGGTCACCCGCGGCGATCGCCGCCTCGATGCCATCGAGGATGACGAACGTCCCGACCTCGCGCGTCACCTTCGAGAACCGCAGGATCGACATCAGCCCGCCCCCGACGCGGCCCGGGCGGCCGCCCGTCGTGTGGCTGCGGCGCGCTTGGTGCGATCGGTGAGCTCCGACCAGCGTGGACCGGTCCGCACGGTCGCGCCGGTCATCCCACGCAGGATCACCTTCGAGCCGGCCCGGTCCGATGCCGGCAATCGCTGGCACCACGAGCAGAAGTGGGTGCTCCGCGCGCCGATGACGATGCGCTTCAGCGGTCGACCGCAGCGACGGCACGGTTCGCCCGTCCGCTGATAGACCGCCAGTCGCTCCTGCATCGAGCCGTCGCCGTCGGGGGCGGTGTAGTCATCGATCGAGGATCCTCGTCGGTCGATGGCCTCGGTCAGGATCGAGCGGATCGCTTCGTACAGGTGTCGCTCGTCGGGTGGCCGCAACGTGCCCGCCGTCCGCAACGGGTGGAGGCGAGCGAGCCAGAGGGCCTCGTCGGCATAGATGTTGCCGACGCCCGCAAGGAACGACTGGTCGAGCAGCAGCGGCTTGAGACGACCCGTCCGTCGTCGCAGCCGACGACGGAAGTCGCGGACCGTGAAGCTCGGGTCGAGCGGTTCCGGGCCGATCGCCGCGAAGACGCCGACGCCGCCGACCTCGGTGACCAGCTCGCCGGTGACCGGGTCGCGGCCGTAGAGCCCGATCCTCCCGAACTTGCGGATGTCGCGGAACCGAAGCTCCCGGCCGTCTTCGAATTCGAGGACGAGCCGGATGTACGGGTCCTCGGGCGCGTCCTGCGGGACCACGAACAGCTGGCCGGTCATCTTCAGATGGACGGTGAGGGCCGCGTCGCCGGACAGGTCGAAGACCAGTTGCTTGGCCCGTCGTCCGACCGCCTCGATCCGGCGACCGGCCACGGCGTCGGCGAAGGCTTCGGGCGTATGCGTCCGCAACGTCCGGGCCCAGGAGCAGCGGGCGCCGACGATCGTGGCGCCGACGAGATGCGGCCGCAGGTCGCGCGCGACCGTCTCGACCTCGGGGAGTTCGGGCATCCGCGGGTCTCAGCTCCCCGCGACGGTCGCCGCCGGCGTCCGTGGCACCGGTCGCATCGACTCCCAGTCGTCGCCGGCCTTGACGTCGACGGTCAGCGGGACGTCGAGTGGCATCGCGGTCTCCATCGTCTCGCGGACCGTCGCCACGAGCCGATCCACCTCGCCGCGAGGGATCTCGAACAGCAGCTCGTCGTGGACCTGGAGCAGCATCCTCGCCGGCGAACCTTCGGCCGCGAGCCGATCCGCGACGCGGATCATCGCGATCTTCATGATGTCCGCCGCGGTCCCCTGGATCGGCATGTTGATGGCCATCCGCTCGCCAGCCCCGCGCAGCGCCGGGATCTTCGACTGGAGTTCGGGGATGGAGCGCTTGCGACCCAGCAGCGTGGTCACATACCCCTGCTGCTTCGCGACCTCCTTGATGTGGAGCATGTAGTAGCTGATCCCGGAATACGTGGCGAAGTAGTTCGAGATGAAGGTCTGGGCTTCCTGGCGACTGATCCCGGCACGACTCGAGAGCCCGAAGTCGCTCATCCCGTACGCGATCCCGAAGTTGACCATCTTGGCCATCGATCGCTCGTCCGTCGTCACGTCGGCCGGATCCTTGTGGAGGACGAGCGCGGCCGTCTCGCGGTGGATGTCGGCGTCACGCGCGAAGGCGTCCTTGAGGTGGGCATCACCCGAGACGTGCGCGAGGATCCGCAGTTCGATCTGGCTGTAGTCGGCGGCGACCAGGGTGAGATCCGGGCTGCCGGCCACGAATGCCCGTCGGATGCGACGACCGAGGTCGGTCCGGATGGGGATGTTCTGGAGGTTCGGGTCCGACGAGGACAGCCGGCCGGTGGCCGCGACCGCCTGATGGAAGGTCGTGTGCAAGCGACCGTCCGGCGCGATCAGGGCGGGAAGCGCCTCGACGTAGGTGGAGCGCAGCTTCGTGTACGTCCGCCAATCGAGGATGGGTTCGATCACCGGGTGGACGGCGCGCAACTCCTCGAGGACCGCGGCATCGGTCGAATAGCCGGTCTTGGTCTTGCGTCCGAACGGCAGCTTCAGCTCCCCGAAGAGGACCTCGCCGAGCTGCTTGGGCGAACCGATGGTGAACTCGTGGCCGACCGCGTCGTAGATCACCCGCTCCAGCCGATCGATCTCGGTGTTGAACTCGCGATCGAGCGCCGACAGCGTCTCGAGGTCGAGGGCGACGCCGATCGCCTCCATCCGGGCGAGCACCGCGATCAGCGGGAGCTCCATCTCCACGAACAGCCGGCCGAGGTCGGCGTCGGCGAGGGCGCGCTCCAGCGACGGGCGGACGGCCGCCACCGCGAGCGCATCGAGCCCGGCGCGAGTCGTGGGGTCGAGGTCCTTCGGGACCGGCATCTGGAGGTCGAGACGTTCGGCCACGACGTCCGCGATCGCCTGGCTGCGCAACGAGGCGTTGAGCACGTACGCGGCGATCTGCGTATCGAAGGCGACCGGGAGCGCCGCAGACCCCGGTGTCATCGCGAACGCGGCCGTGAGGATCGACTTCACCTCGTGGCCGACGAGGGGCTTGCCACTCGCCTTGACCAGACCGAGCAACCGCTCGATGGCGTCGGGCGTGTCCGCCACGATCGTCCGTCCATCCGCGCCCGCGACGGCGAACGCGAGCGGTTCGCCGTGTCGTGGCCGCGGATCCGTCGCCACGAGCGCCACGGCCAGATCGGGCTGGGCGGCGATCCAGTCCTCGAGACCATCGACGCCGGCCAGATCGCGAACCTCGAGCCGCGCCGGGATCCTCGATGGCGGCGGCCAGCGCGCCGGGGAGATCCCCGTCGGCCACCTCGATCGGCGGACGCTCGCGGACCGTGCCGGATCCCTCGCCGCCGACGGCGTCGAAGTCGAGTCGGAGCTGCAGCTCGCCGCTCGGCGGGGCGGTCGGACGTGGAGCGGCGGGCGGCCTCGTGCCGGGCGCCCGGGCCGAACCCACGGTCCCACCGACATCGCGCAGGTGGGCGGCGGCATCGGCCGCGCTCTCGCCGTGGAGCGGTGGCAACCGGTCGATCAGGGTCCGGAACTCGTACTCGCGGAAGACCGCGATCACGGCATCGCGGTCGTACTCCCCCACCCGCCCGACCGTCAGGTCGAGGTCGATCGGCAGGTCCCGGACGAGCCGCATCAGCTCGCGACTCTCCAGCACCACCGGCTTGGCCTCGATCAGCTTCGCCCGGAGCTTCTCGGGTTCGAGCGTGTCGATCGCCTCGTACATCGCATCGAGCGTGCCGTACGTGGCCACGACCTTGGCCGCGGTCTTCTCGCCCACACCGGGGACACCCGGGATGTTGTCCGTCGGGTCGCCCTTGAGCGACTTGTAGTCGAGCATCTGCTCCGGGCGGAGACCCCAGCGCTCGTCGATGCGGGCGAGGTCGTAGGCGACCGTGTTCGCGACTCCGCCGCGGAGCGAGACCAGCAGCTTCGTGCGCTCCGAGACGAGCTGGAGCATGTCGAGGTCGCCGGTGAGGATCGTCGTCTCGAGACCACCCGTCTCGGCGTGACCGACGAGCGTGGCGATCACGTCGTCCGCCTCGAACCCCTCCATCTGGTAGATGGGGATGCCCAGCGCCTCGACCACCCGGCGGACCTTGGGGATCTGCTCGCGCATCTCGTCGGGCATCCGCGTTCGCGTCGCCTTGTACTCGGCGAATCGCTCGTGGCGGAACGTGGGCGCCGGCAGGTCGAAGGCGACGGCCATGTGGGTCGGCTGCACGTCCTGGATCGCGCGCAGGACGATGTTCGTGAACCCGAACACGGCCGACACGAGCTCGCCCTTCGACGTGGTGAGGGGCTGCTCGATGAGGGCGAAATATCCGCGGTAGATGAGCCCGTTGCCGTCGAGCAGCATCAGGCGATCCATCGGCAGGCCTCGGCGTGTTCCCCGGTGTGGGGACGTGGGTGGGTGGAGGAGCCAGTGTACCCGCGGGACCGCGCCCGGGCCGAGGTCAGGCGAGGCGCCGCCGGCGCGCGACCCATCGGATGGCGAACAGCGCGAGCCCGGTCAGCACCAGCAAGCCCGAGACGATCACCGTCCTGGACGGGCCAGGGTCGATGTCGGACGTGTCCACGAGTTCGGGCGAGTACTGGATGCCCGCCTTGCGTGATGCGTCGCCGCTCAGACCGTCGTCGGTCGCCTGGCTTGCCGCGTCGCCGCCGGCCGTGGTGTCGTTGGTCAGGGCGCTCGCGCCGGCCATCTCGACCGCCCCGGCCCCGGCCGCTGGTGCGGCGGGCGCGAACGATGCTGGCGCGAACGATGCGGCCGCAACGGGGACGGGGGCCGCCGCGGCGGCCGCTGACGGTGCCGCCGATGCGATCGCCTTCGCCCTGACCGCTGAAGACATCCTGATCCGGGAAGGCGATCCCGCCACTGTCGCCGGCATCCGGCGCACCGATGGCCGCTCCCACCGTCGACAGGATCTGGGGTCCTGCCGCCGAACTCGCCCCTGAGGACAGCAGGGAGCCGCTCCCCGAGATCAGGAGCCCGGCGACACCGAGCGTCGTGAGACCGACCGCCAGGGGTCGCGTCAGCGCGTCGCGCGACGTCCCGATCCGACCCAGCAGCGCCCGCCAGCCACCGTGTCGCAGGCGACGCGCATCCGCGTCGGCGAGTCGATAGTCCTCGGGCGCGCCGGCAGCACGAGCGCCCGGTTCGCGGCCGTGATCGCCATCAGATCGTCGAACAGGGCCGCGCAGGCGTGGCAATCGCTCAGCCAGCCATCGGCGAGCCGTCGATCCTCGCCGTCCAGCGTGCCGTCGACGGCGGCCGCGATCAGGACCGGATCATGGTTCGGGTGCTCGGCGGTCGATGCGGCGCGCAGCCGCTCGGCATCGGCCGTGGTCAATCGGAAGTCGCGCGGTCGAGCGGCGGTCGCGAGCTCGCGGTCCGCGACCTGCAACGCCCGGAGATCGGAGACCAGCAGGGCACACGAGGCACAGCCATCGATCTGGTCCTGCGCGATCGCCCGCTCCGTGGCGTCGAGCTCGCCGTCGGCGTAGGCCACGACCAGACCGAGGTCGTGCTCGAGGTGTCGGTCAGGCACGGAACAGCTCCATGCGGTCCTCGAGGACATCGCGCAAGGCCAGCCGGCCGCGATGGATGCGCGACTTGACCGTCCCGAGCGAGACCCCGGTCATCTCGGCGATCTCGCCGTAGTCGTAGCCCTCGACATCGAAGAGCACGATCGCGGTGCGCTGGTCGTCGGTGATCAGCGTCAGGGCGTGATGCAGGGTCCGTGTCCGTTCCGCCAGGACGGCGGTGTGCTCGGGATCGGCCTCGATCCCGGCCGGTGGTTGCCAGCTCTCGTCCTCGAATTCCGGGTACGGCTGGACCGGCCGACGCTTGCGCGCCCGTTGCGTGTCCATCGCGGCGTTGACGCAGATCCGCTTGAGCCAGGACTTCACGCTCCCGCCACGGAACGAGCGCAGGTTCCGGAACGCCGAGAAGAACGCCTCCTGGACCGCATCCGAGGCCTGGTCGCGATCGGGGACCATGCGCACGACGAGCGCGAACAACTGGTCCTGATACAGCGTCACGAGGTCGTTGAATGCCTCGAGGTCGCCGTCGCGGGCGCGCTCGAGCAGGATGAGGTCGCGGCGCTGGACGGGGTCTTCGGAGACCGTGGTCGAGCGAAGGTCCTCCATGTCCTGGGGGTCCCTCCGGACGGCGATTCTGAGGCTGGGCGAGTCTAGCATCGGTCCCGGGCGAGACGCCGGTGCGTCGCCAAGGGTTCCGAGCGGACGCGATACGATGCGCGAGGAGCCCGGGCCGAAGTGGCGGAATGGCAGACGCGACGGTCTCAAACACCGTTGAGTGCAAGCTCGTGTGGGTTCGAATCCCACCTTCGGTACCACCCCTCGCAGCGCATCACGGGAGGTGTCATGGAACTCGTGATCGCGAGCGGGACGCCATACGACCGCGGTCGGACCATCGGGCGCGCGATGGCCACCTCGGCTGCCCGTTCCGTGGCCTTCAACACGCGATACGCGGAGGGCCACGGCCTGGACCGAGCCACGCTCGAGGACGATCCTCGGGCCGTACCTCGAGGCGTCGCGCGAGGCCCTCCCCCACCTCGTCGAGCAGATCCGGGGCATCGCCGACGGCGCCGGACTGCCGTTCCTCGACCTGTTCTTCGCGAACGCGTTCGAAGAGGTCTACGGCATCGTCGAACTCGCGACGCCGTCGCCGGTCGCGATCGAACGCTGTACGGACGTCGTGCTCCGGGCGCCGGGCCACACCCTGTTGGGGCACACGGAGCAGTGGTACGCCGGCGACGACGGCGCCGCGATCGTGGTCCTCGACCTGCCCGACGATGGCCCAGCCGTCCTCGCCCCGATGGCGGCCGGCTCGCTCGCGATGACCGGGATCAACGAATACGGCTCGGCGTTCGGGACGATGTCGCTCTCGGCCACGGACGAGCGCGTCGGCGTGCCGCGGACGCTGGTGGCGCGCGACCTCCTCGATGCCCGCGACCCCGACGATGCGATCGCCCGGGCCACGCGAGCGGACCGCGCCGGCGGCTTCTCCTACCTCGCCGCGTTCCCGGGTGGCCGGGCGTTCGTCATCGAAACCACGGCCACGACGAGCGCGGTCCTCGAGCAGGACGCCCACACCAACCACGCGCTCGACCCGGTGGTCGCGACGGTCGCCTGCGACGCCTCGCCGGGCAGCCGCTCACGTCTGGCTCGGGCGCAGACACTGTTGGCCGGTGCGGAACCTGGCCTCGATGGCATGCAGCGGATCCTCTCCGACCATGCCGCCGAGGGTCAGGACATCTGCGTCCACCCGGACCCGGCCGATGGCGACGAAGGCTCGACGATCCTGTTCGCGATGATCTGCGAACCCGAGACCCGGACGATGTGGGTGGCCCCCGGTCATCCGTGCACGACGCCGTTCGAGACCTATTCGATCGGCGAGCGCTGATCGATGGCGTCCACCTCCGGCAATCGCTTCATCGGGTACCCGGTCGACCGGATGCTCGCGGCCTTCGATGACCCGGCCGACGCGGTCAACGCCGGCGCGGCGCTTCGGCGCATCGGGTTCGCCGACCGGGATCTCTCGATCCTGCGCGGCGAGGAGGGCGCCGACCGGCTCGACGGATCCGGTGCCGCGAACGGTCCGATCGCCCGTCTGCGGCGCGTCATCTCCTTCACGCTGATGGACCAGCTTCCCGACTTCACCCTGTACGAGTCCCTGGTCCGCGGTGGCGGAGCCGTCCTGATGGTCCGGGTGCGCGGCGAGACCCGGACACGCGAGGCGGCCCGCGTCCTGCGCGACGGTCGCGGTCACTTCATCAACCACTACGGCCGGTTCGCGACCGAGGAGATCGAGCGCTGGCGCGGACCCGAGCCGGAGATCCCGGATGTGATGCGTCGCTGACGCTCGGCGCCGGCCTGTGACATCCTCCGCCCGACAGCTCACCACTCGACCAGACGTCAGAGGGTTCCATGTTCCATCAATTCTTCGGCTCGAACCACGATCAGACCGCCCCGACCGAGGCGGCCGCGCCGGCACCCGCGCCCGTGGATGCGCCATCCGCGGCCGGTGACACGGCCACGGTCCGTCGCATCGTCGCCAAGCTCGAGGCGATGCCGCCGGAACAGGCGCGTTTCATCGCGGCCGCGGCCTACACCCTCGCCCGCGCCGCGAATGCGGACATGGACATCAGTGACGAGGAGACCCAGGCGATCGAGCAGTCGCTCCAGCAGGACGACGCGATCGATGAGGCCACGGCGGTCCTCGTGACCGAGATGGCCAAGCTCCAGGCGCTGACCGTCGGGGCGACCGAGGACTACGTCGTCACCCGCGAACTGCGCAAGCTCGCCACCGACGTGCAGCGCCGTCAGGTGCTCCACGCGTGCTTCGCGATCAGCGCCGCCAACGGCACGATCTCCGCGGAGGAAGCCGCGGTCGTCAACGAGATCGCCCGGGAACTCGACATCGAACCCGCCGAGTTGAACGCGATCCGGGACGAATTCCACGACCGACTGTCCGCGGTCCAGGAAGTCCGGCGCGTCGCCGGCACCGACGTCTGACCCCGGCATCCGAGGCCTGACCGACGGTCAGGCCAGCTGCAGGTCCACCATCCCGTCGCCGAGTCGCCGACCGATCTCGGCGATGAGTTCCGCGTCGTAGGCGACCGGCCGCAGCTCCATCGGGAGTCCGCTGCTCCCCGCGACGTCGATGTGGACGAAGACCCGCGTCTCGCCCGGGCGCGTGCGCACCACGTCACGGAACGCCCGCATCGCCTCGAGCAGACGGTCGGTGGACGCGCCCACGAACCGCACGTGCAGGATCCGATCGGCGCCGGCGTCCAGGGGGCGGGTCGGTTCGGCGGCGAGATCCGCGACTCGCGTGCGGGCCTCATCAGGCAGCGCCGGTTCGTCGTCGACGTCCGGGTCGGCGATCGCAGCGCCGGGTGGTTCCTGGTAGGTCGTGATCGGTTCGGCCGGGGCCATGACCGGGAACGTGGCTGCCGGGGCACCATCCTCGCCCCGCAGCGGGGACACGAACGAGACCGCGGCGGGTTCCGCGACGCCAGGTCCGACCGGGACCATGGGACGTCGTGCCGGCGGACCGTCCGGGCCATGGCCGTTGGTGAAGCCGTTGCCGTTGCCATTGCCGTTCCGCGCGCCCGGACCACCACGTCCACGACCCCGCTCGCCTGCCGCGACCTCCCGAGCGAAGACTTCCGGGCCGCGGGCCACGGCGTCGTCCCAGTCCAGCACCAGATCCGCGAGCAGCGAGATCTCCTCGCCGCGATGGTCCACCCGACCGGCGACCAGCAGGATCGACCCGTCGCGCCACGTCGGACGTGAGGTCTCGTACAGCCGCGGGAAGACGACGACCTCGATCGTCCCCTGGAGGTCCTCGAGGGTCGCGATCGCCATCGATTCCTGCTTCTTGGTGATCACCGTCCGGATGCCGGTCACGATCCCGCCGACGACGACGCGTTGCCCATCGAGCGACTCGTCTCGCAGATCGCCGGAGTACGCGTTGACGAACTGCCCGACCTGCTCGGCGACCTCGCCCATCGGGTGTTCCGAGAGGTACAGCCCGAGGAGTTCCTTCTCCCAGCGCAGCCGCTCGCGCGTCGGGACTTCGGTGGCGGCCGGGAGTGGGCGCTCGAACACCTCGGCCTCCGCCGAACCAAGGTCGAAGAGCGACGTCTGGCCGGTGATCCGGTCACGCTGGGTGGCCTGCGCGGACGCCGTGGCGTCGTCGAGGCCGAGGAGCAGTTGCGCGGGGTGCCCGAGATCGCTCAGCGCCCCGACCTTGATGAGCGCCTCGAGGACCTTGCGGTTGCACAGGCGCAGGTCGATGCGGGTGCACAGGTCCGTCAGCGAGCGGAACCGACCGCCCTCGTCGCGCGCCGCGATGATCGACTCGATGGCGCCCTGGCCCACGTTCTTGACCGCGAGCAATCCGAACCGGATCGCGTCGCCATCGACGGTGAACTCGAGATGGCTCTCGTGGACGCTCGGCGGCAGGACGGCGATGCCCAGCCGGCGACACTCCGCGATGGCCGCGGCGACCTTCTCCTCGTTGGAGCGGAACGCCGTCAGGACGCTGGTCATGTATTCGACGGTGTAGTTCGCCTTGAGATACGCCGTCTGGTACGCGATCAGCCCGTAGCAGGTGGCGTGCGCCTTGTTGAACCCGTACCGCTCGAAGGGCTCGAAGGCGGCGAAGACGTCATCGATGGTCTTGGCCGGGACCCCGCGCTCCGCGGCCTGATTGACGAACTTCTCCTTCTGGGCGCGCAGGACGGACGACTTCTTCTTGCGGATCGCATAGCCGAGTGTGTCCGCCTCGGGACCGGTGAACCCGCCCAGCGCGATGGCCGCGGACATGATGTCCTCCTGGTACACGAAGATCCCGTAGGTCTTCTCCAGGTATGGCTCGAGCAGCGGGTGGAGGTAGGTCACCGGCTCCTGGCCGTGCTTGCGGCGGATGTAGGCGGGGATGTTGTCCATCGGGCCCGGCCGGTACAGCGCCACCATGGCCGCGAGGTCGTACACCGATGTCGGCTGGAGGTCGCGGATATACCGGCGCATCCCGGCCGACTCCAGCTGGAAGACGCCGGTCGTCTCACCCGAGGCGAGGAGGTCGAAGGTCTTCTTGTCATCGAGCGGGATGTCGTCGAGATCGATCGCCACGCCGCGCTCGGCCTTCACCGTGTCCACGGCCTGGCGCAGGATCGTGAGGTTCGAGAGCCCGAGGAAGTCGAACTTGAGCAGCCCGAGGGCTTCGATCGCATGCATCTCGTACTGGGTCATCAACCCGTCCGAGTTGGTCGCCCGCTGGAGTGGCATCAACTCGGTCAGTGGCTCGCGACTGATGACGACCCCGGCCGCGTGGGTGGACGCATTCCGGGCGACGCCCTCGAGATGCCGGGCGAAATCGATGATCCGCTTCACGCCCGGATCGGCGTCCACCTGCTCGCGCAGGGCTGGGGCGATCTTCAGGGCCTCGTCGAGCGAGATGCCGAGCTGGTTCGGGATCGCCTTCGCGATGCGGTCGACCTCGCCATATGAGTGACCGAGGACGCGGCCGACGTCGCGGATCGCCGCGCGGGCCAGCATCGTGCCGAAGGTGATGATCTGGGCCACATGGTCCTGGCCGTACTTGCGCCCGACATAGGCGATGACCTCGTCGCGGCGGCCGTCCTCGAAGTCCACGTCGATATCGGGCATCGTCACGCGGTCCGGGTTGAGGAAGCGCTCGAACGGGAGCTGGTACAGGATCGGGTCGACCGGGGTGATGCCCAGGGTGTAGGTCACGATGGATCCCGGAGCGCTGCCACGGCACGTCGTCTGGATCCCCTGCTCGCGGGCGAACCGGATGAAGTCGGCCACGATCAGGAAGTAGCCGGCATAGCCCATCGTCAGGATCACGCCAAGCTCGTAGTCGAGACGCTCCTGGAGCGCCGGCGTGACCGTCCCGTAGCGCCGCGCCAGACCGGCCTCGCACTCCTTTCGGAGCCAGCTCTCGACGGTCTCGCCGTCCGGCACCGGGAAGTGCGGGATGCGCAGTTGCCCGAGGGGCAGCGTGACGTCCGTCATCTCCGCGATGCGACGGGAATTCCGGACGGCCTCGAGCTGATCGGGGAACAGCGCGGCCATCTGGGCGGCGCTCTTCACGTAGAACTCGTGGGAGTCGAAGCGCATGCGGTTCGGCGAATCCAGGTTGTTCCCGGTGCCGACGCAGAGCAGGACGTCGTGGGCCTCGGACTGGTCCTCGCGCACGTAGTGGAGATCGTTCGTCGCCACGAGCGGCAGACCGGTCTCCGGCGCGAGTCGAAGGAGCTGCTCGTTGAGCCGCTGCTGTTCGGGCAGCCCGTGCGCCTGGAGCTCGAGGTAGAAGCGCTCCTTGCCGAAGATGTCGCCGTATTCCCCGGCGACCTTGCGCGCGAGATCCCAGTCGTCCACCTCGAGCGCCTTGGCGACCTCGCCGCTGAGACAGGCCGACAGCCCGATCAGCCCTTCGCTGTGACGAGCGAGATAGTCGCGGTCGATGCGCGGCTTGTAGTAGTAGCCGTCCAGATGGGCATCGGTGGCGATGCGGCAGAGGTTCTGATAGCCGGTCCAATCCTGGGCGAGCAGGATCAGGTGGAAGGGCTGGCTGTCGGCCTTGCCTTCCTTGTCGAGCATCGACCGACGGGCGACATACGTCTCGATCCCGATGATCGGCTTGATCGCCTTGGCGCGCGCGGCCTGGTAGAACGCGACGGCGCCGTAGAGCGCGCCGTGGTCCGTGATCGCCATCGAATCCATGCCCTGCTGCGGCCGCCGCATCGACCAGCTCCGTGATCCGGCCGAGGCCGTCGAGCAGGCTGAACTCGGAGTGCACATGGAGGTGCGTGAAGTCGTTCGGGGCGAGGGTCGTCATCGGGAGGGCAATGGTAGCCCGGTGACTGCGACCCCGGCGGCTTGGGGCTCGCGGGTCGATGTCCGGGCTCTACACTCCGCCCGTGACCCGCTGTCGTTCATGCGGCGAAGACAACCCGGCACCGTTCCGTCACTGCGGGTACTGCGGAGCGACGCTCGGGCCGTCGTCCCCGGCGCGCGCGACGCGCAAGACCGTGACCATCCTCTTCACCGATGTGACCGGCTCCACGGAGCTCGGTGAGCGACTCGATCCCGAAACCGTGCGGGCCGTCATGGGCCGCTACTTCGCGGCCATGCGCCAGGTCATCGAACACCATGGCGGCACGGTCGAGAAGTACATCGGTGACGCGGTCATGGCCGTCTTCGGCGTCCCGGTCGTGCACGACGACGATGCCCTTCGCGCGGTGCGTGCCGCCGCGGAGATGCGCGACGCCCTCGGTCGACTGAACGTGGCCCTGACCCACGAGCGTGGCGTCGCGATCGAGGCCAGGACGGGGATCAACACCGGCAGCGTCGTCCTGGGGCCCGGTGGCCCGGGTGAGGCGATCGTCGTCGGCGACGCGGTCAACGTCGCGGCCAGGCTCCAGTCCGCCGCCGCCCCCGGTGAGATCGTCATCGGGGACACGACCCAGGCGCTCGTGCGCGACGCGGTGGACGTGGGGCCCGCGGAGTCCATCGTCCTCAAGGGAAAGAGCAACCCCGTGGTCGCCTACCGGGTCCACCGGGTCGCGCCCGGCGCCGAGGGACACCGCCGTCACCTCGATGCGCCGATGGTCGGCCGGAACGATGAGCTCGAAGCGCTCCAGCAGTCGTTCGAGCGCGCCGTGTCGGTCGGACCATGCCAACTCGTCACGATCATCGGCGCGGCGGGCGTCGGGAAGAGCCGCCTCGTCGCCGAATTCCTCGGGGCCATCGGTGACCGGGCGCAGATCCTCCGCGGCCGGTGTCTCCCCTATGGCGAGGGCATCACCTACTGGGCCATCGCCGAGATCGTCCGCCAGGCGGCCGCGATCGATGACGGCGATACCGCCGAGACGGAGCGCGACCGGATCGACACGCTGGTGGCGGGACTCCCGGAAGCCACGGCGATCGCTCGTGGCCTCGCCGGTCTCATCGGGCTCGAGGCGTCGGCCGCCCAGGAAGAGCTCGTCTGGGCGTTCCGTCGGATGCTGGAGCACCTCGCGAGCGAGCGACCGCTCGTCGTGTTCGTCGACGACATCCACTGGGCGCAGCCGACGCTGGTCGACCTCATCGCGTCGCTCGCCGACCTCACGCGCGGCTCGAGGATCCTCTTCGTCTGCCCGGCGCGTCCCGACTTCCTCGACGACCGCCCGACGTGGGGCGCAGGCAAGATCAATGCCACCCGGATCGTGCTCGAGCCCCTGAGCGAGGGGTCGGCCCTCGCGTTGATCGATGAACTCGTGCCCGGTGGGGCGCTCCCACCGGAAGCCCGCGCCCGGATCGCCGACGCGGCCGAGGGCAACCCGCTCTACGTCGAGGAGTTCGTCGGTTCCCTGATCGATGACGGTGCCCTCGTCTCCGAGCACGGACGGTGGACCGCGTCGCGGGACCTCGGATCGATCGCGGTCCCACCCACGATCGAGGCCCTGATCTCGGCGCGTCTCGACCGGCTCGCGCCGGATGAGGGAGCCGTGGCCGAGCGCGCATCGATCGTCGGACGCGTCTTCGACCAGCCGTCGGTCCTGGCGCTGTCGCCGGAGGATGACCGGTCCGGGGTCCCGCGCTCCCTGGTCGCCCTGGTTCGCAAGGAACTGATCCGCCCCGATGACACCGGGTCCAGCCAGGGCGATGGCTTCCGGTTTCGCCACGTGCTCATCCGCGACGCGGCGTACGAGCGGATGCCGAAGTCCGAGCGGAGCGACCTGCACGAGCGATTCGGCGGCTGGCTCGACGTGGTCGCCGGCGACCGCCGGAGCGAGGTCGAGGAGATGGTCGGCTATCACCTCGAGCAGGCCTTCCGCTATCGCGAGGAGCTCGCGCCGGTCGATGCACGAGCGCGCGAGCTGGCCCGTCGTGCGGCGCAACGGCTGATCGCGGCTGGTGATCGTGCCCTCGAACGATCGGACATCGCCGCGACCGTGAACCTGTTCGGTCGAGCCGCGGATCTCCTTGACCCGGCCGATCCCGCCCGTCTCGCGATCCTGCCCGACCTTGGTCGCGTGCTTGATGCGAACGGACGGATCGACGAGGCGAAGGCGCGATTCGCCGAGGCGTTCGAGCGCTCGGAGGCGGCCGGTGATGCGTGGGCCTTGGCCCGGGCACGTGTCCAGCGCGATGTGAGCGGCAACTCCGGCATCGACGCGACAGCCGCCGAGATGCGTCGCGTGGCCGACGAGTGCCAGGCCGTCTTCGAGCCGCTGGGTGACGACCGAGGTCTGGCGCTCGCCTGGCGGCTGCGCGGGAGCGCCTCGTGGAAGGACGGGAACGTGGCCGGCGACGAGGTCGCCCTGGCTCGGGCGCTCGACCACGCCCGGCGTGCCGGCTCGCACTGGGAGGAGACCTCGATCGTCCTGGACCTCAGCATCGACTTCTATTTCGGACCGACGCCGGTGTCCGAGGCCATCCGACGGTGCGACGACATCCTGGCCCGGGCCCCGGACGACCGGGCCATCGAGCTGCCGATCGCCCATGCCCTGGCCCACATGCACGCCCGACTCGGTCACTTCGAGCTGGCACGGTCGCACGCGACGCGCTGTCGGGAGATCGCGGCGGAGAGTGGTCAGCGGTCGCTGGCCGCGCTGCTCAGCGAAGTCTCGGCTGACGTCGAGATGCTGGCGGGCGATCACGCGGCCGCCGAACGGATCCTCGACGAGGGCTGTGCCTGGTTCGTCGCGGCCGGCAAGCCGCACATGGTCCTCGAGACGCTCCGCGCGTTGGTCCAGGTCGCTGACGGCCGGCCGGTCGACGTCGAGCGGCTCGCGAGCATGGCTTCGAACTGGTCGCCGGTCGTGGTCGGTCTTCGCGGGTTCGGTCAGCGTGGGGCGTCCATGGCGCTCCTCGAGTCGGCCATGGCCGGCGCGCTCGGGAATCTCGGGCGGCTCGTCGAGGCCGAGCAGGAAGCCCGCAAGGCCATCGCGTTCTTCGCGACGACCGATCTCATCACGTTTGCCGCGGACAGCACGATGATCCTCGGGGACATCCTGCGGGCAGCCGGTCGGCCCGCCGAGGCGGATGCGGCCTTCCAGGACGCCCTCGATCTCTTCACGCAGAAAGGCAGCGTGGTCGGCGCGACCGCCGCCACCGCCAGGCTCGCCGGCTAGAATACCCTCGGGCTAGACGTAGCCCTCGGGCACCGACCCGACGACGTCCATGCCGAAGCGTTGGGCCATCTCCGCCAGGGCAGCCGGATCGGGGTCACCGGACGCGATCAGCGTCGCCAGCTCGTCGAAGTAGCCGATCATCGCCGCCGGAGCGTAGAGGTTGAGCTTCCGGCTCGGGACATCACCGACACGGAACCCGTGGACGATGCCCGCCGGGATGTAGATGAACGATCCGGCCGGACAGGTCGACTCCTGGCCGTCGAGCGTGATGACGTACTCGCCGTCGAGGACGTAGAACGCCTCGGCCGCATCGCGATGGATGTGGAGCGGCGGCCCGAAACCCGGTGGCTCCTGCGCCTCAAGGAGCGTGAATGCTCCGCCCGTGTCGGCCGCTGTTGCCTTGACCGACATGCTGAACCCACCGAGGTCGATGGTCCGGCCGCCGCCTGGGCGCAGGACGAACCCGACGGGCGGTGATGCCTCGCCGTTCGGACCGGGCATCGTCGTCATCGCGTCCTTCTCCCGAGCATCGCCATCCATCGGTCGATTGTAGGGAGCCCGCCATGCCCTGATCGCGTTCCCGGTGCGATACTCGCCTCGGCTCGGCGGCCCTCCGCGGATGCCCGATCTGTCCCTGCTCCCTCGCCGACCAGGAGCTCACCATGACCACCGAGACCGAGGACCTCCTTGCCGAGGTCCAGGCGCTGATCCGCGAGCGCGAGCGCGACGGCGTCCGCGGTCTTGCCGAGCGCGTCGGTCCGGCCGAGTGGGCCGACCTCGTCCCGATGCTCGAACCGAGCGAAGTGGCCGTCCTCTTCCAGTGGCTGCCCGACGAGGAGATCCCCGAGGTCCTCGCCGAACTCTCGCCCACGGACGCCGCCGCGATCCTGCGGACGCTGACCCGAGCAGAGGCGGCGAGCCTCCTCGAGGAGATGGACCCCGACGACGCGGCGGACGTCGTCGAGCGCCTGGCCGACGACGAGGCCCGCGAGATCCTCGTCCGGATGCACCCGGACGAGGCGCTCGGAACTGCGCGACCTGACGCCGCTACGCCCCGGACTCCGCCGGCGGCATCATGACGCCGGAGTTCGTCGCGGTGACGGCGGATGCGTCCGCCGAGCAGGCGATCGCCGCGATCCGACGGCTCGTCGACGAGGCCGAGACCGTCAACTACATCTACGTGATCGGCCCGACCGGCGGGCTGCTCGGCGTCCTGTCGTTGTATCGCCTGCTCCTGAGTCCCGCCGAGACGGCCGTCAGCGAGCTCATGGCCCCGACGACGGTCCGTGTTCGTGCCGACGCCGACCGTGAAGTGGCGGCGCGCCTCCTCACGGACCGCAACCTGCTGGCCATCCCGGTCGTCGACGCCGATGACCGGCTCCTCGGGATCATCACCGAGGACGACGTCGCGGACGTCCTCGAGGCCGAGGCCACCGAGGACATCGAGCGGCTCGGCGGTTCGGAGCCGTTGAACGCGCCGTATCGGTCGTCTGGCGTCCTGTTGCTGGTGCGCAAGCGCGTCGTCTGGCTGCTGCTGCTGTTCGTCGCCGAGGCCTACACGGGCACCGTGCTCCGCGACTTCCAGAGCGAGCTGAGCCAGGTCGTCGCCCTCAGCTTCTTCATCCCGCTGCTCATCGGCACCGGCGGGAACATGGGCAGCCAGACCGTGACGCTCGTCGTCCGTGCGATGGCCATCGGCGAGGTGACCCTCCACGACATCGCCTGGATCGTCTGGAAGGAGCTCCGGGTCGGGCTGATCATCGGCTCGATCATGGCCCTGGTGGCGTTCGGTCGAGCGTGGCTGCTCGGGGTCGGTGCCGACGTCGGGGTCGTGGTCGCGCTCACGATCCTCGCGATCTGCCTCTGGTCGGCGACCGTGGCGGCCGCGCTGCCGTTGCTCCTCCGCTCGCTCAAGATCGACCCGGCCGTCGTCTCGGCGCCGCTCATCACGACGCTGGTCGACGGCACGGGGCTGATCATCTACTTCTCGATCGCCAAGGTCATGCTGAACCTGTGACCTTCGACGACACGCGGAACGCACCCGGACCCGCCCCCGAGCCGGACCTCGAAGGCCTCGTGATCGACGCGCTCGAGGCACTCCCGGCCGCCTTCCGCGACCAGCTCGGGAGCGTCGCGATCGTGATCGAGGACGAGCCGTCGCCCGCACAACTCGCGTCCGTCGGGGCGCGCGGTCTCTACGGTCTGTACCAGGGCGTGCCGCGGACCGCGTACGGCGCGGAGGCCGCCGCCGTCCCCAGCAAGATCACGCATCTTCCGCGGCCCGCTCCTGCGTTCGTATCGGACGCCCGAGGCGCTCGCGGCCGGTGTGACCGACACGGTCCACCACGAGATCGCCCATCACTTCGGGATCAGCGACGCGCGGCTCCACGAGCTCGAGGCCGAACGACACACGCGCTGACGGCCCCGGCGACGACGGCGCGCTGACCGCCCTGCGACTACGGCGCGAGGAGATCCTGGATGACCGGCGCGATGCGCTGGACCCAGAGTTCGTACTGGGCGCCGGATGGGTGCAGTCCGTCGGTCGCCACGAGCGTCGGGTCGTCGACCGCCCCGCGCGAGATGTCGAAGATATCGACGAAGGCGATCTCGCGCGCAGCCGCGAGCCGCGCCATCGAGGCGTTGTTCGCGACGATCCCGTCGTGTTGCTGCTTCGGGTCTCCGTAGTCCGCTCCCGACGGCGTGACGGTGTAGTCCGGGATCGCGACCGCGACGATCCGGTCGGGCGGCAACAGCTCCAGCAGCGAATCGAGGATCGTCGTCACGTTGGCCTCGTACTGGTCGTTGGGGACGCCCTGGACCACGTCGTTCACGCCGATGAGCACGGTCACGACATCGGGATCGAGCGCTTCCAGGGCTGGCAGCTCCTCCCGGATGAGGTCGGCGCTCGTGTAGCCGTTGACGCCGAGGTTCGCCACGAGATCGAGCGCGGCCGGTGTGCCGTCGAGCGCCCGGGTCAACTGGTCCGGGAAGCGCGCGGTCTCGTCGACGGACGTCCCGATCGTGTACGAGTCGCCGAGCGCGACGTAGCGCAGCGATCCGTCATCGCCCGGGACGGTCGGCGATGACGACGAGATCCCCGCCGAGCACGCCGCCAGGACGACCACCAGCAGCAGGACGACGACGCCCATGGCGGCGGCCATCGTCGGTCTCAGACCCGGACCTTGAGCGCTTCGAGGCCGCGGAGGACGTACGTCGGTTTCCATGTGGGTTCCTCGACGAGTTCGAGCCCTGGTGCCCGGCGGAGCAGCGTCGCGAACGCGATCTGGAGCTCCAGTCGGGCGAGCGGGGCACCGAGGCAATAGTGGATCCCCGCCCCGAAGGACACGTGCGGGTTGGGTGAACGCGCGAGATCCAGCTCGTCGACGTGGGCGAAGGCCTCGGGGTCCCGGTTGGCCGACGCGAACTGGAGGGCGACCTCCGTCCCTCGCGGGAGGTGGACACCCGCGACCTCGATGTCCTCGAGGACCCAGCGCTCGAACAACGCGAGCGGCGTATCGAAGCGCAGCAGCTCGTCGATCGCGGTCGCCGCAAGATCGGGCTCCGCCCGGAACCGAGCCAGCTGTTCGGGATGTCGGAAGAGCGTCCACCACCCGTTGCCGGCGCCATTGACGGATGCCTCGTGACCGGCGTTGAGCAGCAGGACGCACGTCCCGATGAGTTCGTCCTCGGTCAGGCGATCGCCATCGTCGACCACGGCCGCGAGCTCGCTGATCAGGTCGTCGCCCGGCGTCACCCGGCGCTGTCTCGCGAGATCCCGGAGGTAGGCCGAGAACTCGAGGCTGGCCTGGACCGCCTTGTGGGCCGAGGCATCCGGCGGGTTGAGCTCATACATCAGGCAGATGTCGCGTGACCACGGTCGAAGCAGGTGACGGTCCGCTTCGGGGATCCCGAGCAGGTCGGCGATGACGGTGACCGGGAGCGGTTCGATGTAGTCGGCGATGAGATCGACCTCGCCGGCGCCGATGAGCGCATCGATGTAGCCATTGACCAGCGCCTCGATCCGGTCCCGCAGCCGCTCGACGGTCCGTGGCGTGAACGCCTTGAGCACCAACCGTCGGAGCCGGGTGTGGTCCGGAGGTTCGCGGTCCAGCATCCCGTTGCCGTTGAGCTCGGTGAATGGGCCATGCCACTCGGGCGGCGGCGTCCTGCCCATCTCCTCGTGCGACGCGACATGGAGGTAGTTCCGACCGAGCCGTCGATCACGGAGCAGCCGGTCCACATCGTCGTGGCGGGTGATGAGCCACTGCGAGGTTCGTTCGTCGAAGATCACCGGGTGGCGCTCCCGCATCTCGCGGAAGACGGGATAGGGATCCGCGACGAACGCGGGGTCGTGCGGGTCGAAACCAAGGCCGGCCGGGGTCACGCCCATCAGCGGTAGCTCCCGATCGCGTCGACCACCAGGTCGATCAAGCCCTGACGATCGATCCCGACGCCGACCTCGGCGTTGGGCGCCTGCCCCGTCAGGCCCTCGCGATCGACGACGGTGCGGCCACGGGTCAGCGAGCCAGCCAGTTCGACGTCGACGCGTACGGTCTCGCTGCGGATGAGCTCCGGAGCGACCAGCCACGCGACGGCGACGGCGTCGTGGATCGGCGGTCCGTCCCAGCCGTAGCGGTCGCGGTGGTGGACCGCGAAGAACCGCATCAGGTCGGCGAAGACCTGCCCCGGCGCGGGTGCCGAGCGCCTCCAGCCGCTCGATGTCGGCGGGCAGCACCAGCGCCTGATGGGTGATGTCGAGCCCGGCCATCCGGATCGGGATCCCCGACTCGAAGACGATCGCGGCAGCCTCCGGGTCCGCCCAGATGTTGAACTCGGCCGAGGCGGTCGTGTTCCCCTCCCCGATGGCCCCGCCCATCAGCGAGATCCCGGCGATCCGGCCGGTGAGGCCAGGCGCGGCCCGCAGCAGCATCGCGATGTTCGTCAGCGGTCCGGTCGCGACGATCGTGACGGGTTCGGCCGCCGCGCGGATCGTCGAGATCGCCAGCTCCACGGCCGTGGCCGCGACGGCGGCCGTGGTCGCCTCGGGGAGATCCGCCCCGTCCAGACCCGACGGTCCGTGGACATCGACCGGCACCCATGGCTCGCGAACGAGCGGTCGTTCCGCTCCGGCCGCGACAGGGACCTCAGTCCGGTCAAGGAGGGTCAGCAGCCGGAGGGCGTTGTCGGTGGTCCGGGCCAGCGGGGCGTTGCCCGCGACCGTCGTGATCGCCATGACGTCCAGTTCCGGCCGCGCCAGGGCGAGGGCGATGGCGAGGGCGTCATCGTGGCCCGGGTCGCAGTCGAGGATGATCGACGTCGTCACCGCGCGAGCGTAGCGCAGCGGGCGTACGTCCGAAGGTCTCGACCCCTATCCTCCACCAAGGTGTCGTGCGCGCGCGCTTGCCGGTGACGAGCGCCGTCAGTACGATGCCAGCCAACGGTGAGTGCCCGATCGGGCCGCCGCGCGCCGGTTCACGCGATCCCTGGGCAGCCGCCCGCTGTGGACGTGCGAACGGCGACACTGGAGGAGGACACATGCGCATCCGTTCTACCGGACTGGTCCTGTTCGCGGGCCTGTCCATCTTCGTCGCAGCGTGTAGTTCGACGGGCTCGTCGAGCGCACCTGCGTCGGCCGCTGCCCCAAGCGCAGCACCGGCGACGGCCGCCCCGGCCACGGCCGCTCCGACCACCGCCCCGTCGACGGCGCCGACCTCGGCCGCCCCGACCTCCGACCTGAAGATCGGCGTCGTCACCGACATCGGGACGCTCGATGACAAGAACTACAACGAGTACACCTACAAGGGTGTCAAGGCCGGCGCCGCCGCGATCGGCGCCGCCGAGCCCCCGGCCGTCGTCCCGAAGGACGCGTCGGAGTACGCACAGCTGATCCAGGCCTACGTCGACCAGAAGTACAACGTCATCGTCACCGTCGGGTTCAACCTCGGTGGTGCCACGACGGCGGCGGCGCACGCGAACCCGGATACCTGGTTCGTCGGTGTCGACCAGTCCCCGATCTGCGTGGATGAGACGGGTGCCCCGGACGCGACCTTCGCCTGCAAGGGCGACGCCGCGACGCTGCTCCCCAAGTACATCTCGATCAACTTCCAGGAAGACCAGGCGGGCTACCTCGCCGGGATCATCGCCGCATCCAACGCCAAGAACAACGTCATCGGCGCGATCGGCGGCACCTCCCTGTGCGGACCGTGCGTTCGGTACATCCAGGGCTACGAGCTCGGCGCGAAGTCGGTCAACCCCGACATCAAGGTCGTCAGCGCGTACGTGACCAACGACTTCTCCAACGCCGCGTTCAACGACCCGGTCGGTGGCAAGAAGTTCGGCCAGACCTTCATCACGACCAACAAGCCTGACGTCCTCTTCCAGGTCGCGGGCAAGACCGGCAACGGCGTCCTCGACGCCGCCTGCGAGGCCGGCATCTACGGCATCGGTGTGGACGTCGACCAGGCCCTGTCCTACCCGACCGCCTCCAAGTGCATCCTCACGAGCGCCGAGAAGCATCTCGAGCTCGCGACGGGCGCCGTCATCCAGTCGATCGCCGCGGGCGGCGCCAAGGGTGGCGACCTCCTGTTCAACGCCGCGACGCAGGGCATCGGCGTCTCGCCGGGCCACGACCTCGCGTCGCTGATCACCCCGGAGATCCAGACGAAGGTCGATACGGCACTGGCAGCCATGGTTGCCGGCACGCTCACGACCTGTCCGACCAACTGCGGCTCGCTCAAGTAACACGCGCTCCGCGCGTATGACACCCGAACGGGTCGGCCGATCGTCGGCCGGCCCGTTCCTTCGTTCCCGTAGCTGAGGGATCGAACCGCCGATGACGCTGGAGGTCGAAGCCGTCCACGCGCCCGCCCTCGAGATGCGCGGCATCACGAAGCGCTATCCGGGCGTCGTCGCCAACGACGGGATCGACCTCGAGGTCCGCCCCGGCGAGATCCATGCCTTGCTCGGCGAGAACGGTGCCGGCAAGACCACCCTCATGAACATCCTCTACGGCCTGGCCACGCCCAACGAGGGCCAGATCCTGCTCGATGGCCAGCCGGTCACCATCACCGGCCCATCGGATGCCATCGCCCGCGGCATCAACATGGTCCACCAGCACTTCATGCTCGTGCCGGTCTTCACGGTCGCCGAGAACATCCTCCTTGGCGACGAGACCATGGCCAACCCGATCTTCCTCGACCGCAACGAGGCGCGGCGGCGGATCCGCGAGCTCGGCACACGCTTCGGGTTCGAACTGGACCCCGATGCCCGGGTCGGATCGCTCTCGGTCGGGGCGCAGCAGCGGGTCGAGATCCTCAAGGCCCTCTACCGCGACGCGCGGATCCTCGTCCTCGACGAGCCGACCGCGGTCCTGACCCCGCAGGAGACCGAAGAGATCTTCGGCGTCCTGCGCCGGCTGGCCGAGCAGGGCCACAGCATCCTGTTCATCAGCCACAAGCTCTACGAGGTCCTCGAGATCGCGGACCGGATCACGGTCATCCGACGGGGCAAGGTCGTCGGCGAGCGGATCCCGTCCGAGACGAACGAGGCCGACCTCGCTGAACTCATGGTCGGTCGGAGCGTGGAGTTGACCGCGGATCGCGGTGAGTCGCACCCCGCGGCCTCGGTCCTGCACATCACCGCTCTGGACGTGGCCGACGATCGAGGCAATCCAGCGGTCCGCGCGGCCGACCTCGACATCCGCGCGGGCGAGATCCTGGGGATCGCGGGCGTCGCCGGCAACGGCCAGGACGAACTCGTCGAAGCCATCATGGGGCTGCGCAAGGTGGCCGCCGGCCGGATCGAGCTGTCCGGCGACGACGTGACGATGAACGCGCCACGCGCGATGAACGAGGCCGGCGTCGCCTACGTCCCCGCCGATCGACACCGGTTCGGGCTGGTGCTCCCCTTCTCGCTCGCGGACAACATGGTCCTGACCAGCTACTACCGGGCGCCATTCGCTCGCGGACCCTTGCGGGACTTCGATGCGATCGAGAAAGCCGCCGCTGAGGGCATCGCGAAGTACGACGTCCGGACCCCCTCACCCGACGTTTCCGCGAGCACGCTCTCTGGCGGGAACCAGCAGAAGCTCGTCGTGGCTCGAGAGTTCGATCGGCCCCTCAAGCTCCTGATCCTCGATCAACCGACGCGCGGTCTCGACGTCGGCAGCATCGAGTTCATCCACCGGCAGGCCATCCGGATGCGGGACGAAGGCACGGCCATCCTGCTGGTCTCCGCAGAACTCGACGAGATCATGGAGCTCTCGGACCGGATCTCGGTGATGTATCGCGGGCGGATCGTCTCGACCGTCGACGGTCGGACCGCGGACAAGAACACGGTCGGGCTGCTGATGGCGACCGGCGGCGAGACGCGGGACGCGGCGGAGTCCTCGACGCCCACCGGGGTCGTCGCATGACGGCGGGACGCACCATGCCGGCACCACCGCGGCTTCGCAGTCGACTCTGGGCCGTCGCCGGTCTCCCGATCGTGGCGATCCTGCTCTCGATGGTCGTCGGGGCCTTCGTCATCTGGGGATCCGAACTGCTGCTGCCGGGCGCGTTCGAATGGGATCTGCCCTTGATCGCCTACGCGTCGCTCATCGAAGGGTCGATCGGCAGCTTCAGCGCGATCGTCAACACCCTGATCCAGGCGACGCCGTTGATCCTGGCCGGTCTGTCGGTCGCCCTTGGCTTCAAGGCCGGGCTGTTCAACATCGGCGCCCAGGGGCAGTTCCTCATGGGCGCGCTCGGGGCCGTCGCGATCGGCGTCCAGGTCGCCGACCAGCCGCCCATCGTGGCCATCGTCATCGCGACCATCGGCGGGATGGCGTTCGGCGCGTTCTGGGGCTTCATCCCGGGCATCCTCAAGGCCGTCTCGGGTGCCCACGAAGTCGTCACCACGATCATGCTCAACTACATCGCGATCAGCGTCCTCGCATGGGCCGTGAGCGGACCCCTGAAGGTCCCCGGTTCCCCCTCCCCGATCACGTTCGACGTCGGGAATGCCGCGTTCCCGATCATGATCGGAGAGAACGGCCACATCGGGATCGGGCTCGCCCTGCTGATGACGGTGGTGGTCTGGTTCCTGTTGTACCGGACCACGCTCGGGTTCGAGATCCGGACCGTGGGCGCCAATCCGGATGCGGCGCGCTACGCCGGCATGCGGCCGAAGGTCATCGTCGTGCTGACCATGTCGATGTGCGGCCTGCTGGCCGGTCTGGCCGGCGCCGGCGTCGTCCTCGGGGTCACCCACACGATGACGAGCAGCTTCGGGACGACCGTCGGCTTCGATGCGATCGCCGTGGCGCTCCTCGCCCGATCCAACCCCTTCGGGATCATCTTCTCGGCGTTGCTGTTCGGCGCGATGCGGGCCGGCGCCACGCTGATGCAGATCAATGCCGGCATCCCCCCGGAGCTCATCGACGTCATCCAGGCGACGATCCTGCTGTTCCTGGTCGCGGCGCCGGTGGTCCTGCGGGTGTTCCGCCTGCGTGGCGTGAGTGGTGGCCTGGGGGCCACGGAAACCATCACGCGTTCCTACGGGCGTGAGGGGATCGCCTGATGGACCCGATCATCACCGGCCTGTACGGGATCCCCCTGCTGGGACTGCTGTTCCAATTCGCGGGCTACCTCGTCGCGATCATCCCGCCGGTCGCCCCGATCCTGCTGCAGTCGGCCACGCCGATCGTGCTCGCGGCGCTGTGCGGCGTCATGTGCGAGCGGTCCGGCGTGGTGAACATCGGCATCGAAGGCCTGATGCTCACCTCCGCCTTCGTCGGCTGGATCGCCGGGGTCATCCTGGCGCCGATCTTCGCGTCCGAGGCATCGCCGATCTTCGGCGCCACGCCGGCGCTCATGATCGCGCTGGTCCTCGCGGTCCTCGCCGCGGTCCTCGTGTCGCTCCTGCACGCCTGGCTGTCGATCACCGTGAAGGCGGACCAGATCATCAGCGGCACGATCATCAACATCGCGGCGGCCGGCCTGACGGCGTATCTCTACACGGTCGTCTCGGCCAACTCGCCGAACGGCGCCGGCAACTTCGTCGCCTTCAAGCCACCGGACTTCGTGGCATCGATCCCGCTCGTCGGGTGGATCGCCCAGATGTTCCTGGCGCAGGGCCCCATCGGGATGACGGTCATCTTCATCGTGATCGGGTTCCAGATCTGGCTCTTCCGGTCCCGCTGGGGTCTGCGGACCCGGGCCGTCGGCGAACATCCGAAGGCCGCCGAGACCGTCGGCATCGACGTCATCAAGCTCCGCTACCGCAACGTCGCTGCTGGGCGGCGTCCTCGCCGGGCTGGCCGGTGCCTACCTCAGCATGGAGGCGACGAATTCGTTCCAGGCCGGCATGACCGGCGGTCGCGGGTTCATCGGGCTCGCCGCGATGATCGTCGGCCGATGGACGCCGCTCGGGGCGTTCGGGGCCGCGCTGCTCTTCTCGTCGTCCCAGGCACTCGGCCAGGTCATCAAGTTCGCCCCGCCGAGCGGCGACCTTGGCAACCTGCTCGGGCAGATCCCCGGGCAGTTCTTCGATGCGCTGCCCTACATCGTCACGATCGTCGTGCTCGCGGGCTTCGTCGGCCGGAGCACCCCGCCGGCCGCGGACGGACAGCCGTACGAACGGGAGGCCGCGACCTGACCGGGACCGAGTCCGATCGCGCGGCCCGCGACAGGACGGCCGCGATCCTGGACCTCCAGGAAGGACGAGGTCCGGTGCCCGTGCTCGACGACGCCGGGATCGAGGCGGTCATGCGCTCGGCGAGGCGGATCGCGATCGTCGGCGCCTCCGACGATCCGGGTCGGCCGTCCTATGCCGTCTTCCGGTACCTCCAGCACCACGGCTTCGATTGCGTCCCGATCAACCCGAATGTCCGCGACATCCTCGGGGTCGCCGCGTTCCGGTCACTCCCGGAGGCCGTGGCCGCCACGGGCCCGTTCGACATCGTCGACGTCTTTCGACGTTCAGAGTTGTGCGTGCCGCACGCCCGGGAGGCCGTGGCTACCGGGGCTCGCTGTCTGTGGCTCCAGCTCGGCGTCGTCGACTGGGAGGCGGCGCGCATCGCGCACGATGCCGGGCTGACGGTGGTGATGGATCGCTGCACGGCGATCGAATGGCGCCGCATCGTCGGCTCCTGAACCTCGTCAGGCGACGAAGGACAACCCGAGTTCGACGTCCGCGAGCAGGTCCGCGATGTCCTCGCACCCGACCGAGACGCGGATCAGACCACCCCGCTTCGGCTGCGGGTAGACGAGGGTGTGGACGTCCCCGAGGCTGACCCCGATGTCACAGAGCTGGAGGTGGTCGGTGAACGCGGCCATGCCATCGACCCCGCCGCGCACCGCGAACGTGAGCATCGCGCCCGCCTGATCACCGAGCAATCGGCGGGCGACGGCGTGATCGGGATGCGAGGGCAGACCCGGGTAGCGGACCCACTCGACCGCCGCGTGTGCCTCCAGCGCCGCCGCGATGACCGCGGCGTTCTCCGACGCGACCCTCGTTCGCATGGCCAGAGTGCGCACCCCCCGCAGGACCAGCCAACTCGAGAAGGGGCTCGCGGCCTGGCCCAGCGTGTCGGTCTGCTTGCGGATCGGGTCGAGCAGGTGTTTCGGCCCGGACACGACACCCGAGACGGCATCGCCATGCCCGGACAGGAACTTGGTCGCGGCGTGGAGCACCAGGTCCGCACCATGCTCGATCGGCCGCAGGAGGGCGGGTCCGAGGAACGTGTTGTCGGCCACGACGACCAGGTCGTGACGATGTCCGAGGGCCGCGACCGCATCGAGATCGGCGATCCGCAGACGAGGGTTCGTCGACGTCTCGAGGAAGAGCATCCGCGTCGTCGGGCGGATCGCGGCCTCCACCGCCCCGAGATCCGTCATGTCGACGGGCGTCACCTCGATGCCGCGCCTCGGGAAGTCCTCCTCGAGCAGGACCTTGGTGATCACGAAGAGTTCGTCGCCGACCACGAGATGGTCACCCGAACCCAGATGCGCCAGGAGCGTCGACGACACGGCGGCCATGCCCGATGACGACACCACGGCGTCCTCCGCGCCTTCGATGGCGGCGATCTTCTCCTCGAGCGCGCGGTTCGTCGGATTGCCGGTCCGCGAATAGAAGTACTGCCCCGGTTCCCAGGCCAGCGCCCGGTCGACGGCCTCCTCCTTCTCGGCGGCCGTGTCGAAGGCAAAGGTCGACGTCGCGTAGATCGGCGTGTTGTGGGCGTGGGTCACGGGATCGGGCCGCTCACCGGCATGGATCGCGCGGGTCGCGAACCCCTCACCGTCCGTCCGGTGTCGCATCAGCGGATCAGGAACCCGACGAAGACCAGCACCACGCCGACAGCCACGATCAGGCCGGCCACCTGGGTCTGTCGGCGCGCCATCGCCATCGCGACCGACGCGCCCGTCGTGCCACCGTCGCGCGCTCCGCCCCGCCACGCCTCGTAGCGAGCCACGTTGGCGTCCTGGGCCTTGAGTGCCTGATACCGGGCCCACGGCCGGCGGGCTCGCGTGTACCCGAGCGCGATGAGCGCCACCCCCGCGAGCCAGAGGACGATGTTGACGAGCCCCACGATCAGGTCCCGGTCGGCGGTTCGTCAGTGCCGGCCGCCGGGCCGGGCCTGGCCGCGAGTCGCGCACGCACCGCATCGCCCGCCAGCGCCGCGTTGGCCTGCCCGCGAGTCGCCTTCATCACCTGGCCGATGAGGAACCCGACGGCCTGGGCCTTCCCGGCGTCATAGTCCGCGACCGCGGCCGGGTTCGCGGCGAGGACATCGTCCACGACCGCCTCGAGCGCACCGACGTCCGAGATCTGCCGGAACCCGCGCGCCTCGATGATGGTCTGGGCCGACGCCCCTGACTCGGCGTGGGCGGCGAGCACTTCGCGGCCGTTGGCCCTCGAGATCGATCCGTCCGTCACGGCCGAGATGACCGCCGCGAGCTGCGCCGGCTCGATCGTGACGCCCGAGCTGGCGGCGTTGCGAAGCTTGAGGTACTCCCCGGTGACCCAGTTCGCGACGGTCTTGGCCGAGAGCGACCCATCCACGGCCATCGTCGCCTCGAACAGGGCGCTGGCGTCGGGATCGGCGACGAGCACGGCCGCGTCATAGGGCGACAGGCCGAGGGCATCGCGATAGCGCGCTCGACGCGCCGCGGGCAGCTCCGGCAGACCGGCGCGCAGCCGCTCCAGCCAGCTGGCGTCGAGGTGGAGCGGCGGGAGATCCGGTTCGGGGAAGTAGCGATAGTCGTCCGACGTCTCCTTGACCCGCATCCGGTACGTCTCGCCGCGCTCCTCGGACCACCCGCGGGTGTCCTGGTCGATGGTTTCCCCCGCGTCGAGCGCCGCCGCCTGCCGTTCGATCTCGAACGCGATCGCACGCTCGACGGCCCGGAACGAGTTCATGTTCTTGACTTCGACCCGGGTCCCGAACGGCTCGGTCCCCCGGACGCGGAGCGAGACGTTGGCCTCGACCCGCATCTGGCCACGCTCCATGTCGGCATCCGATGCCCCGATCGAGCGGAGCAGGAGCTGGAGTTCCTCGGCATACCGGCGGGCCTGTTCGGCCGTTCGGATCTCGGGCTCGGTGACGATCTCCATCAAGGGCGCACCGGACCGATTGAAGTCCACGAGGCTGATCCGTCGCCCGTCGGGGGCCGCCGCGTGCACGAGCTTCGCGGTGTCCTCTTCGAGGTGCGCCCGGGTGATGGTCACGGTGAACGGTCCATCGGTCGTCTCGAAGGTCAGTCGGCCCAGCGACGCCAGTGGCAGGTCGTACTGGCTGATCTGGTAGCCCTTCGGCAGATCCGGATAGAAGTAGTTCTTGCGGTCCCAGCGGGTCGTTGCCGGTGCCGAGGCCTCGATCGCGAGTCCGGTCGTGAGCACGTGCTCCACGGCCGCCCGATTGATCACCGGCAGCGCGCCCGGGAGACCGAGACAGACCGGACAGACGTGGCTGTTGGACGGGGCGCCGTCATAGGCCGTCGAACAGCCGCAGAACATCTTCGAGGCGGTCTTGAGCTGGCAGTGGACCTCGATGCCGATGACCGCTTCATACCGCTCGGCAGGTTGGGTCGCGGCGGCGACGGTCTCGACCATGGACCTAGTTTCGCACACGTGATCGGCTGGATGCGAAACGAGGCACAGCGACGAACGGTCGCCACGCAGGGGGCGCGAGCGCGACGCCCGACACGACGTGAGCGTGCCACCGATTTGTACCGAAGTTGTGACCAAACTCTTGTGAGAGCGCTCTCTTGACACGGTCTGATATGGTCCGCATCAAGCGTGAGAGCGCTCTCACAAACGAGGTGGCAACAGGGTGTCGAACAGCACCAGCCGCGATCGACGCAACGGCGCGACCCTCGAAGAGGTTGCGACGCGCGCCGGCGTCTCGCGCGCCACGGTCTCCCGCGTCGTGAACGGCTCCCCCCGCGTGAGCGTGGAAGTCCGGCGATCCGTGCAAGCCGCCGTCGTGGAACTCGGGTACGTCCCCAATCGCGCCGCCCGCAGTCTCGTCACTCGTCGGAGCGATTCGATCGGCGTGATCATCGCGGAACCGAGCGGTCGACTCTTCACGGACCCGTTCTTCCCGCGACTGCTGCGCGGCGTGAGCGCGTCCCTGTCGGCTCGCGACCTGCAGCTCGTCCTCCTGATGCCGTCCTCCAAGTCGCGAGACGCATCGGACGGCCGATTACCTGGCCGCCGGCCACGTCGACGGCGTGATCCTCGTCAGCCTCCACGACGACGACCCGCTGCCCGCCCGGATGGCCGAAGCCGGCATCCCGATCGTCGTCTCGCCCCGGCCGCGTCGCCCCGCCTCCGTCAGCTACGTCGACGTCGACAACCGAGGGGGCGCCCATAGCGCCGTCGAACACCTTGCCGCCGGCGGTCGTCGGGTGATCGCCACCGTCGCCGGCCCCGCCGACATGGCCCCGGGCGTCGATCGTCTGGCCGGCTATCGGGATGCGCTCGCGGAGTCCGGCGCCGAAGCCGACCCGAACCTGGTCGCGGTCGCCGACTTCACCCAGGAAGGTGGCGCCGCCGCCATGGAGCGGCTGCTCCGCGCGCGTCCGGACATCGATGCCGTCTTCGCCGCGTCCGACCTCATGGCCGCCGGGGCGATGTCGGTCCTCGCCGCATCCGGTCGTCGGGTGCCCGAGGACGTGGCCATCGTCGGGTTCGATGACTCGCCCGTCGCGAGCTCCATCAGCCCGACCCTCACCAGCGTCCGTCAACCGATCGAGGAGATGGGGCACGAGATGGCCCGTCTGCTGATCGATGCCATCGAGGGTCAGGATCGCGTGCCTCGGCGCGTGATCCTGGCTACGGAACTCATCCGCCGCGCGTCGAGCGCTGGGAGGCGCAAGCCCTGAGCCGGCCGGCGACCGGCGGGTCGACGACCCATTCGGGTCCGACACCCCACCTACCAGTGGCCTCATCAACGAGAGGTAGGAGATCCACCAGGGTCTCCCGAACAGGAGGAGTCAACGCGATGAACCGTCACCGATCCGGTCCGCGGGGCTTGGTTGCCCTCGCCGGGATCGTCGCCATCCTGGCGGCGGCCTGCGGCGCAGCGACCACGTCACCCTCGGCTAGCACCGCCGCAAGCCAGGCGGTCGCATCCGCGGCCCCGGCCACGGCGGCCCCGACCGGCACGCCGGCCCCCACGCCCATCGTCACGCCGCCGCCGGCCATCGTCGGCCCCGGCCCCAACGGCGGCACCGTCGTCCGCTGGTTCATCGGCCTCGGCGCCGGCACGCAGCCCGCGCAGATCGGCCCGGAGCAGGCGTTCATCACCGCCTACAACGCGTCGCAGAAGGACGTCTACATCCAGTACGAGATCGTCGACAACACCCAGGCCGCGACGATCCTCAAGACCGAGATCGCCGCCGGCAACGCGCCGGACATCATCGGTCCGGTGGGCGTCGAAGGCCTCAACCTGTTCGCCGATCAGCTGCTCGACCTCAAGCCGCTGATCGCGTCGACCGGCTACCAGGCCACGGGTGTCGATCAGGCCCTCGTCGACTTCTTCAACTCCCTCGGCCAGAACGGCGCGACCGTCGGTCTGCCGTTCGCCGTCTACCCGTCGTTCATCTTCTACAACAAGGACCTCTTCGAAGAGGCCGGTCTGCCCCTGCCGCCGACCAAGGTCGGCGACCTGTACGACGGCAAGCCGTGGGACCTCGACGCGCTCCGCACCCTGGCCATGAAGCTGACCGTCGACAAGAACGGCAAGGACGCGACCGATCCGGCGTTCGACCCGAAGAACATCGTCCAGTGGGGCTTCGACTCCCAGTACATGGACAACTACAACCTCCGGGCCGAGACCGCCATGCTTCGGCGCCGGCGCGCTGATCGACGACGACGGCAAGGCCGTCGATCCCCGACTACATGGCCCAGGGCGCCAAGTGGTACAACGACGGCGTCTGGAAGGACCACTTCATCCCGACCGCGGCCCAGGTCGCGAGCGACCTCCTCGAGCGGTGGCAACGAGTTCGGCTCCGGCAACCTCGCCATCGACGAGGGCCACACCTGGTTCACCTGCTGCGTCACGCCGCCGGCCCCCAAGAAGCCGTTCAAGTTCGGGTTCGCCGTGCAGCCCGCTGATCAACGGCAAGATCACGTCACCGCTGCACGCCGACACCTTCAGCATCCTCAAGACCACCAAGGTCCCGGACGCGGCGTTCAAGGCCCTCACGGCCATGGTCGCGTCGCCGGAACTGCTGACCGCCTACGGCGCCATGCCGGCCGACTCGACCAAGCAGCAGGCCTGGTTCGACTCCATCGACAAGAACTTCCCCGGCCATGAAGCTCGACTGGGACGTCGCGAAGGCGATGCTCGCCTACCCGGACATCCCCAACCACCAGTCGTACGTCCCCGACTACGCGTCAAGGTCCGGAGCGCCATGCAGGCGTTCGGCAACGCGTACCGGACCACCTCCAGGCCTGGACATGGACGCTGAGCTCGCAAAGCTCCAGACGACCCTGCAGGGCATCTTCGACGCCGCCACCCCGTAAGACCGTCGTCCTCCTCTCCACGGCCCCCTCGGACCTCCGGCCCGAGGGGGCCGACCAGCAAGATGGACCGCAAGGCTCGATGAGATGACCGACACGATCGCCCAAGTCCCGGCGCCGGCCCGAACACAGCGCAGACGCCCGAGGCTGTCGCAATCCCGTCGCGAGGCGATCTGGGGACTCGTCTTCGTCGGCCCGTGGATCATCGGGTTCCTGCTGTTCACGGTCGGCCCGCTGATCGCCTCGCTCATCCTGTCCCTCACGGACTTCAACCTCGTCCGACCCGAGGACATCGAAGTTCATCGGGCTCGACAACTACATCCAGATGGCGTCGGATCCCCTCGTCGCCCAGGGACTGTCGAACACGGTCAAGTTCGCGCTCATCGCCATCCCGACGACGATGATCGCCAGCCTCGGCATCGCGGTCCTGGTCAACAGCCCGCAAGCTCGTCGGTCGGAGTGGCTTCCGGACGCTCTTCTACATGCCGATCCAGATCCCGCTTGGTCGCGAGCACCCTCGTCTGGATCGGGTTCCTCAATTCCGAGACCGGCTGGCTGAACGGCCTGCTGGGACTCATCGGGATCCAGGGCCCTGACTGGATCAACGACGCCACGTGGATCTATCCGGCCCTGACGCTGATCGGCCTGTGGGGCATCGGCAACTTCATGCTGATCAACATCGCCGGCCTCCAGTCCGTGCCGACCGAGCTGTACGAGGCTGCCCGC
Organism: uncultured Chloroflexia bacterium; assembly: GCA_963778805.1. Lineage (GTDB taxonomy): Bacteria > Chloroflexota > Limnocylindria > Limnocylindrales > CSP1-4 > SPCO01. The sequence continues at coordinate 252,774 of CAVZVT010000005.1, read as the reverse complement.
ATCGATGGCGCCGGCGCCTGGAGCCTGTTCCGCCGGATCACGATCCCGCTGATGTCGCCGATCCTGCTCTACAACCTCGTGATCTCGCTGATCGTGACGTTCCAGTACTTCACGCAGGCCTACGTCCTGACCAACGGCCGCGGCGACCCGAACAACGCCACGCTGTTCATCAACCTCGACCTCTTCCGCGAGGCCTTCGTCAACAACCACATGGGCTACGCGTCGGCGATCGGGTGGCTGCTGTTCGTCATCGTCCTGGTGCTGACCCTGGCGCTGTTCGCCTTCAGCCGCAAGCGCGTCTACTACGCGGCGGTGAGGCGTGAGCTCGTCCGCCGAATCGCGCCTCCCGCCGATCGCGGATCGCAGCCCGGTCTCCCGCGGCATACCGCCGATTCCTGGCGAAGGCATCGCTGACGTTGGTCGGCGTGATGATCCTGAGCGCGTTCCTGCTGCCCCTCCTGTAGATGGTGACCTCGTCGCTCCAGGAGGCGAGCCAGCGGACGACGCCCGGCGCCCCGATCTACCCGGCCAGTCCGGCGACCGGTACGTACCAGGGCGAGGCGTTCGACATCTACACCGTCCCGATCGACGGCGTCGAACCGCAGCCTGATGCTCATCAAGAAGGGACGCAACGAGAGCACGTTCGTCGACCCGGCCGACCCGACCAGACGCCGATCGTGTGGCAGGGCTCGCTGGCGGACGCTCGAGCAGTCGTGGCAGTTCGCGCCCTACGTCGAGAACTTCACGACGGTCTGGAAGCAGCTGAACTTCCCGCGGCTGCTGTTCAACACCGCGGCCGTCGCCGTGCTTGAGCACGTTCGGGGCCGTCATGTCGTCCGCGCTGGTCGCCTACGGGTTCGCCCGGTTCCGGTTCCCGGGCAAGAACATCCTGTTCATCATCCTGATCGCGACGATCATCCTGCCCTTCCAGGTGACGCTCATCCCGACCTACATCATCTTCACCAAGCTCGGCTGGAACGGGACGTGGCTGCCCCTGATCGTCCCGCACTTCTTCGCCAACGCGTTCAACGTGTTCCTGCTGCGCCAGTACTTCATGTCGATCCCGCGCGACCTCGATGAGGCGGCGATGATCGACGGCGCCGGGCCATTCCGGATCCTGCGCTCGGTCATCCTGCCGCTGTCGATCCCGGCGCATCACGGCGGTCACCCTGTTCCACTTCTTCTTCTCGTGGAACGACTTCTTCGTGCCGCTGCTGTACCTGTCCGACAAGCCCGAGCTGCAGACCGCTGTCGATCGCGATCCAGCAGTACAACGCGCTGTACGTCGTCCCAGCCGACGCTCATCCAGGCCGTCGGCCCTGATGACGATGGTGGTGCCCGGTGGTCGTGTTCTTCCTCGCCCAGCGGGCGTTCATGCGCGGCGTCGTCGTCACCGGGGTCGAGAAGTGAGCGCCGCCGAGGTGGACGCCCCGACACCGCTCGAGTGGCCGACCATCCCGTCGGTCGCGTGGCGGCGCGCGATCGGCCTGCCGTGCGAGGACGTCGGCCACCCGCGGGTCCATGTCCCGATGATCGACGACGGCGAGTTCGCCGGTATCCCGATCGGCGGGCTGGGCACGGGCAGCATCGGGCGGACGTACCGTGGCGACGTCGCGCGCTGGCACCTCGAGGTCGGCACGCACCGCCACGAACCCGTCGCGGCCGACGGCGTTCTCGCTCTTCGTGGGAGGCCCGGCCGGGTCGGCCGGCGACCGTGCTGTCGGCCCTTCGGCCCCGGACGTCTGCCGAGCTGGGGCTGGACGCTGCCCGTGGGTGGCGGCACGTACCACGCGCCTCTTCCCGCGGGCCTGGCAGACCTTCGAACCGGACGTCCTCGGGGTCCGCCTCGTCGGCGAGCAGCTCTGCCCGGTCATCGCCGGCGATCTCGAGCGCGAGCGCGCTGCCTGTCGGGGTCTTCGAATGGTGGGTGGAGAACCCGGGGCCCGACCCGCTGACGGTCGGGCTCTGTTCACCTGGCAGGACCCGTTCGCGGTCCGACCGGGCCCGCCGCGGCGCGACCTGCACGAGCCGATCGGACGCGACCGACGTCGCCGGGCGATCCACTTCGCCGACGCCCCCGATGCCGCGACGGGCCTGCGTGGCACGCTGGCGATCGCGGCGTCCCGCAGAGCCGAGGGCGTGACGTTCACGACGCGCACGCTCGTTCGATCCCGTCGCGGACACGGCGCTGTGGGCGGACTTCGCGGCCGACGGGCGGCTCGATCCCGAGACGACGACCGGCGCCGCAGCGTCGCTGAGGCGAGGCGATCGGCGCCGCCGTGGCCGCGACCGTCGAGCTCGCTCCGGGCGAACGGCGCGCCGATCCGGTTCGCGCTGGCCTGGGACCTGCCGATGGTCGAGTTCGGGGCCGGCCGCCGCTGGTGGAAGCGGTACACGCGGGACTGGGGCCGCACCGGCGACGCGCGCGTTCGACCTGGCCGAGCCACGCCCTCGAGCGGACGCCGGACCTGGCGCGACGCGATCGAGGCGTGGCAGGCGCCGATCCTCGACGATCGCGGATCGGCCCGACTGGTACAAGGCGCGCGCTGTTCAACGAGCTCTACTTCCTCGTCGACGGCGGCTCGTTCTGGGAGGCCGGCGAGGTCGACGGGCCGGAGCCCGAGCCGGACGACGCCGGCCGGTTCGCCCTGCTCGAGTGCACCGACTACCCGTTCTACGACAGCGTCGACGTCGACTTCTACGCGTCGTTCGCGATCCTGCGGCTCTTCCCCGAGCTCGAGGTCGCGCGGCATCCGCGACCTGCTGGCCGCGGTCGCGGTGGATGACCCGGAGATCGTCACGATCGAGGCCTCCGGGCGTGCCGGCGCCGCGCAAGGTGGGCGGGACGGTGCCGCACGACGTCGGCGGCCCGGACGACGACCCGTTCTACCGCCCCAACCGCTACAAGTTCCAGGACGTGCAACGACTGGAAGGACCTCGGACCCAAGTTCGTCCTCCAGGTCGTGGCGCGATGCGGTGGCCGCCGGCCCTGACGAGGCGACGCGCTCGATCCGCGAGGTGTGGCCGACCGTCGAGGCAGCTCCTGACCCGGCTCTCGACCCGCGACCGCGACGGCGACGGCCTGCCCGAGCACGACGGGCTTCCCGACCAGACCTACGACACGTGGCCGATGCACGGGCCGTCGGCCTACGGCGGCTCGCTGTGGCTCGGCGCGCTGTCGCGGCCGCGGAGGCGATGGCCGAGCGCGCTCGGCGACGCGAGGCCGGCGCGACGCTGGGCGGGCTGGTTCGAGCGCGGCCAGGTCGCCTTCGATCGTGCGGCTGTGGCGCGGCGACCACTACGCCTACGACGGCGGCGACGGTCCCAGCTCGGACAGCATCATGGCGGACCAGCTGGCCGGCCAGTGGTATGCCGACGCGACCGGTCTGGGCGACCTGCTCCCCGCGCGACCGCGTCGAGACCGCCCTGCGGACCATCCACGCCATGAACGTGCGTGGCCTTCGCGGGCGGCCGGATGGGCGCGGTCAACGGGATGCGGCCGGACGGGACCGTCGACGACGTCGAGCGAGCAGTCCGCCGAGGTCTGGGTCGGGACGACGTATGCGCTGGCGGCCTTCATGATCGGCCGCGGCCTGACGGACGAGGGCTGGGAGACGGCCCGCGGCGTGGCCGTCGGTCACCTACGAGCGCGGCCTGTGGTTCCGGACCCCCGAGGCGTACGACGCGCGCCGGCAACTTCCGGGCGTCGCCTCTACCTGCGGCCGCTGGCGATCTGGGCGATCGAGGAAGCCCTCGAGCGCCGCGTCCGCGCGACGCCCTGAGTCAGGCTCGTCGCGCGCCGTGACGCGCTCGACGAAACGGCCGATCCGGACGCAGCGCCTCCTCGAGGCGCTCGTAGGACGTCGCGTAGCACATGCGGACGTGGCCGGCGCCGGACTCGGTCCGAAGGCACTCCCCGGGACGACCGCGACGCGCTCCTCCATCAGCAGGCGCTCCGCGAACTCGTCGTCGGTCAGCCCGGTCGAGGTGATCCTCGGGAAGGCGTAGAACGCGCCGCGCGGCTCGAACGTCTCGAGACCGAGCGCATTGAGCCCGTCGACGATCAGCCGGCGACGACGGTCGTACTCGGCGAGCATCCGCTCGACATCGGGTTCGCCTTCGATGACCGCCACGAGCGCCGCGTCCTGCGCCATGGTCGGCGCCGACATGATCCCGTACTGGTGGACCTTGACCAGCCCTTCGAGGATCGAGGCCGGCGCCGCGACGTAGCCGACGCGCCAGCCGGTCATCGCATACGCCTTCGAGAAGCCGCCCATCAGGATCGTCCGCTCGTGCATCCCCGGCAGGGCAGCTCATCGCCCGATGGCGATAGGACCCGTAGGCGAGTCGGTCGTAGATCTCGTCGCTGTAGACGAGCAGGTCGTGGCGCGACCGCGATGCGCGGCCAGCTCGTCCTGCACGGCGTCGGGCAGGACCGCCCCGGTCGGGTTGCACGGGTAGCCGAGGAACAGGGCCTTGGTCCGCGGCGTGATCGCGGCCTCCACCGCCGCCGGGTCCAGCGCGAAGTCGTCCTCGAACCGGGTCGCGACAGTGACGGACCGTCGCCGCCCGCGAACACGATCGCCGGCGACGTAGGCGACGTACGACGGCTCGTGGAGGATGACCTCGTCGCCCGGGTCGCAGGTGGCGCGCAGCGCCAGGTCCACCGCCTCGGACGCCCCGACCGTGATGAGGATCTCGGTCTTCGGGTCGTAGCGGACGTCGTAGCGACGCTCCAGGTGCGTCGGCCAGCGCCCGGCGGAGCTCGAGGGTCCCGTAGTTGGAGGTGTAGTGGGTCCGCCCCTCGCGCAGCGATCTCGACGCCGGCCTCCACGATCGAACGGGGCGTGTCGAAGTCGGGCTCCCCCACCCCGAGGCTGATGACGTCGGTCCATCGTGGCGACGATGTCGAAGAACTTGCGGATCCCCGACGGCGGGACGTCGAGGACGCGCTGCGCCAGGGCGCGATCGGCGAGCGGCGGGCGCGGAGGCGGCCGGCTCGAAGACGTCGGTCACGCCGGGAGCGCCGCGGTCAGGCCCGTCGGCTCCTGGCGGCGCCAGTCGGCGTCGGCGGTGATCGCTTCATAGCCGCGTGGAGCTCGAACGAGCTCCGGCCTCGGACCATGGCGCCCCGATGAGCTGGAGCCCGACCGGCAGCCCCTCGGACAGACCGCACGGGATGCTCAGCCCGGGCAGGCCGGCCATGTTCACCGGCAGCGTGCACGCATCCGAGAGATACATCGACACCGGGTCGGCCATCCGCGCGCACCAAGCCGGAACGCGACCGTCGGACTGGTCGGTGCGACCAGCGCATCGAAGCCCTGCGCCCAGAGGGCATCGAAGTCGCCCTTGATGAGGGTCCGGACCTTCTGCGCCTTGAGGTAGTACGCGTCGTAGTAGCCCGCCGAGAGGGCGTAGGTGCCGAGCATGATCCGCCGCTTCACCTCGGCGCCGAACCCGTCGCCGCGCGTCGCGAGATAGCCGGCCAGGACGTCGCCGTCGGTGCCCTGTCGGGGACCGAAGCGGATGCCGTCGTACCGCGCGAGATTCGCCGAGGCCTCGGCCGGCGCGACGATGTAGTAGGTCGCGAGGCCGTACTCGGTGTGCGGCAGGCTGACCTCCTCGACGATCGCCCCGGCCGCCTCGAGCTGCGGCGACGGCCTCGCGGATCCGCGCCTCGACGCCCGGCTCCATGCCCGGGACGAAGTACTCGCGCGGCAGCCCGAGTCGCTTGCCCTTGAGCGCGCCGGCGGCCGCGTCATCGGACGCCGCGAGGTCCAGCAGCGCGTCCGGGACCGGTTCCGGCGACGAGGTGGAGTCGCGCGCGTCGCGACCGGCGATCGCGTGCAGCAGGGCCGCCGCGTCGCGCACGTCGCGGGCGAACGGCCCGATCTGGTCGAGCGACGACGCGAACGCGACGATGCCGTACCGGCTGACGCGACCGTACGTCGGCTTGATCCCGACGATCCCGCGTGAGCGCGGCCGGCTGGCGGATGGAGCCGCCGGTGTCCGTGCCGATCGACAACGGGACGTGGTAGGCAGCGACGGCCGCCGCCGACCCACCGCTGCTGCCGCCGGGGACGCGGCTCGAGGTCCCAGGGATTGGCCACCGGTCCATAGGCCGAATGCTCGGTCGACGAGCCCATCGCGAACTCGTCCATGTTGGTCTTGCCGACGATCACGGCGCCGGCGTCATGGAGTCGCTCGGTGATGTGGGCGTCGTACGGCGCGATGTAGCCCTCGAGGATCCGCGAGCCGGCGGTGCACTGCCAGCCTCGAACGGAGACGAGATCCTTCAATCCGACGGGCACGCCGAGCAGCGGATGCAGGGCGGCGACCGCAGCCGGACCGTCGGCGCGGGCCGCCTTGAGCCGCTCATCGGCGATATCGGCGGCCGCCAGGGCGCGCTCCCGCTCGATGACGAGCCACGCATTCAGGGCCGCGGTTGCCCGCCGTCGGCGGCGTCGAGGGCCGCGAGGGTCGCCTCGCGGGACGTGATTTCGCCGGCACGCAGGCGTTCGGCCAGGGCGTGCGCGGTCAGGTGCGTCAGGGCGGTGGGATCGGCGGCGTCAGCGGACATCGGTAGGCTCCGTTCGCCCGTCAGCCGCCGAGGATGGCGGGCACGACGATGTCCCCGCCCTCGTGGTCCGCGGCGTTCCCGATGACGTCCTCCACCGAGAGCGACGGCGTGACGACGTCGTCGCGCAGGATGTTGTCGAGCTCGATCGTCTGCGCCGTCGGGGGCGATGTGGTCGGTCGGGACGGTCGACAGGATCGCGTACTGGTCGAGGATGTGGTTGAGCTGCCCTTCGAGGAGCGCGAGCTCGTCATCGCGAAGCCCGAGGCGGGCGAGATGGGCGACGTGCTCGACGTCGGCGCGTGACAGGGTGGCCATGTCGCGATGATAGCCGAGCGCGTGGGCCTCCCCGCGTCGCGGCGAGCGCGGTCGAGCGTCGTCGAGGACTCAGCCGTCCGCGCGGACCTCGCCACGGACCTGGGCCAGGGTCCGGCGAGCCTGGGCGAGGTGGACGCGGTCATGCCCGCCGAGCATCCGGAACATCAGATCGACACTCTCGGGGCCGCGCTCACGGTGCACCCCGACCCGCGCCCGATCGGTCGCGCTCGACGCGTTCCACAGGCGCAGGTTCGCCTCGCGAAGCGCTTCGAAGAGGGCCAGCAGTCGCGCCGGATCCTCGGTGTCGCGATGCAGCCGGTCGACCCACAGATCCTGGTCGTAGCCGATGATCTCGGGCTCGTCGTGGGCGATCACCCAGCGATATCGTCCCGCCATCACGAGTTCGGCATCGACGATGTGGTCGATGCACCCGAGGACGGACCACTCCCCTGGCGCCGGACGGGTCACGAGATCCGGCCCGGCCTCCGCGATCAGCGCGCGGATCGTCGCGGGTGTGGTCGCCTGCGCGACGGCGGGGTCATCGTCACCGAGCGCGGCGAGCAACGATGCCTGATAGGCAGCGGCCTGACGAACCGGATCCGGACTGATCATCGATCCTCCTCCCCGGCGAGCAGCCGCCGGAACGCGTCTTCATCGAGCACGGGGACGCCGAGCTCCTGGGCCTTGGTGAGCTTCGAACCGGCACTCTCGCCGGCGACGACGTAATCGGTCTTCTTCGACACGGAACCACCCGGTTTCCCGCCGGCGGCGCGGATCGCCTCCTCGGCCTCCTGTCGACTCATCGTGGGCAGCGTACCGGTGACCACCACCGTCTGCCCGTGCAATGGGCCCTCGCTCCCGTCGCCGGACGGCCGGACGACCGGCCGCTCGGGCACCACGCCGACATCGACGAGTTCCCGCAGGACGTCACGCGTCGCCTCGTCGGTGAACCAGCGCTGCAGGGCGGCGGCGACCGTCGGACCGATCCCGGGCACCTCGGTCAGCGCATCGGGATCATCGACCGCGGTCCGACGAAGATCGGCTTCCACCGCCTCGAACCACGGGTCCGGCAACGTCGTCCCGTCCGAGGCCGGCAGGTCGTCGACCGACGGCACGCGGCCAGCCAACCACGTGGCGAGGTCGATCGCGGTCTGCTCGCCGACCTGCGGCATCCCAAGGCCGTTGAGCACGCGCGCCAACGGCCGTCCCACGCGCGCCCGGGCGATCCGGCCAGCCAGATTCTCCGCACTCCTGCGCGCGAACCGGTCGAGCGTCTCGAGGTCCGCGGCAGTCAGACGGAACACATCCGCGCGCGAGTGGATCATCCCGCGCTCCAGCAGCTGACTCAGGACGGCCCAGCCCGCTCCCTCGATGTCCATGCCGCCACGACCCACGAAGTGCGCGTACTCCTGGGCGAGCCGAGCCGGGCATCGCCCGTTCGGGCAATAGATCCGGACGGCTCCCTCGTCCTGGACGACGGGCGTGTCGCAGACGGGGCAGCGCGCCGGCATCTCGAACTCGCGTTCCGCGCCGGTCCGGCGGTCCGCATACGGGCGAACGACCTCGGGGATCACGTCGCCCGCCTTCTGGAGGACCACCCAGTCGCCGATCCGGATGTCCTTGCGTCGGACCTCGTCGAGGTTGTGCAGGGTGGCGCGAGCCACGGTGGAGCCGGCCACCCGGGTCGGCGTCAGATGGGCCACGGGCGTCAGGGTCCCGGTCCGGCCGACGTACGGGACGATGTCCTCGACGAACGACTCGACCTGCTCCGGCGGGAACTTGAAGGCGATGGCCCAGCGTGGCGCCCGGCTGACCATCCCGAGCCGTTCCTGCTGGTCGAAGCGATCGACCTTGACCACCACGCCGTCGGTCTCGTACGGCAGGTGGTGGCGTGCCTCGCGCCATCGTTCGGTGAAGGCGATGACGCCCTCGATATCGAGGTCACCGGCGTGGTCGGGGTTGACCGGGAACCCGAGGGCCTCCAGACGCTCCAGCGCCGCGGTCTGGGTGGAGGCGGGGCCGTCGTCCTCGACGAGCTGGTAGAACCAGGCCGACAGCTTTCGGGCCGCCGTCACGCTCGGGTCGATCTGGCGGAGCGAGCCCGCGCCGCTGTTGCGCGGGTTCGAGTACAGCGGCAGACCGGCCTGCTCGCGTTCGCCGTTGATCCGCGCGAACTCGGCCTTGGGCATGAAGACCTCGCCACGGGCATCGATGGTGGCGGTGGTCGTGAGCCGCGCCGGGATCACGGCGATCGTCCGCAGATTGGCGGTCACGTCCTCGCCGGTCGTGCCGTCTCCGCGGGTCGCGCCCTGGACGAACCGACCCCGCTCGAAGTGCAGGCTGATCGCCAGACCGTCGATCTTGAGCTCGGCCACGTAGCGGAGCTCAGGGGCGTCGTCTGGCGCCGCGGGGAGTCCAAGGCCCTTGCGGACGCGGGCATCGAACGCACGCAGCTCGTCGTGACTGAAGGCGTTCGCCAGCGACAACATCGGTCGCCCGTGGCGGACTTCGTCGAAGGTGCCTGCCGGCGTCCCCCCGACGCGTTGCGTGGGTGACTCGGACGTCGTGAGCGACGGATGCGCGGTCTCGAGGGCGACCAGCTCGCGGAACAGCTGGTCGTATTCCGCGTCCGACAGCTCGGGCGCGTCCTGGATGTAGTAGAGCTCGTTCGCGCGATCGATCTGCTCCGCGAGCGAGGCGTGTCGGATCGCCGCTGCCTCGGGATCGAGCGCCGCGGCCGCCGCGACCAGATCCGGGTCGACCGGCGGGAGTTGGATCGTCATCGATGCGAGGGTACCGAACGTGTCGGCCCCCCGCATCGAGGGCGCGGTGGCTAGGCGGCCATGCCCTCCGAGAGATCGAGGATCTCGCGGCGCAGGTGCGGCAGGAACGCCGCGCTGATCCTGGCCAGAAGCCCATCCGCGGTCGAAGCGGCGGAGCACTCCAGACGGATGTGGCCAGCCTCGTCGATGATCGTCGTCGGGGCGCCGCAGGTGGGACAGTAGGGATTGCTATCGAAGGCGCGGTCGATCAGATCGACAGCGCGGTCGCGGTCATACATCAGGTGCCTCAGGGTCATTTCAGGGAAGAAGCGAGCGAGCCGGAGGACCCACCTCGCCGTTCGCTCGACCTTCACCCTGCAACGGATCGGCCGATGCGGCGCGATAGCGAGCCGGTATCGCTGGCGTCGCGGTTCGGGGTCGGTCAGCGGCCGTCGGGCACCGGGGCGACGAGGTGATCCGAGGTGATCGCGGCGGCCGTCGTGACGCCCAGCAACGCCATCGCGGTTGCGAATTCCTCGCCGAGGATGGCGATCGCGCGCTCGACGCCGGCCTGGCCACCCGCCGCGAGCGACCAGAAGATCGGACGTCCGACCAGGACGCCCCTCGCCCCGAGCGCGAGCGCGATGGCGATGTCGAGCCCGCGTCGGACGCCACCGTCCACCCAGACCTCGACGTGACCGCCCTGACCGCCGATCGTTGCCATGATCGCCGGGAGGACATCGACCGGCGCAGGGACGCGATCGAGCTGACGGGCCCCGTGGTTGCTCACGACGATCCCGTCGACGCCGTGATCGACGGCGATCCGCGCGTCCTCGGCGGTCATGATCCCCTTGAGCACCATCGGCAGATCGGACCAGCCACGGATCGTGGCGAGGTCGTCCCAGGTCAGGCTCGAACGCATCTGATCGGCCAACCGATCTGGCCCGACCCCGGGGCGGACGACGTGGTCGTCCTGGCCCTCGCCGAAGTTGCCGAGGGGCGGCAGCTGGAACCCGGACCGACGATCTCGATCCCGATAGCCGAGGACCGGGAGATCGACCGTCAGGACGACGGCGGTGTACCCGGAGGCGGCCGCGCGCTCGACGAGCGAGCGGGTGATCCCGAGGTCCGCCTGCACATAGAGCTGGAACCAGCGCGTGGCCTCGGGGCCGACGGAACCCGCGACGTCCTCCATCGACCGCGACGACGTGGTCGAGAGGATGAACGGCACGCCGGCGGCGGCGGCGGCACGCGCGGTGGCGACCTCGCCGTCGGGATCGGCGAGGGCATGGACCGCCATCGGCGCGATCGCGAGCGGCAAGGACGATCGGACGCCGAGCAGGGTCGTCGAGGGATCGACGTTCGCGACATCGACGAGCACGCGCGGCCGAAGCCGCTGACGCCGCCAGGCGGCCTCGTTCTCGGCGAGGCTGACGTCGTCCCACGACCCACCGGCCACGTAGTCGAAGGCGGCGGGGTCCATCGACGCCCGCGCCAGCGCCTCGAACTCCCGGACGTTGACGACCCGAGTCAGCGCCTCCATCCGATCGGTCGGTCTGTGGATCCGTCATCCGATGATGTCGAGGTTGGCCAGGCTCACGAGCATCTGCTTGCGACCCACCGATGGATCCTTGAACGCGACCGTGACCTCTTCATCGCTGCGGGTCAGCTTCGAGGTGACGACGATGCCGTCGCCCCACCGACCATGGCGGACGCGATCGCCGTCGCGGAACTGCCGTTCACCGGGGATGATCGGTCGGGGCGGCCTCGGCGCGCTTGCCGGGCTTGCCGGGCTCGCGGGTCGCCCGAGCGAACCCGACGGGGCGCCGTCGGCGTAGGCATCTCGCTTGGCCGCCAGGTCCCGCGAGGGTCGGAACGATTCGCCGGCGGCCGGTGCCCCCGGGCGCCCGCTCCCCTGCCGATAGGCGGGTCCGTTGCCACGGACCGGGGTGCCGAAGCGGCTCGTGCGTCGAGCCCCGAACACCAGATCCAGATCCAGATCGCGATCGTCCGAACCGGCACCGAGTTGCGGACCGACCATCAGCTCGGCCGGGATCTCGAGCAGGAACCGCGATGGCACGGCCGCCTGACCCATCCCCCACGTGGCGCGGCGCCACGCGTGCGACAGATAGAGGCGTCGCTTGGCGCGGGTGATGCCGACATAGGCGAGGCGTCGCTCCTCCTCGAGCTCCTTCTCGTCGTCGAGCGCGCGGCTGTGCGGGAACAGGCCTTCTTCGAGTCCGGCGATGAAGACGACCGGAAACTCGAGACCCTTGGCCGCATGGAGCGTGATGAGCGTGACCGCGTCGGCATCGCCTTCGTACGAGTCCTGGTCCGCCACCAGCGCGGTCTCCTCGAGAAGCCGGTCGAGCGCGTCGTCAGGGGCCAGGTCGTCGTATCGCGTCGTGACGCTCCGCAGCTCGAGGAGGTTCGCCCAGCGTTCCTCACCGTCCTCGGAGCCGTCGGCGAGCATCGCCCGGTAGCCGGACGCCTCGAGGGCTTCGTCGAGGAGCTCGGGCAGGGCGAGGACGCCGATCCGCGTCCGGAGTCGGCGGATCAGTCCCGCGAAGTCCGAGAGGGCCGAGCGGGCCCGTGGACCAAGCCCGTCGAGTTCGCCGCGACTGGCAGCCTCGATGGCACTCCACGTCGAGCCGCCCTCACGCGCGGCCGCCGCCCGGAGGACCTCGATGGTCTTGTCCCCGATCCCCCGACCCGGGACATTGATGATCCGCTCGAAGCTGACGCTGTCCGTGTCCGACCGCAGGGTCCGCAGATACGCCAGGGCATCCTTGACCTCGCGACGAGCGTAGAACCGGGTCCCACCGACGAGCTGGTAGCGGATGCCGTACCGAAGGAACGACTCCTCGATCGCGCGGGACTGGGCGTTCATCCGGTACATGACCGCGACGTCACGGGCCCGAAGCCGGTCGCCGAGGTCGTCATCGGCGTCAGCGCGTCGGGTCAGGGCACTACCCCGACCGCCCGTCATGCTCTCGACCTGACGGGCGATCCACTCGGCTTCCTCTTCCTCGTTGTACGCCTCGAAGCGCTGGATCTTCACGCCGCCTGGGTTCTCGGTCCAGAGCTTCTTGTCCTTGCGCGCGCTGTTGCGCGACACGACGGCATGGGCGGCATCGAGGATGAGCTGGGTCGAGCGGTAGTTCTGTTCGAGCTTGACCACGGTGGCCGTCGGCCAGTCCCGCTCGAAATCGAGGATGTTGCGCAGGTCGGCGCCACGCCAGCTGTAGATCGACTGGTCGTCGTCGCCGACGACCGCGAGGTTGCCGTACTTCGCCGCCAGCGCGCTGACCCACAGGTATTGCGCGCGGTTGGTGTCCTGGTATTCGTCCACGTGGAGGTAGCGCCACTTCTCCTGGTACTTGGCGAGGACCTCGGGCGCCTCCTGGAACAATCGGACGGCCTCCAGCAGCAGGTCGTCGAAGTCGAGGGCGTGCGACTTGCGAAGCCGCTCCTGGTAGCGGCTCGCGAGCCGGGCGATGGTCCGTTCGCGATGGTTGGCCGCGTGCTCGGAGAGGAACGCCGGGTCCAGCATCTCGTTCTTGGATCGGCTGATCGCCCCGAGGACCGCGCTCGGTCGGAACTCACCCGTGAGCGGCAGGTCCTCCTCCTTGAGGATCTGCTTCATCAACGCGCCCTGATCGTCGGTGTCGTAGATGACGAACCGCCGATCCACCCCGATCGCCTCGCCGTCCTGACGAAGCACTCGAGCGCACAACGCGTGGAACGTCCCCGCCTGGACGTCGCGGCCACCCTCGCCGACGAGGCTGATGATCCGTTCGCGAAGCTCGGCGGCGGCACGGTTCGTGAAGGTCACCGCGAGGATCCGCCATGGCGCGACGCCCTTGACGCCGACGAGATAGGCGATCCGATGCGCGAGGACCCGCGTCTTGCCCGACCCGGCCCCCGCCAGGATCAGGAGCGGGCCGTCGGTCGTCGTGACCGCGCGGGCCTGCTCCGGATTGAGGGCGCGAACGATCTCGGCCGCACGCTCGGTGCGACGCGCCTCGATGGCGGCCGGATCGAGCGGCGGCGCCGCGGCGGGCTCGGAGCCCTGGCCGGGCGCGTCGCGCATCCACGCGGGTTCCTCGGGTGCCGGCGCCTCGTCGTCGAGGGCCGTGAAGAGCGTTCCGACCGTCTCGGCGGCATCGTCGAGCGTGGGGTCGCCCGGGCGGCGACGACGGGTGGGACTCACCCGTCCATTGTAGGTCGGCTGGCGCAGCTGCCCGTGGCGTGAGCAGCCGGCGCCAGCCCCCTATGCGGTCAGTCGACCGGGTCAGCCAGCCGGCTTGACCTGGTCGGCCGGCGGTGCCGTGACGGTGACCGGCTCGTTCCACTTCGAGAACGTGAGCGCGATCTTGAGGTTGCCCTGCTTCGCCGAGGTGACGCCAAGGTTCACGCCAGCCAGGTAGTTCGTGTCCTTCTCGACCTGGAAGGCGATGTCGATCGTGGCGTCGCTCGTGTCGATCGGCAGGGACGTCGCCCCCGCATCGGCGCCGAGCGCCGCGATCTCCTCGGGCGTGAGGTTGATCGTGACGGTGTAGCACTGCTTCGATCCACAGGCGACGTCCGGACCCTTGACGGGATCGACGCCGGGCTGGGACAGGGCATCCGTGAGACCGCTGACCATGTCACTGGCCATCGGCGAGGCATTCGGGTCGGCTGAGCCCATCGGCAGCTGGGACGTCAGGCTGCCGGTATCGGTGACCTGGTACTGGTCCCCGGTCAGCGTCGTCTTGAGGTACGCCTTCCCGCCCACGGCGATCGCCTCGCCCGACAGTCCGAAGAGGCTCGGTGCCGTGAACGTGGCGTGGGCCGCCGAGTTGGCGATGTCGACATCGGCCGTGGCCGTCGTGCCGCTCAGGTTGATCGGCGCACCCGAGCCCGACCCGGTCAGGTCAGCGGTGATCGACCCATCGACCGTGGCGTCGAGGTGGAAGCTCTTGGCACCCTGCGTCGCCTTGGCGGCAGCCGCGAGGATGTCCTTTGGCTCAGAGAGCGGAGAGGCGGTCGCACCACCACTGCAGGCAGCGATGAGGACCGCGACGCTGGCGGCGAAGGCCAGCGGGGCAACGAGACGGCGGATCATGTGGCTCCTTCGAAGTCATAGGGGTCCCGAGTCGGTCCGTGGGACCGCGGACAGACTCCCCGTGATCGGCGTTCCTGTCAAACGCCCGATGGTCCCGGTCGCGACGGTCAACGGCCTCAGCCTAGGGTGTGAGCCTCGATGGTCACGCTGAAGGTGGACGCCGGGTCGGTCCGCCCGGGCGGCAGGTACCACAACGTGAGCGTCGTGGTGCCGGAGTCGAGGACCTTGAAGGTGAACGTGTCCGTCCCGCCGGCACCGACGAGCCCACTCGCCGCCGGCGCCTGGACGTACGCCTCGCTGACCAGGCTCACGACCGCCGGATCGGGGATCGGCTGGACCTGCCACGAGTAGCCCGTGCTCGGGTTCGCCTGCAGGGCGATGACGAACGTCGCGCCCGGTGTGATGGACACGGTCGTGCCGTTCGCGGCTTCGTCGATCTGGATGGGCGGCGGCGGCGGCGTGCGACCCACGAACAGGATGCCCATCCCGACGACGATCAGCACGGCCATGACGATGCGACGGCGACGGGTCGTCATGGCGAAGCGTCAGCCCGGCTTGCTCTGCTCCGCCACCTGGCGCTCGACTTCGGCCTGCATCTTCTCGTCGCGACGGTTCTTCACGCGACGGGCGAGCATGAACCCGATGAACCAGGGCCACAGCAGCGCGACGATGGCACCGATGACGATCGCGGCGACGTACTTGTCGTAGTACTGGCCCCCGACCGTGATCCAGAGGATGAGGTACGTGACGACCCCACCGATCCCGACGCCGATGATGCGGTGCATCCAGTCCTCCCGATCCTTCGAGCTGCCGCGGGCCGACGGTCCGGACGGTCAGACCGCGAGCCTAGGGTCGCGCGGGCGTCGGCGTCAAACTTCGGACGCACGAGAGCCGGGCATCCACGGATGGATGCCCGGCTCTCTTCGTGATCGATCGACCGGCGGTGCCGGTGCTCGATGGCGACTGGACTAGAAGTCCATCCCTCCACCGCCGTGGTCGTGGCCACCGGGGCCACCGCCGGCGGCGGCCTTCTCGGGCAGATCCGAGATGAGGGTCTCCGTCGTCAGGACCATGGCCGCGATCGATGCGGCGTTCTGGAGGGCCGAACGCGTCACCTTGGCCGCGTCGACGATCCCCTTCTTGAACAGGTCGCCGTACTCGCCGTTGAGCGCGTCGTACCCGAAGCCGGGCTTGAGCGTCTTGACGTGTTCGACGACGACTTCGCCGTGCGCGCCGGCGTTGTCGGCGATCTGGCGAGCCGGGGCCTCGAGGGCCTTGCGGACGATGTCGACGCCGACCTGGGCGTCACCCTCGAGCTTGATCTTGTCAAGCGCGGGGATGGCCTGGAGGAGCGTGGTCCCACCGCCGGCGACGAGGCCTTCCTCGACGGCCGCGCGGGTCGTCGAGAGGGCATCCTCGATGCGGTGCTTCTTCTCCTTGAGCTCGACCTCGGTGGCCGCGCCGACCTTGATCACGGCGACCCCACCCGACAGCTTGGCAAGGCGCTCCTGGAGCTTCTCCTTGTCGTAGTCGGAGGTGGTCTCCTCGATCTGGGCCTTGATCTGGCTCATGCGGCCCTTGATCTGGTCGGCTTTGCCGTCGCCGTCGATGATGGTCGTGTCGTCCTTCGTGGCCACGACGCGGCGAGCCGAGCCGAAGTCCTCGATGGTGACCGAGTCGAGCTTGCGCCCGACCTCTTCGCTGATGACGGTGCCACCGGTGAGGATGGCGATGTCGCGAAGCATCTCCTTGCGGCGGTCGCCGAAGCCCGGCGCCTTGACCGCGAGGACCGACACCGTGCCGCGAAGCTTGTTCACGACGAGCGTGGCCAGCGCCTCACCATCGACGTCCTCGGCGATGATCAGCGTGGGCTTGCCCTGCGCGACGGCCTTCTCGAGCGCCGGGAGCATGTCCTGGACGCTGGAGATCTTCTTGTCCGTGATCAGGATGAGCGGGTTGTCGAGGACCGCTTCCATCCGATCGGGGTTGGTGACGAAGTACGCGGACAGGTAGCCGCGGTCGAACTGCATCCCCTCGGTGTATTCCTTCTCGAGGCCGAGCGACTGCCCTTCCTCGACGGTGATGACACCGTCCTTGCCGACCTTGTCCATGACCTCGGCGATGATCTCGCCGACTTCCGGATCCGCGGCGCTGATGGCGGCGACGGCCGCGATCTGCTCCCGGTTGTTGACCGGGCGGGACTGCTTCTTGATCTCGGCGACGACCGCCTCGACGGCGGCCTCGATGCCGCGCTTGACGACCATCGGGTTGGCCCCCGCGGTGACGACCCGAAGGCCCTCGCTCACGAGCGCCTGGCCGAGGACCACCGCGGTGGTGGTTCCGTCGCCGGCGACGTCGTCGGTCTTGGTCGCGACCTCCTTGAGGAGCTGCGCGCCCATGTTCTCGAACGGATCCTCGAGCTCGATGTCGCGAGCGATCGTGACACCGTCGTTGGTGATCGTCGGGGAGCCGAACTTCTTGTCGAGGACGACGTTGCGACCCTTGGGGCCGATCGTCACCTTGACGGCGTCGGCGAGGCGATCGATGCCCCGCTTGAGTGAACGACGAGCGGTCTCGTCGAAGATGAGTTGCTTAGCCAATTCGAGTGTCCCTCCAGGAACGTGAGACGTCTGACACGGTGCGGCCGGTCGGGCCGTCAGCCCGCGACGATCGCCAGGATGTCCTTCTGACTGACGATGAGGAGATCCTCGTCGTCGATCTTGAACTCGGTGCCGGCGTACTTCGCGTACAGGACCTTGTCACCGGTCTTGACGTCCATCGCCTCGCGCTTGCCATCCTCAAGGATGCGGCCGGGGCCGACGGCGATGATGGTGCCCTCCTGGGGCTTTTCCTTGACGGTGTCCGGCAGGACGATGCCGCTCTTGGTCATCTCCTCCCGGGCGCTCGGCTGGATGACCACGCGATCGCCCAGCGGGCTCAACTTCTTCGCGTGCGCAGTGGCTTTGGCCAACGTGCCTACCTCCTGGTGGCGGCCGAACTCGGCCGTCGGGTTTGGACTTGCGGGTCGTCGGGCAAGCCTCGTCGAGGCCGGGATGCCGTCGTCCCTGTCATGTTGTCGAGCACCGCATCCGCGCCGGCTCCGACCCTCCAACGGTCAGCCGTGACCTGACGCTCGTCGGACACGCGGGTATGGGCGATCGAGCGGTGCTTTAGCACTCTCGGTGCGAGAGTGCCAAGTGCCAGACTACCGAACCGGCGAGGGGCCTGTCAACCTGCGCGCCGGAGCGTCAAGCCGGATGCGGGAAGACGAGCGTGATGTTCCGTCCGGCCCGCTCCACGGTGACGCAGCCAGGGCCGTCGTAGCCGACGTACCAGCCGACGACACCCTCGGACTCGTCGAACTCCACGGCGTGCTTGAGCGACGGCAGGTCGGGTGCCAACTCGGGTGGTCCCTGGTACACCGGATCGCCGGTATCCGCCACGATGGACATCTGCCGATACACGACCTGGAGGACGTGGTCGCCCGTCATCGTGATGGGCAGCCCACTGGGTCCGAACGTGTACGGGGGCGTCGCCGCCTTGAGTCTGCCGGTCGGCGGTGCCCATCGGACCCGGGACGGACATGTTCCCGAACACGAAGGTCAGGCGGTCGGCGTCGGCGGTGCTCGACGTCTTGACGTCGACCAGCCGGTCGGACGGCAACGCGCCCGTGGCGGTGGGCACCGGGCACGGTGTCGGCTCGGCCGTCGGACCGGGGGATGCCGTCGGCTTGGCCGTGGGAACGAACGGTCGTCGTGGGCGCCGAGGAGGCCACCACGGTCGGCGCGGGACTGGGTGAGGTCGTCCCCGAAGCGCCCGCGGCCAGGCTCGAGCCGGGCGATGCCGCGTCGCCGCCGCAGCCTGCGACCGCGAGGATCGCCGCGCTCACGAGGATGAGTCTGGTGAACGGGCGGGTGAAGGTGATCATCCGGTCCTCCCCTGGCGGACGATCGTCCGATCGTACGCCGCGATGAGCATCGGCCCGAGGACATCGATCGTGATACCGCGACGCTCGGCGAGCCATGCCGCTGTGACGCGTACCCACTCCGGTTCGTTTCGTTTCCGGGGCGCGCCTGGCGGCGAGAGGAACGGCGAATCGGTCTCGGTCAGGAGGCGATCGGCGGGAACCAGCGGCGCGACCTCGGCCGAGGCCTCCTCACCGCGGCGGAACACGAGCCCCGAGAAGCTGACCGCGAGCCCGAGATCGATGACGGCGCGGCCGTAGTCGAGCGGCCCCGAGTAGGAGTGGATGATCGCCGGCGGGCGGTCGCCGAACGCCGCGGTCCACCGGGCGTCCCCCACCCCGGCCGCCCGCAGTTCGGTCAGGAGCGCGTCCTGCGCGTCACGTCGCCCCTCCGCCGAGCGGCAGTGCAGGATCGCGGGCTTGCCGGTCTCGAGCGCGAGTCGCAGGTTCCGACGCAGGTTCGTCAGCTGGTCCGCGATGGGGCTGAACACCCGGTCGTAGTCGAGCCCGGTCTCGCCGATCGCCCGCACCCGGTCGTCGGCCGCGAGCGCGACCAGCCCGGCCCAGCCGGCGTCATCGACCTTGGCGGCATCGTGCGGATGGACGCCGACGGCGGCATCGAGCCAGGGGAACTCGTCGACCCTCGCGAGCGCCCGCTCCGACGAGGCGACATTCCAGCCAGGGACGAGGATCCGCTCGACCCCGGCGAGGCGAGCGCCACCGATCACGAGGTCCGCATCGCCATCGAACCGGTCGGCGTTGATATGGCAGTGGCTGTCGACGAGCGGCACCGGGGCATGGTAGGCCGGGCTCGCGGACTTAGTTCGCCGGCGTCTCGGTGTCGAGGCGCGGGAACAGCGGCTCCGGGGCGGTCACGACGTCCCGATTCGTCGGCGTGGGCACCCCATCGGAGCTCGCCGACGATCGATGGCCCGCCGTTCCCGTCGGGGCCATAGGGGTACGCATAGCCGAGTTGGGCGAGGACCCGCGGTGCGATCCCCGGCATGAACGGCGCCACGGCCAGACCCAGCAGGCGACACGCCTCGATGAGATCGCCCAGGACGCCACGAAGCTGCTCCCCGGCTGCCGCGTCGCCGTCCTTCCAGGCCTTCGCCAGATCCCACGGTCGTTGCGCATCGACGGCCTTGTTCGCCGCCCCGACGAACGACCACAGCTCCGCGAGCGCGTCGTGGAGCAGACAGGCCTCGAGCCGAGCTGTCGATCGTTCGAGCGCTGCCGGCCAGGCGCAGCCAGTGGACGAGGTCGCGGCATCGCGCGGAGGCGGTCGCTCGCCGTCGAGGTAGCGGTTGGTCATCGAGACCGTCCGATTCACGAGGTTGCCGAGATCGTTCGCGAGGTCGGCGTTGTAGCGACGGACGAACGAGTCCCAGGAGACCTCCGCGTCGCGATCGAACGGGACCTCGCGCAGGACGACATACCGCGCCGCGTCGGCGCCGAACGCCGCCACGAAGTCGTCGGGATCGAGGAAGTTGCCGCGGCTCTTGCTCATCCGCTCGCCACCGGCCGCGAGCAGCCAGCCGTGGACCCAGACGTGGCGCGGCGCTTCGAGCCCGGCGCTCCAGAGCATCGCGGGCCAGAAGATCGTATGGAACCGCGCGATGTCCTTGCCGATCACGTGCAGGTCGGCCGGCCACCAGTGGGCGAACGCGTCCGCGTCGTCGGGAAATCCGGCGCCCGTGATGTAGTTGATCAGCGCATCGAACCAGACGTAGATGACCCCCGCCTCCGGATCCCACGAGCCGTCCTCGCGAAGGGCGGTCTGGCCATCCTCGGCGATCGGGAACGGGATGCCCCAGCCACCCGGCGTCCGTTCGCGGCTGATCGAGAAGTCCTCGAGGCCACCGCGGATGAATCCGAGCATCTCGTTGCGGCGGAACTCGGGCTGGACGAAGTCCGGATGGTCGGCGTAGTAGCGCTCCAGACGCTCCTGATAGGCCGACAGCCGGAAGAACCAGTTCTTCTCGGTCAGCCACTGGAGCGGCACATCGGGGTGGTTCGGGCAGATCGTGCCGCGAGCCGTCTCCTGGACGTCCGTCGCGTTGCGGAACCCCTCGTTCGGGCAGTACCAGCCCTCGTACGTGCCGAGGTAGATGTCGCCATTCGCGTGGGCGCGGCGGACCATCTCCTGCGCGGACCGGATGTGATCCGGGTCGGTGGTCCGGATGAACCGGTCGGGGCTGATCGCGAGGGCGTCCTCGGCGGTCCGGAAGTAGCCGACCTTCTCATCGACGAAGTCGCGAGCTGAGCGTCCCTCGTCGATGGCGCTCTGCGCGATGTTGATCGAGTGTTCGTCGGTCCCCGTGAGGAACCGGGTGTCGTCGCCACGCATCCGGTGCCAGCGCGCGATGACATCGGCGCCGATCACCTCATAGAGGGTATGGACGCCGGGCTTGTTGTTCGCGTACGCGATGGCCGTGGTGAGGTAGTACCGGGGACGTTCGCTCATGGGAGCGCGATGGTAGCAGCGGCCGGTCGCGCGATGCGACGGGCGTGACCGTCGTCAGTGCCGGAAGTGCCGGGTCCCGGTCGTGACCATCGTCGCGCCGGCGCCATCGACGACCGCGACGGTCTCCGCGTCCCGCATCGAGCCACCGGGCTGCGCGAATGCGGTCACACCGGCCGCCAGACAGACCTCGACGGCGTCCGCGAACGGGAAGAACGCGTCCGACCCACACGAGGCACCGACGGTCGCGGCCTCGCCGAGCATGGCATGGGCCTTCGCGACGGCCTGGCGAGCGGCATCCACGCGCGACGTCTGCCCGCTCCCCAGCCCGACCAGGCGACCGTCCTTCACGAGGACGATCGCGTTGGAGGTCACGCCACGGACCAGCCGCCAGGCCAGGTCAAGGTCCTCGCGCTCGACGGCGGTCGGGGCACGCTGCGTGACGGTCGTCCACGTCGTCGGATCGTCGGTGGCGATGTCCGGCGCCGTCACGAGGACCGCGCCACCGGCCGTCCGGAGCGAGCCGGTCGCGGTGAGCCGTGGTGGCCGACGCCGGATCATCGACGGCAAGGACCGCATCGATCAGGACGCGCAGGTTCGGTTTGGTGGCGAGGATCCCGAGGGCCTCGGCGGTGTACGACGGCGCGACCACGACCTCGAGGAAGATCGACGTGAGTGCGCGGCCACGTCGGCATCCACCTCCGCGGGTCACCGCCACGACGCCACCGAAGGCGCTGACCGGATCGGCTTCGAGCGCGGCCGTCCATGCTTCCAGCAACGTCGATCGCTCCGCCGCGCCGCACGGGTTGGTGTGCTTGACGATGACGACGCCCGGACCTCGGAGCGCGCGGCCCAGCGATGACGCCGCCGCGGCATCGAGGACGTTGTTGTACGACAGGGCCTTGCCCTGGAGCGGCGCGCGCTCGACGCCGAACAGGCCGTCATCGATGGTCGTGCCCGGACGTCGATAGCGGGCCGCGGACTGATGCGGGTTCTCCCCGTAGCGAAGCGTCTCGACCTTCTCGAGCGCGATGGTCAGACCGGGCGGATACGGATCGGTCGCGCCCGGGAGCCCGGGTTCGTCGGGCAGCGAGAGACCGGCTGCGGCCATCCGTCCGGGGAGCTCGGCGGCGATCCGGGCGTCGTACGCGGCCGTGTGCGCGAAGGCTTCGAGGGCGAGCGCTCGACGCAGACCGGGATCGACGGCGCCGGCGCTCGCACCGGGTCCGTCGCTGTCGGCGTCGAGCGCGGCGAGGATCTCGTCGTACCGGCTCGGTGACGTCACGACCGCGAGTTCGGCGTGGTTCTTCGCGGCGGCGCGAACCATCGACGGTCCGCCGATGTCGATCTCCTCGATGAGCTGATCGATCGTGATGCCGGGTCGCTCCAGGGCGGCCGCGAACGGGTACAGGTTCACGACGACGAGCTGGAACGGGGCGATACCGGCGGCGATCAGCTGACGTCGATGATCGGCGAGTCGCCGGTCGGCAAGCAGGCCGCCATGGATCCGGGGATGGAGCGTCTTGACCCGTCCATCGAGCATCTCGGGGGACCCCGTGACCGCGGCGACGTCGGTCACCGGCAGGCCGGCCTCGCGCAGGGTCCGCGCGGTCCCGCCGGTGGACACGAGTTCGAACCCGCGCGCCACCAGTCCGCGACCGAGCTCCACGAGCCCGGTCTTGTCCCAGACCGACAGGAGCGCTCGCGGCCGGACGGGCAGGCGGGCATCCGCGCGCTCCAGGTCGATCGTGACGTGGCGGCCATCGGGGGCGATCGCCAGGGCGCCGGCGAGCAGCAAGCTCACGGCTTGCGGCAGGAGCCGGTGCTCGACGGCCCGGATCCGGTCATGCAGGGACGCCGCGTCGTCACCGGGGAGGACCGTCGACGGCCTCCTGGACCACGATCGGTCCACCGTCGAGGGTCGCATCGACGATGTGGACCGTCGAACCCGTGACGGCCACGCCGTGGGCAAGGGCGTCCGGGACCGCATGCGCGCCCGGGAAGGCGGGCAGGAGGCTCGGGTGCGTGTTCAGGATCCGCCCAGGGAACGCCGCGAGCACCTGCGGTCCCACGATCCGCATATAGCCCGCGAGCACGATCACGTCCGGGGCGAGGGCGACGAGCGTCGCGGCAAGCGCGTCGTCGGCTCCGCCCGGGATCAGTGCCGTCTCGATCCCCTGTTCCGCGGCCCAGTCAAGCGCGGCGCATGGACGGTCCGCGAACACGACGATGATCTCGCCACCCAACGACCCTCGAGCGGCGGCCGCTTGCAGGGCCCGGAGGTTCGAACCGGCGCCGGACACCCCGACGGCGATCCGGCCGGTCACGCGATCCCCTCGAGCGGGCCCTCGACGTAGCGGCCACCGACCGTCTCGGCGACCACGACCTCGCCCACGACCGAGGCCGCGACACCGGCCTTCGCCAAGGCCTCCACCGCGACCGGGACCGACGTGACCGGGAGCGCGACGACCATGCCCAGCCCACCGTTGAAGGTGGCACGAAGTTCCTGGTCGTCCATCCCGCCGAGGGCTCCCAGGAGCGTCATCACCGATGGCATCGTCCACCGTTCCGGGTCCAGCCGGGCGCCGAGGCCTGCCGGCATCGCTCGTGGCACGTTCCCGGGCAGCCCGCCACCGGTGATGTGGGCGATCCCATGCAGGTCAGCGCCCGCCGAGACCACGGCCGCACGGGCGGCGAGCACGGCGCGTGCGTAGATCCGGGTGGGGGTCAGGAGGACCTCGCCGAGCGTGGCCATGGCCTCGTGCGGCGCCTTGGCCAGCGCGGCGTCGGTGGCCTGATCGCCCAGCGTCCGACGCAGCCGCGCCTGGTATGGCTCCGTGAGATCGAGGTCCCACTGCGCGATGAGCGCCCGGACCAACGAGTAGCCGTTCGCATGCAGCCCGGATGCCTCGAGACCGAGGATCGCGTCACCCGCGCGGACCGCCTGGCCATCGATGACGCGCGAGCGCTCGACCACGCCGATCGCGGTTCCCGCGATGTCGAAGACATCGGCATCCATGAGTCCGGGGTGTTCGGCCGTCTCTCCGCCGACCAGGGCGCACCCGGCGTCTCGGCACCCGGCGGCCACACCGCCGACGAGCTCCGCGACCGCGACCGGGTCGAGCTGGCCGACCGCCACGTAGTCGAGGAACGCGAGCGGCTCGGCGCCGGTGCAGACGACGTCATCGGCGCACATCGCGACCAGGTCGATCCCGATCGTGTCGAACCGACCGACCGCCGCCGCGATCGCGGTCTTGGTCCCGACCCCGTCGGTCGAGGCGATCATCAACGGCTCGCGATAGCCGGACGGGATCGCGAACGCCCCGCCGAAGCCGCCGAGTCCGCCGACGACCTCGGGGCGCCGGGTCGACTCGACGTGCTCGCGCATCAGTTCGACGGCGCGCTCGCCCGCCGTCACGTCCACCCCCGCCGAGCGGTAGGCGGCGCGCGTGTCAGCCACCGGCCGTCACGACCGGCTCTTCGAGCATGAACTTGCGGCTGGCGGCGTCGTACGGGACGGGCTCCGGGTAGTTGCCGTCGAAGCACGCGAAGCAGAACTGGTCGTACGGCAGCTCGAGCGCGGCGAGCACGCCGCGGATCGACAGATAGCCGAGCGAATCGGCCCCGATGAACTCGCGGATCTGGGGCTCCGTGTGGGTCGACGCGATCAGCTCGGTCTCGATCGACGTATCGATGCCGTAGAAACACGGATGGAAGATCGGTGGCGCGCTGATCCGGACATGGACCTCGGTCGCGCCGGCCTTGCGCAGCAGTTCGACGATCCGCTTGGTGGTCGTGCCGCGCACGATGGAGTCGTCGACGACGATCAGGCGCTTGCCGTTCACGACCTCCCGGAGCGGGTTCAGCTTGATCGTGACGCCTCGATGCCGCAGCCCCTTGGACGGCTGGATGAACGTGCGCCCGGCATACCGATTCCGGTACATGCCCTCGCGATAGGGGTGCCCGCTCGCCTCCGCGTAGCCCGCCGCGGCCGGGGCACCGGTATCCGGTACGGGCATCACGAGGTCGGCATCGACCGGGTGCTCGATCGCGAGCTGCTCCCCCATCCGGCGGCGCACCTCGTAGAGGTTGCGGCCCTCCATGTACGAGTCCGGGCGGGCGAAGTAGATCAGCTCGAAGACGCACAGCGCCGGCGTGGCGGCCGCGTAGCGCACCGACCGTGGTGCCTGGCCCGGCTCGAGGATGACGATCTCGCCAGGCTCGACGTCGCGGACGAATTCCGCACCGACGATGTCGAGTGCCGCCGTCTCGGATGAGAGGCACCAGCCGGCCGACGCATCGTCATCGACCCACAGGCCATCGTTCGGGCCACCCGGCGGCGGCGTCTGCGGCAGCCGTCCCAGCACGAGGGGCCGGAAACCGTGCGGGTCCCGGATGCCGATGACTCGCCGCTGGTCGAGCACGACGAGACTGAACGCCCCGCGGACGCGGGGCAGGACGCGGATGAGCGCATCGACGGTGTCCGTGGCTTCCTCGTCGGCCAGCAGGGCGGTGAGGAGTTCCGTATCGGTGGAGGCCGGCAGCCGGGCGCGACCGCCCTCGAGCTGGGTGAGCAACTCGCGAGTGTTCACGAGGTTGCCGTTGTGGCCGATCGCGAGGGCCCGGCGCGGACCTTGCCGATACGTCGGCTGGGCGTTCTCCCAGATCGTGGATCCCGTCGTCGAGTAGCGGCAATGGGCGATCGCCAGGCGGCCGCGGAGGCTGGGCAGCCGACGCTCGTCGAGCACCGTGCTGATCATCCCGAGGTCCTTGTAGAGCATCAGCTGTTCGCCGTCACTCACGGCCAGCCCGGCCAATTCCTGACCACGGTGCTGCAGCGCGAACAGACCGAGCGTGGCGATCGCCGCCGCCTCGTTGGGTTCACCGGACGGCAGGACGACCCCGAAGACACCGCACATCGCTCAGCCCTCCCAGCCAAGGGCGCGGGCGAGGCCGTGCTCCCAGGCATGACGGAGGTCCGAAAGCGGGACCTCGAGCGCATCGGCCACGCTACTGCCGCGGGCCTCGGCGGCACCGGTCGCCCCGGATCCAGCGAGCCCGACGACCAGCCGATCGCCACCGACCGTGCCGATCTCGACGACGGGGAGACCATGCTGCCGTGCGAGGAGCGTGAGCGCGGCCGCGAACCGAGGTCGGCAGCTCACGACGAGACGCGACGGCGACTCTCCGAACAGGTCCACGGCCGGCGATCTCGTCACGGCCACCCGAACGGACGCGCCCAGGCCACTCCACATGGCCGACTCGGCGATGGCCACGGCCAGCCCGCCGCCGGATACGTCCTGCGCCGACGCGACCAGCCCGCGACCGATCGCCTCGCGGATGAACGCCTGGAGCGCCGCTTCCGTCGCGAGATCGAGGTCGGGCGGCCCGTCCTCGGATGTCGCACCGGCCAGGGCGGCGTAGGCCGACCCGGCGAGGCCCGGTCCGGACTCCCCGACGAGCAGGATCGTGTCATCGGCGGCCACGAAGGCGGGTCCGACGAGCGTCGCGACGTCCTCGATGAGCCCGACCACACCGATCTCCGGGGTCGGGGCGATGGCACCGGCCGGTGACTCGTTGTACAGCGACACGTTCCCGCCGGTCACCGGCAACCCGAGCGCACGGCACGCATCGCCGAGCCCGCGCACGCCCTCGGTCAGTCGCCAGAAGGCCTCAGGCCTGGTCGGGTCACCGTAGTTCAGGCAATTCGTGACCCCGAGCGGCCGGGCGCCGGTGATCGCCACGTTCCGCGTCGCCTCCGCGACCGACATCGCGGCCCCGAGCCACGGATCGTGCTCGCCGACACCCTGGTTGCCGTCCGTCGACGCCACGAGCGCCTTGGACGTTCCCTTGACCCGGATGACCGCGGCCCCGTGGCCAGGTCCGACGACCGTGTCCGCGCCGATGGTCGAGTCGTATTGGTGGAAGACGGCTTGCCGTGACGACAAATTCGCCGACCCGAGGAGCGCGAGCAGCACGGCCCCAGGGTCCATGCCACGCTCTGGGAGTCGGTCGGTGGTCTCCTCGGGCGCCCCCGGCGCCGAGACCAGACGCTGGTGGGTCGGCGGGCTCGCGATCCGGTCGTGGACGATCGCGTCGCTCGTGAGCGCCGCGGCCGGGATGCGCGCCAGCTCCCGAGCCCCGGCATTGGGCCGACCCTCGACATCCAGACCGCCTTCGACGATCGCGATGTCGCCATCGGCGGTCACGCGCCCGATGATCGCCACCGGGAGACCCCAGCGCGTGCAGACCTCGCGGACGTCCTCCCAACGCTCGGGGAGCACCGCCGCGCACATCCGTTCCTGCGACTCCGAGATCATCACCTCGAACGGTTCGAGACCGGGCTCGCGTCGCGGGATGGCATCGAGGTCGACGAGCATCCCGGTCCCCGCCCGATCGGCGGTCTCCGAGGTCGCGCAGGTGATCCCGCCCGCGCCCAGATCCTGGAGACCCTCGACAAGACCGCGCTCGATGAGCTCGAGCGACGCTTCGATCAGGAGCTTCTCCGCGAACGGATCGCCGACCTGCACCGACGGGCGCTTGGACGGGTCGTCGTGGGTGAACGTCGCGCTCGCGAGGACCGACGCACCGCCGATGCCGTCACGACCCGTCGCCGACCCGAAGAGCACGACGAGGTTGCCCGGTCCGGGCGCCGCGGCCAGCGTCAGCAACCGCTCCTCGAGGAGGCCGATGGCCATGACGTTGACCAGCGGGTTGCCCTGATAGCTCGGGTCGAACACGAGCTCACCGCCGACGGTCGGCACGCCGACGCAGTTGCCGTACCCGCCGACGCCGCGGACCACGCCATCGACGAGGTGCCGCGTCCTCGGATCCGCCGGATCCCCGAACCGCAGGGCATCGAGGATCGCGATCGGTCGCGCGCCCATCGTGAAGATGTCGCGCAGGATCCCGCCGACACCGGTCGCGGCGCCCTGGTAGGGCTCGACGGCGCTCGGATGGTTGTGGGATTCGATCTTGAACGCGACGGCCAGCCCATCTCCGATCGAGATGACGCCGGCATTCTCGCCCGGACCGGCGACGACGCCCTCCCCTTCGATCGGGAGCGTCCGGAGGAGCGGCTTGGAGCTCTTGTAGGAGCAGTGCTCGGACCACATGACACTGAACATCGCGAGTTCGAGGTCGTTCGGGTCGCGGCCACCCAGCCGGTCGCGGATCGCGTCGAGTTCGTCGTCGGTGACGCCAAGCCGGCGATGGAGCGGCTCGATGGGGAGTTCCGCGACCGTCATCGGGCACCCACGACGACGGGCTGGTCGTTGGCCGCACGCGACGCGCTCTCGACGAGCGAGCGGATGATGCCGGCCCCGTCCGCCGAGCCCAGGATGGCCTCGGCTGCCCGTTCCGGGTGCGGCATCAGCCCGGCCACGTTGCCCGCGGCGTTGATGACACCCGCGATCGCGCGAAGCGAGCCATTGGGATCACCCTCGTCGCCGGGCTTGACCCGCTGACCGGCCGCGTCGACATAGCGGAACAGGACCTGCCCGTCGCGCTCCAAGGCGTCGAGGGTCGCGTCGTCCGCGTAGTAGCAGCCCTCCCCGTGGGCGACCGGCATCGCGAGCGGCCGGCCGACGTCGAGCGCGTGGGTGAACCGCGTCGCGACCGTCTCGGCGGCGATGTGGACGCGCTGACCGGCGAACCGCAGCGACGTGTTGCGCAGGAGCGCCCCCGGCACCAGATGGGCCTCCGCGAGGACCTGGAACCCGTTGCAGATCCCCAGCACCAGGCCACCGTCTGCCGCGAAGTCCGCCACGGCCCGCATGACCGGGCTGAACCGCGCGATCACGCCGGCCCGCAGGTAGTCGCCGTAGGCGAAGCCACCGGGCAGGACCACGGCCGCAGCGCCCTCCAGCGTGGCCTGTTCGTGCCACAGCACGACGGGCTCGGCGCCGGCCAGCTCGAGCGCGTGGACGGTGTCACGGTCGCAGTTGCTCCCGGGGAAGACGACGACTCCGATGCGGACGCCCATCGTCAGTTGCTCCTCGTCCCGACGATCGATGATGCCGCCCCGAGCTCCTCGATCGCATACGCCTCGATGAGCGGGTTGGCGAGCAGCTCGGATGCCAGACGTTCGACGGTCGCGGTCGCGACGGTCTCATCCGCCGCCTCCACGGTCAGTTCGATGCGTCGGCCGACCCGGACGGCGCTCACGCCCTCGATGCCAAGATGGCCGAGGCTGCCTTCGACGGCCCGCCCCTGCGGGTCGAGGATGCCGGGCTTGGGGGTGACATTGACCGCGAATTCGAAAGGTGGTCATGAGGCGATGACATCCTCCTGGAGATAGCGCTCGAAGCTGGCGCCCGTGATCCGCTCGTAGGCCTCGACATAGCGGGCGCGAGTCCCCTCGACGACGTCGTCGGGAAGTGCCGGCCCGGGCGCGGTCTTGTCCCAATCCTGACGCTCGAGCCAGTCGCGCACGAACTGCTTGTCGAAGCTGGCCTGTGGCCGCCCGGGTTCGTACGTGGCCGCATCCCAGAACCGCGATGAATCCGGCGTGAGGGCCTCGTCGATGAGCATCAGCGCGACCGGTCGCCTCCTCGCCCTCCTCGTCCGACGTCGCGGGCAGACCGAACTCGAACTTGGTGTCGGCCAGGAGGATCCCCGCCCGTGCGGTCACAGCCGCGGCGTAGCCGTAGAGGCGGAGGGCGTGATCGCGGATCTCCTCGGCGAGCGAGGCGGCCGTCTGCGCGATCGAGCCGTACTCGACGGCGATGTGGTCGATCATCGTGTCGAACCCGATGTTCTCGTCGTGG
Source organism: uncultured Chloroflexia bacterium (assembly GCA_963778805.1). Lineage (GTDB taxonomy): Bacteria > Chloroflexota > Limnocylindria > Limnocylindrales > CSP1-4 > SPCO01. The sequence continues at coordinate 222,814 of CAVZVT010000005.1, read as the reverse complement.
GCGCCCTGCTCGGCCTTGGTGGCCGGCGTGAAGATGGGTTCGGGGAGTCGATCACCCTCGCGGAGGCCAGCCGGGAGCGGGATGCCGCAGACCGTGCCCCGCGATCGATACTCCTTCCAGCCCGACCCCGCCAGGTAGCCACGGACGACCGCTTCGATCGGGACCACCCGCGCCGGCTCGACAGATCATGATCCGCCCGGCGAGCGACGCGGCGTGCGCCGCATCCCCGTCGGCGACGCACCGCCGGATCCGTCTCGAGCAGGTGATTGCGGACGATCCCGGTCGTCTCGGCGAACCAGAATCTCGACAGGCCCGTGAGGACTCGCCCCTTGTCCGGGATCTCGCTCGGCAGGATGACATCGAACGCGGACATCCGATCCGACGCGACGAGCACCATCCGACGGTCGGGCAGCTGATACAGGTCGCGAACCTTCCCCGATCGAAGGTAGGTCTCAGCCAGCACCGGGCACCTCCGCGCGGGCGACCGAAGCGCGCCGGGCATCCACGACGGTCGCCGAGTCCATCGAGGCGCGCGATGATCGTCGGGACGTGGCGCAGGAACCCCGCGTCATCGAAGCAGGCATCGAGTTGCTCGAGCGAGAGCCTGGCCGCCACGGCAGGATCGACCGCGAGGAGGTCGCGCAACGGTGCCCGTTCGTCCGCGGCGCGCAGGGCCGCGCGCTGGACGATCGCATAGGCCTCCTCGCGCGAGACGCCGCCCGTGTCGACCAGGGCGACCAGCACCCGGGACGAGGCGTGGAGACCGAGCCCGCGGGCGATGTTCTCGCGCATCCGCTCCGAGCGGACGATGAGCCCATCCACGAGCCGGGTCATGCGGACCAGCATGTAGTCGAGCAGGATCGTGGCGTCCGGGAGGATCACCCGCTCGGCACTCGAGTGGCTGATGTCGCGCTCGTGCCAGAGCGGCTGGTCCTCGAGCGCCGTCCCCGCGTAGCCACGCAGCAGGCGGGCGAGACCCGCGATCCGCTCCGACACGATCGGATTGCGCTTGTGCGGCATCGCCGACGATCCCTTCTGGCCCGCCGAGAACGGTTCCTGGACCTCGCCGATCTCGGTGTGCTGGAGGTTGCGGATCTCGGTCGCGAAGCGCTCCAGCGACCCGCCCAGGATCGCGATGGCGGTGAGCAGGGCGGCGTGCCGATCCCGCTGGACGATCTGCGTGCTGGCCGAGTCGGCGTGCAGACCGAGCGCGGCAAGGACGTCGGCTTCGATGTCGGGGCCGAGGTGGCTGTATGTGCCGACCGGCCCGGAGATCTTGCCGGTCCCGATCTCGTCGACGGCCGCGGCCAGGCGCTCGCGGCCGCGTTCCACCTCGAAGGCCCAGCCCGCGAGCTTGAGCCCGAAGGTCGTGGGCTCGGCATGGACCGAGTGCGTGCGGCCCATCATCACGGTCTCGGCTTCGGCCCGGGCTCGTCGGATGATGGCCTGGGTGAGGGTGTCGGCATCTTCGAGGAGTCGCTCGCCGGCGGCCCGCAACTGGAGCGCCAGCCCGGTGTCGACGACGTCGCTGCTCGTGAGGCCGAAGTGGAGATAGCGACCCTCGGGTCCGACCGTCTCGGCGACCTGGCTGACGAAGGCGATGACATCGTGATCGGTGGTCTTCTCGATCTCCGCGATACGGTCGACATCCACGCGCGATCGTGTCTCGAGCGCCACGAGCGCATCGGCCGGGATCAGGCCACGCGCCGCCTGGACCCGCGCGACCGCGAGTTCGACCCGCAGCATCGCTTCGAACCGTGCCTGCTCGCCCCAGATCGCGCCCATCTCGGCGAGCGTGTAGCGTCGGATCATCGGGCGACCCCGGCCGCGACCCGCGGCTCGACACCGATGTCGTGGCGGCGCTGCATCCCGTCCCACTCGATCAGGTTCGCGGCCCGCTCCGCCGCCTCCCGCGCGCCCGTCAGATCCGCGGCCTTCGCGACGACCGAGAGGACCCGGCCGCCCGCCGTCCGGACCGTCCCATCGTCATCCGCGGTCGTGCCGGCGTGGAAGATCAAGCGCGCCCGTTCGGGCTGCGGCGTCCAGACCCGTGATGACGTCGCCGCGGTGGGGAGCATCGGGATAGCCGGCCGCGGCGAGGACGACCGCGACGGCGACCCCCGGGACCGTCGGCAGCACGGGTCCACGCAGATCGAGCGCCGGGGCCACGCCCGCCAGCTCGCCGCGGGAGGCCGCCAACAGGATCGGTCCGAGCGCCACGGCGAGCCGCGGCAGGACCGCCTGCGTCTCCGGATCGCCGAACCGGGCGTTGCACTCGAGGAGTACCGGGCCCGTCGTCGGTCAGCATCAGACCGGCGTAGAGCACGCCACGGAACGGGGTGCCGCGGCGGGCCAGCTCGGCCACGATCGGTCGATGGAACGCATCGAGCAGGTCCGGGATCATGGCCTCGGCCAGATCCGGCAACGGACTGACCGCACCCATCCCGCCCGTGTTCGGACCCGTGTCGCCATCACCGAGTCGCTTGTGGTCGCGGGCCAACGGGAGCGCCAGCACATCGCGACCGTCGCAGATGGCGATGAGGCTCGCCTCGGGACCGCGGAGCCGCTCCTCGACGACCACGATGTCGCCCGGACCCGTCACGGCGAGGCGGATGGCGGTCTCGGCCCCAGCCAGATCGTCACACACGGTCACGCCCTTGCCGGCTGCGAGCCCGTCGGCCTTGACCACCACACCCGATCCACCGGTGGCGAGCTCGGCCGCGAACGCGATCGCCGCCTCGACATCGACGTAGGCGCCCGCACGGGCCATCCGGACACCGGCGGCGGTGGCGACCTCGTGACAGAACGCCTTGCTGCTTTCGATCCGGGCAGCCGCCTGCGTCGGCCCGAAGACCGGGACCCCGGCCGCCAGGAGGGCATCGGCCACCCCCGCGGCGAGGGGCGCTTCCGGCCCGACCACCACGAGCTCCACCGACAGTCGGCGGGCAAGCGCGACCACGGCGCTGCCGTCGAGCGGATCGACGTCGACGCATCGGACCCGTGGCTCCGTCGAGATGGCCGAGCTGCCCGGCGCCACGATCACCTCGTTGATGCCTGGCTCCGCCGCCAGCTTCCAGGCCAGGGCGTGTTCACGACCACCGCCGCCCAGCACGAGGATCCTGGTGGGCATCCGCAGGGCCGTGGCGTTCACGACGGGATCCCGGACCGGTTCCGCATCGGACGCCAGGCCCGCTCGATGGTCTGGGTCCGCTCGGGCCCGACCGAGACGAGCACGATGGGCACCCCCGCGTGCGTTTCGATCGCGTTCACGTATCGACGGGCATTCTCGGGCAGGTCGGCCAGCGAACGGATGCCGTGGATGGGTTCGGCCCAGCCGGGGAACTCCTCGAAGATCGGCGTCACTCGCGCGAGCGCGGCCCCACTCGATGGCCACGTCTCGACGCGCTTCCCATCGAGCTCGTACGCCACGCACAACCGGATCGGGTCGACGCCCGAGAGGATGTCGAGCTTGTTGAGCATGATCGAGCTCACGCTGTTCACGGCCACGGCATATCGCAGGGGCACGGCATCGAACCACCCGACACGCCTCGGTCGACCGGTCACGGTCCCGAACTCGTGGCCACGGTCGGCGATCCCGGCGCCGACCTCGTCGTGCAGCTCGGTCGGATACGGTCCGGAACCGACCCGCGTCGAGTACGCCTTCATCACGCCGATGACCTCATCGACCTGGAGTGGCCCGATGCCTCCGCCGGTGCAGGCGCCGCCGGCGACCGGGTTCGAGGAGGTCACGAACGGATAGCTGCCGTGGTCGAGGTCGAGGAGCGTCCCCTGCGCGCCCTCGAGCAGGACGTGCTGCCCGCGCGCGAGGGCGGTCTGGACGAGCCAGGTCGTGTCATCGAGGTGGGCGCGAAGTCGTTCGCCCCAGGCGAGGGCCTGCTCGACGAGTGGTTCGACCTCGAACACCTCGGCGCCCATGGACGCGAGGAGCAGGTTCTTGTCCGGCAGGGCACGGGCGATCCGTTCGCGCAGGACCGCCCGATCGAGCAGATCCTCCATCCGCAGCCCGACGCGCCATGCCCGATCGCCATAGGTCGGACCGATCCCGCGTCCGGTCGTCCCCACCTTGGCGCCGTCGAGGCGGTCCTCGTTGGCCCGGTCCAGGGCGACGTGGTAGGGCATGATCACGTGCGCGCTCCGGCTCACCCGGACGCGGCTGACGTCGATCCCGCGCGACATGAGCATGTCGAATTCGTCGATCAAGGTGATCGGGTTCACGACGACGCCGTTGCCGATCACCGACGTGATGTGGGGATACAGCACACCCGACGGCGTCAACCGAAGCTTGAGGACCTCGTCGCCGCTCACGACGGTGTGTCCGGCGTTGTCACCGCCCTGGTAGCGGACGACCATCGCCACCTGCTCGGCCAGGAAGTCCGTGGTCTTGCCCTTGCCCTCGTCGCCCCACTGGAGTCCGACGATCACGGTGGCCGGCATCAGTCCATCCCTTCCGGCTGGGCAAACAAAAAGCCCCAGACCATGGTGGCTGGGACCTGGATAGACATCTCCCGCGTCGCGCCGCCGATGCCTCGGCGGATCGCCGTCGATCGGTCGCTCGGCCGCCTCACGGTGCGTCCGATGCGCCCTTCAAGCGCGATCGTTGGACCTCCTGGTTCACGATTTGGGGACGACCCGTCGGGGACGAGGACGGGCGGAGTATAGCAGGGGCGGCCCGGCAATCGTGCACCGGCCGTACCACCGGCCGACCGCGACCGGTACCTCCTACGGGACCGTTTGCCGTGGGTCTCGCCGGTAGCCTTGACCACGTGATGCGCCTGCTGGGGATCCTGGCGCTCGCGGCTCCGGTCGCGCTCGGGATCCTGTTCGTTTCCGAGCCGACCCTGGCGAGTGAATGGGTCAATGAGGTCAGTCGATCCGTCATCGCGGCGATCGCGGCCGCGACGATCGCGGTCGCCCTGACCGCCGCCTCGATCTACCTGCTGGTCCGGATCCGGTTCAACCGGCTCGTGAAAGCCGCGGAACGGATGGCCGCGGGTGACAACTCCGTCACCGTCGAGGCCCGCGGCGGCGGGCTGGACGGTCGACTGGCCACGGCCATCAATCGCATCTCATCCCGGCTCACCGAGACGCACGACGAGGCCACCTTCGATCGTCTGACCGGTGTCGCCAACCGAAGCGCGCTCCTCGCGTCCCTGTTCGCCGAGGTCGAGCGTGCCGGGCGCTACGAACGCCCGCTGTCGGTCGCGTTCGTCGACATCGACCACTTCAAGGCCGTCAACGACAGCTACGGCCACGCCGCCGGCGACATCGTCCTGCGGATCGTCGCCCAGACCCTCGGGGCGAACCTGCGCGCCAGCGACATGATCGGTCGCTACGGCGGCGAGGAATTCATGCTGATCCTCACCGAGACCGACGTCGAGGAAGGCGCGGTCCTCACCGAGAAACTGCGCCAACTCGTCCAGAAGCAGAAGTTCGGCATCGATGCCAACCCCGAGCTCTCGGTGACGATCTCGATCGGCATCGCCGGTGGCGCGGGGCAGGTCCTGCGCGTCGAGTCCCTCGTGCGGGACGCCGACGCCGCGATGTACTCGGCGAAGTCGCTCGGTCGCAACCAGACCTACATCTTCTCCGAACCCGATGACGATGCCCGTGTGCCGCGCGCGCCCATCTCGGCCGCTGGCCGGGCGCGGGCGATGGAGATCGGCCGACAGGCCCGACTGGCCGCCACGGCGTCCCTCGCCTCCTACATCATGCCGCTCCCCCACTACCGCGGACAGCCGTCGGCGCTCATCGCCTCGATCGTCGTGGACCTGGCCAGGCAGCTCCAACTGCCCGAGGCCGAGATCGACCGGATCCAGCTCGCGGCACTCCTCCACGACGTCGGGAAGGTGGCCATCCCCGAGGAGATCCTCGAGAAGCCGTCCGCCCTCTCGACCAGCGAGTGGCGCTCGGTCGTGCAGCACCCGCGGATCGGGCAGGTGATCCTCGAACAGGCCGCCGCCCTCAAGGAAGCCGTGCCGATCATCCTCCATCACCACGAGCGCTACGCCGGCCACGGGTACCCATTCGGGCTGCGCGCGAACGAGATCCCGCTCGGCGCCCGGATCGTGGCCATCGCCGATGCCTACGACGCGATGATCAACGACCGTCCGTACAAGCGCGCGATGTCGCACGACGCGGCGATCGCCGAGCTTCGTCGGCACGCCGGGACCCAGTTCGACCCTGAGCTCGTGAGCCTCTTCTGCGACCTCTACGCGGCCCACCCACCGCAAGCAGACCCGTCGGTGCTCGCGATGACCCGCCACGAGCCGTCGGCCGCCATAGAGATGCACGTCGCGACCGGCACGACCCGGACCGGCGCCCGACGAACGCCACGACCCAAGGTCAGCGCCGCAGCGACGCCGTCGACCTCGCCGATGCGTGCCACGACGTCATCGTCGGCGTCGACCGCCATGGCAGCCGACGCCGCGGCCTCCGTCGAGATGCATGTCACGACGGACGACTCAAGGCGCCCGACCGATTCGATCGCCCCGGGCTCGACCGACGGCGAACCCCACTCTCGCGGAGCCGCCGCCGGCTGAGATCGCGCTACGGCTATCGCGCTACGGCGCGAGGCCGTCGATCCCGCCCTTGCCGTACCGGGCGAGCAGGCTGCGGACCGCCTCTGGCACGTGGTTGCCCGCGACCGCGGCCGATCGACGGAGCGCCATGGCGGGGATGACCGGTTTGGTCGGGGTGAACAGCCACGCATCGAACAGGTCGCCCAGATCCTGGCCGGACAGGCGCTCCGACAGGGCGATGAACTGTTCGGTCGTGACATTCCCACCGGCCTGGCTCCTCGCCCAGGTCCTCAGGATCCTGAAGAACGTGGCATCGCCGACGGTCTGCCGAGCGTGTGGAGCGTCATGGCGCCCCGCGCGTACACCGGGTAGTCGAATTCGGCTCCCGGACCCGGATCGCCGATCGTCATCGCCCAGAACCCGTCGTCATCGGGGATCCCGGCAAAGTTGTCGAAGATCGCCTGGGCCGAGTCGTTCCCCTGGGCCTCGCTCCACAGCCACTCGGCATAGGTCGCGAACCCCTCGTTGAGCCAGATGTCTCGCCAGCCATGGACCGCGAGGCTGTCGCCATACCACTGGTGCGCGTCCTCGTGCACCACGACCCACTCGGAACCGGGGTCTTCGAAGAAGTCCTTCGAGTAGATCGGGCGGGTCTGGGTCTCGAGCGCGAACCCGAGGCCCTCGACGTCATCGACGATCCCGCCGGCGTCCGACCACGGGTAGGGACCGAAGTTCGAGGCGAGGAAGCGGAGGATCTCGGGCTGTCGGTCCAAGGCTTCCTTCGCGTTCGCGCCGACGGTCGGGGGCGCCAGGGCGGACGTCGCGGCCACCCAGTCGTTGTCATTGCCCGGGGAACCGTTCGGTGGCCCGGTCACGGTCCAGCCGTCGAACGTGTCGCCGTCCGCCTCGAAGGAGGTGGATCCGACGCCGGTCGAGACCACGATGTCATCGATGAAGACGCCCGCCTTCTGGACGATCTCATCGCTCGCATACGAGAGCGCCAGCTCGGCGTCCTGACCGGCGTACGCCGACAGGTCGACCGTCCAATGCTCCCATCCGGCGCCCTTGCCGGTCGCCGCGTTCCAGGATCCGGTGTCGCCGGTCGAAGCGCAGGTCCCGTCGCCGTTGTCGTGCTGGTAGTGGGCGAGGAACGGATGGATGCCTTGCCAACCGCCGAACGGGCACGAGAACCCCGTGTCGTCGGTCGTGTTGCCACCGACATCCGGAAGCGTCGTCCACGCGTCGGAGCCGACCGCATGGGCCTCGACGAAGAAGAAATCCCATCCCGGCTCGGTGTTGCGGTTCACCCAGAACGAGACCGTGGCTCCGCTTGCGGGCACCGCGATCTTCCGGGCGAGGCGCTTGTAGGACGCATCCGCGGCCTGCGAGTAGGCGTACTGGGTCCCCGTCCGGGGTTCGGTCTTGGCGAACAGGTCCGGGTCGATCGCATCGACGAAGCGGATGCCGTCCTTCCGATACTGATGGATATCGAATTGGCCGATGTCGACCGTCGCGAGATAGGTCGCCATGGGATCAGGCGCGTCCCACGTCCAGGTCGTCGTCGGCCCGTGCGTTCGCTTGTCCTGGAGCCGGCCGTTCGCGACCACCTGGAGCGCCTTGGGGGCCGTCACCTCGAACGTGAACGACGCCTTGTCGAGCGGATGATCGTTGGCCGGGAACCACGTCGCGGCACCGTGTGGCTGTCCCGCGATGTCCATCCCGTCATCGGTGGCGATGAAACCGGACGTCCCACCGAATGGGTCCAGCGTGGGTTCGGGCACCCCGTCATAGCGGATCACGACCGTGAACGCGTCGCGCTTGAGGATGCCTCGGGCCGGGCTGATCTTGAGCTCCTGCCCGACCCTCGTCCAGGCGGCGGAGCGTCCATCGACCTTGACCGATCGGACGGTCATGCCGACGAGGTCGAGGTCGAAAGCGGACAGGTTCTGCGTGGCCCGGGCATCGATGGTCGCGACGCCCCGCAGGACCCCGGTATCCGGGGCATACGCGAGGTCGAGATCGTAGTGGCGGACGTCGTAGCCACCGTTCCCGTCGAGCGGGTAGTAGGGGTCGCCGGCACCGGACGCACCCGGGGTGAAGACCGGACCAGCCCCCGAGACCGCCCCCGGCAGCACGGCGGCGATGAACAGGGCGCAGGCGATGACAGCCAACCGGGGACGCATGGGACCTCCTACTCGTCAGGGCACCACGAGGAGTCGATGCGGCTACCGTAGAGGGTCCACGTCAAGAAATGTCTCGTGACGTGCGGTGTGCATCGCCGGGTGGGTCGTCGTTTGTCGCCGGGTGAGGGGCCGCTGCTAGCGTCACCCATGCCCGCCAAGGTCGATATGCCGGCCCCGCCGATCGCCGAACCGCCACCTGCCGATGGCCCCGACCGCCGGGGCCGGCGACCTCATCCCGCCCGTCGCGTCATCCCGCCGGATACGCAGGGTCGTGACCGGAGCTTCCGGCCGACCGGGAAGGAGATCGGACCGTGAACAAGGTCCTCCTCACGGGGCGCCTCACGCGCGACCCGGAGATGCGCAGCCTGGCCAGTGGCAAGGTCGTCACGACCTTCACCGTCGCCAGCAATGAGTTCCTCGGAGCCGGCAAGGAGAAGGCGGAGTACCACCCGGTCGTGACCTGGGATCGCCTCGCCGAGATCGCCGGCCGGTATCTCGGCAAGGGTCAGCAGGTCGCCATCGAGGGCCGACTGCAGACCCGCTCGTGGGACGACGACAAGGGCGTGCGCCACTGGAAGACCGAGGTCGTCGCCGGTCACGTCGAGATGCTCTCCGGTCGGAAGAAGAAGGACTACGAGGCCCAGCAGGCCGCCGATTCGCTCGCCGCCCAGGCCGATGCGCTGGGTGACGACGCCAGCGAGCCGATCGCCGAGGGCGACGAGCTCCTGAGCCAGCCCGACGACGATGACGACGAGGACGACTCGGAAGACGCCGTCGCGGCCTGACCAACGCTCATCCCGGCGACCACGGTGGCGCGTCCCCCTCCCGCGCCGTCGTGGTCGCGCCTCCCCGTTCGGACCTAGCTGACGATCGGACCCGACGAACTCGAAGAACGAGAACGCGAGGATCAGGTACACGATCATCAGCAAGGCGCCTTCGAGCCAGTTCGACTCACCATCGAGCGCGATCAGCGCGCTGATCCCGACCGCGGCGGCGACGGCCGCGACCTCGAGTGGCGTGAAGACGAGGTTCATCGGCTGGCCCATGACCGCCCCGAGCAGGACCAGGACCGGAGCCACGAACAGGGCCACCTGGAGGCTCGATCCGTAGCAGACCGCCATCGCGAATTCCATCTTGTCCTTGGCCGCGAGCTGGACCGAGACGAGATGTTCGGCAAGGTTGCCGATCGTGGGGATCAGGACCACGCCCACGAAGAACGGCGTGAGGTTGAAGGACTCGATGAAGCCGCCGATCGAGCTCACCAGGATCTCGGACAGCACCGCCAGCAGACCTGCGGCGAGGAGCAGCACCAGGATCGCGACGCGCCCGGACCACATCGGCCCCGCGTGATCCGCCGGGGCGCCGTGCCCGCCGAGGGTGTCGCTCGGGTTCGTGAACTGGTAGATCAACGCGAGCGCGTACCCGACGATCAGGACGATCGCCACGAGGACGGACTCTTCGGTCAACGTCCCCGACGCGGGCTTGCTCGTCGTGAGCGCGAACACCGTCGGGATCAGGAACCCGATGGCGGCCACCGTCAGGAGGGCCGCATTCGCGCCGGCGATCTTCTGCGAGAACGTCTGAGGACCGTGGCGCAGACCGCCCACGAGGACGCTGGCCCCGAGGACGAGCAGCAGATTGCCGATGATCGAGCCGGTGAGCGACGCCTTGACGACATCGATCAATCCGGCCTGGAGCGCGAAGAACGCGATGATGAGCTCGGCGATGTTGCCGAAGGTCGCGTTGAGGATCCCGCCGACCTGCGGCCCGGTCAGGGAACCCAGCCGTTCCGTGGAGAGGCCGACGACCCAGGCCAGCCCGAGGATCGCGGTCGCCGCCACCACGAAGACGACCGATTCGGTGGCATGCAACCCGAAGTCGAGGATGACCGCGAGCAGACTGACCGCGACCGTGACGAGCACGGCGACACGCTGGAAGCGGGACAGCTGCCCGAGGATCGGGAGGTTCGAACGGGCTGGCGTCGCGGTCGTCATGGACCGATGCTACCCAACGGTGTCACTCCCGTAGAGCTGGCGGCGCGGGATCCCCGTCTCGGCCGCGACCCGTCGCGCCGCATCGCCACGGGCCGTGCCCGCGGCCACGAGCGCCTCGACTGCCCGTCGCGCGGCATCAAGGTCATCGCCATCGGTGCCTTCGGCCGGCGCGGCCATCGCGCCGATCACCAGCACGAATTCGCCGCGAGCCGGGATCGTGCCGTCAACGGCAGCCGCCGCGGCCAGGTCCGCAAGCGATCCACGGACGACCTGCTCATGGAGTTTGGTCAACTCGCGACACACCGCGCCCCGTCGAGTCTCCCCACAGGCGACTGCGAGGTCACGCAACGTGGCCGCGACGCGGTTGGGTGCCTCGAACACGACCGTGCCACGCTCATCTCCGGCGATCCGGGCGAGTCGCTCCCGGCGCGCGCGGCCGGTCCGCGGCAAGAATCCCTCGAACGACCATCGCGGACCGGCCACCCCGGACGCGACGATGGCGGCCAGCACCGATGACGCACCCGGGATCGGCACCACGCGACCCCCCTCGCTGCCCCACATCCCCACGAGCTCATCCCCCGGATCGCTGATGGCGGGTGTCCCGGCGTCGGTGACCAGGGCGAGATCGGCACCGGCTCGCAGGTGCGCCAGCAGCGCCTCGAGCCGAGCCGGTGCACTTCGGGCGTGGTAGCTCGTCATCCGGGTCGTGATCCCATGGCGTCCCAGCAGTCGTCGGGTCATCCGGGTGTCCTCGGCCGCGATCAGTGGTACGGCGCGTCAGCGTCTCGATCGCCCGGAGCGTGATGTCCGCCAGGTTGCCGATCGGCGTCGCCACCACATAGAGGATCCCGCCGTCGACCCCGGTCTCGGGCGCCGCCGGCCCGGGTGAGGCGTCGCTCACGTCTTGGCGGACCCAGGCCGGCGTCGGGGGTAGAGATAGTCGACGCCAGCCGTCCGCGGCCCGAGCTTGGCGATCGGTGGGACCTGGCGCTTGAACTCCGATGTCGCGACCATCCGGTCGACACGGGCGATCGTGGCCGCTTCGAAGCCGAGTGCCAGCAGCTCGTCCGTGGATCGACGCTTGTCGACGCGCCAGTACAGGAGCCGGTCGAGCGTCGGATAGTCGAACCCACCCTCGACTTCGTCGGTCTGGCCGGGCCATAGATCGGCCGATGGCGCCTTTCGGACCACCGCATCGGGAACGCCGACCGCGACCGCCAGCTGGCGGACCTGGCTCTTGTACAGGTCGCCGATCGGGTTGAAGGCGCACGCCGAGTCGCCGAACAGCGTGGTGTAGCCGATGAGCGACTCCGTCTTGTTGCCGGTGCCGACGACCAGCCCACCGAACGTCACCGAGTGGTCGTACAGGACCGACATCCGCATGCGGGCCATGAAGTTGCCCTGCCGAAGCGGGCTCGCATCCGGTCGGTCGGCGAAGTAGGCATCCACCATCGGACTGATATCGACGACCGTCGACGCGCAACCCAGGGTCGTGGCGATCGTCTCCGCATCGGTTCGCGAGGCGGGCGAGGACGTCCGGTAGGGCATGAGCACGCACAGAAGTCGCTCCGCGCCGATCGCCTCGGCGACCAGGAACGCCACCAGCGCCGAATCGATGCCGCCCGACAGACCGAGCACGGCGCGCTCGAACCCCGCCTGCCCGAGTTGTGCCCGGATGAACTCCCCGATGACCCGGCGGGCCACGTCCGTGTCGATCTCGAGCTCGAGCGGGAGCTCGAAGGCGGGGGCGGTGGCAGGCGGTGGCACGCCCGTCATCGAGCCGATGCCTTCGCCCCGCTGGGTGCGACATCGAGACCCGGCTCCGCGCCCGACTCGGCGGTCGAGTCCGTGGCCAACCCGGCACGCTCGGCCACGATCCGTTCGAGCTCGCGGGCCTGCAGTTCGGGGCGTTCATCGCGCAGCAGCGGCAGCCCGATCCGCTCCCGTCGGATGTCGGCCGTCGCGAGATCGACGAAGAAGAGGCCCTCGTCGTACATCGGCGCACTGAAGATCGCGGCACCGGTCGGGGCGATCACCTCGGACCCACCCCAGAACGAGATCGACTCGTCGATCCCGACGCGGTTGCAGAAGATGACGAACGACGTCGTGAGCTGGGCGTAGGTCCGCATGAGCGTCCGCCATGAGGTCGCCGTCCCGAGGCCGACTTCGTTGGTGGCCGCCAGGTCACGCCCCGGCGACGACGACACGTTGATCAGGATCTGCGCCCCGTCGAGCGCCAGCAACTGCGGGACCGAGAGATGCCAGAAGTCCTCGCAGATCCCGATGCCGAGCCCAGGACCGAGGCGCGACGGGGTGGCGCGCAGGACATCACCAGCGGCGAAGAACCGACGCTCGTCGAACAGGCCGTAGGTCGGCAGGAAGAGCTTTCGATGGACGTGCCGGATCTCGCCGTCCTCGAGCAGGGCCGCCGCGATGAACAGCCGGTGGTCTGCCGACTCCTCGACGAACGAGACCACGGCCGACAGCCCTTCCGTCGCCCGCGCAAGATCCGCGAGCCGAGGATCGTCGAGGCGCATCGCGACCTCGGCGGCCAGGTCCTGGAGCTGATACCCGGTCAGCCCGAGCTCCGGGAAGACCACCAGATCGGCGCCGCCGGCGCGCGCCTGCCCGAGCAGTTCGTGATGGCGCGCCAGGTTGGCGTCGAGCGCACCGAGCCCGGGTGCGATCTGGGCAAGCGCGACGCGGATCGACCTCACGCCCGGAGTCTAGCCGTTCGGCTCCGTGGCGCGAATGGTCGGGCTCGGGGTCGCGGTCGCGGTGGCCGACGCGATCGAGGTCGACGTCGCCGGCAGACTCGGGACCGGACGACCGGTCGCCTGGGCGCGCTCGACCGAGCCTTCCACCTCCTCGGCGAAGTGGCACGCCACCTCGTGACCGGGCTCGAGGACGCGCAGCGCCGGATCCTCCGTGCTGCACCGTTCCGGCGTCCCGAGCTTCTCCCGCAGCCAGCAGCGGGTGTGGAAGCGGCACCCCGACGGCGGATTGGCCGGTGACGGGACATCGCCCTTGAGGATGATCCGCCGACGCTTGCTTTCGATGACCGGGTCCGGGATCGGGATCGCCGACAGGAGCGCGACGCTGTAGGGGTGGAGCGGGCGCTGGTTGAGCTCCTTGGACTTCGCGATCTCGACGACCCGACCGAGGTACATCACGGCGATCCGGTCGCTGATGTGGCGGACGACGCTGAGGTCGTGGGCGATGAACAGGTAGGTCAGGTTCAGTTCGCTCTGGAGACGCTCGAGCAGGTTGATGATCTGCGCCTGGATCGAGACGTCGAGCGCACTGATGGGCTCGTCCGCGATGATGAGGTCAGGGTCGAGGGCGAGGGCGCGCGCGACGCCGATGCGCTGACGCTGGCCGCCCGAGAACTCGTGCGGATAGCGCGACGCGTACGCGGGATTGAGACCGACGATCGAGAGCAGGTCGCGGACTCGTTCGCGACGCTCGGTGGTGCTCCCGACCGAGTGGATATCGAGCGGCTCCCCGACGATGCTCCCAGCCGTCATCCGGGGGTCGAGGCTGGCGTAGGGATCCTGGAAGATCATCTGCATCCGGCGACGCAGCCGCCGCAGTTCGGACCCTTCGACCTTCGTGACATCCTGGCCGTCGAAGAAGATCTTGCCGCCCGTCGGCTGACTCAGTCGGAGGATCGCCCGGCCGGTCGTGCTCTTGCCGCACCCGGACTCGCCCACAAGACCCAGCGTCTCGCCGCGTTTGATCTCGAACGTGACGTCGTCGACGGCGCGGACATCCCCGACATGGCGTTCGCGGATGATCCCGTCCTTGATCGGAAAGTAGACCTGCAGCCCCTCCACGCGGACGAGCGGCGGCACCGGCGCCGCCACGGCACCCGGGCCCGCGACGCCCTCGGGGATGACCTCAGTCGTCATGGAACACCCCGTCGCCCCCGTGTTCGCCTTCCGGCGGCAGCGGCAGGGCGCCTGCGCTCGGCGCGAGGCTGATCGGACCTTCCTCGGCCTGGATCGACGCGACGAGCGGACCCAGGTCGTCGTCACGGCCACCCAGGTGACCCGCACCAACCTCGTCGATCATCCCGGCCGGGGCGGGCGCGGCGAGGAACCCTGGGCGCTCCGGGTGTCCGGAGATCCGTTCGGCGACGGTGGGCGGGTTGTGGCAGGCGATCCGATGGGTCGCCGATGGACCGGTCATGACGAGCGGCGCCCCATCGACGACCGACCGCAGCATCGGGTTCTCGTCCCAGCACACCGGAAGGCGCCACTGACAGCGTGGCGCGAATGGACAGCCGGTCGGGGCGTTCCGCATGTCCGGTGGGCGACCTTCGATCGGGATGAGGGCCTCGCCCTCCTCGGCGTCGAGTCGCGGGATCGAGTGCAGCAGCCCGACCGTGTACGGGTGCGACGGCTCGGCGAACAGGTCCAGGGTCGTCGCCGTCTCCACGATGAACCCGGCGTACATGACATTGATCCGTCCGGTCATCCCGGCCACGACCCCAAGGTCGTGCGTGATGAGGATCAACGCGGACCCCGAGTCCTCGGTCAGCGCCCGGAGGATCTCGAGGACCTGCGCCTGGATCGTGACATCGAGGGCCGTCGTCGGCTCGTCGGCGATCATCAACCGGGGTTGGAGCGCCAGGGCCATCGCGATCATCACGCGTTGGCGCATCCCGCCGCTGAATTGATGGGGATAGCTCTTGAGCCGCGTCTCGGGCTTCGGGATCCCGACCATCGTCAGGAGCTCGATGGCCCGCGTCCGCGCCTCGTCCTTGCTGAGCTCCTTGTGCGCCCGGATGGTCTCGACCATCTGCTCCTCGACGGTCAGGACCGGATTGAGGCTCGTCATCGGGTCCTGGAAGATCATCGCGATGTCCCGACCGCGGATCTCGCGCAGATCCTCCTCGCGAAGCGTGACGAGGTCCTGGCCTTCGAACATCACCCGGCCACGCTCGATGCGGCCCGCCGGCTTCGGGAGCAGCCGGATCAGCGCGAGGTTGGTGACGCTCTTGCCGCAGCCGGATTCGCCGACGAGGCCGAGACGTTCGCCTTCCTCGAGCTGGAACGTCACCCCGTTGACGGCATGGATGGTGCCTTCATGGGTGCGGAACTGGACGACCAGATCCTCGACGGACAGGAGCGGCGGCGCGGTGGTCATCGTCGCATCCGTGGATCGAGGGACTCGCGCAACCCGTCACCGAGCAGGTTGAACCCGATCGCGCTGATGACGATCGCGCCACCCGGGAAGAGCAACAGCCACGGTGCCTGCCGGATGAACTTGGTGGAGTCGGTCAGCATCGTCCCCCACTCCGGCACCCGCGGGTCCGGTGGCCCGAGACCGAGGAACCCGAGACCGGCCACATCGATGATCGCGGTGGCCAGGGCCAGGGTCATGGCCACGATGAGCGGCGTCAGGGAGTTCGGGAGCATGTGGCGGATGAGCAGCCGCCAGCCGTTGGCGCCAACGGATCGTGACGCCGTCACATAGTCGGATTCCCGAAGCGACAACAGACTCCCGCGCAGGATCCGGGCAAAGATCGGCACATTGACGATCGCGACGGCGAACATGATCTGGGGCAGGCCACGGTCCAGCCAGGCGACGATGCCGATCGCGAGCAGGATCCCCGGGATCGACAGCATCACGTCGACGACGCGCATCAGGACCGAGTCCACCTTGCCGCCGATGCCACCCGCCAGTGCACCGATGGTCCCGCCGATCAGCACCCCCATCACGACCGAGGCCACGCCGGCCACGAGGCTCACCTGGGCGCCATAGAGCACGCGGCTGAATTCGTCGCGGCCCTGCGCATCGGTACCCATGATGTGCGCCGGCGATGGCGGCTGGAGACGCTGCGCCAGCCCGCCCGCCATCGGGTCGTACGGCGCGATGAACGGCGCCAGGACCGCGGACAGCACGAAGACCGCGATGAAGAAGAGGCCGACGAGGGCCGGCGGGTTGCGCACCAGCCGACGGAGCGCGTCGCCCCACAGGCCGCGGCTGGCCCTCGTCTCGACGGCCGGTGCGATCTTGGTGGCCGGTGTCGTGGCTGGTGCGGTCATCTCAGGCGTACCGGATCCGAGGGTTGAGCACGGCGTAGAGGATGTCCACGAGCAGGTTCACGATCAGGAAGATCACCGCGAAGATGAGGATCGTGTTCTGGATGACGAAGTAGTCGCGGTTGCCGATGCCATCCACCACGTAGCGCCCCACCCCGCCCCAGCCGAAGACCGTCTCGGTGATGACCGCCCCGGCGAGAAGGCCGCCCACCTGGAGACCCAGCACGGTCACGACCGGCAGCCAGGCGTTGCGCATGATGTGGCGGCCGTCGACCCGCTTCTCGCGAAGGCCCTTCGCCCTGGCGGTGCGCACGTAGTCCTCGTTGGTGACATCGAGGACCGAGGCCCGCGTGATCCGACAGATGATCGCGAGCGGGATCGACCCGAGCGCGATGGCCGGCAGGATCAGATGCGACAACCCGTCGAGGAAGAGGTCGGGACGGCCCATGAGCAGACTGTCGATGAGGACGAAGTTCGTCTGGACCTCCAGACCGGCGCGCGGATCGATCCGCCCCGATGCCGGGAGCAGGTTCAGCTGGACCGCGAAGATGTACTGGAGCGTCAACCCCAGGACGAAGACCGGGATGCTGATCCCGAGGAGCGAGACGACGGTCACGGCCCCATCCGACCACGTCTGGGCGTGGCGGGCGGCATATCGCCCGAGCGGGATGCCGATACCGGCCGCGTAGATCATCGCGGCGACCGTGAGCTCGATGGTCGCGGGGAACCGCGTCAGGAACTCGTGGAGGATCGACTGGTTGTTGACCACGCTCGACCCGAGGTCGCCGTGGAGCAGATGGTCGAGATAGCGCAGGTACTGCTGCCAGATCGGGTCGTCGAGACCCATGTACTCGCGCATCGCCGCCACACGTTCCGGAGTGGCGTGCTGGCCGAGGATGGCGGTCGCCGGGTCGCCCGGCAGGGCATGGACGAACGCGAACAGGATGATCGACAGCCCGAACAGGACCGGGATGGCGCCGAGGAGCCGTCGAACGATGAACCGGATCATCGATGGTCGTCACCCTTGGAGCGCGTCAGGTGTGGAGACGCGGGTCCCCTGGGCGATCGCCCAGGGGACCCGCGTCGGCTCGATCAGGCGTCGGAGACGCCGTCACGAGCTACTTGTCGAGCCAGGTGTCGGTGAAGATCTCGAGGAGCGTGGGCGACGGGATGACGCCCTTGACGTAGAGCTGCCCGGCCATCGGGGTCTTGCCGGACACGATCGGCAGGGTCGGCAGGTCAGCAGCGATGAGATCCTGGGCCTTCTCCCAAGCCGCCTGCTGGGCGGCTGGGTCGGTCGCGGCGAGCGCTTCCTCCATGGCCTTGTTCATCTCATCGTTCTTGTAGGCGAATTCCGGGTTGGGCTCGCCACCGCGGTAGCCGAAGAACGCGGTGTACAGGAAGTTGTCGATACCGAGCCAGTCGCAGTTCCAGCCGATGAGCCACATCGGGTAGGTGCCCGTGCTCTCGGCGGCCAGGTAGTCCGGGCGCCATGGCGATGTCTGCGGGTTCGGCTTGAAGCCGACCGCTTCCAGGTCGCTCAGGATCGCCTCGAATTCGCCCTTCGGATCGGGCATGTACGGCCGGCTGACGTCAGACGGATACCAGAAGTCGAAGCTCAGGTCCGTCACGCCGCTCTCGGCGATGAGGGCCTTGGCCTTCTCCGGGTCATAGGCCGGGATCGGGAGGTCCTTGGTGAAGATGGTGCCCGGAGGGGCCCAGTTCTTGAGGACGACGCCCGTCTCGCCGAAGTACGCATCCACGATGGCCTGACGGTTGATCGCATAGGCGACCGCCTCGCGGATCTTGGGATTGTCGAACGGCTTGTGGGTCTGGTTCATGCCGAGGATGCCCGTGTTGCAGGCGCTGCCCCGGTCGAAGAACTGCAGGTTGGGATCGGCCTTGACCGTCGGCACGTCGACCGGCGCGAGGGTCTGCGACAGATCGACGTCGCCGGCCTGGAGCGCGTTCAGCGTGGCGGTCGTGTCGGCGATCGGCTTGAAGGTGATGCCGTCGAGGTACGGGCCACCGGCCGCGGCGTTCCAGTAGGACGGGTTCTTGGTCAGGTCGACATGGTCGCCCGGGACCCAGTCCTTGAACACGAACGGACCGGTGCCGACCGCTGCGGGCGGACCACCGGTGGCGTACTTGTTGTTCTTGAAGTCCGGCGCGCTCGCGTCACCGGCCTTGAGGGCCGTCGGCGAGGCGATGGCGAACGGCGTCAGGGTCATCTGGACCAGGAACGCCGAGTTCGGCTTCTTCAGGGTCACGACGAACGTCGAGGGATCCGGCGCCGCGGTGGACGCGATCGTGCTCTTGTCGCCGTGGCCGAGGACGGTGTCGATGTAGTAGGTGTAGCCAAGGTCGACGTACGACTGCGGGATCGAGAGCCAGCGATCGAAGTTGTACTTCACCGCGTCAGCGTTGAAGTCCGTCCCGTCGTGGAACTTGATGCCGTCATGCAGCTTGAAGGTGTACGTCAGTCCGTCGTCACTGATGGTCCAGCTATCGGCCAACGCGCCGACGATGTCACCACCGGTGCCCGGCTTGAGGGTGACGAGGGTCTCCATGATCTGCTGGAGCACGTACGTCGAGCTCGCGTCATCCACGAGGGCCGAATCCGTGCGGTTCAGGTCGCTCGGGATCGAGACGATGAGCGTGCCACCCGGCTTCGGGGTGCTGGCGTCAGCTGAAGGCGCGGCCGACGGCGCGGTACTCGCGGCCGCCGATTCTGCCGCCGACGGGGCGGCTGCCGATGGCGCCGCGGCCGATGGCGCGGAACTTGTGGTGCTGCCGGCGCAGGCCGCGACGAAGATCATCGTCGCTGCGCCGAGGGCACCGATGCGGGATCGCATCATGCGTTCTCCTCCTCCTGGGTCCGAGGGTCGCACTCGTGATCCCCTCCCCGGGCATGCGAGTGTGGCCGTTGGGAAACCGCGCAATCCTAGCGTGTCGCCGATACTATCGCTGCGACCGGACGCGCCGGACCGATCCCACCCCCATGGAGGCGAGTGCTCGCGTATGGCAGCTTCCAGCGTGCGGGGCACGTGGCGCCTTCTCGGATCGGCCGCCCTGATCGTCCTCGTCGCTGCATGTGGCAACCCGACGCCTTCGTCATCGGTCGCCGTCGACCACTCGGCCCGACCGTCAGCGGCCATCACGATGCCCCAGGTCAGTCAGCGGCCGTTCGTCGCCAAGGCGTATCCGCGCGACGCCGATGCCCCGTGCGGCGAGGCCGTGGCGCCGGACACCACGCACGGTCCGTACACCGGCGAGCTGAAGCGGATCACCGCCACGGACCGGCACACGGTCGTCTTCGAACTGTGCGAGCCGGACGTGGCGTTCCTCTCGAAGATCGCCTCGCCGTCGTTCGGGATCCAGGACAGCTCGTGGCTCGATGCGATGATCAAGCCCGGTTCGAGCGGCGAGCAGGCGATCGTCCGCCAGGTCGATGGGACGGGGCCCTTCGCCTTCGAGTCCTGGGACCAGGGCTCCAACCTCATGCTCCGGCGCAACGATGCGTACTGGGGTCAGACCGCGATCCCCGAACGGCTCGTCATCCGCTGGGACGCGTCGGCCGAACACCGGCTCGGCGAACTCCAGGGCCGCACGGTCGATGGCATCGATTCGGTCGGACCTGACGCCGCCGACGCGGTGGGCAGCAGCTCGGAGCTGCAACTCCTCGAGCGCGATGGACTCAGCACGATGTACGTCGGGTTCAACGACAGCTTCGCGCCGTTCGACAACGTGAAGGTGCGCGATGCCGTCTCGCGCGGTCTTGATCGAGAACACATCGTCGACACCTTCTTCCCGGCTGGGTCCAGTCTGGCCACGAACGTCGCGTCATGTGCCATCCCGGACGGATGCGTCGGCAAGCCATGGCCGGCGTTCGACCCAGCCTTGGCGAAGGAGCGACTGACCGCGGCAGGCTACGCGGACGGGTTCAAGACGACGATCCGGTACAGCGACGTGCCGCGAGAGGATCTGCCGGACCCCACCGGTGTCGCGACCGAGATCAGGGATCAGCTCAAGGCGAATCTCAACATCGATGCCACGCTGGAGGTCGTGCCGTATGACCAGCTCGTCGCCGACGCGGAGGCCGGCAAGCTCGATGGCATCCACCTGCTCGGCGTCCGCCCTCGGTATCCCGATGTCTCCAGCGTCCTGGACCCGTTGTTCGGCGCATCCGGGACCGATGAATTCGGCTCGAAGCGCGATGACATCACGACCGCGCTCGCCAAGGGCGCCGCGACCGCGGACCCCGCCAAACGGACCGCCGCCTATACCAAGGCCAATGACGCCATCTCGAAACAGGTGCCGATGATCCCGATCGCGCATGCGGGTTCGTCGGTCGCCTATCGCGCGGACGTGCTGGCCGCCCAGGCGTCACCGATGCAGGACGAGCGGTTCGCGGCCATGACCCCGGGGGACCGCCGGCAACTCGTCTGGATGGGCGAGTCGGAACCGGCCGGGCTCTATTGCGCGGACGAGTCGGATCCGGCCAGCCTGCAGGCCTGCGCCCAGGTGTCGGAACCGCTCTATGGCTACGACGACGGTGGGGCATCCGTGTCGCCGTTGCTGGCGGAATCGTGCGTTCCCGACGCCGCAGCCGTCACGTGGACCTGTACGCTGCGTTCCGGCGTGTCGTTCCACGATGGCGCGACCCTCGACGCCACCGACGTCGTGGACACGTTCGCCGTGCAATGGGATGCCGCGAATCCGCGACACCTCGGTCGCCAAGGCACGTTCAAGACATTCGTCTCGATGTTCGGCGGGTTCCTCGACCCGCCACCATGAGGCCCACCGGCAGACGATAGAAAGGGACCCCGATGGCATCATCGCCCTCCCGCCGACGATCCGGCGCCCTGCTTGGCACGGTCGTCCTCGGTCTCGCGTTCATCGTGGGGGCCTGCGGAGGCGGGGATGGGGGCGGTGGTGGTGGGGATGCGGCCAGTGCCGCGCCGGCGCAGACCCAGGTCACGGTCACGCCCGAAACGGCGGCCACGCCGTTCGCGTTGCAGGCCGGACGCTACAAGTTCGGCTGGACGGCACCTGCCTGCAAGGGCGTCGACTTCACCATGACGGGCAAGGGCCAGGGGTTCGTCTATGCGAAGAAGTCCGGGCTCCCCACCTTCAACGCGATCGTCTCCGACGTCCCTGAGGACATCTACACGCTGACCCAAGCCAACGCGGCATGCACGGCGTGGACGGTCCAGATCGACAAGATCGGCGGCTAGGTCAGCGGAAGCCGCCGTCGCGGCGAGGTCTGCGGGGCGGCGGGGTCAGGCCGGCGGCTGGCTCGGCGGCTCAACCTCGACTGGAGTCACCACGGCTGGGGTCACGGCGACCGGTGGCGCGAGCGGCGCGACCGGGCGTGCATTCGCGGATGCCGCGGCGTGAGCGTCGGCCAGGCCGATGGCCGCGCTGACTTCGGCCTCCATCGACGTCATCTCCTCCGCGAAGTGGCACGCGGTCTGGTGCCCCGGACCGATCTCGCGGAACTCGGGCTCCTCGGTCGAACAGCGCTCCGGGTTCCCGAGTCGCTCCCGGAGCCAGCAGCGAGTGTGGAACCGGCAACCTGACGGCGGGGCCGCGGGCGACGGGATATCGCCCTTGAGGACGAGGCGCTTCTTGCGGACGCGCGGGTTCGGACTCGGGATCGCGGAGAGCAGGGCGACCGTGTATGGGTGGCGAGGGTTGTGGTACAGCTCCTCGACGTCCGCCATCTCGACCATCTTGCCGAGGTACATGACCCCCACCCGGTCGCTGATGTGTTCCACGACGGCCAGGTTGTGCGCGATGAAGAGGTAGGTCAGGCCGAATTCCTTCTGGAGGTCATCCAACAGGTTCAGGACCTGGCTCTGGATCGAGACGTCCAGCGCGGACACGGGTTCGTCGCAGACGATGAAATCCGGGTTGACCGCGAGGGCGCGGGCGATCCCGATGCGCTGCCGCTGCCCGCCGGAGAACTCGTGCGGGTAGCGATGGATGTGGCTCTGGTTGAGCCCCACCTTGCCCAGCAGCTCTCTGACGAGGGCCTCTCGCTGCTTCTTGTCCGTCAACCCGTGGACGAGGGGGCCCTCGCCGATGATCTCGCCGACGGACATCCGCGGGTTCAGGCTCGCGTAGGGATCCTGGAAGACCACCTGGAGATCCCGTCGGATCTTCTTCATCTCGGCGTTCGAGGCCTGGGTGGCCTTCTTGCCCGACTTCTTCTCCGCCGCCGTCGGCACGTCGAAGATCGACTTGCCCTTGAACGCGACGCGGCCCGAGGTGGGTGGGAGCAACCGCAGGATGACCTTGCCGAGCGTCGTCTTGCCGCAGCCGGACTCGCCGACGAGCCCCAGCGTCTCGCCACGATGGACATCGAAACTGACACCATCGACGGCGCGAACGTTGCCGATCGTCGTGTTCCCGAGCAGCCCGCCCTTGATCTCGAAGTACTTCATCACGTTCGAGACGCTCACGAGGACCTCGTCGGTCGGCTCGTGCGGGACAGCGGCCGGCAGACCCGGCGTGGTCACGACCGGCGCGGCGAGCGCGGGCTCAGGCACGGCCGGCACGGGCGCGGGCACGGACGGCGGCGTGCCGGGATCCATCGAACCTTCGCTCATTCGACGCTCAACGCCGCGGCCGACTCCACGGCGACCTCCGCCGTCGCATCGGGACCGACGTCAGGCGGCTCCCCGGCCGGCGTGAGCCAGCACCGCGAGAGATGCCGCGTGGCACCGACCGGCACGATCCCGGGCGTGACGTCCCGCAGGGGCGGCGGTGAGTCGCAGATGGGCATCGCATACGGGCATCGCCGCTTGAACAGACAACCCGAAGGGAGGTTGAGCGGGTTCGGGACGACGCCCTGGATCACCTCGAGGCGCTCGCGCTTCTCGCCCAGCCGCGGGATCGACGCCAGCAGGCCCTTCGTATACGGGTGATGCGGCATCGCGTAGATCGTGTCGACATCGGCGCGTTCGACGACCTTGCCGGCGTACATGACCACGACCTCGTCGGCCATCTCCGCCACGACGCCCAGGTCGTGCGTGATGAGCATGATGGCCATCTTGTTCTGCTCGCGAAGGGACTTCATGAGCTCGAGGATCTGCGCCTGGATCGTGACGTCGAGGGCCGTGGTCGGCTCGTCGGCGATCAGGAGTTCGGGATCGGTGGACAGGGCCATCGCGATCATCACGCGCTGGCGCATCCCGCCGGACATCTGGTGCGGGTAGTTCTTGGCGCGGCGCTTGGCGTCGGCGATCCCGACGTGCTGGAGCATCTCGATGGCGCGGTCCCAGGCTTCGCGTCGTGACACCTTCTTGTGGAGGGCCACGGCCTCCGAGATCTGGTCGCCGACCGTGAACACCGGATTGAGCGATGTCATCGGCTCCTGGAAGATCATCGAAACGGCGTTCCCGCGAACCTCGGACATCTCATCGTCGTTGAGCTTGAGGAGGTCACGCCCGTCCAATCGGATCTCGCCGGCGATGGTCCGCCCCGGTCGCTCCACCAGGCGCATCGTCGAGAGCGCGGTGATGCTCTTGCCGCAACCGGACTCCCCGACCACGCCGAGGGTCTGCCCGTACTTGATCTCATAGGTCACGCCATCCACGGCCCGGATCGTGCCGTCCTGGGTGAAGAAGTGGGTCTTCAGTCCGTGGATCTCGAGGAGGTTGTCGCTCGACCGATCGCGGGTCGGGTCCATCGAAGGCTGGGTCGTGGTCAACTCTCGACTCGCTGGCGAGGATCGAGGGCGTCCCGGAGGCCGTCACCGAGGAAGCTCGCACAGAGGACGATCACGACCAGGACGAGGCCCGGATACAGGATCCGCTCCGGGTGGTCGTAGAAGTACTCGCGATAGCCCTGGAGCATCTGGCCGAGGCTGACCTCCGGTGGCGCGATCCCGAAGCCAAGGAACGAGAGCGCGGACTCACCGATGATCGCGTCGGCGACACCGAGCGAACAGGCGACGACGAGCGGCGCCGTCGCACCGGGGAGCATGTGGCGCGTGATGAGTCTCCGTGGCGAGGCCCCTAACGCCTTGCCCGCGGCCACGAAATCCATCTCCCGCAGGTGCAGGAACTCCCCTCGGACCAGGCGTGCGGCGGTCGTCCAGCCGGCGATGCCGATCGCGATGACGATGACCCGGATGTCGCGGATCCCGAAGAACGCGACGATCAGCAGGATGAGGAACAGGTACGGCAGCGACAGGACGACGTCCACGAACCGCATGAGCGCGTTGTCGACCCGACCGCCGAAGTAGCCGGCAAGCGAGCCGACCAGCGAACCGATCACCGCGATGATGAGGACCGAGGCGAACCCGATGATCAGGGACGTCTGGGTCGCCTTGCAGAGTCGAAGGAAGATGTTCCGCCCGATCTCGTCATAGCCGAGTGGCGCGAACGGATTGAGGGTCGGCCCGGCGTTGATCAGCTGCAGACTGGACTTCCGATACTGGTCACCGGTGAGGAACGGCACGATCACGGCGACCGCGATGATGATGATCAGGGTGATGGTGCCGATGACGGCGAGCTGATGCCGGGCGAACCGCTGGCGAACGAGCTGCCAGTACGTGCGGACCGGGACGAGATCGACCTCGTCCATATCGGCCGGGACAGGGATCGCCCCGGGACCGGTCCGGACGTCGGCGCTCTGCATGCCGCTGCCTCGCTTAGTACTTGATGCGTGGATCGACCACGCCGTAGAGGATATCCGCGATCAGGTTGCCCAGGATCACGAAGATGGCCGCCAGCATCGAGGTGGCGTAGATCGTCGGGTAGTCGTTCTTGCCGATCGCATCGATGGTGAGACTCCCGAGACCGGGATACGAGAAGATCGCTTCGGTGATGACCGCGCCCGAGATCAGGGCCGGGATCGAGAGCCCGATCAGCGTGATGAGCGGGATCAGCGCGTTGCGCAGCGCATGGCGTCCGACGACGCGTCGCCCGTCAGCGCCCTTGGCACGCGCGGTCCGCACGTAGTCCTGACGCATCACGTCGAGCATGCTGGCCCGGAGGTAGCGCGAGAACCCGGCGATCGAAGCGATCGCGAGGCTCGTGACGGGCAACACCAGGTGATAGGCGGTGTCCATCGGCGTGGGTTCCTGTCCGAGCGTGGTCCGCCCGAAGAGGGGGAAGCCGAAGCCGGTCCACTGATACAGGATCACGGCCCCGAAGTAGAGGACGTAGATGCCCAGGAGGAAGGACGGCATCGCGTAGCCGATCGTCGCGAAGGTGGTGATCACCTTGTCCGTGAGGCTGTACTGACGGACGGCGGCGAGGATGCCGATCGGGATCGAGATCACGATCGTGACGATGAGGGCGGACCCCATCAGCAGGAAGGTCGCGGGCACCCGGTTCATCACGTTGGCGAGGACCGGTTGGCCATCGATGAAGCTGTAGCCCCACGCATCGGGACGCCACACCTGGAGGAAGGCGGTGATCCAGTGGAAGTACTGCTCGATGAGCGGCTTGTCCAGGCCGTAGAGCCGCATGATCTGCTGCAGCTGTTCCGGCGATACACGCGGATTTCGGAAACGGTCGACCGGGCTCCCTGGCGCCAGCTGGACGATCAGGAAGATCAGGATGGAGACCCCGAACAGGATCGGGATCGCCTGGATGATCCGCCGGAGCACGTACGTTCCCATATCGTCGCTCGTCCTCGGTCGGCTTCGAGTCGGATCGGGTAGTGGCGTGACCGCCGACGGCCCGGGTGGGCCGTCGGCGGTCGACGGTCGCAGTGGTCAGGCCAGCGGAGCTGGCCGGGTCACTACTTCTTGTTCGTGACCTTGTTCAGCTCCCACGCGAACTGCGGGGAGTCGAACTGGAACCCGGCAGGATCGGTCGTATCGACCGTCTTGCGGAGACCCTGATGGGCGATGTCCGCCCAGGCGTACAGGACCGGCAGGTCGTTCGACTGCACGATCGCGTAGTCCTGGTAGATCTTGGCCCGCTTGGCCTGATCGAATTCCTTGAGACCGGCGGCGATGGCCTTGTCGACCTCAGGGTTCTTGTAGCAGATGTAGTTGTTGGTGTCAGGCTGCTTGGCCGTCGAGCACTGGCTCGAGTCGTACAGGCTGAACGGATCCGGGTCGAACCCGGTGCTGAACCCACCGAAGTAGGCGTCGAACGGCTTGCCCGCCTCGGGCGCGGCCGCATTGATATGCGGGTAGATGGTCAGCATGTTCAAGATGGCGCCGAAGTCGACTTCCTTGTACTGGATGTCGATCCCGCACTGCTTGACCTGGTCGGCCATCAGCTGCATCCACTTGGACCGGTTCGGGCGGCCGGCGCGAACCGCGACGGTCGTCGACAGCTTCTTGCCGTCCTTCTCGTAGATCCCGTCGGAGCCGAGCTTCCAGCCGGAGGACTCGATGAGTTCCTTCGACTTGGCGGGATCCATCGCGTACTCGTTCAGACCCGTGGTCGGGTACGCCCACGAGGCCGGCGGGATCTCGCTGTAGATCGCGACGCCGAGGTCCTCGGTGGCTGCCTTCGCCGTCGCCTCCTTGTCGAAGCAGTACGAGACCGCCTGACGAAGGTTCTTGTCGGAGAAGAGCGTGCCATCACGCTGGTTGAAGTAGAGACCGAAGAAGCCGAAGTCCGGGTACTCCGCGAACTTCAGATCGGCGTTGTCCTTGATCTGCTTGTAGGTCCCGCCTTCAAGGGAGTACTTCCAGTCGACCTGACCGGCCGCGAGGGCCTGTCCGCCGGCGATGTCGTCCTTGATGATCGGGATCAGGACCTTCTTCACGGAAGAGGGGCCGTTCCAATAGTCGGGGTTGTTGTCGTAAGTGATCGACTCGCCCGTCTTGTACTCGACGAACTTGAACGGGCCCGAGCCGAGACCGACCGGGTTCGTCTGGATGTCGAGGTACTTGTACGCGGCGGCGAGGGCATCGATCGCGCCGGCCGTGAAGGTCGTGTCGATCGTGCGGATGCGGCCGATGTTGTCCCGCGTGTACGAGTTCTCGTCGAGCGTGCCGTCTTCGCCGGTGTAGATCGCCTTGTCGGCGAATGCCTGACCGGCCTTCGTGAGCAGGGCCTCGGCCTCGGCGGTGAACTGCGTGTAGTTGACCGTCGGATCGGTGGAACCCTCGGCGGGTGCGCCGGTCGGCGTGGTCGTCCTCGGCGGTCGACCTTGGCGAGGAACGCGGTGACCTCGGCCGGGGTCAGGGCCTTGGTGGCCGCCTGGTACTTCGCATACGACGCGTCAACGACCTTCTTGTTCTCGATCAAGAGACCCGGAAGGTAGATGGTCGCGAACGTGGCCAGCGGCTGCTTGAGCGTGAACGTGATGGTGTTGGCATCGACCTTCTCGACCTTGTCGAGGAAGCTGTTCAGGCACAGCGCCGGGCTGTAGGTGCAGTTGACGCTCTGCGCCAGCTGATAGGACTGGACCACGTCGTCGGCGGTCATCTCCGTGCCGTCGGCGAACTTGACGCCGGGGCGGAGCTTGATCGTCCAGGTCTTGCCGTCGGGGCTGATCGTCGCGAGCTCGCTCGCGAGGTTCGGCACCGGGGTCAGCGTGTTGTCGAACGTGTACAACGCGTCGTACAGCCAGAGGTTGGCCTTCGCGGCCGGGACGTTGTCCGCGGCGTTGGTGAGTCCACCCGAGATGTCTGCATCGATCGGGTAGATGATCTGCTCTTCGGTCGGGGCCGCCGAGGGCGCCGCGGCGGAGGCCGCTGCGCTCGCCGCTGCCGAGGGAGCGGTGCCAGCCGACGCGGGAGGCGCCGAGCTGGAAGTGGCACCACCACAAGCCGTCACGAGCATGACCGCCGTGGCCGCGATGCCAAAGAATCGTTTGTGCATGAACTGTCCTCCGAACGGGTGGATACCCGATGTTCCCGCTACTCGACCAGCTTCGTACCGTTCATCGCCGCGAAGGTCCTGCTCTCGATCCTGGTTCGAGCCTCCCAACTCGAAGGGTTCGGGACAAGCCGGGGCGGCAGCACGTCTCGGGTCGGTGCGCTGCCGGTACTATCCACAGCGCCCGAGGGGCTGTCAACCATTCCCTAACGAACGTTCGTACGGCTGGCTGGTCGCCGTCACCCGGTCAGTCCGGACAGGGCGTCTGGGCGCCGGTCATGGGACGCCAGCGCAGGTTGGGCTGGCGGGCCGCCGTGGCCTCGTCGAGGCGTCGGACCGGGGCGGTATGCGGGGCCGACGTCACCATCTCCGGGTCGGACTCGGCTTCGGCGGCGATCGCGATCAGGGCGTCGGCGAATGCATCGAGCGTCTCCACCGACTCGGTCTCGGTCGGCTCGATCAGCATCCCCTCCTCGACGATCAGCGGGAAGTAGATCGTGGGCGGGTGATATCCGTGATCGATGAGGCGCTTGGCGATATCGAGCGTACGCACACCGGTCCGCTTCTTGATGGTCGCGGCCGACGCCACGAACTCGTGCTTGCAGGCCCGGTCGTAGGGCAGGTCGAACGTGCCCGCGAGCCGGTGCTTGAGGTAGTTGGCCGCGAGCACGGCGTCATCGCTGACCTCGCACAACCCCGACGCGCCATGCGCCCGGATGTAGGCGTAGGCGCGCACGAGGACCCCGGTGTTCCCGACGAAACTGCGCAGTCGGCCGATCGATGTCGGGCGCTCGCCGGCTCGCTCGAGTCGGAACGACCCGTCCTCGTCGCGAAGGACCCTTGGTTCCGGCAGGTACGGCAGCAGCCGCTCCCCCACCCCGACCGGTCCGGCGCCTGGGCCACCGCCGCCATGCGGGGTGCTGAAGGTCTTGTGGACGTTGAAGTGCATGACGTCGAAGCCAGCCTCACCCGGGCTTGAATCGACCCATGATCGCGTTGAGGTTCGCCCCGTCCATGTAGGCCAGGGCCCCGGCCTCGTGGACGGCGTCGAGGAGCTCGCCGATGCGCGCCTCGAACAGCCCGAGCGTGGACGGGTTGGTGATCATGACCGCCGCCGTCCTCGGCCCGAGCGCGGCCCGGAAGGCGTCGAGGTCCACGCCACCATCGGCCGCCGACGGGATGGTGATCGTCTTGAAACCTGCCATCGATGCCGTTGCGGGATTGGTCCCGTGGCTCGAATCCGGGACGAGCACCTCGTCGCGGTCCGTGTCGCCGCGCGCCCGGTGATAGGCGCGGATCATCAGGATCCCGGTGAGCTCGCCCTGGGCGCCGGCGGCCGGCTGGAGGGTGACCGCCTGCATCCCGCTGATCTCCGCGAGGGCGCCCTCGAGTTCCCAGAGCAGCTGCAAGGTCCCCTGCGAGATGGCGTCCGGACTCATCGGATGCAGGGTCGCGAAGCCCGGGAGCCGCGCGGCCCACTCGTTCAGCTTGGGATTGAACTTCATCGTGCAGGAACCGAGCGGGTAGAACCCGGTATCGACCGCGAAGTTGAGCTGCGACAGATTCACGTAGTGGCGGACGACCTCGGGCTCATTGAGCTCGGGGAGCGCCGGCGGATCGACCCGCAGCGCCGCCGAAGGGATGCGGTCGAGCGCGTCCTTGGGTGGGTGCGGGATCTTGCCCCCACCGCGGCCAGGGCGGCCTCGCTCGAACAACGTCGGCTGGAGCCGCGGTCCGGTCACGCTCACGACGGGCTCCCGGTCGATGCCAGGACATCGCGCATCGCCGTCGCGAACCGGGCGATCTCCGACGACGTGGTCACCTCGGTCGCGCAGACGAGCAGCGCATCCGCGAGGCTCGGATCATCGGGGACCGCATCGGCGAGGACGAGACCGGCCAGGACATCGTGACCAAGCAGCCGGCGATGGACGTCGGGAGCGTTCGGCACGCGGATCGCGAACTCGTTGAGGTACGGTCCCGGATGTGCTCGCGGCGCACCCACGGCCGCCAGGGCCGCCTCGAGTTCAGCGGCTCGCGCGGCGCCACCCGCCGCCACGTCACGGAGCCCATGCGGACCGATCGTCGCGAGATAGATCGACGCCGCCAGGGCCAGCAGGGCCTGGTTGGTGCAGATATTGCTGGCCGCCTTGTCGCGACGGATGTCCTGCTCGCGGGCACGCATCGTCATGACGAACGCGCGCTGGCCATCGAGATCCGTCGTCATCCCGACGAGCCGTCCGGGGATCTGCCGGACCAGCGCGTCCGTGGAGGCCAGGAGACCGAGATACGGACCGCCGTACTGCGGCGCGATGCCGAGTGGCTGACCCTCCCCGGCGGCGATATCCGCTCCGTAGGCACCGGGCGGGGCCAGCACCGCGAGACTCACCGGTTCGATGACTGCCACGAACAGCGCGCCGGCCGCGTGGGCCAGGACACCGATCTCGGGCATCGGCTCGAGCAGTCCGAGGAAGTCCGGCTGGGCGGCGATCACGCCCGCCACGGGCCGATCCGGATCCGCGAGGAGACGCTCCAACGCGGCGAGGTCGGTCGTGCCGGCGGCGGGGCCGTCCGCGACCAGCGGGATCTCGTCAAGTTCCAGCCCGCCGCCGAAATACGTCCGCAGCGTGGCTCGGTAGTGCGGGTGGACGCCACGACTGACGAGGACCCGGTCGCGCCGGGTCGCGCGACACGTCATCAGCGCGGCTTCGGCGGTCGCCGCGGCCCCGTCGTAGTGCGAGGCCGACACGACGTCGAGATCCACGAGCTCCGCGATCAGCGACTCGTACTCGTAGATGCTCTGCAGGGTGCCCTGGCTCACCTCGGGCTGATACGGCGTGTAGGCCGTGTACCACTCCCCGCGCAGCAGGAGCTGGTCGACGGCGGGCGGGCTCCAGTGGCGATAGACACCCGCACCCAGGAAGGAGGCGAGGTCGGTCCGGTTCCGTGCGGCGAGCGCCGTCAGCCGGGCCGCGAGCTCGAGTTCGGGTTCGGGTGGCGGGAGGTCCAGCGGCGTCGCTCGCAACGCGACCGGGATGTCCGCGAACAGCTCGTCAACCGACGTGAGACCGAGGGCCGTGAGCATCTGCTCCCGGTCACCGGCGGTATGCGGTCCGTAGGGCATCGGCGGTCGTTCAGCCCGCCGCGATGATCGCGTCGTAGGCAGCGGGATCGAGGAGACCCTCGACCTGTGCCGGATCGGCGACCTTGACCTTGATCATCCAGCCCGCGCCATATGGCTCGCTGTTGACGAGCTCGGGGCTGGCGGTCAACGCATCGTTCGTGGTGACGACCTCGCCACCGATCGGCGAGAACAGGTCGCTCACGGCCTTGACCGACTCGACGACACCAAAGACGGCGGCCGCGGCAAGCGTCCGGCCGACCGCGGGGAGCTCGACGAAGACGATGTCCCCGAGCTGCTCGGCGGCGTAGGCGGTGATCCCGATGGTCGCCTCGTCGCCCTCGACGCGGACCCACTCGTGGTCGTTCGTGTAGCGCAGATCGCTGGGCACCGTCACGTCAGCCAGGCCTCCGATAGAACGGCAACGGGACCACCCGCGCCGGGACGCGAGCGTCACGGATCTCGATGTCGACGATCGTACTCGGCTCGGCGTCCTCCGGTGCGACGTACGCCATCGCGATCGGCACGCCGAGCGTCGGCGATTGGGTCCCGCTGGTGACGACGCCGGTCCGTCGGTCGCCGACGTGGACCGGGTAGCCGTGCCGTGCGATGCCACGCCCTTCGACGACGAGCCCCACGAGACGTCGGTCCGGACCGGTGGCCGCGACCTTGGCGAGGGCCGCGCGTCCGACGAAGTCGCCGGCCTTGTCCAGCTTGACGACGCGGTCGAGGCCAGCCGCGTACGGCGTGGTCGTCAGGTCGAGTTCGTTGCCGTACAGCGGCATGCCGGCCTCGAGTCGAAGCGTGTCGCGAGCACCAAGACCGACCGGGACACCATCGACGGCACGGACGCCTTCGAGCAGGGCGTCCCAGACCTCGCCCGTCCGGTCCGTATCGATGAAGACCTCGAAGCCGTCCTCCCCGGTGTAGCCGGTCCGTGCGACCAGGGCACGCGCGCCGGCGACCTCGCCTTCGGCGATCGCGTAGTACCGGAGCGCCCCAAGGTCCACGTTCGTCAACGGTGCGAGGATCTCGACGGCCCGGGGACCCTGGACCGCGACGAGGCCGGTCGCGAGGGAGCGATCGTCGAGCACCGCGCGGAACCCGTCGAGTCGCTCCGCGAGGGCGTCGGAGACCACCAGGGCGTTGCCGGCGTTGGCGACGACGAGAAAGGCGGTCTCGTCGAGACGATAGACGATGAGGTCGTCGATGACGCCACCATCGGGGGCGCAGATCATCGAGTAGTGGGCTCGACCCACCTTGAGTGCCGGTGGGTCGCTGACGAGGGCGGCCGCGAGCGCCTCGCCGGCTTCGGGACCCTCCACGAACAGCTCACCCATGTGCGACAGGTCGAACAAGCCTGCCCGTTCGCGGACGGCCCGGTGCTCCTCGATGATCGATGTGTATTGCACCGGCATCAGCCAGCCGCCGAATTCGATGATCCGCGCCCCGAGCGCCTCGTGTCGCGACGCGAGCGGCGTGACCCGCGCTTGGACCTCTCCGGCCTCGGTCACGAGCCCGACCCGCCTTGGTCCGCCACCAGCTGGGCGGCCCGTGCGACCAGCGTCCGCTCGGTCTCGAAGGTCAGCATCGTGGCGGCGTCCGCGAAGGGGATCCAGCGGACCTCATCGAACTCGTGGTCGTGACCCGCGAGTTCGCCACCGGTCGCTTCCATCATGAAATAGTGGACGGTCTTGTGGATCCGGGTGCCCGATTGGACGAAGGTGTACTCGATCGAATCGAGCGGTCCGGTGATCCTGACCTCGAGCCCGGTCTCCTCGTTGACCTCGCGGAGGGCGGTCTCTTCGGTGGTCTCGCCAGCTTCGGGCGTGCCCTTGGGGAGGGTCCAGGTGCGTCCATCGCGTTCGCGTCGCCGGCTCCCGACGACGAGCCATGGTCGGCCCTCGTCGTGTCGGACGACGATCCCGCCGGCGGAAGTGGCGGTCGCGGACCTCAGGCGCGCCACGGCGCCGTGGCGGCGCTCATGCGCCGGACGACACCGGCCGCTCCCGACCTCGCCCAGGTCATCGCGACGCGCGGACGCGGTGGACCTGCGGCGCGCGGTGCCCCGATCGCCGGCTGGATGGATCGCCAACGGCCGTGCAGGCGCACGAGCGGCGCGACATCCGGTTGACGCAGCACGGTCGCCCGCTCGGCCGAGGCCCGGAAGGCGCCCGTCGGATGGAGGCCGAGTCGCCGCTCCTTGGTCCGAACCGAAGGGCGAACGAAATGGGCCGCCGGTCGGGCCGCGTACTTGGCGGCGATGCTGTGGTTCATGGGCCGTTATGGTACCGGTTCAGTCGGCCCTTGCAAGGGCGGCGCGCAGATCCGCGGCGCGCTCCGGTGACAGCGAGCCACGGGCCAGTGCGAGGGCGACCTCGCGATCGCCGACCGCCTGGTAGACGGCCAGCACGTCAGGGGCGTGCGTACGCAGCGCCGAGAGGTGCGCCTCGAGCGTGCCGAGGTCGCCGCGAGCGATCGGACCCGTGAGGGCGGCAGACACCCCCAGCGCCTGGGCGTTGCCGAGGGTCCCCTCGATCAGCGGGCCGTAGATGGCCAGTGATCCCGCTTCATCGAGGCCGGCCACGCGACCGAGCTCCACGATCGCGTCCAGCAGGGCCACGAAGCCACCGGCGGCCAGCACCGCCGCCGCGTGATAGGCCGCCTTCGATCCGGGTGCCAGGCGGACCGGTCGCGCGCCGATGGCCTCGGCCATGTCCGCCAGGAGCGCCGTCAGTTGGTCGTCACCCTCGATCGCGACCGTCGCCCCGTGGAGCGCGGCGACCGCCCGTTCCGTGTCCGCGAAGGCGACCAACGGATGGAACGCCCCGATCTGGGTCCCGGCCGCCATCGCGGGGGTGAGGACATCCGCTCCCAGCGCGCCGCTGGTGTGGACCATGGCCTGCCCGCCATACATCCGCAGACCGGACGCAAGCGAGGCGATGGCATCGTCGGGGACTGCCACGAGGATGAGTTCGACGTCGTCGAGCAGGGCCTGTGGCTCGGAGAAGGCCCGGACACCGTCGACCAACGAGCGAAACCGCTCTCGACGCCCACGATCGCGACTCGCGACGGCACCCACCGGCCAACCGGCACGCGACAGCGCCACCCCGAGGGCCGTGCCGACCGCACCAGCTCCGATGATCCCGGTGATCGGCGGTTCGCCGGGATCGGCGTGGGTATGCGGGTGCTGATGGTCACTCGCGTGGACGTCGTCGCCATGTCGATGTGAACCGGGCGGCGGCGGGTCCAGGTCGATCCCGGCCGCATCGATCGCCGCCTGGGTCTCGGCGCGTTCGCGGTCCGGGTCGTCGGGCGGCAGATCGCGCCACGCCCTCACCGGTGGACGCCCGCGTCGAAGGAGCGGTCGCGGTACGCTTGCACGCCACGAGTGTAGCGAGCCAGCAAGGACGGACGCGTTGCCCCTGATCGATCCATTCGGCGCCCGAGGTTCACTCGGGTCCGGTCTTCCGGACCACTACCGTCTGGCCGTCCTGGCCGACCGGATCGACCTCGACACGGCCCCGGTGACGGTCAAGATCCTGCTGGAGAATGCCCTCCGGCACGCTGGCGGCGGGATCGTCCGTGGCGAGGACGTGGAGACGCTGGCGGCGTGGCGCGCCGGACAGCCCGCCGAGGCCGAGATCCCGTTCATGCCGTCACGCGTCATCCTGCAGGACCTGACCGGCGTTCCGGCCGTCGTGGACCTTGCCGTCATGCGCGACGCGATGGCAGAGCTCGGTGGCGAATCCGGCTCGCGTCAACCCGTTGGTCCCGGCGGACCTCGTGATCGACCACTCCGTGCAAGTGGATCGATTCGGGACCGAGGGCGCCTTCGCGTTCAACGTCGAGCGCGAGTACGAGCGGAACATCGAGCGCTACCAGCTCCTGCGCTGGGCCCAGACCGCCTTCGAGAACCTCCGCATCGTCCCGCCGGGCACGGGCATCGTGCACCAGGTGAACCTCGAATTCCTCGCCACGGTCGTCGCCGACCGGCCGGACGCGATCGGCTCGGTGGCCTTCCCGGACACGCTCGTCGGGACGGACTCGCACACCACGATGATCAATGCCCTCGGCGTCCTCGGGTATGGCGTGGGCGGGATCGAGGCCGAGGCCGTGCTCCTGGGCCAGCCGCTCTACCAGCCGATGCCGCACATCGTCGGGGTCCGGCTCGTCGGCGACCTGCCTGGCGGCTCGACCGCCACCGACCTCGTCCTGGTCGTCACCGAGCTCCTCCGCGCCCACGGCGTCGTGGGTTCGTTCGTCGAGTTCGCCGGGGATGGGCTCGCGGGGCTGTCCCTCGCCGACCGGGCGACCATCAGCAACATGAGCCCCGAATTCGGGGCGACCGCGACCCTGTTCCCCGATCGATGACGAGACCCTCGCCTACCTGCGCCTGACCGGCCGCCCGGCGGCCCGCATCGACCTCGTCGAGCGCTATGCCAAGGAGCAGGGTCTGTGGCGCCGGCCCGGAGACGGACCGACCTTCGACGAGACGCTGACGCTCGACCTCGCCACGGTCGCCCCGTCGGTCGCCGGACCGCGTCGTCCGCAGGATCGCGTGGAGCTGCCCGGGTTGCCCGAGAACTTCCGATCGGCCTTCCCGGCGACTCGGCCATCCGCCGAGACAGCCGTTGACCTGGCTCGATTGACCGACGACGGGGGCACGACGGGCGCGACGGACAACGGCGGCGTGGCGATCGACATCGGTGGGCAACCTGCGGTGATCCAAAGTGGATCGGTCGCCATCGCGGCCATCACCTCGTGCACGAACACCAGCAACCCGACGGTCATGATCGGCGCGGGCCTGTTGGCGCGGAATGCCGTGGCGCGCGGTCTGCGCGTCGGCCCGACGGTCAAGACCTCCCTGGCGCCCGGATCGAAGGCCGTGACCGGCTACCTCGAGGCCGCCGGTCTGATGGAGCCGCTGGCGACGCTGGGATTCGCCCTGGCCGGGTACGGATGCACGACCTGTATCGGCAACTCCGGCCCACTCGACGAAGCGGTCTCGGCCGCGATCGAGGCGAACGACCTGGTCGTCGCCGCGGTCCTGTCGGGGAACCGGAACTTCGAAGGGCGGATCCATCCGCTCGCGCGCGCGAGCTATCTGGCCTCGCCACCGCTCGTGGTGGCCTTCGCGCTGGCCGGCCGCGTCGATATCGACCTGACCCGCGAGCCACTCGGCATCGGCTCAGACGGGGCGCCCGTCTTCCTGACCGACATCTGGCCGTCGGGCGACGAGATCCGCGCGGTCATCGGCAGCGCGATCGACCCCGAGTTGTTCCGTCGAACCTATGCGGTCGTCTTCGAAGGCGACGAGCGTTGGCGCGCCCTCCCGATCCCTGCCGGGGAGCGATATGCGTGGGACCCAGCGTCGACCTACATCGCCCGACCGCCATTCGTGGACGGAGCGTCGAGGGCGGACCGGCCCGCGGCCGACATCGTCGGTGCCCGCGTCCTCGCCGTGCTCGGTGACTCGGTCACGACCGATCACATCTCCCCGGCCGGCTCGATCGCCCCGTCGTCGCCGGCTGGTCAGTGGCTCCAGGAGCGTGGCGTGGGCCCGCTGGAGTTCAACTCGTATGGGGCGCGCCGCGGCCACCACGAGGTCATGGTCCGGGGCACGTTCGCCAATATCCGGCTGCGCAACCGCCTGGTCGAACCCAGGGAGGGGCCGTACACGGTCCACCTGCCCTCGGGCGAGGAGACCTTCATCTATGACGCGGCGATGCGATATGCCGACGAGGGCACGCCACTCGTGATCCTCGCTGGCCGTGAATACGGTTCCGGGTCGTCCCGTGACTGGGCGGCCAAGGGACCGTCCCTGCTCGGGGTCAAGGCCGTCATCGCCGAGAGCTTCGAGCGCATCCATCGATCGAACCTTGTCGGGATGGGCATCCTGCCACTCCAGTTCAAGCCGGGCGACAGCGCGGCATCGCTCGGGCTCACGGGGCGCGAGACGTACGCGATCCTCGGTCTCGGCGATGGCCTGACGCCTCGACAGACCGTGTCGGTCATCGCGGTCGCCGACGCGGCCGCCGGCGGTGACGGGCGCGAGCGTCGCTTCGAGACGATCGCTCGACTCGACGGCCCGATCGACGTCGACTACTACGGCGGTGGCGGGATCCTCCCGGTCGTCCTCCGTCGACTCGCGAGCGAGCCTGCCTGAACCGTCCGGACGGTGCCGAAGCTGACCGGCGCCTCCTGGGACACCGCGAAGCCCCCGGGGGAGGTTCCGAGGGCTTCGCACGCGGGGAGGAGGACCGCGTTCATCCGTTCGAGACGCGGATGCCTCATCCCGCGTGACGCGAGCGCGATCCCTTGTTGGCGCGATACTTCCAGACCCTAGTCGAGGCTGGTCCCGAGCCGGCCATTCGACTTCGCGCCACCGGGGAGGCTCGACCCGGAGATCCCCTGGCTGCCGACACCGGTCGCCCCGAGGGCGCTGCCGTGCAGGAACTCGATGAGTCCGTTGCGGGTCTTGCCGAGCCGAGCTTTCTCCGGGAACGCCGACCACCAGGTCGTCCCAGGCCGACGCGACCAGGGAGGTGGATGAGGCGTACGGACACAGGTGACCTCACGGAGGGGGCGGCGTGGATCGGTGGGGGCCGATCATCCCAGTGACGACCGGGCCGCGACTCGTGTTGCGACGATCCTGGTGCCGGGACGCACGGCGCGACCGACGAGGATGGTGGGCGATACTGGATTCGAACCAGTGACCTCACGGATGTGAACCGTGCGCTCTAACCGACTGAGCCAATCGCCCGGGAGGTCGCGACGTCGCTCAGGACGTCGGACGAGACCGCTCGATCATACCCGCAGGCCGGGCCAACGGGCAACGATCGCCTCAGGGTCCACGCCCTCGACGACGACCAGCTTCTGGCGGGCCGCGGCGCCAGCCACGATACGGATGGCGGAACGGGCGATCCCGAGGTCATCGGCGAGCAGGCGGATCAGGGCGTGGTTTGCGTGCCCTTCGACCGCCGGTGCCGTCACCCGTGCCCGGAGCGCACCGTCCACCACGCCATCGACGTGGTCGGATGCGGCGCGTGGGGTCAATCGGACGGCGAAACGGACCTCGGACAGACGCACGACTCCGGATCGGGTGCTGCGCCCACGACACGAGCGCGAACCGGCGGGGATGGTCCGAGTCTATCAGTCGACGTCGACCCTTCCCTCCGGATCGGCGGGTCGAGGCCGCGCCCCGAAGATCGCGCGACCGACTCGGACGATCGTGGCGCCCTCCTCGATCGCGAGCTCGAAGTCGTCGGTCATCCCCATGGACAGCTCCGGCCCGAGACCCGGCCATCGATCGCGGAGACGCGCCGCCGTGTCACGCAACTCCCGGAAGGTCGCCCGCGATACCGCGGGATCGTCGGTGTATCGCCCCACCGTCATGAACCCACGGACCTCGATGTGCTCCAGATCCGTGAGCGCCGGCATGGCCTCGGCGACGGCATTCGGGTCGAAGCCGTGCTTGGCCGGATCGGCATCCACATTGACTTGCAGGAGGACGGGATAGCGCGCGCCCGGACGGACCTCCGGGACCAGCCGGTCAAGGCGTTGTGCCAGCGCCACCGAGTCGAGCGACTGGATCATCTCGAAGACCTCGATCGCCCGACGCGCCTTGTTCGACTGGAGCGGACCGACAAGGTGCCAACGCGAGTCCGGGACATCGGGGGCCTTGGCTTCGCCCTCCTGGACGCGGTTCTCACCGAAGAGCGTCAACCCGGCCGCGACGGCGGCGCGCAACCGCGCGCTCTCGACGGTCTTGGAGATCGCGACCAGCGTGACCGATGCCCGGTCCCGGCCGGCAGCGAGACAGGCCTCGACGATGCGAGCCTCGATGGCGTCGCGGGCCTGGGTCAGTCCCTCGACGATCCGGGCATCCGGTGGCGTCACCACCGCGCGTCTACTTGCGGCGCAGGAAGCTCGGGATCTCGAGGTCGTCCGCGTCGTAGGTCGTGGTGGTGTGCTTCACCGGCACCGGTTCGCCGACCGAGCGCTCGGCCCGACCGTTGGAGGCACCGACCGCGGCCGCCTGATCCTCGCGGCTCGAACCACCGAAGTCGACCGACTCGTCGCGCTGACGCTGCAGTTCCTCGAGGAAGTCCCGCTCGCGCGGCGCACGACCGGCCGCCGCGGTGTCCATGACCCCGGTGGCCTCGCGGCCACTGTGCTGGCGCTTGCGTCCGCCATCGAAGCCGGTCGCGATGACCGTGACCATGACCTCCTCGCCGAGACGCTCGTTGAAGCTCGTCCCGAAGATGATGTTGGCCTCCGGGTCGGCGGCCTCCTTGATGGCCTCGGCCGCCTCCTGGACCTCGAACAGCGACAGGCTCGCCGAGCCGGTGATGTTCCAGAGGATGCCCTGGGCGCCGTTGATGTCGAGCTCGAGGAGCGGACTCGCGATGGCCTGACGGGCCGCCTCGACCGCGCGGTTCTCGCCGCTCGCCCGACCGATGCCCATCAACGCGGAGCCGGCGTCCTTCATGATCGCGCGGACGTCAGCGAAGTCCTGATTGATCAGTCCGGGCACCGTGATGATGTCGCTGATGCCCTGGACGCCCTGACGGAGCACGTCATCGACGACACGGAACGCGTCGAGGATGCTGGTGTTCTTCTGGACGACGTCCTTGAGTCGGTCGTTGGGGATCGTGATCAGCGCGTCGACCTGGGCCTTGAGCTCCTCGGCCGCCTTCTCGGCGACCAGCTTGCGTCGATTGCCCTCGAAGGCGAACGGCTTGGTGACGACGCCGATCGTCAGGGCGCCGCTCTCCTTGGCGATCTGGGCGACCACGGGTGCTGCCCCGGATCCGGTCCCGCCGCCGAGACCGGCCGTGATGAAGACCATGTCCGAGTCGGCCAGGGCCTCGGCGATCTTCTCCGAGTCCTCTTCGGCGGAGCGCTGACCCATCGTCGAGTCGCCACCGGCCCCAAGCCCGCGGGTGACCTTGTCGCCGATGCGGATCTTGTGCGGCGCATCCGACTGGAGGAGCGCCTGCGAATCCGTGTTGCAGGCGATGAACTCGACGCCCATCATCTCGGCGCGGATCATCCGGTTGACGGCATTGCTGCCACCACCGCCGACGCCGATGACGCGAATCAGCGCGAAGTTCTCGGAGTCGGACCGCAGCGACATCGGGCTCTCCTTCGACCACCCTCGGGGGTGCGTGTGTCGGTACTCGATCGGGTCCGCCGGGGACAACGGGCGGACCGGGGTTCGCAGGTAGGGTCGGAGTATAGCGCTGCCCCCGGTGACCGAGGCAAGCCTCGATCTGCGTGGACGCTCAGCCGGCTGCAGCGTCCGGTGCGCGTCGGCACCGGCGGGGTCCGAAGCGGCCACGGGCCGCGGGTCAGCCGGGCAGGAAACCCAGTCGGACGGTCCGGACCGGGTTGTCGCGGTTCGGGTCCAGCAGGCAGATCGACTGCCAGGTCCCGAGCCCGAGCCGTCCGTCGATGACGGGCACCGTGAGCGACGGCGAGATGAAGAGCGGGAGCACATGGTCGGCACCGTGACCGACCGAGCCATGCCGATGCCGGTACATCGACTCGTCGTGTGGCAGCAGGCGTTCGAGCGCAGCCAGCAGGTCGGCGTCGGAGCCCGCGCCGATCTCGACGACGACCACGCCGGCCGTCGCATGCGGGACGAAGACCGAGAGGAGCCCGTCGCCTTCGTCGGTGACGAACGCCGCACAGGCGGCCGTCAGGTCCGTGAGCCCGACCTCGGACCCGGTGCGGACCGAGAGGTCCTGGGTCTTTACGGGAAGATGCTCCGGAGGGCATCACGCAACCGACCGACGCCACCGCCCCCGGGGGCCAATTCGTAGCGCATCGGTTCATCGCCCGAGAGGACCTTGGCGCCCCACAGGAGCAGCCCGACCGACGTGCTGTAGGACGGGTTGAGCAGGGTGTCCACGAGCCCACCGATCCCGGCCGGTGCCGCGACCCGGACCGGCATCTGGAGGACGCTTCGGCCGAGCTCGGCGGCACCCGCGAGTTGCGCCGCCCCGCCGGTCAGGATGATCCCGGCCGGCAGCATGCCGACCCCGGCCGCCCGGATCTCGTTCCCGAGCAGCTCGAAGGTCTCGCGCATGCGCGCCTCGATGATCTGGCAGACCTCGAGGCGGCTGACGGTCCGTCCGGCGTCCTCGCCGAGGATCGACACGCTGATCTCCTCGTCGTCGGCCTCCTCGACCGAGCGCAGGTCCGCGGTCCCGTGACTGACCTTGAGTTCCTCGGCGACCTGGAGGCTCGTCTTGAGCCCGATGGCGACGTCGTTGGTGACGTTGTTGCCACCGACCGGCAGCACCCGCGTATGGAACGGCGACCCGTCCTGGAAGAGCGCGAGGTCGATGGTCCCGGCGCCGATGTCGGCGACGGCGACCCCCAATTCCTTCTCGGTCTCCGAGAGGACGGCCTCGGCCGAGGCCAGGGAATCGGCGACCAGCTCATCGATCTTCACGCCGGCCGCGGTGACGCACTTCGTGAGGTTCTGGACCGCGGTCGCCGAGGCCGTGACGATGTGGGTCTCGACCTCGAGACGCAGCGCGCTCATGCCCAGCGGGTCCTTGACGCCTTCCTGCCCGTCGACGGTGAAGCCTCGTCGCTCGACGTGGAGGACCTCGCGGTTCGAGGGGATCGAGACGGCGCGCGCGACTTCGATCGCCCGGTTCACGTCCTCGCGGGTGACCTCGCGATGGTGCGCGGTGACGGCGACCTGTCCCTTGGAGTTGAGGCTCTCGACGTGCTGACCGCCGACGCCCACGAACGCCCGGTCGATCTTCCAGCCGGACAGTCGCTCGGCCCGTTCGACGGCATCCGCGATGGAACGGATCGTCTGGTCGATGTTGATGACGACGCCCTTCTTGAGCCCCGACGCGGGAACCGTCCCGTGACCCATGATCGTCAGCCGACCGTCGCGGCTCACCTCGCCGATGAGCGCGCAGACCTTGCTCGTGCCGACGTCGATGCCGACGAGGACCGCTTCCCGTTCCACCATCTTGTCCGTCTCTCCCGTCCGTGTCGTCGTCTAGAGGAAGTGTCGCCTGATGAGTGCCACATTGTTGAAGATGCGCAGACCGAACGTGATCAGCGCCACCAGGTACAGGTCAAGGCCGAGCCGATCGCCGATGAACGTCAGCAGCACCGCCATGATGGCGTTGACCAGGAAGCCGCTGATGAAGATGCGATTGTCGTAGACCCCGTCCAGCTCTGCACGGACCGCGCCGAGCACCGAATCCAGGGCGGCAAGGATCGCGACCGCCGAGTACCGGCTGAGCTCGTAGCTGACGTTGACGTTGAGGACGAGGCCCGCCAGGACACCCACGAGGAGCCCGAGCAGGGGAAGCAGCACGCGATCGTCGCCCTCGTTCCGGT
The DNA here is from genome assembly GCA_963778805.1 of uncultured Chloroflexia bacterium. GTDB lineage: Bacteria > Chloroflexota > Limnocylindria > Limnocylindrales > CSP1-4 > SPCO01. The sequence continues at coordinate 179,750 of CAVZVT010000005.1, read as the reverse complement.
GGCTTTTGGCAAGGCTACTCGACCACGCGAGGGTGCGGCAACCTTTCGACGCGGCCTCATGGCGCAGCGCTGGGTCGAGGCGTGGCGGTCGGTGCGGGCGTCGGCTTGACCGTGTACGTCCCGTCGGTCTCGTTCGCGAGGATGACGCGGTCCACCAGCGGCTCCCGGCCGGTGAGGAGGCTGCGCAGGAGTCGGACCTGACCCGGGACCAGCTCGGGCGTCCGCAGGCTCTTGGTGTAGAACCCGAAGATCGCCGCCCAGCCGTCGGGACCCGGTCGCACCACGTAGCCGTTCTCGTCGGTCAGCGACACGGTCAGGTGGTCCGCGGTGCTGCCCACGTCGCCCGGGACCAGGGAGGCGAGTCGGGTCGCCGCGTCGAGGTCGATGGGGTCCAGCGTGAAGCCGACATCGAGGACCGATGACGTCGCTCGGCGGTCATCGAGGACCGGCAGGTCGGCGATCTCCTTGGCGGGCGCGTCGCCGACCTCGGCGAACAGCGTCCCCCCGGCCTCGACGAGGAACCGTCGATCCCCGACCTTCCAGACCAGGATGGGCTCCCGTTCGACGAGGGTCACCGCCAGCGTGTCGGGCAATTCGACATCGACCCGTGCCCGTTCGACCGTCGCGAGCGTCTCGAGCTGACGCTCGAGCGGACTCGTCTCGACACGAAACAGGTTGTGGCCGCGGACGGCGGCGAGGGTCGCCTCCACATCCGCCGCGTTCGTGAACCGCGCGCCGTCGAGATGGAGCTTCGTGTAGCCGAACGCCGTGCTGCTGGTCGCGCCGTAGATCGCGACGACCGCGAGGATCGTGACGAAGGCAGCCACGACCCGCAGTGGCGTGATGCGCCGCGACGCCCGTCGGACCGGGCGCGTCCGCCGGCCCTGTCCACCGGCTGGCACCCGTCGCGGCGCCGCCCGCTCCTTCACCGGGGCAGATCCCCGGGCTCCAGGGTCCGGTCGACGCGTCCCGCATGACGGGCGATGGCGAGATCGACGACCCGGGCACAGACGTCCGCGAAGCCATACCCAGCCGACGCGGGCAACGTCGGGAAGAGACTGATCGGCGTGAAGCCGGGGATCGTGTTGATCTCCGACAGGAAGATCCGGTCGCCCGACACGAGGAAGTCGATCCGGGCGAACCCTTCGGCGCCGATGGCGCGGTAGCAGTCGCGCGAGATCTTGAGCAGCACGGCCCGTTGCGCGGGCGTGACCTCGGCCTCGGTGGTGGTCCGCGACAAGCCGGGCGTGTACTTCGCCTCGTAGTCGTAGAACGCATGGCCCGAGACGATCTCGCCGGGTCCGTACAGCTCGAGCGCGGCCGGATCGTTGCCGATCACCGCGACCTCGAGATCGCGGGCGCCCGCGACGTAGGTCTCGACGAGCGCGAGGGTGTCGTAGGAGAACGCGAGGTCGAGCGCATCGGACAGGGCGGCAGGGTCGTCGACGAGCGTCATGCCGACCGAACTGCCGAGCCGGGCCGGCTTGATCATGAGTCGGGAGTCCTCGGCGCCAGCCGCAAAGGCCGTCAGTTCGCCGAGGATCGCCGTCGGATCCGATGCCCAGTGATCGGCGCGGACCTCGCGCCAATCGACGACGGGCAACCCGATACCGCGACAGAGGCGCTTGAAGATGCTCTTGTCCATCCCGATCGCGGACGCCGCGACGCCCGAACCCGTGTAGGGCAGGTCGACGGCCTCGAGGATCGCCTGGATCGTCCCGTCCTCGCCGAACGGTCCGTGGAGCGCGATGAAGACCACCAGGGGCTGTTCACGGGTTGCGAGCCGCTCCACGGCCTGGCCGATCGACACGGGCCCTTCCGCACCGAGCTGGTCGGGCTGGTCGTAGGCGGACTGGGGACGCCCGTCGCGTCGATGGTCCGGCGGCAGGAACCACCAGGCCCCCGAGAGATCGATGAGGACCGGCTCGACTGCGAACCCCACACCAGCGAGTGCCTCGGCGATCGCGGTCCCCGACACGATCGAGACGTCGTGCTCGGCTGAGGGTCCGCCGAAGATGACGACGACGTGGCCGCGATCGGTGGTCATGCGTTCGCCTCCCAGCCGGACCAGTCGCCGAGGAACTCGACTTCATATTCGAGCGTGATCCCGGTTCGCGACGCGACCTCGGCGCGGACATGGTCCATCAACCGACGGACGTCCGTCGCGGTCCCCTTCTGGTCGTTGACCACGAAGTTGGCGTGCTTCTCCGAGACGACCGCGCCACCGATCCGGGTGCCCTTGAGCCCGGCGTCGTCCACCAGTCGCCCGGCCGAATCGCCCGGCGGGTTGCGAAAGACGCTGCCCGCCGAGGGCAGCCCCAGGGGCTGGTGGGCCTGACGCCAGCGACGGATGTCGTCAAGGCGCTCCTTGATCGTGTCCGGTTCGGCCGGGGCGAGCTGGAACGTGGCATCGACGACCAGCTCTGGCCGCTCATCTTGACCCGGGTGCTTGAACCGGCTGTCTCGATACCCGAACCCAAGCACCGCGCGCTCGAGGCTGGCTTCTTCACCGGCGGCGTCGAGCACCCGTGCCGAGACGAGGATCGAGGCCACATCGGATTCGTGGGCGCCCGCATTGGCCCACACCGCCCCACCGACCGACCCAGGGATGGCGAGACCGAACTCCAGGCCCGTGAGACCGGCCCGCTGGGTCTCGGTCGCGGCCCGGGCCATCTGGACGCCGGACTCCGCGGTGTACCGGTCGTCCTCGACCCGCGAGCCCTCGGCGCGGTTCTGGATGACGAGACCCCGGATGCCCGCGTCGCTGATGACGATGTCGCTGCCTCGTCCGAGGATCACGTGGGCGAGGTCTCGAGCGCGGGCGAACCGAACGAGCGCACGGAGCTCGAAGGCGTTGTGGGCGACCGCGAACAGGTCAGCGGGACCCCCGACGCGCATGGTCGTGAACCGTGACAGCGGCTCGTCTCGCGACGTCTTGACGCCGATCCGACGCTGGATATCGGTGCCGGTGGCGATGGCGTCGAAGGTCGTCGTCACTCCGCGAGTCCGCGCGACCGACGATCGATCGCCGCGGCGTCAGGCAACGGTCGCCGTTCGCCAAGCGCCATCACGAGATCCGCGACCGCGTCGGCGGCCGATGGACGACCGAGCGCCCGAGCCGCCGCGGACATCGCGAGGTGGGCCTCCGGGTCGTCGAGCAAGGCCGAGGCCGTGAGCAGCGCCTCGGCATCGAAGGCGTCGTCTTCGACGAGTCGCGCCGCGCCGGCGTCGGCGAGAAGTTTCGCGTTGGCCCGCTGATGACCCGCGGCGTGCGGATAGGGCACCACGACCATCGGGACGCCCAGGGCGGTCACCTCGGCGAGGGTCGAGGAGCCGGCACGGCCCACCACGAGGTCGGCGACCGCCAGGGCCGGCAGCATCTCGTCGCGGAGGAACGGGAAGGGACGGTACCTCGACCGAAGGTCGGCCGGCAGGGCTTCACGGTCTCGCAGCGCGAGCGCGTAGCCGTCGTCACCCGTCACGTGGATCACGGTCATTCGAGCCACGAGCCGCTCGATGGCGCCGGACACGGCTTCGTTGAACCGACGCACGGCCTGCGAGCCTCCGAAGATGAGGAGGACGCGCTCGCCCGCCGCGATCCCGAGCCGCTCCCGCGCGTCGACACGATCCACGTCCCGCGTGTCGCGGATCGGGGTCCCGGTCACGTAACACGGCACGCCGGGCGCCGCCGGCTTGAGGGCGGCACACGTGGCATCGAACGACACCGCGAGCGCATCGGCGAGGCGAGCGGTCGCGCGCACGGCTCGACCCGGGATGACGTTGCCGTCCCACAGGACGACGGGGATCCCGAGGGGCGCGGCGGCGAGGAGCACAGGGACCGCCACGTACCCGCCCGTGGTGAAGATGACCGCGGGACGCTCCCGCGTCAGCATGGCCGCGGCCTGCGGGACCGAGGCACCAAGACGGATCGGGTCGAGCACGGCGTTCGCATCGAGCTCCGTCGTCCGGAGCGACCGGAGGGCCAATCGCGACATGGGGATCCCGGTCGAAGGGACGATGGTCGCCTCCAACCCACGGTGGCCCCCGATCCAGCGAAGGTCAGGGGCGAGCGGCCGGCCGCGGAGTGACGTGGCCACGGCCAGAGCCGGGTAGATGTGCCCGCCCGTCCCCCCGGCGACGATCACCGATCGCATCGTCGTTCCATGTCCCCTTCTCGATGGTCTCGCGTGAGATCGACAGCAGGATCCCGACCGCAGCGAAGCTGATGATGAGTGACGAGCCGCCGGCGCTGATGAACGGCAGCGTGATCCCCGTGATCGGGAACAGCGCCACCACGACGCCGATGTTGATGAAGGCCTGGATGCACAACCACCCGGTGATCCCGGCGGCGAGCAACGCCCCAAAGGTATCCGGTGCGCGGAGCGAGATGCGGATCCCCGAGTACGCGAGGGCGAAGAACAACAGGATGACGACGCATCCGCCCAGCAGACCGAACTCCTGGCCGACCTCGGCGAAGACGAAGTCGTTGAAGGCATTGGGGACCGACACCTGGCTCTGACCGAGTCCGCTCCCGAACAGTCCACCGACACCGAGGGCGAGCAGGCCCTGGATCGTGTGGAAGCCATCCCCGAGCGGGGCGGACCAGGGATCCAGCCAGGCCCGGATGCGGTCGAGCTGATAGCCGCGCAGACCGGCGACGATCATCGCCACGAACGCCCCGGACATCAGGACCCCGAAGTGGACGATGTTCGCGCCGGCGACGAAGAACATGATGAACGCGGTCAACGTGATGACCATGGTCGTCCCGAGGTCCGGCTCCTTGAAGACCAGGGCGATGATCGGCGTGATGATGATCAGGAAGATCGCCGTGCCGCCCCAGAAGCTGTGGACGCGGGTCCCCCGCTTGGCGAACCAGTGCGCGAGATAGATGACGAGGGCGAGTTTCGCGACCTCGGCGGGGTGGATCGCGGGGAGCGGGCCGAGCTGGAGCCAGCGAGCCGAGCCCCCCACCGAGATCGGGTGGAGCGGGCCCATCGGTGGCAGCAGAACGATGACGAGCAGACCGATCGCCACGATGAAGAACGGCACCGAGACGAGCCGCAGGTATCGATAGTCGACCCGCATCATCGCGGCCATCGCGACGATCCCGAGCACCGCCCACTGGATCTGTGGGCCGACCGTGGCGAACGTGTCCGAGTCCGAGGAGAGGTAGCCGCGGATCGCCGAGGACGAGTAGACCATCAGGATCCCGAGTGCCGTCAGCGCGACGACCACGACGAGGATCACGTAGTCGGCCTGGTGTCGCTCACGCTGGACGACCGAGCCGGTCCGGGTGCGCGCGGCGGTCCGGGTGGTCGGGCGGTCCGTCCCCCCGGTCTTGCGACCCGGAACGATGTCCGGACGCCACAGTCGACGGATCGGCGGTGCGAGGTTCATCGGTCCCTCCCCCGGGCACGGTCGGCCGCCAGCGCGGCAACGGCGGTCTTGAAGGCAGCGCCGCGCGCCGCATAGTCGGTGAACATGTCGAAGCTGGCCGCGGCCGGGCTCAGCAGCACGGTCGCGGGACCGCCTCCCCCGCGCGCTCCGGGCCAGCGCCTCACGGGCGAGCCCATCGGCGACGACGACCGCCTCGTCGAGGGTCGTCGCGGCGACGGTGGTCCCGAGGCCAGACGCACGGAACCGTGCGGCCAGGTCCGGGCCGCTCTCCCCGATCAGGACCGCCGCGACGGCGCGTTCCGCCACGACCGGCCCCAGCGCCTCGAGGTCGACGCCCTTGTCGCGTCCGCCCGCGATGAGGACGATCGGTGGCGCGAATGCCCGAAGGGCCGCGATCACGGCGTCGGGCTGCGTCCCCTGCGAGTCATTGACGAACCGGACGCCATCGATGACGGCGACGGTCTCGAGACGATGCTCCACACCGGGAAAGGCGGATGCGGCCGCGCGGATGGCCGCAGGCTCGATGCCGAAGAGGAGACCCACCGACACGGCGGCCAGCGCGTTGGCGACGTTGTGGGCGCCGGGGATCGCCAGTTCGGCGATCGGCATGATCCGGCCATCCGGTCCCGTCATCGCCGGTCCACCACCGGCAAGCGCGAGACGCTCGACATCGCGCGCCACGATCCAGTCGTCGACGACGCCAAGGCCACCGGCCGGTGGCGTGCCGCGCTGATACGTGACCGCCCGCGCCGTTCCGAGGCGCCCATAGCCCGAGACGACCGGATCCTCGGCATTGAGGACCAACGCGCCGTCGGGATCCACGAGTTCGGCCAGACGCTGCTTGGCCAGCCGATAGCGCTCGAGGGAGCCGTGACGGTCGAGATGATCCGACGTCACGTTCGTGTACACCGCGACCGTCGTGCCGCGGGACAGCGTGGGCAGCTGCAGTTCGCTGAGTTCGTCGACGACGCGATGGTCGGGCGTGAGATCCGGCAGACGCTCCACGATCGGGATCCCGATGTTGCCGCCGAGGACCGCGGGATGACCAGGATCGGTCGCGAGGATGGCGGCGGTGAGCGAGGCGGTCGTGGTCTTGCCCTTGGTCCCGGTGACCCCGATCGTCGGCGCCACGCACAGGCGCAGGAAGAGATCCGGCTCCGACACGACCGAGGGAACATGCGCATCACCGTGCGCGCGGGCATCGAGCAGGTCCCGCAGGGCCGCCCGCAGGCGCGGCTCGGTCGTCGGGTAGTCCGCGTTGATCGATGGCGACGTCGCGACCAGATCGGCATCGGCCCAGGTCGTCCCGGGATCCACGTCCGGCCCGAGGGCGAGCGAGACGGTCCGGTCGCCGAGCGCCGAGATCGCCGCACCGAGCTCGGATGCGACGCGGCCGTCGTACACCGTGACCGTCGCGCCGGCGTCGGCGAAGAACCGCGCCAGGGCGATCCCGCTCCGCGCGAACCCGAGCACGGTGACCGGCCGCCCCTGGAGCACGCCGGCGCGGATGGCTTCGATGTCGAGGCCGTCCAGATCGATCGGCTGCCGGGTCGTCATCGGCATCACGCGAGGCGACGCAAGGAGGCCAGGAACAGCGTGACGCCGAGGAGGGCGGCGAGGATCCCGATGATCCAGAACCGGATCGTGATCTTCTCCTCGTCCCAGCCACCCAGCTCGAAGTGGTGATGGAGCGGGCTCATCCGCAGCAGCCGCTTCCCACCGCTCCATTTGAAGTAGCCGACCTGGACGATGACCGACACCGTCTCGATCACGAAGATGATCCCGATGAGCGGCAGGACGAGGATCTGCCCGGTGATCAGGGCCGTCACGGCGAGGGTCGCCCCAAGCGACAGCGCCCCGGAATCGCCGATGAAGATCTGGGCCGGGTGGACGTTGAACCAGAGGAACCCGAGCAGGGCGCCGATGATCAGCGCGCACAGCAGGGCCAGGTTGGACTGGTTCGGGACATTGAGCAGGGCGATGAGCATGTAGGCCACGAACGCGATGGCGACGGTCCCGCCGGACAGCCCGTCAAGGCCGTCGGTGATGTTCACGCCGTTGGCGGTCGCGACGATGGCGAAGGCCGCGAAGAGGACGTAGATCCGCGGATCGATCGGGACGGCGCCGACGAACGGGACCGCGATCGCGGTGATGTTGTAGGTCTGCTGGATCTGGTAGGCCGCGATGAAGGCGACCACGGTCAGCCAGACGAACTTCTGGCGGGCCCGGATCCCTTCGCCGCGTCGGGCGTTGAGGTAGTCGTCGAACGCGCCGAGCAGACCCACGGCCGCCAGCGCGGCAAGCGGCGCGAAGGTCGCCGCGTCGGGCTGGCGAAGGAAGAAGTAGATCGCGATGACCACCGCGACGATCAACAGGCCGCCCATCGTGGGCGTGCCCTCCTTGCGGTAGTGGCTCTCCGGCCCTTCCACGCGGATGTGCTTGCCGAAGCCGACCGACTGGAGCAACCGGATATACGGCGGCATCAGGATCACGATGAGCGCGAACGCGAGGAGCAGGCCCTGGATCGGTTCGACGGTCATCGCGGCGAGTCGCTCCCGCCACCCAGCTCGGCCGCGAGCGCGGAGACCAGGGCGTCGAGGGCGATCCCGCGCGACGCCTTCACGAGCACGACGTCGCCGTCGCGCAACCGCGGGCGGAGCAGGTCCATGGCCACGGACGGGTCATCAGCAACGAAGATCCTCGCCGGATCGAGACCGGAGGCCACGGCACCATCGACGATCCCGTGGGCCCCGTCGCCCACGACGACCAACAGGTCCGCGACGTCGGCGGCGGCCTCGCCCACGCGGATGTGGCCACGTTCGGCGTCGTCTCCGAGCTCCAGCATCTCCCCAAGGACCGCCACGTGGCGGCCGGGCAGATCGCCCAGGAGTTCGAGGGCCGCGATCATCGACCCGGGCGACGCGTTGTAGGTGTCGTCGATCAGGGTCACGGCGCCCGCTCGCACCGGCGTCACCCGGTGTGGTGCGGACCATCCGTCGGCAAGCCCGGCCCCGATCTCATCAAGGTCCATCCCGGCCGCGATGCCAACGGCCGCCCCAGCCAGCGCGTTGTGCACCGACAGTCGGCCGAGCGTCGGGATCCGGACCGGACGACGCACCCCGGCCGCCCGAAGCGTGAACCGCATGCCCCCAAGACCGGCGGACGTGACGTCATCGGCACGGACATCGGCATCGGCATCGAACCCATAGGTCAACGCCCGGGCCGGCGTCCGTTCCCGCATCCGCACCACGATCGGGTCGTCGGCATTGAGGATGGCCGTGCCGCTGGCCGGCAACGCCTCGAGCAGTTCCCCCTTGGCTCGCTCGATGGCCTCGAGTGACCCGATCCGGGACAGGTGGACCGCCTGGACCGCGGTCACGACGCCGATCGATGGCTTCGCGATGGCCGCCAGGTCGGCGATCTCGCCCCCGGTGTACATGCCCATCTCGAGGACCGCCGCTTCGTGTTCCGGTCCGAGACGCAGGACGGTCAGGGGCAGACCGACCTCGTTGTTCTCGTTGCCGACGTTCTTGAGGGTGTGGTAACGACGCCCCAGGACCGCCGCGATCGCCTCCTTCGTCGAGGTCTTGGCGATGCTGCCGGTCACCCCGACCACGATCGGGTCGAACCGCAGTCGCCAACCCGCCGCGATCGCGCCGAGGGCGGCCAGACCATCGGCCACGCGGATCACCGTCACGTCGCCAAGGGCACCGGGGTCGGTCGGGGGTCGAGTGACGATGAGCGCCGCCGCTCCGGCAGCCACGGCCTCCGCGAGATGGTCGTGTCCGTCGGTCCGCTCGCCAGGCAGGGCCACGAAGAGCATCCCCGGGAGCACGGCCCGTGAGTCCACGGCGGCGCCACGGATCGCCCGATCGGAGCGAGTCAGCAGGCGACCGCCGGTGAGGCCGACGAGGTCGTCCGCGCCGAGGGCGGGATCCCCGGTCTGGGCGTGGGTCATGACGCGCGTCGCCGCATGGGCTCCGGTCACCGGTCCGGCGTCAGACCGGTCGTCGTGGAACGACCGCGGAGCAGGTCCGGTGTCGTGATCGCGTTCGTGGCGATCCGCCGGAAGAGCTGGAACGACATGACGGGCATCTCCAGCTGGCCGACCCGGGCGATGGTGGGGGTTCCCTCCTCGATCCGGATCGCGATCACGAGATCTGGTGTGTGCTTCTCTCGCGCGATGTATCCGACGAACGAGTAGTTGAAGAGGTTGCGCTTCCAGCCGCCACGCCCACCGTGGAGCTTCGGATCCCAGATCTGGGCCGTCCCGGTCTTGCCGCCGACCTCGTAGCCGGGAACGTGCGTCCGAGCCCTGTACGTCGGTACGGACGTCACCACGTGGTTCATGAGCTTCACGAGCCTCCCGGACAAGGTCGGGTCGACGACCTGGCCGCGGGTCTGCGTCTCGACATCGTGGCTGCCGATGGTCTTGACGACGTGCGGCTGCACCAGCGTCCCGCCATTCATCAGCGCGGCATAGGCCGTGATGAGCTGGATCGGCGTCACCGCGACACCCTGGCCGAAGGACCCGTTGGCGAGATCGATCTGGCGCCACGGCGTCAGCGCGGGATCCCGGACGATGCCGGACACCTCGTTGGCGACGTCGATCCCCGTTCGTGCGCCGAACCCGAGTTTGAGCCACTCGTCATACAGGACGGCCGAAGCCTGCCGAGTGGTCTTGGCGAGTCCCAGCGCCACCTTGGCCGCGACGACGTTGCGCGACCACGCCACGCCGTCGGCGAACGTCATCCAGCCCATGCCCTTGCGGTTGGCGTCGTCGATCTTGTCCTGCCCGTGATCAAGACGCAGCGTGCCCGTGTCATTGAACTTCGTGTCGAGCGTGACGGACTTGTTCCCCAGCGCGGCAGCGGCCGTCATCATCTTGAACACCGAGCCCGGCTCGTACACATTCGACACCACCGGGTCGATGAAGCGCCCGGGTGCCGACGTCCCGACTTCGCGGTACTTGTTGGCGTCGTACGAGGGATAGGTCGCCTCGGCGTAGACCTCGCCGGTGTACGGGTCCATGACCACCGCGGACACACTCTTCGCCTTGTCGGCGACCCATGCGGCCAGGAGTTCCTGTTCGACGGCCAGCTGGAGACCGGCATCGATCGTGGTGTGGATGTCCTGGCCGGGCACGCCACTGTCGAGCACGCTGGCGGTATCGAGCAGGGGCCGGCCCCCGGCATCGCGATCGGCGAGGATGACTCGGGGCGTGCCGGCGAGGGTCTCCTGGTACTGCTGCTCGATCCCGTACTGACCCTGCCCGTCCCGGTTGACGAACCCGAGCAGGTTCGCGGCGAGGGAGCTGTCCGGTCCCCCACCCTGCTGCGGATAGATCCGGACCGGCTCGGGTTCGAGGGCCAGGCTGAAGACGCGCTTCGCCGCGGTGGCCGACCGGATCCGCGCCGCGAGGACCGGGGTGATCGCCCGAGCCAGGATCACGTACGGCTTGTCGCTCGAGAGCTTGTCGCGCAATGCCATCGCGTCTTCGGCATCGAGCTGGAGCATCGAGACGAGCTCGTCGCCGGTCTGTCGTCGCTGGACCGGGGTCAGGATGACCGGCGATGCGACCAGGCGTTCGCGGTCGACCGAGGTCGCGAGGACGACGGTGCCACTGCGGTCGTAGATGTCCCCGCGGCGGTTCGACTCCTCGACCTTCAGGGTCGTCTGGGCGACCGCCCGCGTCTGCAGCATGTCCTGCTGGAGGACCTGCCAATACGCGAGACGTCCCACCAGCGCGGTCGCCGCGATCACGAAGACGACCAGCAGCACGAGCAGGCGGGATCGGGAATCGGTACGACCTAGCATCGGTTCGGTCGACCGCTCAGCGAGCCGGCAGGACGATCGGATCCCCGAGCTGACCCAGGCCGGCATCGATGGACAGCTTGCGGATCGCCGGCTCGCTGCCGAGCCGACTCAGGTCCGAGCGAAGGTCCTGGGCGCGGGAGTCGAGTCGTTCGCGGACCACCTCGAGCCGACCGATGTCGTAATTCGTCGCCGACTCGCGGACCACCTGGGCCAGCCAGAAGAAGGCGAGCAGGAAGGACACCACGATGGCGCCAAGGACCAGACCGAGATGGCTGGTCCGCCGACCGGCGCGAACGGCCGACCGCGTGCGCCGGCGGGCCAGCGTCGACCCTCCGGCGTCCCGCGTCGATCCGCTGGCGACCCGGGGTCGGGACGGCAGCGCGATGGTGCGCGGGCGGGCGCCCTCGTAGACAGCCATCGTCAATCGGCCGAAGCGAAGCGCAGCCGCGGGCTTCGCGGGTCGAGGAAGGCCAACGGGTCGGAAGGCGCCGACGGACCCCAGGTCTCGAGCTCGAGCTCGAAGTCCGTGTGGTGCTGCGGCGGGTCGTGGCGCTCACGAACCTCATGGAGACGCCGACCGTACGCCTTCCGACGACTGGACTGGTGGCGCTTGCTCATGGGACTCCTCCTTCCGTAGCGGTGGCGGCGCGGACCCTCCGGCCGGCTCGCCGTTGTCGTTCGACTCGCGTTTCCTAGGCGGCGACGCGCTCGGCCGCCCGGAGACGGGCACTCCGGGCTCGTGGATTGGCCGCGATCTCGGCATCGGATGGGGTCATCGATGGACGGGTGATGAGTCGCAGTCGCGGTTCATGACCGCAGACGCAGATCGGGACCTCGGGCGGACACACGCATCCCCGTCGCTCGGCGGCGATGAACCGCTTCACGATCCGATCCTCGAGCGAGTGGTAGCTGAGGACCACGAGGCGACCACCAGGTCGGAGCAGCTCGACGGCCGCGGCCAGGCCTTCCTGGAGCGCCTCCAGCTCTTCGTTGACCGCGATCCGAAGGGCCTGGAAGACCCGGGTGGCGGGATGCGTCCGACGCGGCTGCCTCGGGTTGGGCGGGACCACCCGTTCCACGAGCGTCGCGAGATCCTCGGCGGTCGAGACGGGCGCGGTCTGACGGGCGTCCACGATGGCGCGGGCGATCCGCGGTGCCTTCGGTTCCTCGCCATAGCGGCGGAAGAGCGCGGTCAATCCATCGGCATCGAGCGTCGCCAGGAGATCGGCAGCGGGGACGCCGCGCGAGGTATCGAAGCGCATGTCGAGTGGACCGCCCGCCCGGAACCCGAACCCACGCTCCGTATCGACCAGCTGATAGCTGGAGAGACCGAGGTCGAACAGGCATCCGTCGACGGCGCCGAAGCCCGCCTCGGGCGCCACCGAACCAAGGTCCCGGAAGTTCGCCTGTCGAACCACCAGGCGGTCACCGAATCGCGGGGTCAGTCGATCCGCGACTCTGGCGACGGCCGCCCCATCGGCGTCGAGGCCGAGGAGGCGGCCATCAGGGTGGTTCGCCTCCAGGATCCGCTCGGTGTGCCCACCGCCGCCCAGGGTGGCATCGATCTGAAGGCTGCCAGGTGCAGGCGCGAGCATCTCAAGGACCTCCTCCGCCAGCACCGGAACGTGCCCTGCCTTCATCTCTCCTCCATCCCGAACGATCGGATCCCGAGCGGATCCTGGAAGCGCATGTGGTGGCGCTAGATGCCGAGACCCTCGAAGGCCTTGGCCAGCGCTTGTGGGTCGTCGAGCGCCTTGCGGTAGTCGTCCCACCGCTTCGGTGCCCAGATCTCCACGTGGTCGCGCGTCCCGACGACGACGGCCTCACCGGCCAGGTCGATCGAGTCACGCAGGAAGGCCGGGACGAGCACTCGCCCCTGCCGATCCAGCTCAGCCGGCGATGCGCCCGAAAAGACGAACCGCGAGAAGAGCCGGCCATTGGTGTCGGTGATCGGGAGGTCGGCCATGCGACTGGCCAGGCTCTCCCAGCCCGCGGCGGTGTGGATGGCAAGGCACGACTCCATCCAGCGCGAAACGAACGCGCCGGTCTCGAGCTGCGGGCGGAAACGCGCCGGGACGGCGATGCGTCCCTTGTCGTCCACCGTGTGCCGGTACTCGCCGGTGAACACCTGTCGGGCTACCCCTGTCGTGTGGGTTCGGGCTGGCCTCGGTGGGTGACTCCTGGGTGCGACCTCGCTCCCCACTTTTCACCACTTCGCGCCACTTCGGGCCATTCTACCGCCCAAACGCCCCACGTCAATGCCGTTTCTGCACGTGGTGACAGGGCGGAGGCAGACCGGGTGGTCTGGATGGCCGGGGGCGAGGCCCGGCGCGGCGGGGCGGCGGCGGCGGCCCTGTGGCGAAGGCCGGCGAGTGGCGGCCGCCTGGCGGCCAGCGACTAGCGGGTCGGGTTCGGGAGGATCAGCTTCTTGCCCGCTCGCAGGCTCTGGGTCTTCGTCCAGGGGTTGAGCGTCTTGACCTGCTTGAGCGGCACGCCGAAGTAGTGGGCGATGCTGAAGAGGTTGTCGCCCGAGTGGACCGTGTAGATCCAGCAGTTCGGCTTGTCGGGACACGCCTTGAGCAGCTTGTAGCGGGTCGACGTCGTCGCCGGGCTCGCCGACGGCGTGGTGGTCGGGCTGGCTGCTGGCGTCGCGACGGGCGACGCGCTGGGCTGGGCGCTGGGCCTCGGCGATCGGACGCGTCGTGCTCGAGGCCGACGGGACCGGGGACGTGGGAGCCGATGTTGCCGTCGCGCTGGCGGCCGGCCGGGCCGACGACCCCACCCCGACCGCCGGGAGCGACGCGGCCGCGGGCGAGGCGCTCCCACCCGATGGGATCACGAGACCGCCGTTCGCCAACCCGAAGACCACCGAGGCCCCGAACGAGAGCGCCAGGATGACGAGCGCCGCGCTGATCGCCGGGGTGATGACCGCCTTTTGCCGAACGGTGACCGGGGCCGCATCGGTGGCGGCCGCCGCCCCTCGAAGGTATCGGGGACAGTTGACGTGCGCCGCCGTCAGGCAGACGAGTTCCTGTTGCCGCAACGACTGCGGGACCGCCTCACGCATCGAAGCGCATCGATTCGCGGCGTCCGGTGCCTCGACCGGGAACCCGAGACCATCGTCATCCGCGACCGCCCGAAGGAACGGACAGATCCGGTCGTCCGGCGACCGTGCCTGAAGCCAGGGCAGCCGGGTCGAGGGTTCGGCAACGGCTCCCGGTCCAGAGCGTGGTCGACGCATCGACCTCCTGCTCGGCCGCGATCTCCTCGGCGGTCCAGTCGTCGACCGGGGCTTCGGGTTCAGCGGGCTCGACGGGTTCGGCCGAGCGCGGCGGTGTCGGGCCCTAGCTCCGTGGCCGGGTGCGTGGCGTCGGACTCGGGAACGTCGGCCAGCTCAGTCTCGATCGGCTCGAGATCCGCGACCGGACCATCGTCGGTGGCTGACGGCGTGCCCGCCTCGGTGTCGGCGACTTCGGTCTCAGCGATCTCTCGCGCTCGGCGACCTCTGCGTCGGCGACGTCAGTCTCGGCAACCTCAGGAGCGCCCGACACGTCGTCCGGGAGCGGCTCCATGTTGCCCTTGCGACCGCGTCGACGGGCCGCGTTCGGGTCGTCTGCCACGCGTCCTCCGTGTGCCTGTGGGTGGAACGGCCGGGAGTCTAGTACCTTTCGTGCCTTGCCGTTTCGAGAGACATGGTGCTAGGGTTCCGCCCCAGAGTCGACCGGGACCCCACCTGGCCGAACGGAACGAGGCCGACGCGAAGCCCAATGGCCCTGCAACTCCCCGTGATCCCGCCGCAGCTCGAGGCCTTCCACCTTGCGCCGCACCGGATCAAGCGCTGCACCTTCCGCCGGCTGATCCAGGTCGAGGCGGGCGGAGACCGGGTGTACGACGTCGAGTGCCTCTTCCCCGATCGCAAGGTGCCGATCCCTCTCGGCGACCTCGATTCCGCGACGCCCATCTGCAACGCGTGCGTCGCGCCGCACATCTTCCGCCCCGACGAGGACTGACCGTCCGATGACTCGCCGCATCGTGGCGGCGATGGTGGGCTGGGGACTTCTCGTCGCCCTGTGGGCGGTCTTCGTGGGCGGTGGTCACGTGCCGATGTGCCTCGGCCCGCTGGACGTGACGCCCGAATCGTGTCGTGCCGCGATGGGCCTCGCACCCGAGACCGCCTGGGACCAGTTCGCGAACGGGCCTGGGCTGCTCGTCGTGATGCTCGTCGGCGGCTGGCTGGCGATCGGGCTCGTCGCGGTCGGGATGAAGCGTCAGCGAGGCGGTCTGTAAGCCGAGTTCTGTCCCGCCGAACGCACCGAAGCGCGTCGCCGGGGATGGCCATCCATCTGTGGCCGCCGGTTGCCCGACGGCTCATGCGGCCGACCCGAGGGCTGGGCAGCGCACCTCTCCCCCGATGACGGTCGCCCGCCGCCGGGTTGCGCCCTCCTATTTGGCCTTGCTCCGGGTGGAGTTTGCCGCGTTTCACTCCGGCCGCCGACCCGAGGGTCGCCGATCGGCATCGTCACTGTGGCACTGGTCCTCGCCTTGCGGCGGACGGGCGTTACCCGCCACCCTGCGCTGCGGAGCTCGGACTTTCCTCACGACGTCCGGGTCGCCCCAGCCGACGCGCGACCATCCGACCGCCTCGCTGACGAGGCCATCCTACCTTCACCACGCATGGTCGCCACGTCGGGCGTTCGAGCGAGGGTCAGCCGGCGCTGTTGTCGTGCGGGACCGCATCGAGCGTGATCACGCCGCGAGGGCCATGGAGCGTTAGGCGATCGCCCTCGATCGAGACCCGCATGGGGCCGACGAAGGCGGCATACAGGGCGCCCTCATCGTCCACGCCCGGGCCGATGCAGCCGACGCAGCGTCGTGATGAAGTCATGGATCTCGAGCGTGGCGGTGTCGGGATCGAAGCGGTACGCCGCGCTATAGCCGTTGCACCCGCTGGACCCACGCACCTGCGTCGCCTCGAAGGTCATGGTCGGGGGGCGATCTGGGGCCATCACCGTCTGGTCGACGCTGGCCACCGTCCAGGATGTCCCGGCCAGGCTGCCGGGCACCGCCGCGTCAGAGGGGGCCGACGCGACCACGGATGGCGGTGCCACAGGGCGCGGGGTCGCCGACGTATCCGGGGAGACGGCCGCGACCGAGGGCGAGGCCGAGGGCGTCACCTCCGCGCTGCAGGCGACCGTGGCGAGTGCCAGCGTCAGCGCGGCCGCCGCTCGAAGGATCGCCGTGCTTGGGATCGTCATGGGGCCCGAACGTCGACAGACCGATCCTGGTTCCATCGACGGCCGCGTCCGGACACGCCTACTCGCCGGGGCGACGCACCACCGAGGCCGGGCCGCCGGCGTGGGCACGATCGATCGCCTCGTTGGCGAGCCGGTCAGCGACCGAGTTCTGCGCGCGCGGCACGTGCGCCGCGGACCATCGATCGAAGCCGGCGAGCGTTCGCCGCGCCGCCGTCCAGAGCGGGATCAGCTTGGCGTCCTTGACCCGCCACCGACCGGAGAGTTGCTCCACGATGAGCTTCGAGTCGAGCAGCATCGCGACTTCGCGCGCTCCCAGCTCCTCGGCCAGTGCGAGGGCGCGCACGACGCCCGTGTACTCCGCCACGTTGTTGGTCTGGACGCCGAGGTAGTCGGAGATCGACGCGTCCGGGATACCGAGGTGATCGCGGGCGTCGGGGCGGGCCAGGTCGTACAGCGCGGCCCCGGACGATGCCGGCCCCGGATTGCCGCGGGCCGCGCCGTCGGTCCGGATCAGGTAGCCGCGGCGGGCTGGCTCGGCGGTCGAAGGTGGGGTGTCCCCGTCGAGCTCCGCGTTCGAGATCCGGGAAGAGCGTGTCGTTCAATCCGAACCTGGTTCCGTGGGCGCCGCGACCGTGTCCGCCGGCTCGGCCGATGGCGGTGCCGACGTGCCCTGGAGGACCGGCAACTCGACCGCGGTCCCGGAGCCCTTGCCGCCACCGCGGAGTTTGCGCGCCACCCACTGGAGCGGGTCGTAGTAGGCGTCGGCGACCCGCTCCTTGAGCGGGATGATCGCGTTGTCGGTGATCTTGATGTGCTCGGGACAGACCTCGGTGCAGCACTTCGTGATGTTGCAGAGGCCGATCCCGCCACTGTCCTTGAGGTACTCGCGCCGGTCGGCCTCGTCGATCGGGTGCATCTCGAGACCAGCCGTCCGCACGAGGAAGCGCGGCCCCATGAACGGTCGCTCGGTCTCGTGACTCCGAAGGACGTGACAGACGTCCTGGCACAGGAAGCACTCGATGCACTTGCGATATTCCTGGACCCGCTCGATGTCCTGCTGCTGCCAGCGCCAGTCTTCCTGTCGGGATATCGGCGGGTGGCGTGAACGGCTGGATCGTCTTGTTGACCTCGTAGTTCCACGAGACGTCGGTCACGAGATCCTTGATGAGCGGGAACGCGCGCATCGGCTCGACGGTGATCGGCTCCTCGAGATCGAAGTCCGACAGCCGGGTCTTGCACGTGAGGCTGGGCTCGACCATCGACCTCCGCGCTGCAGGATCCGCACTTGGCGGCCTTGCAGTTCCAGCGGACGGCGAGATCGGGTGCCTCGTGGCCCTGGATCCAGTGCAGGGCGTCGAGGACGACCATCCCCTCCTCGACCGGCACGTCGAAGTCCTCGAAGTGACCCTCGTCGCCCGGGCTGCCACGGAAGACGCGCAGATGGGCCTCAGGCATGGATCCCTCCGCCGTTCAATGGGCACCCGGGAGCAGCTCGCGCAGCTCATCGGACATCGGGGGCAGCGGCGTGGTCCCGACGGACATGGCGCCGTCACGGCCCCGGAACGCGACGCTGTTGAGTGTGTTCCACGTGGCTTCGTCGGTGTCCGGGAAGTCCAGCCGACTGTGCGCGCCGCGACTCTCGGTCCGCTGCCGGGCACTCCGCGCGATCGCCTCCGACACGGTGAGCAGGTTGCTCACCTCGAACACGAGGTTCCATCCCGGGTTGTAGACCCGGCCACCACTGACCTTCACGGTCGCGAGCCGCTCGCGCAGGACGCCAAGCTGACGGATGGCCTCGTTGAGGTCCTCCTCGACCCGGAAGATGCCGACCAGGCGCTGCATCATCTCCTGGAGATCGCGCTGGATCGCGTACGGATCCTCACCGTCGGGTCGCTCCAGCGGCGCGTCGAGCTCATCGGCGGCGGCGCGGACCTGGAGTGGATCGACGTACGGCTCGGTCGTCTCGGCCGCGGCCCGTGCGGCGGCGGCCCCACCGGTCCGGGCCCCGAACACGAGCAGGTCCGACAGCGAGTTCCCGCCGAGCCGGTTGGCGCCGTGCATCCCACCCGCGACCTCGCCGGCGGCGTACAGCCCGGGGACCGTCGTCGCGCCGGTCTCCGCATCGACGCGGATCCCGCCCATCACGTAGTGCGTGGTCGGCCCGACCTCCATGGGTCCCGCGGTGATATCGACGTCCGCGAGCTCCTTGAACTGCTCGTACATCGATGGCAGCTTGCGTCGGACGTGGTCGGCGGGCAGGTAGCTGATGTCGAGGAAGACGCCGCCGTGGGGCGATCCGCGGCCCTCCTTGACCTCCGTGTAGATCGCGCGAGCGACGTTGTCGCGCGTCGAGAGCTCCGGCGGTCGACGCGCATCGGTCTCCTTGCCCTCGGAGAGCGCGGTGACCCAGCGGGCGGCTTCATCGTCGGTGGCGGCGTACTCGGCCCGTCGCTCCTCGGGCAGGTACTTCCACATGAACCGCTCGCCGTCCTTGTTGCGCAGGATGCCGCCTTCACCGCGGACGGCCTCGGTGACGAGCAGCCCACGGACGCCGGGCGGCCAGACCATCCCGGTCGGGTGGAACTGGACGAACTCCATATCGATGAGATCCGCACCGGCGGCGTAGGCGAGCGCCTGGCCGTCGCCGCTGTACTCCCACGAATTCGAGGTGACCTCGTAGGCCTTGCCGATCCCGCCGGTCGCGAGGACGATCGACTTCGCCGCGAAGACGATCGGTCGGCCGGTCGTGCGCCAGTAGCCGAACGCCCCGGTCACGCCGCGGGAGTTCGTCGTCAGGCGCGTGACCGTGCACTCCATGTAGACCTCGATGCCGGCCGCGACCACCTGGTCCTGGAGCGTCCGGATCATCTCGAGCCCGGTGCGGTCACCGACATGGGCAAGCCGTGGGTTCGTGTGGCCACCGAATGGTCGTTGCAGGATCCGGCCGTCCTTGGTCCGGTCGAAGACGGCGCCCCAGTACTCCAGCTCGCGGACCCGCTGCGGGGCCTCCTGCGCGTGGAGCTGGGCCATGCGCGGGTTGTTGAGGTACTTCCCGCCGACCATCGTGTCGCGGAAGTGGATCTGCCACGTATCGCCGGCGGCCACATGGGCGAGTGCCGCGGCCACGCCACCCTCGGCCATGACCGTGTGGGCCTTGCCGAGGAGCGACTTGCAGACGAGACCGACGTCGGCGCCGGCGGCCTTGGCCTCGATCGCCGCCCGGAGCCCCGCACCACCCGCGCCGATGATCAGGACATCGTGCGTGCGCTGCTGGATCCGGCTCGGGTCGGTGCTCATCGGGTGGTCGGCGACCTAGAAGTGGATCGCCGGGTCGACGATGACGCCGGTCGCGACGAGGCGGACGTAGACATCCGCCAGCGTCACCGAGATCAGGCTGGCCCACGCCCAGGACATGTGGTGCCGGTTGAGCGACGTCAGGCCCTTCCACGTCGAGTGGCGGACCTGCTGCCGACGTGTGCACGAGAAGCAATCCAGCCGCCCGCCGACGATGTGCCGGAGCGAGTGACACGAGAACGAATACCCGGTCAGCAGGGCGGCGTTGAAGAACAGGATCAGGACGCCGAGGCCGATCCTCCACTGACCCTCGAACCGGAGCGTGCTCGCGGCATCGACCCACAGGAAGAACAGCGGGAAGAACGCGAGGTACAGGAAGTAGCGGTGCAGGTTCTGGAGGATGAACGGGAAGGCCGATTCCATCTTGTAGCGTCGATGGGCCTTCGGCTCCCCCACCGCGCAGCCAGGCGGGTCGGCGAAGTAGAAACGGTAGTACGCCTTGCGGTAGTAGTAGCAGGTCGCCCGGAACCCGAGCGGGATCCAGAGGATGAAGATGCCCGGGCTGATCCAGGTCGGGAGCCACTCGGGCTTGAACAGCGGCGAGAACAGGGGCGAGAGATAGCCGTCGACTTCGTACGGCGTGTTGAAGAGCGGCGTCAGCAGGATCCCGCTGATGAACAGGTACGTCGCGCAGATCGTGAACAACGTCCCCTGGACACCCGGCGCGACCCACCACCGGTCCCGGCGCCGCGTGACGCCCAGACCGCTCTGCGCGGTGCCGGCGGGCTTTCGCGGGATGCGGACACTGGCGGGGATCCCGGTCATCGCGGCGTCGCCGTGACGCTGAGGCGCTCGATGATCGCGTCGGCGAACTGGCTCGTGCCGGCGGGTCCGCCAAGGTCATAGGTCGTGTGGGTGCCCTCGGCGATCACGTCGCGGACCGCGTGCTCGACCCGCTCGGCGACGTCGGGGTAGCCGAGGTGACGAAGCATCAGGACGCCCGACAGGATCATCGCGGTCGGGTTGGCCTTGTTCAGACCGGCGTACTTCGGCGCCGAACCGTGGACCGGCTCGAAGACCGCGGCGTCCGGGCCGATGTTGGCGCCCGGCGCCACGCCCAGACCGCCGACCAGCCCCGCCGCGAGGTCGCTGACGATGTCGCCGTAGAGATTCGGGAGCACGAGGACGTCGTACAGGTCCGGTTTCTGGACGAGCTGCATGCACATGTTGTCGACGATCCGGTCCTCGAACTCGATCCGACCGTCGTACTCCGCCGCGATGGTCCGACAGCTCTCGAGGAACAGCCCATCGGACAGCTTCATGATGTTGGCCTTGTGCACGGCCGTGACCTTGTGCCGACCGTTGGCCACGGCGTACTCGAACGCGAACCGGGCGATCCGCTCCGACGCAGCCCGCGTGATGATCTTGATGCTCTCCGCGGCATCGCGGCCGACCATGTGCTCGATGCCGGCGTACAGGTCTTCGGTGTTCTCGCGAACGATGACGAGATCGACATCGTCATAGCGGGTCTGGAGGCCCTGGATCGAGCGCGCGGGGCGCAGGTTGGCGTACAGACCCAGGACCTGCCGAAGGGTCACGTTGACGCTCCGGAACCCCTCCCCGACCGGGGTGGTGATCGGGCCCTTGAGCGCGATCTTGTTGCGCGTGATCGACTCGAGGACGTGCTCCGGGAGCGGTGTCCCGTACTCGGCCATCACCGCCTCGCCGGCGTCGACGACTTCCCATTCGAAGGCGACGCCCGAGGCATCGAGCACGCGACGCGACGCCTCCGCCAGCTCCGGACCGATGCCGTCGCCGGGGATGAGGGTGACTGGGTGGGCCATGGACCCGATTGTAGCGAGGCGTCGGACATGGTGATGGCCGGCTCGCCCAGCGAGCCGGCCATCGACCGAGGTTGCGTGACGCTCAGGGGCGCACGGGCTGCCAGGCCACGGCGCCCTTGGGACGGACCGTGTCGGTGGCATCGAGCGGGATGAGGATGGGCGACCCGGTGCCGTCCGCGAGGAGCGAGAGGACCGAAGACATGGTGATATCCGGTGCGATCAGTCGGGTCCCGTCCGGCGACCAGGTCGCCGCACTGCAGAACACCGTGTCCTTGAGGTCCAGGTGCTCCTGGCACGGCCCGGAGAAGCTCTTGAAGACGGGTCTCGAGCGGTCCTTGCCCGCGAGGGCGTCAACGGTCTGGATCACCCGGGTCCCGCCACTCCAGAACGCGATGCGCTGGCCGTCCGGGGACCACGTCGGCCAGAACCCATTCAGGATCAGTTCGTCACGTCCGCTCTTCAGGTCGATCGTGCGGATCGTGTTGCTGACGCCGAGGTACAGCAGTCGCTGCGTCGCCGGGTCCGGGTCCCACACGCCGCCGCCACCATCTCCGACGCCGACCGGCGGGGTGACCAGCCGATGCGCCTCGGTCCCATCAGGACGGACCAGGTCCAGATCGCCCGCTTGCCCGCCCTTCGGCTGGGTCATGAAGGAGACCCAGCTGCCATCCGGCGAGAACGCCGGCCACCAGACCTCGCGTCCGGCGGTCAGATCATGGGCGAGCTCGGTCGGCGCGGCCGAGGCGTCGGTCGGCGCGATGTACAGGAACTCGCTCGTGCCGTCGAACGCCGGGAACGCGATGCGATCGCCGCTCGGCGACCAGGTGATCTGGTCACCCGCCGAGATCCCAGCCGGCATCGGGATCGCGATCTCGTCGTTGTCCTGGAGGCTCTTGATCCGGATCGACGGAGCGTCACCAGCGACACCGTAGGCGACGCGCCGGCCATCGGGCGAGACCGCGAGATTCGAGGCCCCTTCGGGCAGCGTGACGAGCACGGCGGGGTCGGTGCCGTTCCCTGCGAACGTGCGCAAGCGAGCCACCGTCGGCGACGAGGATGCGGCCGTTCGTCGCAAGGCCGACGATCGGCTGCGACGATCGCCACGCACCGGACAGGATCACGACGGCACCGAGACCGATCGTGAGGGCGAGGATGAGCAGCGAGCCAGGCGAGCGGGCGCATCGCTGGCGTCCGACCCTGGAACCCGGTCGTCGTATCCATGGGGAGCCACCTTTCGGGGCTCGACCACCAGGGCCGTTGTCGCGTCGCCGCCGTGCGGACCAGCACCTCGCCGAGGTGGTCGGGCACGTGGTGCTCGGCATCCTCGTGGAGGAACGTGGTCAGGTTCCGTCCGAACGTGTCGTTCTCGGTCATGCCGGACGGCCCTCCTGGAGATCTCGACCGGAGCGTGAATCGGCGTCGAGCGCCGCACGCATCAGGCCAAGGGCACGGTGCAATCGCGACTTCGCGGTCCCGAGGGGGATCCCCAGGGTGGTCGCGACAGCCGGCAGTGGTAGGTCGAGGTAGTGATGCAGGACGATGACGGCTCGCATCTCCGGATCAAGCCGGAGGAAGCCGCGTTCGAGTTGGTCGCGGGCCACGATCGTCGACTCGATGCCGTCGACCGCGGGCATGATGAGTGGGGTGAGTTCGACGTCGACGCGATGTCGTCGGACCCGGCGCGCCTCATCGATGCAGGAGCGCACGAGCAGACGATGGATCCACGCGTCGAAGCGTTCGGGATCCCGAAGCGTGGGCAGATCACGCCAGGCACGGACGAGGGCGTTCTGCACCGCGTCCTTGGCCAGTTCGGTATCCCGCAGGATGAGCCAGGCGGCGGAATCCAGACGGGAGATCGCGGCGCCTGCCAGCTCGGCGAAGGCGTCATGATCGCCCTTCCGCGCTCGCTCCACGAGGTCTCGCTGCATGTCGCCCTCGGCGATGGCGGTCCGATCTGGCCCGCTCGATGAGTATGGCGAGGCCTGGTGGCCGGTTCGTTCCGAATCAGGTGGCGCCGCGGTACCATCGCGTTCCTTGCTCGAGGCCCACCCACGACAGCTGAGGCACGCATCCGCCCGTGAAGATCCAGGAAGCCGACGCCAAATCCCTGCTCCTGGCCCAGGGCCTGCCGGTCCCGGGTTGGGAGGTCGCCCACACCGTCGACGAGGCCCGGGCGGCGACCGAACGCCTGTTGGCCACCGGCGCCGACAAGGTCGTGATCAAGGCCCAGGTGCTCGTGGGCGGTCGCGGCAAGGCGGGGGGCGTCAAGCTGGCCTCGTCGGTGGACGAGGCGGCGGAGGTCGCCGGCGCGATCCTCGGCATGGACATCAAGGGGATGACGGTCCACAAGGTCCTGGTGGCCGCGGCGGCCGACATCGTCAAGGAGTTCTACCTGGCCGCGGTCCTTGATCGAGCCGAGCGCGGGATCCTGCTGATGGGTTCGGCTGAGGGCGGTGTCGAGATCGAACAGGTCGCTGAGGAGCACCCCGAGGCGATCATCCGGCGCCACGCGGACCCGCTCCTCGGACTGCTCGACTATCAGGCGCGCGATCTCGCCTTCGCGATGGGTCTCGGCGGCGCATCTCAAGGCGGCCGTCGCGATCGCGAAGGGCCTCGTCACCACGATGCGCGCCTACGACGCCGACCTCGTGGAGATCAACCCGCTCGCGATCGTCCGCGAGACCGGGCAGGATGGCGCCGCCATCGAGCGGCTGGTCTGCCTCGACGCCAAGGTGACGCTCGATGACTCGGCCCTTCCCCGGCACCCCGGGCTGGAAGCGCTCCGCGACCCGGACGAAGAGGCGCCGGCCGATCGCGAGGCCCGTGAGGCCGGTCTGACGTTCATCAAGCTCGACGGCACGATCGGCTGCATGGTCAACGGCGCGGGACTGGCGATGACGACCATGGACCTCGTGAAACGCGCCGGCGGCGAGCCGGCCAACTTCCTCGACATCGGGGGCGGGGCGCGGGCCGACAAGGTCGCGGCCGCCATGCGGATCATCCTCGGGGACCCGAAGGTGGACGCGATCCTCGTGAACATCTTCGGTGGGATCACCCGCGGCGACGAGGTCGCCCGCGGGCTCATCGAGGCCCGCGCGCAGCAGACGCGCGACGTGCCGATGATCGTCCGCATCGTCGGCACGAACGCCGCCGAGGCGGCCGTCCTGCTCGAGGAAGCGAGGTTCGAGACGGCTGCGTCGCTCGACGAGGCCGCCGCCAAGGCCGTGGCGGCATCCCGGGGAGCGGCGGCATGAGCATCCTCGTGGGTCGCGAGACCCGACTCGTCGTCCAGGGCATCACCGGCCGCGAAGGCGAGTTCCACGCTCGCGCGATGCAGGCCTACGGCACGCGAATCGTCGCGGGCATGACACCCGGCAAGGGTGGCCTGACCGCGCTTGACGGCTCGGTCCCGGTCTTCGATACCGTCGCCGAGGCGGTCCGCGAGACCGGTGCCAACACCTCGTGCATCTTCGTGCCGGCAGCCGGTGCGCCCGATGCGGTCATGGAAGCTGCGGCGGCCGGCATCGAGACCATCTTCTGCATCACCGAAGGGATCCCCGCGCTGGACATGGTCGCTGCCGTCGAGATGGTCAGGATCAAGGGCGCACGACTCATCGGTCCGAACTGTCCTGGTGCCACGTCACCGGGTCGGGCCAAGATCGGGATCATCCCCGGTTCGATCCATCGCGAAGGTCGGGTCGGTGTGGTCAGTCGCTCGGGGACGCTGACCTACGAGGCGGTCCAGGCCATGACCGACGCGGGTCTCGGCCAGTCCACCTGCATCGGCATCGGAGGCGATCCGATCATCGGGACCACGTTCCTCGACGTCCTGCAGCTCTTCGCCACCGACGAGGAGACCGAGGCGATCGTGCTCATCGGCGAGATCGGTGGCGCGGCGGAGGAGACGGCGGCCGCGTGGGCCGGCGAACATCTCCGCGACGTCCCCAAGGTCGCGTTCATCGCGGGCCGCACGGCGCCCGAAGGCAAGCGCATGGGTCACGCCGGGGCGATCATCTCGGGCGGTGCCGGGACCGCGGCGTCCAAGGTCGAGGCGCTCGAGGCGGCCGGGTTCCGCGTCGCCGCCTCCCCCACCGAACTCCCGGGTCTGCTCCGCGACGCCGGCTTCCGGGGCTAGGGCCGACCGCGATGCAGCACGCCGACATCCGGTACCTCTTCGCCTACGACCGCTGGGCGACCGAGAAGGTGCTCGACGCGACGGTCGGCGTTGACGAACGGACGTGGTCCGCCACCAACGCGATCGATGCGCGCGGGCTCGGCGGGATCCTCGTCCACCACCTTGGGGCCACGCAGCGATGGCGCAACGGACTGGCCGAGACGGGTCTGACACCACGACCGGAACGTGAGCCGCTGCCGACCATCGAGGCCCTGCGGGCGTCCTGGGAGCTGGAGTGGACGACGTACGCCTCGTGGCTGCACGGCCTCGATGACGCGTGGCTGCAGCAGATCGACGAAGGCGTCCCGTTCTGGCAGATGCTGGCCCACGTCGTCAACCACGGCACGCAACATCGTTCGGAGGCGGCGGCGCTCCTGACGGCCGTCGGCCACTCCCCAGGCGACCTCGACATGATCTACTTCGCCGAAGAGCTCGCGGCCGAGGTGGCCAGCGATCCGGGCGGACCCGGCGGCTCGGACGGGCCGGCCTGATGGGCGCCCGGATGGACCTCATCGCCGGCGATGTCCAGGAGATCCTGCTCGTCATCAGCGTCGACGACCTCGCCGCCCTCGATGACCGCCGGCGATTCAACGCCCACCTGTCGCTGGGTGGTGGCCTCGATCCCACGTGGCTCGACCTGTTCTCCGAGGCGGCCCGGGTCGTGACCGGCCGAAGTGATCCTCGCGACCTGCTCGATGCCCGCCTCGAGCTCGACGGTCCGGGCGAGGACAGCGGCGCACGAACCATCGAGCGCATCGATCCAGGGTGGATCTCGGCCGTCGCCATGATCCCGGACACCGCCGTCGATGCGATCGCCGGCCACTGGATCGACCTCGTCGAGGAGGAGCTCGGCGAGCTCCCGCGCGAGGAGAAGCCGTGGATCCGCGAGCTCGCCGGTCAGGTCATCACCTTCTGTCGGACCGCCGATCGTGCCCCGGACGTCCTGTTCGCCTGGTCGCTCCAGTAGACCCGGTCAGCTGAACCCGAGCGACGTCCAAGCCGGACCGCCGGGAGCCTCGATCAGCTCCACGAGCACGCCGTGACACGATCGTGGATGCAGGAACGCGACCGGGCCCTCGGCGCCCCGGCGCGGGGCGGTATCGATCAGCTCGACCCCATCGATCTCCAGACGGAGCAGCGTCTCGGCGAGGTTCGGGACCTCGAAGCAGACGTGGTGGAAGCCTTCGCCCTTCGACTCGAGGAAGCGTGCGACGCCGGTCGTCGAATCGGTCGGCTCGACGAGCTCCACCTTCGACTCCCCCACCCCGAGGAAGGCGATCCGGACGCGATCCTGCGGGATATCCATGATGGTCTCGAGCTCGAGCCCGAGCATGTCCCGCCAGAACCCGAGCGATGTCTCGATCGATCGGACGATCAACGCGACGTGATGGACCTTGCCAAGGGCCCGGATGTTGGCCGGGACGGAGCTGTCGTGCGGCATCTGTGGAGACTAGGCCAGCGGACGGTCCGTCGCGCGCCCGAAACGCCATCGGATCCGTGCGGCGAACCCTCGGCCCATCTGCCGAAGGACAGCGCCCAAGGGATGCCCGTTCCAGATGATGACGTCATCGAAGGCGTGGACACCCGGGCGATCGGCGATGGATCGGGCGGCATCGCGAACCGCCCGCAGCTGCTCGACGGTCATCTGGAGCGGCGGTTCATCAGGGTGGAACGGCACGCCCAGCGGGTGATCGTGACCGGGCCGGGTCGACATCTCGATATGACAGCCCATGACGAACCGGACCGGTCGCTCCTCGGTGAGCGCCACGAGGCGGTCAAGGCTGTCGACAAAGGCCGTCATGTCCTCCACGTACAGCCGTCCGGGGTAGACCGTGTCGCCCGTGAACAGGAAGCCCGTCCTCGGATCGAAGATCGCGATCGACGCGAGCTGGTGTCCGGGGATGCCCGTCACCTCGAGGACCCGCCCACCCAGGTCGAGCGTCGATCGACCCGTCGGCCAGTCTGCCGGTCCGACGCCGGCGACGACATCCTCGACCGTGTGACCGACGATCGTCGTCTCCGGGCGATCCGCGAATTGGCCATCGGCCGCGACGTGGTCGCCGTGGCCGTGCGTGTGCGCCACGATCAAGGGATACGGCCGCGGACCGTGTTCCTCGAGCCAGGATGCGATCAACCCGTCGACCGTGTCCCGAAGCGGGAATCGGGTCGGATCCGCGGTGGCGCCCGTGTCGAGCAGGAGGGCTCGCCGCTCGCCGAAGAGCAGGTACAGGAACGGCGCCTCGAAGTGGACCGCCATGCTCTGGCGCAGGATGATCGTGTCGGCGTCGTGGCGATGGACCTGGATCGGTGGATCGTGGTCCGGCTGGCCGGGTCGCGTGCCGTGGATCCACGAGGCGGGCCATGTCCCCTCGCCCGGCAGCGTCATACCGTGATCAGCTCGCGATGTTCGCCCCAGGCGACGCGGAGGCAGTCGCTGATCTCGCCGACCGTGGCATGCGCCCGGACGGCGGCGAGGATCGATGGCATCAGGTTCCCCTCTCCGGCGGCCACCCTGGCCAGCTCGTCCATGGCGGTCGTCCAGTCATCGACGGAGCGCTCGGCCCGCACCCGGTGGACACGCTCGATCTGGCGGCGCTCGCCGTCGGAATCGATCTTCTGGATCGGGGGCGTGTGGACCTCGTCGTCGCGGAACTTGTTGACCCCGACGACGACCTGCTCACCCAATTCGATGGCCTGCTGGACGCGGTAGGCCGCTTCCTGGATCTCCCGCTGCTGGAACCCGCGCTCGATGGCGTCAAGCGTGCCACCCATCGATTCGATCTCGTCGAGGTACCCCCACGCCGCGGTCTCGAGCGCATTCGTGAGCGATTCCACGTAGTAGGAGCCCGCCAGCGGATCGGGCGTCTCGGTCACGCCGGCCTCGTAGGCGATGATCTGCTGGGTGCGAAGGGCCAGACGGGCGGCCTCCTCCGTGGGCAGGGCGAGCGCCTCGTCCCGCGAGTTCGTGTGAAGACTCTGGGCGCCACCCAACACGGCCGACAGGGCCTGGATCGTCGTCCGGACGACGTTGTTGTCGATGGACTGGGCCGTCAGGCTGGAACCGGCGGTCTGGACGTGGAACCGGCAGAGCATCGACCGTGGGTTCGTGGCGCCGAACCGTTCCTTCATGATCGTGGCCCACATGCGGCGGGCCGCCCGGAACTTGGCGACCTCCTCGAAGAGCTCCGACCAGGCGGCGAAGAAGAACGAGAGCCGACCGGCGAAGTCATCGACATCGAGGCCACGGGCGATCGCGGCGTCCACGTAGGCGATGGCGTCCGCGAGCGTGAAGGCGAGCTCCTGGGCGGCCGTCGCGCCGGCCTCGCGCATGTGGTAGCCCGAGATCGAGATCGTGTTCCACTTGGGGAGTTCGGCGGCGCAGAACTCGAAGACGTCGGTCACGAGCCGCATGGACGGCCTCGGCGGGAAGATGTAGGTGCCCCGGGCGATGTACTCCTTGAGGATGTCGTTCTGGGTCGTCCCGGAGATCTCGGCCCTCGGCACGCCCTGGGCCTCCGCCGCGGCCACGTACAGGGCCAGCAGGATCGGGGCGGTGGCATTGATCGTCATCGACGTGCTCACGCTGCCAAGCGGGAGCCCGTCGACCAGCACGCCCATGTCGACGAGACTCGAGATCGGGACCCCGACCCGGCCCACCTCCCCTTCCGCCTCGCGGGCATCCGAGTCGTAGCCCATCTGCGTCGGCAGGTCGAACGCGACGGAGAGTCCGGTCTGGCCCTGCTCGAGGAGATACCGGAAGCGGCGGTTCGTCTCCTCGGCCGTCGCGAAGCCGGCGTACTGGCGCATCGTCCAGAACCGGCTTCGATACATCGTCGGCTGCACGCCGCGCGTGAATGGATACTCGCCCGGGAGGCCGAGGTCGCGCGACTCGACGAGCGCGGCCGTGTCGGCGGCGGTGTAGACGTCCTGGATCTCGATGCCGGACGACGTCAGGAAGGGATCGCGTCGTTCCGGCGCGGCCTTGCGCGCCTTGGCGCGAAGCGTCTCGCGCCATCGATCGCGGTTCGGGTCGAGGCCGTCGCCCGTCGGTCGTTCGGCGCGGCTCAACGGGTCACCACCGGGAGTCGCCCCGTCGACACGCGCCAGGATGTCGTTCGCTTGACGTCAACATGCTCCGGCGATGATGGCACGGCCCACCTGTTCGGGTCGACGTCTTTGCGCAAAGACGGACTGCCCCTGCACTCGCTCACAGCGGCATGTTGCCGTGCTTCTTCGACGGATTCGTGTCGCGCTTGCCGTCGAGCATCTCGAGCGCGCTGATGATCCGGGGACGCGTCTCGGAAGGCTTGATCACATCATCGATGTACCCACGCGACGCGGCGACATACGGATCCGCGAACGCTTCTCGATACTCCGCCACCAATCGCGCGCGCTCCGCGTCCTTGTCCACCGCTGCGGCGATGGCATCTCGATGCAGGATGTTGACGGCCCCCTCCGCGCCCATCACAGCGATCTCCGCGGTGGGCCACGCGAGATTCATGTCGCCGCGGATGTGCTTGCTGCTCATGACGTCGTAGGCGCCGCCATAGGCCTTGCGCGTGATGACAGTGATCTTGGGAACCGTGGCCTCACAGTAGGCGTACAACAACTTCGCGCCATGTCGGATGATGCCGCCGTGTTCCTGGTCCACACCGGGCAGGAACCCCGGCACATCGACGAAGGTGATGATCGGGACGTTGAATGCGTCGCAGGTGCGAACGAACCGCGCCGCCTTGATCGATGCATCGATGTCCAGCGCTCCGGCAAGGACCGCCGGCTGCTGCGCGACGATGCCGACACTTCGACCATCCAATCGAGCGAAGCCGACGATGATGTTCGCAGCCCATCCGGGCTGGGTCTCCAGCAGAACGCCGTCATCAACGACGCGGCGCAGCACATCGTGCATGTCGTATGGGCGCCGCGGATCTTCCGGGATGACCGTGTCCAACTCCGGATCCATTCGCGACGCAGGATCGCGCGCGTCGAGTCGCGGCGCATCCTCGCGATTGCTCGACGGCAGATACGACAACAGGGACCGCGCGTGATCGAACGCCGTCGTCTCATCGGGCGCCGCGAGATGCGCGACACCGCTCCGTGTCGTGTGGGTCACGGCACCACCGAGGAACTCCGCATCGACATCCTCGTGCGTCACGGCCTTCACGACATTCGGACCGGTGACGAACATGAAGCTCGTTCCCTGGACCATCACCGTGAAGTCCGTGATCGCCGGGGAATAGACGGCACCTCCGGCGCATGGTCCGAGGATCAGCGAGACCTGGGGCACGACACCGGACGCCATGACATTGCGAAGGAAGATGTCGGCGTATCCGCCAAGCGATGCGACACCGTCCTGGATCCGCGCGCCACCGGAATCGTTCAAGCCGATGATCGGTGCACCGACACGCATCGCGAGATCCATCACCTTGCAGATCTTGCCGGCGTACGCCTCGGACAACGAACCACCGAAGACCGTGAAGTCCTGACTGAAGACGAAGACTCGACGCGAGTCGATCGTCCCGTGGCCCGTGACGACGCCATCGCCGAGGATCGCGCCATCGCCACCTCCCTGGCCCGTGACGAACGCGTCGATCTCCACGAAGGATCCTGGGTCCAGCAGCAGGTCCAGCCGTTCGCGTGCCGTCAGCTTGCCTGCCGCGTGCTGCTTGTCGATCCGTTCGTCGCCGCCGCCCAGTCTGGACTGCGCACGCATGTCGTCGAGTCGCGCCATCCGGTCTGCGTTGTCGGGCACGTCGTCCCCTCTCATCGCCAGCGTCTTTGCGCAAGGACAGGACCACTATAGACGTGCGCCTGATGCCTCCGGAGCACGTCGGCTGTCAAGACGGATATCCACAGATTCGGTGAACAAGTCGCCGATGCTGTGGATAACCCGGGGGCTGGTCAACGCTCGTTTCGGGTGTAGCATGGCGCGACGCGCTTCCCTGACCCGCCGCGAGCGGGAGCTATCGACGACGATTCGAGGTGATGCCCTGGTGACGAACGTGATCGCGATCGCGAATCAGAAGGGCGGCGTCGGCAAGACGACGACCACCATCAATCTCGCGGGTGCCCTCGCCGAAGAAGGCCATCGCGTGTTGTGCATCGACATGGACCCGCAGGCCAACCTGACCGCCGGTCTGGGCATCAACCTCAACACCGTCGAGCATTCGATGGCCGACGTCCTCGCCGATGGTCGTTCGTCGCTTGACGAGATCATCCTTCCGACCGAGATCGCCGGCATCGATGTCGCGCCCGCCCACATCGATCTCGCGTCGACCGAAGGCGAGCTCTTCACCGCACTTGGTCGCGAGCAGATCCTCCGCGAGGCGCTCGAAGGGCATGTCACCGAATACGACTACGTCCTCATCGATTGCCCGCCGAACCTCGGTCTGCTCACCGTCAATGGTCTCGTCGCCGCGCACGGCGTCATCATCCCGGTCCAGACGCAGTACTACGCATTGAAGGGCCTGAACAATCTCGTCAAGGTCATCAACGCGATCCGACTCAAGTTGAACCGCGATCTTCGGATCCTGGGTCTGCTGCCGACCTTCTTCGACGGCCGGACCAACCTGGCACGCGACATGCTCGACGAACTGCGCGTCGTCGGCGACCACCACGTCTTCAACAGCATCGTCCGGAACACGGTGAAGCTCGGTGAAGCGCCGTTGGTCGGCCGGCCGATCACGTCGTACGCCGGCAACAGCGACGCCGCTCGCACGTATCGCGAGCTCGCACGGGAGGTAGTGGACCTTGTCCCGGCCTGACTTCCGCGCGACAGCCGCTCGTCGGCTGTCCGAGGATCGCGAACTCTCCCCCGCCATCGTCAGTCTGCTGTCGTCGGACGGACCCATCCGTTCGGTCGGCGTGCGCATCGTCGCGATCGATCGCATCGAGGCGAACCCGGAACAGCCACGCCTCGCATTCGACGGCGCCAGTCTCAACGAACTCGCGGCCTCGATCCGCGAACACGGCGTCCTGCAGCCCATCCTGGTTCGTCCCCTCGACGCACTCCGGTATCAACTCATCGCCGGTGAGCGTCGTTGGCGTGCATCGAAGATCGCCGGTCTCACGACGATCCCAGCGCTGATCGAAGACATCGACGACGACACCGCGCTCGAGATCTCGATCATCGAGAACCTGCAGCGCGAGGACCTCTCCCCGCTCGACGAAGCCGCGATGTATGACCGGATGGTCCGGGAACACGGCTACAGCATCCGCAAGCTTGCCGACAAGCTGGGCAAGGACAAGGGCTATCTGGAGAACCGTCTCCGCCTGGCCGACGCCCCGCCCGAAGTTCGCGAACTCGTGTCCTTGCGCAAAGACACGCTCTCCCACGCCTACGAACTGATGAAGGTCGACGACCCGAAGAAGCGTCGGCGTCTGGCCGAGCAGGTCGCACGTGGAGAGCTCACGCTCGCCAAGTTGCGCGACAAGATCGAAGGTCGACGAACCCGCCCGTTGCGTGCCGGAGCCGCGGTGCTCGATGTCGAAACGGATGACACCGAGATCGACGCCGAGAGCGTCGCCGAAGCCATCGAACCCGTGACCGTCGCCGCCACCGTCGCCGAGACCGTCCCGGTCGCCGTCGCCGACCCAGAGGTCCGGACTCGCGTGCGGTCCGATGACTCCCTCGTCAACGCCAAGCAGGGCCTGGCCGAGGCCGTCGAGGATCTCGTCGACATCCTGCGTGACCCCGACGTGCGTGATGCCATCGGATCCGTGGATCGGGCCAATCTCGCGAAGTACCTGACGATCACCAAGCTCAAGCTTGAGAATGCGATCGCGATGGTCCGGAGCGGCGATACCGTCTAGGAAGCCCTTGAGTGCGGCGGCCAGGTCGCCGCACTCAGCGACTCCCCGGCCCGACCGGTCGGTCAGCCCGGAGCGGTCACCATCCCGAGGATCCAGGCCGCGGCCAACGCCGCCACGCCGACCGACTCCACTTCCCACATCCGCTGGCGGCGTTCCGGCCCGCCCTCGCGCCCCATGCTCGCCGCGTAGGCCACCGTCACGCTGGCGACCGTCATGCCGCCGATCGCGAGCGAGTGGGCACCGACCGAGATGAGCGCCGCATAGGCCACCAGGAGCACGCCCCACAAGAGCGCGGCGTGCACGGTCCAGGCCCGGTCCCGTCCAAGACGCGTGGCGACCGACACGACGTTCGCCTCCACGTCACGCTCGTAATCCGCCAGGGCGTTGGCGATCGCCAGAGCGGCGCCCGCGGCGACCGCGGCCGGGAGCAGGAGCAGGAACCAGGAGACCAGCTCCCCCACCGCTCCGTACCAGCCATACACCGGGAGCAGCGGGATGCCCACCGCGAACGGCACCCACGACCATTCGGTCCCCTTGGCCCATCGGTCGTAGCTGTAGCCGATCCCGAGGACGACGATCGCCAGCACCACCAGCCCCACGCCCGATGGGAACGCCAAGAGGAGGCCGACCGCAGCGGCCACGAGGACGCCGGCCCGGGCCGTCGCGGGGGCCACCAGGCCTGCCGGGATCGGCTTGGGCGGAACCCGACCCGCATCCCGAGGGGCGTCGATCAGGTCATTGAGCATCCCGATCGACGCCTGGAGCGCCACCATCGAGAGGCCCAGCCGCGCGGCGATGAGTGGGTCCGGCAGGGCGATGATCGCCACCATCGCGACGACGACGCCATCGAGGACCGACGGGAAGGGGTGGGTGAGCCGAAGGAGGCCGGGGAGGCGACGACCGGGCGAGGCCGGCACCGATGCCGGCGGGCCGGGCGCCTCAGACGTAGACGATCTCCTCGAAGTTCGCCACGAGATAGGCGATCAGTCGATCCCTGGCGTCAGCCAGCTGGGCGCGGATGCCCGGGACGAGCGCGAAGAGGGTCGTTGCCGGGACGACCAGGTTCCCGGCCCGATCGCGTCCGATCGAGGCAGGGGGTCCACCGCCAGATGCGAACACCCGTTCGAAACCACGCTCATCGAGGTTCGTTGCCTTCCGAAAATCCGCAACGACCTTCACGATCCCGCGTCGGATGACCACGTCGCGCATCAGCTCGGCCGCCCACGAATCGATCTGAGCGTCCTCCTGATCGACCAGCCGGCTTCGATATTCCTTCGGGTCGGCCGATAGCCCGGTGGCTCCCACGGTCCCTCCTGCGCGATGCGTCGACGGGCCGAAGTATGCCAGAGCCGCTCAGTCGGGCGCGGCGTCCCTCGAAGCTTCCGTCGATGGCGGTGTCGCGGCCTGCGCGGCCTCCCGGGACCCCTCGGGCCAGTCGTTGAACCGTTCCGTCAGCCACCGACCGAACCGGCCCGGGGACCGTGAGATCTGGCGCCTCGGCGACCATGTCGTGCAAGGCGGTCCAGCACGCCGCCGTCAAGGCATCGATCGCCACCTTCGAAGGTCGACCATCGCGGGTGAGCGGCTCCCCCACCCTGACGCGGACACGACCACCGAACCGCAGCCAACTGGTCCCCGAGATCGCGATCGGCACGAGGGGGATCCCCGAGCGGATCGCGAAGTAGGCCGCGCCCTCGCTGAGCGGCAGGAGCTCGGACTCCCGCGTGTGGATCCGGCCCTCGCCGGCGATCGCCACGATCCCGCCATCGCCCACGACCCTGGCCACTCGGCGGGTGGCCTCCAGGAGATCGTTCTTGCCGGGCTTGTACGGGATGGCCGATCCGGTCCACACCATCAGTCGGTTCCGGCCGCCGACGCCCATGTCCTCCTCCTTCGGACCGAAGAAGGACAGGCGCGGTCGCAGCGGAAGCACCGACATGAGCATGAATGGGTCCATCCAGCTCATATGGTTGAAACAATAGATGGCGGGTCCGGCCGGCAGGCGATCGCGATCCTCGAGCCGAACCCGGAGATACGCCCGGACCACGAGCGCGACGACGAAGCGAGAGACGTAGTAGCGGATGGCCCGGCGGATCGGGCTGATCCCGGCGCCCGCCGTGGTCCCGGTGCCCGCGCCGGCTCCAGCCCCGCTCCCTGGGGCGGCGCTCGCGGCGCTCACCACACCAGTGTCCCGGGGTCAAGATCCGCCAGGCGAGCCAGGACGAGATCCGCGGCCTCGGCCGCGCCCGGCGCCGGCGGGACCGCCGCATTCGGCACCAGTACGACCGTCATGCCGGCTGCCTTGCCGGCCAGGACGCCGTTCCGCGAGTCCTCGACGACCAGGGCCCGCTCCGGCGCTACGCCGAGCTGACGAGCCGCCTCGAGGTACACGTCCGGTGCCGGCTTCCCATGCGGGACGTCGTCCGACGAGACCACGACCTCGAACACCTCGGTCAGATCCGTCCCTTCGAGGGCGGCCTCGATCACATCGCGATGCGCCGAGGACGCGATCCCGACCGGCCGATCCGCCGCGATCCGTCGAACCGCGGCGACCGCACCGTCGATGCGCGGGACGCCGTCCCGTGCGAACCGGGCCACCACGCCATCGACGATGGCCCGCTCGATGACCTCGATCGCCATCGGCTGGCCAACGTCGTCTCGCAGGTCGAGGCGGTCACGCATGATCGTGGCCCACGCACGCGAGTTCGCGCCCATCACGGCCGCCTGGTCGGCGCCGGTCCAGTCGCGCCCATGCTCGGTCGCGAATACCTGTCGGACCTCGTCCCACACGATCTCCGAGTCCACGATCACCCCATCGAGGTCGAAGATGACCACTTCGATCAGCTGCCTGTCTCCTTCGGTGCCGGCAGCTGTGGCACCGGTGGCTTGGTTCGTCGGACTGGCGTCGCCGGTGTCCCGTCGGTGTCGGCGCGCGACGCCGATCCACGGAGCCCCAGGTTCGGTGGCGCGTCGGATCGCCCGTCGATCGCGTCGAACACGATGTGGACGAACGAGGCGAGCGCATCGGCCTCCTCGTCCTTGCCGCGCAGGACGTTGTTCTCGATCTGGTAGTTGATCAGCCGGTGTCCGCCCTGGATCTCCACCGACAGCTCGCCCGACTGCACGCGGTTCCAGCGCGTCAGCTTGCCCTGGGCGCGCGGGCCCTCCCCGGGGACGTTGACACGCACGTGGACCGAGAGCAGACCAGCGGCGATCGGCACGAGGACCGTGTAGCGGATGGCCGGGTCATCGCCCCACGCCACCCAGCAATCCGGGTCAGGCTCGGCCCCCAGGAGCTCCAGCGCCTCGTCGATCGTGGCGAGGACCTTCGGCCCCATCAATTCCTTGCGTGGCGTCGTGTCGCGCCACTCCCTCAACCGCATGGGCTCGAGGCTAGCACACGACCGTCACGCGGCCATCGTGACCTTTGGCGACGTGTCGCGCCCGTTCGGTGCTCACGTAGGATGCGCCCGTGGATACCTCAACGAGCCCGTGGCTGGCGACGTTCGCCATCCTCGGACTCATCGGTGGCGTCGCGCTCCTGGTCCGCGGCTTCGGGGCCTACCGCACCGCGGGACGCATCTCGGATACATCGACCTCGACGATCAGCGCGATCGCCGCGGGCGAGGTCCGGGTGAGTGGGATCGTCGAAGCGGCCGAACTCACGCTCGTCTCTCTCCTCCAGAGTGCACCGTGCGTCTACTACCGCTCGACGATCGATGTCCAGAACGACCGCCTCGGCGAGCCCGGCGACGTCATCGAGGAGCGCTCGGTGGGCTTTCGCGTGCGTGATGCATCTGGCGACATCAGGATCTTTCCCCGAGGCGCCCACATCGATGCTCCCCTTCGCTGGAGCGACAAGGCCAGTGCGATGGGCGACGAACCACCCGGGCTCCAATGGCGGCTCGACAGCGCCTTCGCCCTCGCCGCCCCCGATCGGGACGCCGCGGTCGCGGACCTTCTGACGGTCCATGATCGCGGCACGCGCCCGGTCGGCATGCCATCGGGTCGCACGGATCGCAAGTACAAGGAGACCCGGCTGGAGCTTGGCGACGAGGTCACGATCATCGGCCGTGCCGTCCCCTTCTCTGACGTGCACGACCCGGCGAACGCCGATGTGGGTGGCGCCGAGGATCCATTCGCGGCCGGTGGGGACCCCGAGATCGCCGCGGACATCGAACGTGCCCGGGCTGCCGGCACGCTGATGGACGACCCCGAGGACGCCTGGGGCAATGCGGCCATCCCGGGCTTCGGGATCGGACGCCCGACTCGCGCTCCGGAACTCGATCCCGATGCCCACACGCTGCCCATCGCGACCGCCGACGAGGCCGAGCGCGCGGACCGCACGTTCACGATCCCGCCCGAGACCCTGGTCCTCGCCGCGGCCACCGATGGCCCGCTCCTCATCACGTACGGTTCCCCGGTCGCCGCCGCGGGCCGAGAGCGATCACAGTTCCTCATCGGGCTCCTTGGGGCGGTCCTCGCGATCGCATCAGCGATGGCCCTCGCCGTCCTGTTCGATGGAGGGTCGTTCCTGTGAGTCCAGCCGGCTATGCGGCCGCGTTCGCCGTCGCGCTGCTGATCCTGATCGTCGGGTTCGTGACCATCACGGCCTACAACGAGGTCATCGCCCTCCAGCGTCGGATCACCAAGGCGTGGGCCAACATCGATGTCGTGCTCAAGCAGCGTCACGACGAGCTGCCCAACCTCGTGTCCGCCGTTCGGGGTCTGATGCAGTTCGAACAGGACGTGCTCACCGAAGTGACCCGCGCTCGGGCGGCCTACTCCCCCACCGAGCCCATCCCGGCGCAGGCCGCCACATCGGACGCCACGACGTCAGCGGTCCGGTCGCTGTTCGCGGTCGTCGAGCGCTATCCCGACCTCAAGTCGGCCACGAACGTGGCGAGCCTCCAGGAGGAGATCGAACGTCTCGAGGGGATGATCGCGGACCGTCGCGAGCTCTACAACGATCAGGTCTACCGGTACGACACGAAGATCGCCCAGGTCCCGACCAACTGGATGGCCACGATCTTCGGCTGGCGTCCGCGCGACTACTTCCGCGCCGAACCTGAAGACGCCGTCAAGCCCGATGTCTCGCTCGATACCTCGGCACGTGCCTGAACCAGAGCCCGACTCCGAGCCGGAACGCCGGATCTGGCTGGTCCGGCATGGCGAGACGGCATGGGCGCGACAGCTGCGCCATA
Source organism: uncultured Chloroflexia bacterium (assembly GCA_963778805.1). Taxonomy (GTDB): domain Bacteria; phylum Chloroflexota; class Limnocylindria; order Limnocylindrales; family CSP1-4; genus SPCO01. The sequence continues at coordinate 140,956 of CAVZVT010000005.1, read as the reverse complement.
CCAGCCATACCGACGTCCCACTCACCGAAGCCGGTGAAGCGCAGGCCCGCGACCTTGGGCAGCGTCTGGATGGCCATCCCTTCGCGCTCGTGCTCACGAGCCCGCTCTCGCGCGCGACGCGCACCGCGGACCTGGCCGGATTCGGCGACCGTGCGACGGTCGATGCCGATCTGCGCGAGTGGGACTATGGCGCCCTCGAGGGCCGGCTGACACCGGACATCCGTGCCGACTACCCCGGTTGGTCGATCTGGCACGGACCGTGGCCCGGCGGCGAGACCGCGGACCAGGTCGCGACCCGCGCGGACCGCGTCATCGCCCGGTGCGTGGCGGCGAGCGTCGATGGCGACGCGCTCCTCTTCGCCCATGGCCACCTCCTGCGCGTGCTCGCCGCCCGTTGGCTGGGGCTCCCGCCAGCGTCCGGCAGCATGTTCGCGCTCGGCACGGCCACGATCTCGATCCTTGGCTGGGACCGGACGACCCCCGTCATCGAAACCTGGAACACCGGCGGCGCGCTCGACTGAGCGTGCCTGCCGCCAGGGCGGAGGCCTAGGCCCGGGCGGTGGTTCGCGGCGTGACCGCGACCTTGGTGGTGGCGCGGACAGGGGAGCGGCGAGGTTTGGCCGCGGAAGCGGCGGCCGTCGAGATCGCCGCTTCCGCGATGGTGACCGAACCGAAGTCGGCCAGGAGATCCTGTTCGAGCATCGGACGGGCGAAGGCGTAGCCCTGTCCGTATCGGCAGCCGAGCTCGCGCATGCGGTCGGCCTGTTCGGCGGTCTCGATCCCCTCGGCGACCGTCTGGATGCCGAGCGAGCGGCTCATCGCGACGATGGCCCCGGCCAGCGCGGACGACTTCGATGCCTCGTCCGTGTCCTGGACGAATTCCTTGGCGATCTTGAGCGCGTCCACGGGGAACTGCCGCAGGTGGCTGAGGGAGAAGTAGCCGGTCCCGAAGTCATCGATGACGGTGCGCAGGCCCAGCGCCCGGACAGCCTCGAGGGTCGCCACGGTCGTCGGATTGGCCTTGAGCAGCGCCGTCTCGGTGATCTCGAGGATCAGGTGCGCGGGGTCGAGACCGGACTCGGCGAGCACGGCCTTGATGCCGTCCACGAAGCCGAGCGACTGGATCTCGCGGGCAGAGACGTTGACGCTCACGAAGGTCTCGGGGCCGACGGCACCGCTCGACAGCCACGTCGCGGCTTCGCGGCAGGCTTCGCGCAGGACCCAGTGGCCGATCGGCAGGATGGCGCCGGTCTCTTCGGCGATCTCGATGAACTGGTCGGGCATGATCGTGCCGTGACCGGGGTGCGACCAGCGCACGAGGGCTTCCACGCCGGCCAGCGCGCCCGTTTCGAGGTCCACGATCGGCTGGTACAGCAGCTTCAACTGGTCGAGATCCACCGCTCGCTGCAGATCGACGCTGAGCTCATGGCGGGCCCGCATCGCCTCATGCATCCCGGGATCGAAGATCGCGAACCCGGACTTGCCGTTCGCCTTGGCCATGTACATCGCCACGTCGGCGTTTCGGACGAGGTCGATGGCGCCGCCCATGGCGTCGCGGGCGCTGGCGATGCCCACCGATGCGCTCACCACGACGTGCTTCTCGCCCAGCATGTACGGAGCGCGAAGCTCGAAGACGAGGCGGGCGGCCATCGAGCGGGCCCGGGTCAACATCGGGTCGTCCTCGATGAGGACCGCGAACTCGTCGCCACCCAGCCGCGCCACGAGGTCGCCCTCGCGGACCAGACCGCCGATCCGCTCGGTCACGGCGACCAGGAGTTCGTCGCCGGCCGCGTGACCCAGGGTGTCGTTGATGACCTTGAAGTCGTCGAGGTCGAGGAACAGGACGGCCGTCACGCGGTCGGCTCGCGGCTTCGCCTGGTGCTTCTGGAGGATCCGTTCGAGCGCGAGCTGGAACATCCGGCGGTTGGCGGCTCCGGTCAGGGAGTCCCGTTCGGCGAGGTCCTGCACGTGCTGGAGCAGGACCGCGTTGCGCAGGTTCAGCGCCGCCACCGACGCGAACTGACCGAGCATGGCCGCGACCCGTCGCTCGACACCGGTGCGGCGTCGGGCGCGATGTTCGACGACGATGGCGCCGACCGTCTTGCCGTCGGCGATCATCGGCGCGACCAGCACGTTGCGGGCCTCGGGCATGAGCGCCGCGAGGAACGGGTCACGCGCCGGGTCGAGCCGCTTGACCGGCAGGATCTCGCGGCGTTCCCACGCTCGGCGGACGATCCAGTCGGCATCGGCGGAGGTCGTGGGGGCTTCGGTGGTGCCATAGGTCGCGAGGGCGACGACCCGCCCGTCCGACTCGCCCAGGAGCGCCGCCCGCTCGAATTCGAAGCGACCGACGATCGCGCCGAGCACGATCTCCGCCTGCTGGATCGCGTCCGAGACGGCGTCGAGTCGGGCGCCGACCTCGACGAGGGACTGCAGGTCGGCGCGGCGCTGTCGAAGCTCACGCTCGTTCAAGGCGGAGAAGATCGAGGTCGCGATCGCGAAGAGCCAGAACGCGGTCACATTGAGGACCGGCATGCGCTCGAACTCGATGGCCACGCCCGGGGTGACGTCCACGGCCGGCATCAGCCGCGCAGCCTGGGCGTACAGGAGCACGAACAGCAGCAGCGAGTCCCAGAGCGCCATCTTCAGCCCGGTTCGATACGACGCGAGCAGGGAGACGGCGACGAGCTGGAGATACACGAGGAAACGGATCGGGCTCTCGGTGCCCCCGGTGAGGTACATGGCGCCCGCGAGGTACAGCCCGTCGAGCAGCATCAGGAAGGTCATCACGGCGTAGCCGTGGCGGGTGGAACGCCGTCGGATGGCCTCGCCGAGGACCGCGATCGTCAGATAGGCCGCCGTCAGCGTGCCGAGCGACGCGTACGGAACGAGCAGCGCTTCCGGCCGGACGACGGCCCACATCGCGATGATCAGGCCCATCGCGATGCGCAGGACCAGGAGATAGGACATCCGCTCCGCGAGCGAGCTGAAGTCACCCCGCGCGACGGCGGTCGCGGTCGGGCTGGGACCAGCGGCCTGGACGGTCGGCTCGGAGCTGGTGATCGTCGGGCCCGTCGATGTGGCGAGCGCGACCTTCGCCCGACGCGTTGCGGCGGCCGTCACAGGGCATCCTCCTCTTCGAAGCCGAGCATGCTGTCGGCCGCGTTCTGTGGGGCGGTTCGAAGCTTGGGATCCATCCGATCGACCCGGGGCTGGACCACGAGGAACAGCACCACGAGGATCATCAGGGCGAGCGGGAACGTGAAGGTCGTCGCGACAGCGGCGGCGGCCGTGGGCTTGACCACGACGTCGACGGTGTCAGAGACCGTGTCCGAGACGTTGTCGATCACCGCGCCGACGTAGGACGCTGGGTCCACCCCGGCCTTGGGATTGACGGCCTCGACCGGAGGCGGGCCGGGATCCGGGTTGGTCGCCCCGCCGGACGTGGTCGTGCCGCCGCTGATCGTGGTCCCGCCACCACCTCCGACGCTGGCCGTGGCCGGGTCACTGGGTTCGGGCGTCGGTGGCACGACGATCAGGGCCGGCGGCGGCGTCTGCGTCGGAGTCGGGTCGGGGGTCGGGGTGGGCGCCAGCGACCGGCTGAGCCGTGGGCGTCGGCGTCGGTGTCGGTGTCGGCGTCGGGGTCGGGGTGGGCGTCGGCGTGGGCGTCGGGACTGGCGTGGGTGTGGGCGTCGGCGCAGGTGTTGGCGTCGGGACTGGCGTGGGTGTGGGCGTCGGGGTCGGGGTCGGCGCAGGTGTTGGCGTCGGGGTCGGGGCGGGTGTAGGTGTCGGTGTCGGCGCAGGTGTTGGCGTCGGGGCTGGCGTCGGGTGTGGGCGGGTCGGGGTCGGCGTCGGCGTCGGGGTCGGGGTCGGGGCTGGTGTAGGTGTCGGGCGTCGGTGTAGGTGTCGGTGTCGGGGCAGGCGTGGGCGTGGGTGTGGGCGCAGGTGTCGGCGTGGGCGTCGGCGTGGGCGTCGGGGCTGGCGTGGGCGTGGGGTCGGCGTCGGCGTCGGCGTCGGGGTCGGCGCAGGTGTCGGCGTCGGCGTGGGCGTCGGATCGGGAGCTGCGGTCACGGTGCGCTTGACGAGGTCGGCCAGGTCGTCGCGCTCGGGCGCCCCGACGGTCTCGAAGCAATCCCACCAGGCCTGGTCCGCGAGCCCGCAGATGTAGTCGGTGCCGACCTCATCGGCCGTATAGCTCACCTGGCACGTGCCGTCGGAACCGGTGTCGCAGTGGAGGTCAGGGGTCAGACCGTGGTGCGGGTCGTTGGGGCTGCCGGGAACGAAGTAGAAGCGGATCTCCGTGTCGCTCCCCGGGCCGGCGTAGACGTCACCATCGCCGTCATAGATCGTGGCGGTCAGGGTGAACGTCGTCCCTGCGGGACCGGACGCGGTCTCCGGGTCGACATCGAGGGCGCTCGGGCCACCGTGATCGTGGGCGACCACCGGGGCAGCCGTCGCCAACCCGATGGCGGGGGCGAGCAGCGAGGCCGTGAACAGCCACGCGGCGACGATCGACCGACCGGGTGCCCGTCGGCGAGGCTTGGAGTGCATGGCCGGATTCATACGCGCGCGGTCCGTCTCTCGACACGCACCCACTCGTCAGGACCGGGCTATGTGCGTCGACGCACCTCCCCCGCCGGCGTCGGCGGCGACCAGCGGGTCCTGCCCGGGACGGGTGACCATCGGGATCCCGCAGACCACCGATGACGTCCGCTCCCCACCGGTCCGACACGGTCGGCCGTCACGGAGCCGTCGGCGCGGCACTCGGCCGGAGCCGTACCTGTCGGGTGCGGACGCGCAACACGCGACACCGACGCACCGCAGATCGCACCGGTCACCGCCGATCTGGCGCGGTGGTCGACCCCTCAGTGCGACTCGCGAGCCACCTTCGAGCCGCTCGAACCGACCAGGAAGTCCAGATCAGCACCCTGATCGGCCTGGGTGACGTGGTCGACGTACAGACGTTCCCAGCCGCGAGCGGGCGCGGCGTACGCGGCCACGGTCGAAGCCGACGGCCGACGCGCAGCCAGCTCCTCGGCACGCAACTCGACATCGAGCCGACGGCCTTCGACGTCCAGGACGATCACGTCGCCGGTCTGGATCAGCGCGAGCGGTCCGTCTGCCGCGGCTTCCGGCGTCACGTGGAGCACGACCGTGCCGTAGGCCGTCCCACTCATCCGGCCGTCGCAGATCCGCACCATGTCGCGCACGCCCTGGGCCAGCAGCTTGGCCGGGAGCGGGAGGTTCGCGACCTCGGGCATGCCCGGGTAGCCCCTTGGCCCGCATCCGCGCAACACCAGGACGCTGTCGGCATCGACGTCGAGGTCTGGGTCGTCGAGGCGCGCGCGCAGGTCCTCGATGCTATCGAACACCAGGGCCCGGCCTCGATGCTGGAGGAGCGCCGGCGTGGCCGCCGATGGCTTGATCACGGCACCATCCGGGGCGAGGTTGCCGCGCAGGACCGCGATCCCGGCCGCCGGCTGGAGCGGCGCGGACCGCGGATGGATGACCGTCTCGTCCCAGATCTTCGCGTCGCCGAGGTGATCGACCAGCGGCTTGCCCGTGACGGTGACCGCGGCCGGGTCCAGCAGGTCCTCCACCTCGCGGAGGACCGCGAGCAGGCCCCCGGCACGAAACAGGTCCTCCATGAGGTGCTGCCCGGCGGGCTGGAGATCGACGAGCAGCGGGACGTGGCTTCCCGTCCGATCGAAGTCGTCGAGCGAGAGATCGATCCCGAGGCGCCCGGCGATCGCGAGCAGGTGGACGACCGCGTTCGTGGAGCCCGCCGATGGCCGCGAGCGCCACGATGGCGTTGAGGAACGAGCCACGGGTCAGGATCGTGCTGGGTCGTCGGTCCGCGGTGACCATGTCGACCACCAGCCGACCGGCCTCATGGGCGCGCTCAAGGAGCCGGCTGTCCGCGGCCGGTGTGCCGGCGATCCCCGGGATCGTCATGCCGAGCGCCTCGACGACGCAGGCCATCGTGGACGCGGTGCCCATGGTGTTGCAGTGACCGCGGCTCCGGATCATCGACGATTCGGAGGTCATGAAGTCCGCCTCGGACAACGTGCCGGCGCGAACCTCCTCGCTGAGTCGCCAGACGTCGGTGCCGCAGCCGAGCGGGCGGCCCTGGAACGTGCCGGTGAGCATCGGGCCGCCTGGGACGATCAGTGCTGGCAGATCGACCGAGGCCGCGCCCATGAGCAGTGCCGGGATCGTCTTGTCGCAGCCACCGAGGAGCACGACGCCATCGATGGGGTTGGCGCGCAGCAGTTCCTCGGTCGCCATCGCCGCCAGGTTCCGCCAGAGCATCGCCGTCGGGCGGACGAGCGTCTCGCCGAGCGAGATGATCGGCAGGTCCAAGGGGATGCCGCCCGCCTCCCAGACCCCGCGCTTGACGTGCTCGGCGACCTCGTCGAGGTGCGAGTTGCAGGGCGCGAGGTCCGAGGCGGTGTTGGCGATCGCGATGTGTGGCCGGCCATCGAACGCATCGGCCGGTAACCCGCGGCGCATCCAGGCGCGGTGGATGTAGCCGTTGCGATCCTTGCTGCCGTACCACTCGGCGCTGCGTCGTCCGGTCATCGCCTTCCCTTCTCTTCTATCCTCGCCGACATCATCGCGCGTCCGACCCGTCTCGTGGTCGGCGTCACGCGGAGGGCCGTCCGAGACCGTGCGTGCTGTCGTCATCACCGGGGAACGCCAGGCCTCCGTGGAGGAGGTCGCGGCACCCGAGGCCGGACCCGGCCAGGTCGTCGTGGACATCGCGCGGGCCGGGCTGTGCGGCACCGACATCGAGTTCTTCACGGGCGAGATGACGTATCTGCTCGAGGGCCACGCAGCCTATCCGTTACGGATCGGGCATGAGTGGTCGGGTGTCGTGGTGGCCGTCGGCGAGGGCGTGGATCGGTCGTGGGTGGGGCGGCGCACGACCGGCGACACGATGCTCTCCTGCTTCGATTGCGACCGATGTCGCGCCGGACGCGGACACCTCTGCGAACGACGCTTCGAGGTCGGCATCCGCGGCGGTTGGCCGGGCGCCCTGGCGTCCTCGTTGGTCGTGCCCGTGACGTCGCTGCATGCCTTGCCCGACACCGTCGACGACGTCGCGGGTGCCCTCGTGGAACCCGGCGGGAACGCGCTTCGGGCCGTGCGGGCGGCGGGTCTCTCCCCGGGCGATCGACTCATGATCCTTGGAGCCGGCACGATCGGGCTCCTCGCCGGATCGTTCGCCGCGGCCGATGGCGTCGAGGTCCACATCCTGGGTCGATCGCCTCGGTCGGTGGCGTTCGCCTCGACCCTCGGGTTCGCCCGCGTCTGGGTCGAGGAGGAGCTCGTCGGGTCGGCGGGTCCAGATACCCAGCCACTCCCCCACTTCGACGCCGTCATCGATGCCTCGAACGATCCGACACTGCCGGCACGGGCCGTCGAACTGGCTGTTCCCGGTGGGCGCGTGGTGTACATCGGGTTGTCCGGGACACCGAGTCTCGTCGACACTCGGTCACTGGCGCTCAAGGACCTCACGGCCGTCGGGATCCTCAGCGGTTCACCCGGCCTCGACGGCGCCATCGAGCGGTACGCGACCGGTGCCGTGGATCCTCGCCCGCTCGTTGCGGCGACCGTCGGTCTCTCGGATGTCCCAGCCGTCCTGGCGGGCCAACGTCCCGTCGGTGCCGGTCCGGGACCGAAGATCCTGGTCGATCCAAGCCGCTAGGCTCGGCGGGATGGGATGGCTCCGGCGGTAAGATTCGAACTTACGACCAAGCGATTAACAGTCGCCCGCTCTACCACTGAGCTACGCCGGAACGAAGACGCGGGGCCTCGGGCACATGGCCGAAACCGCTCGCGTGGTGGGCGCCAGAACGACGCCGCACGAGAGGATAGCACGAGGCGCCAACCCGGCTGGGCTGGTGTCCCTACGGGGCGTCGATCGGGCTGTCCGGGCGGTTCCCCCACTCCTCCCAGGAGCCCGCGTAGCTCCGGACCTCGTTGAAGCCGGCCAGTTCGTGCAGGACGAACCAGGCCAGCGCGGCGCGAACCCCGCCCTGACAGTACGTGGCTCGAACCTCGGCCGGGTCGACCCCCGAGGCGCGGATCAGCGAGATCATCTCGTCGACCGGACGGAACGTCCCGTCGTCATGGAGGAGATCGGAGAACAGTCGCTGTCGAGCGCCCGGGATATGACCGCCCCGACGGGCTCGCAGATCCGTGCCCACGAACTCCCCCGCCGTTCGCACGTCGAGCAGCCGCGTCGGCGCATCGGGTCCGGCCGCGGCCTCCTGGCTCCACGCGACGACCTCATCGAAGGTCGCGATCAACGAATCGTCGCGTTCGCCGAGCCCGGCCGGCTGCCGCAGCCCGTCGGCCAGATCGGCCTCGGGGATCTCGGTCGTGGTCGGCAGGTCGGCGCGCCGCCACGCCTCGATGCCGCCATCGAGGATGTGCAACCGATCCGCCGGGAAGCGGTAGAGCCGGAGCAGCCAGTAGCCGCGGATGGCCTGCCGGTTGAGCCCGATGTCGTCGTAGAACACGATCCGATCGCCGTCGCCGACGCGCCATCGACGCAGGACGTTGGCGACCAGCTCCGCCGCCGGGACGAGCCACTCACGCTCGGCATCGCCGGTCTCCGGAGCCGTGCCCTTCAGCGCGAGCTCCTTGTGGAGGTCGCTGTACGTCGCTCCCGCGATGTGGCGTTTGTTGTAGACCCGACGATCCGGCGAGACGTGGACGATCCGGACGTCGGGGTCATCAAGGTGCGCGGCAAGCCATTCGACGTTGACGAGCGGACCGGGACCCGGGTCGGCCACCGTCGTCGCCTTGGTCGCTGACGTCGCCTTGGCTTTCGGCTTGGTTGGACTCACGCTCCGATGCTAGCAGGCTACCCTGCGCCCATGACCACGACGTGGCGCACGCTCGTCCTGCTGTATCCCGTGCTTGACGCCAAGTACGGTTCCGGCCTCCGCCGCGGACATGCGCGCCGGGTGATGGGTCGCGACGAACGCGCCGCCGTGGAGCGCGTCCTCGAAGAGCTGCCAGCGACGATCTCGACGTGGAGCGACGGTCTGGCGACGATGGCCCCGCTCGATGTGATCGAGGTCCGACGGCCGATCCGGGGGATGTCGTCGAGCGGTGGCGGTCGGTGGTGGGTGGCGCCCCGGGAATGCCGCGAGGAGCTCGAGACCTACGTCGCGCCAGACCGATACGACTCGGTCTACGCCTTGTGGCCGGGCGATCCAGCCGTTCCGCAGTGCGGTTGGGGCTGCACGCTCGGTCCGGGCGAGTCGACGTTCGGTGCCGGGTTCAGCTCCATCTCGACCGACCATTGGGCGACGCTGGCCACCGATCCCGACCCGGCCCAGGGGTACGTCCACGAGTGGCTGCACCAGGTCGAATCCGTGTACCGGTCACTCGGGATCGACGAGGCGAGGCTGCCGAGCCTGCACGACGCCGGCGACTTCACGTCGACCCGCGGACCGGACGAGGCACCGTTCGGGGTGTCGTACGCGGCGTATCACGACGGTCTTGGCACGGGCCGGGCGCCCGCGAGGACCTGGGCGCCCTGGTATCAGGACTGGATGACCGGGCGACTGCGTCGAGTGAACCAGACGGACCGTCCCGACGGCGAACCGATCGGGCTCACCGTCGAGCGGTGGGCCCTGCGCGGGCGCTAGCCCTCGGGCGTCTCGGTCGCGGGGGCCGGCTCGGGATCGGCGACCGCGACGGCGGCGTCGGCCTCGGCAGCAGCTGGCTTGGTCTCGGGTGTCGGCGCCACCGCGGTCGCGATCGACCGCAGCAGTCGAAGGGCGGGATTCGTGCTGGACTCGGCCGATCCGTTCGAGGTGCCGTTCGATGTCCCGTTCGTGGTGCCGTCGGTCGTTCCGTGCGAGGCGCCATTCGAACCGTTCGTCGCGGCCATCACGGGCACGAGATCAGGACCTGGAGCCTCGGGACTGAAGGCGGCATCGTCTTCGGCCGCGACTGCGGCCAGCGCCTGCGCGCGGGCCTCGCCCCCGACCTTGCCCAGATCGGGCGGCTCGGGCAGCTCGTCGGCCAGGCGAGCGATCTCGCTCGGACTCGACTCGTGGGTGAGCTGGACGAAGTACTCATCGAGCTGCATCTGATAGTCGGCCACGGCGCCCTCGATGGTGTCGACCTCGCTGTCGATCAGGGCGGCGTGCCGGACGAGGTAGTCGTCAAGCTCCTCGCCTCGGACGATGATCCGGCGGGCCGCCTCCTCACGAAGGCGGACGGCCTCGGCTTCCTGCCAGGCGTTGATCTCATCGATATCGACCTGCGCCATCCGGCGAAGCTCGTCGGCTTCGGCGGCCGCACGCAGCTTGACGCGCTCGAGGTGGGCCTGGGTCATGGCTTCGACTTCGGAGTTCGTCGCCTCGCGCTGATGCTCGGCCGCGGCCTGCATCGCCTGCGTCAGTTCCGCGATGAACCCTCGCGCTGGCGCGCTCAGATGCTCGGTCGCAGCCGAAGGAGCGACCGTCGCGGACTCGTCGTTGGGCGCGGGATCCGTGCTTGCTTGGTACATTCGTCCTACCTGCTGAAGGGCGGCGATAGTACCTTCGTCCCGTCGCGCTCCACAACGCGAAACCCCTGATTCCGGTGCTCCCCGGAACCACCCTCGCGACCGAAGATCATCGCGGGCTCATCGGTACCATCAGGGGACTCGGCCATCGGGTTTCGGCCGACTAGGATGCCCGCCAACACGCCGCAGGAGGATCTCGTGCTCCACCGCACTATCCCAACGCGCCGGCTGCTCCTTCTCGCCGTCCTGACCGCGTTCCTCGCCGCCTGTGGCGCCTCCGGCGCATCGCCTGCCGCCACCCAGTCTGCGCCTGCGCCCGCCAACGCCGCCTCGCCTTCGAATTCCGCAGGGCAGATGTTCTCCTTGCCGGAGAAGGGCTTCGGGCTCACCCTGGCCGATGGCTGGCAACGCCTGCCGCTCGACCAGGCTGGCGTGACGACGGCCATCGGTGCCCTCCCCGCCGACTCCTACCTCCGCGGCTTCCTGCAAGGGGAGTCGGAGTCGCAGGCCGCGTTCGACTTCTGGGCGTACATCGCCGCTGGGCCGGACGGCGACCCGGCGGGATTTCGGACGGTGAATATCGCGACCGCGCCAGCTGCGGGAGTGGACCTGATCGCGGTCGAGCCGTCACTGACTGCGAAGCTGACGGCCACCCAGGGCGTCGCAGACCTCGAGTCCGGGATGGTGACCTTGCCGGCGGGCCAGGCGCTTCGAATCACCTTCACCGTCAGTGATCCAGCTGCCCCGGGCGGCAAGCTGTTCACCACGCAGTACTACGTCCCGCTCGGTGACACCATCGCCGCTGTGACCTTCGTATCCGATGCCGAGACCGAAGAGGTCAACGCCATCATCAACTCGCTGGAGGCCGCCTCCTGACCTCATGAGGGCCCGCCCGAAACACGGGCGCCCATGGGTCGTGGTTACTCGAGATAGTCCTTCAGCTTGCGGCTGCGGGACGGGTGGCGGAGCTTGCGGAGCGCCTTCGCTTCGATCTGGCGGATGCGCTCGCGGGTGACGTTGAACTCCTTGCCGACTTCCTCGAGCGTCCTGGCCCGACCGTCCTCCAGCCCGAACCGGAGCTGCAGCACGCGTCGCTCGCGGCCGGTCAGGGAGTCCAGCACGGCCTCGACCTGCTCCTTGAGGAGCTGATGCGACGCGGCCTCGGCCGGGGCCAGGGCACCGCGGTCCTCGATGAAGTCACCGAGGTGCGAGTCCTCTTCCTCACCGATCGGGGTCTCCAGCGAGACCGGTTCCTGCGAGACCTTGATGATCTCGCGGACCTTCTCCGGGGTGACCTGGACCTCCTGGCCCTTGGACATGGCCTCGGCGATCTCCTCGACCGTCGGCTCGCGACCCAGCTCCTGCAGGAGCCCGCGCGAGACGCGGATGAGCCGGTTGATGGTCTCGACCATGTGGACCGGGATGCGGATGGTCCGTGCCTGGTCCGCGATGGCCCGGGTGATGGCCTGCCGGATCCACCACGTGGCGTAGGTGGAGAACTTGAAGCCCTTCTCGAAGTCGAACTTCTCGACCGCCCGGATCAGCCCGATGTTCCCTTCCTGGATCAGGTCCAGGAACGACATGCCACGGCCGATGTACTTCTTGGCGATCGACACCACCAGCCGCAGGTTCGCCGAGGTCAGCTGCTCACGCGCGTCACGACCGATGACCACGATCTCGCCCTTGCGATCGCGCAGTTTCGTATTGGTGGGCACTTCGGGATCGAAGCCCATCTTCTTGAGGAGGTCGGCATCGTTGCCGGCCTCGATCCAGATCTGCAGCGCCGGGAACGCCACGCCGTCGCGCGACCAGTCGTAGATCGCGCGCAGACCGACGTTGTCGCGCGAGTCGAGGTCGCCGTTGTGGACCGCGAGGTACGCCCAGTCCATCAGCTCGATGAACGAGTCGGTGGTCAGGGCTTCGTTGTAGGCGTGGAGGAGCTTCTTCGCTTCCTTCAGACGCTCCTTGGTCCCCTCGGACTGGGCGTCACGCCCGGCCTTCACGAGATGGAAGTCCGGCGTCGCCACGAGGAATGCCTTGGAGGTCTTCGCCTTCATCGCCCGGGCCACGAACTCGTGCGCCTCGGGGCCGTACGGGAGGCGGTGCTGCTGCTTCGCCGTCCGCGTCTTGCGCTCGGTGTCGTGGAGGGTCCACTCGTGGAGCGAGACCATCGCCTTCCACGGCTCCTCGACCATCTGCTCGCCGAGCTCGATCGCCTTGGCCAGGACGACCTCTTCCTCGGCGGTCAACAGGGCGACCTTGCCGATCTCCTTGAGGTACATCCGGACGGGGTCATCGATGCCGATCATGTCGGCGCTGATGGCCTCGAGATCCTCGGCCGTCGGCTCTTCCACTTCCTTGGGGTCGAGCTTGGTCGGGGCGTCCGCCGGCAACTTGGCCACCGCGGGATCGGCTGAGCCGTCCTCCTCGACCACCACGACGCCGACGTCGGCACCGTCCTCGCCGAGCGCCTCCGGACCGAGGTCCAGATCGTCGTCGTCATCATCGTCGTCGTCATCACCGGCGACGGCGGTGGTCGCCTTCGATCGCGACGGACGAAGTCCGGCGAGCTTGGCTTCTTCGATGTCGGCCTTGGCGCGACGCGGGCGCGTGAGGACCGCCTCGACCAGTTGCTTATCGAGCGGGTCAGCGGACATGGGTCACCTCCGGGGGCTGGCGAGCAGCCGGGTCTGGTCTCGACGTCGGTCGAGTGACCGGCGTGCTTCGTTGATCTGTCGTCGTTCGAGCATCAGGCGATCGATGGCTTCGACATCGCCGGCGCGCTCAGCCTCCCCTTGGGCGGCTTCGTTGTAGTCGCTGCGTTCGCGCAGCTGGTCGTCCTCGATCTCGAGGAGCAGACGGGACACTTCGTAGTCGAGTTTCTGGGCGTCAAGTGACCGGGGATCCGGTCCGCCCTTCGCATACAACGCTCGAGCGAGGGCCGCCGTTTCGTCATCGAGCGCGAGCAGCAGCGCCGCACTGTCGAATGGCGGGTGGACGCCCTGGTCGTTCGGTGCTCGCTGGAACACGATCGCGCGGAACAGCTCGCGGGCGACCGTCGATGGCAGCTGGTCCGGCCCGAGTTCATCCACGACGCGCAATTGCTGGTCCGGGACGTGGAGCAACAGCCGGAGCAGCTCGGCCTCGACCGGCGTGATCGCCCGAAGGATGTCGTGGATCGGCAAGGCGTCCGGTGATGCCAGGACGGAATCCGCGCTGATGCGGCCCTGCGAGTCGCCCGCGTGGCCCGGACCGCTGGCCTGGGCAAGGCGTCGTTCCAGCACCTGCCGAAGGACCCGCTCCTCCACCCCCGACACGCGCCGGACTTCCTGGAGGGCCTCGTCGCGACGAAGCGGATCGGCGATATCGCGGAGGGCCGGCATGATGGCTTCCACGAACCCGATCCGACCGGTCGAGGTCTTGAGATCGAACCGCTCCGCGTGATGCCCGATGAGGTACTCCACGAGCGGCTTGGCGTTGGCGATCGATGCCGTCCAGGCGTCGGGCGACTCCCGGACGACCTCGTCGGGGTCCTTGCCGGCGGGAAGCTTCGCGACGCGGACGTCCTCGAGCTTCACGCCCGAGTCGTCCGACTGGAGTTGGCCGATGAGTCCGGCCAGCGCGGTCACCCCGAGCGTGCCGGCCTTCTGGCCTGCGGCGTCCACGTCGTACGCGAGCACGATCCGCTCCGCGTAGCGCGTCAGGAGCGCGACCTGGCCCGGAGTGAGCGCGGTGCCCAGCGACGCGACGACATTGTCGAAGCCGGCCTGGCTGGCCATCAGGGCGTCCGTGTAGCCCTCGACGATGACGGCCTGCTTCGAGCGCCGGATCGGTCCCTTGGCCTTGTCGATGAGATAGAGCGTCCGACTCTTGTCGAACAGCGGCGTCGCCGGCGAGTTGAGGTACTTGGGACCCTCGCCTTCGAGCAGCCGACCGCCAAGCCCCACGGCGTGCCCGTTCTGGTCCCGGATCGGGAACAGGACGCGCGCCCGGAACTTGTCGTAGACGCCACCGCGGCCGTTGGTGCGCGGCGAGGCCAGGCCGACCTCCACGAGCTCCTCGGCGCGGACGTCGCGCTTGGTGGCGAGCATCCGGGTCATCGTGTCCCAGCCGCCCGGCGCCCAGCCGAGCTGGTGCGTCTCGATCGTGGCGTCGGTGAAGCCGCGGCCGTGCAGGTACTCCAGCGCAACCGCGCCCGTCTTCGAGCTGGTCAGGACCGCGTGATAGAAGGCGATCGCGTGATCGAGGACCTGCCGAAGCCGGGCCTTGTGGGCGTCTTCGCGCTTCGTGCGCTCATCGATCTCGACGCCGGCTCGCGAGGCGAGCGTGCGCAGGGCCTCCGGAAAGGCCGTGCCATCGCGCTGCATCACGAAGCTGAAGATGTCGCCGCCGAGACCGCACCCGAAGCAATGCCAGGTCTCGCGGGCCGGTGTGACCACGAACGAGGGGGTCTTCTCGCCGTGGAACGGACACAGGCCCTTGTAGGTGGTGCCGGCCTTCTTGAGCGCCACGGTCTCGCCGACGACCTCGACGACCGACAGCTTGCTCTTCACTTCGGCTGCGACACCGACCGCCAAATGGCGCCTCCCCAGCGCTGGTCCGGACGGCCCGCCAAGGTCCCGGACATGACTGTGGGCCTGTCAAGTCTTGACAAGCCCGATCAGTCGATATCTTCCCGCTCCAAGGCGGTTTTGTCAAGACCTTTGTCAATACCCCGGGTGGGTATGTCCCCGTTCGGATCAGGAGTCCGTCAGCCTCGGCGCGGTCTCCGGATCGTCAGGCCTCCAGGTCGGCCCAGCCCGCGATGTCGACGCCGTGGTTGTCGGGCGAGGCGAGGATCCAGGTGCGCTGATCCTCGTAGGCCTTGACGATGCGCCCACCGGCCGCGACGGCTGCCTGCACGCGCTTCTCGGCCTCCTCTGCGGGGACCGACACATCGATATGCGTCCGACCACGCCCCGGGCGCGGGTCATCGAGTTCGTGGAACATCAGGTGCGGCCCGCGCCGGATCGGGTCGGTCAGGTCCGTGTCGCCGGTGCGTCGGTACCCGAACGCCGCCTCCCAGAACGGGCGGGTGTCCACGCCGGCATCCTGGGCGACGGCGATGCCGACCACCACCAACGCGGTCGGGTCGGATTCGAGGCGCATCCGGTGCGCGGCCGCGCTGATCTGCGCCGCAAGGTCCGCGTCCGCACGGCTCAGGGCTCCGTCAGGCCGTGTGCAGGTTCGGACCGTGACGCCCTCGGGCCGTACGTCGACGTCAGGGTCATGACCCACCACACGAGCGGCCTCGGCGATCGCCGACACGAACTCGGCGGCCTGGTCGAACGACGACGTTCGGTAGAAGACGTGCGCGCCCCAGAACAGCACGCGCCAGTCCTCCACGCCGGGTGACGCGTGGAACTCCTTCGGAAACAGCTGCTCGAACTCGGTCATGGGCGAGTCTCAGTCCGGGCTGGTCGCCACGATCGAGACGGCAGCGGGCTTGGCCTCGTGGTCACGGCCGACGCCAAGTTCGCCGCGAACGGCGGATGCGCCACGGCGGGACGACCACGCGACCACGGCATCGCGAAGCGCGACGGAATCGGGTCGGACGGAGAGCCGGTCGCCTTCGCGGACCGTGGGGCCGAGTTCGCCGATCATGCCCCGATAGCTGGGCCGGTCGTTCGGCTGCCGGTCTGCGGGCGCGTACACGTCGAAGTAGCCGCCGGTGCTCACGACGATGAGCGCGTCGGGGGTCGGAAAGGAAGTGCGGGCCACGAGGGCCATCCGATCTGCCGTGCGCTGCGAGGAACGGGATCGTGACCCGGCGCCTTCGGCTGGACCCCCACGGTGCGGCCTGCGACACCAATCGGTCAAACGCGACGCTCGCGGGGCGCGCTATCGTGTCGGGGCCCAACCCCAAGGAGACCGCCCATGTCGTTGCCGCCCTACGAACGCCCACCGTATGTCGCCGCTCCGGACCGCTACGACTCGATGTCGTACCGCCGGACGGGACGGAGTGGCGTCCTGTTGCCGGCCGTCTCGCTGGGTCTGTGGCACAACTTCGGAGAGGACAAGCCGCTCGCCACGCAACGGGCGATCATCCGGCGGGCGTTCGATCTGGGTGTGACCCACATCGATCTCGCCAACAACTACGGCCCGCCGTACGGGGCCGCCGAGGAGACGTTCGGTCGGATCTACGCCTCGGACCTGCGCCGATACCGCGACGAACTGATCATCTCGACCAAGGCCGGCTACGACATGTGGGCCGGGCCGTACGGCAACCACGGATCGCGCAAGTACCTCCTGGCCAGCCTCGACCAGAGCCTGCTTCGGATGGGTCTCGACCACGTCGACATCTTCTACTCGCATCGAGTCGACCCGATCACCCCGCTCGAGGAGACGATGGACGCCCTCGATACCGCCGTCCGCCAGGGCAAGGCACGGTACGTCGGGATCTCCTCGTACTCAGCCGAGCGGACGGCCCGGGCCGCGGGGATCCTGCGTGATCTCGGGACGCCGCTGCTGATCCACCAGCCGTCGTATTCGATCCTCAACCGCTGGGTCGAGGGGGGCCTGCTCGACGTCGTCGAGCGCGAAGGCGTCGGGGTCATCGCCTTCTCACCGCTGGCCCAGGGCCTCCTGACCAGCCGGTATCTCGAGGGGGTCCCCGCGGACTCACGGGCCCGGCAGGGCAAGTCGTTCAACGACGGCATGCTCAGCGACGAGAACCTGGGCAACGTCCGGGCGCTCGCCGCCATCGCCAAGCGACGCGGCCAGTCCCTCGCGGAGATGGCCGTGTCGTGGCTCCTCCGTGACCACCGGGTCACGTCGGTCCTCGTCGGTGCGAGTTCCGTGGCGCAGCTCGAGGAGAACCTCAAGGGCGTGGACGGTCCCGCCTTCGATGCCGCCGAACTCGCCGAGATCGATCGCCACGCCCAGGCGACCGGCATCAACCTCTGGGCCCCCTCGAGCGACGCCTAGCCATGACGACACCCACGATCATCCCGTTCGATCGCGAGGCGGCCCTCGAGCCGTGGTCCGCCATCCCGGCCAGCGATCTCGTCGCCGGCACGCCCGTCCAGTCCGGTCGGACCCTGCTCCACGTGCCCGACCTGGGTCTGGAGATCGGGATCTGGGAATGCACCGCCCAGACGTCGGTATGGATGGATTACTCGGTCAACGAGTGGATGGTCGTCCTCGAGGGCGAGATCACGATCATCGAGGTCGATCACCAGACCACGTTCGGACCGGGCGATGTCTTCGTCCTGCCAAAGGGTCTGCGCTGTCAGTGGCACCAGAGCGGCACGGTCCGCAAGTTCTACGCGATCTTCGACGATCCCTCGGGCGCGGTGAACCCCGGACCATTGACGCGCGATCCGCATCGACCCGGATGACCAGCTCGAACCGACGACGCCCCCGGGACCCGACATCCTCATCTCCGGCGACCCGGTGCAGCGCACCAAGGTGGTCTTCGAGGACGCGACGGGCCAGTTCTCCGCCGGGATCTGGGCGACGACGGCGTACGAGCGCCGGATCCTCCCCTTCCCTCGCTACGAGCTGATGCACATCGTCGAGGGCGAGACCGCCTTCCCCGACGCCGACGGTGACGGGCCGACGTTCCGTGCCGGCGACACCTTCCTCGTGCCGCTCGGCGCCGAGACCGGCTGGCGTGGCGCAGGCGACCTCAGGAAGGTGTATTGCTCCTTCCAGCCCGCCCCGGCTGATCGCGTCGAGGAGCATCGACAAGCCGTCGTAGCGCACCTGGCGCGAGCCGCGCCTCGTCGTCCATGACGTCCCGGGTCGTGGCGTCGCCGTAGCCAGCCGTGAGCCGGACGTTGCGACGCCGCACTTCGCTGAGTTCGGTGGCTCGCGCCTTGAGCAGGACTCGCTCGAGTTCGTCGAGCGCCTCGTCGGTGTCGAAGGTCAGGGTCAGCGCGATCGTCGTTTCCATCCGCGCATCGTACGCATCACCGCGCATCCTCGGCCGATACCATCACCGGCATGGACTTCGGCATCTGTCTCCCCAACTTCCCGGATGGCGCATCGCCTGAAGGCATCGATGCGGCCGCCGATGCGGCCGAGCGGCTCGGATGGTCGACCGTCTGGACGACCGATCACGTCCTCGTCGACCAGGCCGCGGCCGAGGACTACGGACGCATCTATGACGCGATCCTGACGCTCGCCTGGGTCGGCGCGAAGCACCCTCGGGTCCGGTTGGGGACGAGCGTCATCGTCGTGCCGCAGCGCAACGCCGTCGTGCTGGCCAAGGAGCTGGCGTCGCTGGATTCGCTGACCGGCGGGCGGCTCATCGCCGGCGTCGGCGTTGGCTGGCACCGACCCGAGTTCGCCAACCTCGGCGAGGACGATCGGTTCGGTGTTCGTGGCGCCTACCTCGACGAGGCGATCGCGCTGTGGCGCCACCTCTGGTCTGGTTCAGCGGAGCCGTTCCACGGCCGGTTCACCGCCATCGACGACTTCGCGTTCGAACCCCTGCCGCCACAGGGAGCCGCGTTGCCGATCGTGGTCGGTGGACGAGCCGATGCCGCGCTCCGACGAGCCGGCACGCTCGGTGACGGCTATCACGCGAGCGCGATGAGCCCCGCGTCGATCGGCAAGCGTCTTCCGGTCGTGCTCGCCGCGGCCGAGGCGGCCGGACGTCCAGCGCCCTGGCTCTCGGCACGGGTCCGCGTCCGGTTCGGCGACGACCACGACGAGGCGTACGCGATGCGCGGCACGCCCGAGGAGATCGCCACCGAGATCCGGGCCTTCGCCGATCTCGGGCTCACGCACCTCGCGCTCGCGTTCGGGACGACCGATCCCGAGGACCTGGTCGCGCGCGCCGAACGCTTCGCCCGCGACGTGGAGCCACTGCTCACCTGATCCGCAGGACGATGAAGTCGTCAGCGCGAAGTGCCCGCAGGACCAGGGCGACGGGACGTGGCACGAGTCGGTACGTCGGGATCCCGGACCAGCCTGGGTTCCACGAGCCGCAGGACCCCTCGTCGGGTGACCGCCTCGCAGCCCGCCGCAGCGATGACGTTCCTGGCCCACTCGGTGTCGGGGCCATAGGTCATCGCGATGACCACCTGAGCATCCCGCCGGAAGAGCAGGAGCGGCGTCTCGCGAACCGTCCCCGACCGTCGCCCGACATGCCGGACCATCGCAAAACCGGGCAGCCAGACGATCACGCGCCGCAGGATCGGGTTGGTGAACCGGACGTTGAACCTGGCCAGGGCGCGAGGCAGTGGCACCTCAGCCCGGCTTGACGACCATCATGAAGACGACGACCGCAAAGCTGACGAGCTCCAGGCGAGCGACGAGGAACAGCCGGTCGAGGCCGGCCCGGGCCGTCACCGACGACGGGCCTTCGGCGGCGAACATCTCGCCGACCTTCTGACTCCTTGGACCCAGGTACAGCGCACCGACGAGCACGGACGCGAGCCAGAGGACGATGGAGACGGACACCCAGGTCGTCGAGAACGCCCAGCGTTGCATGACGAGGATCGCCCCGGCGATGAACAGCAGGATCGACGCCGGCACGAACACGCGTGCCCCGAGGTACGCGATGCTCGCGCCGATCTTCGGCAGGTCCGTCGGATCGGTCGAGCGCGACGCCCGGATCGCGAGCAACTGCGCGAAGAATGCGCCACCGACCCAGATGATCGCGCACACGACGTGGACGTACTTGATCAGGTCGTACATCGGTCCTCCTCGGGGTTCGTCCCGCAGAGGATACCCAACCGTTACGGCAGGTTTCCGGCCTTGAACTGCTTGATGAGGGTCGTGTAATCCGGGAGCCCACGCTCGTAGCCGATCGCCCAGAACCCGACCCCGGCGAGGCCCCGGTCATCCGCGAGGGCGAGCTTGGGCGTCAAGGTCCCCGGCGAGTCGAGATACACGGCCTCCCAGCCGGCCTTGCCTGTCTTGTCCGTCGTCGGCAGCGTGTAGACCTCGACCTGCTCGACAGGATCGAGGACCGGCACGATCGCCGGATCGGTCAGGACATCGAGATGGCTGCGAGGGACCCAGGTGTCGCCCGGGCCGGTCTTCGCGGCATCGGGCTCCCCGCTGTCGACCGGCCAGACCATCCCGTACAACGGCAGACCCAGCAGCGTCCGGTCGACCGGCACGCCCGCGGCCTCGTACAGGTCAAGGGACCACACGAGATCCTTCTCGCTGCCGTCGTCGCGGGCGATCGGTGCCGTCGCGCCCGGTTCGGAGCCGGCCGAGTGGTAGCCGTACCCCATGAGGAAGATCCGGTCGGCACCGGCGGTCGACGCCGCCAGCGCCATCGATGCGCCACCGGGGTTCGCGGTCGTGGCCACGGAGACCTGATCGCTCGCATCGGTCGCGACCACGGCGTCCCGGAGCCGACCGACGAATGCCCCATACGCGTCCACGAACTCGGCGTCGAGTTGTTCGACATCCACGTTGATGCCATCGAAGTGATGGGCATCGGCGAAGGCGACGAGCGCCGCGATGACCTTGTCCTGTGTCGCGACCGGTCCCCCGAAGAAATGGGCGTTCTTCGCGTACCCGAAGCTCGTGTAGACGAGCTCCACCCGCACGCCTCGATCATGGGCCTCATGGATCATCTGCTGACCCAGGGGGCCGACGATCTTCTTGTAGCCGTTCTGCGTCGTGTTCAGCGTCCCGTCGTGCTTGTTCGTGACGGAGAACAGGGCGAGGGTCGTGAGGTCGGTCTTGGCGAGGTGGTCGGCGATGGTCGCGCCCATCTCCCAGTACGGGACGTAGCCGTACACCTCGTGGCCAGGCGCCGGACGTTCGGTGGGGACCGGCGTCGGCCCGGAAGTCACCGGGTCGCCGCTCGTGGTGACGGCACCACCGCTCGGGGTGGTCGTCGGGGTCGTCGGGTTGCCGCAGCCCACGAGGAGGAGGGCGACCGCAGCGACGAGGCTTCGATGTCGCACGCCTCAAGGGTCGGGGGTGTCGGCGGAACCGTCAAACGCGGGCCCGGAGCGCCCCGGCCGCCGTGACCGGCGCCAGATACGGCGAACGCCGGCGAACCGGGCGACCGGGAGACGGGAGGAGGACGTCCGTCGGTCGTGTGGTTCGCCGGCGTGTCGATCGCCGGAACGGTACGAGCCCTAGATTCTGCTCGTGCCATGAGATACGTCTGAGAGGCGCGGACGGATGGGCCGTCGCAGTGACCTACCTTCGCTCGGCTGCCTTCAGGCCGCCGCCCGCGTGCTTGGCTGCGTACATCTCGCGATCGGCAAGGTCGTGGACCCGGGCGACGGTCGGGGCCTTCCGTGATCGCTCCAGCAGGTAGAGCCCGATCGAGGCGCCGACCTGCAGGATCCGGTCGTCCAGCTCGATGGGCGCCGTGAGCGACACATGGAGTCGTTTCGCCAGGCGATGCGCGGTCGCCGCGTTTGGTAGATCGACGAGCAGGACGCCGAATTCGTCGCCGCCCAGACGCACGGCGGCGTCCGTCAGACGGATCGACGCACCCAGCCGATCGCCGACCGCGCGGATGACCTCATCCCCTGCGGCATGGCCATGGTCGTCGTTGATGGCCTTGAACCCATCGAGATCGATCGCGAGGAGCGCACTCAACCGGCCACTGCGCTGCGATGCCTCGATCGCGGCCGCGAGCCGCGAGTCGAATCCTGATCGGTTCAGGAGCCCGGTCATCGCGTCGTGATGAGCGATCTCGCGGGCATCGTGGCTCTGCCAGACGGCCAGGACCAGGAGCGCGGAGATCAACGCGGCCCACCAGCCAAGGGTGCTGTAGGTGAATGCCAACAGCCAGCCGAGAACGACTTCGGTCGCGGCCGTGGCCCGGTAGGCGGTGTCGTACAGACGGACCAGCTCCTGCCGCGTGAGACCGTCTCGCAGATGGACCGTTCCTGCCGTGATGCCCACCGCGATCGCGGTCATCAGACTGCCGCCACCGACGATGGCGACCAGCTCCACGGCCTGGGGCTTGTCCGGCAACACGGCCCCGAGCCAGCTGTCGATCCCGAGCAGGGCGACGCCGCCGACGACCGCCGACAACGTCAGCGCGGCGTGGTTCGCAACCGTTCCGAACCACGGGACCTCACGGAGCTCGCGGCGTTCGATGGTGGAGAGCATCGCGACCAACGCGCCGGCGGTCGGCCCGCCGAGGGCCATCGCCGCGATGATGAACGGGAGATGGAAGGTGAGGACGCCGTGTCCATGCATCCGTTCGACCCGTGTCCCGCCGAGCAGGCCGATGGCGATCCAGAACACGAGACCCAGGAGGATGCCTTCGCGTCCGCCCGTGGACGTGAGTGAGATCGCCTCGTCGATCGGGTAGTTCACCGCGGCCCAGGCGAGCGCGACGAAGCCGGCAGCGATCACGCCAGCTGTGAATGCAAAGAGTGCGCGGCGGTCGCGTATGCTGCGCCGCCGCTCGGTTCGACGGCGCGTCATCGCTGATCGCTCCAAGGTCGACCCATCCACGCGAGGACGGCTCGACCGGCGAGTCGTGGACCCATCAGGGGGCACTCCCTAGGATCAGATGGAGCGGCCGGCCGGAAAGGGGCCGAGCGCCTTGTCGCCGCCACCTCGTGTCATCGATGGACTCGTTGCCGGAACGCGATCGGGGGGGTCACGTCGGGCGAAGTCTGCGATCCGAGGTCCTCCAGGCGATGCTGTCGGGACTGCTCTCGAGTGGTCGAAAGGCGTCCGAACTGCACCTCTGCAATGTCGCTCAGACCCGGCGCGGCGCTATAGGACGAACGTCCTAGGACCCCCTTGCATGTCGACGCCCGCGCACCACATCTTCAGCTAGCGGTTGCGATCGGCGCGGACGAACAGGTAGGTCCCGACGATCGTGAAGAACAGGAAGTACCCGACGGTCACCGCGAGGTCGAGCATCGGTGCGTGGAGGACGGCTGCGGCGTACTCGGCCTTGCCCCAATAGAACACGTTCCGTGCCAGATCGATCGAGTACGTCATCGGGATGATCGCCGAGAGGAAGCCGAGGATCCCGCCCGATCCCGCGGTGGGGATGAGGGCGCCCGACAGGAAGATCTGCGGGAAGATCAGCAGGGGCACGCCGACGGCGACCACCTTCGGATCCTGGGTCAGGCCGATGAAGAAGACCCCGAGCGCGCCGCCCGCGAGTGCGAGGATCGGTGCGAGCGCGATGACTCGAAGCAGATCGCCGAAGTCCATCGGGATCTGCATCACGAAGATCATCGCGATGATGCCGATCGAGCGAGAACATGGCCCCGACGCCGGCCCCGATGAGCTTGCCGAGCAGGACCGCGTATCGCGAGATCGGCGCGACGAAGAGCTCGGCGGTGAAGTCGTTCTCACGCTCCTCGACGAGGCTGGTCACACCGCCGATGGTGCCCTGGTACATCGCGTTGGCGACCATGCCGATGAGCATGAACGGCAGATAGGCATAGGACAGGTTGCCGCTCAGGTTCTGGCTGATGCTGCCGCCCAGGATCCCCATGAACAGGATCGGGAAGAGCACCGTGACCGCGATCGAGACCGGCGACTTGACGGCCCGGAGGATCTCCCGCCAGGCGATCGCGAACACGGCATTGAGCTCGCGAGCGATCGTGGCTCCGCGGGTGTCCGAGACCGCGCTGGGTCGGACGTCGATGGTGGTCGTCATGCGAGGGCCTCCTCAGGATGGAGCAACAGTTCGACATAGGCTTCCTCGAGGCTCGGCTCGTGGACCTTCAACACCGAGAGCGGGGTCTGGATCCGTGCGATGAGGGCTTGCGCTGTGGTTTCGTCGTAGGGCACGCGCAGGACACCGCTGGTGTCGTCGATGGGGTCGAGCCCGAAGCTCGTCAGTTCGGTTCGCAGCGCGTCGCGATCGAACGCGTCCAGCAGGACGGAGCGATCGAGCAGTTGGTGCTTCAGCTCGTCGGGCGTGCCGATGACCGAGATCCGGCCGTGGTCGATGACGCAGACGCGATCCGCGTCCTCCGCCTCGTCGAGGTAGTGGGTGGTCAGGAAGATCGTCGTGCCCTCGGTGTTGCGCACCTCCCGGAGGTAGTCCCACAGGCCGCGGCGGCTGACCGGATCGAGCCCGGATGTCGGTTCGTCGAGGAACAGCACCGCTGGCCGGTGCATCAGGCTTCGGATGATCTCGAGCTTGCGCTTCATGCCACCCGAGAAGGTGCGGAGCGGCTTGCCCATGTCGTCGCCGAGACCGACGACCGCCGAGAGCTCCTCGACTCGACGTCGATACTCGGCCGGCATGGCGCGATAGAACGGTCGGTAGCCATACAAGCCGTAGATCGCGACGTGGAGCCGGATGTTCTCCTCGCCCGAGAGGTGCTGATCGATGCTCGGGTTCTGGAAGATGATCCCGATGCTCCGTCGGACGGACTTGGGATCGGTGTCGAGGTCGTGTCCGGCGATGGTGATGGTGCCGCTCGACTTGGCGAGCGTCGTCGTGAGGATGGAGATGGTGGTCGTCTTGCCAGCGCCGTTCGGTCCGAGGAAGGCGAAGAGCTCGCCTCCCGCGACATCGAAGCTGATGTCGTCGACCGCCGGCGTGGCGGACTTCTTGTAGGTCTTCGTCAGGTTCCTGACGCGGATGATGGGTTCCATGGGTCGTATGCTGACGCCGCCTTGTGGAGCGGCGATGGAGAGGGTGTGGGCATGACGCAGATGTGGCTGGACGTCCCCGGCGGGCGACTCAACGTCGTGGACGAGGGGACCGGGCTCGGGTCGCCGGTCCTGCTGCTCCATGCCGGGATCGCGGATCTTCGAGCCTGGGACGGGCTGGCGCCGCTCCTCGTGGCGGCAGGACACCGGGTCGTTCGCCATGACATGCGCGGCTTCGGCGCATCGACGACCGAGGACGTGCCCTTCTCCAATCGCGCGGACGTGATCGCGGTGCTGGATGCGCTCGGGATCGAGCGAGTCGCGCTCGTCGGCAACTCACGAGGCGGGCACGTCGCGTTCGACACGGCAGTCGAATTCCCGGACCGAGTCGTCGCGGTCGTGGGGGTCGGAGCGGGTCTTGGTGGCTTCGAAGGCTCGGCGACCGCCGACGAGATGGTGCTGTTCGAGGCGATGGACGAGCTCGAATTAGCCGACCCGCCGGATCCGGACGCGATCGCCGACATCGACGTGCGCGCCTGGGTCGATGGCCCGGGCCAGTCCCCGACCCGGGTCGCGTCGTGGATCCGGGAGCTGGTCCGGACCATGGACGCGCCGCAGTACGCGCCGGACCAGGTCGACGGCCAGCCGATCGTCCTCGAGCCAGCGGCGAACGAGCGCCTGGATGACCTGCGGATGCCGATCCTCGCGATCGCGGGGGCCCTCGACTTCAGCGAAGTCGCCGAGACCGCCCAGCACCTCGCGGCGCATGCCCCACAAGCGCGTGCCGAGATCTGGGACGGCGTCGCCCACATGATCGGCATGGAGGTCCCGGATCGGCTGTCCGCGGCGATCGCCGCGTTCCTGGCGCCGATGACGCCCTGGACCTAGGGACCCGCCGGAACCTCCCGGGCTGGCCTCGAACGGCCGGTCAGTCGACCCAGCCCAGGCTTCGCTCGACGCCCTTGTGCCACCGGGCGATGCCGATCGTCCGGTCGGCCTCCGTCATCGCCGGCTCCCAGCGGCGGGCGGCTCGATCCATCGAGCGGAGTTCGTCGAGGTCCTCCCAGAACCCGACGGCCAGACCGGCGGCATAGGCCGCACCGAGCGCGCTGGTTTCGGCGATCGCCGGAGCCACGACCGGGCGGGCGAGGATGTCGGCCTGGAACTGCATGAGAAGTTCGTTGGCGATCATGCCGCCGTCCACCCGCAGTTCTCCGGGGAGTGCCGCCCCAAGGTCCCCCGCCATCGCCGTATCCAGATCCAGCACCTGATAGGCGGTCGCCTCGAGCGCGGCCCGCGCGATGTGCGCCTTGGTCGCGTAGCGGGTCAAGCCGGCGATGACGCCGCGGGCGTCGCTCCTCCAGTACGGCGCGAACAGCCCGCTGAAGGCCGGCACGACGACGACATCCCCACTGTCGGGGACGCTCGCGGCGAGCGACTCCACGTCCGCCGCATCCGAGATGATCCCGAGGTCATCGCGCAACCACTGGATCAGCGACCCGGCGACCGCCACCGACCCTTCCAGCGCATAGGTGGCCGGCACATCGGGGCCTCCGAGGCGTGCCGCGACGGTCGTGATGAGTCCGTGGCTGGAGTGGACCGGGCGCTCGCCGGTCTGCATGAGCATGAAACAGCCGGTGCCGTAGGTGCACTTGACCTGCCCGACATCGAAGCAGGTCTGACCGAACAGGGCCGCCTGCTGATCGCCCAGGTCGCCAGCGATCGGGACCCCGGCGAGGTCGCCGGTCCCCTCCCCGTAGACCTCGGACGAACCGCGGATCGCCGGGAGCATCGCGCGCGGGATCCGGAGCTCAGCGAGGATCTCGTCGTCCCACTCGAGTCGCTCGAGATCCATGAGCATCGTGCGTGACGCGTTGGTGACATCGGTGACGTGTCGACCGCCTTCGACGCCACCGGTCAGATTCCAGATGAGCCACGTATCGATCGTCCCGAACAGGAGGTCACCGCGCGCCGCGGCCGAGCGCGCCCGTCGTCACCGAGCGTCTCGAGGATCCAGGCGAGCTTCAGTCCGGACGAGTAGGTCGAGATCGGCAGCCCGGTCCGTGCCCGGAACCGGTCGCGACCACCGGCGCCCGCGGCTCGCCAGACGGTCCGCCCGCCTCGGCGGTCCGGGTGTCCTGCCACACGATGGCGTTGTGCACGGGTCGACCGGTTCGGCGATCCCAGACGACCGTGGTCTCGCGCTGGTCGCTGATCCCGACCGCGGCGAGCGACCGGGCGTCCGCGCCACACGCAGCGAAGCGCGTCGCGGACACAGGTCCGGACGCGCTCGAGGATCTCGTCGGGGTCGTGCTCGACCCAGCCTGGCCTGGGCGTGATCTGTCGGTGCTCCAGCTGCTGGCTGGCGACGATCGACCCGGCGTGGTCGAAGAGGATGCAGCGGCTGCTCGTCGTCCCCTGGTCGATGGCGACGACGAGCGACCGCGGTTGCACGCCTAGTAGTAGCGGTAGGACGTCTTCTGGACGCTGACGGCGGTCGTGCCGACGTCACGGATCTGCCAGTAGATCGCGATCCCGGCGAGCACGATCCACGCCGACGAGCCCGATGAAGGAGTCCGACAGCGTGGCTCGCACGATGCCACTCCCGAACGCCGCGATCGGGATCTGACCGAAGAACAGCAGGACCCCGGCGATCGCGGCCGCCGATCCACTGATCGCCGAGACGATGATGATCAGCCAGGCCGGCACGGCGAGCAGGAACGCCGCCGCAGCGAAGACCGCACCGACGACCAGCCCGACGATGATCCCGAGGATCGCGGTATCGAAGCCGATGGCGTCCATCAGACCGACGCCAAGGACGTACCCGAGGGCGCCGAATGCGATGGTGACCGCGGCGTAGTACCAGAGGAAGGCGATGGCGGCGAGGACGACACCGAAGACGAGCCCGATGCCCCACGACAGGACGGTGCTGAGGAAGCCCTGCCCGAAGATGTCCTGGCTCCACTGCGCTCCGGATGTGAGTCCGAAGAAGAACGCCCAGATGGGCAGCAGGATCACGAAGACCTTCAGACCGTAGAACGCCCAGGCGAGGCCGATGGCCACGGCCAGGGTGCCGAGCACGATGGTTTCGAGTGACATGGATCCCTCCAACGGAACAGGTGCTCGCCGCTGGGCACGTGCGGATCCATATCGAGCGCCTCTACGGCGGGACTATACGCGCCCGAATCAAGCGTCGGAACACCCGAAATGCGCATCGTCGGGAGCTGAGGGCGTCGAACGGTCAGCTGCGCGTCATGGAGCGGCCCTGCTCGTCGCGGCATCGGGCGAGATTGGCGCTCGCGTAGTGCCGGACCTTGCGCTCCGGTTCGGCCATCGCGGCGGCGAAGACGCCCTCGTCCTCACGCAGGGACTCGAGGATCTGGTTGAGTTCCGCGTCACGACCGGCGTAGTCGCGGATCCGGTGCCTCGTGGCTCGCAGGAGCTGACGCGCCTCGTCGTAGCGTCCGGCGCGATTCAGGGCGACGGCGGCCTGGCGAGCACGGGCCGCGAAGATCCTCGCGACCTGCCGATCGACCTCGACGTCACGCGACTCGGCGTCGTTGGCCGCGTGCGTGGCGTAGGTCCACTCCACGCGCGACGAGCGGGCCGCCGTGCCTCGATCCTCGAAGACGCCGTCACGGTCGACGAGCCCGATGATCGCGCCCGCTTCCTGGCCCGGCTCGCCATACGGGAACGTCAGGCGCAGGACGACATCGACGGCCTGCTCGGCGCCGAGGTCACCCAGCGCGACCATCG
The DNA here is from genome assembly GCA_963778805.1 of uncultured Chloroflexia bacterium. Lineage (GTDB taxonomy): Bacteria > Chloroflexota > Limnocylindria > Limnocylindrales > CSP1-4 > SPCO01. The sequence continues at coordinate 112,116 of CAVZVT010000005.1, read as the reverse complement.
TGCGATTGCCGCTGACGGTCACCTTGTTCGGGGTGATGGCCTCGATCTTGATCTCCTCGCGCGTGGACACTTCGAGGAAGACCTCGCGGGCGACGATCTGGAGCGTCTCCCCCACCTCCGAGGTGATCGCATCGGCGATCTGCGGTGCGTCGGCGATGTAGTAGAAGTGGCCTCCGCCGGCGTCGGCCATCTCCTGCAGCAGACGCTCGTCGAAGTCGTTGCCGACCCCGAACGTCGAGGTCGACACACCCCGCTCCCGGAGCGCCGTTGCATGCCCGGCGAGCTCGGTCGTGTCGGTCATGCCGATGTTCGCGAGCCCGTCGGTCAGCAGCAGGCAGCGGTTGACGCCGTCGGTGGCAAGATGCGCCGCGACCTGCTCGCAGCCACGGAGCCAGCCCTCCCCCAGGTTGGTACTGCCCCGGGCGTCGATCGTCCGCAGCCGATCCACGGCCTCTCGTCGAGCGGCGGTCGTGGCCATGGTCGAGGCGATCACGACATCGACCGTGTCGTCGTACACGACGACGCTGAACCGATCGTCCGATGCGAGACGATCGATCGCCATCTCGACCGCACGCTTGGCGATGTCGAGCTTCTGGCCGGACATCGAGCCCGAGCGGTCGAGGACGATCGCGAGGTTGACCGGCGGACGGCGACGGTCCGTCCGCGCGCCCGGAGCTTCGATATGGGCGACGACGAACCGCTTGCTATGCGAGGTCGAGCGGATCAGGTGGCGGTCCTGGCGGATACGGAGTGTGGAGGTGTCGGTCGTGGTCATGGTCATGCCTCCTCAAGGAGTTCCCGGGCGATCGCGATCAGGCGATCGACCTGCTTGTTCTGGGCCCGCGTCAACGGACGACGGACATGGAGTTCGATATCGGGGCCGATCCCGATGCGTTCCCACTGGGAGCGATCGAGCGGGCCGGGCGTGGAGGATCCATCGGAGGCTGTCGAGACCGATGGGCACGGCGTCTGGACGGGTCTCGAGCTGTCGAAGCATCGGGGGTGAGGCCGCGGGCGGTGCCGACGCCGACGCCAGCACGGCTGGTGCCGAGGCAAGAGCGGCTGGTGCCGCCACGGTCGGTCGGAGGATCGAGCGGACATATTCGAGGGCGGTCTCGGACGGCGGTCGTTCCGGCTCGTTCCGCACGAGGTCCCGGATCTGGGCCTCGTCGAGATCGTCGAGACGCCGTCGGATCTCCGAGAGCGGCAGATGATCCCGCTGCAGACGGCGGATGAGCCGGAGGCGATCCAGGTAGTCGTCGCCGTACTTGACCCCGGGGCCGGACTGACCCGCGCTGGGGAGCAAGCCGTTCGAGAGGTAGTAGCGGATCGTCCGCGGCGTGACGCCGGCCAGGTCGGCCAACTCGGTCAGTGAATAGCGTGGTTCGTCCGGCATGGCGCTATTGTGCCAGTACGACGTAGCACTGTCAATACATCCTCGACGAAGGCGCCACGGCGACTCCACACCCGCTCCACATGCCCCACCGAGTCTTGGCGTCAGACGGGATCCCGGAGTGGGTCCCCGATGCAACCAAAGGAGTTCGCACCATGCCTCGCATCGTCGCCGCGATCATCCTGGTCGCCGTCCTCGCGGTCGGCGGCGGGATCATCGCCACCACGGCCTATCAAGCCGGTCTCAGCACCGCGGTCACCACGGCCGCCGTCGGATCCGGCGCCGTCATCGCCCCGGTCGTGATCCCGGCATACGGGTGGGGCGCCGGCCCGTTCGGACCCGGGTTCGGGTTCTTCGGGTTCCTGTTCTCGCTCTTCTTCCTGTTCCTCGTGATCGGCCTCATCCGAGCCGTCATCTTCGGAGGCCGTCGGGGCGGCGGCTGGGGACCGGGCATGGACCGGGACGCCCGCCAGGCCCACTTCGCCTCCAGGTTCCACGGCACCTTCGAGGACTGGCATCGCGAGGCGCACGCGCATCCGGGGGCGCCCATCGATCCCGCTGGTCCCTCGGCTGGAGCATCGGCGACCTGACGCTCCTGTCCCCTCCCCGTTCTTCGGCGCTCCCGGGCCTTCGCCCGGGAGCGCCCGTGGACTCTACGATGCACGTGATGCGCACCGTCCTCGTCGTCGATGACGAACCAAAGATCGTCCAGCTCGCTCGCGACTACCTCGAGCACGCGGGGTTCGCCGTGCTGACGGCCGCTGATGGACGCGCGGCGATCGAGGTCGCCCGACGCGATCGACCGGACCTCATCGTCCTCGACATCGGCCTCCCGGGTCTCGACGGCCTCGACGTCACCCGCGAATTGCGACGAGACTCCTCGATCCCGATCGTGATGCTGACCGCGCGTGACGACGAGCTCGACAAGCTGCTCGGCCTCGAACTCGGCGCGGACGACTACCTGACCAAGCCCTTCTCGCCGCGCGAACTCGTGGCCCGGGTCCGGGCGGTCCTGCGGCGGACGGAGCGACCCGTCGAGACCGGCAGTGTCATCCGCGTCGGCGACGTCGTCCTCGACGTGCCAAGGATGCGGACCGAGGTGGCCGGCCGGACCGTCGACCTCACCGCGACGGAATTCGGCCTGCTCGCCACGATGGCCGCCAGCCCGGGTCGCATCTTCACGCGGTCCCAGCTCCTGGATGCCGTTCGAGGCGTCGCGTTCGAGTCCTATGAGCGGGCCATCGACTCGCACATCAAGAACCTGCGGCGCAAGCTCGAGCCCGATCCGCGCGTGCCCAGGTACGTGCTGACCGTCTACGGCGTGGGGTATCGGTTCGCCGACGACCGGGGTACCGCCGCTTGACCGGGACCGACACGGGCGGCCCACCGCTCCGCGCGGATCGTGGACGGCGCGACCCGGCCGACCTCCGACGCCGCGAGATGCAGCGACGGATGCGGGCCGTACGCCGCCGTCAGTTCGGCCAGCGGCCCGGACTCCAGCGCGGCTTCGGGTGCCTTGCCGGGTTCGTGTTCCTCGTCGTCGTCGCGGCGGTCCTGGTCACCGTGGGCTCGCTGCTGGCAAGCCTCGGAACCGTGGCCGCGGCCATCGCGATCGCGGGTGGGTTCCTGATCGTGTTCGCCACGGGTCGCGGTCTGCGGGGAGCGGCCCGCTCGCTCGATCGGATCGTCGAGGCGACGCGGCGGGTCGAGGATGGTGACTACACCGTCCGGCTCGGTCGACCGGAATCGGACCTGCACCCGATCCACCAGCTCGCGGCGGGGTTCGACACGATGGTGGCCCGTCTGGAGACCGACGAGGAACAACGGCGAGGCCTGCTCGCCGATATCAGCCACGAGCTGCGAACGCCGCTGTCGGTCATCACGGGCAATCTCGAGGCGATCGTGGATGGCGTCTACCCGGCCGATGCGGCCCACCTGACGCCGATCCTGGACGAGACCCGCGTCCTGGAACGCCTGATCGACGACCTGCGCACCGTGACCCTCTCCGAGGCAGGCACGCTCCCGCTCCATCCAGAGCCGACGGACCCGGATGTCCTCATCGGCGACGTGGTGCGAGCCTTCGCCCCGACGGCCGCGGCTGCCGGTGTGACCCTGACGACGACCGTCGACGGCGCCCTGCCGATCCTCGAGATCGACCCGGTCAGGATCCGCGAGGTACTCGCCAACCTCGTCGCGAATGCTCTTCGACACACCCCGAGCCGGCGGCTCGATCACGATCGGCGGGTCGGCCTCCGCGACGGAGGTCGTCCTGACCGTCACCGATACCGGGCCGGGGATCGAGCCTGCCCTGCTGCCGTACGTGTTCGATCGGTTCGTGAAGGGCGAGGCATCACGTGGCTCGGGGCTCGGGCTACCGATCGCGCGGGGCCTGGTCGAGGCCCACGGCGGCACGATCGCCGTCGAGGCCCCGGTCGGTGGCGGGACCACGTTCCGCGTCCGCCTTCCCCGTCCTACGGGCGAGTGATCCGGACGTCGTCGACGGCAGCTTCGACCATGCTGGGGCCAGCCAGGTCGGCCGCCTCGAACACGATCCGGACGGTCTGACCGGCCCACGGCGCCATCGGCACCGAGACCGTCTTCCATGCCGGCTTGTCGGTGTTGGATGCGCCGAGTTCCTGACGAACGAGCGTCCTCGTGCCGTCATCCCGTTCCACATAGGCCCGGAACGCGTCGTCCGGCGACGAGTTGCTGGCGTGGGCGAGGTAGTACTTGAACGTGAGCGAGCCCGTCGTCGCCGGCAGGGTGACCGGCGCGGACCGGATCGTCGTGACCCCGCCGTCGAGGTCGTTCGCCTTGGCCGATGAGCCCGCGGCCGTGCCGGTGACCAGGGCGCGGGCTCCCGAGGGACCGTTCCCGCCTGCCACGGGGTGTGATCCGGGTTGCCGCGCTGCCAGGTGCCGCTGGTCGCGGTATCGGTGCCGAGCGGGTTCGCCGTCCAGCCGTTCGGTGTCTCGAAGTCCTCGAACATCGGTCCGCAGTGCGTCGTCGTCTTGCCGATCACCGAGTACCGGCAGCCGGCGTGCTCGATGAAGTACAGGATGGCGTCCTTGTTGCGCTCGGTCTCCCGTGCGATGAGTTCATCGGCCGGATAGAACCGCTTGATCGAGCTGACCTTGGCGTGCGTCGGGTAGAGCTCGAACGTGTACATCCAGATCCGCTGGCTGCCATAGGCCCAGTCGATCTCGTCGCCATCGGTGACGTACAGGCTGCTGGACTGCTTGGGCGTGTAGTCGTTGCGTGTCGCCATCCGCTTGCCGAGCGCCGCGAGCGCCGCGTGATCGTCCTTGGTCATGTCCCAGGGGATGTCGGTCTTCGTATAGCCATACGGCCACAGGATCTCCTCGCCCGCGGTGTGGAACGTGATCGCGAGCTCGATCTGCTGCTGGCCGTCGACGCGGCGGCTCAGCATGAAATCTCGCATCGCGCGCGTCTCGGGCGCCGAGAAGGCCGTCCGCCCGTGGTAGGTCTCCGACGCGGTGGAGCCCGACGATCCGCCGCAGCAGGCCCAGTGGTAGCCATAGTTCCGGTTGAGATCGGTGCCCTTGTGGACGGATCCGGCGTTGACCTGCCGGTTCTTCCGCCACTCCCGGTACGGGTCCCCGGTCAGGTCCCACTCCGCCCCGTCGGGGTTGACCGAGGGGATGATCCAGATCTCGCGGCTGTCGACGATCTTGGTGATCCTCGCGTCCGACCCGTACCCGTCGGTCAGCCAGCGCAGGATCGCCAGGGACTGTTCGAGCGAGAGGTGCTCCCGGGCGTGGTGGAGCGAATCGAACATGACCTCGGGCTCGGGCTCATCGACCGCGACGTTGTCCGACACCTTGACGACCCAGATGTCGCGGCCTTCGGCGCTCTTGCCGATCGAGCTGACCTTGACGATGTCGGGGTGGGCTGCCTGCGCGTCCTGCAGGACCTGGACCATCTCGGCGTACGAGTGGTAGCGCGAGTCCTTGGCCGGGAAGTCCGCCGCCGCGACCGGCGTCGGCTGCGAGGGCCAGGAGCGTCGCGAGGGCCGCCAGGACGGTCAGCAGGCGGATGGTCATGCGGGCAGGGTCGCACAGACTCGCCCTCGGAGCCAAGCGCACGATGGGGCCTACCCGGCGATGGGACCGACCCGACGCCTGGCCGGCGTCAGGTCCCCGGGCTGCCCGGCGGGAGCTGCGAGATGAAGATGCTGTTGATGATCGCCTTGTGACCGCGCGGCGCCGAGAACCCGATGTCGAGTCGCCCGTCGGTGACCTCGACCACGATCGATTCATCGAGCGCCGTCCGTCGATGGCCGACCTCATCGATGATGTCGAACGCGCGGAGGACCTGCTCGCCTTCCATCGTGATGTTGAAGACGCGGTCGCCACGCTTCGTGTACTTGAACTCGGCGAAACTCAGGTCCACCTGATAGATCCCGTTCGGGACCGTGAACCGATAGGCCTTCATCCCCTCACGCTGGGTTCGATAGCGCGGGTCATCGGTGGTGTGATGGATGGTCGCACTGGTCTTGTGGACGGTGCCGGTCCCGACGTATCCATACGGCCCTTCCGCCGGGATCCCGGCGTGGACGCGCTTGAGCCAGGGCCGATCCGCGATGTAGTGATCGCCATCATGGTCGGTGTAGGCCTTGCCACCGGCGTTGATCCCGCGCTGGAACGCCGGCACGATCAACGTCACCGGGACCTCCAGCGTCGACGCGTCGGGATCGTCGGTCAGGACCGCCACCACGGCGCGGTACACGCCAGGCGTCAGCCCCGTGGCATCCACCGCGATCTTCAGGCTCTTGCTGGACCCCGGATGGACCGTCGCGGACGTGGGCGTCACGTGCAGCCACGGGACGTCGCTGAAGGCCGGCAGACCGGCATCGACGAGGTAGGCCGTCGCCGACGCCTGACCGACGACCCACAGATCACCGGCGACGTCGAGCTCGATCCCGGCGCCACTGTTGCCGCCACCGTCGGGGTGCGGGACCGCCGCGCTGGCCGCACAGGTCAGCGGATCGATGAGCCAGATCGTGTCGCTCTCGGAGTTGGTGGCCTCCCACAACTTGCCGAAGGTCGGGTTCCAGGCGAGCCCGGAGATGTTCGGATCGGCGGGGGCGCACTGCGACAGCGTCTCCCCGGGGGTCGGATGCGACGGTCCGGCGACGCGATAGACGATGCCTTCGTTCCAGCCACCGATGTAGAAGACGTCCGCAGCCGGGTCATACGCGAGACCGCGTTGACTGGTCAGGTCCCACGGGCCGCCCGTGATCACCTGTTTCACGGAGCCATCGGCTTGGATCGAGGCCGTAGATCCCGTTGTCGCCGCCGACGTTGACCTGCCAGATGAGCCCGCGACCCGGATCGAACGCCATGTCGGCGCCCCAATCGGCCAGACCGTCGAGGGGGATCTGGCCAAGACGGTCGCCGTTCGTCGAGAAGTGGGCGTCGATGTGGTCCTCGGCATCGCTCAACCACACCGACCGCGCATACCCGACGCCCCACGCCGCGGTCATGCCGGTCGGCCAGGCGTTGAGGACGTCGCCGCTGGCGAGGAGTCGCGGCGGGATGGGCGTGCCGGCCGCCGCGGCCCCGAAGCCGCGCGTCGTTCGGGCGTTGGGGTCCACGCCGGCCGGGACCGCGCGCCGCTGGACGGACGCCTCGGCGAGGTTCGGGGGCGCGTCCATGCCCACCTCACCGATGGTCGCGTGGAGGTCGGCGTGTCCGTCGACGTTCCCGAGCAGGACGGTCGCCGAGCCCTTGCGTCCCGGCGGCAGCAGGAACGAAGGTTCGGTGTCGCCATCGAGGGTCGCGTGGGCCTGTGCACGATCGAGCACGAACGGGTCGCTGTCGCTGGCATGACCGGCGACGATGTCGACCTCGCCGGAACTCGGGTGATACCCGGACTTGGCCACATCGACGGGCCAGGTGCCGGCCGGCCCGATGATCGTCCACGAGCCGTCGACGCCCGTCGTCGCGACCAGGTCAAGCGGCGTTCCGCTCGGCCATTCCGCGTGGAGCGTGACGCTCGCGCCATGGATCGGCTCGAAGGTGAAACCGTCGACGACGCTCCCATCGACCTCACCGAACCCCGATGGGAGTCCGACCGCGAGGGACGTGTCGACGGTCACTTGCGAGACGACCGGTGCGTCGGTGTCGAAGACGAGTTCCGCGTGGTACGCACCCGGTTCCAGCGTCGGACTCCCCAGCCCGACCGAGACGACCGTCGACCCTCCCGCCGGGATCTCGCCCGATGCCGGCGTCGGGGTGAGCCACGGGACGTCGCTGAACGACTCGATCGTCCCGTGCCCGGTGTCTGGCGCCCAGTCGGACGGAGCGTCGGCGTCGCCGAGGACCATCGCGGTCGTGACCGAGCCGTCGTCATCGCCGATGGCGGCGAGCGGGATGTCGAACCGCATCGTCTGGCCGACGAAGGTGACCGGGACCGCCGCCGTGATGTCGAACGTGGTCGCGTCGACGACATACACGACCGGATCGGGGTCGTGCGACCCGAAGAGGTCCAGCAGGTATTCCATCCCGACGTCCTGGCTCGGCAGACCGGACGCCTCACTCGCCGGGACGCCCGTCGCGGGGTCCTCGTCGGTGTCGAGGAAGACGTACCCGGCCGCCACGCCGATGGGGGTCGACGGACTGAAGTCGAGCGCCATCGACGAGCACGGTCGAGCCATCGGACCCGGCACGGACCGTGGTCACGTCGACCGCGCCCTGGGCGTCACCGGCGGGGTCGTTGATGATCGTCGAGAGGCTGGCCGACGCGAGGGTGGACGCGCGAACGCGCGGGAAGGACTTCGGGACGACCGCGGGTCCCCAGGTCAGGGGCCGGTGGACCTGCGTCGTGATCTTCGGCAGCGGCGGACGGATCACCCCCCGGTCGCGCTCCCTGGCGGACCACGTGAGCGGCGAGGAACCGTCGTTTCGGAGTGTCACATCCTCGCTGGTGGTGGCCCCGAACGCGACGTCCGCGGCGATCGTCGATCGATCGACGGCCGCGACCGGAGCCGTCAGGGCCAGATCGAGGGTCGTCGTGTCGCCATCGGCGACGCTGACCGAGGCCGTGGCGTCGACGTACCCCGGACTCGACGCCGTCACGGTGTACGCCCCCGGCCGGGCCCGCAGCGTGTAGGTGCCGTCGGCGCCAGAGGTGGTGCGTCGACCGCCCGGCGACACCGTCACCTGCGCGCCGGCGACCGGCAGACCGCTGTTGGCGTCGGTGATCGTGCCGGCGATGCGACCCGTCGGCACGCGCGTGATCCGGATGGCCTGGCTCGACGCCAGGTTGTCTTCGAAGAAGCCGACCTGGAGCGCGTCGCCACCGTCCGCATCCTCGATCCCGACCGTCGCGAATCGCCCATCACCCGGATCCGCCGGGTTGGCGCCGTACAACAGATCGATCGAACCGTCCTTCCAGAGCTTGATCTCGACGTCGACCGGCACGCCGGAACCAAGCACGCGAACATCGGAGTACTCGATCACGAAGGCGTCCCCGACCGTGGCCGTGTCCACGTGGCCGGTGTCAGCGATCTCGAGGTCCATCCAGAAGGCGTAGATGGCGGCGTTCGGCGCCGCGGTCGAAGGGATGCTCGTCGGGATCGACGCGTCGCCGTCCGGTGGCAGGAAGCTCACGAAGCCGTCGTCCGAAACGTAGACCGTGTCGTACTTCGTGCCATAGAAGTCGAAGCTCGAACGGCAGTCGGAGCCGGCCGGTGACCTCGTCGCCGAACAGGCCCGTCTGGTCCGTGGCATCGACCCAGTCGAACGCGACCGGCGCGCACGAGTGACCGAAGTCATCGAGCTTGCGGAAGAGCGCGAAGTCGGCGGTGACGTCGTTGCCGCCCGAGACGATGTCATCCGACCCGGTCTCGGTGCACCCATCGGCCGAGGCCGTGATCGTGTAGTTCCCGATCGGGAGGTTGAGCGAGTAGGCGCCCGACGCATCGGTGACGACCGCAGCGACCGGGGTCCCCACGGCACGGATCGAGACGCGCTCGAGCGGGCTCCCGTCCTCCGCCGCCGTGACCGTACCGGACACGGTGAACCGCGGCAGCGGCGCCAGGGCGAAGTCGGAATCGGTGGTGGCATCCTTCGTGATCTCCACCCCCGGGTGGACGGCGCCGATATACCCGAACGCCGTCGCCGAGATGGCGTAGGCACCCGCCGCGAGCAGCATCTCGTAGTGGCCATCGTCCGCGGTCACGGCACTGAACTGCCGGCTTCCGTCGTCCGCGGTGACCGTCGCACCGGGGAGCGGGTCGCCGGTCGCGTCGTCGGTGATGGTGCCGGACAGGGTCCCGCCGGTCGCGACCAGGGCCACCGCCGCGCCCGCGTCGATCCGGCCATCGCCATACACGTTGTTGGGGTCACCATCCGCGGCGCCGCCGCACGTGGCATCGGGGCGGTCGACCGCGGTCTGCCGCAGCACGGCCGTGGCGCCCGTCACGTCCCCACGCAGCGATGGGTCCGCCGACAGGATGAGGGCGAGGGCGCCTGCCACATGCGGCGTCGCCATCGACGTGCCCGAGAAGGCCTCGTACCCACCACCGGGAACGCTCGAGACCACGTCCACGCCAGGAGCCGTCACGTCGGGATCGACCTTGCCGTAGACGGACGGCCCTCGACCGGAGAAGTCCGCGATGATGTCGTGGCTATCGGTCGCCCCGACCGCGAAGCTCTCCGGATAGTCGCCCGGCGAACCCGCGCCGCCGCAGAACGGTCCGGGGTTCCCGGACGCGAAGACCGGGATGATGCCCGCCGCGCGCCACGCCTGGACCGTCTCGAGATAGAACGTGTCGCCTGGGCCGCTGCCCCAGGAGTTGTTGACGATGTCGGGGCGCTTGGACGGATCCGGGTTGGCGCCGCTCAGGTCCGTCGGCGCCAGGATGAATTGACCGGCACCCAGCAGCGACGACTCGGAGCAGTCGAGATCCTCGCAGCCCTTGGCGGCGATCCAGGTGGCTCCGGGGGCGACGCCGGTATCCGGCGTGAACGGGCCTGGTCCGTCGCCACCGACCATCGTGCCCATCGTGTGGGTGCCGTGGGCGGCGTTGTCGCAGGGCACATTGCCGCAGATCCCGGTCGGATCGAACCAGTTGTAGTCGTGGGTGAAGGTGCCATCACCGTTGTTCCCGCGGTAGTGATCGACCAGGGCCGGGTGCAGGTAGTCCACGCCGGTATCGATGCTGGCCACGACGATGCCCTGACCGAGCACGCCCATGGCCCACGCGTCGTCGGCCCCGATCTTCGCGACGCCCCACTCCGGCTCGCCCGCTGCCGCGAGCACGGCCGCCGTGGGCGCGATCGGCGCGATGAGCGGGTAGATGTGTTGCCGCCGGATCGTGGTCACGTTGGGATCCTTCGCGGCACGCTTGGCGAAGACCGCGAGACTCGCCGCATCGCCCTTCACGACCATGACATTGGTCAGCCAGTAGGTCGTGGCCGTCACGCCCTTCGTGGCGTGGGCGATGGCCCGGGCGCCCACCTGGGCTCGGTTCGCGGTCACCGTCAGCGCCGACAGGACGGCCTTGCCCCGCTTCGTCCGGTCCTTGAGCTTGGCCGGGCTCTTGAGGTCCGCCCGGCCCTTGAACTCGACCACCAGCGTGCGGACCTTGCCCGGTCGCCAGATCGTCGGCCAAGGTCGGATCCATGACGGCGGCCGTCAGGGCTCCCCTGCCCTGCGGGGCGGCGAGGCCCGTGGCCGACGATGCGCCGACCTGCGCGAACGCCAGGACCACAGCAGCGACGGCCGCCGCGACACGACGAGGACGCATCCAGATCCCTCCAGCAGCCCCGGCCGCTCGAACACGACGACGGTGAGCGCTCCCGAGCCGCTCCGTGGGTCGCGCTCGGCACTCTACACCCGCCCACAGCGGGCCGCGTCGTGCCAGCGACACGATGGGCGGACGCGCCGACTATGCTCGGCCGGATGCGCCCACTGCCTGCCCCATTCGATGCGATCGCCGCCGGTCAGCCAGCCACCGTGGGGCTCGCCGGCCCGGCCCTGCTGGGCAGTCGATTGCTGACCAAGGACCTCGCGTTCCCCGATGACGAGCGGGAGGCCTTCAAGCTTCGCGGACTGCTGCCGGACCGGATCCTCGGGATCGAGGAGCAGGTGGATCTGGAGCTCGAACACCTTCGGCGGAAGGACGACGAGCTGGAGCGCTACATCGGTCTCGCCGCGCTCCAGGATCGAAACGCCACGCTGTTCTACCGACTGCTCGCCGAGCACCTCGAGGAATTCCTGCCGATCGTCTACACGCCGACCGTCGGGCGCGCCTGCCAGGAGTTCAGCCACATCATCCGGCGGACGCGCGGGACCTGGATCACGCCCGGCCGACCGCGATCGCATCCCGGACCTGTTGCGCCAGGGACCGTTCGAGGACGTCCGGCTCATCGTGGTGACGGACAACGAGCGGATCCTGGGTCTGGGTGACCAGGGTGCTGGCGGGATGGCCATCCCGATCGGCAAGCTGGCGTTGTACACGGCCGCGTGCGGGATCCATCCTGCCCTCACCCTCCCGGTCTCCCTCGACGTCGGCACCGACAACCCGGCCCTGCTGGCCGACCCGCTCTATCTCGGTCACCGCGCCCCACGTCTGCGCGGCGCGGAGTACGACGCGCTCGTCGAGGCGTTCGTGACTGCGGTCGAGACGGTCTGGCCCGGCTGTCTGATCCAGTTCGAGGACTTCAAGCAGGCCAATGCCCTTCGCCTCCTCGATCGCTACCAGTCCCGCGTCCCGTCCTTCAACGACGACATCCAGGGGACCGCGGCGGTCGTCCTTGCCGGGGTCCTCAGCGGTCTCCGCGCCACGGGCCGAACGCTGGCCGAGACCCGCGTGGTCGTGGTCGGGGCCGGAGCCGCCGGCGTGGGGATCGGGCGCCTCCTTCGGCTGGCGATGACCGAAGCCGGCATCACGGCCGAGGACGCCGCGGCGTCGGTCGTCCTCGTGGACTCGAGGGGTCTGGTCCACGCCGGACGCGATGACCTGGACGCCACGAAACGCGAGATGGCGGCGCCGGCCGTGGACGGGACGCCAGACCTGCTCGACACGGTCCGAAGGATCCAGCCGACCGTGCTCGCGGGCGTGACCGGGGTCGCCGGGACGTTCCCGGAGTCGGTCATCCGGGCCATGGCCGAGACCACGCCAACGCCGATCATCCTGCCGCTGTCGAACCCCACGTCCGCCGCCGAGGCGACACCGGAGGATCTGCTCCGCTGGACCGATGGGCGCGCGATCGTCGCGACCGGGTCGCCCTTCGCGCCCGTCAGGTTCGATGGGCGAGCATCGCGAGATCGGGCAGGCGAACAATGTCTTCATCTTCCCGGGTGTGGGTCTTGGGGCCATCGTCGCCGAAGCGCCGACCCTCGATGACGGCGTCTTCCTGGTGGCAGCTCGCGCATTGGCGGCGCAGGTCACCGACGATCGGATCGCGGCGGGGGCCCTGTACCCACCGATCTCGGATCTGCGGTCGGTGTCGCGCACGATCGCGGTGGCGGTGGCTCGGGAGTGGCTCGGCGACGACGCCGGTGACGCCGTGGATGCGGCGATGTGGTGGCCGGCCTACGTCCCGTACATGCCCCGGCGATCTGCGGAACGACGTCGGGCCGGCGAGACGTGAGCACGACCGTGCGCGCGGCGGTCCTCGACGAAGTGGGCGGTGCGACCAGGATCGAGGACCTCGAGCTCATCGAGCCGCGCGAGGGCGAGGTTCGCGTGCGGATCCTCGCCTCGGGCGTCTGCCACTCCGACCTGCATGTTCGCGACGGGGAGTGGGAACGACCGACCCCGATGGTCATGGGCCACGAAGGCGCCGGTGTCGTGGAAGCGGTCGGTCCCGGCGTCACGCATCTCCGGATCGGGCAACCCGTCGCCCTCTCGTGGCTCATCCCGTGTGGCCGATGTCGTTCGTGCCGGGCCGGACGGCCGTGGGCGTGTCCGGACTCCCCGTCGTACCGGCACCGACTGCTCGATGGCACGTTGCCGTTTCGGCGTGGCACCGAGCACGAGAACCCCGACTCTGGCGATCGGTCGGTGTTCGCCTACTGCGCCATCGCGACCATGGCGGAAGCGACCGTCGTGCCGGTGGCGGCGGCCATCCCGATCCCGGACGGCGTGGACCCGGCCGTCGCCGCCCTCATCGGCTGCTGCGTGACCACGGGCGTGGGCGCCGTCCTCAAGACAGCGGCCGTCCCGCCTGGGTCATCGGTCGCCGTCATCGGGCTCGGCGGGGTCGGGTTGTCGTGCGTCATGGGCGCCGCGCTCGCCGGAGCCTCGCGCATCGTGGCCATCGACCGGGTCGAGACCAAGCTCGACGTCGCCCGCTCGATCGGCGCCACCGATGGCCTGCTGGCCGCCGACGACCCCGATGAGACGATCGGCGCCCTGCGCGAGTTGACCGACGGTGGCCCCGACTTCGTCTTCGAAGCGATCGGGCTCGCGTCGACCGTGGAACTCGCGGTCAAGGCCCTGCCACTCGGTGGTGCGGCGGTCCTGGTCGGGCTGACGCCGCTCGGCGTTCAGGCGGCGTTCGATGTCTACCCGCTCGTGGACGGGAGTCGGCGCATCCTCGGCTCGAACTACGGGTTCGCCGATCCCGCCGTGGACTTCCCGCGGTACGCGCAGGAGCACCTCGATGGTCGCCTGCCGGTCGAACGCCTCATCGACCGACGGATCGGACTCGACGACCTCGAGGACGCCTTCGACGCCATGCGGCGGGGCGAGTACACCCGCCAGGTCATCGTCGCGGACTAGGGAGCGCGACGCAGGTGGCCGTCCGCAAGTCGGGCCGCCAACCGGGCCAGGATGCGATCCGCGCGCTGTTGCTTGATCGTCCCGGCGGCCACCGCCTGATCGAGATCGGCCTTCACGGCCGCGGTGACCGCGTCCGTCACCTTGTCGTACTCCACGGTCTTGGACGAGGCGATCGTCTTGAGCGACGTTCCGGCCCGGATGGCCGTCCGAAGATCGGCCACGGGCATCCCGAGCGCGTCGGCGGCGGCGGTCAGACCGTCCTTGATGACGCCCAGGGCCGGGCCGGTCGCCCGATCGAGCCGCTTGCCAAGCCGCTGGCAGACGTCGAGCGTCGAGGTCGCGATGCGCGCCTTGAGCTTGTCGCCGGCCTGCTGCGTGAGCTTCCCGTCGGTGACGGCTTGATCGATGGTCGTCGCGGCGGCCTTGCGACCCGCGGCGACGAGGGCGTCCTCGTCGACGCCGAGGTTCGCCGCGAACGCGGCACGGAATGTCTTGCAGTACGTCCCGGCGGCCGCGGCATCGGGCGTGGTCGCGGCCGCGATGACATCGGTCCGCCCGGCCACGGGTCCGGTGGCCGCGCTGACGGCACTGATGATGGTGCCGCCGACGAGCGCGGCAAGCACGAGGAGCGCCGCGAAGCCGACGAGACGGAACCTGGACATGGCTGGGACCCCCTGGACGCAGATGACCGATCGGTCGTGAGGAGCCCTACCCTCGGGGTCGCGCGTCAAGAACGTGTGTGGATGGACCGGCCGCGCCTTCACGACTCCTGAATGCTGGGACGACTAGGATGCGCGCCATGCCATCGCAAGCCCGGATCCTCGTCGTCGAGGATGAACCACGTCTCGGCGACCTGTTGCGGCTGTATCTCGAGCGCGACGGCCATGCGGTCTCGGTCGTGCGCGAGGGACGCGCCGCGCTCGAGATCGTGGACGCCGGGGCCACGGACCTGGTCATCCTCGACCTGATGCTCCCGGGACTCAGCGGCGAGGCGGTCCTCGAAGGGATCCGGTCCCGGGGCGACACGCCCGTCCTGATCGCGTCGGCCAAGCGAAGTGACGCGGAGCGGATCGCCGGTCTGCGGATGGGCGCCGACGACTACCTCGCCAAACCGTTCAACCCGCACGAATTGACGGCACGGGTCGCGGCGATCCTGCGACGGAGCGCGCCGCGAGTCGACGACGACCTTGACGACACGGCCCTGTCGCTCGCGGCCGGTCGGCTACTCCTCGACCCCGTCAGCCGCCAGTTCACGCTGACCGAGGACGGCGCATCCGAGCCCATCCGCGGCCGACTGACACCCGGCGAGGCCGGTCTCCTCGTGGCGCTCGCTCGTCGACCGGGTGCCGTCCTGTCACGCGAGCAGCTGCTCGACGCGGTGACCCGTCGCCCGGACGACGTGTATGACCGCGTCGTCGATGTGCACGTCGCCAACCTGCGGCGAAAACTGCGCGACGACCCCGTCGAACCCTGGCTCATCGAGACCATCCCGCAGGTGGGCTACCGACTCGTCGCCATCCGGGACGGCGCGTGAGTCAAGCGGGCCGGTCACGTCGGCCGCCGCTGGCCTGGCGGCTGGGGCTGATCCTCGGGGCCATCGTCCTCGGTGTCCTCGTGATCACCGGGATCCTGGTCAATCGCGTCGTGAGCGGCGGGTTCGAGACCGTGCTCGTCGGCCAGCAACAGCAACGTCTCGACGACGCGGCCGTCACGCTCGCGGATCGCCTCGATCGACCGGCCCGCGTGGTCGCGGTCGTCCGCCGTCTGGCGACGAACCTCGGGGGCGTCGTCCGGGTGGTGGCGCCCGACGGCACCGTCCTTGCGGCCTTCGGCAAGGCGCCGGACGGGACCGTGGTCGCCTATACCTCCCCGATCGAGGTCGACGGGGCGGTCGTGGCGTCGATCGAGGCGGATCTGCCGGTCGGCGTGGGCGACGGCGGGTTCCTGCCACTGTTCAACGCCACGCTGCTCGTCGGTGGCGTGCTGAGCGTCATCGGCATCGCGCTCGCCTCGGCGTACGTCGCGAACCGTCTCACGCGTCCGCTCCGCGATGTGGCCGATGCCGCTCGGCGACTCGAGGCGGGCGAGGCCAGTGCCAGAGCGACCGGCGGCGGTGACCAGGAGTCAGCCGATCTCGCGGATTCCTTCAACGCCATGGCCGATCGGCTCGAGCGATCCGAGATGTTGCGGCGTCGAGCCGCCTCCGATATCGCGCACGACCTCGCGACGCCGGCCACGGTCCTGGTCTCGCAGCTCCAGGCCATGGAAGACGGCGTCGTGCCGGCCGATCGCGATGGTCTCGAAGCCGCCCGGGCCGCGGCCACGGCCCTCGGCAGCGTGATCTCGCAGATGAGCGATCTCGCGAGCGCCGAGGCAGCGCCGATCCGGGCGCAACCGACCGAGGTCGACCTCGCCACGACCGTCCGGGAAGTGGAGACCGCGCTCGACGGCCGTCGTCGTGAACGAGGCGTCCTCCTGACGTCGGCCATCCCCGACCATCTCGCGGTCGTCGTGGACCCGGGTCAGTTCGCGCGCGTGCTCCGAAACGTCGTCGCCAACGCGATCGACCACAGCCCGGCCGGCGGGCAGGTCACCGTGACCGCCGAGGTCAGCCGCGGAGCCACCGGAAACGTCGCTGTCGTCCGCGTGAGCGACCAGGGTGGAGGGATCGCGGCGGCGGATGTCCCGCACGTGTTCGAACGGTTCTACCGAGCCGACCCAGCACGAGCCGCAGACCCATCGACCGGCCGCCCCGCGGGGACCGGGATCGGCCTGACCATCGCGCGCGAACTTTTGGAGGCGAATGGGGGCCGCATCGCCGTCGAGCGGACCGACCAGGACGGGACGACATTCCGGATCGAGATCCCGACCGCGATCAGGGCTTGAAGCCGAAGGTACGCACCTTCGAGCGATCGATCGCCAGGTCATCGAGGTTCGACCAGGCGACATGAGGACGTCGAGTGATTCGTCGAGAGGGTCGTGGTCCCGAGCGTGCCGCGGACGACATCGACCACGTGTCCACGCACGTCGTAGAGCGTCAGGGCAAGTTTCAGCCAGTGGACCGCGCCCTTGGTCGCCTTGACCGTGCCCTTGGCGCGCCAGCTGGCGTCGACCTCACTGAAGCTGGACGGTGTCTCCGTGACGCCGCGGACGGTCTTGTTGGACACGGGCGCCGTCACCGACCAGCCGACGTGGTCGAACCCGGCCGGCAGTGATCCGTCGATCCGGAACGGCGCCCGGCTGTGGCTGACGGCGTACAGGATCGTCGTTCGCCCTGCGAGTCGCGAGCAGATGGTCGTCGTCGTCGTACAGCTTGGCGGTCACCGTGATCGGGCCGCGCGTGGTCGAATATTCGTTCCAGACCTCGCCGACGAGCGTCAGCGTCTCGGCGCCATCGTCGACCTGGCTCGTCGACGACAGGACCGACAGACCGCTCGCAGAGCCGCTTGATGCGCAGGACATAGGGATCGTCGCTCGAGGCGCCCTTCGAGGTCACCTTGATCGGCGTAGGTGCCCTGCCGACAGCGACCTCACGATCTCCTCGGTGCTGGTCCCCGTCCGGTCCGACGTCGTCGAGCAAGGTCGAGCAGCCCTTGTAGAGCTTCAGGCTCGCCGCCTGCCGGCAGGTCGCGAGCATGATCTGCACCGATCGCGTGCGAGGGACGGTGAAGCGATACCAGTCGACGTCCGTGCCGGATGCGAGCCGCCCGGGACGCCGTGCGCCGCTGGGCGCGGTCGATCGGGGCGCTGCTGCACGTACCGGAGGCGTCCGTCGACGAGTCGACCCCGTAGAAGGCCGTGAGGTGGGTGCGCCAGGGTCGACGTCGAGCGGCGTGACCCGCTCGCCGCCATCGGACCAATGGTCGAAGCCGAACGTGTCCTCCCCCAGCACGGCGGATGGCCGGCGCGGACACATCGAGCGGTGCCGCCCACGATGCCCGTGCCTCCTTGCCCCCGACCGTGAGGGGGATCCAGGCCGGATCGGAACGGCCTAGACCGTGCCGGTCCGCGGGTAGAGGTCGACCGCTGTCGGTACCGGTCAGGCCGTCGCTGTCGG
Organism: uncultured Chloroflexia bacterium; assembly: GCA_963778805.1. Taxonomy (GTDB): domain Bacteria; phylum Chloroflexota; class Limnocylindria; order Limnocylindrales; family CSP1-4; genus SPCO01. Next base: position 93,909 of record CAVZVT010000005.1, on the reverse strand, counting down.
TCACCTTGACGGTCAGCCGCAGATGCGAGGGGTAGTCGTGGTTGGGCGCGATCGAAGTCGCCCGACGAGATGCCATCCCAGCGTCTGCACCGAGTGCTCGTGGCAGTTCGACGGGCAGTGCTCGATCTTGAGTGTCCACTCGAAGGCCGAAGTCCGGGCAGGTCGCCATCCTGGGCGTCCGTGCGCGTGTCCGGAGAACGTGATGTCGTCACCGACCGCCCATTGAGCGAACTCGCATGGCGTATCGATGTGGGCCACCAGGGCGGCGACTGGCCGACCGAGACCGTGTGGTGCACGGTGTCGGTGTTGCCGTCGGGATCTGACCTTCAGGCCGACGCTGAAGGACCCCGCGAGCTTGAACGTCTTCGTGGTCGTGCTCGTTGGATGGCGAGTCGTCGTAGGTTCCGTCGCCATCGAGGTCCCAGGCGTAGGTCAGGTGTCCCCGTCGGGATCGGCTGGATTGCTCGCATCGAACTTGACGTGGAGCGGTGCCGGGCCCCGGTGTCGGGGTCGCGGGAACGCGCGCGTCGGCGCCCCGTTCGCGTAGGTGATCAGCGCGGACCTCGTCGCGGATTGAGGTCGGTGTAGATGAGATCGCCCGCTGGGCGAGACCGTCAGCGAGACCGCACCGCCGTCCCCGGCTGTCCGGATGCGAGGTCGTCGAACAGCTGGACGTCGTCGAAGTTCGGGTCGCCGCTCCCACTCGACGGAACGAACCAGATGCAGGCCCGGCCATAGTCGGTGAAGAACAGCCCGTGCCGCCGACGTCGGATACGTCCCGGTCGTCCCGCGGAACGCGAGACCGGCGATCGCCGAACTGCCGCTCGCGCAGTTGTCGCCCGTGCGACGACGTCGGCATGTGCTTGTACGTGTACTGGGCCCACTCGGCGTGCCGAGGTTGTTGCAGATCGACAGGTCAGCGGCGTCGTACTCGGGCTGGCGCGCCGTCGCCCTCGAAGCAGGGCCAGCCCGAAGTTGCGCGGCGATGCGTCCGGGTCGGGGATCTTGTCGATCTCCTCCCAGGTGCTGTAGCCGACGTCGCCGACCCACACGCTGCCATCGGTCGGCCGGACGGTGATGCGGAACGGGTTGCGGAGTCCCTCGGCGATGATGCGGGCCTTGCTTCGTCGTCGCTGCTGCCGGATTCGCATTGTCGGGCCACGCATCGCCGGTGTCGGGGTCGACGCGAAGCACGGCTCCGTCGAGGGACGTGGCGTCGCCACTGGTCCGCAGGTCCTGGGCGCGCAGGGCACCACCCTCATCGTCGGGATCGTGGCACGGATTGCCCGGCTGGTGCTAGTAGGCGCGGCCGAGTTGGCCGATAGTCGGCTTCGTTGAAGCTGGCGCCGTCGCCCCCGGAGACATACAGGGCACCCTCCGGCCGAACGTGAGCGATCCGACGAGTGGCTCGGGATACTGCTGGCACCAGTCGGTGATCAGTTCCTTGCGTCGGCTCATCAGACTCGTTGACAGGTCGATGGTCAGGCGGTCGAGACGACCGGAGACGACACAGCCGTTGTCGTTGCCACCCGGTGGGGTGAGCGGGGCAGGTGTCGTTCACCCCGCCAGCACCCCAGCGCGGAACGTCGTTCGGGGTCCCGTTCCCGTCTTCCCGAGTTCATGGTTGTAGGCATACAGCGCGTACAGGTACGGCCGCTCGACAGGTACTTCGGGTCGATCGTGCAGCCCGAGCAGCCCGCGATCCCAGTAGTTGTAGACGTCATCCGCAGAGGTCGGTGACCACGGTCGGGGTCGCGTCCATGACGTCGGCGTACCCCAGATCTTCCCGCTCTTCGGGCGACGAAGACAGCCGCCGTCGGGCGCGAACGCGACGACGGTCGGATTGGAGATGTCGTCCCAGACGATGTCGTCGCTGAACCCACGGGCAGCCAGGTCGGTCTCGGCCGCGACGGGGTCGGCGCCAGCTGGCAAGCAGGAGTCGAGGAGGGCGAGGCTCGCGACCACGCTGAGGTGGCGACGGAGGAAGGTCGATCGGGATACCCCCCAGGGCGGATCGATGAGCTGGCGAAGCGCCGGGGCGTACGTCCGTACCATCGGGCATCCGCCGAAAGGGTCAACCGTGGGGGTCTGGTAGCGGTGCCGAGGGGAACCGGGACGCGCCCAGGACGCACCGATGCGTCAGCGGGTCGGCGGCGATCCGGTCGGCTGAGTCCGCCGCTCCCGGCGTCGCGGGCGGCGTCGCGTCGAACGGACGACGCGCCCCGACGGCGGAACCGATCGTCTGCGTGTCGGCAGATCCGGCCGGCGTCGACACGGCTGCGGCCGTTCGGACCGGCGCCACGAGCGGGACCGTCGGCCCTGTCGGGAGACCTGGTCCGACGGGCACGCCCGGCCCTCGTGCCGGCCCAGGACCGACAGCCACGCCGGGACTCGGGAGCACGATCGGCTTCGCCGTGACCGGATCGATGACCAGGACATCCTCGGCCTGGTCGACATCGTAGGTACACCGATAGCACCGCCGCGCGGTCAGGTCATTCACCGACTTGCAGGCGGGACAGACCCACTGCGCGTTGGGGAGCGAGGAGGTTCGCGAGCGTCCATGCGAGACCGCGGGAACGGTGATCCGATACAGCGCGTACAGGAGCGTGGGCGCGGCGATCAGCAGGATCGTGACGATCGCCAGCGGCATGTTGCCCACGGTCGAGTGGATGAAATCGTTCACGCTCTCCAGCATGCCGCACATTGTGCCACTGGACCGCACCTAGCCGAACAAAACGTCGCCACGCTGCACCGGAATCCACCAGCTGTGGAACGAGCGGCTACTTGTCGCGTTCGGCGGCGCTCGTGAGGGCCGCCTGGGCGGCCGCGAGGCGTGCGACCGGCACGCGGAACGGCGAGCAGGACACGTAGTCGAGCCCGATCGCCTCGCACTTCGCGATGGACGCCGGGTCGCCACCGTGCTCACCGCAGATCCCGAGCTCCAGCCCTGGCTTGGTCGATCGACCCTTGTCGACCGCCGTCTTCATGAGCCCCGCGACCGCGTCATCGAGCGTCTGGAACGGATTGACGGGCAGGATCCCTTCCTCGACGTACTTGAGGAGGAACCCGCCCTCGGCGTCGTCGCGGCTGTACCCGAAGGTCATCTGCGTCAGATCGTTGGTGCCGAAGCTGAAGAAATCGGCCTCACGGGCGATCTCGTCGGCGGTCAGCGCGCCACGCGGGACCTCGATCATCGTGCCGAACTTGTAGTCGACCGACACGCCCGCCTTCGCCTCCACGGCCTTCGCTTCGGCCTCGAGGATCTGCCGCGTCCGAGCCAATTCGTTCACGTGGCCGACGAGCGGGATCATGATCTTCGCGATCGGGTTGCCACCGGAACGCTTGACCACGATCTGCGCGTTCAGGATCGCCCGGGTCTGGATCTTCACGAAGTCCGGGATCATCAGGCCGAGGCGGCAGCCGCGCAGCCCCAGCATCGGGTTCTGCTCGTGGAGGCTCTTGATGGTCGCGAGCAGCTCCTTGTCCTCGGCGGACGCGCCACCCGTGGACTCGGCCCGGGTGACCTTGACGAGCTGTTCCTCGAGGTTCGGCAGGAACTCGTGCAACGGCGGGTCGATCAGCCGCACCACCACGGGGAGGCCGTCCATCGCCCGGAAGATGCCCTCGAAGTCGCCCTGCTGGAGGACCTCGAGCTTCGCCATCGCCGCATCGAAACGCGTGACGGCGTCGGTTTCGTCGGCATCGAGCGCCTCGCCAGCTGCCGTCCGCGCCTTGGCGCGCGTGGCGACGCTGGCGACGAGGATCGCGTCACGGACGATCTCCAGACGATCGCCCTCGCGGAACATGTGCTCGGTCCGACAGAGACCGATGCCCTCGGCCCCATAACTCCGTGCCTGGGCCGCTTCCTCGGGCTTGTCGGCGTTGGTCCAGACCCCCATGCGCCGGATCTCGTCGGCCCAACCGAGGACCTTCTGCAGGTCCGGCTGGTCCTCGAACCGGGCGGACACGGTGGGCAACGCACCCTGGTAGACCTGACCGGTGGCGCCATCGACGCTGATCCAGTCGCCCTCCGCGAACGAGACGTCGGATTCGGTGCTTCGGGCGGTCTTGGTCCCGTAATCGACGAGGAGCTCGGCGCAACCCGCGACGCAGGGCTTGCCGATCTGGCGAGCGACGACCGCTGCGTGCGATGTGGCCCCGCCACGCGCCGTGAGGATGCCCTGGGCGACGGCCATGCCGTGGAAGTCGTCGGGCGATGTCTCGACCCGCACGAGCACGACCTGCTCGCCACGACCGACCCACTCGACGGCCGTGTCCGCCGAGAACACGGCACGACCCACCGCAGCGCCGGGCGACGCGTTGAGCCCCTTCGCGATCCGGACGGCAGCCTGTAGCCCAGCCGGATCGAACTGGTCGCGCAGCAGCTGGTCGACGTGGGCCGGCTCGATCCGGGCGATCGCCTCTTCCTTGGTGATCAGGCCCTCATCCACCATGTCGGCCGCGATCCTGACGGCCGCGGCCGCCGTTCGTTTGGCCGAGCGGGTCTGGAGCATGTAGAGGCGACCGCGCTCGATGGTGAACTCGAGGTCCTGGACGTCGCGATAGTGCCGCTCGAGCTGCTGGCCGATGCGCAGGAACTCGTCGTAGACCGTGGGCATCTCCGTGGCCATCTGGGCGATCTTGGGGGCGGTCCGGATGCCAGCCACCACGTCCTCGCCCTGGGCGTTGGTGAGGTACTCCCCGAACAGGACCTTCTCTCCGGTGTTGGGGTCGCGGGTGAAGGCCACGCCGGTCCCCGAGTCGTCGCCCATGTTCCCGAACACCATCGTCACCACGTTGACGGCGGTGCCCAGGTCGTTGGCGATCCCCTGGTTCTTTCGGTAGTCCTCGGCGCGCTTGCCGAACCAGGAGGCGAAGACCGCCTTGATGGCGAGGTCCAGCTGCTCGTTGGGGTCGGCCGGGAACTCGCGTCCCGTATCGGCCAGCACGATGGCCTTGAACGCCCCGACGAGTTCGCGCAGGGCTGCAGCGTCGAGGTCGGTGTCCTGCTTCGCGCCGTGGGCCGCCTTGGCCGCGTCGAGCGCATGGTCGAATCGCTCGCCGTCCACGCCCATCACGATCCGTCCGAACATCTGGACGAACCGTCGGAAGGCATCCCATCCGAACCGCTCGTTCCCGGTCAACGCGACCAGCCCTTCGAGCGTTCGCTCGTTGAGACCGAGGTTGAGGACCGTGTCCATCATCCCCGGCATCGAGAACTTCGCCCCGGAGCGGACGCTCACGAGCAGCGGGTTCGCCGGATCGCCGAATCCCTTGCCGGTCCCCTGCTCGACCGCGCGGATCGCGACCAGGACGTCCTCCCAGAGACCGTCGGGGAGGCGCTCGCCGGCGGCGAAATAGTCATTGCAGGCTTCCGTGGTGATCGTGAACCCGGGCGGTGTCGGCAGCCCGGCGATCGTCATCTCGGCCAGCCCGGCGCCCTTGCCGCCCAGGAGGTCGCGCATCCCCGCGTTGCCTTCCGCGGTGCCGCCACCCCACGCGTAGATGTAGCGCTTGGCCGCGTGGTGAGAACGGTCGGCAGTCGGGGTCACGGTGGCCATGGGGGATCCCTCCGGGATGGCGAGCGGGTTCGGCACGGGCGGGGCGAACCCGCGTCGGTGCTGGGTCGTGCAGTTCCCCGGATTGTACCGTCGCCCCCGGAGCGACTCTCGGTTGCGAGACGGTGCCGATGGCCGCGGCGAGACCGCCGGCGAGTCGTCTGGCTCAGCGGGCCATCGCGACGCTTTGTGCCACGGTGGTCGTCCAGGCGGCGATCTCCGCGCGTCGCGCGACGCCGAGCTTGGCCAGGATGTGCTCCACGTGCGAGCTCGCCGTCTTGGACGCGATCCCGAGCTCGTCCGCGATCTCCGCGTTCGTGTAGCCCTCGGCGATCAGCTGGGCGACCGCGTATTCCCGAGCCGTCAGGGGCCGCCACGGCTCCTCCGTCGACACTCGACCACGCGCCATGCGGGCCAGTTCCTCGGCACGGTCCACGAGTGCTGGAGCGTCGAGCCGCGACGCCGTCTCGCGCACTTCGACCGTCAGCGCCAGGGCATCGGCGTAGCGACCGGCCCGCACCAGGCAATTCGCGAGGTCGAGTCGCGCCCAGGTCCCCTCCCAGACGCGTGGCTTCGCATCCCAGCCGAGGATCGCGGCCTCCAGAGCGTTGCGGGCGACACCCGTTGCGCCATCGCTCGTCGCGAGGAGACCGCGAGCGTGCTCCAGGGCGGCGCTCGCGACCTCCGGGGTGTCCTCGAGGCGATCTCGACAGGCATCGAGCCACGACGCGGCCTCCGCGGGACGGGCCGCCGCGAGGAATGCCCGGACCCCGGTCACGACGAACGGCACGAACTGGAGCCGTTCCGCCTCGACCAGAGAACGCCGCAGGGCATCCTCGCAATGCTCGATCGCTCGCGCGGGATCGCCGGCCTGGAGCGCCACCTCGGCGAGCCCCCAGAGTGGCGCAAGCACGTATTCGATCGCCTGCGCCGACTGACCGAACGTGAGTCCCTTGGCCAACTCATCTTCCGCGCTTGTCAGGTCACCCCGGCCCATCAGGACGAACGCATGGCTCCAGCGGGCCAGTTCCTCGCCGCGGCGACTGCCGGGGTCAGCCATCGCGTGCGAGGCCTCCTTCGCGGCATCGGACCAGCGGCCTTCGGCCCAGGCGACAAGCCCGGTCGTCGCCGCCATCAGGTGCGAGCAGTACGACTGCTGGACGGAATCCGTGTACTTGAGGCCCGCGTCCAGCATCTGGGTCGCGATCTGATAGTCCATCGCCATCGCCGCCGTCACCGCGGTGTCCCGGTACGCCGTCACGCCCATCGATTCGAGGCCGGAGATCTCGGCCATCCTCGCCACCTCCGCCATTCGCTTGAGCCCGCCAGCCGCCCGACCTTCCAGAACCTCGATCAAGCCCAGTTTCCAGTCGGCGAGCTCGCTCCACTCGCGATCATCAAGGATCACCCCGAGTCGACGCGTCTCGGCGAGCGCCTCGCGCGCCGCGGCCATGTCTCTTCCATCGATGTGGCCGATCGCCAGCACCCATGACATGTCGGCCCGGAGTTCGTCGGCCTCCGGCGATGCGGGCTCCGCCTCGAGCTCTCGTCTGAGCGCCACCACGGCGCCCATCCACTCGGACGCGGGACGGCCGTCGCGACGAGTCATGGTCTCTGACGCCATGATCACGCGGATCGCGTTGGTCGACTCTCCGGCGGATCGATAGGCGATCGCCGCCTGTCGGCCGAACTCGCTCGCACTCGCGGTCTCCACGATCGCGATCGCCTCGGTTTGTGCGGCCTCGAGGATCGCTCCCCGCTCGCTGGCGCCGATGTCCGCGGGCATGTTGGACACGACGCGTCGATACAGCTCGTGCGCCTCTCGATGCAGGGAGACACTGGCCGCCTCCCGGGCACCACTGAGCGCTGCCTCGTAGGCCTCGCGATGCATCCCGGCGCGCTCGAAATGCGCCGACGCATGGATATCGGACTGCCCGATGAGACGGGCGCCGAATTCACCCGCCCGGGCGTGATAGCGCCGGCGATCGCCGATCCGCACGCTCCGATAGATCGCATCGCGCAGCAGCTGATGGGGGAAATCGAAGTACCCGTCGTCGCCAGGCGGTTGGAGCAGGAATTGGTCGCACAACTCCTGGAGCGACTCCACGAGGGCTTCCTCCGGTCGATCCATGATGTCGGCGAGGACGTCGACGGTGAAGCATCGACCGATGACCGCACCGGCGTGTGCCGCCGCCTGGGCCTCCAGGGGACAGGTGGCTGAGCCGGCTGATCACGGCGTCCTCGATGCTGTCGGGCACGATCGCCTCGCGGACGGCTCGACCACTCGCGCGGGCGTCGGCGCCGATGGCACCAAGGAGCTCCTCGACATAGAGCGGGATCCCTCCCGTCCTCGCGTAGACGGCCGCGGCGACGTCGCGCGGCGCCGGGAGACCCGAATCGAGGATGAGCGTGGTGAGCAGCGCCGTGTCGCTCTCCGAGAGCGGACCCAGCCGCAGCTCCTCCGCCACACGCTGCGTGACGAGGCGAGACCGCCAATCGCGAAGACTCGAGTCGGGCTTGAGCTCGTCGGTCCGATAGCCGGCCGTCAACAACACCGATCGATCGCGCGAGCGACGCGCCAATTCCGCGATGACGTCGAGGCTCAGGTCATCGGCCCACTGGATGTCCTCGAAGCAGAACAGGACCGGCCGATCGGGGATGGCGAGCATCCGCTCGACCACCTGGAGGGCGAGCCGTCGACGCCCGGTCAGGTTCGCCGTCGGCGCCGCGTCGAGCATCGCGAGGACATCGCGACCCATGTCGGCAAGGTCCGGGTCAAGCGCTGCCGTCCGGGCCACGTCGCGGATGGAAGCGGCGGGGACGTCCTGATCCTGCGGCACGATGTGGCCCCACGATTCGGCGAACCCTCGTTCCCGGGTCTTGCGGCCGATCGCTGCCAGGAACCGGCTCTTGCCGATGCCCGGCCGTTCCGCCGACGAGCAGGAACTGGCCGTGGCCGACCTCGACGTCGTCCAACCGACGATCGACCAGTTCGAGCAGGTCGTCGCGGCCGATGAGGATGGGGGATCTGACGGAGTGCGAAAGGATGTCCATGCCCACGAAGTGTAGGTGGACGCCGTCGCAGGACATCGGTCATTCGACGGATGACGGCCTCCAGATCGACGACGAGTCTTGTGTGGAACCCACCCAGACAGGAGGATCCGATGACCGCACAGACCACCACCCAGCAGTCGGCCGGGAGCGGCTTCCGCGTCGCGCCACTGGGCGTCGCGGCGATCGCCGGCGTCGCCTTCATCGATCGGTCTCGCGCTCGCGACCGTCGTCGCCAGTCAGGCTCCCGCCACGATCGCGACCCCGGTGGCTCCGGTCGTCGTGCAGGCAGCGCCCCTCGCACCTCAGGTCGCGCCTGTCGTCCCGATTCCGGCCGCGTCGAAGCTCCGGACCGCGACGGTTCGCCCGAGCCAGCTCCGCGACGACATGCGGCTCCATGACGGCACGACCCTCACGGGGATCGGCGAGGCGTCCGCGCCGCTCCAGGTCGATCGCACGAGTGCCTTCCCGGGTCGATCCCGCGATCGCTAGGCCAGACCCAGCGCTGACAGCACCGAGACCGGCGCCCCGGTCAACCCTGATCCCCACCCTCCCAGCCGAGCAGCGACGAGCATCGCTGCTCGGCTTCTTTGTGCCCGCCGCCCGACTCGCTCGGGTCACGATGACCGGAGTCGGCCGCGGGCCCGACGCGACGGGCTACCATTCGGTCGTCGACACCGATCGCGAGAGGCACGTCCATCCCATGACCGAGCTCGCCGACGACCCGAGGATCATCGACGCCCAGGCGCCGCAGTACAACGCGCGTCTCGTCCGTCGTGAGGACGAGACCGATTCCCTCGCCTACTTCTGGGTGCGGTTCGAGGGCGATGCCACGCCATTCGAGACCGGTCAGTACATGACGATCGGGGTCATGGTCGACGGTCGGATCGTCCAGCGACCGTACTCCGTCGCGTCGGCGCCGGCCGTCGCGGGCTCCGACGGGTACGAGTTCTACGTCCGGCTCGTCGAGGGCGGCACGTTCACGCCCCTGCTGTGGCGGCTCCCCCTGGGTCACGAGATGCGGATGATCGGCCCGAAGGGCAAGTTCGTGCTCCAGCCCGATGACGACCGAACGCACATCTTCATCTCGTCCGGGACGGGCAACGCCCCGTTCGTGGCGATGATGCGGCAGCTCCTCGTGGAGGGTCGCCCCAGGCGTGTCGTCTTCCTCAACGGCGTCTCGCATGCCAGTGAACTCGGCTACCGGACCATCCTCGAGGGGTGGGAGCGAAGCGGGACCTACCCGGTCACGTATCTGCCGACGGTCTCGCGACCGGACGACCCGCGGAACGCGGATTGGACCGGGCGGACGGGCCGCGTAGAGTCGATCCTCGGGCCCGTGCTCGACGAACTCGGCCTGTCGGCGGCCGACTCGATCGCCTACATCTGCGGCAACCCGGACATGATCCTGTCCGCCGAGGCCACCCTCCTCGAGCGGGGCTATCCGGAGGAGCAGGTCCACAAGGAGCTCTACTGGCCGAAGGGCAAGGAACCGCGCGGCGTTGCCGCGGCCGATCTGGCCGCGGCCATCGATGCCGCCGAGGAGAACGCGGACCGAGTCGGAGTCACCGGGCCTACTGCAGGTCCCGGAAGTTGGACGTCTGCTTGCGCGACGCGAAGCCGCCGATGCCCCACGTGCCAAGGTCCACGGCGAGCGCGCACCCGATGAAGATCCAGTTCACGATGGTCAGGCCGTTAGGTGCCGCGATCCCGTAGAGCAGCGTCGTCCAGGGAAAGAAGAGGAATCCGAACGCGAGCCAGACCTGCGAGCCGAACAGCGAGTTCCAGTAGGTCGACGCATTGGACCAGCTCGCCAGCAGCACGAACCTCGGCAGGAGCGCACCGAACACCGCCATCGCGCATCCCATGGCAGACCTCCCTCGACATCGGCGACGTTCACGGTGCGACCGGTCGTCGTGTGGCGATGGGCATCGCCTCTGGCGGGAGTCTACGCTGCGTTCGCGGCGCGCACGAGGCCCCGGCGCTCTCCGACTACCTGCGGGCGGCGTCCAGGCGATCGAGGATCAGACGAGTGACGCCCTCGACGGGCACGCGCTCCTGCGCCATCGAGTCGCGGTCGCGGACCGTGACCGCGCCGTCCTCGAGCGAGTCGACATCGACCGTCACGCACCACGGCGTCCCGATCTCATCCTGGCGTCGATAGAGCTTGCCGATGGCGGCCGTGTCGTCGTAGACGGCCATCGTGTGGTGCTGCAGATCGGCCTTGATCCGATGGCACAGCTCCACGATCTCCGGCCGCTTCTTGAGCAGTGGCAGGACCGCCACCTTGTAGGGCGCCAGATCCGGATGCAGGGCGAGCGAGACGCGGGTCTCGCCACGGACCTCCTCCTCGCGGTAGGCGTCGATCAGGAACGTGAACGCGGCTCGATCCGCGCCCGCCGCCGTCTCCACCACCCACGGGACGACGTGTTCGCCCGTGGCCTGGTCGAAATACTCGAGCGACTCACCGCTGGCTTCCGCGTGGCGGGACAGGTCGAAGTCGCCGCGGTTGTGGACGCCCTCGAGTTCCTTCCACCCGAACGGGAACCGGTACTCGACGTCGACGGCCTTCTTGGCGTAGTGCGCCAGCTCATCGGGGGCGTGCTCGCGCAGTCGAAGCCGTGATGGCGTGACGCCATAGCGCTCGTACCAGGCACGCCGCTTCGGCAGCCACGTCTCGAAGGCAGCGAAGGCCTCCGCCTCGGGCCGGACGAAGTACTGCATCTCCATCTGCTCGAACTCGCGCATCCGGAAGACGAAGTTGCCCGGCGAGATCTCGTTCCGGAACGACTTCCCGATCTGGGCGATCCCGAACGGCAGCTTCTTGCGTGACGACTGCTGGACGTTCTTGAAGTTGACGTACGACCCCTGCGCGGTCTCTGGTCGCAGGTAGATGACCGACGCCTCCTCCTCGACCGGGCCCATGAACGTCTTGAACATGAGATTGAAGCGACGGGGCGGCGACAACGGACCGCCGTCGTTGGGGCACTTGAGACCCAGGCGCTCGACGATCCCCTCGTCGCGCAGGTCCGTCGCCGACAGGTCCTCGGCGCCGGGCAGCTCGTCGAGTCGGTAGCGTCGCCGACACGTGGCGCATTCCACGAGCGGATCGCTGAACGAGCCGACGTGGCCCGAGGTCACCCAGACCTGCGGGTGCATGAGGATCCCGGCGTCGAGGCCCACGATGTCGTCGCGTTCCTGGACCATCGCCCGCCACCACGCGCGCTTGACGTTGTTCTTGAGCTCCACCCCGAGAGGACCGTAGTCCCAGACCGCGTTGATGCCGCCGTAGATCTCCGACGACGGGAAGATGAACCCGCGTCGCTTGGACAACGAGACGATGGTGTCGAGTTCGGCGACGGCGGGCGCGACGTCATCCGGGTCGGCGGTCAGGTCGGTCACAGGGTGTCTCCGCTGGTACGCGGCCGTGGAAGGGACGCGCGGGACCGCGATGCTACCAGAGGTCAGGCGACCGGGAGGGTCTCCGACAGGAGACGCAGCGCGTTGCCACCCATCACCGATGCGATGGCGTCCTCGCCAAGACCGGCCTCCAGCAAGGCGTCCGTGAGCTGGGCGAGGCCCGTCGCGTCGAACGGCACCGGCACGCCGCCGTCGAAATCCGACCCGAGACCGACATGCTCCACGCCCGCGACATCGATCGCATAGGCGATGGATCGGGCGATCGACGCGACGTCCTCGCCGCCCGAGGCCGTCGGCCAGAACCCGATCCCGACCACGCCGCCGGTCGCCGCGATCCCGCGGAGCTGCTCGTCGGACAGGTTCCGGCCGTTGTCGGCCACGCCGCGCACGCCGGTATGCGATGCCACGACCGGCCGCTTCGCCATGTCCAGCACGTCCGCGATGGTCGCCTCCGAGGCGTGGGCGACATCGACGAGCATCGAGCGGGCTTCCATGCGCTCGACCATCTCCCGTCCCGCGGCCGTCAGACCGCCCTTCTCGATCCCGTGCGCGGAGCCGCCGAAGGCGTTGTCGAAGAAGTGGCTGGGCGACATCATCCGAAAGCCCGCATCGGCGACCACTTCGACATTGGCCGGGTCGGCATCGAGCGCATGCGCCCCTTCGATCGAGAGGAGACCCGAGGTGACCGGCCAGGCCGGAGTCCGGCGCTCGAGATGCGCCGCGAGATCCGCCTGGGTTCGGATGATCGTGAGTCGACCGTCCGACGCCTTCGCCATCGCATCGGCCCGACCGGCCAGATGGAGCGCCCGGGCCAGCAGGCTGCGCCAGGTCGCCGGCGGCCAGCCTTGGCCGAGCGCGAGCAGGATGATGTCATCGCTCCGTCCGTCGTTGCGCTCGATGTTCAGGTGCCGGGGCGATTTGGTCGTGACCGCGAACACCTGCAGCGCCACATTCCCCTCGATCAGCCGGGGGACGTCGACGTGGCCGCGGTCACCCCGCTTGAGGAGATCACGCCCCCACAACAGCGAATCGGCGTGGAGATCCGCGATCCGCAGGCGTTCGTGCAGGGCACGTGCCCGCTCGGAGGCGTAGTACGGCCCCACGTGGGCCGTCGGGCAGAGCCGGCGCTCCGTCCGGGCCACGATCGCCTGACCACCGACCCGGGCGCCGACGACGGCCGCCGCCCCGAGCGTCGCGGCCGCCGCCGCCCCTCGCCACTTCGACATCGTCAGCCGAACCGCCAGCGCGTGGGGGTCACGCGCACGACAACGGAGTACTGACTCGCGAAGTACTCCGCCGTCCAGCCGTAGGCGTCGAGCAGCGCCTGGTACTTCGAGAGGTAGACCGCGTTCGCTGTCGCCGGTGGCGCGTCGGGGTCGATCCGGGCGATCCCCTCCATGGTCGTCACGTCATCGCCATCCGCGTCGGTGTTGAGGTTGAACGCGACCAACGGCCGATCGGCGATGTTGCCGTTCCGTGGTGCCCGAGTCCCGGAGTAGATGAGGACCTCGTCGTCCTGCCACAGGAACCAGATGGGTGAACTCTGCGGCTGGCCATCGGGGTTGGTGGTCGTGAGCCACCCGATCCGCTCGCTCACGAGTCGCTCGAGCGTCCGGGCTCCCGCCGTCGTTGATGGATCCGGTGTCGTCATCGGTCCTCCCGGGTCAGGTCGAGCCGCAGGAGCGTCTCATCCCACTTGATCTCGCCAGTATCGACGAACCCGTAGTGCAAGTAGAAGGGCTGGGGCGACCCCGGGCCGGCCTTGCAACTGGTCAGGAGGACGTCGGCCCCCGGTCGCGTCCGAAGGTACCGCACGACCGCGTCGATGGTGGCGGCCCCGTACCCGCGGCCCTGCTTCGAGGCATCGACGAGCAGGCGCCAGAGGTAGTACGGCCCGACGATGTCGTCGTCCGCCGCCAGGGTCTCGGCCGGGATCCCGTCGCTGATCATCACGAAGCCCACGAGCGTGCCGTCCTCGCCGTCATGGACCGACCAGTACCGCGGGCAGGCATGGGCGTCGCTGATCGCGTCCTCGAAATGGCCGATCATCTGCCCGAGGTACCGATCCTGACCCGGCCCACGACGGAGCCGGAAGACCGCTTCGAAGTCGTCTTCGGTCTCGATGTCGCGCAACTCGACCGTGGCCATCAGGTCGCCACCGGCTCGTGGCGGACCTCATCGAGGAACGCGAGGGACCGGGCGTCGCGTTCCAGCGAGCTCCGCACGAACTCGCGAAGCCCGGCTTCCACCTCTCGTTCGACCATCGGGTCGAGTCGAAGCGCCGCGATCGCCTCGATGTCGAGACGCTGATAGGCCTTGAGGAGCTTGAGGGCCTCGAGCGTCAGACCAGCCCGGTCGTACGGTGGTCCCGGGCAGCGCTCACAGACCACGCCGCCGAGCGGCGGCACCCACCGGAAGCGTTCGGCAAATTCGAGGACCCGGTCGCACTCCACGCAGCGGTCCACTTCGGGCCGCATCCCCAGCTCGTCGAGCAGGTGCATCTCATACCAGCGGGCGACGCGATCGGGGTCCATCCCGGCGTCCAGCAGCTCGTAGGCCCGCTTGAGGAGGGCGTAGAGCGGTTCTGCGGCGTGACGTTCCTCGAGCGAGCGGTCGGCGAGCTCGGCGAGATACCACGCGGTGGCGGCGCTCTGGAGCGTGTCGCGCAGGTTGAGCCACGCGTGTCCGACGCTGACCTGGGTCACGATGTCGAACGTTCGTCCGCGCGCCATGGCCACCGTGAGTTCCGCGAATGGCTCGAGGCTCCCACCCAATCTCGAGGTGGGCCGGCGGATCCCCTTCGCGATGGCCTTGATCTTGCCCATGCCCGGCGTGATGAGCGTCAGCACTCGATCGGCCTCGCCCAGATCGAAACGGGACAGGACGATGGCCTCGGTGGTGTAGCGGCGCGGCGCGGGCATCCCGGCGACGGTACCACCGGGCGCCGCATCCGATCGACCGTCGCGGACGAAGAAGATGACAGACGCCGGTGCGGTCGCGTCCCCCGCGCCGGCGTCGACCCTCAACAGGCTACCTGCGTGGTACACGTTTCATGTACACTGCGGTCGCGATGACGACCACATCCGACATCGATCTCTCCGTCCTCCTGGCGGACACCGAGGCCGAGCTCGTCAGCCTCGTGGCTGACCGGGACCCATCGACGCGTGGCCTCTACGAGATGGTCCGGTATCACCTCGCGCTCGATGGCACCGGGTCGAGCGGCGGGAAGCGGATGCGGCCACTCCTCGGTCTCCTCGCGTACGCCTCGATCACCGGGGACCACCGTCGCGCCCTCCCCGGTGCCGCTGCCGTGGAGCTCGGACACAACTTCAGTCTCGTCCACGACGACATCGAGGACGGCGACATCGAGCGTCGGCACCGCGCGACGTTGTGGACCATCCATGGGGTCCCGCAGGCGATCAACACGGGCGACACCCTGTTCAGCCTGTCGCGGATCGCGCTCCACCGTCTGAGCGATCTTGGCTTCTCCAATTCGAAGGTCCTCCGACTGATGCGGCTCTACGACGAGACGTGTCTGGCCCTGTGCGAAGGCCAGTACATGGACATCGCGATGAGTGCCTCCAACGAGCTCATCAGCGTGGAGTCCTACTTCGACATGATCGGGCGCAAGACGGCGTCGCTGATCGCGGCCTCGATCGAGGCGGGCGCGCTCCTCGCGACCGACGATGACGACGTCATCGCCCGATATCGAGGGTTCGGATGGGCCCTGGGGATCGCCTTCCAGCTCAACGACGACCTGCTCGGGATCTGGGGCGCTGAGCCGGCGACGGGCAAGGAACCGTCGGATATCGCGCACCGGAAGAAGACCCTGCCGGTGATCTACGCCCACGAAGCGGCCGATCCGGTGGACCGGGATCGACTCTCGGAGCTGTACTCGACGCTCGAACGCCGACCTGACGACATCGCGGAGATGGTCGCCATCCTCGAGCGGACCGGCGCCCGCGAGTACACCCGCGATCAGGCGCGGCGCTATCGCGACGAGGCGATCGCGGAACTCGACGCCGCCGGGGTCGTGGCACCGGCCGCCCGCGAGCGACTCCAGCAGATCATCGTGTCGGTGATCAACGCCTGAAGCGACCGATCGCGAAGCCCATCGAGTCGCGGCGCCAGGCCGCGTAGCTCTCCGCGAACGTCGCGGCCCGACCCACGAACACCTCGCGCTCAGGATCGTCCGCATGCGTGTCTGCCCACGCCGTGATCCCGCCGACATAGGCCGTCTCGTACGCATCCCACTCGTCGTGTGACACCAGCTCGACGGACAGCGGCGTGAGCCCGACCGCCGAACCGAGTGCCGCGAGTCCCGCCACGCCATCGGCCAGCTCGTCCCGGGTCATCCCGAACGTGTCGAGCCCATCGTCCGGCGGGTCCGCGACCCAGACACCGTCGCCGAAGACGACCTCGCCACCCGGCCCGACGATCGACGCGAGGAACGCCACCGTTTCCGCCTGATCCCCGACGATGCCGGTCGCGCCCATCGCGACGGCGAGGTCCACGGACCGATCCGCGAGCAGCGCCCCGGGCGCATCGGTCTCGATCAGTGACAGCCGACGCGCGACGCCCGCGGCGTCTGCGGCTGCCTGGGCCTCGGCGAGGAACCAGGGGTTTCGGTCAAAGCCCTCGGCGGTGATGTCGGGCCAGCGCCGCAGGAGCCGGACCAGGAAGTCGGCCTTGCCGCAGCCGAGCTCGACGGCGCGCCATCCCGGCACCGGAGCGATGGCCTCGACGAGCGCATCGAGACGGTCAGGTCCCATCGGCCCGAGGATGGATCGTCCAGCGTGGGCGATCGTCGAGAAGCGCATCGGGTGCCCGATCGGCGGATCGGCGGTCAGTCGTCGTCGTCCGCTTCGGGATCGCGCTTGTCGCGGACGGCCAGGACCTTGCCGACCCGTCGGCCGTCGGTCGTCTCGACCGTGAGGGTCAGCCCGTCGACGACCACGCGATCGCCGGGCTTGGGGACCCCGCCGATCCGGTGATAGATCAGGCCGCCGAGCGTGTCGTACTGGTCTTCGTCCTCGAGCCCGAGGGACGTGTCGAACAGCTCCTCGAGGTCATCGATGGCCGCCCGACCGTCGATCCTGGCCTCATCGTCGGAGATGCGGACGATGAGTGGCTCTTCCTCGTCGTACTCGTCCTGGATCTCGCCGACGATCTCCTCGAGCAGGTCCTCGATGGTCACGAGCCCGGCCGTGCCGCCGTACTCGTCGAGCACGATCGCCAGATGGACCTTGCGGCGCTGGAGTTCGTGGAGCAGGTCGTCGACGGTCATCGACTCCGGCACGAAGACCGGCGTCCGCAGGATCGAGCGCACCGACGGTCGTTGGTCGACGGCACCCTTGAGGAACGGGAGCAGGTCCTTCGCGTAGAGGATGCCGACGATCTCGTCGATCGTCTCCTCGTAGACCGGGATCCGGCTGTGGCCCTCGTCGATGACCCGATCGATCGCGTCGTCCAGCGTCGCGTTCGCCGCGAGCGTGACCATGTGGATGCGCGGGACCATGACCTCGTGGACGCGCTGGTCGCCGAGCTCGATGACCGCGTTGATCATCTGTTCCTCCTCGGCTTCGAGGATCCCCTGCTCGCCGCCCCGCTCCACGATGAGCCGCAGCTCCTCGGCCGTGATCTGGGCATCGCTCGAGACCTCCGCGCCGAACAGGCGGACGATGCCATTCGTGATCCAGGTCAGGAACGCGATGAGGGGTCGCAGGGCTCGCGCCAGGAAGTCGATCGGCAGCGAGAGCGTCATCGCGAACCGCTCGGCGTGCGCGAGCGCGAGGGTCTTGGGCACGAGTTCGGCGAACACGATCGTGAACAGGGACAGCAGGATCGTGACGATCAGCAGCGCGATGCCCGTCGCGGTGCCTTCGTCCATCCCGGCGCTCACGAGCAGCGTCGAGAGCTGATCCGACAGGCTGACCGCGGCATACGCCGAGGCGAAGAACCCGATGAACGTCAGCCCGAGCTGACAGACGGCGAGGAACCGGCCCGGTTCGTTGAGGAGACGCCGAACGCGTTTGGCGCCCTGATCGCCGGCTTCGGCGAGGTGTTCCACGCGGCTTCGGCGGATCGAGACGAGCGAGATCTCCGCCGCGACGAAGAACCCCTCGAAGATCGTGAGCACGAGGATGACCAGCAACTGGATGAGCGTGACGCTCACGCGGACGGATCCCCCGGAGCGGGTTTGGGTCGCGGCTCACGGATCCGCGCGGGGATCCCGACGGCGAGCTTGCCCGCAGGGACATCGCGCGTGACCACGGCTCCCGCGCCGGTCCGTGCGCCATCCCCGACCTCGAGCGGCGCGATGAGCATCGTGTCGACCCCGATGAAGGCGCCGGCGCCGATGGTCGTGGCGTGCTTGCTCGTGCCGTCGTAGTTGGCGGTGATGGTGCCGGCCCCGATGTTCACGCCCTCGCCGACCTCGGCATCGCCGAGGTAGCTCGCGTGGTGCTGCTTCGATCGGGCGCCGAGCCGCGTGTTCTTCAGCTCCGCGTAGTTGCCGACCTCCGCGCCGCGGCCGATGACCGTCCCGCGCCGGAGATGGCTGTACGGCCCGACGGTCGCCTCGTCCTCGATGATCGAGCCTTCGGCGATGCTGGCCCACACGCTGGCGCGCTCCCCCACCGTCGTATCGATGAGCTGGCTGCCCGCGCCGATCACCGAGCCGGCACCGACACGGGTCGCCCCGCGCAGGATGACGTTGGGCTCGATGGTGACGTCGGGCGCGAGATCCACCGTCCAGTCGAGGTACACGGTGGACGGGTCGCGCATCGTCACGCCCGCTTCCATGTGCGCCTCGTTGAGTCGGACGCGGAGGCTCCACTCGGCGGCCGCGAGCTGGCTTCGGTCGTTGATCCCTTCGAAGCGACCGTCGTCCTCGAAGGTCACGGCCGCCACGATCCGCCCGTCGTCGCGGGCCAGCCGGACCAGGTCGGTGAGATACAGCTCGCCGGTCGCGGCCGAGGGTGTCAGCGACCCGATCCGGCGGCGCAACCAGGCGGCATCGAAGGCATACAGGCCCGCGTTGGTCTCGTTGGTCTCGAGCTCCTCGGGCGTGGCATCGTTGGCTTCGACGATGCGCTCCACGGTCCCGAACTCGCCCCGGATGACCCGACCGAGCGATGCCGGATCCGCCGCGAAGACGCTCGCGAGCGCGATGGCTGCCCCATCCGCCCGTCGAGCCTCGAGGACCTCGTCGAGATCCGAACCGGTCATCAGCGGCACGTCGCCGTAGGCAACCAGGATCTCCGTGGCGTCCTCGGGAACGCCCGTGAGCGCGACCGTGACCGCATCACCGGTGCCGCGCGGCTCGGCCTGGAGGACGCACGTCGCCCGGTCGGCGACGGCCGTGGCCACCTCCGCGACGGTCGTCGAGTAGACCACGATCGGTGGCGGGCCGGCCGCGCCATCGGCGGTGGAGGCCCACGCATCGAGCACGTAGGCCAGCATCGGGCGACCGCATAGCTCGTGGAGCACCTTGGGTCGCGTCGAGCGCATCCTCGTCCCGAGACCGGCGGCCAGCACCACAGCGACCGTCGCGGTCGAAGGTGTCGGGTCTGGAGGGCTCACGACGCGGTCGAGCCCGGCGCGTGTCGGTCGGATGTCATCGGTCGGGTGCCGGCATGGTATGGGTGCCCCATTCGGGGTGTCAACCGACCGGCGAGCGGTAGGCGACGACCTCGACCTCGACCTTGAACCCCTTTGGCAGCGCCGCGACCTCGACCGTGGAGCGGGCCGGCGGCGGGTCCGGGAAGAACGTGGCGTACACGCCGTTCATGGCCGCGAAGTCGCCGATGTCGGCGAGGAACACGGTCGTCTTGACCACGTCCGCGAAGCCGACGCCGGCCGCCGCGAGCAACCCGCCGACGTTCTGGAGCGTGAGGAGCGTCTCTTCCTCGATGGTGCCTGGACGGAGCTCGCCGGACGCCGGATCGATCGAGCCCTGGCCGGCGCAGAACACGAAGTCGCCCGCGACGATGGCCTGGCTGTACGGCCCGAGTGCCGCCGGTGCGGCCGTGGTGGAGATCGCCGTTCGCGTCATGTGCTGGACTCCCCTTCGATGTGGTGCGTCACGATGGTCGTCGCGATGATCGACGGCGCGGACCCGCCCGGTGAGGCCAGGGATCCGTCGGCGACCGCGGCACGCACCGTGTCCGCGGCCGACTCGGCCTCCGCACCCGAAGCATAGAGCGCCCATAGGGTCGGCCCGGAGCCCGATAGCCCGATCGGCCGTCCGAGGTGGCGACTCAGGGCACGCCGGAAGGGCACGAGCGTGGGCATCACCGCCGCCGCGGCCGGCAACAGATCGTTGGCCATGGCCAGGGCGCCGGCCCGTGCGACCAGGTCCCCGGCGGCCAGACCGGTCGTGAGTTCCTTGGCGAGATGGGTCGAGGACAGGCGGACGGACGGGTCGCCCCTCGAGCCGAGCCCGTCGAAGACCGCGAACACGTCACGCGTCGCGATGCCGACCGCCGGCGTCACGAGCAGGACCCCGGGCTGACCCCGAAGCCCGGGGAGTGGCGTCACGTGTTCGCCGCGGCCCTCGATCAGGGCGGGGCCGCCGACCGCGAAGAACGGCACATCCGACCCGATGCCCGCGGCCACGGCCCGCAGCGTGTCAGGGTCGAGGGTCGTCGCCCACGCCTCGAGCGCGCCATCGATCGTCGCGGCGGCGTCCGACGAGCCGCCGGCGAGACCGGCCGCGACCGGGATCCGCTTCTCGAGTCGGACCGACAACGCCGGCGCACCGGCCGGTCCGCCCGGCCAGGATCCGCCGACCGCGGCCCGGGTCGCCGCGATCGCTCGAAGGACCACGTTCTCCTCGATGCGGCCGGCGTCGAGACCGTGGACGTGGAGCGTGTCCTGCGTCGTGCCGCTGGCGGCGAGACTCAGCCGATCGACCAACGCGAGCGGCACGAAGACCGAGTGGAGCTCGTGGAACCCGTCGGGGCGTGATCCGACGACGGCGAGCGTCAGGTTGAGCTTGGCCGGGGCGAGACGCACGACCGGGGTCAGTCGACGCGTCGGGTCCGACGGCAGGCTCATGATCCGCGTCGGTCCGGGCCGATCGGGGTCAGGGCTTCTCGAAGCGCCAGCCACTCACCGACGGCCAGCGTCTGGGGACGTCGGTCCGGATCGATGCCCACGCTCGCGAGCGCCGCCTCCAGGCGGGCCGGCTCGAGCGGGAGTTGCCGGACGAGCACGTTGTGGATCATCTTGCGGCGCTCGCGGAAGCTCGCCTGGACCAGCCGCCACAGCTCGTCCTCCGCTTCGGGACCGAGTCGATCGTCCGCCTCGAACGGCTCCACGACGATGACCGCCGATTCGACCGCAGGCTCGGGCTCGAAGCTGTCGGGGTGGACGGCGATCGCGATCCGGACCCTCGCGTGGTACTGCACGAAGACCGAGAGGTAACTCATCTTCCCGGGTGGGGCGGCGATCCGCTCGGCCACCTCACGCTGGACCATCAGCACGAGGCGTTCGGGGCGTGGCGGCGTCCCGAGGAGCGCGTGAAGGATCGGGCTCGTGATGTGGTACGGCAGGTTCGCCACCACGTCGTACGGCGGCTCGACGAGCTCGACGAGGACCTGATCGAGGGCGTCGCCCTCGATCAAGGTGAGCGCGCCGGTCTCGATCGGTCCGGCGAACCGATCGCGGAGGAACGTCGCCAACCCGCGATCGAGCTCCACCGCGGTCACGATCGAGCCGGCGGCCAGCAGACCGCCCGTCAGCAGACCGAGCCCCGGACCGATCTCGAGGACTCGACCCCCCGGGATGGGTCCGGCCTCGGCGAGGATGGACTCGAGGACATCGACGTCGGCGAGGAAGTTCTGCGAGAGACGGTGGCGCGGCCGCAGGCCCGCGGCTCGCAGGGTGGCGCGGACGTCCGCCGGGTCCAGGTGCGGCTGGGGCGTCGGGGTCATCGGGTGGCGAGCGGCAGGGATGGTCGCGCATCCAGGTCAAGACCCGCCCGCTCCCCCGCCAGGAACCGCCGCGCACCGGCGGCGCCGATCATCGCCCCGTTGTCCGTGCACAGACTCGGACGCGGCACGATCAACGGCAGACCCATGGCCTCGGCCTCCCCGGCCAGCCTCGAGCGGAGCGCCGTGTTCGCTGCTACGCCGCCGCCCAGCACGATCGATCGGGCGCCATGGGCGCGAGCCGCCCGGATGGTCTTGGTGACCAGGACGTCGACGACGGCATCCTGGAACCCCCACGCGAGTTCGGCGACGCTCGCTTCGGGGAGCGGCACGGCCGGATCGTCGCCGATCCCGGCCTCCACTCGAGCCGCGGTGACGATGCGGCGGGCTGCGGTCTTGAGTCCGGAGAAACTGAAGTCGAAGCTGTCGCCAAGCCACGCTCGAGGAAAGACGCGGTCACGCGCGGTCGCGGCCTCGGCGGCGCGAGCGATCGCCGGCCCACCGGGATAGCCGAGCCCCAGGAGGCGGCCGACCTTGTCGAAGGCCTCGCCGGCGGCGTCGTCGACGGTCGCACCGAGCAGTCGGTAGGTCAGGTGATCGCGCATCTCCACGAGGAATGTGTGGCCACCGGAGACGACCAGGGCGACGAGGGGGAAGACCGGGCCTTCGATGTCGGCGGACGCGGCCTCGTCGGTCAGCCACGCGGCGTAGACGTGACCCTCGAGGTGGTTCACGCCGATCAACGGCCGGTCGTGCACCCAGGCGAGCGTCTTGGCCACGTTGATCCCCACGAGCAGCGAGCCCGCGAGACCCGGCCCGTAGGTGACCGCCACGGCATCGATATCGGACCAGGACGCGCCGGCATCCGACCATGCCTGATCGAGGGCCGGCATGATCCAGCGGAGATGGGCGCGGGCCGCGACCTCGGGGACGATGCCGCCCGAGCCGGCATGGAGGGCCACCTGCGACGCGACGACGTTGCTCACGATGGTCCGACCGCCCTCGATCAGGGCGATGCCCGTCTCGTCGCAGGAAGATTTCGATCGCCAGGAGCAGCGGCCCGCTCACGCTTCGTCCCCAGGGCTCGCGGTCAGCTCGGGGCGGACCGGTGCCGGCGCGGCGTCGAGCGCGGCGCGCAGACGGGCCATCCGTTCGACCATCGCGGTCTCGGCCAACGATTCGGTGGTCATGATGAGCGCGTCCTCGTGGTCGTCGCTGTAGTAGCGCGGCCGCAGACCCACGGGCCGAAAACCGTACTTCTCGTACAGACGGCGCGCCGGCAGGTTCGAGAGGCGAACCTCGAGCGTCGCCTCCCGGGCGTGGCGACCGATCGCGAGGTCGAGGAGCGCGAGGAGCAGTCGCTCGCCGATCCGTTGCCGTCGCCACGACGGGTGGATCGCGAACGTCGTGATGTGCGCCTCGTCGACCATCAGCCACATCCCGCCGTAGCCGATGATCTCGTCGTCGGCACGCGCGACGAGATACGACGCCAGACGGTTCGTCTCGAGCTCGCTTCGATAGGCATTCGCCGGCCATGGTGACGAGAAGCTGGCGTGCTCGATCGCGTGGACGACATCGAGGTCCTCGATGCGCATCGGCTCGATCCGCACCCTCAGCGGTGGTCGCGCGACCATTCGACCTCCCCGCTGGCGGGTGCCGCGCCGCGCGGCAGCGTGACGTACACCGGGACGAGCGTGTCCAGATCGTCCGGGTCGCCGGCCGCGAGCCTCGCCGCCCCGATCGCGAGCAGCGCCGTCGACAGACCGGCTCGAGCCCGTTCGCCGCGTTCGCCGGCCTCGGCGCTCGCCCGATCCCCAAGGTCGACCGCCACCTCGATCGCATCGTCGCCGACCTCCGGGCCGGTGCCGGTCGGGACCAGCTCGGGCGACACGCCAGCACGAACGACGATCCGCTCGGAGGGTCCGGCTGGCAACAGGAGGGTGATCCGCGACACATCGACTCCAGCGTCGCGCGCCGCCGCCTCCAGCAGGGCCTGGCCGGTCGGGACACCGACGATCGGTCGGTCCAGACCGTGCGCGAGCGCCTTGGCCGTGGCGAGACCCACCCGCAGTCCGGTGAACGCGCCGGGTCCGATGCCGACCACGACCGCCGCGATCGAGCTCCGGTCCAGCATGGAGTCCGCGAGCAGCCGCTCGATCGCGGGGAGCAGCGTCTCGCCGTGGCGATAGCCTGCCGGCCAATCGACGCTCGCGAGCGGCTGCCCATCGAGGGATCCGGTCGCGACGACGATGCGGGTCGTCGCGGTGTCGAAGGCGAGGATGACGCCGTCGCTCACGGGACGGCGTCCAGGTAGGCGGCGTGGCGGTCGTCGCGGGCGGTGAGCACGATGTCTCGACGGTCCTCGCCAGCGTCGGCGATCGCGATGTCCAGTCGGTCGGGCGGCAGGGCTTCGCCCATCCGGTCGGGCCATTCGATCAAGGTCACGCCAGCGGCCCATCGGTCGTCGAGCAACCCACCACCGACGACCTCGGTCGCATCGCCGAGTCGATACAGGTCGACGTGGAAGAGCGGCAGCCGGCCCTCGTACTCCGCCATCAGGACGAAGCTCGGCGAGGTGATCGTGGCGGTCACGCCAAGACCCACCCCGAACGCCTTGGCGAGGTGCGTCTTGCCGGCGCCCAGATCGCCCCACAGGCAGATGAGGTCGCCGGGTCGGGCCATCGCCCCGAGCGAGCGACCGAGCGCCGAGGTGGCGTCAGGGCTGGGCGACGTGATCCGGCGGGTCCTCGAAGTGGTCGGCGACACCCGGCGAGCGTAGCGGAAGGAGCCGGCGGCCGCCGCGACCTTCAGACGAACCGCTCGAGGTCACCGAGTGGGATGGCCACGGTGCTGCCGTCGCTCAAGCGCACGTGACCTGCCTCGAGGTCCACGCCACCCGCGAAGCGTCGACGACCCGCGGCCCCCAGCCACAGCGCCTCCTGACCACTCAACGACCCGGCGCGGATCCGGACCTGCTGCGGGATCGGCGTCGGGAGCGTCAACCCGGGATGGTCGAAGACCAGCATCGGCGGATCGCTCACGATCGCCACTTCCAGCCCGGTCATCGCTGCGAGCAGGGTCATGATCGGTCCCGCCATGGGGCGCCGGGTCGCGCCGTCCATCACGAGGACCGCATACGGCGGCAGACGGTGCAGCGCCGCACGTTGTCGGGCCTCCGACGCGAGGAAGTCCCGTCGTTCCTTGCTCGCCAGCCCGGCCACCACGATGCCGCGGACGCCCATCGCGCGGGCGCGGGTGAGCGTCTCGGCATCGACGCGTGCATCGACCACGAGGATCGCTCCGGCCATCCCGACGTCGAGGGCGCCGGGTCGGAGACCGCCTTCTGGTCCCGCGGCCATCGTCACCCGACCGCGGGTCGGACCCCCGAGCGCGACGATCCCGCGGATCCCCCGGCCGGCGGCGCGGATCGTGATCGAGGTCCCTGGCCGGACATCGCGGACGATCCCCGCGACGGGCGTCTCCAGCGGATCGACGATGTCGCCGGTCGCGACCCGCCAGCGGGACTTCCAGGGGAACAGATACTCGCCGCCGGGGGCACCGCGGGGTCCACCCGGCGTGACGGGTGCGACGGTCCTCGTCATCGGATGCCAGCGGTCACCCGGGCGCGGCTCGATCGGCTCCGAGACCGATTTGTCCTCGAGGCGAGGGTCGCGAAGCTGCTCCGCGATCGGGGCGCCGACCACGACCGACGCGCCCGCCTCCACCAGCGCTCGATCACCCGGCGCGAGGGCGAAGACCGCGTCCACCGGCGACTCGATCAGCTGTCGGGCCGGCACGAGCGCCAGATCGAGGATCGGCTCGGCGATCATGCGCGAGACCCGCCGCCGACCGCGGTCTGCCACGAGTCGAGGAGCTCGCCGGCGTCGATCGGCACGATCGGGGAGCCGCATCGGGACGTCGCGCAGGTCGACGACGAGACCCGCCAGACCACCCATGACCTCGACCTCGAAGTGTCGACCGCGACCACCGAGACGGACGGCGTCCCGAAACCGGAATTCGGCCGTGGCACTGGAACCCGGCGGGAGGTCCACGACCTCGATGCCGCCCGGGATCAGGTCGATCGGGGCGCGCTCGAACGCCGGTCCGCTGCGCCGATGGACGACCAGGCTCCCCACGCTCCGACCCGTTCGAAGACCGGATGGCGTCACCACGCTCCCGAGCGGGGCGAGGAGATCGTCGGCGAGGTCCGCGATGACCGCACGACGCTCTTCGGCGTCCGCGATCGACCCCAACGGACCGAGCAGGCGGGCATGGTCGAGCGCGTGGCTTGAGGCGCCCGAGCGACGCAGCACATCCGCGAGGGCCAGGGCGACGGCCGGAGCCGGCGCGATGGACCACACGCCACCGGCGGCGACGACGAGATCCGGGGCGGGAAGCGCCGTGAACTCGGGTGTCGCATCCGCAAGCCGGCTGAGGGCGGCGCGCGCTGCCGCCATCCGAAGGGCGGCGCCATCGCCGGTCAGGTCGGACCACGGCGCGATCCGGAGTTCCCGGAGACGATCCCGGAGTCGGTGGCGATCGGAGGGTACGGTCGTCCAGGCCAGCACCCGGTCCACGGCCGTGTCATCGGGATCGGCCGGGGCGAGCCAGGCGGACGGCACGATCGCCACGTCCGCGTGCGGACCCTCGCTCGGGCTGCCCGGGCTGGCGACGGCCCGCAGGCCACCGTCGAACCCGATCTCGACCAGTTCCACGCGGCGATCCAGCACCGACGCCAGGGTCGTGATGGCCGGGCCGAGCGCGCGTCGCGCATCGTCGGCCGGGAGTGCCAATTCGGTCAGCAGATCGCGCAGCGGCGCGCCTTCCGGCCCGAGCCGCGCCGCCGGCGCGAGCAGCGTCTCGCCCTCACGGGCGTTCAGGTCGCCGAAGGCCGAGGCGTTCTCGGCCATCGCCCCGGCGAGGACGACGAGCCGTTCCGGTCGTCGGCGAGCGGCCGCAGCGACCAGGGCGGTCAGTTCGGCGATGGCGCCGCGTTCATCTGCGCCGGGCGGATCGCCGGCCCCCGCGAGGATCCCTTCGATCGACCCGTCGAGGAGCAGGCTGGTCATCGCGAGCGGGTCGGTCGTCTCGGCACTCGCCCCGACGGTGCGCCAACCGCTTCGGTCCGCGGCCGCGATCAGGGGCGCGAGCGCCCGCTCCGAGGCAGCGACCACGGCCAGACGGCGGGGCGGCGTCGAGCGGACGGCCACCGCCGGCAGCTTGCCGGCGTCGCTGGGGTCGATCCCGAGCCGGCGCGTCAGACCTGGGTCGGCCGCCGCGACGCGGGCCAGGAGGAAGTGGACGGGCGCGTCCTCATCGGATGCCGCGGGCAACGCCACCGATCCAAGGAGTCGCCAGGATCCATCCACTCGGCCGATGAGCGCGGCCCCGGACGTGGCGGCGCCACGGTCGATGGCCAGAAAGGCACGCGGTTCGCCGGTCACCGGGCCATGCTACCCGGCCGGCGCGACCTCACGCGTCCCAGGTCGCCTCGTCGTCGAGCTCCTCGAGCCGGATGATGAGTTGTTCGATGCCCATGTCGTCGGCAAGGATCTCGCTGGCCGACGACGATTCCCCGCCGAACAGCCCACGAAGGACCGGATCGAAGAAGAGCATCGCGTTGGCCCCGAGCGGCCGATACGGACGACTGGCCTCAAGGAAGTGGACCGCAGGCCCCGTGAGGCCTCGCAGCTGGATCTCGCGGGCGACCTGCTCGACGAGCTCGTCGCGCTGCTCCTCCGTCGGCTCGAACGGCGTCACGCGCCGACGACCGTCGCGACGGGTCCCGACGCGTGCACGGCCGCGGCGAAGGCTTCGTAGGCGGCCTGGCCACGCAAGGCGAAGATCACATGGTCGATGGTAGGGCACGAGGGCAGTTCGTCGCGCACCGTCTCGACGGTGATGCGGGCGCCTTCCTCCAACGGGAAGCCGCCGACCCCGGTCCCGAGGGCCGGAAAGGCGATGCTCGCGATCCCGAGCTCTCGAGCGCGCGTCATGGCGGACCGGACCGCCGCCTCGATGACCTCGGCGGTGGTGCGTCGTTCGTGATCGAGCGAGACGGCGTGGATGACGGCGCGGACGGCGAGCGTGCCGCCGGTGGTCACGATGGCGCCACCGAGCGGGACCGGTGCCTGACGGACCGCCGCGAACTCGATCGAGTCGCCGCCGGCGCGCTTGATCGCGCCACCGACGCCGGTGGACATCCAGAGCGAGACATTGGCGGCGTTGACGATGGCATCGACCTCAAGGTCGCAGATGTCGCCATTCCACAGTTCGATACGAGCCACGTGCCCTCAACTTCGCTCGGTGAGCGTGCGCAGACCGACCAGTCCGGACGCGGCATCGTACACCCGAGGTAGGCGAGCGGCCATGTTCGTCACGACTTCCCAGCTGTTCGTGGTGCGCGTTCGCGCCAGCTCGCCGACCGTGATCCGCTCGGTCCCCTGCTCACCGATGAGCGTGAATTCGTCGGCGGGCGTCACGGGCGGCCCGGAGACGTCGGTGACATCGACCATGATCGCGTCCATCGCCACATTCCCGACGATCCGGACGCGCTGGTCACGCACGAGCGCCGACGCCCGGTTCGACAGGGCTCTCGACCAGCCGTCGCCATAGCCGAGCGGCAGCGTCGCGATGCGGCTTGGCCGATCGGTCACGAACGTCGGACCGTAGCTGATCCCCCAGCCTTCCGGCAGGTCGACCACCCGGACCGGCCGGGCGTGCAGGGAGAGAGCCGGTCGCAGACGTTCGGCCACGACGGTCGCGCGCTGCGTCGCATCGAGTTCATCGGGGAGCAGGCCGTAGATCGCCAGACCCGGTCGCACACCGTCGTAGGCGACGACCCCGCCCGAGACGAGTCCGCCGCTCGCGGTCGCGTGTCGGCGAGGCGGCTCGATCCCCGCGCCTCGAAGGCGAGCCACCGCGGCGTCGAAGCGGGTCAGCTGACGCGCGGTCCGCTCCGGGTCCTCGGGCGCCTGTAGGTGGGTCCACATGCCCGCCAGGACCGCCTCCGGTGCGTCCTCGATCGCCCGAGCCGCCAGGAGCAGTCCGTCGGCATCGAAGCCACCGCGGCCCAGACCGGTCTCGACCTCGAGCTCGATCCTGAGTGGGGACGGGCGTTCCGGCTGTCCGAGCGCAGCGAGCGTGGCGCGAAGGAGTCCGAGGTCCCCCGCGGTCACGGCGATCGCCGCGCTGGCGGCGTCCGAGGCCCAGACCGGCGGGATCGGGTACATCACGAGCACGGGCGCCTGGACGTCGCCGCCGCGGAGCGCCATGGCTTCGTCGAGGGTCGCGACACAGAATCCGTCGGCGCCGGCCGTGACCAGCGCGCGCGCCACCTGGACCGCGCCGTGTCCGTAGGCGTCGGCCTTCACGACCGGGTGGATGGGCACCCCCGGACCGGCCGCGTCGCGCAGGGTCCCCAGATTCGCCGAGATGGCATCGAGGTCGATCTCGAGCCAGGCGGTCCGGGGGAGCGCTGGCAGACCGGCGGCCCCGAGCCGCGCTTCGATCGACGGTCTCACGCCGGTTCGGTCGACGTGGTCCCGGGGTCCATCGCGGCGGCGTCGCCCTCCACGCGCGCCCCGAACCCGAGCCGACCTCGGGCCTGCCGTCGTTCGGCGGTCGCGGCCAGCCGTTTGCGGGCCACCGCGAGGCCGTCCGGCAGATCCGATGCCAGGAGCCCGGCGTCCCCGAATCGTTCGCGGACCGCTTCCCCCGCAAGGCCGTGGAGGTACACGCCGAGCCGAGCCGCGGCGAACGGCTCAAGCCCCTGGGCCAGCAGGGCGCCGATGGCCCCGGCGAGGACATCTCCGGTCCCACCGGTCGCGAGCGCCGGGTTCTCGAACGGTGCGATCGCCACCGAACCATCCGGCGCGGCGATCACGGTGGCCGCGCCCTTGAGCACGACCACCTGACCCCAGCGGGCCGCTGCATCCCGGGCGGCCACCACGCGGGCGGCATCGTCGTCGACGAGGTCACCGTCGTCCGCCGGATCGAGACCACTCCCCGCCCGCAACCGGGCGAACTCGCCGGCGTGCGGCGTCAGGACGGCCGGCCGTCGATCCCCATCCCACCATCCATCGGTCGTGGCCAGCGAGCGAAGCGCTTCGGCATCGAGGACGATCGGGGCCGTATCCGGTCCCGGCGTGGCGAACAACTCGCGGACGAGCTCTGCGGTCGCCAGGCCCGGTCGCAGTCCGGGGCCGAGGAGGATCGCATCGTGTTCATGATCGAGGATCCTCGCCAGGGCGGGCTCGGGGTCGACCTCCTCGACATCATCCTCCGGCAGCGCCATGGTCGTGGCCTCGATGACCTTGGCCGCGAACAGTGGCTGGAGCGACTCCGGCACCGCGAGGGTCACGAGACCGGCACCCGCTCGACCGGCCGCCCGACAGGCCAGCAGCGCCGCTCCTGCGTAGTCGAGCGAGCCCGCGATCACGAGCAACTTGCCGAACGAACCCTTGTGGCCGCGGACCGGACGCTCCGGGAGCAGGGCCCCGACGATGTCGTCATCGAGGCGGACCGCGCCATCGGGCACGACCTGGCGATCGGTCTCTCGCTCCTCCGGAGCCGCGTCGCGACGGTCGCCGCCCGAACCCGACCGGACTGCCGCGCTCAGCCACGAGCACGTTCCACGGCATCGTCCGCGGGTCGCGGCGCATCGGAGGCCAGACCTTCGGCGCCGGCTTCGGTGGCCAGCGTCCGCAGTCGCTCGATCCGCGCCAGGATCAATCGTTCGCGGTCATCGAGCCGGGCATCGATATCGGGCGGGAAGACGTATCGGCCGCCCGCCGTCCGGATCCCGAAGGCGATCGCGACCGCGTATTCGGCC
The DNA here is from genome assembly GCA_963778805.1 of uncultured Chloroflexia bacterium. GTDB lineage: Bacteria > Chloroflexota > Limnocylindria > Limnocylindrales > CSP1-4 > SPCO01. The sequence goes on along the minus strand of CAVZVT010000005.1, from coordinate 63,112 downwards.
TCGTGGGTGATCGAGAGCGCGATGCGGCCCATCCCGAGCTGTTCCGCCCGTGCAGCCGCTCGCCCATGGAGACGGACCGCCGGTTGGCCCGTGGGCAACCGCTCGACTTCGATGTCCTTCCACCCGATGCCGCGCACTCCGAGACCGAGCACCTTCGACACCGATTCCTTGGCGGCCCACCGGCCGGCCATCGTCTCCGGGCGACCGCGGACGTAGCGCTGCTCGGCCGGGGTCAGGACGCGATCGGTGAACCGCTGGCCGAACCGGGCCAGGGTGTCGCGGATCCGGTCGACCTTGATGATGTCGATGCCGAGCTCGGTCGTCCCGGGCGGGACGATGCCCGCACCCAGCACCTCGTCGCCGTCGGACATCCCCTACTCCACCGTCACGGACTTGGCGAGGTTGCGTGGTTGATCGACGTCCGTGCCACGCGCGACGGCCACGTGATAGGCGAACAGCTGGAGCGGGATGACCGCGAGGATCGGCGAGAGGGCCTCGTGCGTGTCGGGGACCCAGCAGACGTCATCGGCATAGCGCTCGATCTGCGCGTCGCCCTCGGTGGCGACGGCGATGACCCGGGCGTCTCGCGCCCGACCCTCCATGACATTGCTGATGACCTTGTCGTAGACCGACGACCGGGTCACGACGGCGACGAGCGGGCACTCGGCATCGAGGAGCGAGATCGGTCCGTGCTTGAGCTCGCCGGCGGCGTAGCCCTCGGCATGGACGTAGCTGACCTCCTTGAGCTTGAGCGCACCCTCGAGCGCCGCCGGATAGCCGTACCCGCGACCCACGAACATGAAGCCCCGCGAGTTGACATAGCGCCGGGCCAGGTCGGGGGTCCGGGCGGCCGCGTCGTCCAGGGCCCGTGCCGCGGCCGCGGGTAGCGCCCGAAGCGCCAGCCCGAGTTCGAGCTCACGGGTCTCGTCCATCGTGCCGCGGAGCCCGGCGATCGCCGCCGCGAGCACGATCAGCGTGGTCACCTGGGTGACGAAGGTCTTCGAGGCCGCGACGGCCATCTCCGGGCCAGCCTGGAGGAACAGGACCGCGTCCGCCTCGCGGGTGATCGCCGAACCGACGGTGTTCGTCACCGCGACGACCGGGCACCCGCGTTCCCTCGCCATCCGGACGGGCGCGATCGTGTCGGCCGTCTCACCGGACTGCGTGACCGCGATGACGAGCGTCCGGCCATCGAGCGGTGGTGGTCCATACCGGAACTCCGAGCCGACGGTGGCGCGGGCCGGGAGCCCGGTCCAGTCCTGGATCGCGGCCGCGCCGATGAGCGCCGCGTAGTAGGCGGTCCCGCAGGCGACGAGCTCGATCCGTTCGATCGCGCGGAGGGTGTCCGTCATCCCGTCGAGCTCCTCGACGTGGATCCGCCCGTCACGATGGACCCGACCGGTCAGCGACTGCGCCAGGGCTTCGGGCTGCTCGTGGATCTCCTTGAGCATGAAGTGGTCGTAGCCGCCCTTCTCGGCAGCCTCGGGCGACCAATCGATGGTCGTGACGGCTCGTTCCTGGACTCGCCCCTCCACGTCGGTGATCGTGACGCCCCACGGCCGGAGATCCGCGACGTCGCCATCCTCGAGGAAGATGATCTGATCCGTGTGGACCAGGATGGCCGCGACGTCGGACGCGAGGAACCCCTCGCCGTCACCGAGACCGACGACGAGCGGGACGTCCTTGCGAGCCCCGACCAGTCGATCGCCCTCGGCCCGGTGCATCACGACCATCGCGTAGGCGCCGTCGACGCGTCGGAGCGCGGAACGGACGGCATCGGCGAGGTCGCCGTCATAGGCCTCCTCGACGAGGTGCGCCAGCGCCTCGGTGTCGGTCTCGGACGTGAGGGTGTGGCCGCGCGCCTCCAGGCCGTCCCGCAATTCGCTGAAGTTCTCGATGATCCCGTTGTGGATCACGGTGATCTCGCCGGTGCAATCCTGGTGCGGGTGGGCGTTGAGGTCGTTCGGACGACCATGGGTGGCCCACCGGGTGTGCGCGAGCCCGATCGCGGCATGCGGGGTGCGGTCGGCCAGCGCGGTCTGGAGGTTCACCAGCTTGCCGGCACGCTTCTCCACGAAGAGATCGCCGGCATCGTCCACGAGGGCGATCCCGGCCGAGTCATAGCCGCGATATTCGAGCCGCTTCAGCCCTTCGATGAGCAGCGGACCCGCTTCGCGGGGGCCCGTGTATCCGACGATGCCGCACATCCGGTCACGTCCTCCGTTCGCCGCCGCCGCGCGGATCGGCCGTGGTGACTCCGATGGGTGGGCACCGGGGCTAGTTTAGACGCTCCCCCGCAAGGGTCGCGAGCGCGTCGGCGAGCTCCGTGACGAGCGCCGCATCCGGCCCCTCGACCATGACCCGCAGCGCCGGTTCCGTGCCCGATGGCCGAACCAGGACGCGGCCGGCCGGTCCGAGACGGGTCGCCGCAGCCGCGATGGCCGCCTGGAGCGCCCGATCGGCCTCCCACTGGTCCTTGTGACGTGCCTTCACGGCCCGTTGTTGCTGTGGCAGCATCGGGATCCGGGCGGCCAGTTCGGCCAGTGGGATCCCGCTCGCGGTCATGACGCGGAGGACCTCGAGGGCCGTGACGATGCCGTCGCCCGAGGTCGTGTGGTCGAGGTCGATCACGTGGCCACTCTTCTCCCCACCGAGACGAGCGCCCGACACCTGCATCCCCTCGAGGATGTACTTGTCCCCGACCGGCGTCCTGACCACCTGACCGCCGGCCGCTTCGACCGCCGTCTGCAGCCCGCCGTTGGAGAGCACCGAGACGACGACCCCACCCGCGAGCGCGCCCCGGGCGAGTCGATCCAGCGCGAGGATCCCGAGGATCTGGTCGCCATCGACGACGTGCCCCGCGGCGTCCACCGCGATCAGTCGGTCGGCGTCACCATCGAGGGCAAGGCCGACGTCCGCGCCGCGCTCGACGACGAACGCGGCGAGCGATGCCGGATCGGTGGCCCCCGAGCGGACGTTGATGTTGATCCCATCGGGTTCGACGTGGATCGTCTCGACCGTGGCCCCGGTCGCCCGGAGGATCTCGGGTCCGAGGAAGGAGCCGGAGCCGTTCGCCCCGTCGAGGACAAGCCGAAGCGAACCCGCGCCGACGCTGGCCGCCAGGGCCAGACGGTGCTGGAGATACTGGTCGATGAGGTCGTCGCGCACGACGATCCGACCCAGGCTGGCGTTCGTCGCGCCCCCGAGGTCATCGGAGCGCCAGACCAGCTGCTCGAGCTCATCCTCGACCGCATCGTCGAGCTTGAGACCCGCGCCATCGAGCACCTTGAGGCCATTGTCGTCCGCGGGATTGTGCGAGGCGGACACCATGATGCCGGCGGCGAACGGTCCGGATCCCGCGAGGAAGGCGAGCGCCGGTGTCGGGACCACGCCGACAAGATGGACATCGGCGCCGAGGCTGCTCGCGCCCGCGGCGATGGCCGCCGTGAACATGTCGCCGGATCGTCGCGTGTCCTGACCGACCACGATGGCGCCGCCGGGTCCGACGAGCCGGTTGGCGGTGGCCCGGCCGAGCGCGAAGGCCAGGGTGGGCTTGAGGTCGACGTTGGCCACCCCCCGGATGCCGTCGGTGCCGAACAGCCTGGCCATCGTCAGCCCCCGCTCGGTGCGGGCGAGGCGGGCACCAGACCGGGTGAGCTCGATGGCAGGGCCGGACCGGTGACCGTGACGGACACGGTCGGAGGGCTGGCTGAGACGAGGGTGAGACCGGCGGGCAGATCGAGGGTCACGGGCACGTTCGACGTGCCGGGTTCGAGGTCGGTGACGTCGAGGTCGGCGACGAGCCTCGAACCCTGGAGTCGATCCAGGTCGGCGACCGAGCCGCCGATCGTGACCAACACCCGGTCGACGGGGAGGTCGTAGGTCTGGTCGCTCCGGGCACCGACGAGACGCAGCCCGGCCTCGAAGGTCCGGGTCGACGTCACCGGCCGGAGCGTGATCGTGACCGCGACCGGGGCGTCATCGAGCGGCACGATGCCACTCGGCAGCGCCAGACCGACCGTCGTCGAGATGTCGCTCGAGGCGCCCGTCACGGACACCGGTTCCGTGTCGGCCTGCGCGAGTTCGGAAAGCTGCTCGGCGCCACCCTGGACCGTGACGGCGGTCGGCAGGACCGTGACCGACGCCACCTCGAAGCCGGCCGCCGGCGTGCCCGTGATCACCGGTCGGACCGGGACCGTCCGTGACCGCCGGTTCTCGAACACCGGGATCTTCACTCGTGCGGTGCGTGGATCCACGTTGACCGGGCTGACCGCGTCGCCCACCGAGTCCACCGGGGTGAGCAGGACGTCCTGGTCGACGCTGATCCCGGACGTCTGGATCTGGATGGTGCCGCGGACGCCGACGATCTTGTCGACGACCGTCGCCGGACCGGACACCGAGACCGTCGAGGGCTCGACCACGACCTCGCCCACCTCGAACCCGTCGGGTGGCGTCCCGTAGTCGATCATGACCGGGACGTCGTTGCGGGTGACGAGGCTGTCGAGCTGCACCGTGACGACGTCCGGGGTGGATCCGATGACGTTGATGCGATCGTCGACCGAGGTCACGACCACCGGGACCGAGACCGGACCGCTGCCGGGCGTGACGTCACTGACATCCACCGTGGCACTGAAGGTCGACGTGATCGGCACCGCGCCCGATGGCGAGAAGTAGCGGACTTCGGTCACCGGGTCGATGGACGTGAGCAACACCGTGTCCGACGGCTGATCCACGACCCGCACCGGGACGATCCCGGGGAACGTCTGGGTGCTCTGCGACAGCACGAGACCGGCATACAGGAGTGACGCGAGGCCGACGGCGGCGAGTTTGAGGGGCCAGTTGTGGACGACGACCCGCAGGAGTCGGGTCACCGCGGCGCCTGAGCGGCCGCCGCCTTGGCAGGTTCATCATCCGGCGCGACCCGCGGCGGGGCCTCCGGCGTTCGACCGACGATGCGACCGAGATCGCTGACCCGAGGCGCCCGACCACCCGTGCCCCCATTCCGCCAGGCCAGCGAGCCTCGCCGGCCAGATGTGGGATCGAGCAAGGTCCGGAGGGCCGCGACGAGTTGCGGTTCGTTCAGGTTGCGGACGATCCGACTCCGCTCGACCAGGCTGATCTGGCCGTTCTCCTCGGAGACGACCACGACCAGCGCATCGGTCTGTTCGGCGATGCCGAGCGCCGCCCGGTGGCGCGTCCCGAACCGCTCCGTGTGCACGCTCGTTTCGGCAAGCGGCAGGACGGCACCCGCCGCGAGGATCGTGTCGGTCCGGATGATGACCGCTCCGTCATGGAGCGCGGTCCGTGGCGCGAAGATCGTCCGCAGCAGGTCCGCCGAGACATCACCGTGGATCATGACCCCGGTCTCGGCGACCTCCTCCAGCCCGGTCTCGCGCTCGATCACCATGAGGGCCCCATGGCCATCGGCCGACAGACCGGCCGCGGCCTTCGCGACCTCCGTCGCGACATGGCTCGAGACCCGCGATTCCGATGGGGAGATCAGCCAGGCGAACGAGCCGACGCGCCCGATGCGCTCGAGCGCCCGACGCAACTCAGGCTGGAAGACCACGACCAGGGCGAACGCGCCGACCACAGCGCCGCCCTGGAGGATCCGCGTCAGCAGGACGAGGTTGAACGCCACGGCCAGGCCATAGACCACGATCAGGACGCTGACGCCGATCACCAGCCGGACCGCCCGGGTCCCCCGGATCAGGCTGAAGAGCCAGTAGATCAGGAGTGCCGTGATCCCCACGTCGATCACGGTGGTCAGGCTGACTTGCTCGAGGATCGATCCGAGGAGCTGCGTCATCGTCGCGCGAGTGTAGCATCGCCCCCGGTCGCGGCCGGCGGGTCAGCGCAGGCTGGGTCAGCCGCAGATCGCCGCGAAGCGCGTGTCATCCGGGAACCGGTCGGCCGCAAGCGTGCACAGCCGGGCGCGCGTCAGGTCGTCGCCACCGAGTTCCGAGAGACGTCCGAGCAGCACCAGCTTGTCCGCCGCCGGAACGCGCCACCCTCGATCGAGATAGAGCTCGGTCAGGGCGAGATGCACGTCGCCACCGGCTGGGGCGATCGCGAGCGCCTGATAGCACTGGTCGAGCGCGGCATGCAGATTCCCGATCGAACGCTGCGCCGCTGACGCCTCGAGGTAGCAGCGACGGGCCTCGTCCAGATCGCCGTTGTCGAGGGCCGTTTCGGCGGCCGCGGCGAGGACCGCTGCTGCCGCGAGGACCGGGCGGCGCGGGTCGCGCTTGGCCTCGATCGCGGCCGGCCCACGCGCGCCGGTGAGGGCTGGGCCGTCGAGCGTCCCCAGGGATTCCGCCAGCGCATCGGCGGTCGGGTCGGCCCCCGATTCGCGCAGACGCGCGACCATCGTTTCGAGACCCTGTCGTCGCGCCCGGGATTCAGCGAGCTCGAGCGCCCGCCGGGCGACGTCGCACGCGTCCACGAGCCGGCCGTCCCGCTCCAGCACGTCGGCGAGCTTGTCGAGCGTCTCGGCCGCCTCGGCCCGACGACCCGCGATGGCGAGCATCTCCGCCCGTCCGCGCAACGACGCCTCATCCTCGGGCTGTCGGGTCAGCGCGACGTCGTACGCGGCGAGCGCTTCGCTGATCCGCCCGGTCCGGGCGAGCACGCCCGCCAGGCTGGCCTGCGGCATCGCGCGGTCCGGGGCGATGGCCGCTGCCTCGCGATACGCGCCGATCGCCGCATCGAAGTCGCCGCGCAGGGACGCCGCGTGACCACGCCGCAGCGCGTCCTTGTACTGCTCATAGAGCGCCTCGCTCACGACTCGTCCTCCCCTGCGAGCAGCTCGACCAGCAACGCCTTCTGGACGTGGAGCCGGTTCTCGGACTGATCGAAGATCAGACTACGCGGTCCGTCCATCACCGACGAGGTGATCTCCTCACCGCGATGCGCGGGCAGGCAGTGCATCGCCACGGCATCCGGGCCGGCGATCTCGAGCAGGGCGTCGTCGACCTGGTAGGCCGCGAAGGCATCGCGCCGCTCCTCGGCCTCGGCCTCCTGGCCCATCGAGGTCCACGCATCGGTGTACACGACCTGCGCCCCTCGGACGATCTCGCGGGGATCATGACCGAAGACCAGACGACCGCCGGTCGAGGCGGCCAGCTCCTGGGCGCGTGCGACGATGCGCTCGTTGGGCGCGTAGCCGTCCGGGATGGGCCAGCCGGATCTCCATCCCCATCGCCCCGCCGAGCAGGGCCAGCGAGTGATAGACGTTGTTGCCGTCACCGATGAAGGCGACCGAGACACCGCGGAGGTCGCCGAAGTGCTCGCGCATGGTGAACACGTCGGCGAGCGCCTGACACGGATGTTCCCGCAGGCTCAGGCCGTTGATGATCGGGATGTCCGCGTGCGCGGCGAGCTCGAGGATGACCTCCTGGGGACCCGTCCGAACGACGATGCCGTCGACGAACCGCTCGAGATTGCGGGCGACATCGCGGACGCTCTCGCGGGCTCCGAGGACGACGTCGTTGGTGAGGTAGATCGCATGACCGCCGAGCTGGGCCATGCCGGCCTCGAAGGTCACGCGTGTCCGCAGGCTCGGCTTCTGGAAGAGCATCGCGATCGTGCGACCGACCAGCGGCGGTGGCGCGTGCCGGCGCGACGTGCGGTACTCGCCCTTGAGTCTGGTGGCGGTCGCAAAGACCCGATCGACCTCGGCCGCGGACAGATCCGCGACGCTCAGCAGGTCCCGCCCGCGCAACGACGTCATCGCGGCCCCATGGATGACTCCGGCTGACGCGTGGGCGTCAGCCCGGGTCGGTCAGGCGAAGGCGCGGTCGAGCACGGGAGCGAGCGCACCCGACGGTGCGTGAGCGAGCGCGCGCAAGATCGCAACGCACGCATGGATGACTCCGGCTGACGCCCTAACGCTTGGTGTACTGGGGAGCCTTGCGCGCGCGCTTGAGACCGTACTTCTTGCGTTCCTTCATCCGTGGGTCACGGGTCAGGAGACCGGCCTGGCGCAGCGGGAGACGGTGACCTTCGGGATCCACCTCGAGGAGCGCCCGCGCGATCCCGTGACGGATGGCTCCGGCCTGACCGGTGACGCCGCCACCCTCGACCTTGATCATCGCGTTGAAGCGGCCCTCGGTCCCGGTCACCCGGAACGGCATCCGCACGTCGGCCTCGTTGATCGCGTTCCCGAAGTGCTCGTCGAGCGTTCGACCGTTCACGACGATCTCACCCTCACCCGGCAGCAGGCGGACGCGGGCGATCGCCGTCTTGCGACGACCGGTCCCGGAGAAGAAAGCGATGGTGGACATGCGGTGTGGACTCCTCGTCAGGCGAGCGGCTCAGGCCGCTGAGCCTGATGCGGGTGGTCGGTCCCGGCGTAGACCTTGAGCTTGCGCAACTGCTGGGCGCCGAGCTTGTTGTGCGGGAGCATGCCCTTGACCGCTCGACGGATCGGCTCCTCGGGACGACGGGCGAGCAGGTGCCCGAGCGTCTCCTCCTTGAAGCCCTGGGGGTAGCCGCTGTGTCGCGCGTAGACCTTCGACTCGAGCTTGCTGCTCGTGACGGCGATCTTCGCGGCGTTGAGGACGATCACATGATCGCCCGAGTCGAGGTTCGGCTGGTAGGAAGGCTTGTGCTTCCCCACGAGGACACGCGCGATACGCGACGCGAGCCGACCCAGGGTCTCGTCCGTCGCATCCACGACGTACCACCCGCGTTCGATATCTCGTTCTCGTACAGCCACCGTCTTGGCGTTCATCGTTCCTCGTGTTCTCCGTTCCATTCACCCGGTCGTCGCCCGAGGGCCACGCGCCGGAGGCAGAGCCCCTTGGCTGGGGCCGCTGCCCCATCGAGGGCCGGTCGCGGATCGGCAAGTGCCGCCCGGACCGCTGCTTCATCCATCGTTCCGAGACCGACCTCCAGGAGGGCGGCCACCATTCGGCGGACCATCCCGCGAAGGAAGGCGTCGGCCCGGACGTCGATCGTCACGAGTCGTCCCTCCCGTCGCACCCGGACCGCGATCACGGTCCGGACCGAAGAGCGGTCCGCCGCCCCGAAGGCCCGGAAGTCGTGCCGGCCGATGAAGGCTGACCCGGCTTGCGCCATCGCGGCGGTGTCGAGCGGGACCCGCACCCCGAGCGCCGTACGCTCGTGAAGCGGGCTCCGCGGCCCGTTCCAGACGGTGTAGCGGTATTCCCGATACCGCGCCGCGTAGCGAGGGTGGAACCCCTTGACCGTCCGACGCAGATCCCGGATGGCGATGTCGTCGGGGAGGAGCGCCTGTAGCGCCCGACCCAACTCCGTCACCGTGAGTCGTCCCTCGTAGGAGAAGGCGATGACCTGCCCCTCGGCGTGGACGCCGGCATCCGTTCGGCCGGCCCCGTCGACCCGTTGCTCCACCCCGTTGCCGAGGCGACGCACCGCGTCTTCCAGGACCCCCTGGACCGTCCGTTTCCCAGGATTGACCTGGAACCCGGCAAAGTCCGTGCCGTCGTATTCGACCCGGGCGCGAAAGCGCCGCGAGGACACCCTCTCGGGCATCGGTGATCAGACCAGTTCGATCTGCACGATCTCCGCCGCATCGCCCCGTCGCTGGCCAAGACGGACGATCCGGGTGTACCCGGACGACCGATCGGCGTACTTGGGAGCGATCTCGTCAAAGAGCTTGTTGATCACGAGCGGCTCGTTGGGAAACTGCGACACGATCGCGCGGCGAGCCGCGAGATCGCCGCGCTTGGCCAACGTGATCGCCTTCTCCACCCGACCGCTGATCTCCTTGGCTTTCGCCTCGGTGGTCTGGACGCGCTCATAGCGCAGCACCGACACGGTCAGGTTCTTGTAGAGCGCGAGGCGCGGGCCCTGCTTTCGGCTGAGCTTGCGCCCGCCGATCCGATGGGAGGTCACGGCTCAGGCCTCTGCCTCATCGTCGAACGGCTCGTCGCCATCCTCGATGTCGAGGCCGTCGGTCTCCGAGTCCGGGACGATGAAGCCCCGCATGCGCAGGCGCTCCTTCATCTCGTCGAGCGACTTCTTGCCGAAGTTGCGCATCCGGAGGAGATCGTCGTCCTTGAGCTGGAGCAGCTGCCCCACCTTGACGATGTTGTTGCGCTTGAGCGAGTTGTAGGCCCGCATCGGCAGGTCGAGCTCCTCGATCGGCATGTCGAGCATGTTCGAGGGGAGCGTCGCCGCGCCGGTCGCCGGGACGGCCGGGACGGCCGCCATCCCGACCGTGACGAACGGTCGGAACTGGTTCACCAGGATCTCGGCCGAGCGACTGAGCGCCTCTTCGGGGCTGCTGGTGCCGTCGGTCTCGATCTCGATCGTGAGCTTGTCGTAGTTGGTCATCTGACCGACCCGCATGCCCTCGACCCAGTAGTTGACCTTCCGGACCGGCGTGAAGATCGCGTCGACCGCGATGACACCGATCGGCAGGGCTTCCGCGCGCTCGGCACCCAGGTACCCGACGCCACGCTCGACCGTGAGGTCCATCTCGATGGTCACGTCGTCCGTGTCGAGGGTCATGAGCACGAGTTCGGGATTGGTGATCTCGACGTCCGCGGACTCCGCGATGTCCGCTGCGGTGACCGAGCCCGCGCCGCTCTTGATCAGCCGAAGCTGGACCGGATGGCTCGCGTAGCTCTTGAGTCGAAGCTTCTTGACGTTGAGGACGATCTGGGTGACGTCTTCCTTGACGCCCGGGATCGTCGAGAACTCCTGGTAGACGTCACGGATCTGGATGCTGGTGACCGCCGCCCCTTCGAGCGACGACAGGAGCACACGTCGGAGCGCATTGCCGAGCGTGACGCCATAGCCGGCCTGCAGCGGCCCGGCCTCGTACTTCGCGTACGTGCCGACTTCCTCGACAGGCTCGATCTGTGGGTTCTCGAGTTCGATCATGAGGGTGCGGTTACCTCGAGTAGTACTCGACCACGAGCTGCTCGTTGAGATCGAGCGGCATCTGGTCGCGGCTGGGCGGGGTGGCGACGGTCCCGGACAACGTGGCCGCATCGACGGTCAGCCACTCCGGAGCCTGGTGGTTCTTGAGCGTTTCCTTCGCGAGCTTGAACGGCTCGCGGGTCCGATGCGACTCCCGCACCTCGAACCGGTCGCCCGGCTTGAGTCGGAAGGACGAGATGTTGGTGGCGCGGCCATTCACGGCGAAGTGACCGTGGGTGACCAGCTGCCGCGCCTGGGCTCGGGACGACGCGATGCCCGAGCGGTAGACGACGTTGTCGAAGCGGAGCTCCAGCGAACGAAGCAGGTTCTCACCCGTCACGCCCGGCCGGTTCTCGGCATCGACGAAGTAGTTCCGGAACTGGCGCTCGAGGACGCCGTAGGTGCGGCGGACCTTCTGCTTCTCACGAAGCTGGAGGCCATACTCGCCGACCTTGCGGCGACGGACGCCATGCTGACCCGGAGGGGTGGGCCGACGTTCGAAGGCGCACTTCTTGGTATAGCAGCGGCTGCCCTTCAGGAAGAGCTTGGCGCCCTCCCGCCGGCAAAGGCGACAGACGGATTCGGTGTAACGGGCCATGGGTCCTCTGGCTCAGCTAGACGCGGCGACGCTTTGGCGGGCGGCAGCCGTTGTGCGGGATGGGGGTGACATCGGTGATGGCGCTGACTTCGAGGCCAGCGGCCTGGAGCGATCGGATCGCCTGCTCACGGCCGGCGCCCGGACCCTTCACGTAGACCTCGACCTGCCGCATGCCGTGCTCCATGGCCCGGCGAGCGGCACCATCGGCCGACAGCGCGGCCGCATACGGCGTGCTCTTGCGCGATCCCTTGAAGCCCGCGACACCCGCGGAGCCCCAGCTGATGACCGCACCGTTGAGATCGGTGATCGTGATGATCGTGTTGTTGAACGTGGCCTGGATGTGAACGTGCCCCTGCGGGACGTTCTTCTTCTCACGCCGACGCTGCTTGACCGCTTTCTTGCGTTCCGCCATGCCTGATCAGTCCCTCGTCACTTCTTGCGCCGCATGCCGACGACCTTCTTGGGGCCGCGACGCTGACGAGCGTTGGTCTTGGTCCGCTGGCCGCGGACCGGGAGGTTGCGTCGGTGGCGGAGGCCGCGATATGACCCGATCTCGGTGAGGCGCTTGATGTTGAGCGCCACCTCGCGGCGAAGGTCACCCTCCACCTTGTAGCGCCGGTCGATCAGCTCGCGGAGCCGATTGACCTGCTCTTCGGTCAGATCGCGGACACGGGTGTCCGGGTTGATATTGGTCTGGGCCAGGATCTTCTGGCTGGTCGGCAGACCGATCCCGAAGACATAGGTCAGGGCGATCTCGACGCGCTTCTCACGCGGGACATCGACACCGGCGATACGTGCCATCGGTTACCCCTGCCGCTGCTTGTGCTTGGGATTGGTGCAGATGACCATCACCGTGCCGTGGCGCCGGATGACCTTGCAGTTGTCGCAGCGCGCCTTGACGGAGGCTCGGACTTTCAACGGATCCTCGGGTTCTTGTGGTCGGGTATCAGGTTTACTTGAGTCGGTACGTGATCCGGCCGCGCGTCAGGTCGTACGGAGACAACTCGACACGGACACGGTCACCGGGCAGGATCCGGATGAAGTTCATCCGGAGCTTTCCGCTGATGTGGGCGAGCACCCGGTGGCCATTCTCCAGCTCGATCGCGAACATCGTGTTCGGGAGCGGTTCGATGACCGTTCCCTCGACTTCGATCGCATCTCGCTTGGCCACAGGCTACGTGCTTCCCTTTCTCACGCGCAGTGTCGGCCCGACCGGGCCGACACACGAAAGCGTAGCGTATCAAAGATGCGCGTTCCCGGCAACCACCTCATAGGGCTGTCAGGATCTCCGGTCCCCGGTCGGTGATCGCGATCGAGTCCTCGAAATGGGCGGCGAGCGAGCCATCCTTCGTGACGATCGTCCAGTCGTCGGGCAGCACCCGGGCTTCGTACTTGCCCATCGTCAGCATCGGCTCGATGGCGAGACACAGCCCGGCTTCCAGCTTGCGCCCGGGTCGGCCGGTCCGGAAGTTCGGGACCTGGGGCTCTTCATGCATCTCGGTCCCGATCCCGTGGCCGACGAACTGGCGGATGATGCCGTAGCCCTTGGGGCGGACGACGTCCTCGACAGCACCCGAGATGTCTTCGATGTGGTTCCCGGGGATGGCGGCCGCGATGCCGGCCAGCATCGACGCCCTCGTGGTCTCGATCAGGTCGGCGATGTCCGGTGGCGGATCACCGATGTAGAAGGTCCGGGCGGCATCGCCGTGCCACCCATCGAGGATCGCGCCGGCATCGATCGACACGATCTGTCCCGCGCGGATCGTCCGCTCACCCGGGATCCCGTGGACGATCTCGTCATCGATGGAGATGCAGACCGTCCCCGGGAACGGCCGCCGCGGATTGATCCCCGGATAGCCCTTGAACGACGGCACCGCCCCCGCCCGAAGGATGTGCGCTTCGGCGGCGCGATCGAGGTCGGCCGTCGAGGCGCCCGGCTTGAGGGCCTCTTCGATCAGGGCCAGCACTTCCGCCACGATCCGGCCAGCACGACGCATCTTGTCGATCTCGGCCCGGGACTTTCGCGTGACCATCAGGCCGCCTCCCCACCATCGGCAGCCGCTGCGAGGAGCGCGTTCGTGACCGCCTCGATCGGCTGTCGCCCGTCCACGGCGCGGAGCACGCCGGCATCACGGTAGTGGGCCACGACCTCCTGCAGGCTGTCGAGCTGGATCGTCAGGCGGGTGCGGATCGTCTCGGGTCGATCGTCGTCCCGCTGGATCAGCGGCGAATCGTCGAGGTCGCAGCGCCCGGCCGACCGCGGCGGGTTCGTGAATTCGTTGTAGACGTGGCCGGCCGACTGGCACACCCATCGACCGGAGAGGCGCCGCACGAGGTCGTCGGTCGGGACCTCCACCTGGAGCGCCCGGTCGACCCGTCCGCCGCGCTCGGTCAGCGCCGCATCGAGCGCCTCAGCCTGGGCCTCGTTGCGCGGGAACCCGTCGAGGATGACGCCACCGGCGGCATCGGGCTGTTCAAGGCGAGCGAGGAGCATCCGGATCGTGATGTCGTCGGGGACCAGTTGCCCGCGTTCCATGTAGCGACGCGCCTCCAGCCCGACCGCGGAACCATCGCGGACCGCGGCACGGAAGAGGTCTCCGGTCGAGACATGGGGCAGCCCAAGACGCTGGCTCAGGATCGGCGCCTGCGTCCCCTTCCCCGCTCCTGGTGCTCCCAGCAGTACGAGGACCGTCATGGGACGACGACAGCCACCTCGGCGGTCGAGGTCATCGGATGAAGCCTTCGTAATTGCGCATCATCAACTGCGCCTCGATCTGCTTCATGGTCTCGACCACGACGGACACCACGATCAGCAGGCTCGTCCCGCCAAGACCCAGCGTCGCCAGATCGGTGAAGAGCAGCGCGATCACCGCCGGCGACACGGCGACGATGGCCAGGAACAACGCCCCGGCGAAGGTGATCCGCGTCACGACCCGGGCAAGGTAATCCTGTGTCGGGCGACCCGGCCGGATGCCAGGGATGAACCCGCCGTTCTTGCGCAACTGCTCGGCGGTCTCGTCGGGCTTGAACGTGAAGGCCGTGTAGAAGTACGTGAACCCCATCGTCAGGAAGAAGTAGACAAGGATGTACAGGGGCGTGTTCGGGCTGAAGAGCCGGACGACCGCGTTGGCGATGGTCGAGACGATCCCGATCTCGGATCCGGTGAAGTAGGACGCGAGCTGTTGCGGGAACAGCAGGATGCTGACGGCGAAGATGATCGGGATGACGCCCGCCTGGTTGACGCGCAGCGGCAGGAACGTCTGCCCACCCTGGTACATCCGCCGCCCTCGTACACGACTCGCATACTGGATCGGGATTCGGCGCTGGCCTTCCTGGATGTAGATGATCACGCCGACCGCGGCCACGGCGATCGCCCCGAAGGCGATGAACGCCGCGATGTTGGGGCTGGCGATGAACGCGCCGATGGCCCCGGGCGCGCGACTCACGATGCCCGCGAAGATGATGAAGCTGATGCCGTTGCCGATCCCGCGTTCGGTGATGAGCTCACCGATCCACATCAGCGCGATCGCACCGGCGGTCAGGGTCGCGATCTGGGTCAACGTCTCCCAGCTCGCGAGGTTGAAGCCGCTCGACAGGACGCCGTTGTAATTGAGCAGCGCCAGGAAGCCGTAGGCCTGGAGCATCGCGAGCGGGACGGTGAGATAGCGCGTGTACTGGTTGATCTTGTTGCGCCCGTACTCCCCTTCCCGGCTCAACGCCTGGAGCGACGGGACCACGCCGGTCATCAACTGCATGATGATCGAGGCGTTGATGTACGGGTTCATGCCGAGCGCCACGACCGAGAACCTCGCCAGCCCGCCTCCCGAGAAGAGGTCGAGCAACCCGAACAACGGGTTGCTGCTGACGAAGTTCTGGAGCTGCGCCTTGTCGATCCCGGGCACGGGCACGCTGGCCAGGAGCCGGAAGACGATCAGCAGCCCAAGGACATACAGGATCCGCCGCCGGATGTCCGGCGCGCGGAAGGCGTTCAGCAGCGATTCGAACACGGGCTAGGCGTCGTCGCCGGACGGGGCCTCGGCGTCTGCCGATGCCTCGGCCTCTGGATCTGGCTCGGTGTCCGCGGTGGCTTCGCTCTCGAGCGTCTCCGCGGGAGCCTCGGTCTCGGCCTCGGCTTCGACGGCTTCCACGACGGCGGGCTCGGCGATCGCCGCGTCGACGGCGGCGTCGACGACCGGAGCCGCCTCGACCGCAGGCTTGTCAGACGTCGTCTTGGGCTCCGCGGGCTTGCCCTTGAGGGCGGGCAGCGGTGCGGTCGGGACTTCGAGGACGTTCACGATGCCACCCGCGGCCTCGACCTTGGTCCGCGCCGACGCCGTGAACGCATCGGCCACGACGAAGAGCGGGGACGTCAGCTCACCCGATCCGAGGATCTTGAGCGGCTTGTTCAGGGTTCGGACCAGTCCGACCGCGCGCAGGATGTCCTGGTTGATCGTGATCTGGGCCGAC
Organism: uncultured Chloroflexia bacterium; assembly: GCA_963778805.1. Taxonomy (GTDB): domain Bacteria; phylum Chloroflexota; class Limnocylindria; order Limnocylindrales; family CSP1-4; genus SPCO01. The sequence goes on along the minus strand of CAVZVT010000005.1, from coordinate 47,136 downwards.
GCGGCGGTCTTGGCCTTGGCGCCCTTGGCCGGCTTGGCGGCCGGGGCCTCGGTCTCGAATGCCCCACGGTCGATCAGGTCCTGGATCGCCCCGACGTTGACCACTTCGAACTCGATGCGGCCGCGGTTCTTGAATCCGCGCAGCTTCGGGATCCGGATATGCAGCGGGGTCTGGCCACCTTCGAACCACGGCGGGATCGAGCCACCGGCCCGGGCCTTCTGACCCTTGGTCCCGCGGCCGGCCGTCTTGCCCTTGCCCGCCGCGATGCCACGGCCGACGCGCATCTTCTTCTTGTGAGAGCCCTCCGGCGGGCGCAGGTCGTGGAGTTTCATGCCTTCTCCTGCGCGTCGGTCTCGGCCAGCTCCTCGAAGGTCACGAGGAACCGGACCTGGCGGACCATGCCGCGGGTGGCGGGGTTGTCATTGATGATGCTGGTGGAGCCGATCCCATGCAGCCCGAGCGCGCGCACCGTCGCACGGTTCCGTGCGATGTGGCTGATCTCGCTCTTGACCTGGGTGACCTTGAGCTTAGCGGGCATCGCGCACCTCTGAGCCGCCCGAGGGCTGACCCGCGATGCGGCTCACGAGACGGACGCCGCGTCGGGCGCCCAGCTCCTCGGCCGAATGGAGCGAGCGCAGGGCCTCGATCGTGGCCCGCGTCACGTTGACGGGGTTCGTCGATCCGTAGGTCTTCGAGAGGATGTCGCGGATACCGGCCGACTCGAGGACGGCTCGCACGGACCCACCGGCGATGACGCCGGTCCCCTGCGAGGCGGGCTTGAGCATGACGCGGCTCGCACTGAACTGGGTCCGGACCTCGTGGGGGATGGTCGTCCCGACCATCGGGATCCGGATCAGGTTCTTCTTCGCGTCCTCGACACCCTTGCGGATCGATTCGGGGACCTCGCCAGCCTTGCCGATGCCGACCCCGACGTGGCCCGCGCCGTCACCGACGACGACGACCGCGCTGAAGCTGAACCGCCGGCCGCCCTTGACGACCTTGGCGACTCGGTTGATCTGGACGACGCGCTCCTCGAGCGCGAGCTTGGATCCGTCAATACGTGCCACGTGGGCTCCTTCCGATCAGAAGTCGAGGCCGGCTTCGCGGGCGGCATCGGCGAGCGACTTGATCCGCCCGTGGTACCGGAACCCGGCTCGATCGAAGACCACACGCTCGACACCGGCCTGCTTCGCGCGTTCGGCGATGAGCCGACCGACGACAGCCGCTTCGGCCGACTTGGTCTCCTTGGAGCCGCGAAGCTCCTTTTCGATGGTCGAGGCCGCCGCCAACGTCCTGCCGGACGAGTCGTCGATGACCTGCGCGTAGATATGGTTGAGGCTGCGGAACACCGCGAGGCGCGGGCGCGTGTCCGTGCCCGCCAGGTGAAGGCGGATCCGTTCGTGGCGCTTGCGTCGGGCGGCGCCGCGACTGGCGACCTGCGTCATCGTGTTGGTTCCTTGTCAGTGGTCAGGATCACTTCTTGCCGCCGATCTTGCCGGCCTTGCCGGCCTTGCGGCGGACCTGTTCGCCGGCGTAGCGCACACCCTTGCCCTTGTACGGCTCGGGCTTGCGGGTCGAGCGGACCTTGGCCGCCATCTGACCGACGAGCTCCTTGTCGATCCCGACCACCGCGAGACGCGTGGGCGTTTCGACTTCGAAGCTGATGCCGTCGGGCGGATCGATCTCGATCGGATGGCTGTAGCCCAGGTTGAGCTGGAGCTTCCGACCATTGAGGGCGGCACGATAGCCGACACCCGTGATCTCGAGGCCCTTGCGGTACCCGTCGCTCACGCCGACGACCATGTTGTTCACGAGCGTGCGGGTGAGCCCGTGCAACTGCTTGTGCATCTTCTGCTCGGTCGGGCGCGTGACCACGAGCGTGGCCTCGTCGCGGCTGACCGTCATGTCCGGGTGCAGCGCCCGGGTCAGCGTCCCCTTGGGACCCTTGACCGTGACGTGGCGCCCATCGATGGTCACGTCGACCGAGGTGGGAACGGCGATGGGGAGACGACCGATACGTGACATGGTTCTCGATCTACCAGACGAAGGCGAGGACTTCGCCGCCCAGCTGCGCCTGACGCGCCTGCTGGCCGGTCATGATCCCCTGGCTCGTGCTGACGATGACGATCCCGAGACCGCCGAGCACGCGCGGGATGTCCGTCTTGCGGGCATAGACCCGCAAGCCGGGCTTGCTGATGCGCTTCAGGCCGGACACGACGGGCACCTTGCCATCGACGTATTTCAGCGTGATGCGAAGGACCGCGGCGGTGCCGTCCTGCTCCTCTTGCACGTCGGCGATGAAGCCTTCGTCCTTGAGGATGCGGGCGATCTCACGCTTGGTCCGGGAGGCCGGGACGATCACTTCGGTGTGCCGGGCGCGCGAGGCGTTCCGGACGCGAGTGAGCATGTCCGCGATCGGATCGGAGATGTTCATTCGTTCCTACCAGCTCGACTTGGTGACGCCGGGCAATTCGCCTCGGAGTGCCCGCTCGCGGAAGCAGATGCGGCACAGGGCGAAGCGGCGCATGTACGCGCGCGGTCGCCCGCACACGAAGCAGCGGTGATACCCGCGGACCTTGAACTTCGGGGTTCGGGCCGCCTTGGCGACCATGGACTTCTTGGCCATCTGTCTCCTCTCCGCGCCCTACGAGGCGAACGGCATGCCGAGGAGTTCAAGAAGCTTCTTGCCCTCCTCGTCGGTCTTCGCCGTCGTCACGATGCTGATCTCCAGCCCGCGGAGCCGGTCCACCTTGTCGTAGTCGATCTCCGGGAACGCGAGTTGCTCCCGAAGACCCAGGGAATAGTTGCCACGTCCATCGAACGACTTGCTGGGGATCCCCCGGAAGTCGCGGATGCGCGGGAGCGCCAGGATCGTCAGCCGGTCCATGAAGTCCCACATCCGCTCGCCGCGGAGCGTGACCTTGGCACCGACCGAGTTCCCGGCACGCAGCCGGAATTGCGCGATCGAACGCTTCGCCTTGGTCACGATGGGCTTCTGGCCCGTGATCAAGGTCAGGTCGCCGAGCGCGGCGTCGAGCGCCTTGGCGTTGCTGAGCGCCTCGCCGAGACCGATGTTGACGACGATCTTCGACAGGCCCGGCACCTGATTGGGGTTCGGGTATTCGAACTGCTTCTGGAGCGCGGGCACGACCTCGGTCGTGTACCGCTCCTGCAGGCGCGTCATGACTTGGCCTCCAGCTGCTGACCGCAGTGGCGACAGATGCGCACACGGCGTCCGCCCTCGAGGGTCTGATGGCCGATCCGGGTGGGCTTGTGGCAACTGCCGCAGACGACCATGACCTTGGCGACCGGCACGGGCTGGGCGATCTCGAGGATCCCGCCGGCCTGGACCTTGGGCATCCGGTCCGTCGCACTGGAGCTCTGACGGGGCTTGGTGTGCCGCTTGGCGATGTTCAGGCCTTCGACGACGACGCTCACGCCGCCAGCCGTGGACCCACGTCGGTACATGCTGCGACCGCGCGGTGCCGGCTCACGACGGATGACCCGCTCGACCTTGCCGGACTTGCCGGCATCCTTGCCCGCGAGCAGGACGACGGTGTCGCCCTTGCGGATCTCGGGCACCTTCGTGCCGCGGCTGATCTGACCGGTGGCCATCACAGCACCTCCGGCGCGAGGGACACGATCTTCATGTAGTTGCGATCGCGGAGTTCGCGCGCGACCGGCCCGAAGATGCGCGTCCCACGGGGATTGCCCTGGTTGTTGATCAGGACCGCGGCGTTCTCGTCGAACCGGATGTAGCTGCCGTCGGGGCGGCCGTATTCCTTGGCCGTGCGGACGATGACGGCACGGACCACGTCGCCCTTCTTGACGGCGGCGTTCGGGATGGCCTGCTTGACGCTGGCGACGATCACGTCACCGACGCCCGCTTCGGTCTTGAGTGATCGACCCATGACGCGGATGCACTGGATCGTCCGGGCGCCCGTGTTGTCGGCGACCTTGAGGCGCGTCTGTGACTGGATCACGACGCGACCTCATCGGCGCTCTGCGTCGTCTCATCGGCGGCGGCGTCGACGTCGGCCTCGGCTCGGGCACGCCCGGGATGGGCGGCCGAGTGGATCGCCTCCGAGGTCTCATCCTCTTCGCCGACGACGGCCTCGCCGGGCAGCCCGTGATCCCCGGCGCGCGCCACGACGCTGACGAGCCGCCAGCGCTTGGTCGCCGAGAGGGGTCGGGACTCCTCGATGAGGACGGTGTCGCCGATGCGAGCCTCGTTGGCCTCGTCATGGGCCTTGAACTTGGTCGACAAGCGGATGACCCGCTTGTACAGCCGGTGGCGCGCCAGCCGTTCGACGGACACGACGATCGTCTTGTCCATCTTGTCGCTGACCACGCGTCCGACCTTCGTCTTCCGCTGCCCTTGCACGTGCGTGTTCGCTCCTGTCATCGCGTGATCTCCCTTACGCCGTCCGGCCGAGCTTGCGCTCACGCTGGACGGTCAGGATCCGCGCGATCGTTCGCCGCGTCTGCGGGATCGTGCTGAAGTCCTTGAGTTGTCGGGTCGAGAGCGCGAACCGCGCTCCCCACAGATCCTGCTTCGCCTGAAGCAGCGCCTGGTCGAGTTCCGGGTCCGAAAGCGTGCGGACCTTGTCGATCTCCATCGGTCAGGCCTCCTTCGCGCCTTCGCGGACGACCACACGGGTCGCGACCGGGAGCTTGTGGCTGGCGAGGCGCATGGCCTCGATCGCCGAGTCGTGATCCACACCGGCCATCTCGAACAGGATCCGACCGGGCTTGACCACCGCGACCCAATGGTCGGGTGCGCCCTTGCCGGAGCCCATCCGGGTCTCCGCCGGCTTCTTGGTCGCTGGCTTGTCCGGGAAGATCCGGATCCAGATCTTGCCGCCGCGCTTGACCGAGCGGGTCATGGCACGTCGTGCCGCTTCGATCTGTCGGCTGGTGATCCAGGCGGGTTCCTGGGTAGCCAGACCGTATTCACCGAAGGCCACGGTGTGACCGCCCTTGGCGACCCCGGACATGCGTGCCGCGCATGACCTTGCGGTGCTTGACTCGCTTCGGCATCAACACGGGTCAGACCCCCTGTCCGGCCGGTGCCGGCGTATTGAGGTCGCGGGCCGGCGTGCGCTCCGGAGCGATGTCGCCGCGGTAGATCCAGACCTTCACGCCGATCCGACCATAGGTCGTGTGGGCGTGGACCTGGCCGTAGCTGATGTCAGCGCGGAGCGTCCCCAACGGGATGCGCCCTTCCTTGTCCCACTCGCGTCGACCCATCTCCGACCCACCGAGGCGGCCGGCGACGGCGATCTTGACGCCCTTGGCACCGGCCTTCATCGAGCGCTGGATGGCCTGCTTCATCGCCTTCTTGAAGGCGATGCGGCGGCTCAGCTGGCCCGCGATGTTCATCGCGACGAGGTAGGCATCGAGCTCGGGCTGACGGATCTCCTTGATCTCGAGCTTGACCTTGCGGTTCGTCAGCGCGCCGACCTGCTGGCGGAGGATCTCCACGTTGGCGCCACCCTTGCCGATGACGATCCCGGGCTTGGCCGTGTGGATCGTGACCGTCACGTGGTTGATGCCGCGCTCGACCTCCACCCCGCTCACGCTGGCATTGGCCAGGCGCTTGTCGATGAGCTGGCGGATCTTGATGTCTTCCTTGAGGGAGTTCGTGTATTCCTTGTCATCCGCGTACCACTTCGCCGTCCAGGTGCGCGAGACACCGAGTCGGAAGCCGTACGGGTGGACCTTGTGTCCCATCTCAGGCCTCCTTGTCGCCGACGACGATGGTGATGTGGGTCATGGGCTTGTGGATCGGGAACGCTCGACCCTGGGCACGGGGCCGGAAGCGCTTGATCGTGGGCCCTTCGTCGGCGACCGCGTCGACGATGACCAGATCCTCGGCCGACAGGTTGTGGTTGTTCTCGGCGTTGGCCGTGGCGCTCTTGAGCACGCGCGCGACGTCACGCGCCGCGAACTGCGGCATGAACTCGAGCAGCGCCGCGGCTTCCTCGACGGGCTTGCCCTTGATGGCCGAAGTCACCAGGCGGGCCTTGCGGGTCGAGCCGCGAAGGTATTTGGCAGTGGCGGAGACACGCACGATCGGTTCGCCCCTACTTCAGCGCCGAAGATCGCTCGGTGTGCTTGCCATGCCCGCGATACGTGCGGGTGGGGCTGAACTCACCAAGGCGATGGCCGACCATGTTCTCGGTCACGTAGACCGGGACGTGCTTCTTGCCGTTGTACACGGCGATCGTGTGGCCGATGAACGTCGGGAAGATGACGGACGCCCGAGACCAGGTCTTGACGACCTTCTTCTCGCTGCGCTTGTTCATCTCCTCGATCCGGCCGACGAGACGGGCCTCGACGAACGGGCCCTTCTTGATGGAACGGGACATCTGCTCCTACCTCCCCGTTACTTTCGATGCCGCGATCGGACGATCAAACGTCCGGTCGTCTTCGACCGCCGGGTGCGATAGCCCATCGCGGGCTTGCCCCACGGGGTCTTGGGCGGCATCCCGGTCGGGGACTTGCCCTCACCACCGCCGTGCGGATGGTCTCGTGGATTCATGACGACGCCTCGGACCTCGGGTCGAAGACCCATGTGGCGAGCGCGGCCCGCCTTGCCGAGGTTCTCGTTGTCATGGTCGAGGTTGCTGACCTGGCCGACCGTCGCCATGCACCGCATCGGGACGCGGCGCATCTCGCCCGACGGGAGTCGGACGGTGGCGTAATCGCCTTCCTTGGCCAACAGCTGTGCCGCCGTCCCGGCGGACCGGACGATCTGGCCGCCCTTGCCGGGGACCAGCTCGATGTTGTGGATCGTGGTGCCAAGCGGGATGTTCGCGAGCGGCAGGGCATTGCCCACGCGCGCCTCGGCATCCGGGCCGGCGACGACGACGTCACCCACCTTGAGACCGTGCGGCAGCAGCATGTAGCGCTTCTCGCCATCACGGTAGTGCAGCAGGCCGATGCGGGCCGACCGGTTGGGGTCGTACTCGATCGTCGCGAGCCGGGCCGGGACGCTCAGCTTGTTGCGCTTGAAATCGATGATCCGGTAGTGCCGCTTCTCGCCACCGCCGCGATGCCGGACCGTGAGTCGGCCCGCGTTGTTGCGGCCGGACCCACGCGTCTGTGGCTCGAGCAGGGGCTTGTGCGGCTCCTTGGTCGTGATCTCCTCGAAGGTCGAGCGAGTCATCTGCCGGAGACCCGGCGAGGTGGCCTTGTAACTTCGCAGCGGCATCGTCAGACCCCCTCGAAGAATTCGATCTTCTGGCCCGGGGCCAGCGTGACGATCGCCTTGCGCCAGGGCGTCGTGTGACCGGTGATCCGGCCGCGGCGGGTGCCGCGCGACTTCGCCTTGGCCTTGGTCGTGAGGACGTTGACGGAGATGACCGTCACGTTCTCCTTCTTGTACAGCTCCTCGACCGCGGCCTTGATCTGGATCTTGTTGGCCCGTTCGTGGACCGCGAAGGTGTACTTGCCGCGGCTGGACTCGTCGATCGACTTCTCGCTGATGACGGGTCGCAGGATGATCTCGGGTGCGGTCAGGACGCTCACGCGTACACCTCCTGCATCCGGGCGAGCGACGGCTGCTCGATCAGGACCACGTCTGCCTTGAGCAGATCGACCACGTTGAGCGAGTCCGCGAGGATCACTTCGACGGTCGGCAGGTTCCGCGCCGAGAGCTCGAGCTTCTCATCGCGGGCTGGCGCGACGACCAGGACGCGACCCGAGGCCGCGAGCGCGCCGAGGACCCCGGCGAGCTCCTTGGTCTTGATGGCGGTCAGGCCGAAGGTGTCGATGACCATGATCGCGTCGTCGGTGAACTTGGCCGTCAGGGCGCCGCGCAGCGCGAGGCGCTTCATCTTGCGCGGCAGCCGCTGCTCGTACGAGCGCGGATGCGGCCCGAAGACGACGCCACCGCCACGGTAGTGGGGTGCGCTGATCGTGCCCTGACGAGCACGACCCGTGCCCTTCTGGCGGTAGGGCTTGCGGCCACCGCCACGGACTTCACCGCGCGTCTTGGTATCGGCGGTCCCGGTCCGGCGACCGGCGAGTTGAGCGGTCACGACCTGGTGGAGCACGGCCGTGTTGATCGGCGCGGCAAAGAGCTCATCGCTGAGATCGACGCTGCCCACGGTCTTGCCGGTGCGGTCGTACAGGTTGGTCTGCGGCATCGCGTCAGGCCTTCTTCACGAGGATCAACGAACCGCGCGCCCCGGGGAGGCTCCCCTTGACGAGCAGCAGGTTGCGGTCGGCATCGGTACGCACGACGCGCACCTTCTTGATGGTGGCGCGGGCATCGCCCATATGGCCCGCCATCTTCAGACCGCGGTAGACGCGACCTGGGGTCGTGCCCGGCCCGATCGAGCCCGGCGCGCGATGGTGGTCCGAACCATGGGTCTTGGGGCCTCGGGCGAAATGGTGGCGCTTGATGACGCCGCCGAAGCCCTTGCCCTTGGAGACACCCGTGATATCGACCTCGTCGCCCTCGGCGAACAGGTCCGTCAGCGCGACCACCTGACCGAGCTGGTAGGCGTCGATGTCATCGACGCGGAACTCGCGGATGGTCTTGACCTTGGGCAGGTCCTTGAGCTGGCCGGCCTCGGGCTTGCTCAGCTTCTTGACGACCTCGGTACCAAGCTGGACGGCCGTGTAGCCGTCGCGTGCCGTCGTCCGGAGCCGCGTCACGGTATTCGGTTCGATCTCGACCACGGAGACGGCCACCATCGTGCCGTCCTCCTGGAAGACCTGGGTCATGCCGACCTTGCGGCCGATGAGTCCAATTCCCATCACATCTTGATCTCGATGTCGACGCCCGCAGCCAGCGAGAGTCGCATCAGGGCATCGACCGTCTTCGACGAGGATCCAGGATGTCCACGAGCCGCTTGTGGGTGCGGATCTCGAACTGCTCCCGGCTGTCCTTGTCGATGAAGGGCGAGCGGATGACGGTGAACTTTTCGATCCGGGTCGGCAGCGGCACGGGGCCGACGACGTCAGCGCCGGTCCGTTGGGCCGTCTCGACGATCTGCGCCGCCGACTGATCGAGCAGTCGATGGTCGTACGCCTTGAGTCGGATCCTGATTCGCTGCTTTGCCATGTCGTCTCGTCCCTATTCGGTGATGGTGACGATGGCGCCGGCGCCGACGGTCCGGCCACCCTCGCGGATGGCGAAGCGCTGGCCGACTTCGAGGGCGATCGGGGTGATCAGCTCGACGGTCATCTCGACGTTGTCGCCGGGCATGATCATCTCGGCCCCGTCGGGCAGGCCGATGGCCCCGGTCACGTCCGTGGTGCGCAGGTAGAACTGCGGACGGTAGCCGTTGTAGAAGGGGGTATGGCGGCCACCCTCCTCCTTGGTCAGGACGTAGACCTGGGCGCTGAACTTGGTGTGGGGCTTGACCGAGCCTGCCTTGGCGAGGACCTGGCCGCGCTCGATCTCCTCGCGCTCGATGCCCCGGATGAGACAACCCACGTTGTCGCCGGCCCGACCCTCGTCGAGCAGCTTCTTGAACATCTCGACGCCGGTGACCACGATCTTGCGGGTGGCCTTGACGCCGACCAGCTCGACCTCGTCGCCGACCTTGACGATGCCGCGCTCGATGCGCCCGGTGGCGACCGTGCCGCGGCCCTTGATGCCGAACACGTCCTCGACCGGCATGAGGAACGGCTTGTCGACCGCGCGCTCGGGGGTCGGGATGTAGCTGTCGACCGCATCCATCAGGGCCTGGATCGGGGCGTAGGCCTCGTTGGTCACGTCGTCGGGTGCCTCGAGCGCCTTCAGGGCGCTGCCGCGGATGACCGGGATGTCGTCACCGGGGAAGGCGTACTTGCTGAGCAGCTCGCGGACCTCGAGCTCGACGAGGTCGAGCAGTTCCTCGTCGTCGACCATGTCGACCTTGTTGAGGAAGACCACGATGTAGGGGACCTCGACCTGGCGGGCCAGCAGGATGTGCTCACGGGTCTGGGGCATCGGGCCGTCGGTCGCGGCGACGACGAGGATGGCCCCGTCCATCTGGGCGGCGCCGGTGATCATGTTCTTGATGTAGTCGGCGTGCCCGGGGCAGTCGACGTGGGCGTAGTGGCGGGCGTCGGTCTCGTACTCGACGTGGGCGATCGCGATGGTGATCCCGCGCTCGCGCTCCTCGGGGGCGTTGTCGATCGAATCGAACGCGCGGTACTCGGCCGAACCCTTCAGCGCGAGGTACTTGCTGATCGCCGCGGTGAGCGACGTCTTGCCGTGGTCGATGTGGCCGATCGTGCCGATGTTCACGTGCGGCTTGTTACGCTCGAACTTCTTCTTGGCCATCGTGACTGCTCCCGATTCCTGCCTAGACCTTGGATTTCTGGACGAGTTCCGAGGCCAGGTTGCCCGGCACCTCGGCGTAGTGGCTGAATTCCATCGAGGAGGTCGCCCGACCCTGGCTCATGCTGCGCAGGTCGGTGACGTAGCCGAACATCTGGGCGAGCGGGACGAAGGCCCGCACGACCTGGGTCGAGCCACGCGACTCCATCCCCTCGATCTGCCCGCGGCGACTGTTGAGGTCGCCGATGACGTCACCCATGAACTCCTCGGGCATGAGGACCTCGACCTTCATGATCGGCTCGAGGATGGCCGGATCGGCCTTCGAGAAGGCGTCCTTGACGGCCATGGATCCGGCGATCTTGAACGCCATCTCGGACGAGTCGACGTCGTGATACGAACCGTCGAACAGCGTCACCTTGACGTCGACCACCGGGTAGCCGGCGTAGATGCCCGTGGCGAGCGTCTCGCGGATCCCCTGGTCGACCGGCTTGATGTATTCCCGCGGGATGGTCCCGCCGACGATCTTGTCGACGAACTCGTACCCGGCGCCCTTCTCGGACGGCTCGAGCTTGATGATCGCGTGACCGTACTGGCCCTTGCCGCCGGTCTGGCGGATGAAGCGGCCGTTGCCCTCGGCAGCGCGACGGATGGTCTCGCGGTAGGAGACCTGCGGCTTGCCGATGTTCGCGGCGACGTGGAACTCACGGACCATCCGGTCGACGAGCACATCCAGGTGCAACTCGCCCATCCCGGCGATCAGCGTCTCCGAGGTCTCCGGGTCCGTGTGCACGCGGAACGTCGGATCCTCCTCGGACAGGCGCTGGAGGGCGATCGCGAGCTTGTCCTGGTCGGCCTTCGTCTTCGGCTCGATCTTGACCTCGATGACCGGCTCCGGGAACGTCATCGACTCGAGGACGACCTGGTGATCGGGATCGGTGAGCGTGTCGCCGGTGAACGTGTCCTTCAGGCCGACCGCGGCCGCGATATCGCCCGCGTAGACCTCTTCGATCTCTTCGCGGTGGTTCGCGTGCATCTGGAGGAGGCGGCCGATGCGCTCCTTCTTGCCCTTGGTCGGGTTCATGACATAGGACCCGGCCTTGAGCGTGCCCGAGTAGACGCGGAAGAACGCGAGCTTCCCGACGAACGGGTCAGCGGCGATCTTGAACGCGAGCGCACTGAAGGGCTCGGCGTCCGATGGCGTTCGGATGATGTCGGCGCCGGTCTTCGGATCGAGCCCGATCATCGGCGGCACGTCGAGCGGGGACGGCAGGAAGTCCACGACCGCATCGAGCATCTTCTGGACGCCCTTGTTCTTGAGGGCGGAGCCCGTGAGCACCGGGATGATCCGGGTGGTCAGGGTGCCGAGGCGGAGACCGTGCTTGATCTCGGCGACCGTGAACTCCTCGCCCTCGAGGTACTTGTGGGTCAGCTCGTCGTCCATCTCGGCGACGGCCTCGATCATGATGTGGCGGTGCTTGTCGGCCTCGTCCCTGAGGTCGGCGGGGATGTCCACGACGTCGATCTGGTTACCGAGGTCGTCGCGGTAGTAGACCGCCTTCATCTCGACGAGATCGATGACGCCCTGGAACTGGTCCTCGCGCCCGATCGGGATCTGGATCGGCACCGCGTTCGCCCCAAGACGATCCTTGATCGCCTGGACACCGCGCCAGAAGTCCGCACCGGTCCGGTCGAGCTTGTTGATGAAGCAGAACCGCGGCACGCCGTACCGATCGGCCTGACGCCAGACGGTCTCGGACTGCGGCTCGACGCCCGCCACACCATCGAAGACGACGACGGCGCCGTCGAGCACGCGGAGGCTGCGTTCGACCTCGACCGTGAAGTCCACGTGCCCGGGCGTATCGATGATGTTGATGCGATGATCGCCCCAGAACGCCGTCGTGGCGGCGGCCGTGATGGTGATGCCCCGTTCCTGTTCCTGGGGCATCCAGTCCATCGTGGCCGCGCCCTCATGGACCTCACCGATCTTGTAGATCTTCTTCGTATAGAAAAGGATCCGCTCGGTGACGGTCGTCTTGCCGGCGTCGATATGCGCGATGATCCCGATGTTCCGCGTCTTGGCGAGCGGAACCTGTCGTGCCACGGTTGTCTAAGCTCCCGCTTCTACCACTTGAAATGGCTGAAGGCCTTGTTGGCCTCCGCCATCTTGTGCGTGTCTTCTCGTCGCTTGACCGCCGCGCCGAGGCCATTCATGGCATCGACGAGCTCGGCCGCGAGCTTCTCGCTCATGCTCTTGCCGTTGCGCTTGCGGGCCGACTGGACGAGCCAGCGGACACCGAGCGACATGCGGCGATCGCCCCGGATCTCGACCGGGACCTGATAGGTCGCGCCACCGACGCGCCGAGGCTTCACCTCGATGATCGGGGTGGCGTTGCGCATCGCGGCTTCGAGGATCTCGAGACCGGGTCGACCGGCCTGGGCCTCGGCGCGGGCGAGCGCCTGGCGCAGGATCCGCTCAGCGAGGTTCTGCTTGCCGCCCTTCATGAGCTTGGCCGAGAACCGCGACGTCATCCGGTTGGCCGGGATCGTCTCGTACTTGGACTTGCGCGGGATGCTGGTACGACGCGGCATCCTAGCGGGCTCCCGGCTTGCCGGTGGCCTTGGCCCCGTACTTGCTGCGACCCTGCTTGCGGTCGCGGACACCGGCGGCATCGAGCGTGCCGCGGATGATGTGGTACTTGACCGACGGGAGGTCCTTGACTCGCCCACCGCGGACCAGGACCACCGAGTGCTCCTGGAGGTTGTGACCGATGCCCGGGATGTAGGCCGTGACCTCCATCTGGTTGGTGAGCCGCACGCGCGCGATCTTGCGCAGCGCCGAGTTCGGCTTCTTGGGCGTCATCGTCCGGACCTGCAGACACACACCCCGCTTCTGGGGCGCACCAGGGATCGAGACCTGGCGCTGGCGCAGGCTGTTCCAGTTCTTGCGCATGGCGGGCGCCTTGATCTTCGAGATCTTGCGCTTGCGCCCGTGACGCACGAGCTGACTGATCGTCGGCACGAAGACGCTGCTCCTTTCGGTCGAGTCGAGTGACCCGGTCACGGTGGACCGGACGACCCATCGTCGCCGTCGTCCTGGGGGACACCGGCGGGGATCGCTTCAAGCTGGTTCGAATGTGGTCTGGCGGTCCCGGCGCGCACGCCGTAGGCGGACCCCTCCCGAGGCCACGAACGCGGAGTCTAGCAGCGGCTCGGAACACGTGTCAAACGTGGACCGAGCCGCCCTGGGCGGTCCGGAAGGACCCTGGTTCAGTCCGGGTCGGGCGCCTCCGAGGCGGTGTCCGCACCGGCCGCGAAGGTCGCCGCGAGGGCGGCCTCCGAGGACTCGTCATCGCTCGACGCGCCCGCCTCCTCGAGGAACGGATTCGCGAGATCGGTGTCGTCGTCGGACGCTCCCGCGATCGTCGCGGCCAGCGCGAGATCGGTGGCATCGTCGTCGGGCGCCCGGGTCTCGCCGTCCTCGAGGAACGGGTTGTACTCGTTGCCGAGATCGTCGAGGGACTCGCCGGCGAGCGCCTCGATGGCGGCTCGTCGATCGCGCTCCTTGCGGGCGGCCACGTTCGCCGGCGCACCCGTCCCTGCCGGGATGAGCTTGCCGATGATGACGTTCTCCTTGAGCCCGATCAGGTGGTCCTTGGCGCCGTTGATGGCGGCCTCGGTGAGCACCCGGGTCGTCTCCTGGAAGGAGGCCGCCGCGAGGAAGCTGGAGGTATTGAGCGACGCCTTGGTCACACCGAGCAGGACGGTCTGCGCGGTCGCGGGCTCGCCGCCTTCGGCGAGGACCCGGTTGTTGTGCTCCTCGAACTCGAGGCGGTCGACGAGTTCGGTCGGCAGCATGTCGACGTCGCCCGGCTGATCGATGCGGACCTTGCGGAGCATCTGGCGGACGATGATCTCGATGTGCTTGTCGTTGATCGTGACGCCCTGGCTCCGATAGACCTTCTGGACTTCCTTCACCAGGTAGCGCTGGACGGCGTCCTTGCCCCGGGTGTCGAGATATTCCTGCGGGTTGATCGGGCCATCGGTGATCGCATCGCCGGCGCGGATCTCCGCACCGTTGTCGACGAGGATCTTGGCGTTGTGCGGGATGAGGTATTCGCGTTCGACGACGTCTTCGGCGCGGACGACGAGGCCGTCCTTCTCCTTGACGATGAAGCCCTTGACCGGCGAGGCGACATCGGTCGTCGCGCCACTCACTTCGGATCGCGCGAGGACCTGGCCGAGTTCGACCATGTCACCGGGCGCGGCCAGCATCTCGGCCTTGGCCGGGATGGCGAGGGACGTGTCGTAGACCTCGGTCGAGACGACCTTGACCTTCGTCGGCCCGTCGCCGCGGATGATCTCGACGATGCCATCGATGTGGCTGATCTCGGCCTTGCCCTTGGGGATGCGGGCCTCGAACAACTCCTCGACGCGCGGCAGACCAGCGGTGATGTCCAGACCGGCGACGCCGCCGGTGTGGAACGTCCGCATCGTCAGCTGCGTGCCAGGCTCACCGATGGACTGGGCCGCGATGATCCCGACGGCCTCGCCCGATCCGACCATCTCGCCGGTCGCGAGGTTGCGGCCGTAGCAGGCACGGCAGACGCCGTATCGAGCCTCGCAGGTCAGGGGTGAGCGAACGAGCACCTCGTCGACGCCAGCGGCGTCGATCTTGGCGGCCACCTCTTCGGTGATCATCTCGTTGCGCTCGATCAGGAGCGTGGGCTCCTCGCCCTTCTTGGTCTTGACGCTCGGGTCCGGCAGGGATGCCGCGGCGAGGCGACCGACGAGCCGCTTGAGGTACCCGTCCTTCTCCTCGCTGGACTCGCTCCGGATGATCCAGCTCCCCTCCTCGGTGCCGCAGTCTTCCTCGCGGGTGATGACGTCCTGGGCGACGTCCACCAGACGCCGGGTGAGGTACCCGGAGTCGGCCGTGCGCAGGGCGGTATCGGCGAGGCCCTTGCGGGCGCCGTGGGTGGAGATGAAGTACTCGAGGACCGTCATGCCCTCGCGGAAGTTGCTGCGGACCGGGACGTCGATGATCCGACCGGACGGGTCGGCCATGAGGCCGCGCATGGCGCCCAGCTGGCCGATGTTGCCCTTGTTCCCGCGGGCGCCGGAGGCCGTCATCATCGTGACCGGACCGGTCGGATCGAGCGACTTCATCATCTCGTCCGACATGCGGGCGGTCGTGTCCTGCCAGACACCGACGACCTGCTCGTAGCGTTCGTCTTCGGTGATCAGGCCACGCTGGAACTGCTTGTCGATCGCGTTGACGGATTCGTCCGCTGCCTCGAGGCGAGCGGCCTTGTCCTTCGGGATCTCGATGTCGAACAGCCCGATCGTCATGCCACCGCGTGTGGCGAACTCGAAGCCGACGCTCTTGATGCCGTCGACCAGGTGGGCGGTCTCATCCGATCCCAACTGGCGATAGCAGACGTCGACGAGGCTCTTGAGGTCGACCCGGCGCATGACGTGGTCGTGGTATCGGAGCTGGTCCGGCAGGATCTGGTTGAAGATCACGCGGCCGATCGTCGTCCGGCGACGTTCGAGCCGCAGGGCGCCGGCTTCGGCGTCCCACGACTTCACTTCGACGTCGACGACTTCGTGGAGCGTGGCCGCGGTCTTTTCCCGGAGCTGGTAGGCCAGGATGGCCTGGTCCTCGCTCGCGAAGACCCGGATCGGCTTCTTGCCCTTGGTGTCCTGGGCATCCATCGTCAGGTAGTAGCAGCCGAGGACCATGTCCTGGGTCGGCGCGACCACCGGGCTCCCGTCGGCCGGCGACAACAGGTTCGCGGTCGACAGCATCATCGTCCGCGCCTCTTCCTGGGCGGCCGTCGAGAGCGGCACGTGGACCGCCATCTGGTCGCCGTCGAAGTCCGCGTTGAACGCGGTGCAGACGAGCGGGTGGATCTGGATGGCCGAGCCCTCGACGAGGACCGGCATGAACGCCTGGATCCCGAGGCGATGGAGCGTGGGGGCGCGGTTCAGCAGGACCGGATGATCCTTGATGACTTCCTCGAGGACGTCCCACACTTCGGGTCGGACGCGCTCGACGATGCGCTTGGCGCTCTTGATGTTGTGGGCGAAGCCCTTCTCGACGAGCTGGCGCATGACGAACGGCTTGAAGAGCTCGAGCGCCATCTTCTTGGGCAGGCCGCACTGGTGCAGCTTGAGCTCCGGGCCGACCACGATGACCGAACGGCCCGAGTAGTCGACGCGCTTGCCGAGGAGGTTCTGGCGGAACCGCCCCTGCTTGCCCTTGAGCATGTCGGACAGCGACTTCAGTCGATGGTTGCCGGTGCCCGCGATCGCGCGGCCACGTCGGCCGTTGTCGATCAGGGCGTCGCACGCCTCCTGGAGCATCCGCTTCTCGTTGCGGATGATGATCTCGGGGGCGCCGAGCTCCAACAGTCGCTTGAGCCGGTTGTTCCGGTTGATGACACGGCGATACAGGTCGTTGAGGTCGGACGTCGCGAACCGGCCACCATCGAGCTGGACCATGGGTCGCAGGTCGGGTGGGATGACCGGCAGCACCGACAGGATCATCCAGTCGGGTCGGGTCCCGGATCGGCGGAACGCCTCGATGAGGCGGAGCCGCTTGATGGCCTTCTTGCGGCGCTGCCCGGAGCTGGTCCGGACCTCGACATGCAACGTCCGGGCGAGCTCTTCGAGCTCCATCCGGCTGATGATCTCGCGGACGGCCTCGGCACCCATGCCGGCGCCGAAGACACGGCCACCCTTGGCACCGGAGCCGTACTTCTCGTCGAGCGCGCGGTACTCGTTCTCGCCAAGCGTCTGCATCGGCTTGAGCGAGGTCAACTCGTCGCGGAGCTTGCGGAGCTCGTCCTTGCCCTCCTGCGCCAGGCCCTTGAGCTGGTCGCGTTCCTGCTGGAGCGTCTCGTCCATCGCCGCGCGGAGGTCGTCCTTCTTCTGCTCGACGGCGCGGGCCTCGTCGGCTTCGCGCTGCTGGATCTCGGCGTTCACCTGCTCGGTGTGGGCGCCGACGATCTTGCGCAGTCGAGCGGTGGCCTCCTTGCCGCCCTTGTCACCGGAGGCCACGACGACCTCGCCGGTCGGGGCGAAGGCGATCGTCTCTTCGGCGACGCCGGTCTTGAGCTCGTTGAGCTGCGCCTCGAGGGCCTGCGCCGCGCCGACGATCTCCTCGGTCCTCGACGCGCGCTGCGCCTCGAGCTCGCCCTTCGTCCGGGCGAGTTCCGCATCGAGTTCGTCGCGCTGTCGGTTCACGTCCGTGCGGAGCGTGTCCTCGAGCTCGGTCAGTCGCTTGTCGGCTTCGCCGCCACGACCCTCGGCCTGGTCCTCGAGCGCCGCCAGGGCGCGCTTGCGCGCGTCCTCATCGACATGCGTGACGATGTAGAGCGCGAAGTACAGGATCCGCTCGAGGTTGCGGGGGCTGATGTCGAGCAGGATGCCGAGACGGCTCGGCGTGCCCTTGAAGTACCAGATATGGCTGACCGGGCTGGCCAGCTGGATGTGGCCCATCCGCTCGCGACGAACCTTGGAGCGTGTGACCTCGACGCCGCACTTGTCGCAGATGATGCCCTTGTACCGGATCCGCTTGTACTTGCCGCAGTAGCACTCCCAGTCCTTGGTCGGGCCGAAGATGCGCTCGTCGAACAGCCCGTCCTTCTCCGGCTTGAGGGTCCGGTAGTTGATGGTCTCGGGCTTGGTGACCTCGCCCTTCGACCACTCCCGGATCTGGTCCGGGCTGGCGAGCGAGATGCGGATCGCGCTGAAGTTATTGACTTCGAGCATGGTTCTCCTCCGCGTGGCCGTCTGGCTCGGCTACGCGATGCGGACCGTGAGCGAACGAAACCGAGCCGGCCAAGGCACGGTCCCGCTGGTGGCGGTTCAGGGCTGGGGACAGGTGTGGATGCAGGGTGATCAGTCCTCGAACCCGGCGAGGTTGATCCCACCGAGATCGGGGAGCAGGTAGCCGGACGAGTCGTCCTCGCCGAGCGGGATCTCCTCGTCGTTCTGGTCGAGGATCTCGGCGTTCAGCCCGAGGCTGCGCAGCTCCTTGATCAGGACCTTGAACGACTCGGGCACGCGCGGCGGCTCGGATCTCCTCGCCCTTGACGATGGCCTCGTAGGTCTGGACGCGTCCGAGGACATCGTCCGACTTCACCGTGAGCAGTTCCTGGAGGATGTTCGCGGCGCCATAGGCCTCGAGGGCCCAGACCTCCATCTCGCCGAACCGCTGGCCACCGAACTGGGCCTTGCCACCGAGCGGCTGCTGGGTGATCAGGCTGTACGGGCCGGTGGACCGCGCGTGGATCTTGTCCTCGACGAGGTGGTGGAGCTTGAGCATGTAGATGTAGCCCACGGTGATCGGTCGGTCGAACTTCTCGCCCGTCCGCCCGTCGCGCAGGTCGATCTTGCCGTTGATCGGCAGCGGCTGGGCCTTGCCGTAGACCATGTGCTGGGCGGTCCGGAGCTCCTCCTGGATCTGCTGCTCGGTCGCGCCGTCGAAGACCGCGGTCGCGGCCTTGAGACCCTTCTCGTGCAGGGCCCAACCCAGGTGGGTCTCGAGGATCTGGCCGATGTTCATGCGGCTCGGGACGCCGAGCGGGTTGAGGACGATGTCGACCGGCGTCCCATCCGGGAGGAACGGCATGTCCTCGGCCGGGAGGATCTTGGCGATCACGCCCTTGTTGCCGTGGCGGCCGGCCATCTTGTCGCCGACCGAGATCTTGCGCTTCTGGGCGACCGACACCCGGACCAGGCGGTTGACGCCCGGCTGGAGGTCGTCGTTGAGCTCACGACGGAACTCGCGGACCTCGACGACCTTGCCGCGCTCGCCGTGCGGCAGGCGCAGCGAGCTGTCCTTCACTTCGCGGGCCTTCTCACCGAAGATCGCGCGCAGGAGGCGCTCCTCGGCGGTCAGCTCGGTCTCGCCCTTGGGCGTGATCTTGCCGACGAGGATGTCGCCGGGGCGGACCTCGGCGCCGATATAGACGATGCCCTCCTCGTCGAGGTCCTTGAGGGACTCCTCGCCGACGTTCGGGATGTCGCGGGTGATCTCTTCGGGTCCGAGCTTGGTGTCGCGGGACTCGATCTCGTGCTTCTCGATGTGGATGCTGGTGAACAGGTCGTCTCGGACGAGGCGATCGCTGATGACGATCGCGTCCTCGTAGTTGCCACCTTCCCAGCTCATGAACGCGACCAGCACGTTCCGGCCGAGCGCGAGCTCGCCGTTCTCGGTGGAGCTGGAGTCCGCGATGGGCTGACCATCGAGCACCCGGGCGCCGACGTCGACGATGGGTCGCTGGTTGATGCACGTGCCCTGGTTGCTGCGGACGAACTTGAGCAGCTTGTACTCGTCGAGCTCGCCGGCATCGGTCTCGATGCGGATGCGCTCTGCCGTCACGCTGGTCACGACACCGCCACGACGGGCGACGAGGACCTGTCCGGAGTCGCGCGCGGCTCGCTCTTCCATGCCGGTACCGACGATCGGCGACTCCGGCTCGAGGAGCGGGACGGCCTGGCGCTGCATGTTCGAACCCATGAGCGCGCGGTTCGCATCGTCGTGCTCGAGGAACGGGATGAGTGCCGTGGCGACCGAGACGACCTGCTTGGGCGAGACGTCCATGTATTCGATCTGATCCGGCGCGAGCCTCGGGGAACGTGTCGCGATAGCGCGACGGGATCCGCTCGGCCAGGAAGTGGCCTTCGTCATCGAGCGGGGCGTTCGCCTGCGCGACGACATGCTCCTCTTCCTCATCGGCGGGCATGTAGTGGATCTCGTCGGTCACGACCGGACGGATCGGGAAGGCGTGCGCCTTCTGCTTCTTGAGTTCCGCGATCGCAGCCGCGGTGAAGGCCTCGCCGCTCTTGAGGACGACGTCGCCGCCCTTGGTCACGAGGTCCGCCCCGGCCTCGAACTTGGTCAGACCGGCTTCGTCGTAGCCGACGGTCCGCTTGACCTTTCGATAGGGCGTCTCGATGAAGCCATAGCTGTTGATCCGACCGTACGTCGCGAGCGACCCGATCAGGCCGATGTTCGGCCCTTCCGGCGTCTCGATGGGGCAGATCCGACCGTAGTGGCTGTGGTGGACGTCGCGGACGTCGAAGCCGGCGCGCTCACGCGAGAGACCGCCCGGGCCGAGGGCCGACAGGCGGCGCTTGCTCGTCAGCTCGGCGAGCGGATTGGTCTGGTCCATGAACTGGGACAGCTGGCTTCCGCCGAAGAACTCCTTCATCGCGGCCACGACGGGCCGGATGTTGATCAGGGCATTCGGGGTCGCCTTGTCCAGCTCCTGGATCGTCATCCGCTCGCGGACGACACGCTCCATGCGGAGGAGGCCGATGCGGAACGCGTTCTGGATCAGCTCGCCATTCGCGCGGATGCGGCGGTTGCCGAGGTGGTCGATGTCGTCCTTGGGATGGAGGCCGCGGTTGCACTCGATGAGGTGGCCGACGATGGCCGCGATGTCCTCGCGGGTGATCGTGCGCTGCTCGCGCGGCAACTCGGCGCCAAGCCGACCGGCGACGGCGTCCAGCTTCTTGTTGAACTTGTACCGGCCCACCCGACCGAGGTCGTAGCGGCGGAAGTTGAAGAAGAGGCTTTCGACGAGCTGGCGAGCGTTGTCACCCGTGGGCGGATCGCCCGGTCGCAGTTTCTTGTAGACCTCGATGAGGGCCTCGGCCTGCGTGTGGGTCAGGTCCTTGTCGAGCGTGTTGGCGATGTACGGATGCTCGATGTCGATATCGACCGTGGCGAACAGCCCGGCGATCTCGTCGTTCTGCTCGTAGCCGACGGCTCGAAGCAGGGTGGTCGCGGCGATCTTGCGCTTGCGGTCCACCTTGACCCAGAGCTGGTCCTTGTTGTTGGTCTCGAACTCGAGCCACGCGCCGCGGTTCGGGATGACCTTGGCCGAGAAGAGCATCCGGCCCGACGCCGGGTCCTCGACCTCGCTGTAGTAGACCCCCGGCGAGCGGACCAGCTGGCTGACGACGACGCGCTCGGCACCGTTGATGACGAACGTGCCCTGGTCGGTCATCCACGGGTAGTCGCCCATGTAGACGCGCTGGCGCTGGATCTCGCCGGTCTCCTTGATCAGGAGCTCGACATTGACGTACAGCGGCTTGCTGAACGTCAGGTCCTTGGTGCGGCACTCCTCCTCGGAGTACTTCGGCTCCCCGAACTCGTAGTCGAGGAACTGGAGCTCCATCACCTTCCCGGTGAAGTCCTTGATCGGGCTGATCTCGTCGAAGAGATCCCGCAGCCCCTTCTCCATGAACCAGGCGAAGGAATCGAGTTGCAACTCGATGAGGTTGGGGATCTCGAACTTCTCATAGCTGATGCCATCGACCTTCTTGTCGATGCGGGCATATGAGATACGACCCGAAGGGGTCAGGGCGCGAGTCGACGACTCAGCGGCGGACGGCATGAAGCACCACTCCTTGACGGAGGCTTGGAAGGGGAAGAAGGGCCGCGCTCACAGAAGGAGTAGGATATCGCGATTTTCCGGATTGTCAAACGCCCCTGATTGTGATAATGGGCCTGTTCGGCTCCATGATCGGGTTCCGACGCTCGGGCCGTCCCGAGCGTCGGCCCGTTTGACTACTTGATCTCGACCTTGGCGCCGACTTCCTCGAGCGCGGCCTTGATCTTCTCGGCCTCGTCCTTGGCCACGCCTTCCTTGACGGGCTTCGGCGAAGCGTCGACCAGGTCCTTGGCCTCCTTGAGACCGAGACCGGTGAGCTCGCGGACGACCTTGATCACAGGGATCTTGTTCGGGCCGACCTCGGTGAGGACGGCGCTGAACTCGGTCTGCTCCTCGGGTGCAGCGGCGGCGGCATCGCCACCACCGGCAGCCGCCGGAGCGGCCGCGGCCGCGGCCGGCGCTGCGGCCGTGACGCCGTAGCGATCCTCGAATCGCTTGATGAATTCGGACAGTTCGAGGACGGTCATCTTGTCGATCGCTTCGAGCAGGTCGTCCTGGGTCATGACAGCCATGGGTGTCTCCTTGTCAGTCTTGGTCGTTCGGGTCGAGGTTCAGGGTGATCGGGTGTCGGGTCAGGCGCCGTCGGCCTTGGCCTTCTGTTCGGCGACCTGCGCGAGGGCGTAGCCCAGATTGCGCAGGGGCGCGGCGAACAGACCGGCCAGGGTCCCGATGGGTGCCTGCATCCCGCCGGCCAGCTTGGCCAGCAGGACCTCTCGCGGAGGCAGGGCGGCAAGCCGCGTGACCGCGTCGGCATCGATCGCCTTGTCGCCAAGGACGCCACCGGTGATCCGCACGATCTTGTTGTACGGACGAGTGGCCTCGATGACGGCTTTGGCGGTCGTCGTCTCGTCGGTCCCGAACGCGATCGCGGTCGGGCCGGTCAGGAGCGGGCTCAGCGCCTCCCCCACCGAATCCTCGGCGGCGATGCGCATCAACCGGTTCTTGACGACGCGGTACGTGACGTCCTGCTTGTGCAGCGCCCGTCGGATCTCGGCGATCTCCTTGACCTTGAGGCCGCGGTATTCGGACACGATCAACGTCCGGCTGCCTGCCAGATCCTGGCGCAGCTGGGCGATCGTCTCGCGTTTGGCCTCGGTGGGCATCGGACCCTCCAGTGCTTCGGCACGCGACCGGCGTGCGGCGGTGGGTCTGCCCGACGATGTCGGGAACGACCCCTGCGACGGTCCCATGGCGAACCCCAGTGACCTGGGGTTCGACCCGACTCGCAGGGGCACGACCCACCCGGGAGGGTGCGTGGTGCCTGGCTGCCTCGGCGTGCTCGTCGTCGTCCCCGGTCCCCCGACCCTTGCGGTATCGGTTCGACCGGTCCGGTCCGACGGATCAAGCCCTGTCCGGCAAGGCCCATCAGGCCTTGCGGATCTCGGGCGCAGGCTGTCTGCGGTCCGTCTCGTCCGTCGTGCAGTCACCTGCCCGCCGGACCTCTATCTGGTCAGACGACGCGCCTCTCGGCCGTCGCCACGTGTCGTGCGCCGGCTCCCCGCCGGCGTGGGGTCAGACGGCCGCAGCCGCGAGGACGCCAGGGATGTCGACCCGGATGCCCGGGCCCATGGTGCTGGCGATCGTGAGGGTCTTGATGTACTGGCCCTTGGCCCCGGCTGGCTTGGCGCGGTTCACCGCGTCGACCAGCGTGGCGAGGTTCTCGATCAATGCGCTCGGCTCGAAGCTGGCTCGCCCGACCGAGGCGTGGACGATGCCCGCCTTGTCGACCTTGTATTCGACGCGCCCGGCCTTGACTTCCTTGACGGCACGCTCGACATCGAAGGTGATCGTGCCGGCCTTGGGGTTCGGCATCAGGCCGCGGCGGCCGAGGATCTTGCCAAGCCGGCCGACGAGGCCCATCGCATCCGGGGTGGCGATGGCGACGTCGAAGTCCAGCCAGCCCGCCTCGATCTTCTTGACGAGGTCCTCGCCGCCGACTTCGTCCGCACCGGCGCGGAGCGCCTCCTGGGCCTTCTCGCCCTGCGCGAAGACGGCGACCCGAACGGTCTTGCCGGTCCCGTGGGGCAGCACGACCGTGCCACGGACCATCTGGTCGGCGTGGCGCGGGTCGACACCGAGTCGGAGGTGCGCCTCGATCGACGCGTCGAAGGCGACCGTGGTCGTCTCCTTCGCGAGCGCGACCGCTTCGAGGGGCTCGTAGAGCTTCTCTCGATCGACGAGCTTGGCCGCCTCGAGATACTTCTTGCCGTGTGCCATGTCGTTCCTCCTGGCGGTCGGGTGACCCGACCTCCCCCTTCACGCGGGGTGGGCGTCCGGCTGGTGCGCTGCCGGTCGCGATGGCTGGTGCGTGGGTGAGCGGCTAGCCGACGACTTCGATGCCCATGCTTCGAGCCGTGCCTTCGATCTGGCGCGCTGCCGCCTCGAGATCGTTGGCGTTCAGGTCGGAGAGCTTGATCGTCGCGATCTCGCGGACCTGGTCCTTGGTGACCCGGCCGACGGTCTCACGCTTGGCCGTCCCGGCACCCTTGTCGACGCCAGCCGCCTTGCGGAGCAGGTCCGCGGCGGGTGGGGTCTTGAGGATGAACGAGAACGAGCGGTCCTCGAAGACCGTGATCTGGGCCGGGATGATCTGTCCGGCCTTGTCGGCGGTCTTTTCGTTGTAGGACTTCGTGAATTCGACGATGTTGATGCCGTGTGGCCCGAGCGCGGTCCCGACGGGCGGGGCGGGGGTCGCCTTGCCGGCCGGCAGCTGGAGCGTGAGCACGATACGGATCTTCTTGGCCACGGGGGTGGGGTTCCTTTCTGTCGGGCGCCAGCCCGGTCAACGGTCTAGAGCTTCTCCACCTGGAGGAAGTCCAGCTCGACCGGGGTTTCGCGGCCGAAGATGCTCACCAGGACCTTGACCTTGTTGCGCTCGGGGTTGACCTCGTCGACCGTGCCGATGAACTCGGCGAACGGCCCGTCGGTGACCCGGACACTCTGGCCCTTGGTGAAGGCGACGCGGTACTTCGGCGTCTCGACGCCCATGTGCCGCAGGATCTGCTTGACTTCGTTCTCGTCGAGCGGGATGGGTTCGCTGCGAACGCCCGGGATGTTGGCGCCACCGACGAAGCTCGTCACGCCCGGCGTGTTGCGAACGACGAACCAGCTGTCCGGGTCGAGGATCATCTCCACGAGCACGTAGCCCGGGTAGACCTTCTTCTGGACGGTGTGCCGCTGGCCCTGGCGGATCTCGATCTCATCCTCCATCGGGACGAGGACCTGGAAGATCTTGTCCTCCATGCCCATCGACTCGATGCGGTGCTCGAGGTTGGCCTTGACCTTGTTCTCGTAGCCCGAGTAGGTATGGATCACATACCAGCGCTTTTCGGGGGCGCGCGTCTCGATGGTGAGTTCCGTCATCGTCCTATCCAACGCTCGCGAGGAAGCCGATGACTTCCTGGAAGAACTTGTCGAGCACGGTGATGTACAGACCCATGACGAAGCTGATGGCGAACACCAGCACCGTCAAGTTCCGAACCTGCTCGCGCGTCGGCCATGAGACCTTGCGGAGCTCGGAGAACACTTCGTCGAAATAGCGGCGGAAGCGGGTCACGTCGGTCGTTCTTCTCTCGGGCTACGGTTTCGATGAAGTGGCAGGGGCGATAGGACTCGAACCTACAACCGCTGGTTTTGGAGACCAGTGCTCTGCCAATTGAGCTACACCCCTGCGGCGCGGCCGGTCCAGAAGCCTACTTCGCCTCGCGATGCAGCGTATGGCGACGGCAGCGTGGACAGTATTTCTGGAGTTCGATCCGGTTGGGATCGTTCTTCTTGTTCTTGCGCGTCGTATAGGTCCGCTCCTTGCACTCGGTGCAAGCGAGCTGGATCGCCGGACGCGCTTCGACTCGGGCCATGTCGTCTCGTCCCTACTCGGTGATGGTGACGATGGCGCCGGCGCCGACGGTCCGGCCACCCTCGCGGATGGCGAAGCGCTGGCCGACTTCGAGGGCGATCGGGGTGATCAGCTCGACGGTCATCTCGACGTTGTCGCCGGGCATGATCATCTCGGCCCCGTCGGGCAGGCCGATGGCCCCGGTCACGTCCGTGGTGCGCAGGTAGAACTGCGGACGGTAGCCGTTGTAGAAGGGGGTATGGCGGCCACCCTCCTCCTTGGTCAGGACGTAGACCTGGGCGCTGAACTTGGTGTGGGGCTTGACCGAGCCTGCCTTGGCGAGGACCTGGCCGCGCTCGATCTCCTCGCGCTCGATGCCCCGGATGAGACAACCCACGTTGTCGCCGGCCCGACCCTCGTCGAGCAGCTTCTTGAACATCTCGACGCCGGTGACCACGATCTTGCGGGTGGCCTTGACGCCGACCAGCTCGACCTCGTCGCCGACCTTGACGATGCCGCGCTCGATGCGCCCGGTGGCGACCGTGCCGCGGCCCTTGATGCCGAACACGTCCTCGACCGGCATGAGGAACGGCTTGTCGACCGCGCGCTCGGGGGTCGGGATGTAGCTGTCGACCGCATCCATCAGGGCCTGGATCGGGGCGTAGGCCTCGTTGGTCACGTCGTCGGGTGCCTCGAGCGCCTTCAGGGCGCTGCCGCGGATGACCGGGATGTCGTCACCGGGGAAGGCGTACTTGCTGAGCAGCTCGCGGACCTCGAGCTCGACGAGGTCGAGCAGTTCCTCGTCGTCGACCATGTCGACCTTGTTGAGGAAGACCACGATGTAGGGGACCTCGACCTGGCGGGCCAGCAGGATGTGCTCGCGGGTCTGGGGCATCGGGCCGTCGGTCGCGGCGACGACGAGGATGGCCCCGTCCATCTGGGCGGCGCCGGTGATCATGTTCTTGATGTAGTCGGCGTGCCCGGGGCAGTCGACGTGGGCGTAGTGGCGGGCGTCGGTCTCGTACTCGACGTGGGCGATCGCGATGGTGATCCCGCGCTCGCGCTCCTCGGGGGCGTTGTCGATCGAATCGAACGCGCGGTACTCGGCCGAACCCTTCAGCGCGAGGTACTTGCTGATCGCCGCGGTGAGCGACGTCTTGCCGTGGTCGATGTGGCCGATCGTGCCGATGTTCACGTGCGGCTTGTTACGCTCGAACTTCTTCTTGGCCACGAGACCATGTACTCCTTACAAGAGCGGCGAAGCCGCGACAGACCAGTGCTCCCGAGACCGCCTCAGCCGGCGGGTGGAGCCCACAATCGGACTCGAACCGATGACCTCTTCCTTACCAAGGAAGTGCTCTGCCAGCTGAGCTATGTGGGCCCGGGAACCGAACGCGATGGACGAGAGGTGGTGGGCCGGGAGGGATTCGAACCCCCATGCCTTTCGGACCTGGTCTACAGCCAGGCGAGCCGCCGTTGCTCAACCGACCCATTGACGGTCCCGGGTCGAGACTGCGGTCTCCTGGTGGACCCGAACCCGGATGATGTCGCTGGAGCCGACGACGGGACTCGAACCCGGAACCTGCGGTTTACAAAACCGCTGCTCTACCAATTGAGCTACGTCGGCGCGACGGGCAGGGACATACCGCAGATGATCCGATTCCGGCGCCGGGGAATGATATGGCCGGCCGGCCGGATGGGTCAAGCGCGGCTCGCTCGACGTCGGGCGGGCTTGGGCTCCGAGGCGGGCGTTGCCGAGGTCGTCGGCATCGTCGGACCGCCTGGCAGCAGGTCATCGAGCCTCGGGTTCGGACGTCGGCACAGCCGGCTTGCGCTTCGTCGGTCGCGGCGCCTTCGCGACGGTCGGCTTCGCAGGCGTCGCCGCCTCGGACGTTGCCGTCGCGGGTTCGGCCTTGCCTTTGGATCCGGCCTTGCCGCCTGGCTTGACCTTCTCGCCTGGCTTGGCCTTCACCTTCGGGACCTTTGGCTCCGTCCTGGTCTTGGCCTTGGGTTCCGCCTTGGCCTTGGGGGCGGCCTTGATCGCCTTGGCCGCCGTGGGTTCGGACTCGATCTTGGCTTTCGGGGCAGCCTTGACCTTCGTCGTCCTGGCCTTCGGTGTCTTGGCCTTCGGGGCGGCCTTGGCCTTCGGTGCGGCCTTGACCTCGGGGTCAGCGTCCACGTGGGCGTCCTCGGTCGAGACCGCCGGTGGCTCGCCGGACACCGCCGCATCGTCCTGGGCTTGGGGCGGCTCGTCGACCTCGTCGTCGTCGAGCGCCTCCGGGACGGGCACGGTCGGTGGTGCGCTCTGGCCTTCGGGGTCCCGCTGGGCGACGGCCTCGAACAGCAGCACCGATCCGGCCACCGCCGCGTTCAGCGACCCGATCGCACCGCGCATGGGGATCCGCATGAAGAGGTCGCACCGCCGACGGATGGCCGGGCCGAGGCCCTGACCCTCGCTACCGACGACGATCGTGAGCGGCCCACGCAGATCGCTCTGTCGGGCGGTGAGTGACGCATCGGCTTCCGCACCGGCGACGCGAAGGCCATGGCTCCGCAGGTCGGCGAGGGCGCCAGCCAGGTCATCGACCGGACACAGCAGCAGATGTTCCACCGCGCCTGCGGACGCCTTGATCGCGGCCGGGGTGAGCGGTGCCTGACGTCGGGTCGGGAACAGGACGCCATGGACGCCCGCGGCCTCGGCGCTGCGTAGGAGCGTGCCGACGTTCTGGGGGTCCTCGAGCGAATCGAGGGCCAGCACGAATGGCGGTTCGCCTCGCTCCGCCGCCCGGGCAAGGATGTCGGCGACCGTGGCGAAGATGCGAGGGGCGACGACCAGGGCGACGCCCTGATGGCCATCGAACCCTGCGAGTGCGGTCAACGTGCCGCCCTCGAGCTCCACGATCGGGATGCGCAGGTTGGTCGCATGCAGGACGAGCTTCTCGAGCGCCTGTCGGCGCTGCGGGACGACGAGCAGCCGATGCGCTTCGCGACGGGCGACGAAGGCCTCCTCGACCGGACGCCGACCGGCGACCAGTTCCTCGTCGTCACCGAGCACGTCGGGCGGCGGAAGGGCCGGCGCATAGGGCGAACGGAACGGTGCCTGGGCCGGACGATACGGTCCCTGCGGCGGGCGACCGAACGTGCCATGACCACCCGGGCGTTGGCCCGGTCGCGGACCGGGGCGTTGGCCGGGACGAGGGCCGCCGGGTCCGGGCGGGCGGCCGTAGGGTCGGCTCGGGCCCGGCGGTCGGCCCGGGCCCTGATGGCGAGCGGCATCGTCCGGGCGTCCGGGTCGGTCATCGGGGCGATGGTCCTGGCGCGCAAAGCCGGGTGCCGACGGCGGGCCGTCGTATCGGGGCCGATCGCTCGACGGGCCGTCGTACCGGGGCCGATCGGACGGCCCAGGCGAGCGGAACCCCTGTCCTCGACTCGGAGGGCCACCCGGACCACGCTGAGGAGGTCGGCCCGGACCTCGATCGTAGCGAGGCCCTGGTGCTGACGGGCGACCGGGCCCTCCCGGGCGACCGGGGCCGCCTGGGCCGCCTGGGCCTCCCGGGCCTCGGGCGCCAGACGATGGCCGTCCACGATCGGGGCCGTATCCCCCACCCTGGGATCGATGACGATCTGGCGGTCGTCCGTCGCCTCGACGGGGCGGCTCATCGTCGCGGGGCGGCCGATCAGCCACGGGTCACCTCCAGGGTCCGCCGCCATCGCTGGCCGTCACGGGTGTCTTCGACGGAGATCCCGCGCGCCGCGAGCTCATCACGTAGCCGGTCCGAGCCGGCCCAGTCGCGAGCGGCCCGTGCGGCGAGCCGCGCCTCCAGCAACGCCGCGGTCTCGGGGTCGAGGTCATCGGCAGGGTCGGGCAGGATCCCAAGGACTCGATCGAGGTCCCGCAGGGTGGCCACGGCCGCGTCCGCATCGGCGGTCGACAGCGTGCGTGCCTCGATCCGGCGATTGAGTTCGCGTACGAGGTCGAAGACCGCGGCCAGGCCAGCGGACACGTTCAGATCGTCGTCGAGCGCGGCCCCGAACGCGGCCGTGGCATCGGCCAGCACGGCCGGCAGGCTCGCGTCATCGGGGCGATCCTCGCGGTACGCATCGAGCGAGGCGAGGGCCGTGTCGAGGCGTTCGACCGCAGCCGAGGCGGCGGACAGCGAATCGTCGTTGTAGTTGAGGCTTGCGCGGTAATGGACCGAGATGAGCGCATACCGCAAGGCGCGGGGCGAGACGCCGGTCGCGAGCAGGTCGCTGGCCCGGGCGATGTTCCCGGTCGACTTCGCCATCTTCGACCCGCTCTGCTGCAGGTGCGCGCAGTGGAGCCACGTACCGACGAATGGCTGACCCGTCGCTGCCTCACTCTGCGCGATCTCGTCCTCGTGGTGCGGGAAGATCAGGTCGATCCCGCCGGTGTGGATGTCGAACGACGGCCCGAGGTGCGCCATGCTCATCGCGGAGCACTCGATGTGCCAGCCGGGTCGTCCGGGCCCGATCGCGGTGTCCCAACTCGGCTCGCCCGGCTTCGGACCTTTCCACAGCGCGAAGTCCCGGACGTCGTCCTTGGCGTACTCGTCGGCCTCGACCCGCTCCCCCACCCGGAGTTGCTCGGGATCGAGACGTGCGAGCCGCCCGTACTCGGGCCACGAGGCGATACGAAAGAAGATCGAACCATCGTCGGTCCGATAGGCATGACCGCGCTCGATGAGGGTCTCGATGAGCGCCACCATCTGGTCGATGTGGCCCGTCGCCCGTGGCAGCACGTCGGGCATCGTCATCCGGAGGGTCGTCGCCTCGGCGAGGAACCCGGCCAGGTGGCGGTCCGCCAACGCCCCGATGTCGATGCCGGCGGCGGCCGCACCGCGGATGATCTTGTCGTCGACATCGGTGATGTTCATGACCCAGCGAACCGTGTAGCCACGCCAGCGCAGGTGTCGCACGAGCAGGTCCGCGAAGAGGAACGAGCGCAGGTTGCCGATGTGGACCGGGCCATAGACCGTCGGACCACACGAGTAGACCCCGACGACGTCGCCGATCGGCGTGAACGGACGCGTCGCTCCGCTCAGCGTGTCCTGGAACCGGAGCGTCATGACGTGGGCACCAGCATCGTGACCGCGAGCGCCGAGATCGATCGTCCCGCTCCCTCGTCACCGGCGAGGTTGCCCGAGGACGCCTTCACGTTGACGTCCGAAACGTCGACCGCGAGGACCCCGGCGATCGCCGTCCGCATCGCATCGAGATGACCGGCCAGGTGCGGTCGCGCCGCCACGATCGTGACGTCGGCATTCCCGACGGTCCAGCCCGACTCGTGCACCCGGCGCACGACGTCGGCCAGCAGCGCCGTCGAGGCGATGCCCTTCGGGGTGTCGGCACCGGCGGGAAAGATCCTGCCGAGGTCGCCGAGCCCGGCCGCCCCGAGCAGCGCGTCGGCGATCGCGTGCAACGCCACATCCCCGTCAGAGTGGCCGTGCAGGCGGGGCGCACCCGGCACCTCGATGCCGCCCAGCGCGAGCGGCGATCCAGGGCCGAAGGGGTGACTGTCCTGCCCGATCCCGACCCGACCGGGCAGGCGATCGGGCGCGCCATCGGCGAGCGCAGCACTCGCGCGATCGAGATCGGCGCGGCGCGTCACCTTGAAGTTGCCAGGATCACCGGGGATGACATGGACCGCGATTCTACAGGCCTCCAGCAGCGCGGCCTCATCGGTCCAGGTCTCCGGTCCGTCCGGGGGAAAGGCGAGATAGGCCGCTCGAAGCAGTCCTCGTCGGACGCCCTGGGGGGTCTGCGCCGTTCCGAGCCCCTCGCGATCCACGGTCGCGCCGACGAGATCGCCGTCGATCCGCTTGACCGTCTCCGCGATGGGCAGGATCGGGATCGCGGCGCCGAACGCGGCCGCGGAGCTGATGACCGAGTCGATCAGCTCAGGGCGGACGAGCGGACGGGCGCCGTCGTGGACGAGCAGCACGCGGTCGGGATCATCGGACGCGGTCGGATCGGCGCCAAGTGCGGCCACGCCGGCCGCGACCGATTCCTGGCGACGCTCCCCGCCAGCCACGACCGCGACGACCCGGGGCGGGAGCCAGGAGGCGGCCCGGAGATCTTCCACACGGTCAGCCGCGGTGACGACGACGATCCGCTCGATGGCCGGTACGGCAGCCAACGCATCCAGCGTCCACGCGAGCAGCGGGCGACCGGCGATCGGGCTCCACATCTTGTCGGTGCCATCCATCCGCACCGATCGGCCGGCCGCGACGACGATGACATCGGCCGCGGCCGTCGTGCTCAATCGAGACGCGGTTGGGCGAAGATCATCCGCCCGGCGACGGTCTGCAGGACCCGGGTGACCGACACGTCGACATCGTGGTCGATATGACGGGCACCGCCCTCCACCACGATCATGGTCCCGTCATCGAGGAACCCGACACCCTGGCCCGCTTCCTTGCCCTCCTGGATGACGCGGACGCGAAGTTCCTCGCCGGGCAGGACGGCCGGCTTGACGGCGTTCGCCAGGGAATTGATGTTCATCACGCGGACGCCCTGGAGCTCCGCGACCCGGTTCAGATTGAAGTCGTTGGTGAGGATGACCCGGCTGCGGACGCGCGCGAGTGCGACCAGCTTCGCGTCGACCTCGGCGATCTCCGGGACATCGTCCTCGACGATCTCCACGGGGGTCGAGGGCTCCTTCTGCATCCGGTTGAGGATCTCCAGACCACGGCGGCCGCGATTGCGTCGGAGCGTGTCGGAGCTGTCGGCGATGTGCTGGAGCTCATCGAGCACGAAGCGCGGGATGACGAGCGTGCCGTAGATGAACCCGGACTCGCAGATCTCGGCGATCCGGCCATCGATGATGGCGCTCGTGTCGACGACGATGTGCGGATCGCCGATGCCGTGCCCGTCCGCGTCGGCCGGCGTGGGGCGCCGGACCAGACCCACGGCCTCGGCGGCGATCAGCAGGTCCTGGCGTTTCGCCACGGTCAGACCCAGCATCCCGAGCCCGAGGAAGATCGACACCCCGAGCGGCAACCAGGTCCCGAACGGTTCCGGCAGTCCGCTCAGTGGCAGACCCAGCAGGAGTCCCATGAGGAGACCGATGAGGAGACCGACGACCGCCGTCACGAACTCCGCGGTCGACATCTGCTCGACCTGGCGGATCAGCCAGGTCGCCGGGACCACCGTCAGATACGGCAGGACCGCGAACCCGACCACGCCCCAGGCGACCACCCAGAGCGCGACCAGCGCCCCGGCCGCGTCGTAGTCCTTGAACAGGCCTCCGGCCGTCGTCGCGAGGACGAGCCCGATCGACCCACCAAGCAGGGCACCCAGGACACGGATGTAGCGAATCAACGGTTCCCTCGCGGCCACTCCACGGCGTCCCGTCACGAGGGACGGTTCGCGTGGGGCGGTCAGCCTAGCATCGCGGCGACGGCCTCGCCACGTGGGCTTGGCCCGGACGCCAGCGCGCGTGTCACGGCATCCGCGAGGTTCGCGACCTCGACGACCTCCATCCCGGACACCTCGAGACGCCGTCCATCGCGAGTCGAACGAGGCACGATCGCCCGGGTGAACCCGAGTCTCGCGGCCTCCCGGAGGCGCCGTTCGATGCCGCCGACCACCCGTAGCTCGCCGAGCAGCCCGACCTCGCCGATCGCCACCGTGCCGGGTACGAGCGGCTTGTCACGCAGCGACGACGCGAGGGCCAGGGCCACCGGCAGATCCATCCCGGGTTCGGCGACGACCAGTCCGCCCGCCAGATTGGCGTAGACGTCATGACCGGAGAGCGCGATGCCGGCGCGTCGTCCAAGCACCGCGACCAGCAGGCTCAGTCGGTTGGGATCGAGGCCGCTCGCCCGGCGCACCGGCGCCCCGAACCGGGCCGGCGACACCAACGCCTGGACTTCGACGAGGATCGGGCGACTCCCCTCCATGGTCGGGGCGACGACACTGCCTGGCGCCGGCGCATCGTGCTCGGCGAGGAAGGCGCGCGCCGGGTCAGCGACCTCGGTCAGGCCAGCGTCGCCCATCTCGAAGACGCCGACCTCATCGGTGGAGCCGAATCGGTTCTTCGACGCCCGGAGGAGCCGTAGCGCCGTGTACCGCTCGCCCTCGAGGTTGATCACGGCATCGACGAGGTGCTCGAGGGTCTTCGGGCCGGCGATCGTCCCGTCCTTGGTCACGTGCCCGGCAAGGATGACGGCAGTGCCCTCCCCCTTCGCAAAGGCCATCAAGCGAAGCGTGGCCTCGCGGACCTGACCGACACTCCCCGCCGAGCCGTCGAGCTCATCCACGGTCGCCGTCTGCACGGAATCGACGACGAGGACCTCCGGCGGGTCGGCCGTGGCCGCCTCCACGATCCGGCCGATCTCGTGCTCCGCAAGGATCCGGACCCGCTCGCCGGCCGGTCCGTCGGTCAGACCCAGCCGTGCCGCCCGGAGATGGACCTGGGCGGCGGACTCCTCGCCCGTGGCATACAGGGCCCCGCGCGCCGCCGCCGCCCCCGTGACGAGCCCGGCCATGGCCTGGAGCAGGAGTGTCGACTTGCCGATGCCCGGCTCGCCGCCCAGCAGGATCACGGAACCGGGCACGAGACCCCCACCGAGCACCCGGTCGAGTTCACCGATGCCGACGGGCAGCCTCGGCATCGA
The DNA here is from genome assembly GCA_963778805.1 of uncultured Chloroflexia bacterium. Lineage (GTDB taxonomy): Bacteria > Chloroflexota > Limnocylindria > Limnocylindrales > CSP1-4 > SPCO01. The sequence continues at coordinate 12,909 of CAVZVT010000005.1, read as the reverse complement.
GGCCTCGGCGACCAGGCCCAGCGGAACGGCCGCCGACGACGTCTCGCCGGGACGAACGCCTCGAGCCCGCGTCGCGGCCTTCGGTGACCGGATCACGGTCTCGACGAGGCTGTTCCAGGTGCCGCAGGTGCGACATTGCCCTTCCCAGCGAAGGAAGGCGTCCCCGCAGTTCCCGCAGACGTAGCGGCTCTCGGGCCGCGCCACGTCAGTGGCCAGGCGCGATGGACGCGCCCATGCTCAAACGACCTCGACGGGCGTGAGCGGCTCCACGGCGTGGATATCGAGCCCGGCTTCGGGATCCTTGTCGACGATGATCGTGGCGCCCTGCTCATAGCGACCCAGCAGGAGATGCTCGGCGAGGACGTCCTCGACCATGTTCTGGATCACGCGGCGCAGCGGGCGAGCGCCGTACGCGACGTCGTAGCCCAGCTTGATGATGTGCTCCTTGGCCGCCTGGGTGACCTCGAGGGCCATGCCCTGCGCCCGGAGCTGGTCGCGGACCCGAGCCAGCATCAGGTCGACGATCTCCGTGATCTCCTCGACGGTCAGGGACCGGAAGACGACCGTGGCGTCGATCCGGTTCAGGAACTCGGGTCGGAAGTTCTGCTTGAGCTCGGCCTGGACCTTGTCCTTCATCAGGTCGTAGGAGATCTGCGCCTTCGTCGCATCCGTGTCGCCGGTGACGCGGAAGCCGAGGCTCGAGTTGGTCTGGAGCTGCTTGGCGCCGAGGTTGGAGGTCATGATGATGATCACGTTCCGGAAGTCGACGCGCCGACCCTTGGCGTCCGAGAGGTGCCCGTCCTCCATGATCTGGAGGAGGATGTTGAAGACCTCCGGGTGCGCCTTCTCGACCTCGTCGAGCAGGACCACGGCGTAGCTCTTGCGGCGGACCGCCTCGGTCAGCTGGCCACCTTCGTCGAAGCCGACGTAGCCGGGGGGCGCCCCGACGAGCCGACTGACGTTATGGCGCTCCATGAACTCGCTCATGTCGATCTTGATGAGCGCGTCCTCGCTCCCGAACATGAACTCGGCGAGCGCCTTGGCGAGCTCGGTCTTCCCGACGCCCGTCGGTCCGAGGAAGATGAACGAGCCGATCGGCCGCTTCGGGTCCTTGAGACCGGCCCGGGCGCGACGGACCGCCTTCGAGACGATCTCGATGGCCTCCTGCTGCCCGATGACCCGGTTGTGCAGGGCATCCTCCATGTGGAGGAGGCGCTGCGATTCCTCCTGGGCGATGCGCGTGACCGGGATCCCGGTCCACATCGCCACGACCTGGGCGATCTCTTCCTCATCGACGATCGGCTGGTCGCCGGACATCTGGGACTGCCACTCGGTCCGGAGGCCGTCCACCGTCTCGCGCGCGGTGGCCTCCGCCTCGCGGAGCGTGGCCGCTTCCTCGTATTCCTGATTGTTGATCGCCGCGTCCTTCTCCTTGGTGATGCGATCGAGGTCCTTCTGGGCCTCGCGCAACGCCGGCGGTGCGCTCGAATGCCGGAGACGGACCCGGGAGGCGGCCTCATCGATGAGATCGATGGCCTTGTCCGGGAGATGCCGATCAGTGATGTAGCGAGTGGACAGGTCCGCGGCGGCCTTCACGGCCTCGTCGCTGATCGTGACCTTGTGGTGCTGCTCGTACCGTTCGCGGATCCCCATCAGGATGTCGACGGTCTGCTCCTGCGTGGGCTCCTCGACCATGACCGGCTGGAAGCGCCGCTCGAGGGCCGCGTCGCGCTCGATGTACTTGCGGTACTCGTCGAGGGTCGTCGCACCGATGCACTGCAGCTCGCCGCGGGCCAGCGGCGGCTTGAGGATGTTGGCCGCGTCGATCGCGCCCTCGGCGGCACCGGCCCCCACCAGGGTGTGGAGCTCGTCGATGAAGAGGACGGCGTCGTTGGTGTTGCGGAGCTCCTCGATGATCTTCTTGAGGCGCTCCTCGAACTCACCGCGATACTTGGTCCCCGCGACGAGCGATCCGATATCGAGCGTCAGGACGCGCTTGTTCAGCAGCGTCTCGGGGACATCGCCGGCGACGATCCGATGGGCGAGACCCTCCGCGATCGCGGTCTTTCCCACGCCGGGTTCGCCGATCAGCGCCGGGTTGTTCTTGGTTCGACGAGACAGGATCTGGATGACCCGCTCGATCTCCTTCTCCCGTCCGATGACCGGATCGAGCTTGCCGGCCCGCGCGGCATCGGTGAGATTGATGCCCAGCTGGTCGACGGTCGGCGTCTTGCTTGCCCGCTTCGTCTCCTGGGCGGATGGCCCGGCCGACGAGCTCTGCGACAGGACTCGGATCACCTCGTGACGAACCTTGTCGAGGTTGACCCCAAGCGACTCGAGGACGCCGGCGGCGATCCCTTCACCTTCGCGCACGAGACCGAGAAGCAGGTGCTCCGTGCCGATGTAGTTGTGACCGAGGCGGCGGGCCTCGTCGATCGCGAGCTCGATGACGCGCTTGGCTCGTGGCGTCAGGCCGACCTCGCCGACGACGGGGCGGTCGCCTCGACCGATGATGAACTCGACGGCGGTCCGGACCTTGGGCAGTTCGACATTCATGTTCTCGAGGACCCGCGCAGCCACGCCTTCGCCCTCACGGACGAGGCCGAGCAGCAGGTGCTCCGTGCCGATGTAGTTGTGGTTGAACCGCTGGGCTTCGTCCTGCGCGAGGGTCAGGACCTTGCGGGCGCGGTCCGTGAACTTGTCAAACCGATCCATCGGGCCATGCTAGCACCGTCCCCCGCCAGAGGTCGCGTGTCAAGGTCGCCGGGAATCGCAACGACCCGCCGGGATCCAGCGGGTCGTCGATCGTGGCGGGCTTGCGTGGTCAGCCCTTGGTGTTCGCTTCCATCGTTGCATCGGCGATGGCGACGATCTCGTCGACCCCCTCCGCGTTGATGGCCGCTTCATCGGCAGCCATCGACTCGGTGATGTCGCCGATCTGCTCGACAGCGGCCGATTCCTCGGCCTCTTCGTCGGCGTCGACAGTGGCTTCCACGTCGTCGATGATGTCGGCCGCGACCGCTTCCTCGGCCGCTTCATCTTCGGCGACCGCCTCGACGATCTCGGCGATGGCGTCGGACGCGGCAGCCTCTTCGGCAGCCTCGATCTCGGCGATCTCCTCGACGACATCCACGGCGGCATCGATGGCCGGCTGTTCGTTCGCCTCGTTCGCCGCAGCCGCATCGGCCAGGCGATCGATCTCGACGGCGCCAGCGGCCTCGAGCTCGGTCTCGTCCGCGGCGACGGTGTCGAGGATCTCCTGGATCGCCTCGGCCGCGACGGCTTCTTCAGCCACCTCGTCCTCGGCGACCGTCTCGATCACGGCATCGATCGTGGCGGCAGCAGCGGTCTCTTCGGCGTACTCGTCGGCGGCGACCGTCTCGACGATGTCGGCGACTTCCTCGTTGGCAGCGATCTCGACGGCGGCCTCATCGGCGGCCGTCTCATCGCGGACCTCGTCGACCTCGGCGGCGGCCAACTGCTGGCGAACCTGGGCGAAGGCGCTCGCGAGGGTGTTGTCGATCCCGCCTTCCGGCTCCTGGATCGCGTCTGACATCGAGTAGCCCCGTTCCGGCCGCGGACGTCGCTCGGCTCGTGGGGCCCCGGGCGCGCTTGGCGCACTCGGCTCGGCCACGGGTCGGGCGGGAGCCTCCTCGGCCTGCTTGAGGCTCAACCCAAGGCGATGACGCTCGGAGTCGAGCGAGATGATCTTGAGCTTGAGCTGCTGGCCCTCGTGGACGACATCGGCCGGATGGACGACGCGCTGGTGCGAGAGCTCGCTGATGTGGATCAGTCCCTCGAGGCCGTCACGGACTCGGACGAACGCCCCGAAGTTCACGAGCTTCGTGACGGTCCCATCGATGATGTCGCCGACGTTGAAGTCCGCCACCGTGGAGTGCCACGGATCGGGCTGGAGGCGACGGATCGAAAGGCTGATCCGACCGCGCTCGTGATTGATGTCGATGACCTCGGCCTCGACCTCCTCGCCGACCTTGTAGCCGGACTCGGGGTTGTTGACCTTGTTCCACGAGAGCTCGCTCTTGTGGACGAGACCGTCGATGCCGCCGAGGTCGATGAAGACGCCGAAGGGCGCGATCGACCGGACGGTGCCCTTGACGGACTGGCCGACCTGGAGGCTGCTGAATAGCTCGTCGCGCTTCTCCCGACGCTCCTCGTAGAGCGCGACCTTTTCGGACAGGATCAGGCGATTCGCCTTGCGGTTGACCTCGAGGATCTTGAGCCGCAGCTTGCGGCCGACGAACGGCTGCAGCTTCTCGGCGATCTCCTGGGCCGCGTCGCGGGGCTGATCGTTCTGCGGTCGGCGCGGGAAGTCGACGATCTGGCTGATCGGCACGAAACCGCGGATGCCGCAATCGACGATGAGACCGCCCTTGTTGTGGTCGATGACGGGCGCTTCGATGATGACGCCGGTCTCGAACTGCTCCTGCATCGCGCGCCACTTGCGCTCGAGTCCGGCGCGGCGAAGCGACAGGACGACGTGGCCCTCGGGCGATTCGGGCTGCAGCACATAGACGAGGACCGTGTCCCCGACGTTGAGCGCGGTCTGGCCCTCACCGTGGCGACCGAACAACTCGCGATTGCTGACGACACCTTCGCTCTTGGCCCCGATGTCGACGAGGATCTCGTCCTTGTCGATCCGGACCACGGTCCCCTCGACGACGTCACCGTGCTTGAAGCTCTTGATATCGGTGTCCTGCTCTGCGAGCAGTTCCGCCATCGTCGTGGGCTCGGGTCCCAGCTCGCGTACCGGCGCGGGCTCGGGCTCGAGCTCCTCATCGCTGGCGGCGGGCGCGTCGGCGGTCTCGTCCTCAGACACCGCGGGAACGTCCGATGCGCTCGAATCGGTCTCGTCGGGGGTCGCAGGAACGACTTCCGCGACCGAGGCCGGTTCGTCCGCGGCCTCGACGGCTGCCTCTGGCGCGTCCTCGACCTTCGCGACCGGGGCGTCCTCGACCACAGGGTCGACGACCGCCTCTGGCGCGTCGGCTGCGTCGGCATCGGCCGCTTCGGCGACCACCGGCTCGGGATCGATGACGGCCGTAGCGGCGTCCTCGATGGTGGTGGGCTCGTCGGCGACCTGGGTCGCGACGCTTGACTCGGGCGCCGGGTCAGTGTCGGAGGCGATCGCCTCCGGCTCCAGTGCGGTCCCACCCTGCTCTTGATCGGTCAACGTGTCTGTCACTCCTGTCATCGGCTCCCGGGAATCACGAACGGCCTGAGCGACGCTCAAGCCGTCTTCCGGTCCCGATCAAGTGGTCCGTGGTGTATCGACTCCGCGGTCCGCTCCTTCGTGCGTGGAAATGACTGGCTGGTCGCTCTTCAGCTGTCCTGCCTCTCGGGGCCGCGAGAGTCTAGCACAGGCCGTCTCGCGATCACAATCGGCTACGATCGGTCGGCCGTGCCCGAACTTCCCGATCTGACGGTCGTCGCCGAAGCCTTCCATGCCGCCCTCGCCGGTCGTCCGATCCACTCCGCCGCGACGCCTGCGCCGCTCGCCCTCCGCGGCACGCCGGACGAGCTGGTCGCTCTCGTCGGGCAGCGGGTGACCTCGATCCGGCGACGGGGCAAATTCCTGATCATCCAGCTCGATCGAGACCGGATCGTCGTCAATCCGATGCTCACCGGCCGGTTCCAGCTCGCCGGCCTGGGCGACAAGCACCCGACCAAGGCAGCGGTCGTCCTGGGATTCGGATCACGCGCGAGACGACCCAGTGACGCCGCCGGGTGGACGGCCGGCGCCGCATGGATGCCCCGGCCCGACTCGGACCCGGAGGTTCGATACCGGGACCCGACACAGATGGGCAAGGTGTACCTCCAGCCGGTCGGGATCATTCGTCCGGTCGCCGGGCTCGGCGGCAGCGATCAAGGCCCGGATGCCGATGACCCGAAGCTGACGCTCGAGGTGTGGCGCGATCGGATCAAGCGACACCCCGGCGAACTGAAGAACCTGCTGCGCAATCAGAGCTTCGTCGCGGGCATCGGCAATGCCTACAGCGATGAGATCCTGCACGCCGCCGGGCTCCTGCCGTTCCGCAAGCGTTCCAGCCTCGCAAGCGAGGAGGTCGATCAGCTGTACGCGGCGACCCGCACCACCATCGCCGACGCGATCGACATCCTGCGCGTCCGCGTCCCACCGACCTTCGAGCACCAGGTCCGCGACTTCCTCGCGGTCCATAACAAAGGGGGACAGCCGTGTCCTCGGTGCGGGACGAAGATCACCGAACTCAAGGCGGGCGGCTTCATCACCTCGTTCTGCCGAGGCTGCCAGCGCTGACCGGACGCCCGCGCCACCGAAGCGCGCGCAACGGACGCGCGCGACGCGCTCGACGCCCGCGCGACCTCAGGGAAGCTTGAGGATCTGCCCCACGCGGATCTTGGACGGGTCGTCGATCTTGTTGAGCTTGACGAGCGCCTTCACCGAGATCCCGAACTTGGCCGCGATCCCACTCAGCGTGTCGCCGCGCTTGATCTTGTACGTCGCCGGACGCTCGCCCGCCGGGACCGGTGTCGGCTTGGTCTGGGTCGGGACCAGCGTGGGACTCGCCTTCGCGCCCGCGCCCGCATCACCGGACGCCTTGGGGCTCGCCGTGCTCTTGGTCGGGGCGTGCGACGCGATGGCGCCGTCCGTGGCCACCGCCGACGCCCCAGGCGAACCGACCGGCACGATCGCTCCGGACGGCGACCCGCCACCGCCTGCCAGCCTCGCCAGCAGGACGGCACAGAACGCGAGACCGAGCAGCCCGATGAGCACGCCCTGACCGAGTCCGGGGGACGCGGAGATGATGGGGAGGGCGATCGGCAGCCGACCCTGGTCGAGCACCAACGGCGTCGTCCTGGCCAGCGGTCGGCGACGCTCCGGAGCTTGATGGCCGGCGCCCCGAGCCTCGCCTGCGGCCAGATAGGTGGCGCACGTCGTGTGCTCGTTCGTCAGACACAGCCGACGTTGCTTCTCTGCCGCGAGCGGCGACGGCGGCGAGACGGCCGTGCATCGATGCTCACGGGCGGCCGTCGCACTCCGCCAGCCACCGTCGGCAGCCAGAAGGAACGGACAGATGCCGTGGATCGGCAGGTCGGAGGGTTCGCTGGTCGTCGGGGCGATCGCCACGGAGTCATCGGACTCGCTCGTGACGCGGCCATCGTCGGTCATATCCGAAGCATAGCCCAGGCCTCGCGCCATACCCCTCGCGGATGAGCGTGGCGGTGACCTCTGGAAACGCAAAATCCCGGCGACGACCTATTTTCCCGAAAGGCTGCCCTCTCAGTATCTTCGGCGCTGGAGAGCTTAACTTCCGTGTTCGGGATGGGAACGGGTGTGGCCTCTCCGCTGGAGTCACCGGGATCGTTTGCGTCTAACTGGACGTGTTTCGGCAGTCTTGGATCTTCGATCATTCGAGTCGTCAGGGATCTGATCCCTGGATCCCAGCCACTGACCCCTGGTCAGTTGCTGAAGAGGTCAAGCCCTCGACCATTAGTACCGCTCAGCTTCATCCGTCACCGGACTTCCACATGCGGCCTATCAAACAGGTGGTCTCCCTGCGGTCTTACCCAGTTGACCTGGTGGGGAACCTCATCTCGAGGCGAGCTTCGCACTTAGATGCTTTCAGCGCTTATCCCGACCGAACATAGCTACCCAGCGGTGCCCCTGGCGGGACAACTGGCACACCAGCGGTTCGTTCACTCCGGTCCTCTCGTACTAGGAGCAACTCCTCTCAAGTTCCCTACGCCCACGGCGGATAGAGACCGAACTGTCTCACGACGTTCTGAACCCAGCTCGCGTGCCGCTTTAATTGGCGAACAGCCAAACCCTTGGGACGTACTTCCGCCCCAGGATGCGACGAGCCGACATCGAGGTGCCAAACGGTGCCGTCGATGTGAACTCTTGGGCACCATCAGCCTGTTATCCCCGGGGTAGCTTTTATCCGTTGAGTGATACCCCTTCCACTCGGAGGTACCAGATCACTAAGCCCGACTTTCGTCTCTGCTCGACTTGTTGGTCTCGCAGTCAAGCTCCCTTATGCCTTTGCACTCTTCGGCTGGTTTCCATTCAGCCTGAGGGAACCTTTGGGCGCCTCCGTTACACTTTAGGAGGCGACCGCCCCAGTCAAACTGCCCGCCTGACACTGTCCCGCGCCCGGATAACGGGTCGCGGTTAGAACCGGAATTGAACAAGGGTGGTATTTCAACGTCGGCTCCACCGAGGCTAGCGCCCCAGTTTCTCAGCCTCCCACCTATCCTACACAAGCTAAATCCCAATCCAATGTCAGGGTGCAGTAAAGCTCCACGGGGTCTTTTTGCCCTGCCGCGGGTAACCTGCATCTTCACAGGTACTTCAATTTCGCCGGATCCCTCGTTGAGACAGCGCCCAGATCGTTACGCCATTCGTGCGGGTCGGAACTTACCCGACAAGGAATTTCGCTACCTTAGGACCGTTATAGTTACGGCCGCCGTTTACCGGGGCTTCGATTCAAAGCTTGCACCTCTCCTCTTAACCTTCCGGCACTGGGCAGGCGTCAGCCCCTATACGTCAGCTTTCGCTTTCGCAGAGACCTGTGTTTTTGCTAAACAGTCGCCTGGGCCTTTTCACTGCGGCTTCGATCGACCACTGCAAGCAGCAGCCGCGAAGCGCCCCTTCTCCCGAAGTTACGGGGCCATGTTGCCGAGTTCCTTAACGAGGGTTCTCCCGATCGCCTTGGTATTCTCTACCCGCCTACCTGTGTCGGATTGCGGTACGGACACTATTGATCTCGCTAGACACTTTTCTTGCCAGCGTGGCTCACTCGAATCGGGGCGGATGCCCCTTTCATTCGCTGCTCGGGGTTTGAAATGAACGGACGGATTTGCCTGTCCGATCCCCCTACCGGCTTAGACGCGTATAGCCAAAACGCGCTCGAACTACCACACCGTGTCATGCCATTGCTCTCACCTGGGATCAGATCCGGGACTCGACTGACTTTCGCCAGCCAACCTCCGTTCTCCTACCCCCAGGCGACACCTTGCGGTGCAAACGATCGTTAGTGGTTCCGGAATATCAACCGGATGTCCATCGCCTACGACGTTCGTCCTCGGCTTAGGCCCGACTAACCCTGAGCGGACAAGCCTTCCTCAGGAAACCTTAGGCTTACGGCGTGTGAGAATTCTCACTCACATTGCGCTACTCATGCCGACATTCGCACTTCCGCCCACTCCAGCCGTCCTCACGGTCGACCTTCACTGCTGACGGAACGCTCCCCTACCAAACCACGACCGGCGAACCGGCCATGGAGTCCGTAGCTTCGGTACCAAGCTTGAGCCCCGCTGAATTTTCGGCGCAGATCCACTTGACCAGTGAGCTGTTACGCACTCTTTCAATGGTGGCTGCTTCTGAGCCAACATCCTGGTTGTCTGTGCGAATCCACATCCTTTACCACTTAGCTTGGATTTAGGGACCTTAGCTGACGGTCCGGACTGTTTTCCTTTTGACCACGAAGCTTAGCCCTCGCAGTCTGACTCCCGGGCTCTGAAATCACGGGATTCGGAGTTTGGTTGGGGTTGGTAAGCGGGAAGCCCCCTAGCCCATCCAGTGCTCTACCCCCGTGATTGAACGCCCGAGGCTAGCCCTAAAGCTATTTCGGGGAGAACCAGCTATCTCCGAGTTCGATTGGCATTTCACCTCTATCCACAGCTCATCCCCTAGCTTTTCAACGCTAGTGAGTTCGGTCCTCCACGAGACATTACTCTCGCTTCAACCTGGCCATGGATAGGTCACTCGGTTTCGGGTCTACTGCGTGCGACTGATCGCCCTATTCAGACTCGCTTTCGCTCCGGCTCCGTCCTTTGCGGACTTAACCTCGCCACACACACGTAACTCGTCGGCTCATTCTTCAAAAGGCACGCCATCAGGCTACCGGTAAACCGGCAACACCCTTTGACTGCTTGTAGGCACGTGGTTTCAGGTACTATTTCACTCCCCTTCCGGGGTGCTTTTCACCTTTCCCTCACGGTACTCGTTCACTATCGGTCGCCAAGAGTATTTAGCCTTGGACGGTGGTCCGCCCAGTTTCCCACATGAGAGACCTTCCACGTGGTACTCAGGTGGCTGATCACGAAGGTCGGTCGCTTTCGCCTACGGGGCTATCACCCTCTTTGGCCTGCCGTTCCAGGGCAGTTCGACTAGCGATCGACTTGGTAACTTCGCCGGGACCTTGCCGGGTCCCGAAGATCGGCTCCTACAACCCCCACTCAGAAACGGCGGCAACCTATCGCGCTGAGTGAGTTTGGGCTCTTCCCTTTTCGCTCGCCACTACTCAGGGAATTGTCTCTTTTCCTCCAGCTACTGAGATGTTTCAGTTCGCTGGCTTACCTCTTCCCGGCCTATTTGATTCAACCGGGAGTGACTGGGCATGACCCCAGCCGGGTTTCCCCATTCGGACATCTCCGGATCAAAGTCTGCTCGCGACTCCCCGAAGCTTTTCGCAGCCTGCCACGTCCTTCATCGGCTCTTGGCGCCAAGGCATCCACCCCGTGCCCTTTGTAGCTTGACCCCCTCCAGCCTCTGACCAGGTGGTCAGTCGCTGGCGGGAATCCATATATCGGGATCATTCCTTGACTACTCGGCGAAATCGAAGATCTTCAATCTGCCGAAACACATATCCAGTTGTTAAGGTGCGGCCCTCCCCGAAGGGTGAGCCACCGACGTCGGCCGAGGCCTTCGTCGCCCAGCGGTCCGCTGGTCGGTGGTCTGTCGCACGACAGGACACGGATCAGGGGAACGATGACGGGTTCACGGTCGACATCCGTCCGCCAGCGGCGGCGATGGGACCTGGAGTGCTATTCGATTGCGATGGATCCGGCGCCTCGAGGGAGGTGGTGGAGACGAGGAGACTCGAACTCCTGACCCTCTCCTTGCAAAGGAGATGCTCTACCGACTGAGCTACGTCCCCTTCAGGTGCCGGGTGGGTGATGGTGGGCGTTTCTGGACTCGAACCAGAGACCTCTGCCTTATCAGGGCAGTGCTCTAACCAGCTGAGCTAAACGCCCGCCGCGGGAGCAGCGATGCCGGATCCGACGACCGAAGTCGCCGACGGGCGGCTGCACCTTGACCCTTGAAGAGTGACAGCAAATCCGAACGCCAGATGTTTGAATGGGTTCGGTGTTCTTTCCAGGTCGCCTTCGGTCTCCGTCCCGATCCCTTGCGGGACCGATCCGGCGAGCTCCACCTGGCGGGGAGACATCGATCGACCGTGCGATCAACCCTAGGAGCCATCAACGCCTCGACCCCACCAAAGGTCAAGACTCGGATCTCCCTAGAAAGGAGGTGATCCAGCCGCACCTTCCGGTACGGCTACCTTGTTACGACTTCGTCCCAATCACCAACCCCACCTTCGACGGCTGCCTCCTTGCGGTTGGCCCACCGGCTTCGGGTGTTGCCAGCTTTCATGACGTGACGGGCGGTGTGTACAAGGCCCGGGAACATATTCACCGCCGTATGCTGACCGGCGGTTACTAGCAACTCCGGCTTCATGTAGGCGAGTTGCAGCCTACAATCCGAACTGAGACCGGCTTTTAGGGATTTGCTCCACCTCGCGGTTTCGCCGCCCGTTGTACCGGCCATTGTAGCGTGGGTGTAGCCCAGGACGTAAGGGCCATGCTGACTTGACGTCATCCCCACCTTCCTCCGAGTTTCTCTCGGCAGTCCCGTGTGAGTGATACAACACACAGTAGGGGTTGCGCTCGTTGCGGGACTTAACCCAACATCTCACGACACGAGCTGACGACAGCCATGCAACACCTGTGGCCAGGCCCCTTGCGGGGAACCGACGTTTCCGCCGGGATCCTGGTCATGTCAAGCCCTGGTAAGGTTCTTCGCGTTGCATCGAATTAAACCCCACGCTCCGCTGCTTGTGCGGGCCCCCGTCAATTCCTTTGAGTTTTAGCCTTGCGGCCGTACTCCCCAGGCGGGACACTTAATGCGTTAGCTTCGGCACTGGCGGGGTTGATACCACCAACACCTAGTGTCCATCGTTTACGGCTAGGACTACCGGGGTATCTAATCCCGTTTGCTCCCCTAGCTTTCGCGCCTCAGCGTCAAGAACAGGCCAGGAAGTCGCCTTCGCCACTGGTGTTCCTCCCGATATCTACGCATTTCACCACTACACCGGGAATTCCACTTCCCTCTCCTGCCTTCGAGTCGATCAGTATCGAGTGACCCTCCCCAGTTGAGCCGGGGGCTTTCACACTCGACTTGAACGACCGCCTGCGCGCTCTTTACGCCCAGTAAATCCGGACAACGCTTGTCACCTACGTATTACCGCGGCTGCTGGCACGTAGTTAGCCGTGACTTATTCGTCAGGTACCGTCATCATCTTCCCTGACAAAAGAGGTTTACAACCCGAAGGCCGTCATCCCTCACGCGGCGTTGCTGCGTCAGACTTTCGTCCATTGCGCAAAATTCCCGACTGCTGCCTCCCGTAGGAGTCTGGGCCGTGTCTCAGTCCCAGTCTGGGTGATCGTCCTCTCAGACCACCTACCGATCGTCGCCTTGGTGAGCCGTTACCCCACCAACGAGCTAATCGGACGCAGGCCCCTCCCGAAGCGCCTTGCGGCTTTACTGGTGCCAATGAAGGCACCACCACATGCGGTATTAGCCACCCTTTCGGGCAGTTATTCCCCACTTCGGGGCAGGTCACCTACGCGTTACTCAGCCGTCCGCCACTAACGATCAGAGCAAGCCCTGATCGTCCGTTCGACTTGCATGTCTCATGCACGCCGCCAGCGTTTATCCTGAGCCAGGATCAAACTCTCCGAAGAAATGCACCGTCTTGCGACGGTGACTTCATATCCGAGGGTCTGACCACTCGCACATCTTTGTCACAGATTTGCTGTCACTCTTCAGTTGTTAAGGTGCAGCGT
>CAVZVT010000004.1:0-13925 GCA_963778805.1 uncultured Chloroflexia bacterium | reverse complement strand
TTGTGGAGCGTGTTCCACGCCTCGGTGATGAGCGCGAGCTCGGGGTTGGCCGACGGGTTCGGGGTGGCCGCGTCGCCAGTCGCTGAGGACATGGCGACTCGCCCGACCCCGATCCCAACGGTGAACGTCGCGATGAGCGCGATCACGAGGACCGCTCTCCGTGCCCACGATCGGCGTCGTCGGCCGGCCGCCGTTGGCGTCGGATCCAGGGAGGGGCCGGTCCCGACAGGTGTCGGGTCCGGTGGTCCGGCGTCGATGGTCGGTTCGGTCGGGATCCGGTCGGGGTCCGAAGAGGGCAACATGACTCACGCATCGTGACGAACGGCCGACGCACGTTCGTGCGGTGGCACCGGATGGTCGTCCGGCACGAGAAGCATGCCCGAGAACGGTTCAGGCGATGCTGCTGGCGTGGTTAAGGTTCGGAGACCAGCGCTGGTCCAGCGCTGGACCGGTCCGCCGGGCTGCGCTAGACTCGGCAATCCCTAGTGAACCAGTCGGAGATACCCCTCGTCGTGACCGACGCTCCCACCGCGACCATCGGCCTCGGACCCCTGCGGCCGGCACCCGTCGGTCTGCCCGACCCCCGGATCATCCCGCCGACGATCGGTGAGGCCGGGGATCCGTTCACGGCCGTTCGGGTCGTGGATCTGCTGGCTCGGATCGAGCGCGGTCGACCGGTTCGCCTGGCGGACCTCGCGGACCGGCTGGGTGCCACCTACCTCGACTGGCTCTTTCCCGTGCCGGTCATCGCGGACGTCGTGCTCCAGCTCCAGGCGAACTGGATGGCCGACTATCGCAACAGCTCCGGGATCACCCTCGAGGACGGCCCGACCGGGCCGGTCGTCACCATCGAGGATTCCAGCCGCGTCGATCCGTGGATCGTCCGGCAGGCGCAACGTGAGGCGGCCTCGTGTACCGAGCGGCTCGCCGAATTCAGCCGCCGCGACCGACCGTCATCTGGCGACTGAACCCGAGCCGCGACCACCTTCGAACGTTCGATCGACCTGGCCGCGCCGCGGCCACCCACTCCAGGAAGGACTCCCGATGACCACCACCTACGCCACCCCCGACGTCCTCGTCGATGCGACCTGGGCGCAGGCCCACCTCGACGACCCGAGCGTTCGCTTCGTCGAGGTCGATGTCGACACGACCGCCTACGAGCAGAGCCACCTGCCGGGCGCCGTCGGCTGGGACTGGACCAGCCAACTCGCCGACGGGATCCGCCGCGATATCGCCGGCCGCGAGGACTTCAGCGCCCTCCTGCGACACAGCGGGATCGCATCGGACACGACGATCGTCCTCTACGGCGACAACAACAACTGGTTCGCCGCGTGGGCGTACTGGCAGCTCAAGCTGTACGGCCATCGACGACGTCCGCATCCTCAACGGCGGGCGCAAGTACTGGCTGGACAACGGGCTGCCGCTCAGCGTCGACGTGACCGCGTATCCGGACACCGGCTACGAGCTGCCCGAGCCCGATTTCAGCCTCCGCGCGTATCGCGACGACATCCTGCCCCGGCTCGGCGACGAGGGCCTCGCGCTCGTCGACGTCCGCAGCCCCGCCGAGTTCAATGGCGAGATCATCGCCCCTCCCGGCATGAGCGAGACCGCGCAGCGCGCCGGGCACATCCCCGGCGCCGCATCGGTGCCGTGGGCGCAGACCGTCCGCGAGGACGGGACCTTCAAGAGCGCCGAGGACCTCGCTGCGCTCTACGAGGCCAAGGGCGTGACCCCGGACAAGGACGTGATCGCGTACTGCCGGATCGGCGAGCGCAGCTCGCACACCTGGTTCGTGCTCCACGAACTGCTCGGCTACAAGCGCGTTCGGAACTACGACGGCAGCTGGACCGAGTACGGCAGCCTCATCGGCGTCCCGATCGAGAAGGCCGCGGCCATCCCCGTCGGCTGACCACGCCCGCCCGGGCGCTGGCTACGGCGAGTACCCGGGCGTTGGCCTGCCCCTAGCCGCCGTACTCCTGCCCGTCGACCACCGGCGGCGTGAGCGTCGTGATGGGCTCATCTACGGCCTCCGTGAACGGGATCGGCTCGGGGAGGCGCTCGCGATGGGCGGCGTCCACCGCCTCCTGATACGCGGCCTTCGCTGCTTCCGCGTCCAGGTACGCGCTCTGCCACTCGGCGGAATCGGGCTCGGCCTCTGTCATCCGTCGATCCGCGGCACGCCAGTCAGCCAGTGCGGCACTGGCAACGGCGCGATATGGCATCGCGCCGATTGTGGGGGTGCGAGACCCAGTCCACAAGGGAGGCTTCCTGACAGGGCGGTTGACAGGGTTCTCCAGACCCGCAGTGCGACGTCGGTGCAATGCGTGGCGCCGACGCATTGATGCCCCGGGTCCGCCGCCACGCCTACGGTCGAGGCCGATCCACGAAGGGAGATGATCGATGAACGACGTCAACGTCGGCCAGAGCTCGCCGGGCGGTGCGAAGCCTGGACCAGCGCCCGAGGGCGACCCACTCCACGGCGACGCCCGAGACGCGGTCGAAGGACCGGTCGGCCATGCCCGGCTGCGCGAGCCGTCGGACCGTGGAGGAGACCGGTGTCAAGTCTGGTGCGCATCCTCATTCGCCTTCGGCGCCCAAGGCTGGTGAGCGCTGAGGGCCAGTCGCCAGGCGCCATCCTGCCGCACGTAGGTCGACGCGACGCTGCTGTCATATGGCTTCTCGTCGCCAGCCCTGAAACCTCGACCGTGGTACGCCAGGATCACGCAGTCGCGGATGATCTGACGTGACTCGACGTCCGACATCTCGACCTCCGTCCATGGCGTGTCGGCCGGCATGGCCACCGCTTGCGGTTTCTGCAGGAAGCCCATCGGCTCGATGACGATGAGGCCGCCATCGGCCACGTGACGATCGAAGTACTCGGGCTGATCAGCATGGGTCCAGAACCCCTTCTCGATCGCCAAGACGTCGTCGGTGTCGCTCATGAAATCCTCCTCTGTCGGTGGTGACTCGCCCGTGTGACGGAACGCGATCCTGATCGACGCCAGATCCCTCCCTGAGCAATGGGGCGCGGTGGCGCGTTGCAGATCCATGCCGAATGTCGGGACGTGAGGGCCGTGAGGGCATCGACCCGCACCGAACCGTTTGCAACGACGACGAAACATCGCCATCGACCTTGTTCCGTCCACGGACCCGGTGGATCGCCAAGGTGAGGGCGACAGCGGTCAGCGGCCTGTCACCGACGGTTCGGCCAAGTCCGCGCATCCCTCCCAGGCAGCGATTCAAGAAGGAGTCCGACGTGGTCACGACCTCGACCCGGAAAGCGCCTACGAAGGCTGAGCACTCGCCTGACCCCAAGCTCGATGCCCGTGGCGGCGAGATCCAGAGATACGGCACGCTGCGCCAGTTGCCCATCGGCCTCCCGAACAAGGCGAAGCTCGCCAGCTGCGAGGCCCTGAACGAGATCCTTGCCGACAGCATGGTGCTCGCCAGCCTCTACAAGAAACATCACTGGCTTGTCGCCGGGCCGACCTTCTATCAACTGCACCTGCTCTTCGACAAGCACGCGGAGGAGCAGACGGAGCTCGTCGACCTGCTCGCAGAACGGGTGCAGAGCCTCGGTGGGATCGCCGTCGGCGACCCTCGTCACGCAGCAGAGCTGACCACGATCCCACGTCCTCCGGATGGCGCCGAAGAAGTCTCGAAGATGGTCGACAGGACGCTTCAGGCGCACGAGATCGTGATCGAAAAGGTGCGTTCAGCCATCACCGCGACCGAGGAGAGCAAGGACTGGGGATCAAACGACCTCCTCATGGGTGACGTGCTCCGTCGACACGAGCTACAGGTCTGGTTCCTGGCCGAACACGTGGTGGACGTCCCGCTCATCGACTGACGCCCTTGAAGGACCGGTCCGCCGGATCATGCGGCGGACCCGGGAGTCAGGTGGCGGTCCCGGCCGATCCCTTGGCCAGGTCTTCGAACTCGCTCTCGTGCTGCGCGATCTCGGCTTCCGTCGCGTGATCGAGATCGACGAACTCGTTGCGGGCCTGGCCAAGGACCCGGATGATCTCGTCGAGCTTCAGCGCCACGGCCTTGCTCTGTCGGTTGGCGCTGTTCTGGATGACGAACACCATCCAGAACGTGATCACGGTCGTCGTCGTGTTGATGAAGAGCTGCCACGTGTCCGAGAACGCGAAGAGCGGACCCGTGAGCAGCCACCCCACCACCAGGACCACAGAGGCGATCAGGACGGGAGCCGTCCCAAGCCAGGACGTGGCTCGGTCCGCCAGACGGTCGAACTGGTCGCTGACCGTACGCGAACGTCGTTCCTCATCAGCCATCGGCGCAGCCCTCATCAGCCATTGGCGCAGCCTGCACCGGGCGCCGGTTCGGAGACGTGAAGGTCGACATCGGTTCCGACGCATCGACATTGCAATCGCGGAGCCCGGTCGGACCAAGCTGTCAGGCGTCTGTTACGAATGACCGGTGATTCGTTGCGGGTGTTGCCGTACCACCCGGCCAAGGTAGGAGCCGCCGCCCCGTCGGGGCATCGAACATGTGGCACGACCCGCATGAGATGGAGGTAGGTCATGAGCATCATCGCGTGGATCGTCCTTGGAGCGATCGCCGGCTACATCGCAGGGTTCCTGGTCAAGGGTGACGAAGGGCTCGGCGTGATCGGTCACATCGCTCTGGGTATCGTCGGCGCCCTCGTCGGCGGATTCCTGGCGAGCGTCCTGTTCAACACCAAGCCGATCGACGGGGCGTTCGACGTCAGTTCGATCGTCGTCTCCGTCATCGGAGCCGTCATCGTCGTCCTCGTCGTCGGCGCGGTGACCGGGCGGACACGGAGCGGCCAGGGATCGCTCTGACGCACAGCGGCTTGCCTAGGTGAGCCGGATCGTTCATCAAGGGAACGCCCGCCGGCCCAGGCGGGCGTTCTCCTTTCCGGGCCGGAGCAGATCTGTTCCGGGCCGTGCCAGAACCGGCGGTATCAGTCGGCTGTCCCTTGTGATACCGATGCAACGTCAGTGCCGGCGTCGTTCATCGATGGCGAGTGCGACGACCGGTACGGTGGAGATCGGTCGGTGCGGCAACTGCGGGGATCGCACCGACCACTTCCCAAAGGCGTGGCTTGATGACGGAGCCTCCGCCGACCAGACGGGCGGCCCGGGAACCCTCCCCGAGTCGCCCGTCTCCGCTGCCGTCGCCCGGTCGGTGCAGGAGCGCTCGACCGGTCCCAGATAGGAGCAGAACCATGACGACGCTCTCGAAGACCAAGGATTCCGCCACAGCAGCCCTGGACGACGCCGGTGACGACATCGGAGACGGCGCCGGTCGAGCGATGGAGGCGGCCGGACGCGTCGCCAGCACCGTTCGAGACGCGGCCGAGACGACCGCCGACCGCGTTCCAGATGCTGCCTCCGCCGCACGGGACCTGCTTGCCGAGGTCGACGCACAGATCCAGGCAGGATCCGACGAGACGCTCGCCGTCGGGGCGACCTTGTCGTTCGGCATCGCAGCCGGGTTGCTCATCGGCGGGGCAAGTCGCCTCCTCGTGCTCGCGGCCCTGATCCCAGCCGCTGCGATCGCCGTGACCCTGATGAGTCGTGCGTCGTCGGGAGCTGGCCGTCGGCGCTTGCAACGCAGCTGAGAGTCGAATCCCGGACGGACCGCATCGCGCGTGATGTCGGTCGACATACGGTCAGCACACGGACCCGACAAGGGTGCCCGACATGGAGGTCCAGATCATGGACGACGCGAAGAAGGTCTATCGAGACACCGAGCAAGACGCCAAGGAAGCCTGGCGCAAGTCCGACGGCGATGAGGATCTCGGCGACAAGGTCGGCAACGCCGGCGACGAGATCCGCAAGGACCTCGGCAACGCGGGGGACCAGATCGACCGAACGACCGATCGCGGGTAGTCGGATCCCTCCGAGTTCCACAAGGACCTCCGGTATCACACCGGAGGTCCTTCGCTATCCGCCGGCTGGCACATGGATGCAATGAGCCGATCCCAGACCGTTCCAAGCGTGGCACGTCCCCCGGGCCACCCTTGAGCGATGACGCCGATCGGAGACACCGCTCCACGCCGATGCCGGCGACGCCCACCGCAGGCGGACCGCCGGGCGGAGGCCGATGACCGGTTCTTGAGCGTGGTCGCGCACGAGCTGCGGACTCCCCTCACGACCATCGTCGCCGCCGCGAGCATCCTCGCCGCGGACCGCCTGATCCAGGGGGCCGAAGAGCCGTGACCGACGATCTGATGGCCGAAGCAGGACGGCTCTACCGCCTCATCGAGGGGCTCCTCCTTCTCGAGGAGGCGTCCCGCACCAAGCTCGCCCCCGACCGCGAACCGGTCGACGTCAGCCGACTCGTGCGTGACCTGATCGGGCGCGAACGGCCTTTGCTCGCCGATCATCGAGTCGTGTTCACCGGGCTTGCTGACGTGGTGGTCGGATCGGCCGACGCGACATTCATCCAGCATGCCGTGCGGAATCTCCTGGAGAACGCGGTCCGCTATGCCCCTTCTGGAGGACCCATCGAAGTCATCGTGGTCGAGACGGAGGACGAAGTGGTGGTCCGCGTCGTCGACGGCGGCGATCACGCCGGGACGGAACGCCCGGTTGACGCATTCGCCATCAACGGGGCCCACCAGACCACGACAGCGCAACGCGCCGGGGCGGGGCTGGGTCTGATGGTGGTCGAGCGGCTCGTAACGGCCATGGGCGGTCGGACGTTCGCGGGAGGACGACCCGGCCGAGGATCAGCGTTCGGATTCGCCTTGCCGCGATCGGCCTGATCGGGTCGATCTGGCGCCCTCGGCCGTGCCGCGGCATCCGCGGCGATGTGGGCGAGAGCGACGCCCGAGGAGATCGAGGATCGCGTTCGTTTCGGATCGTGTGGCAACGCTCGTCAACGCGACGTCGTCCATGTCCTGTGCCGCGTGACTGGTGCGGCCCACCTGACCATCGACGTACGCGTCGATGACGGCTGGGTGCACGTAGCTCGCCCGGGCAACGGCGGGGGAGTTCCCGAGTCGATCGGCCGTCGTCCGCATGGCCGCGGCCACATTGCGTCGGACAGGACCCGGAGCGTCCGGGACCGGCATCGACTGAAGGGCCCGGTACGCGAGCACGGTCCCGGCCCACGTCCTGAAGTCCTTGGCCGTGAACGGACCCCCGCTGGCTCGCCGTAGGTAGTCGTTGACGTCGTGCGATCCCACGGAGCAGACCAGCCCATCGTCATCGACGTACTGGAACAGTTCCTGCCCCGGGAGGTCCTGGCACCGTCTGACGACGGTGGCCAGACGACGGTCATGGAGACCGACTTCGTGTCGCTGGCCGGACTTGCCGCGGAATTTGAACGTGATCTGCGCCCCGTCGATCTGGGCGTGGCGGTCGCGCAGGGTCGTCAAACCGAACGATCGGTTCAGCCGGGCGTACTCCTCGTTCCCGACACGGATCAGGGTCAGTTCCAGGAGGCGAACGACCGCGGCAAGGACCTTGTCGCGTGGGAGACCCCGGCGCGACAGGTCGGCGTCGCAGCGCCTCCGGATCTTCGGCAAGGCCCGAGCGAAGGCCGCCATCCGTCCGAACTTGTGCCGATCCTGCCGGCGAAGCCAGAGCGGGTGATATCGATGTTGCTTTCGGCCCCTTGCGTCTCGACCCGTTGCCTGGAGATGGCCGTCGGCTTCGGGGCAGATCCACACATCGGTCCACGCAGGCGGGATGGCCAGTGCGCGGATGCGCCCGAGGGTCGCGTCGTCGGCGATCCGCTGACCGTCAGCGTCGCGATAACTGAATCCCCGGCCCACCCGCCGACGCGAGATCCCCGGTCGATCGTCCTGGCTATGCCGAAGCCGAACCTCGGCCGGCCCGGTCGTCGAGGGATGCCCCAGGGTCCGGCTTCCACTGGACACGTGTCGCTCCACCCGCCTCAAACCGGCTCTTCGTCGGGCAGGACCCACTCGATATCCCGCTGCAAGGCACCCGGCCGTCGATGCGGTGTTTCCTGCAGGAATGGCGTCCTATCGTGTTCATCGGCGACGATTCGTGAGATCACCGTTCTCGGGCGAACGTCGACCTGAGCCCGGCCCGGCGTCACGGGCCGGGCTCCTTCATACCCAGGACTCGCCACACGCACCGTGGAACGACCCTACCGGGCGGCCCGGATCGACAGTGGTCGCGACCCATCAGCTTGGACACGTCGCGACCACGGCCGGGGATCGGGATCCGACGAGCCGTGCTTCGGAGCCACGTCGCTGACAAGCGACAGGTACAGCGCCTCGTACGAGTCCGTCATCCGCACCGCCGAGAACCGATCCTGGACCGACGTCCGGATGGCATCGCGGTCCAGGCCCTCGACGCCCGGGATCCTGAAGACCATCCCTGCCACGTCGTCAGCGAAGAAGCCGTCGACGCCCTCTCGGATGATCTCGGGCAACGCACCGATCCGTCGCGCGATCACGGGGGTCCCGCAGGCCAGAGCCTCGATCGCGACCAGACCGAATGGTTCGGGCCAGGCGCCGGGCATGAGCGACGCGAAGCTCGACGCGACCAGCTCGTCACGATCAGCCTGGTCGAGCTCGCCAAGGAATTCCACGTCGCCGCCTGCGGCGTCGAGGGCCGGTCGGAACACCGAGTCGTGGTAGTCGCGCTCGGGACCCGTCGGGCCGACCTTTGCGGCGATCCGGAGCGGACGCCCGGATCGATGCGCGATCTCGATGGCGTCAACGACGCCCTTCTCCGGGGCGATGCGACCGACGAAACAGAGCGCATCGGACCGTCGGCGTTCGACCGGGGCGTCGATCAGGGTCAGCCCGTTGTGGATGACGGTCCACGGAACGGTCGGATGGGTCGATGCCTGGTCGTCGCTGATCGCCACCAGGCCTCCGGTCGCGCGCCGGAGCGACTCGGTCGCCCAGGGGAGATCGAGTCGACCGTGGAACGTCGAAACGACCGGGACCGGCGACACTCGCGCAAGCAGCAGACTGGCCCACTCGAGATGCGAGTGGATCACATCGAACGACTCCGCCTCGTCGAGTACGGCCTGGATGGTCGACAGGACGTAGGGCATCGGATCGCCGCGAAACCCCATCGGTCGGAGCGCTTCAGCGACGGTCGGCACGAGTCGACCCGGCACGTCCGAATTGCCGCTGGCGAACGTCGTCACGTGATGCCCTCGACGCTCCAGCTCCACGACGAGCTCATGCACGATGCGTTCGGTCCCGCCGTAGGCGGGTGGTGGGACGCGCTCCAGAGGCGGTGCCACCTGGGCGATCCGGAGTCGACGGGACATGGTTGGATTCCTCGGGATGCGGATCGCCGGCGGGATGCGGATCGCCGGGTGGTGCGTCGCTAACCCACCGTACCCGGCACACGGTCGAGCCCGGCTCGCCGCACCGAGCCGACCGATTACAGCCGCGTGACAAGATCGCACCGCAGCGCTGCGGTCGGCCGCACGCCTCGCGGATCGGGACGCATCACCGTCGTGAAGATGTCGCCCGTGACCTCGGTGTGACTGTCGAACTCGATCAAGGATCCGTCGGCGCTCGGCATCCTGAACCGCGAGACGATGACGCCGGCTTGCGCGATGATCGGAAGGTACTCGAGGACGCGACCGCTGCCGCCAGGGGTCACGAACTCCTGCCAGTGATGACCGACGAGCGGGCTGCCCAGCAGGACCTGCGCCGCCACATTGGCCTGCAGGATCAAGGCGTCATCGTCGTACTGGACCATCGGCAGAGATGGGTCCAGCCACCAGCCGTCTCCGGGGTCTCGGTCGCCGGTGATATCGCGGCGCACCCGCCAGACATCGCCGTCGACCACCACCGAAGCATGTGGGTAGAGTCGTCGGAGTCGAAGGGCGAGACCATCGACGGTCGGCTCGGACATCCGTGCCAGGACGACGTCGGCGTAGCGGCGAAAGCCGTCGTCATCGTCCGGTTCCGTGATGAGCACCGTCGGACGAGTGCGTGATCCCGCGTGGATCGCGATCTCCTCCGCGCATACGAAGGACGACGACCAGGTCCCCACGTCCGCGCGTGGCATGGGCCTCGCAGGCGATGACCTCGCCACTGCTGGGCCGGATCAGGATCGTCGCGGTCAGGTCGTGACCCCGTTGCAGCACCTGCACGAGGGCTTGCGTGTCGGCGAGGCTTCCCGGAGCGACGAAGTCCGAATAGTGTCTCGGATCGAGGGTCGGATCGCCGATCCCGAGCAGGCTGCGGGCGGCGTTGTTCGCGGAGGTGATCCAGCCGTCCAGATCCAGCGTCAACATCGCGAGGTGCGGATCGACCACCAGGACCCGGGATCGGGCGTCCACCACCATCCCGGTAGACGTACCACGAGGCTGGCTCCCCGGAGATCTGGCGAGGTCGCACCGACCGCCCGGGGGAATGAGTCGGCGCAACCTCCCTGGAATGCCTGCCGGGTCGGGAGCGACCCATCCGGGCGAGCAGGGTCACATGTTCGCGAAACGCTCGATCACTCGTCGGGATCGGTCCTGATCGTCGGAGGCACGCGCGTGAACTCGTCGTCCCGCGGTCAGCCGATGAGGGCCGACTGCGCGTCCTCGACGGCTCGGTTCGACGCCGATCGATGCAGGCGGCTCGACGTCGAGCAGATCCGATCCCCTGGAACATTCGGATCCTGCCCCGCTCACCGGGCTTCGGCGCCCAACTTGCGTCGGACGCGAGACTACCGAGACGCGCAGATACTGCAGGTCGTCGCGGTACTCGGTCCCCAGACCTTGGTCGGACTCGGTGTGCAGCACGACCTTGCCCGCGTTCGCCGCGAGGTGTTGCAGCAGAGCCACTCGGTCCGCGAGCTGGACCAGCTCGCCGTCTCGCGTCACCATCCGCCGTTCGAAGATCGATCTCCACGTCGTCGAACGCAGGATGCCCGCTCCCGGGTTGCGCGCCGATGAGCGCGCAGGACCGCTCGGACACGCGCGGCGAGCTCATCGGGTGGATCGGCTTGGCGATGTAGTCATCGGCTCCGAGGTCGAGGCCCGATCGCCTTGTCGGCCGTCGAGCCTTTCGCTGTCAGCAGGATGACCGCGACCGGGCGACGTTCGCGGAGCTGACGCATGACCTCGATCCGTCGATATCCGGCATGACGATGTCGAGCAGGATAAGTCGGGTCGAGATTCTTCCTCGGCCTCCTGAAGGGCCTCCTCGCCGCTTATCGGCGGTTACGACGCGGAAGCCTTCTTCATCGCGTTGGCGAGCAGATTGCGCATGATCTGTGAGAGATGATCTTCATCCCCGGAGACCACCGGGATCGGCTCGATCGCGGCGATGTCGATCGTCGCCCCCGGCCACATCGACCGTTCGCGTGCCACGACGTCGTTCAGGACCCGGTTGACGAGGATCGGGCGGGGCCCGAAGAAGTCGGCGCCGCGCCGACCCTCGCCAGGACGAGCAGGTTCTCGATGAAGTCGCCGCAGTCGTCCGGATTCGTCGGCAAGGTCGTGCAGGAGCTCTGCCCGCGTCCGGTTATCCAGCTCCATCTCGCGCCGCGCGAGGACCTGCGCTCCTCCGTAGATCGACGTGATGGGTGTGCGCAACTCATGGGACAGCACGCCGATGAACCGGTCACGCATGAGATTCGCTCTTCGTGCCTCCAGGCGACGTCTGAGATCAACGCGAGCTGACTGGTTGCCCTTCCAACTCGAACCACGTGATGACGACTTCGGCCGGGAAGGTCGAACCATCGACTCGGTGAGCGGTCGTTTCGATCCGTCGCACGGCCGAGGGATCCATCGGGCCGTCTGAAGCCCCCGACGGCGTCAGGTCCACCAGATCGTTGATCGAGCGACCGATCAGCGCGCGCTCATCCTCGCCGAACAGCTCGGCCGTCGAACGGGTGCGTCACGTCACGCGACCCGCCTCGTCCGTCGCCACGACGGCGTTCGGGTGGGCCTCGAGCAGCGCCCGGAACCGCGCCTCACTGGCGCGAACGGCTGCGGATTGCTGGAGGTCGACGAGCGTCTCGCGCAGCCGCTGCATCGCGCGCTCGTGGGCGACCGCTTGACTCGTCAGGGATCCGAGCAGGCCGACGACGACGAGATCGTCCTCGACGAACAAGGGTCGACCGTCGAGGTAGGCCGACAGCACGACCCCCTCCCCCTCAGCGGCCAATGGCACTCGCAGGACCGAAGTCCCTGGACGGTCCGCCGGTGGTTCGTCGGCGACGTCCGTCCGGCCTGACGGTGAGGTGTGGTCGTCGCGAGAGATCGGTCTGCCGGCACCATCACGCACGACGACCGTGGTGGCCCCGAGGATGGTCTGGGCGGCCAGCTCGAAGCGCTGCCACAGGACGGACGGCTGTGTCCCGGTCTCCGTGGTCACCACCGATCTCGTGAGGTCGAAGGCCACGGCTCGATGGACGATGCCCGTGAGCCATCGGGGCGGCACGAAGGCCGCGAGATAGCCACACGCCGCGAGCAGGGCGAGGGCACGGCTGATCGGCTGGATCGCCCCGCTGCCCGTCCCGCCCGCCCCGGCCGAGGCGAGACCGGCCGTCACGATGGTCATCCCGAAGAGTGCGGTCGCGATACCGGCGAGGATCAGCCGCAGCCTTGGCAGTCCCAGGCGCCGTCGCCCGAGTCGAACGAATGGATCGCCGCCCCGAACTCGCCGATCACGGCAAAGTAGGCCACGACGATGAGCGGTGGTCCGAGTCACCCGGACCTCGCAGAAGGATCGATGTCGTCGCGACGGCGAAGCCAACGATGGCGAGCACGCTCGCCCACCGGGGGACCGGCGAGATCAGGCCGATGAGATGCAGGATCAGGACGGGCTGAGCCATGAGCGCGGCGATCGCGACCGGGCGGACGATCGACGAGATGCCCGGTGCCACCTGGGCCAGGATGGTCAGGCCGAACAAGGCGGCGGTCGTCGCGAAGATGCCGACGACGGCGCCCTCGATCTGCCCTGGGCGATCGACGAACCTCCAGAGCGAGACGGCGAACAGGATGTAGAACGCCAGCTGGATCAGCAGCGTCACCGGTTCCACGGGTGCTGCGGCGCCTCGAGTGGGTTTGGCGGCCTTATCGTCGCCGGTCGATATCGATCAAGGCATCACAGATACGTTGCAATCTTCCGTGCCGTGCGACAGATCGATGACGCTTCTGGATCAGTCTTCGAGCGACGACGTGTCCATCAAAGGAAGGTCGACGATCACCGTCGTCCCCGTGCCGACGCCGTCCGATCGGAGTTCGATGGTGCCGCCGTGGGCGAGGACGATCCCCCGACATGCGTAGAGGCCAAGGCCCATCCCAGGGATGCCGCTACTCCTGGCCTGATCGGATCGTGCGAACCGCTCCAAGACGCGAGACAGGTCAGCGGGGTCCAGAGGCCCACCCCGTGGTCGCTGACCGCAAGACGTCCGTACCCGGCGACCGGCGAGCCAAGGACCACCTCCACAGGCCCTCCGTCGGGTGAGTACTTGAGGGCATTGCCGACGAGATTGGCGATCAGGCGGTGCAGCAGCCGGGGATCCCAGGATCC
This sequence comes from uncultured Chloroflexia bacterium, assembly GCA_963778805.1. Taxonomy (GTDB): domain Bacteria; phylum Chloroflexota; class Limnocylindria; order Limnocylindrales; family CSP1-4; genus SPCO01. Next base: position 451 of record CAVZVT010000004.1, on the reverse strand, counting down.
GATGAGGCGTGACGGTGGTGGCACGACCGTGATCCGCGCACGTGCCGTCTCACCGAACGCGGTCAGCGTGTCGCGGACGGTGGCTTCCAATTCGACGGGTTCCGGTTCGACCTGGAGGGAGGCCGTCGCCACCAGGGACGCATCGCTCAGGGTGTCCACCATCGAGACGAGTTCGATCGAGGCCGCCAAGGCATCGGTGATCCGGTCGCGAACCCGCACGAGATCAGGATCATCGGCTTTGGCCCAACGGTCCGCCAGGACCAGGGAGCCTTCGAGCAAGGTGATCGGCTGTCGCATGTCGTGCAGCGTCGTCGCCAGGAAGGTCTCGCGGAGGCTCTCGATCCGATCGGACAGGGCGGTCAGCCCGATGGTCGCTGCACCGTCGAGGCGCATCTCCACCATCGCCAAGCCGCCGACGACATCGAACGGTGGGACATCGTCGTCCAGCATC
>CAVZVT010000003.1:0-13421 GCA_963778805.1 uncultured Chloroflexia bacterium | reverse complement strand
GCTGCGTGAAGTCGTTCGGGGCGATGGTCGTCACGGGAGGTCAATGGTAGCCGGGCGACCCCGACCCCGGCGCCGACTCAGCCGGCGAGCGCTTGTTCGATGTGGGCCCGCACCAGGGGCATGACGGCGTCGACCTCCGCGAACGTGGCGAAGTGATCCCCATCGCCCACGATGCGCACGCTGACACCGAGGGCTTCGGCAGTGGCGTCAAGGTCCTCCGGATCGTCACCGCCCCCGCAGTAGAGCAGGGTCGGTGCCGAGATGCGACCGAGATCAAGCGCATAGTCCGAGCGACGCGACCCGACGTCGGCCGCGCCGATGGCCCGCGGGTCGCACAGCGACATCTCCGCGCGATCGCGATCCGACACGGGCCCGAACGCCACCCAGAATGCGTCCCAATCACCGCGGCACAGGGCGGCTGTCGAAGGTGGCACCTCCGGATCTGGTGGTGTGACGAGGTCGGCGCCACCCGCGATCAGGGCCACGACGCGATCCGGGTATTCAGCCGCGACCATCGCTGCGATCCGCCCGCCGCGCGAATAGCCCCACAGGACGGCCCGTTCCACCTTGGCGTCATCCATCGCCGCCACGAGATCAGCCGCGATCATCGGGGCCCGGTACGCCTCCCAACGCGTGTGGTGTGTCGCTCAGCCCATGACCCAGAGGGTCGACGCTGAGCACGCGATACGGCGGGCAGAGTCGGTCGACGAACCCAAGGTCGCGCCACTCCGCGGCCCGGCCGCTGAGCCCATTGATCAATACGACGGGAACACCGGTCCCGACATCCTCGTAACTGATGTCGTACCCGCGTGACCGTGCGCGCTTCGTTCGGTCGACCATCGCCTCCACCTCTACCGGGCAGATGCCCACAGCTCGTTGCCGGCAGCCGTCACGGAAACCAGCGGGCGTCCAAGGTCGAAACTGGCGATCGAGCTCCCGGTGCGATCGATCCGCTCGAGCGTGCCGGACCTGGTCAGCGACCAGACCGCATCAGTCGTGACCGCCAGGCCCGCGGGCGCTTCGGGCAGGTCGATGGTCCTCACGATCGTCGCGGTCTTCGCGTCGATCTCCAGCAGCTCATCGGGGCCGGCGGTCGTCACCCAGATCGATCCGTTCCCCGCGCCGATCGCGACGCCGTTGCCCGGGAGGTCGACTGCGCGCGGCGACGTGACATCGTTCGGATCGACCTCGTGCAGAGTCGGCGTCGAGAAGCCGAGATACCAGACCGTTCCGAGAAGGGTCACGATGGCCCGTGCTCGTTCCGGCAGCGCGATCGTCGTGGTGGCACGAACGCTCTGCGGATCGAGCCGGACCAGCTCGGAATCCGGCACGCCGACCCAGACCGCGCCGTTCGACGTCGCGACCGCCAGTAATCCGGTCACCTGGCTCGTCGGGAAGAATGGCCCGGTCTGCTGGTGATAGTCGGTGAGGATCCGGGACAAGGTGCCGGCGAAGCCGTTGCCGATCCAGAGGATGCCGTCGCCGGTGGTCAGGCTCGTCGGTGCGCTCGACAACCCGAACGCTCCGACGACCTGGCGGGACGCTCGGTCGACCTGGCTCACGGTTCGATCGCCGATATTCCCGACCCACACGTTGGCCGCATCGACCGACACCGGCCCCGGGTCCGATCCGACCGGGATGTCCGCAACGACCTGGTCGCTCGTCGGATCGAAGAGCACGATCGAGTTCCTAGAGACGACGACACCGCCGTGTGCGGCCGACGTCGGGTCGGCTTCGCTCGAACTCGCTCCGGTGTCCACCATCTGCCGCATGGCCGCGACGACCACGATCGGAACCAAGATAAGGACGAACAGCGCGGCGGCGAGTGGGAGCCTTCGTGCTGGGCGACCGAGACGGCGCGACTGGGCCGCGGTGGGCTCGATGCGATCGACGTTCCTCTCGATGGATGGCGGTCCGGTCCGCGCCAGGTCGAGGCTCGGGTCCTGGTCTAGGATCGCGCGCTGGAGCCCCTGGAGTTCGGGCGATGGTTCGATGCCCAATTCGTCGGCAAGGAGTCGATGTGTCTCCACATAGACGCGCAAGGCGTCTGCCTGGCGCCCGGACCGATAGAGAGCGAGCATCAGTTGGGCCCGGATCCGCTCGCGCAAGGGATCGCGCTCGACCGCCTGAAGCAGGTCGGCGACAAGCTCGGCGCTCCGGCCCATCGCGAGCTCGGTGTCCACCCATTCCTCGAACACGTGCAGGCGCAGTTCATCGAGACGGACGGCCGCAGAGGCGGCGAACGGGAGGTCGCGGACGTCGACGAGGGCCTGCCCGCGCCACAGATCGAGAGCTTCCCGGTACATCCGGCCGGCTGCGGCCGCGTCACTTCGACGCGACGCGTCTGCGCCGACGACGAGCGACTCGACCCGCCCCACGTCGACCGCATCGGGTTGGATGGCAAGTCGATAGCCATTGGCGTGGGTCTGCAAGGCGACCGGCCCGTCACCGGGAAGGTCCAGACCTCGACGAAGCTTGGACACCAGGATCTGGACCATCTTGACCGCGCTCGACGGTGGCTCGTCCTCCCAGAGGTCGCCGATCAGCGTCCCGGTCGACAGCGTCTGGTTGGGGTGCAGCGCGAGATCGGCCAGCAGAGCACGCTCGCGACGACCTCCGACGTCGATCTCCCGAGAGCCGACGCGAATCTCGGTCTGGCCGAGGCAGATGGACGGTCAGCCGCTCATGCTGGCGCCCGTCGAGCGCGCCCGAACCAGAACCGTCGCCAACACGCATCGGATCGCCAACCCTTGCGTTTACCCGAAGTTTGCCGCGATGCTACCTGAGGCTGACAGCGTACTCGGCAACCACGGCGAAGCCAGTGGTGCCGAGTAGGAGGGCCAGGGCCTTGGAAACGACCGACGACCGCGCCGCGCCGCCACCGAGGCGTCTCGGACGTGCTCTGCCCTTCGTGCTCGTCAGCCTGCTCGCCGCATGTGCGCCAGGCGCGCAGCTGGACGCATCGAGCAGCCCGACGAGCCCCGCCGCCCTGCTGCAGGCCACGCCGAACCCCACACCGACGGTCGGTCCGCCGCATGCAAGTCCGCCCCGGCCAACCCCGACCCCGGCGGCTCCGACGGCGAATCCGCGGGTCCTCCCCACGGGCGTGGTCGCCGAGATCCCGCTCGACCCCGGGGTCGCTCCGTTCGGCGTGATCTCGGATGGTCATGCACTGTGGATCACGGTCCACCGCGGCACCACCGTCTACAAGATCGACCCGACGTCGAACCAGGTCATCGCGCGGATCGACATCGGGCAGGAAGCCTGTGGCATGCCTGCCATCGCGTTCGGCCGTCTCTGGATGGAACCGTGCGATGACGGAGTCAAGGTCGTGGCCATCGATGTGGCGACGAACGCTGTCGTCGGATCGATCCCAACCCCTCTCCAGCTCGGGGCCTACCCCGGCTCCAGTGCCATCTGGGCCACCGGCCAGGCTGGGAGCGGCAAGGACGTCCAGCGCATCGACCCGGTCACCCTCAAGGTCACGCGGACCAGCCCTGCCAGCCCGCCCATACGACGACTACGTCGAGGCTGACGGCACGCTCTGGGCGTTGGATGACACCGTCTCCCAGCTCGACCAGCTCGATCCCGCCACCGGGAAACTGCTCGGAAGTGTCGTCCTGCCTTTGCCCCCGGACGACAGCCTGTATCTCATGGAGACCGGTGGTGGCCTCTGGTTGGAGGGCTACCAGACCGGAGACATCGTTCGCGTCGATGCGGCGACGCACAAGGTCACGAGCTACACCGTCCCAGGGTATAGCCATCCGACCGGCTACTACGACACGCCGCTGGCCGCAGCGCTTGGCAGTCTCTGGATGCGCACGTCGGATCGGGCAGTCGCTCGCCTCGACCCGAAGACGGGCTCGGAGCTGGCCACCTATCCGGCAGATACAGGCGGCGGTGCTGTCGCGGTCGCGTTCGGATCCTTGTGGGTCGCGAACTTCGACCACGACACGGTCTGGCGCGAACGCCTGATGCCGTGACGCTGCGTCCCGACCGGCGGGCGACTCGAGATCAGGGCGTGACGGTGAGGGTTCCCACCATGCCGTCCGACGCGTGGCTGCCACCCTCGTGCTGGACTGAGCACCAGAACGTGTAGGTCCCGGGCGTCAGGCCCGCGACCGTGAAGGTCGCAGCCTCGTTGGCGAGGAGAGTCGGCGATCGGGCGAGCACCTGATCGGCGCGTGTGCTTCCGTCCGGAAAGAACTGGGTGTCGGCCGGCCCGATCAGCATGTCGTGGGCGGGCGCCACCGAGCCCGGGACGTTCTTCAGAAAGAAGACGACCGTTCCAGCCTTGGTCGTGATCGTTCCCGGCAGGAAGCGCGGCGCCCCATCAGGAAGTGCGAGATCGACTCGGATGGCACCGGCTGGAGCCGTCGACGCGCTCGCCGTCGTCGACGCGAATGTGGGCCTGGGCGTACTCGGGACGACGCTTGGTGCGGTGCTCGGCGAGGCCACCACCTCGGAGGCCTTGGCGGACGGGAGGACGGGGGTCGGGCTGGCAGTCGCGGATGCTGTGGTGGGCGCGACCGTCGGTGGCGAGGCCGCGGAGCCCGAAGCGCCGCACCCCCCGATCGCGATCGAGACGGCGATGAGGAGACCGAGGCGTCGCCGGGTCATCATGGTTCGACCGCCGTAGGGAGCAGGGCTCGGCGACTATACGCTTGCGAGGCGGCCTCACACGGACGGGAGTGGATCGAATGTCACCAGGGCTCATCGACAAGACCGCGGTCGGGGTCGGCGTTCGCCAGTTCCATGTCGGCGTCGCTCCGGGCGAGGTCGGGACGGTCGCGTTGCTACCCGGCGACCCGTTCCGCGTCCCGCTCATCGCCGAGTTCCTCGACGACGCCCACGAGGTCGCCCACAACCGCGAGCACCTGACGATGGTCGGCACCTACAAGGGCAAGGTCATCACGGCCACCTCGACCGGGCTGGGCTGCCCGTCGACCGCGATCGCGGTCGAGGAACTGGGTCGCTGCGGGGTCACCTCGTTCATCCGGGTCGGCAGCACCGGCGGGCTCCAGCCCGGCATCGAGCCCGGCGATCTCGTGGTCAGCCACGGCAGCCTGCGCAACGACGGGACATCCGACGCCTACGTCCCGCGCGGCTACCCGGCCGTCCCCGACCTCGAGCTCACCGTGGAACTGGATCGGGTGGCGCGTCGACTCGGCAGCGAGCGCGGGTTCGCGGTCCACAGCGGGATCAACGCGACCGACGATGCGTTCTACGCCGAGACGCCCGAGTGGATCGCCGAGCTCTCGCGGCTCGGGGTCAAGAACGTGGAGATGGAGAGCTCGGCACTGTTCGTGGTCGCACGCCAGCGCGGCTGGCGTGCCGGGATGGTCTGCGCCTGCTCGAGCAACCTCGTGGCCGGCTCGAGCCTGTACGACCTGAAACCCGGCGTGCTGGCGGACGGCTGGCGCCAGAGCATCGAAGTCGCGCTCGAGGTAGCGGTCAGCCTGGACCTGTAGCGCACGGACGCCGCCATGTACCATGCGCGCCATGGCGACGACCGTGACTCCCGACGTCCTTGCGAAGGTCCCTCTCCTGTCCGGCCTCGACCGCCGGTCACTCGAGGCGTTCTCCCGGACCCTGAAGCACCGCACCTTCCATGCCGGACAGATCGCCCTCGATGAGGGCGCATCCGGCGTCGGGTTCTTCATCGTCATCGACGGCACCGCGACCGTGTCGATCGGTGGTCGCGAGGTCCGGCACCTCGGACCCGGCGACTGGTTCGGCGAGATCGCGCTCCTGACCGCCGACAGCGTCCGGACGGCGACGGTCACGGCCGAGACCGAGGTCACCTGCGTCGGCCTGACCGAGTGGGAGTTCAAGCCGTTCCTTGCCGAGCACCCGGACGTCGCCTGGCAGATCATGGTGACGATGGCGAAGCGGATCGTGGACAGCTCGCAGGGCTAGACATGTGGCAGGACCGGCGCCCGAGTCGCCGGCCCATCGTCACGGGAGGGCGTCAGCCCTCGAGTCTCAACGGATGTCGAGCGTCCCTGGAAACAGGTACCGTCCGGTGCCTGCGAACACGAGATCTGCGTGTACTTCCCCTTGACCTGATGGCCCTTGAGCCACCCGTCCGTCACGACCCCGTGATCGCGGCCTTGACGCCGGTCTGCTCGACGTGGACGAGCGCGCTGAACGTGTGACGTGAGCCATCGAAGTGGTAGAGCGCCTCGATCACGGTCGTCGTGCCGGGTGTGTACTTGAGGATCTCCCCGGCGTAGGTGCCGTCGCCGACATCGCCACCGACGATGCCAGCCATGATCGGGTACGCGGCGACGTACTTGGTGAACGTGTTGTGCGCGTCGCCGTGGTGCCGCCCGCCATCGGCCGAGGCGACCCCGGCGCTCAGCGCGAGAGCCATGAGCGCCATGGCGGTCGTCAGGGCAAGTGCCCGACCGAATGTTCCGAGTCGATTCGAACGCATCCTTGATCTCCGTTCTTCATAGCGGCCTGAGTGGTCGCGCCTGCCTCGCGGGGACGTATCGGACATAGCCCTCCCTCGCGGTCAGCTACCGCCGGCCGTGCTGAACGTGCCGGTCTTCGGGTCGTACAGCTCGGCTGCGGCCAGTGGCGCCAGGACGCCATACCCGCCGCTCACGAGGACGCGGCCATCTGCAAGCAAGTTCGCCGGGAACCAGGTGCGAGCGGCGGCCATCGAGCCGGTCGGGCTGAAGGTGCCGGTCTTCGGGTCGTAGAGCTCGGCTGAGGCTGTGAACGCGCGGTTGGTGTAGTCCCCGCCACCGCCGGCGATCAGGACGCGACCGTCGTCGAGCAGCGTGGCGGGTTGGTACTGCCGCGTGACCGTCATCGGGCCCGTCTCCTTGAACGTGCCGGCCTTCGGGTCGTAGAGCTCTGCCGTGGCGAGCTCGGCCGCGTTGCCGAGGCCACCTGTGATCAGCACTCGACCGTCCGTGAGAAGGACAGCGGCATGGAAGGCCCTCGGGGTCACCATCGAGCCCGTCGGACTGAACGTGCCGGTCCCCGGGTCGTAGATCTCGGCCGTCGAGAGGACGAAGTTGAAGTTGTTGTTGGCGGGGTCCCCTCCCGCCACGAGGACGCGGCCGTCGGAGAGGAGGGTCGCCGTGTGGTAGCCGCGGGCGATCCACATCGAACCGGTCGCACTGAACGTGCCGGTCTTCGGGTCATAGAGCTCGGCCGTCAGTGTCGCGTGGTCGCCGACATCGTTGCCACCGGCGATCAGGACCCGGCCATCCTTGAGCAAGGTCGCGGTGTGATTCTCGCGCGCCGTCGCCATCGAGCCGGTCGGGCTGAATGTGCCGGTCGTCGGGTCGTAGAGCTCGGCGCTGGCGAGGTACGGGTCGTCATTGACCCAGGCGGCGGGGCCGCCACCGGTGACGAGGACCCGTCCGTCCGCGAGCAAGGTGCTCGTGTGAAAGCCGCGTGGCGTCGCCAGCGAACCTGTCGGGCTGAACGCGTTCGACCTGGGGTCGAAGAGGACGGCCGAAGCGAGCGGGTCGTCCTTGCTGCCGAAGCCGCCGGCGATGAGGACACGACCGTCGGCGAGCGTGGTCGAAGTGTGGATCTGTCGTCCGTCCCCCAGCGGACCGGTCAGGATCGGGATGTCGGGGGTCGGGGTCGGGGTCGCCGCCGGTGTCGGCGTCACGGCCGCCCGACTCGCGGTGGGGCTCGGGCCGGGCGTCAGCCCGGGGACTCCGACCGCTGGTTTGCCGGGTTGGGCGAGGTAGAACGCGCCGCCGACCGCGAGCACGCCGATCACGGCGGCCGCGGCGATGCGGGTCGGCATGGACATGGTTCGGAGAACCTCCACGGTGTCCGCAGCGGACTCCGCTGATTGGTGTGGTCGATCTCATCGAGGGCGGCGTCGATGACGCGATCGGCCAGCTCATTCGTGCCCTGCACGAAGAACGCACCAAGGAGGCGCTCGAGCTCGCGGTCGGTCGTCATCGGGGTCGTCCTCCGGCCACCGCGGCTGGGCGCTCGTCGGCCTCGATGGCCGCGCGCATCGCCCGGTGGGCGTAGTGGAGTCGGGAGTTGGCCGTCCCGACCGGGATCTCGAGTCGGTCCGCGATCTCGGTCGGGGTGAGGCCCATGAAATAGGTCAGGACGAGGATCGCCCGCTGATCGGGCGGCAGCCGCCGGAACCCGCGTTCGAGGCGGTCCCGATCGTCGATCGAGAGCGTCTCGTCCGGGCCCGCCGGTCCGTCGACCGGCAGGACGCGGACGTTCGCGTTCCAGGCGCGCGAGCGACGCGCTTCCGCGTAGCTCGCGTTGACGAGAAGGCGTTGCAGCCAGGCGTCGAACCGGTCCGGATCGCGGAGACCGGGCAACTCACGCCAGGCGATCACCAGCGTCTGTTGCACGGCATCCTCGGCCCGTCCGACGTCCCGAAGGATCCGCTGCGAGATCGCCATCAGCCGGTCGCCGTGCGAACGAGCCAGGATGGCGAACGCCTCCCGGTCCCCACGCTGCGCCTGCTCGACGAGATCGCGATCCACCGCTCGTCCTCCCGGCACCCATCCGGGCGCCTTCAGGGGGACGCCTTCTGACTCTACTGAGTCCCTGGTGGTCGCGGGACTTCAATCTCGAGATTCGGTCGTCGCTAGACTTCGGTCGACATGGTCGAATTCGGGATCACGCTGAGTGGGCCGAGCGCGGAGGAGATGGGCGACCGTCTCGGTTACTACCGCGACCTCCTGACCCGGGCTGAGGGCGTCTTCAGCTCGGCTTGGGTACCCGATCACCTCATGAAAGACGACCGGCCGATCCTCGAGGGCTGGACGACGATCGCTTTCCTCGCCGGCGAATTCCCGTCGTATCAGTTCGGCAATCTCGTCCTCGCGCAGTCGTACCGGAACCCGGCCCTCCTCGCCAAGATGGCTGCCACGCTTCAGTTCCTGACCGACGGTCGGCTCATCCTCGGCATCGGCGCGGGCTGGCAAGCGGACGAGTATCTCGCCTACGACTACCCGTATCCGAGTCCCGGGACGCGGGTCGAACAGCTCGGCGAGGCGATCGACGTCCTCCGGGCGATGTGGAGCGATCTCACCCGCCTCCTACGAGGGAAGGCACTACCGGATCGCGAACGCCTACTGCGAGCCACGGCCCGCGACGCCGATCCCGGTCCTGGTCGGTGGGCGCCGCCCGAAGCTCATGCGAGTCGTGGCCGAGAAGGCCGACATCTGGCAATGGGACGGCCCGATCGAGCGGTTCCGCGTCCCATACGACCTGCTGGTCGCCGGGTGCGCCGAGATCGGTCGCGACCTCTCCGACGTCCGGCTGTCGACGTTCGGCGAGGTCTACTTTCCGCAGAATCCGGCCGACTTCCCCGAGCCGACGTTGGGCTTCACTGATTCGGCCCAGGATCCCACCGGCAGCTTCGCCGGTGAACTTGACTGGGTCATGGGTCCGACGCCCGACGACGCCATCCGCGAGTTGCAGCCGCTCATCGATCTCGGCGTCGACCTCGTCACCCTCTACTTCCACGACCGTCGCTCGCTCGACATCTTCGCTCGCGAGGTCGTCCCGGTCTTCGCGACCGCCTGAGATCGGGCGCGGACACTCGAACGGACCGGACGGGCTAGCATCTCCCGATGCTCAGCTGGGATCCGACGGACGACGAGATCGAGGACATGGTCTTCGACGCCCTCGAGGCATTACCGGCCCAGTTCCGCGACCAGCTTGGGAGCGTGGCTATCGTCATCGAGCAGGAAGCCACCCCGGACCAGCTTGCGCTCGTCGGCGCCCACGGCCTGTATGGGCTCTACCAGGGCGTGCCGCGGACACGGCTCTCGGCCGACGCCGCGCCAACCCCGAGCAAGATCACGATCTTTCGCGGCCCGCTCGTGCGCCACAGCCGGACCCCGGAGCAGCTCTCCGCCGCGGTCGCCGACACCGTCTACCACGAGATCGCCCACCATTTCGGGATCTCAGATGAACGGCTCCACGAGTTGAAGCGCGGGGCGCCGTAACGGGCCCTCTCCGCCGTCAGGGCAGAGGCGTCGCCGAGGGCGCCGGCCAGACCTGCAGCCCTGGTGATCCGCTCGGTGTCGTCCCGAGGGTGACCTCGTGGCACTTCAGGCAGAGCGTCGCGGGCCGCTCGACATGGTCGGTCGGTAGAGCCCCGGCGCGGCCGCTCGCCTTGTGACAGGTGAGGCAGTCGGTCTCGCCCACGGCGGTCGCATGGGCGGGCACCGGCGGCTCGATCGTCGGCAGTCGATGGCACAGCCAGCAGGTGGTCTCCTTGCGGTGGGTCATGTCTGTCGGCAACGGCGCCGTCGTGCCGTGGCACGTCAGGCAGGCGACGTTCTGGTTGTCGCGATGCGGACGCGACAACGGGGCGGGCAGATCGCCCGGTTTGTGGCAGATGGTGCATTCGGTCGCATGGATGCCCGTGTGGCCGGGCGCAGTGTCGACCAGCCGCGCCGGTGCGTGACAGTTCGTGCACTTGCCCCAGCCTTCGAGCGGATGGGCCATGGCCGGGATCGTGCCGAGCCCGATCGTCCCACCCGACGAATGGCAGCCGGCGCACTCGGCCGTGGCCGGGATGACTGCGCCACCCATCAGCAGAGCGGGGCTCGCGCTTGGCGCGAGCGATGGCGATCGCGCTCGGGGCCGGGGTCGCGGCCGCCGTGACGGGACGACCCCGGTCAAAGGCGGGGAAGGCCACGGTGATGAGCACGATCCCGAGCAGCAGCCCGACGGCGATGGCCAGGCCGACGAGGGCGACCCAGCCGCCAGCTCGGACCGCACGCGCCCGGGTCATGGCTGGCCTCCGACGGGTTGCTCGGCGAGCTCAGGGGCGACGGGCGCCGGCCGGCGGGCCGCAAGCCGCGCACGGATCCCGGGGCCAGGCTTGGGCAGGTGGAACCCGAGGTGGACCTCCGACTCGCTCATGTCGAGATAGCGCTCTGCCAGGGTGTAGGCGAAGGCGACGAATGCGAACGCCGCGACCACGATGGAGATCTCGACGAGGCTCGGCGTATAGGCGACGTAGTCGATCGAGACGACGCCACCGACGGCATTCGTCGGGATGATCTGACCGCCGATGACGAAGAGCAGCCGGTCGATGAACACGCCGACGAGGACCAGGCCGGCCGCAGCCCCGGTGCCGGCGACCGTGCGCGTTGCCGGCAGCGCGATGAGCACGACCGGGAGGAGGAGGCCGCCGATCACGCGCACCCAGAAGCCGACCGCGAGCGGTCCGGCGACGAGCGCGATCGTCGCTCCGTGGAGTCCGGGATCGTCGCTCGTCAGCCCGGAGAACAGCGAGCGCGCGAGGAAGGCGATCGAACCGACCAGCGCGACCGCGAGGAGGATCCGGATCGCCGGGATGGCGAGGCGCCGCGCCCGCTCGACGCCTGCGAGCTCGAAGTGGACGACGCCCGCGAAGACGATGCCGAGGACGGCCGATCCCGCCAGCAGGGCGGTCACGAGCATCGTCATCGGCGTGAACAGCCCGTACCAGTAGCTCCGCGACAGGACCACCCCGAACACCGCACCGAGCGTCGCCGGGGCGAGGATCGCCGTGCACGACGAGGCCAGGCAGGCATAGCGGTGGACGTTGTCGTGGTGGGTGAACATGCTCCAGACCTCGACGAGCAGGAACACCAGGTAGATGGCGTAGAACGCGCCCATCCACCACATCGGCGAGGACAACGAGGGATTGAAGACCGCTCCGAAGGCCATCCGCACGGGATAGTGCAGGTCGAGGGCGATGATGCCGAAGGCCGTCGTCAGCGACAGGACCGCGAGGATCGCATGGCGCTTCTCGAGCGGCCGGAACATGTCGATGCCGAAGACCGTGCCGAGCGACGAGCCGAGGCACAGTCCGCTCGTCGTGATCGCGAAGAAGACGTAGGTGCTGATGAGGATCCCCCACTCGAACGATGGGGACGTCCCGAACACCTCCGTGCCCGGCGCGATGGTCAGCGCAGCCCCGATCGCCCCGAAGCCCATCAGGACGAGCAGCACGCCGTACCAGACCTTCAGCGCCCGAGGCGTGCGCGCCACTTCGGCGCGGGCGGCCCGGGCGACGGCTCGTGGGTCGATCGCGATGTCGCGGCCGGCGACGGTGAGCGTCATCAGACGACCTCCGCCTCGAGGCCGATGTAGTGGACCCGCGGCTTCGGTCCCGAGCTCCGGCTTGAGGGTCGTGGTCGGCACCGTCCGGAGGGTGACGCTGACCTCGCTGTCCGGGTCGTTGAGATCGCCGAACATCCGGGCGCCGACGGGGCACGCGACGACGCAGGCCGGCTGGCGACCGGTCGTGATCCGGTGGTAGCAGAACGTGCACTTGTCGGCGACGCCGGCGACGCCGCGCGGCATGTCGCCGCCGGCCGGCACGATGTAGCGGGCGCCATACGGACAGGCCACGACGCAGTAGCCGCAGCCGATGCAGCGCTGCTCGTCGATGAGCACGATGCCGTCGGCGGTCCGGAAGGTCGCGCCGACCGGACACACGGCCGTGCACGGCGAGTTCTCGCACTGCATGCACAGGTGCGGGACGAAGCGGACGTCGGTCACTTTCGCACCGGCGAGGACCGCCGGGGCGGTCTCCAGCTCGAAGCCGTCGATCCCGCCGTCGGGCGAATCGACGTAGACGGTGCCGTCGAGGGTGGTCGTGTGTCGCTCGACCCAGGTGCGCGAGTACTCGGGGTCCTTGGGGACATCGTTCTCGGTCTTGCAGGCGACGACGCACAGGCCGCAGCCGATGCACGTGTTCGTGTTGACGACGAAGCCCCACGAGTGGGCCGTCGGGTCATAGCGCGCGACGATGGGCTCGGCGTTCTCGACCGGCTGAGTCTCGGTCAGGCCGGTCAGCCAGTCGAACAGCAGGCTCGACCCGACGAGACACGGCACGGCGACCACCCCGAGGCCGAGCGCCTGTCGCCGAGTGATCTGCGGATCGTTCACGGCCGATCCCGATCCGGGTTCGCGTTCGTCCCGTGGCAGGACAGGCAGACCGCGTCACCCACGACCTGGTGCCCGGATGGGATCTTCTTGAGGCCATCCGGTGCGTGGCAGGTCGTGCATTCGGGCAGGTTCGACAGGGGATGCGTGACGATCGGCGGCCGCTGAGCGACGACCGAGTGCGGATCGTGGCAGCGCAGGCACGGCCCACCGACGTAGTGCGTGGCGAGGTCCACCTGCGGGAATGAGGCCGGCCGGCCCGTCGTCGCCGTGTGGCACCGGGCGCAGATCGAACTGGGCGGTTTGGCCAGGACCACGGACCGGGCCGTGGCGTCGCTGACGGCATGGGCGGCCGCCGGCCCGTGGCAGTCCTCGCACGACACGTCGACGTGGATGCTCGCGTCCTGGGCAGTGGCCTGCTGTCCGTGGCACGCCGTGCAGGTCGCAGCGCCCGCGAACTTCGGGGCCAGGGCCGCCCAGGCCCGAGCGTTGGGCTCGTTCTTGACCGCGCCGTA
>CAVZVT010000002.1:0-20711 GCA_963778805.1 uncultured Chloroflexia bacterium | reverse complement strand
GGGTAGCGACCAGCGGTCGAGAGGGCCGGCCCGAGAGGGACCTGGGGGTGGCCTTCTCCGCTCGCCCGCAAGGCGGTTGCAAGACCGCGCGGCCCATTGCAAGGCGCGTGGTTCTGGCGGGTAGCCAAGACTCGCCGCGCGGCGGCGATCGCGGCCCACAGTCGAAGCCCGGGGGTTCGATAGGCCCCGCGTGCCCAGTGTCTTGAGTCGCGACATGTCAGTCACATGAGTCGGGACATCCGAGTCACTGTGACCCTCCTGTCGCCTGAGACCCCGGCCAACGGCCGGGGTCTCGTCGCGTGTTGCGCCAGTAACCCTTGGCGGGCTCGATGCGGTGGGTCGAGAGACTCGCCGGTGTCGAGCGCGACGACCGTGACCTCGGCCTCATCGACGATAGCCAGGACGCGTCGTCGGCGTAGGCGGCCCCGACCTTGAGGTGATAGAGGCGACCGGCCCGTCGCAGGGTCATCGCGCCCTTGCTGTCGGTGATGTCGTAGCGCAGGCGGAAGTGGCCGGGTGCGCCGCGACCGACGGGATGCGCCTTGGGCGTCGCCCGGTAGGCCTCGCCCAGGGTGACCCGCCTGGTCGCCCGGTGCGGCCGGAGCTCGTTGTACGCGTGGCGGAAGGCATCGAGCTGGTGCTGGAGCTCGGCGATCGTGCGTGCCGCCGGCTGCTGCCCGAGCCAGCGCTTCAGGGTCTGGTGGAAGCGCTCGATCTTGCCCTGGGTCTGGGGGTGCCCCGGTGCCCCGTTCTTCTGGCGGATGCCGAGGTAGGCGAGCAGGTACTCGAAGCCGTTCCGGCCGCCGGTGAAGCGCGAGGTGTAGACCGCACCGTTGTCGGTGAGCGTGGCGGCGGGCCAACCGTGGGCGTCGCCGGCCGCGCTGAACGTGGCCACCACGTCGTCACCACCGACCCGCCGGAAGACTGTGCAGGCGAGCAGGTAGCGCGAATGGTCGTCGAGCCAGCTCAGGATCCTCGACCTCGCTGCCGTCGGCCAGGCGCCAGTGGGTGAAGTCCGACTGCCAGCACTCGTTGGGCGCCGCGGCCTCGAAGCGGTGCCACGAGCTGCGCGGGCGCTTGCGCGGCTCCGGCGTCACCAGCCCGGCGGCGTGGAGCACCCGCCGGATGGTCGAGGTCGACGGGACCGGCTGGCCCTCGCGGCCGAGGTGCCAGGCGATCGATGACCGGCCCCGCGTCAAGACCCGGGCGGTGAGCTCGGTGCGCAAGGCGACGATCCGCGCCCGGATCGCGTCCGGCGTCCGGCCCGGGTTGGTCAGCGGTCGGCGGGAGTGAGGCTCCAGCGCGTCCAGCCCGCCGTCGCGATAGCGGCGGACCAGACGCGTGAGCTGTTGCCGGCTGAGTCCCTTTACTCGGCCGCGGCGGCGGTGACGGACAGCTGCTTGGAGACGACCTTGAGGACGGCCACCCGATGCTTCGACATGGGCCCGACTGTCACGCATGTCGCGACTCATCTGACTCGCATCACCTGACGCATATGTCGTGAACTCGGACAGCCCCGCGTGCCCAGGGCCGGAGTCTCCACCATGGGAGGAGCCGGGTGCGGTTCACGTTTCTGGCGAGGTCACGCTTCACTTGGGAAGCAGACGCTCTGCCGACTGAGCTACTCCCGCTCGGGAGGCGGCCATCAAGCACGATGGGCTCACACCGTTAGGGTGTGTGTGGAGTGTATGTGATGTGTAGGCAGAGTGTGTCCTGACGTGAAGGAGAGCATCTGCCTATCCGATCGCGTGTGTGGAGTGAGGGGCGCGTCGGCATAATCGCGGGCATGGCAATCCCCGATTACCAGACCATGATGCTTCCGGTGCTGGAGTCCCTCGCCGATGGAGCGACGCGTTCGACCTACCCCGAGGTCACGGACTACATCACGAAGCACTTCCATCTGACCGAAGAAGACCTCGACGAGCGCTTCTCGTCCGGGCAACCCGCCTTCTACAACCGCACGCAGTGGGCGGTCACCTACCTCGGAAAGGCCGGTCTGATTGCACGGGTCGGTCGCGGGAAGGTCGCGATCACAGAGCGCGGCAAGGACGTCCTCGCCGCCAAGCCTG
Source organism: uncultured Chloroflexia bacterium (assembly GCA_963778805.1). Taxonomy (GTDB): domain Bacteria; phylum Chloroflexota; class Limnocylindria; order Limnocylindrales; family CSP1-4; genus SPCO01. The sequence continues at coordinate 18,642 of CAVZVT010000002.1, read as the reverse complement.
ACCGCGTCGACGTCATCTACCTCCGGCGGTTTCCCGAGTTCGAAGAGTTCAGGACGAAGACCCGTGTCCGCGACACGCCGACGACCGGTCTGGCGGCTATCGACCCAGACGCAAACCCGGAAGAACTGCTGTACGGCACGTACGAGTCCCTTCGGCAGGCCGTCGAAGTCGACATCCTCGATCGCCTTCAGTCCGACGCTGTGTCATGGTCGTTCTTCGAACAACTCGTCGTGGACGTACTGGTCCGTATGGGCTTCGGGTCGGACGTCGAGGAGACGAGCCGCCGGGTCACTCGCAAGGGCGGCGACGACGGGATCGACGGCGTCATCGATGAGGACCGGCTCGGGCTCGATGCCGTCTATGTCCAAGCGAAGCGGTACGCCAAGACGTCGCCGGTCGGGCGTCCGGCCCTCCAGGCGTTCGCCGGCAGCCTTGAAGGGCAGCGTGCATCGAAGGGCGTGTTCATCACGACCTCGCACTTCACCGGCGAAGCCGAGGACTACGTCAAGCGCATTTCCAAGCGGATCGTCCTGATTGACGGCAAGACGCTCGCCCGGCTGATGTACGAGTACGGCGTCGGGGTGCGGACACGGCGGACGCTCGACGTGAAGCGGGTTGACGAGGCGTATTTCGAAGGCGACGTATAGTCCCGGCGTTGCCCGTTCGACCCGGCTGGCATTCGCGGCGCGGTGCAAAGCGCGGGGCCGGCTCAGGCTACCGACCGTCACTTGCCTGCGACTCATCCAGCCTGCGACTTGCGGGCAGGACCACGATCAGGAAGTGGCAAATCCTGCGAGCAGGCGCATCGCTCCCGTCTCCTACCGCAATGACGAGGATTTCGAGGACGTAGGCGTACTGGGCTCCGGCCATGACCCTCAAGTGCTCGACCTCGTATGGCGAGATGTCGCCGAGGAAACGGCGACCGTTCGGGTCAGTCGAAGCGGTCGCCTTGAACGATGCCGCTTCGGTGTGTTGCCACGGGCTGAACGTCCGGTAGATCACCTCGTAGCTTTGGCGCATCACGGTCTTGTGGCCGGGTTCGGCCTTCTCGATCTCGCCAACCATGTGGGCCAGGTCGGGCAGCGGCCTGTCGCCGTACCGCTTTTCCGCGGCCTTACCCTTGGCGACGGAGTCGTCGCGCGCAGCGGCCTTCTCCTCGATGGTCTGGAGGACGACGCTTTCGCTAACCTCCACAAGCCGAGGTGCTTCCGCTGCTCTCGGATGGCTGTCAGTTCGCGGTCGTCGGACTGTGCGAACCACAGGTCGCCGTGCAGTTCAGGGTTCAACGAGATCCATTTCAGTAGGATCGCGGCCTCGACCAACGGCCGGATCGCGAGCAGTGGCCCGATGGCGGTCGGGCCGTCGAGGGAGTGCAGGAAGTTCTGGTAAAGGCTTCGCGCCCGGGTCCCGATAAGCGCTGGGTAGAGAACCTGCGGCGACTCGGCCTTGGTCGGGTCGGGGATGTCCGCGCCGAGGCGCAGCAGGGCAGCCTCGGCGAGAACTAGGTCGTCCTCCTCATCGGCAGGCTGGTCGGATTGATCCGCGCTCACGAGGCGAGTCTACGGCGCCGAGAAGCCATGCCTTGGGGATCGCCGAGCGACGGCTCGTCGCGAGCTGTGGAGGACGGGCTGGGAGGTTGCGACTGCGATTGGTCTGACCGAGAAGTACGACGCCAGCCGTTATGTCCTGTCCTTCGCGGCACACCCCTACGATTGACAGACGTCTTGACAAACTGGGGACTCTGCATCGATCAGGATTTCTGCCGGCGCAGCAGAAGCTCAGCTTCGAGCGAGTCCGCCCCGCCGCACGTAGCCGAATGGCAACGCTGGTCGGATCTAGAGACGGTGAACCACTAGCTTGTGGTGGAACGAGCCGACACGACCGCATATCCGGTCGTCGTCCGCTTTCCCTCAGCGTTCTCAAGCCAGAGTTCGACTCCCATGGTTTCAGGCCCTGACTCATGAGGCTTCGCCGCGACCCGCCCACGTGCGACTACGGTTCGGTCCGGGTGGTCGATCCCGCGGTATTGCACCGAGAACTCCCTAAGGGTCGCATCGTCGCCTGCCCAGCCCGTGACCACCTGGCAGAGCCACGCAGCCTTGAGTGAGCCTTGGACGATCACATCCGGAAAGCCCGCTGCCTTGGCGGCATCTCGGTCGTGATGGATCTCGAAGTAGTCGCGCGAGGTACCGGCGTAGACCACGAGCTGCAGGTACGTCGGCGTGAATTCCATGGAAGGGAGGTCATCGCCGATCTGGATGGCGTCGATCCATCGTGCAGCCTGCGTCTGGTCAGCCAACTCGGTCACCCATACCGAATGTAGGTGTCGCGCTGCGTCGCGACGATCTTGTCGAGTTGGTTCCGGTACGTGATCTCGATCACCAGGAACAACATGAGCCCGAGCCGGCCCTCCTTCTCGTACACCTCGGCAAGTTTGGCTCGGCCGGTGATCCGATCACCGACGCGGATCGGTTCGATGTACGTCCAAGCCGTCCCGCCGTCGACCGAGTGGGGCGGAAGGCCTGTGACCGAGAAGCATCGATCCTGCAGCTGTCGCATCGTGATGAGATACGTCGGAGCCGCCACCAGGTCCTGATCCGTCGAGTCTCGCGATGCCACGTCGTCGACAGACGCCGAATTCGCCTGCCTGGTCGACGTCGCGAAGCGCGCCAGGTCGCCTCGCTCGATGTCTTGTGAATATGGCGGCGACTCCACCCCGATCTGAGCCAGCAGCTCGGCGGTGAGATACGACTCAGTCAACTGGCCCCTCGAACTGGCACGCATTCCTTGGATCTCGACCATCGGCGACGATCCCCGCCGCCACCAGGTGATCGATGTCGGCACCCGAGTACCCGAGTCCCGCCAGGACGTCCCGGGTCTGCTCCCCGAGCCTCGGAGCTCGGCCGCGAACCGTGCCCGCTTCGATCTCGGATCCACCTCGATGTGAGGCGTGACCCGTGATCCACCGGTGCGTGAACCGGACCGTGCCTCGCTCGGTGGCAACCTCAGCGACTGCCCCAGTGGCAGCCATCTGCGGATCGTCGAGGAACGTCTTCCACCAACGCTCCTCGAGCTCGTACGCCGTCGAGCCCGGCAGATCAAGGAGTTCCAGCCAGCGCTTTGAAGACAGTCGTCGGAATGCGCCCTCGATATCTCTCGACTCTCGGTCATCGTCCTGGGCATCGGCCGCGGATCTCGCCGCGGTCATGATGACGTCAGTCGCGTCATTCCACGCGAGCGGATCGATCGACACCGCCAGCCAGCCATCCGCGGTCTCGTACAGGCGCTGGTTGTCAGCGAAGCCATATTGCGTCGAGTTGGAGGTGGGCGCCATGTGGCCATCGATTCGACACAATCGCCCCGCGACGTGAAGTGCCGCCGCGTCGAGCAGGCTCGTCTCGACGGAGCACCCCGAGTGCCCCGCCTGTCGCCTGAAGAGCCCCATCAGGACCCCGGCCGCCGCCAGCAGCCCGGTCGCGTGATCGGTCGTCGCGGCGGTCAACTGGACGGGGCCCGCCGAGTCCTCGCCCTGGATGGTTTGGACGCCGGCGATCGCTGCCGCCAGGCCATCGACCCCTGGCCGCAGCGAATATGGCCCGGTCGAACCGAAGGCGCTGGTGTTGCAGGCGACGAGCTCAGGGTTGATGTCGAGGAGCGATGCAGCGCCGAGGCCCAGGCGATCCATCGCTCCGGGCCTCATATTCGCCACCACGACGTCGGTCGCTGCCGACCAGCGCGCGGACGATCTCGTGACCTTGGGGGGTCTTCAGGTCGACCGCGATCCCGCGCTTCCCCGCGTTCAAGGGATGAAACGCCGGTATCCCATTGGCGCGTGTGAGGTCCCCGCCATTGACGGGCTCGAGCTTCAGTACCTCTGCTCCCAGATCGGACAGGATCCGAGTCGCCAGCGGGCCGGCGATCAGGTTCCCGAGCTCGAGGACGCACACTCCGCTCAGGAAGGATGTGTATTCCTCGGATCGTCGGCCGTCCCGGTCCGCGAGGTTCGAACCGACCTTCAGCGGTGGATCGCGGAAGCGGATGGCCGGCCCGATCTGTTCGATCCTTCGTCCGTCACTGTCCGTGCCGTCGTAGCGACCATTCACGGCAGCTTGAGGATCATCCAGAAATTCCGCCGGCGACTGGACGAGGGCTGCCGGGACGTCGTTGACCTCGAACTCCGCAAGCCAGTGGGTCGATGGCTCCTGCGCGATCACCTGCGCGATCAGTGGGTAGAGTCCATCCCGGAGGGCGGGTGACGAGATCCGACCCGCGTCGAAGCCCTCGTCATCGAGCAATCCGGGCACTAGCCGTTCGAGCCGGAGCGCCTGCACGGCGCGAAGGACGAAGTGGGGATAGGAACAGCCGAGGTGGACCCAGCGACCATCCGCGCACTCGTAGGCTCCGTAGAACGGAAGGACCCCTGAGGCTCGTCGACTCAGGGCGTCGAGTCGACGTTCGACGTCGATGCCTGGGCCATCCACCATCGTTTCCGTCATCGTGACGAGGGCTCCCGCCAGGAGGGATGTCTCGATATGGGCGCCCAGCGCGGTATTGCCCCGCCGGATCAGCGCGGCCAGGACGCCGATGACGAGCAGGAGCGCGGCGTTGGCGCTCAACAGCGGGAAACGGAATCCCGACGGGCCGGGTAGCCAGCCGCTCTGGGCGCCCGCAAGGCCCGCGCGGGCGGCGACCATGATCTCGGGATCCACCGAACGGTAGGCGAGCGGACCGACCGGTCCATAGGCGGTGACTCGACCGGTGATGAGATCCGGGCGGCGACTCCGTATCCGATCGAGGACGGTCAGGGCGAGTGCATCATCGCCGCGCGCCGCAACCTCGCCGTGGCGACCACATGCGGGTCCATACAAGACGACATCGGCCCTGCCGAGTAAGTCGTCGAGCCTCGTCGGACTGACGAGCATGCTTCCGCGTTCGATGGTCGATCGCGATCAATGCTCGTCGCATAGGTGCTGGCGCCAGCGTCGTGGAGCACCCGGCGGGCGATCGAGGTCGGCAGACCGTCAGAGAGGTCGACGACACTCAGGCCTTCGAGGGGCTTGATCGAACCAAAGGCACCCGCGTGAGTCTCGTCATGGTGTGAACCGCGCGCCGGTCATCCTCGCCCTTCGCCTGTTCGTTGATGCGAGCATCATCGTGCGTGCAGGGCACGGCCTCGGGCCGACCCGGTGTCTCACGCGACCGCGATACTACGGCATAATACAACTGATGGCTACGTATTCATTTCTGCCCGAGTCACCCCGACAGACGAGCCGGATCGGCGATTCCCGGCCCGTTCACGATGTCTGCCGTCGACGCCTGGAGGGAGACGTGAAGGTCCTTGTCACCGGCGCCGCAGGTCGCATCGGAGCGCACCTGACCCGGGTTCTCACCGAGCGTGACCATGAGGTCCGCGCCTTCGTCCTCGTGGCTGATCTGACCAATCAGCAGATCGACGGCCCCAAGGTGGAGGTGGTCGCGGGCAACCTCGAGAATGCCGACGATGTCGCCCGGGCTGTCGACGGGGTCGACGCGATCGTCGCCCTTGGTGGAGCGCTGACGTCGCGGCTCGCCACCGATCAACAGTTCTTCGATGTGAACCTCGGACGGAACGTTCAATCTGCTCATGGCGGCCCGCCAGTCGAGCGTCCGATCACGCGGTTCGTCTACGCAAGCAGCGATGCCGTCTACCACGCCGGGGCGGGACAGCCAGCCTGCTTCGTTCCGATCGACGAATCGCATCCCACCGTCCCAGGCAGCATCTACGGCGCGACGAAACTCGCGGCCGAGGAACTTTGCAGGACCTTCGGCCGCGGATTCGGACTTCCTGTGTCGATCGTGCGACCGACCGTCACGGCGGACGCCTGGGAGTTGATCGAGCCGGACTCGGTCTTCGGCCGCCGCCACTTCGTCGGCGGCAGCGTCCGGTTCCTGGAGAAGCCTCCCAGCCGGACGGCCGAAGAGGAGAGCCTACTGGACGAGCTCCGACGCGTCAACAGTCCCGACGACACCCTCTACGTCGTCACCGATCCAGACGATCACGTCGGTCTGGCGAACATCGCCGATGCTCGCGATGTCGCTGATGGGACTTCTTCTCGCTCTCACGAGACCGGAGGCCGTCGGCGAGACCTTCAACATCGGTGGACCCTCGCCGCACGACGAGGTCGCCTTCGTCGACCACCTTGCGACGTCTCTGCACCTGGGACGGGTCCTGATCCGACGACCTCGACCCCGGCCCGACTGGTATGTCTCGAGCGCGAAGGCGCGCGCGGTGCTCGGATATGACCCCAGGTGGTCGGTGACCGACATGGCCGATGAGGCCGTCGATGCGCGCCACGATCGCGACCGCCCATGAGTCAGGAGCCGGCACGTGGTTGATGCCTTGGCCGACGTTCGAAGTCGCCTGGCCAGCTACTCGAAGGCCCGAGCGCGCGGCACGGCGTGGCTCCTCGCCCAGATGCGCGTCGATGGTTCGCTCGGCGACCCATCAGAAGGGTACAAGTACTATCGAGCGCTTTGGACATTCGGCGCTGTCGGGGAGGTGGTAGCCGCCCATCGCGTCGCTAGGTTGGATTCGCTCGAACCTGGTGCAGGCGGACGGCTCGATCGGCGGGCCACTCCGGATCGTCCTTGATGCATGGGCGTATCGGGACGCGACCCTCATCGTCGGCGCTCAGTCGATCCACGCCTATGACCTCGGCTACCGCCTCCTGCCCGACGTGTTGCGACTCCAGGATCCTGCATCGGGCGCAGTGGTCAATGACAGGCTGGGCAACGGTGACTTCGGTGATGACGCCGACATCCCGTATACCTGCGGCGTCGGTTTCGCCGCTCTTGCCTGCGGTCAACTCGAGCCTGCTCGCAGGGTGGCAGCCTTCCTTCGGCGGATGTATCTGGCCCAACCCGACCTGCCCGATCGATTCTTCCCATATTGGTCGGTCTCGCGGCAGGCCCTGATCACGCCATCGGACCCGGGATTTCCAGCTCCGGATGGTCGTTGAGAACCAGGTCGACCGACCCCAGCGCTGGACAGTCGGGGGCATCGCGGCCGGTTTCCTGTGTCGGCTGTATCTGGCCGATCCGGATCCACGCTACATCGACCTGGCGCGCCAGTATCAGGCGTTCTCGATGGCGGCGACGGACGCGCAGTTCAACTATCCGGCGGCCTGCAAGAGCAGTTGGGGTTCATCGCTCCTGTACCAGATCACCGGGGAGCGGGAGTACCTCGACTGGACCCTTCGGCTCGGTGATTGGTATGTGGCGACCCAGGCACCGGATGGCTTCTGGCATCCCCTCGTCGAGGAGAACCTAGCCGACCTCATCCAAGTCACCCTCGAGTTCGTCATGCATCTCGACACCCTCATCGGGGCTGTGTCTGCGCGTCTGCCCGGTTCGGAATGACCTCGGCCAGACCACTTCCCGGTTGATGGAACCCATCGTCGCGTAGGGCATATCGCGCGGCGTCAGGCCCCACCGACGGGGTGTTTCGGCATGCCTCTTCCCCGCCTGGAAACCGCACTCGATCCCTGTGGGGCCCGGCCGACGGGGCGACGCACTGGGTGCTGGCACGCCAACCCACAGCCTCTTCGTCCACCAATTTGAACTTCCCGCAGACATGGGCTTGACATGGAGTGGGTACGTATGCAAGTTTCCGCATTGCTCGCCATCGAGGCTGGCTGCGGATGGTCGTGAGGACCAGAGGGAGGTCAAGTGGGATCTGCAACACGTCACCGTGGGCGATACCGCATAGCGGGCAATCGTCATGTCGCGGCGATCCTCGCAACCCTGGCGCTCGTCGCGGCTTGCGGGGCTCCAGGCACACCAGCTAGCCCCTCTGCGGCTAGCACCCCAATCCCGTCAGCGGCGGCGTCGGTCGCGGCCAGCACTGCGCCCTCTGCCGCCCCGTCTGTCGCGGCGCTGTCCGGCGAGATCAACGTCGCGGCGCCGACCGGCTTCAACCTCGATGCGATGACCGAGTATGCGAAGGTCTGCATGGAGAAGTATCCGGGCACCAAGATCAACGTCACAGCTGCTGGTGACATCTCCGGCGCTGGTACCTACTACACGAAGCTGCCGGACCTTCTGAAGACCGGCGACACGGATGTCGCCTTCCTGCAGCACAACAGCGTCTTCCAGTCCATCCTTGCTGCGGGCCTCCTCGAGCCCGTCGAAGACGTCTGGGCCGATCCCGCCCTGGGCCTGGCGGATGCGATCCCTCCGTCGTACAAGCAGCTGTGGACCGAACCTGACGGCAAGACGTACGGTCTCCCGTTGCAGGTCGTCTGGTTCCCCGAGATCTACTACAACAAGGACCTGTTCGCCAAGGCCGGTGTCGAGCCGCCCGCGAACGGCGCCTTCTACACGAGCAATGACGAGTTCTACGCCGCGGTCGCCAAGCTCAAGAAGGCCGGCTACGGCGGGATGACCATCACCGGCGACATCCAGGCGTGGTTCGACCACCAGGTGAGTGGCCTGGCGAATAACATGCTGACGCCAGACGATTTCGTGACCCTCATGACGAGCTCCAAGAAGGGCTCGACCCCGAGCATCAAGTGGGATGATCCACGTGCCTACAAGATCTTCGAAGTCATGAAGGACTACGTGTCTCACGGCATCTACCCGGACGGCTTCCTGGCGCGTGACTACGACACCTCGCGGGCGCTGTTCGCGACGGGCAAGGTCGCGATGCTGCAGGACGGGTCCTGGACCGTCGGCTCGCTCAAGACCGAAGCACCGAACCTCAACTACGGATGGATGCTCTTCCCGCAGCAGCGGCCGGACATCAAGCCTCCGTTCGGGGTCTCGGCCGGAGACGGCGTCCTGATGGGGCGAATTCCAAGAACAAGCCCCTCGCCAAGGCGTACCTCGGCTGCATCGAGTCCCTGACGGGCGAGTCGGCCGTCGCCAAGGCTGGCCTTTCAGTCCCGCCGCGGGTCGACCTTCCGGCGGACGCCCTGGCCGGTCTGCCGGCCGTCCAGGCCGACATGTTGTCCCACTTCAAGTCGGTCGGTACCGGCTACTGGTGGGAGAACTACCTCGCCCCGGAGGTCCAGAAGGCGATCTGGACGGGCCTGTCCGACATCATGGCTGGTGGAAAGATGACGCCGGAGGAGATCGGCAAGTCGGCCGAGGCCGCTGCAGCTCTCCTGCGAGCAGGTCAGTAGACGGCCCGAGCACGTAGTTGCGCACACGGCGAGTCGCCTGGATCAGGTCGGCCCCCATTGACCTGATCCAGCGACCCGTCTCTCGGCGGCCGCGACGGGGCCTCCTCGCCGTCGCGGCCGCATTCATCGCACCAGCGGTCCTGCTCATGGCCCTGGTCGTGGTCATCCCGACGTTGCGGAACATCGAGTTCTCGCTCTACAAGTGGGACGGGATCGGCCCATCCCGCTTCATCGGGATCCAGAACTATCTCGTGGCCCTGTCCACGCCGCGCGTGTGGACCGCCTTCTTCAACACGGTGACCTTCGCCCTGTTCTTCACCCTTGGTTCGGTCGTCGTCGGCTACGCCCTTGCCAGCGCGATCTACCTCGGGGTCAGGGGCGGACATGTGTTCAGGTTCTTCGTTCTTCATTCCCGTCATCGTCCCGCTGACGATGACGGCGATCCTCTGGCGGGTCATGCTGCGACCCGACGTACGGACTTGCCAACACCTTGCTGAAGGCCGTGGGCGTCGCGACACCGCCTGAGTGGCTCGGGAGCACCAGCCTCGCCCTCCCGGTGCTGATCGCCATCTCCGTCTGGCAGTTCTGCGGGTTCCCGATGGTGGTGTTCCTTGCCGCGATGGATCGCATCCCCCAGGAGGTCCAGGATGCGGCGAGCATCGACGGTGTCGGGACCTGGAGCCGGTTGCGCTTCGTCACGATCCCGATGACGGCGACGGTCATCGCCGTGATGGGCGTCCTGGCGATGATCGGTGGACTCAAGGTCTTCGATATCGTCGTGATCATGACCGGCGGCGGACCAGGGACATCGACCGACTCGCTGACATTCATCCTGTGGCAGGAAGCGTTCGGGTACAGGGAGGTCGGCTATGCCTCCTCCCTCGCGGTGCTCATCGCGGTGCTCATCGGGGCGGTGTCGTTGATCTATCTCCGCCTCATCCGGCCGTCGCGAGTGGAGTACTAGATGGCCATGCCGACTCGCAAGCGCATCGGTCGGGAGGCGGTCTTCGTCGTACTCGTCCTGTGGGCGATCCTGGCGGTCGCTCCATTCATCTTCGTCCTGATGAATGCCCTCAAATCGAATGCCGAGTACACGACCGACCCGATCGGGCCGCCGCCCATGATCCGGCTCGAAAACTTCGCCGAGGCCATCGCCGGTGGTCGTCTGGCTCTGCCGTTCGCCCGATTCTTCGTGAACTCCGTCTTCGTCACAGGAGTGACGACCGTCCTCGTTCTCCTGCTCGCGGCGATGGCCGCCTACGCCATGTCACGTGTGCACTTTCCAGGTGTCCGAGTCGTGCTGGGCTTCTCGCTCGCGGTCCTCGTCATCCCGGCCCCGGTCGCGATCATCCCCATCTTCGATTTCATGGGGCAGCTGAGCCTGCGGAACAACCTGCTGGCCCTCATCGCCGTGTACACGGCCTTCGCCCTGCCGTTCGCGATCCTCATCTTCAAGGCGTTCTACGACAACTTCTCACGCGACATCGAGGACGCGGCGCGGATCGATGGCTGCAGCGAGTTTGGCGTGTTCTGGCGGATCGTCCTGCCGCTCTCGAAGGGTCCGATGGTCGGTGTCGGGATCCTCACGGCGATCGGGGCCTGGGGTGAGTTGCTGTTCGCGTTGGTCCTGATGTCGCGCTCTGACCTGTTGACCGTGACGGTCGGCCTGATGCAGTTCAGGAGCACGTACTGGACCGATTGGCACGTGCTGTTCAGCGGCCTCCTCCTGTCGATGCTGCCGCTGCTTGATCGTGTACCTCTTGTTCCAGCGCCACATCCAGTCCGGCTTGGCGTCCGGCACGATCCGCTAGCGACCTTCACACGCCGTCGCCCACGGGGCTGAGGCGGTCGAAACCCCTTGGAGGATCGAATGGCTCCGTCTCACGATGCGCGGGCATCCCGACTCACGGCGGTCCGGGCGTGGCTGGCCGGAGCCGCTGACTCGCCGCCGCCGATCTCCGTGTCCATCGGATCGGGCCAGTGGCCCGCGACGGGGACCGCCCACGGAGAGCACAACGGGCCAGCCGGCTCCGGGACGGACGACCGCGGTCGCCGTGCGAACACCGCGATCGATGGGCGAGCGCTGTCGGTCACGTTCGACGCGGTCGAATACGCAGATTTCCCGGTCGTCGAGTGGACCCCGCACTTCGTGAACGAGGGCTCCACCGACACCGAGATCCTGACCGACATCAACGCCATCGATCTCTCGCTGACGCTGTCGACGGGTTCGGGATTCGTCCTTCACCACGCCATCGGGCAGTCACGGTTTCGCCATCGATTTCGAGCCACGCGAAACGCCGTTGTTGCCCGGCACGCGAACGAGGTTCGTGGCGATCGGAGGCCGGGCGAGTCACGCCGACCTTCCGTACTTCAACGTCGAATTCGATGGCGGTGGCGTCATCATCGCCATGGGCTGGCCGGGGCAATGGACGATGGACTTCGAGCGGGACCTCGACCGAGGTCTCCGGGTGCGGGGTGGCCAGGACGCGACCCATTTCGTGCTGCGTCCCGGCGAGGAGGTCCGCGGCCCCTTGATCGCCCTTCTCGAATACGAGGGCGATCGGATCGACGGGCAGAACATCTGGCGGCGCTGGATGCTGGCCCACAACGTGCCCCGGCTGGACGGAAGGACCCCGTCATTCATCGGCGGCACCTGTGGCACCGAGATGGACTCCGAAACGGCCGAGAACCAGATCCGTTTCATCGACCGCTACGTCGAGAAGGGCATCCCGATCGACCGCTGGCACATGGATGCCGGGTGGTATCCGAACGGATCGGGGCGATGGTTCGATACGGGCAACTGGGAGGTGGATCGTCGGCGTTTTCCCGACGGCATCCGAGAGGTGACCGACCGTGCCCACGAGCACGGCCTGCTGTGCACATTGTGGTTCGAGCCGGAACGCGTGGTGGCCGGGACCGAGCTCGCCGACCGCCATCCGGAGTGGCTGATCTCGATGCCACCGGATCCTTCGATGCTTGTCGACCTTGGCGACCCTGACGCATGGGAGTGGGTCGTCCAGCGCGTCGACAGCCTGATCGAGTCCGAAGGCGTGGACCTCTACCGCCAGGACTTCAACATGGCACCGCTGGAATACTGGCGGTCACGCGACGCCTGGGACCGGCAGGGCATCACCGAGATCCGCCACATCGAGGGCTACCTGCGATTCTGGGATGTCCTCCGTGAGCGTCACCCGGACATCCTGCTCGACACATGCGCGTCGGGGGGCCGCCGCCTGGACCTCGAGACCATGCGTCGGAGCATCCCATTACACACGTCGGATCACGACTACCACGACTTCGAAGCGCGGCAGGGATTCGCCTACGGGTTGAGCTCCTGGTTTCCGGTCTTCGGCACCGGTGTGGCCAAATGGGACGAAGTCGACACCTACGCGTTTCGAAGCGGCGTCGGCGCGATGCTCGGCATCCACTTCGACGTCCGGCGCGATGACCTCGACTTCGACCTGCTGCGGCAGCTCGTCGAGGAATGGAGGATCGACAGCCAGTTCTTCGTGGGCGACTTCTACCCACTCACGGCGCACAGCGCGGATCGGCGGAGCTGGCTCGCGTGGCAGTTCCACCGTCCCGAGACGTGACGACGGCCTGATCCAGGTCTTCCGTCGGTCGGCCAGTCCGATTGTCGCTGCCGACTTCAGACTCCGCGGGCTCGACCCGGATGCGACGTACGTCCTGACCGATGTCGACGCTGGTGAGATCGCGCGATCGACCGGCCGCGCCCTGGCCGAGAAGGGTCTTCATCTGGCCATCCCCGAGGTCGGGACGGCCGTCATCATCAGGTATCGGCTGGCGGAAACCCCCGAGAGCTGAGCTAGCAGCGTGAGGACTCAGTGACTTCCGAATACTTGGGTCGGATCTTCGGTCTAGACGGGCGCATCGCGGTCGTCACAGGCGGCGCCGATGGACTCGGACGCGAGATCTCAGCTGGACTTGTCGCCGCAGGCGCCACCGTCGTGACTGCGGACGTCAGCTACGGCGCGGAGGCGTCCGCGCAGAGCCTCGGTCAAGGACTCGGGAAGACCCTGGCCGTGCACTGCGACGTGACGGCGGCCGAGGATGTGGACCACCTGTTCGCGGTCGTCGATCAAGAGTTCGGCAGGATCGACATCCTGATCAACAACGCCGGGACCACCGTCGCGTCGGCCCCCGCAGACATGTATCCACTCGACGTCTGGGAGCGCGTGATGAACGTCAATCTGACGGGCGCGTTCCTGTGCGCACAGGCCGCCGGCCGGCGGATGATCGCCCAGGGAACGGGTGGGTCGATCGTCAATATCAGCTCGATCACCGGCTCGAGCGCGACGAACCGACAGACCCTTGCCTTCGGGGCGGCCAAGGCCGGACTCAATCAATTGACCCGCGATCTGGCGGTCGAGTGGGCGCCGCACAACATCCGGGTGAACGGCATCCAGCCGTGCCAGTTCCGCACGCGAGGCTGGGCCGTGACGATGGAGGATCCCGCCGCGGAGGATCTGGTCGCGACCGTGATCCGCGGGATCCCGCTCGGCCGGCTGGGCGAGCCACCTGAGATCGTCGGTCCCGTCCTGTTCCTAGTCTCCGACGCCGCGTCGATGGTGACCGGTGCCATCGTGCCGGTGGACGGTGGGAACCTGGCGATGAATGCGGGTGCCGGTGGGACCTGGCCGACACACCGGTCAGACTGACGGACGGCCGCCATCACTTGATCGCAAGCGCGTTGGCGGGCGATCCGGTTCCGCCGGTCTTGTTCAGGGGCGCTGCGGTGAACAAGCCCTCGAAGACGCGGTCATCGGCGCAGTCGGCCGCCAGCGCGTTCAGGTCGAATAGTTCGCCGACCGCGAGACCCAGGAAGGGGATCAGACGGTAATGCAGGAACTTCTCGAGGTCGGAATCGTCCGCTGGGTACCGCTCGAGGCCAGGGTTGTCGGCGGCGATAGCGGCCACGCCTTTGTCCCAGAGCCATTCGGCCGTCTCTTCTCCTTGGTCGAGACCCGGGGTTGGCGACCCTGAGACGCTGGCGAAGCGCGCCCGGTCGGTCGATCCGGCACCTTCATACCAGGTGATCCAGCCGAACCGGAGGAGCAGGATGTCGCCCACTTCGATGGAGACGCGCTGCGCCTCGCAGATCGCATCGAGCTCCCCGACGGCGATGGGTGTGTCACTCGTCTGGTCCAGTGGCGCACCCGTCGCGTCCCGATACCTGTCGATGTCCAGGAGCACGAACCGGCCGACGATGCCGCGCCTCGCGGCCCATTCGATGCCAAGCGGATTCGAGTCAGGAGTCGTGATGCTTGCGCGCGGCCGACCACCGTAGAACCCGACTTCAGGGTGGGCGATGTGCGACAGCGCGTCCCACTGCGATGAGCCCTGCGGGAAGAAGTCGTCGTATCGATCGTCGATCCCGTTGGGGTACTGCAGGTAGGAGTGACGGATCGCGCGACGCCCCGGTACCTGCGGATCCGGCGTTTCGAGGCTCCAATTCAACGGGAACGACCGGCCCGTCCGGACGAGGCCGGCAGACCTCAGGGCGGACTCACGATCGAGGAGATTGAGCGTCCCAAGTCGATCGTCGGCACCGAAGTGATCCCATGCGTGGCGCGCCTCGAGCCCCGCGATCCGCGGCAGATCCCGATAGGCCGGCCTGCCCTGGCGCCAGTCGGAGGGGGTGGTCATCTAGCCTCGAACCTGCCTGTCCTCCGGCGATCGGCGCCGAACTCGTTGACCATCTGTCGGATGGTTCCAGCCAAGGTGGTTGCGACTCCGACGAGCGGCATATTACACTTCGGCCAACGGAAATGCATACGCTTGCACAAATGCCGTTGGTCAGCTGGAGCGACACAAAGACATGCCTGACGACACTGTGTCCACGCAGTCGCGAGACGGGGTGCCGAGCGATGCGGTCAAGTCCCGTTTGGCGGCGGGTGTCGGCAGTGCGGCGCGTGGTCGGCTCGCTGGCTATCGCACACCGATCTCGATCGATCGGACCGACGGCGCGACCGTCACCGATGTCGACGGCCGGGTCCTCATCGACTACGTGATGGCCCTTGGCCCGCTCATCCACGGCCACCGGCCGACGCAGGTTCGAGCCGCTGTCAATGCCGCGCTGGACCGCTATGGCTCCATGATCGGGTTCGGGCACGAGCTCGAGGAGCAGGCCGCCAACCTCGTCGCCGGATCCGTCCCGGGGATCGATCTGGTCCGGTTCTCGAACAGCGGTACCGAGGCGGTCATGATGGCCGCTCGGATCGCCCGAGCCACCACCGGCCGGCCGTTGATCGTCCGGTTCGAGGGACATTTCCATGGTTGGTCCGACGTCCTGCAGTGGAGCGTCAAGCCACCCCTCGCGCAGGCAGGCCCACCCGACGCGATGCGCGCGGTGCCCGGCGCCCTCGGGATCCCGGGCGAGCTGGCCGAGACGCTGATCGTGCTTCCATGGAACGACGAAGAGTCCCTCGAGCGGCTGCTCGTCGAGCGTGGCGACCAGGTGGCTGCCGTCATCACCGAGCCCCTGATGGCGAACTGCGGCTGCATCGAGCCCCGGCCGGGATACCTCGCCCGCATCCGCGAGTTGACGAAGGCCTGCGGCTCACTCCTCATCTTCGACGAGGTCGTGACCGGATTTCGGCTCGCCCTCGGCGGAGCGCAGGAGTTCTACGGCGTGACCCCGGACCTGACGACGCTGGCGAAGGCCCTGGGTGGCGGCTTTCCGGTCTCTGCGGTCGGCGGTACCTTCGAGGCGATGGATCTCGTCGCGACCGAACGGCTGCCATACCTCGGCACGTACAACACCAACCCCCTCTGCATGGCCGCGGTCGTTGCGACGGTGCAGGCACTCCATGAGCCTGGTGCCTACGAGTCCCTTCACGCGATCGGCGACCGCCTCGCCTCGGGTCTCGCGGCAGAATTCCGGAGTGCAGGCGTGCCAACGACCATCCGCGGGCACGGGCCGGTCTTCCAGCTCTGGTTCACCGATGAGGTGGCGTACACCTATCGCGATGCCGTCGCGCAGGCGAAACCAGACTTCTATCGTGCATTCCATCAGGCGATGCTCGATCGCGGGATCCTCATCCATCCAAGTCAATATGAGCACCTGTTCGTCTCGACGGCCCACACTGATGAGCACGTGGACCGCACACTCGAAGCGGCGCACGGGGCGGTCGCCGAGATCCGGGAACTGTTCGTCTAGTCCCGAGGGACCTCATCCGGACACGGGGTGGCTCATGGATCATGGCTGAGGCTCGACCGATCGTCCTGGTGACGGGCGCGAGTCGTGGAGTCGGCAGGGGGATCGCAGTCGCTCTGGCACGCGCAGGCTGGGCGGTCGCCATCTCAGGCCGTGACCGCGTCGCTCTGGCGGAAACGGCATCGCTCGTGATTCCCACGGGCGGTGCGTGCATGGAGGTCATCCTCGATGTCACGGACAGTCAGGACGTCGAGCGGGCGATCGGCGACATCGAAGGGACGTTCGGGCCGATCGCTGCACTCGTCAACAACGCCGGGATCCAACGCCTCGGCGATGCCCTGGACTTCACGGACGACGACTGGGCGAACGTGATGGACACAGACCTCATGGGGCCGTACCGGTGCAGTCGGGCTGTCGGTCTCCGGATGCGGGGGCGAGGTGCAGGCGCCATCGTGAATGTCGCCTCGGTCGCCGGGATCGTGCCGTCACCCGGGCGTCTACCGTACTCGATCGCCAAGGCCGGGCTGCTCATGATGACCCGCGTCCTCGCACTGGAGCTCTCGGACGATGGGATCCGGGTGAACGCGGTCGCACCCACCTTCGTCGACACCGACCTGGGGCGCCTCACCCTTGACCGTCCCGGCGCCAGGGAGTCCATCGAGGCAGCCATCCCGCTGCATCGACTTGCCACCATCGACGACGTCTCGAATGCGGTCCGATTCCTTGTCGACCCGGCCTCGAGCTTCCTCACGGGAGTCGTCCTTCCGGTCGACGGCGGCGTGAGCCTCCGGTGATAGACCCCGAGCTGCGAAGCATTGTCCATCGACGCATCGAAAGCCTGGCGCCGTACTACCTGTCGGCGCTCTCGGACCTCGTCAGGATCCCGAGCACCGTCGGCCGTGAGCGACCGGCGCAGGAGTTGGTCGCCGACCTTGCCCGGGCGGCGGGCTTCGACACCGAGGTTTGGGACGTCGATCGCGACGCCCTAGCCGCAGATCCACGGACGGGATTCGCAGACGGCGGGGGGGCCTCGCGACCGAATGTGACCGGGATCCGCTACGGGACGGGAGGCGGCCGATCGCTGGCGATCTCAGGCCATGTCGATGTGGTCCCACCCGGGCCCCTAGAGGCCTGGACCAGCGACCCATTCTCGGGTGCCGTCGCCGACGGTCGCCTCTGGGGTCGCGGCGCGCTCGACATGAAGGCTGGTCTCATGGCCGCCATCCATGCCTCGCATGCGGTGCTCGGATCAGGACTCGCGCTTCGAGGAGACTTGGTCTTCGAGTCGGTCATCGAGGAGGAGTGCACGGGGAACGGGACGCTGGCGGCGCGCCTGCGCGGGCCGACGACAGATGCCGCCATCATCCCCGAGTTGACACACGAGGAGATCCAGACGGCGACGCTGGGCGTGGTCTGGTTCGAGATCGTGACGTTCGGTCGGTCCGGGTATGTCGGTCGGGCCGGTTCGTCAGTGAGCGCGATCGACGTCGCGCTCGCTGTCATCGACACGCTTCGAACGCTGCCCGATGAATGGAACGAGTCATTCGACCACCCGTCCTACGAGGGGTTGCGTCCCTTCACGCTCAACGTCGGCACTTTCGAGGCGGGGGACTGGCCATCGAGCGTGCCGATCGAGTGTCACGTGGGCTGTCGCATGTCATTCCCGATCGGGTGGCCGGTGGACCGGGCAAAGGCCGCGATCACGGCAAGGATCCGGTCGTCCACAAAGAGTTCCACGCACTCGGGCCCTGACCTTCCGAGGATCCGATGGCACGGCTTTCAAGCGGCCGGCTGGTCAGTGGATCGCGATGAGCCGATCGTGCAGGTGGTCGCGCAGGCCTTGGAGCGGATCACGGGCGAGGCGCCCCGGTTCGGCCGCATGCTCGGCACCGCTGATGCCCGGTATTTCGGAGATGTCGGGGTGCCTGCCGTCTATCTCGGACCGAGCGGCAATGGGCAGCACGAGCCTGACGAGTCTGTCGATCTCGCCAGCGTCAGTCGAATCACCCATGCGTTGGCGGAGGCGATCATCGACTGGTGCGGCTGATCAGGATCGCCGGGTCGACTTCCCCCGGAGCGCGATGCTCTCTGCCGCGCTGACCGTCGAACGGTCGCGCGGCACCTGAACGTCATCGGCCGAGTGACAGCCGCACGACGCTCTGGTCACCAGTGCACCCGGTATCTCGATGCGACGGGCGACACCTTCGTAGGTTTCGGTGACTCGATCGAGCAGCAGGTCGACGACCCGCTGTCCCATCGCCGCCGCTTCGGTCGACCACGTGGTCAGCGACACATTACGAAGGG
>CAVZVT010000001.1:0-22754 GCA_963778805.1 uncultured Chloroflexia bacterium | reverse complement strand
GCCGACCGACGCGACGATGGTGGTCGCCGTCCCTGCGGCGAATCCCAGCGGCCCCACCAGGGGCTTCACCCGCACCTCCGCCGACGTCTGTCGCCTACGCGCCGCCGCCACGAAGCATGTTGCTCCGGGCGATCTGGTTCATCTTCATCGGCTGGTGGCTCAGCGGCCTCGCCATCACGGTCGCCTATCTGTTCTGCGTGACGATCATCGGGCTGCCCGTCGGGTTCTGGATCTTCAATCGCCTGCCGCTGATCCTGACGCTCCGCGAGCGCTCCGGGACCACGACGACGGAGGTTCGTGACGGCATCACGTACGTCGTCAACCGGAACGTCGAGCAGTACCCGATGTGGGCTCGCGCGATTGGTTCCTGCTCGTCGGGTGGTGGCTTGGCGCGTTCTACCTCGCGCTCGCCTGGACCCTGTGCGTCCTGATCATCACGCTGCCGATCGGCCTATGGCTGTTCAACCGGGTCGGCGCCGTGATAACCATGCTCCGCTACTAGGACAGCTCGGCGGCGGCTCGACCGCGCTCGAGGCCGTCGAGTACAGGTCCAGGCCGAACGCGAACTCGATGTCGTCGTCGCACGCTCCGAGCACGCCGTCGTGGCTGACCGAGCCGGCCATCTCCGCGACGTACGGGAAGCCGGCGAGCGCCTGAGCCAGCATCGCCGCCGCCTCGGGTGATGGCGCGACGTCCGTGGAGTCCTCGAACAGGTCCTGACTGAACCGAAGGATCCGGCTCCCGAGGACGTGCAGGGAGTGATGGGCGAGATCCAGGGAGAAGCCGCCTCCCGGAGGATGGTCAACACCGTTTCGATGTAGCCGATCGCCGCGGCGCCGGCCGTGCCGCGCTCCTCGATGACCTGCCGCGCCCACGGATGGCGCAGCATCACGCCGCGCGCGGCCATGACCTGGGCGCGCAGCTGTCTTCCAGTCGACGGTCCTGCGGCACTCGATCGATCTGGCCGACGATCACGTCGACGATGCCATCGAGCAGGTCGTCCTTGTTCCGGACGTGGCGGTAGAGCGCCATGGCATCGACCCCGAGCTCCTGCCCGAGCCGACGCATGCTCAAACCCTCGATGCCGTCGCGGTCGGCGAGGTCGATGGCGACCTGGAGCACACGCGCGCGGCTCAGCGGCGTCCGTTCCGCCACCGGACTCGAGCCTGCTTCGGTCGCCACGTCGCTCACCTCCTTGACGAGTCTACGCCGTAGCGCTATGTTTACGGCGTAGTCTACACTGTAGACATCGCGACCGACCGGACGAAGGATGAGGAGCGAGCCGTGACCACCCCGACGACCACGACGACGACGCAGAAGACCCCACCGCATGTCCCGCGCTGGCTCGTCCGGACGATCTGGATCGGACATCGCGCGATGTATCGGTTGACCGGCGGTCGCCTCGGTCTCCGCCCCGCGATCCGAACGGCAGTGGGGGATGCTTCGACTCAGGACCGTCGGCCGCCGGTCCGGCAAGGAGCGGATCGCGATCGTCGGCTTCATCGAGGACGGCCCGAACCTGGTGACGCCGGCGATGAACGGCTGGGCGGACCCGGAGCCGTCGTGGTGGCTCAACCTCCAGACCAACGCGGACGCGATCGTCGAGTTGCCCGATGGCACGTCCCGACGCGTACGCGGTCAGGCGGCGGTGGGGGAGGAGCGGGCCCGCCTGTGGGCCGCGTTCCTGGAACTCGGGTCGTCGGCCTTCACCGATGCGAGCGCCGCCCTTCGATCGCGCGAGACCGCCATCGTCGTCCTGGAGCCCCGTCCCGAGTAGGGGCAACGACGACGCCTCGTGACCGGCGCCGAGCTGGCCGGCTACGATCCCGCCGTGACCCTGACCGCCCGACAGCTCAACCGGGCCACGCTCGCCCGCCAGCTGCTGCTCCGCCGAGAGCCGCTCGAGGTCGTCGAGGCCGTGCACCGCGTCGTGGCTCTCCAGGCGCAGGAGGCCGCGTCGCCGTACATCGCGCTGTGGGATCGCGTCGCGCCATTCGACCCCGCGGAGCTCGACGCCGCCTTCGCTGAGCAGGCGATCGTCAAGACGCAGCTGATGCGGATCACGCTGCACGCCGTCGCCGCGGGCGACTACCCGACCTTCCACGAGGCGATGCAGGGCACGCTCCGGGCGGCGCGACTGCACGATCGCCGCTTCGCCAACGAGGGCGTCTCCATCGACGACACCCTGGCGCTCGTCCCGGAGCTGCTGACGTTCGCAGCGACGCCGCGCGTGAACGCGGACGTCGAGGGCTGGCTTGACGCGCGGTTCGGGGCGCCGAAGCCCTACGTGTGGTGGGCGCTCCGCCAGTGCGGACCGTTCGTCCACGCGACGACCGGCGGTGCCTGGTCGTTCGGGCACACGACCGGCGTACGTGGCGGCGCGCGAGCCGGCGCGCCCGGGTGACGCCGCGGCATCGATGCGCTCGCTCGTCCTCAGGTACCTCGCAGGGTTCGGCCCGGCGACCGTGCAGGACATCGCCCAGTTCAGCACGATCTACCGGACCGCCCGTGCAGGAGGCGCTGGCCTCGCTCGGCGACGTCGCTCGTGCGCTACGAGGGCCCGGGCGGCACGACGCTCTACGACATCCCCGACGGCATCCTCCCGTCCGAAGAGACGCCGGCGCCGTCACGGCTCCTGCCGATGTGGGACAGCGTGCTGCTTGCCTACGCGGATCGCAGCCGTATCGTCCCGCCGGTCTACCGCAAGCTGGTGGCGCGCTCGAACGGCGACACGCTCCCGACGCTGCTCGTCGACGGCTACGTCGCCGGCGTCTGGCGCCCGGTCGAGGGCGGCATCGAAGCGACCGCGTTCCACCCGCTCTCCGATGACGCCTGGGCGGGCCTCGAGACCGAGGCGACGGCGCTGATCGCCTTCCTGGCCGACCGCCAGCCCGACGTGTACCGTCGGTACGGCCGCTGGTGGACGGATATCCCGAGCGCCGAGGTTCGGATCCTCGGTCGCTCCTGAGGAGGGAGGCACGCATGGACCCGACGGTGCGGGACTGGCTCCTGGATTCCGACCCATCGATCCGCTGGCAGGTCATGCGCGATCTGCTCGACGAGCCCGGGGAGGTCGTCGCGGCTGAACGCGCGAAGGTCGCCACGGAGGGTTGGGGCGCCCGCCTGCTGGCGCTTCAGGGCGCCGATGGGCGATGGGCCGGGAGACCCTGGTCGCACGACTGGACGGACACGTTCCACGTCCTGGAGCTCCTGCGGCGATTCGGACTCGATCCCGAGAGCGAGCCGGCCCGGCGTGCGGTGGGCCTCGTCATCGAGCACGTCACGTGGCGGGATCCCGACTTCGAAAGCCCATGGGCCGACAACCGGTTCTTCGATGGCGAGGTCGAGCCGTGCATCAACGGGAATGTCGTCGCGACCGGCTCGTACTTCGGCGTCGATATGGCCCCGCTCGTCGATCGACTCCTCGGGGAGCAGCTGCCGGACGGCGGGTGGAACTGCGAGGTCGAGAACGGCGCGACCGTGTCGTCGTTCGGGACGACGATCAACGTGCTCGAAGGCCTGCTCGAGCACGAACGGGCGATCGGCGGCTCGGCCGAGGTGCGCGCCGCTCGCCAGCGCGGCGAGGCGTACATGCTCGAGCGCCGGCTCTTCCGTCGAAAGTCGACGGGCGAAGTGATCGATGCCAGCTGGCTCCAGTTCTCGTTCCCGACCTGGTATCACTACGACGTCCTGCGCGGACTCGACTACCTGCGCGACGCCGATGTGGAGCTCGACGATCGCGTCGCCGAGGCGATCGAGGTCGTGGAGGGTCATCGAGGTCCCGACGGCCGGTGGCCGCTCGAGAACGTCCATGCCGGCGAAACCTATCTCGAGATGGACGACGGCGAGGGCAAGCCCAGCCGCTGGAATACGCTGCGCGCGATGCGGGTGCTCGCCCGCCGGTCCCGATAGGAGTCCACGATGGCCGATGAGCACGTCCACACGCCGATGGCGTACGCCGATGCCGTCCAGGCGTACCGAGACGACAAGGACGCCTATTTCAAGACCGGCGGCCACAGCCCGGTCCCGGTGGCCGAGCGCTCGGGCTTCCGCGGCATCCCGTACTACCCGATCGACGAGTCGATGCGGTTCGAAGGGCTGCGGCTGGCTCCGTATGCCGGTACGGAGCCCTCGAACTTCCAGATCCCGACGTCGGACGGCAAGCTGCGACCGGCGCATCGAGCCGGCACCCTGACCTTCGAGCTGGGCGGCGAGCCTCGGACGCTGACCGCGTACGTCTTCGATGGCGGCGATGAGGAGTCGCTGTTCGTGCCGTTCCTGGACGGGACGAGCGGCACCGAAACGTACGGCGCCGGCCGCTACCTCGACCTCGAGCCCGAGGACGACGGGACCTACGAACTCGACCTCAACTTCGCCTATCACCCCTCCTGTGTCTACGACGCGATCTTCTCGTGTCCGCTGACGCCTGCCGAGAATCGCCTACCGGTGCGGATCGAAGTCGGGGAGCGCCTGGCGTCCTGAGGGCTCGCCAGGGACACGGACGTCGACATGGCGATGCGCGACGCTCATCTCGACCACCTTGTCGTGACCGCCGCTTCGCGGGAAGCAGGGATGGCTTGGGTCGAAGCGGCCCTCGGCGTGCCACTCCAGATCGGCGGCGACCATACGTCGATGGGCACGCACAACGCGCTGCTTCGGCTTGGTGACGATCAGTATCTGGAGGTGATCTCGATCGATCCAACGGCGACCGCGCCAGATCGACCGCGCTGGTTCGGGCTTGACCGGGTGGATCCGGGATCCGCCCCACGTTTGATGACCTGGGTGGCGCGGACAGGCGACATCACGGCGGCGGCTCGCCCCGAGCACGGGGACATCGTGTCTCTCAGTCGAGGGCCATTCGACTGGCGCATCACCATCCCTCCCGATGGCAGCCTGCCGACGGTGGGATCACACCCTCGCTCGTGGAATGGCGCAGCGAGCAGCGTCCGCCTCGACTCCTTGCGGACCGGGGCTGCACCCTGGTCGCCCTCGAGGGATTCCATCCTGACGCTGCGCGACTCGGATCCACCCTCTCGTCACTCGGCCTCCAGGCTGCGATGACCATCAAACCGCTGCCGCCCGGCGAGCGCCCGTACCTGGTCGCCCACATCGATACCCCGCAAGGACGCCGCACCCTCGGCGGCCCGTCCACCTGAGCCCAGGTCGACGGACCTCGGCCGGCGCCCCGACAGGTGATGCATCAGAACCTCATCACTCACCAAGGTTCTTCTTCGCCGCGGAGCTCCGGCATCGGTTGCGAATGCGTGACGACCGAACGAATTCGTCGCCCGAACGCTGAGCGGGGCCGGTGCCAGGGCGTAGACTGGCCCACGTTCGTCATCGCCCGAGCCCGCGGGCGACACAGGAGGGTCCGACCGCATGGTGGATATGGATCAGGCTGCCGACATCGATCTGACGCCGCGTCAGCGTCTGCAGATCCTGGGTGCGATCCTCCTGGCGCTCTTCCTGTTCGCGCTCGATCAGACGGTCGTCGGCACCGCCCTGCCGGTGATCGTGACGGACTTGAATGGCAACGAGTTCTACGTGTGGGTCGTCACCATCTACCTGCTGACCTCGACGATCAGCGGCCCGATCTATGGCAAGTTGTCGGACCTCTTCGGGCGTCGGCCGATCATCATCTTCGCCGTCAGCCTGTTCATCATCGCCTCGGCGCTGGCCGGACTCAGCCAGACGATGTGGCAGCTGATCCTCTTCCGTGGCCTCCAGGGCCTGGGCGGCGGGGCCATCTTCCCGGTGGCACTGGCGGTCGTCGCAGACCTGTACACGCCGTCTGAACGCGGCAAGTATCTCGGGCTGTTCGGGGCGGTCTTCGGTGTGTCATTCCTCATCGGTCCGGCCATCGGCGGCCTGATCACCGACAGCGTGGGCTGGCACTGGATCTTCTACGTGAACGTGCCGATCGGGCTCGTATCGCTGATCGTCATCTGGCGGCTGTTGCCGGCGATCAAACGACCCGATGCCGCGCAACACATCGACTACATCGGCGCTGCCGTGTTCGCCGTGGCGATCACGCTGCTGCTGATCGGCCTGACCAACAAGGGCACCGGCGAGTGGACAGACCCGTCGGTCGGTGGCCTGGTCCTGGCCGGTCTGGTGATCGGTGCGGTGTTCCTCTGGATCGAGTCGCGATCGGCCGACCCGATCATCCCGCTGAGCTTGTTCCGGGTCAGGAACTTCTCGGTGTCGACGACGGCCATGTTCTTCGCCGCGTTCGGGTTCTTCGGCGCGGTCATCTTCCTGCCGCGCTGGTTCCAGACCGTGGGCGGTGCGAGCGCGACCGAATCGGGGTACAACCTCCTGCCCCTGGTGGGCGGGTTGATCATCAGCGCGACGATGTCCGGTCAGATCGTCGCCCGCACCGGGCGGTACAAGTTCCTGATGATCGGATCGCTCGCCATGCTCGCGATCGGCCTGTATCTGATGACGAACCTCACGGCCGAGACGGATCGTCCGGTCCTCTGGTTCTGGATGCTCATCACCGGTCTGGGCATCGGCCCGTCGTTCGCCGTCTTCACCCTCGTCGTCCAGAACTCGGTCACCCCCGACCGCATCGGGGTGGGGACCGCCAGCCTGACGTTCTTCCAGCAGATCGGCGGCACCATCGGGTTGACGCTCGCGGGGTCGCTCCTCGCGTCACGACTGGTGACGGAGATCCCGACCCAACTGGTCGCGGCGGGTGTGCCGCAGCCGGTGGTCGCTGGATTCGCTGGCGGTGGTGTCGATATCACCGGGACCGGCGACCTCGGCCAACGGATCCTGGCGAGCGTGCCTGCCGACGCGCAAAGCTTGATCAAGCCGTTGATCCCGGCGATCGTGCAGGGGATCCACGAGGCGTTCTCCATCGCGATCGCCTCGACGTTCTGGGTCGGGATCGTGGGCGCCGTGATCGCCACCATCGCCTGCTTCTTCATGCGCGAGGAGCCGATGCGCACCACGTTCGAGATCGAAGCGACGCCCGGCACGCCCGCCGTCGCCTAAGCCGAGCTCAGTGGTGAGGCGGGTGTCGTGCCCGACTCGCTGATGACCCAGGTGGACGAGGCGCTCCGACTCCATCTCGCCCTTTGATCGATCGTCTACGGCACAAGGAGGATCCCTGACATGACGGCCGCTCCGATCATCCTCGTCCCCGGGTTCTGGCTCGGCGCGTGGGCGTGGGACGAGGTCGCCGCCCTGCTTCGAGCGGACGGCCACGACGTCACGGCGCTGACCCTGCCGGGGATGGACTCGGTGGACACGGATCGGTCGTCGATCACGTTCGTCGACCACGTGGACGCGATCGTCCTGGCGCTCGAGGCGGCCGAGCGGCCCGGCCGTGCTCGCGGTCCACAGCGCGACCGGGTTCAGCGGGTACGCCGCGAGCGATCGCGTCCCCGAGCTGATCGCGGCGATGGTCTACGTCGATACCGCGCCCGGGAAGCCGCCGCTCGATCCTGACTTCACCGACGTCGAGAAGCCGCTGGACTGGCCGTCGGTGTCGGAGGAGGAGAACCTCGACGGACTGACCGAAGCGCAGCTCGCCACGTTCCGCGAGCGCGCCGTCCCGGTCCCGGGCGCGATGATCCGCGAGGGCTACGACTTCACCAACGATGCCCGGCGCGACATCCCCAGCACGATCATCGCGACGGGGTTCTCCGCGGCGGACTACCAGTCGGGCGCGAAGGACCATCCCGAGTGGGCGTTCCTCGCCGGCATCCCCGAGTTGCGGAACGTGACCTGGATCGACCTGCCGACCAGCCACTGGCCGATGTGGTCGCGACCGGCCGAGCTCGCCGCGATCATCGGTGACGTCGCCACGAAGGCCGGAGGCGATCGATGACCACGTCCGTCATCACCGAGCTCGTGGCCCACAACATCTGGGCGACCCAGGTCCTGATCGATGCCTGTGCGGCGCTCACCGACGAACAGCTCCGGACGCCGGCTCCGGGCACCTACGGCTCCATCATCCACACCTTCCGGCACCTCGTCGGGGCCGACGGCTGGTTCCTCTCGTTCTTCCGGGAGACGCCCGCGCCGATCGAGGAGGACGGCGATCAGAGTCTTGCCGAGCTTCGGGTCGCGATGACCACGAACGGCGCGGCCTGGTTGGAACTCCTGGCCGCCGATCCAGACCCCGACAAGGACACCGTCGAACACGGCGAGGGCTGGGACTTCCACGCGCCCGTGAGCCTTCGACTGGCGCAGGTGGCCCATCACGGCACCGATCACCGGAGCCAGATCTGCACCGCGCTCACGAGCTTCGGCATCGAGCCACCCGGCATCGACCTCTGGAACTACGGCGAGGCCAACGACCGCACCCGCGCCGTGAGGCTCTGACGCCTGCGACCTGAAACCCTCTATGGCACCGGTTGCCAGGCCGGGCTGCCGAGGATGGTGTCGCCATACACGAGCCGCCGGCTGGTCCCGTCGACGTTGGCGACATACAGACCGGGGTCGAGTGGCCGGTTGTTGTCGTGGATCCGGCCATCCGGGGCGTAGCCGAGGGTGACATAGGCGATCTGCGTGCCATCGGGTGACCACGTGAACCCCGGGGGCCACCACCCGAGGCAGTAGCAGTCGCCGGCGTCCGCGATCACATGACGGTTCGAGCCATCCGGATCCACCGAGACGATCTGCAGCTTCAGGCCGTCGGACCCCTCGACCGGGAGACGCGATGACGAAACCGATATGGGAGCCGTCCGGCGACCATCGGACATCCATCGGGCTGTCGGAGCTATCGACCTGCCTGAGGATCTGGTGCAGGCCCGTGCCGTCGGCTGCGACCGTGTCGATGGTCACGGAGCGAGGGTCCGACCCGGTCGCGGATCCTTCGTCGTGCCTGAAGGCAAGCGTCCGCCCGTCTGGAGACCACGAGGGCGACGTCGCCAGGCCAGAGACGGTCACGATCGTGCTTGACTCGCCGGTCGCCGGATCGAACCGCTTGAGGTCGCCGCCGCTCGCATACGCGATCGTCCGCCCATCCGGTGACCACGACACGCCACAGCCCAGGCCGTAACCCGCGCAGGGCGTGATGTCGGCGACGGCCTTCGACGTTCCGGCGTCGATGTCGATGATGTTCAGCTGACCCTTGGTCTCGAAGGCGATCGACCGCCCGTCCGGCGCCCATGCCGCGTCGACCGCATGGTCGAGCAGGTTCGTTTGGACCGATGCCTGGTGCGCGTTCCCAGGCGTCGCGATCCGGCTCACGGACCCCATCCGCAGATCCACCGCGATCGCTGCGTCGCCCGTGGTCACGACGATGATCCCGTCGCCCGCCAACCGTGGTGGCTGCGATGCGATGCCCACCGCAACCACCGATCCCGTGATCACCGCAGCCACGAGCCCGAGCGCGACGAACCGTCGCCGCCCATGCCCGCGAACGATCGAGCGCACGCGCCCGTCGCGAAGGCCGCCGCGGCCCGCGGTCGTCGGGATCGCGGCGACTCGCTCTCGAAGGGAGGCCGGGATCGTGGTCGGAGCTCGCCCGACGAGCCAGGTCTCGAACTGCCGCTCATTCATGGCCGTTCTCCGATCTCGTCCGTCACGAGGATCATGCGTAGCGCGCGCTGGGCGTAGTGCAGGCGCGACTTGACGGTGCCCTCGGCGACGCCGGTCTGTTCGGCGATCTGGCGCACGGATAGGTCGCCGTAGTAGCGCAGGACGAGGCAGATCCGGTGGTCGGCATCCAGGCGTTCGAAGCCGTACGCGACGGCTTCCCGATCCGCGGCCTCCGCGGACACGTCGCCCTCTGCCGGGATGGCCAGCAACTGGTCGCTGATGTCGACGACGCGGTGACGTCGCTGCCGACGAAGGAGGTCACGGCACCGATTGACGAGGATCCTGCCGAACCAGGCGTCGAGGCGATCCGGGTCGCGAAGCGACGACCAGCTTCGCCAGGCGGCGATGAACGCTTCGTGGGTGGCGTCCTCGGCATCGGCCGG
Source organism: uncultured Chloroflexia bacterium (assembly GCA_963778805.1). GTDB lineage: Bacteria > Chloroflexota > Limnocylindria > Limnocylindrales > CSP1-4 > SPCO01. The sequence continues at coordinate 12,816 of CAVZVT010000001.1, read as the reverse complement.
ATTGCCGATGATCAACGACGCGATCCGATAGCTGCTGTCGAGCTTGCGCGCGGCGAACGCCTCGAAGGTCTCGGTTTCGGTCGCGACCATGGCGTTGGCCGTCCGTTCACCCAACACGTCGAAGCCCGTGGTGATCCTGCCTCATACCCCTTTGATGTCGCAGCCGACCGAAACGTTCACCGCGAGGTTCAGACCCGTGACAGCTCAGGGCGCCGAGCAGCTTCTCGATCACCGGCCAGATCAGCGCTGCTTCCGCCGCCTGACCCTGGGCGTTCAGGTGCGCGTAGTCAGGGGAGAACAGGTCGATCTTGTCGACCCAGGCGCGACGCACGCCGCCATCGGTGACGCAGTTCGGGACGGCAGCGCAGACGCGGGCGGTCTCCGCTTCGTAGCTGTCGATCGCCGCGGTGAGCTTCGCGAACCCCGCTTCGTGCAGCGTCCCGGTGGCGTCAAAGAAGGTGCAGTCGTCGTCCCACGTCAGGTCCTTCTTGGTGGTGGGATCGTGGGCCACGAGATCCTTGATGTAGGACGCGCTCGGCCGTCCGAGCTGGCCGACGACCAGGATCTTCGTGTTCGGCGACGCATCGTGGATGAGCCTGAGGACGTCGGCGACCGACTGACCGACGTCGGCCACGTTCGCCGCGTCGCACTGGATGTCGTTATCGACCGTCTGGATGATGGCGAGCGCGGGTGCCGGCACCGTGGCCAGTGCGGCATTGGCCTGCGTCGATAGCGTGTCGGCGGTCGCCCCGCCGACGGCCTCGTTCGCGACGTGACCCTCGGTCTCGGGGAGCGCGGCGACGATGCGCTGGTACACGCTGTCGATATCGGCGTTGGTCCCGGTCGCCCAGGAATTCGCCTTGACCGCCTCGTAGGTGCCGCCCGTGCCTTCGCCGGTGAGCCCCGAATGCCCCACCGCGATGACCCCGACCGGGTGCGCCAGGTCGACGCTCGGCATGGCGGTCTCGATTGTGGCTGCGCTCGCTGTGGCGGCCGGGCTCGCCGTGGTGGGTTGGGTCGCCGCGGGAGACGCCGGAGCTGCGGCACCGCACGCGCTGACCAGGGCGGTCACGACGACAACCACGGCGATCAACTGGGTCGAGCGTCTCATCGGGACACGATACCCGGCGCGCTGGCCCCGGCGTCAGGCGCGGACGAGCGGCTTGTACTTGATCCGGTGGGGCTGGTCCGCGGCGGTCCCGAGTTCGCGGTGACGGAACTCCTCGTACTCGGTGAAGTTGCCCTCGAACCAGCGGACCACGCTGTCGCCCTCGAAGGCCAGGACATGGGTCGCGATGCGATCGAGGAACCAGCGATCGTGGCTGATGACCACGGCACAGCCGGGGAACGACTCCAGCCCGGCCTCCAGGGCGCGCAACGTATCCACGTCGAGGTCATTCGTCGGTTCGTCGAGCAGCAGCACGTTCCCGCCCGATTGCAGCAGCTTGGCCAGATGCACGCGGTTTCGTTCGCCGCCGGACAGCTTCCCGACCACCTTCTGCTGGTCCGTGCCGCGGAAGTTGAACGACGACACGTAGGCCCGGGCCGGGATCTCGCGAGACCCGACCTTGACCACTTCGACGCCGTCGGTGATCTCCTGGAACACGGTCAGCTCGGGTCGGAGGTCGTCGCGGCTCTGGTCGACGTAGCTCAACTGGACCGTGTCGCCGATCTGGATGGTGCCGCCATCGGCCTGCTCCTGGCCGACGAGCATCCGGAAGAGCGTCGTCTTGCCGGCGCCGTTGGGCCCGATGATCCCGACGATCCCGGCCCGTGGCAGCGAGAACGTCAGGTCGTCGATCAGCAGCCGGTCGCCGAACCCCTTGCGCAGACCCTTGACCTCGATCACCTGCTCGCCGAGGCGTGGTCCGGGCGGGATGGCGATCTCGAGTTCGCGCGTCGTGTCCTTCGCGTCATTCGCCTCGGCCAGGAGCTGCTCGTATGCCGTGAGGCGCGCCTTGCCCTTCGATTGTCGCCCCTTCGGTGACAGGCGCACCCACTCGAGCTCGCGGGCGAGGGTTCGCTGTCGGGCATCGGCGGTCTTCTGCTCGCGGCCCATCCGCTCCAGCTTCTGCTCGAGCCAGCTCGTGTAGTTGCCGCTGAACGGGATCCCGCGGCCACGGTCGAGCTCGAGGATCCACTGCGCGACGTTGTCGAGGAAATACCGGTCGTGGGTGATCGCGACGACCGTGCCCGCGTACTCCCCGAGGAACCGTTCCAGCCACTCCACGGACTCGGCGTCGAGGTGGTTGGTGGGTTCGTCGAGCAGGAGCAGGTCGGGGTGCTGGAGCAGCAGCCGCGCGAGGGCCACGCGCCGCTTCTCGCCGCCCGACAGGGTCGTGACGTCCGCATCGTCGGGTGGGCACCGAAGGGCATCCATCGCGATGTCGACGTTCCGTTCGAGGTTCCACGCATCGGCCGCGTTGATCTGGTCCTCGAGCTTGGCCTGCTCGGCGCCGATCGCGTCGTAGTCGGCGTCCGGGTCGGACCACTTGGCCATCACGGCGTTGTAGGCGTCGATGAGGTCCTGGACCGGCCGCACGCCGTCGAGCACGTTGCCCTTGACGTCCTTGGCCGGGTCGAGCTGCGGTTCCTGGCTCAGATAGCCGACCGTGAACCCGGGCGTCAGGCGAGCCTCACCGGTGAACCCGTCATCGAGACCGGCCATGATCTTGAGCAGGCTGGACTTGCCGGCGCCATTGGGCCCGATGACCCCGATCTTGGCGCCCGGATAGAACGAGATCGAGATGTCCTCGAGCACGGTCCGGTCGGGCGGGTAGTGCCGCGCGAGCTTGTAGGCGGTGAAGATGAATTCAGCAGGCATCAGCGGGTAAGGGTAGCGGTGGCGCTGGTGGTGCGTCGAAGCACACGTTGTGACAGACAGGTGTCACACGGCGAGCACAGGTTTCAGGGCGAGCGGAGGTCGACCGGGACCTCCGACCAGGCCGGAGGGCCGTCGCGCGATGGACGACGCGTCGAATCTGAGGGTGGAGCTGCGCTGCATCACGTGCGGCCGCGTGCTCGACGGCGACCCCGACGAGGACCCGACGGGCGATGCCGGGCAGCCGATCTGCGGCGAGTGCGAGCGCAACCAGAACCTGTTCGTGATGGACGTTGCGGATGGCGAGCTGGACGACCGCCTGGACGGCGACTCGGACGGCGACCGGTGACGGAACGCGACGTGGCGTCTGCTACGGTCGGTCTGTCCGAGCCTGTGGACGCCATCGCCGACGAGGGGGGATCACCGCTGTCCGAGCGCGCGACCACCGCGACGACCCGCGGTGCCGAGGCTGAGCGTCTGGTCGTCGACCGGTTGCGTGCCGTCCTTCCCGATGACGTGGCCCTCCTGCATCACGTCCGCTGGATGCTGCGCGACCACGGCTACGAGCGCGAAGGCGAGGCGGACGTCGTCATCGGCGATCCCGAGCGCGGCATCCTGACCATCGAGGTCAAGGCCGGCGAGATCAGTCGCGACGCCAACGGCACGTGGTGGGCTGGCCGGCCGCTGACTCGTTCACCCTTCGAACAGGCGAGCGACAGCCGGCACGCCCTCTTGCGCAAGCTGTACGAGCTCCCGAACTGGCCGACCGACCTCAAGCCGATCAACGGGCAGGCCGTCGCGTTCCCGGATGTGGAGCTCGACACCATGCGCGCCCGGCTCGGGCTGATGGGGCCCGATGTCGACCCCGACCTCATCGCCGATCAATCGGACTTCCTCGACACCGACGACGGCCGCCGCGAGTTGCGGGCATTCATCGACCGCGCCTTCGCGCTCTGGGGCGGCAAGGGCGACACGCGCGCGCCGGGCAAGGCCGCCATCGCCCTGCTCCAGGCGACGATGACCGAGCCGCTGGAGCTGCGCTCGATGCTGCGCAACGAGATCGCCGGCGGCGAGCGCGAGGTGGTGCGCCTGACCGAGGGCCAGTTCGGTCTGCTCAACACGCTGCGCTATCACCGTCGAGCGGCGATCGTCGGCGGAGCGGGGACCGGCAAGACCCTGCTCGCCGCCGAGAAGGCGCGGCGCCTCGCCAAGGAGGGCTACCAGACCCTCCTGGTGTGCTTCAACTCCCCGTTGGCCGCGATGCTCACCGAGGAGGTCGAGGCGGTCGCGCGCGAGACCGGTCGGCTCGATGTGCGGACGTTTCACCAACTGTGCGAGGACCTCGGGCGTGAAGCGGGCGTCCTGGCCGCGCGACCGACGCCGGTGCCCCAGGACTGGTGGGACAAGACGCTGCCGAGGGCGCTCGATGACGCCGCCGAGCGGCTGGGCGCCCGATACCACGCGATCGTCGTCGACGAGGGTCAGGACTTCGAGCCCGACTGGCTCGCGTCGCTCGATGCCCTCCTGTTCGCGCCACGCGAGGACGTCCTGTACGTCTTCCACGACCCGGCGCAGGCGATCTACCGCGACGACGCGGTGGCGCAGCTGGACCTGCCGACCTTCCCGCTCGAGACCAACTGCCGAAACGCGCAGCCGATCCATGCGGTCGTGGCCCGGCTGGCCGAAGGCGGTCTCGCGGGAGCGGCGCTCCGGACCGATGGGCGTGCGCCCGAGTTCATCGAGGCGGCCGACGGTCCCGCGACGGTCGAAGCGCTGCGCAAGCTGCTGCATCGGTTGCGGGTCGAGGAGGAGGTGCCGCCGTGGGACATCGCGGTCCTGACCGGTGTCCGGCTCGAGGAGTCCGCGGTGTGGGGCGCGCCGAGTCGGCGGTACGGGAACGAGGTCCTCGGCAATCCGGCGGTCGATGACGCCGGACATCACCTCGGCCAGGCGGCGCATGTCGATTCCGGACTTGCCCAGCGACGTGATCCTGTGCGACACGATCCGCCGCTTCAAGGGTCTCGAACGGCCCGTCATCGTGCTCGTCGAGGTTCGTCCAGACGACGAGCGCCTCGCGCGACTGCTGTATGTCGGGGCCTCACGGGCGCGGCAGCACCTGGTCGTCATCGGGTCGCCGGCCGTCCTGGAGCGGCTCCGATGAAGCGGCGTCAGACGTGGCAGTCCGAAGAGCCCGGGGAACGGAGAGGCCATCGTCCAGCTGGTCCCACCAGATGCCCTGCCCGCCTTCGATGATCTCGTGGTCGGATCGCTGGGCATCGGTAGCCGGCCAGCCAATCCCCACCAGGTGACCGGCACGGTGAGCTCCCTGTCCGTCCACGAGCGTCACACGCAGGCGCTCACCCTGCACCTCGACCGCAGCCGCGGTCGGGAAGCGGTCAGGTGCCGTCGTCGAAGAACTCATGCCATCGCCCCAAAAGCAACTCGCGATTTGCCACCACGAGGCGACGAACCCGGTCGATCTCGACGGGAGTGTACCCCCAGACCGCGCGCAGACTCACCGGTCGACAGGCTCATCTGACTGGTGGCACCGATGAGCGAGATCCGTGTCGACGAGGTCGATCTGTCCCAGGTCGAGGGCTTGGCCGGGGTCCCGGGTCGGCTCGGGATGACGTTCCTGCCGGGCAAGAAGGGTGCGGGCATCTCCGGCTACCACGACCGCGACCTCGAAACCGATGCGTCGACCTTCGAGCGGCTCGGCGTGAGTTCGTTCGTGCTGCTCGTCGAGGACCACGAGCTCGTCCGATTGCAGGTGCCGAACATCGTCGAGGTCATGACCGCGCATGGCGTGGAGACCATCCGGTTCCCGATCGAGGATGGCGGCGCCCCGTCGGATCCGCAGGCGTTCAAAGGCCTCATCTCAGAGATCGAAGCACGACTGCGATCTGGCTCGTTCGTCGTCGTGGCATGCATGGGCGGCCTTGGTCGGACGGGCACGATCGTGGGTTGCGTGCTTCGGGAGGCAGGCATGGACGGCGAGTCGGCGATCGCGCTGACTCGCGCGGCCAGGCACGGCACCATCGAGAACCGCGACCAGGAGCGGTTCGTCGAGTCGTGGGAGTGAGCGCCGCTCGGGCCGCCGATGGCTATCTCGTGCCCGAGCCGACCTCGGCGACGCGTCGTGCGGTGACTCGAATCCGGCTCGGGTACGGGTGGGGTTCACCGTTGTTGAGTCGTGCCCACGCGATGAGAAATGGCCCAGCGGCCATGTGCCAGCGCTTGCCGCTCGACTCGATGCCGTCCAGTGAGAGCGTGCGCGGGGACCTTCCAGACTCGGCGGCAGCGATGATCGCCGGCCATGCTTCCAGGGTGGTGGAGAACCGGCCGAGGACCTTGCACGAGGGAATCAGCCGAAGCCGGTATTCGACGACGCCGTCGAGGCAGATCTCGGTCTTCTCGCCCGGTTTCCGAGCGAATGGGTTCGGGAGGAATTCGACGGTCGAGAAGTCGATCTCGGGGATGAAGAACTCGTCGTCAGGGTCAGCTTCGTACGCATGTCGTTCGCGCTTCGTGGCGCGCCGTACGGAGATGATCGCGGGGCGGTTGCCCGCGGTCGAGACTATCACGAGGAGCAATCGATCAAGTTGGGACCAGCCGACGACTTGGCAGCGCCTCGAGGACCGAGTGCTTCACGTCCGTCACCCAATGCGCCAACGTATCCTCGAGCTGTGGAAGTTGCTGATCGTCAAGATCCGCACCGCTATGGCCACCCGACTGCTGCCTCGATCCGCGACCGGCCGGCTGGCATCCCTTACTGGACAAGGGATCGAAAGCGGTGGGTGACGCGACATGAATAGCGCGGAACTTGATTGGGGGATCGTCCTTGCGAGGTATAAGGAACCTCGGGTTCTGCGGACTCGGGCCGCCGGAACACCATTCCGAGTCCGCAGTGAGCGAGATGCTCTGATCATTACACTAGTTCGGGCAATGACCGGCCCGTCCTTCGGCCAGAGGGCGCCGCCGCTTGGCCGTACATCCAGCGTGAGGCTCCCAAGAGCTCGTGGAAGCAAGTCTCGAACAACTCCTCGTACTTGGAGGCGATCTACGACGATCTCCGAGACGCCCCCGGACCACACGAGCGACCTACGGGGAGAGCGATCGACGTTGGGCTCCTGCGACAGCGCATCCAAGACCTGAGAAGAGCGGAATGCATTCCTCACTCAGGAGCGCCAAAGCGCTCGCGACAGCTCAGACGCGCTCAAAATCGTCACCGCGGAACGAGACGTCCTGACTACGACATCCGCGGAATTGACCTCGACCGTCGCGGCTCTCGAGGCGCGGATCTTGGACCTGACCGGCCGCCAATCCAGCGTCTCGCTCCAGGAGGTGGAGGCCGCTCTGCGGGACGCAGAAGGCGCCAAGGCCAAGGCATTTCGGTCCTCTCGCAAGGTCGCCGACCTTCAATCTGAACTGGCATCGGTTCGAGAAACGGCTCAGGACCGGGAAGCCATGCAGCAACGTCAGATCGACGCACTAAAGGCCAACGGCGCCAATAGGCCCAGCCGTCGCAGACGTGACCGACATGACCGTCCAATTCAACCTTGGCAGCAAGACGTTCGGCTCGACTCATCGTCTGGCGCCGGATGCAGCGACCCGACTTGTGGAGGCCGCTGCGTCCTTCGACCGTTACCCAAACAACACGGTGACGATCTGCCGGCAGGTGCTGGAGCGTTCGGCGAAGCGGATCTACGAAATTCGTCCGCGGCGCCGTGCCGCCCCACGGCTTCACCCAAACCCTGTCCGAGCTCTACGGTGATGCAGCGATCCCGACTCCCGATTGGCACCTGATGAAGCAGCTCTTCGCTCGGGCGAGCGCCGTCGTGCACGAGGGTGGAGCCGACCAGGAGATGGCACTTTGGATCTGGTTGGGCACGCGTGAGATCGCCGAGCTCGTCGTCCAGCGCAGAGGCATTGGGTGCCTCGATTGATGGTTCGGTCGAGTGATGCCTGCTAACACGTCGTCGCGGTCGTGCATCCATGTCTGACAACCTCGCCCGGCTCACAAGCAGTAGCCCGACTCCCGGCAGCCGGGTGTACCACGGAGCTGACGGGATTGGCAAAGGGCCTGGATCGGTCGTCGCCGTCGAAGGCGATGAACGTCACCATCCGGTTCGATCGCAATGGTGAGGTCGCGACCATCGTGGCCGACCACCCATCGCTGCGACCGATGCTGCCGTTGGAGGAAGGCCGCATCTCACCGCCATGGGCCGAGATATATGACGAGGCACGATTCCTCCTGCCTCCGCTGTTGCCTGGCGAGCGCGATCTGGCTGCCTATTGAGCGCCTGGATGGGCAGGCACCTCAAAGTGGCCATCTGGCCGAACCCCTGCCCCGCGTCAGTCCTCCGCGACGCCCTAAGCGCGGCTGGCCTCAGCTCACCCAGCCAGAGTCCGGTGGCGTGACCGTGCCGAAGCGAGGTCGACCTAAGGCCAACCTTGCCTGTGCGTTCTGTCCCCGGTCGAACCAGCTCTCGTACGCGGAGATATCCATCCGCCGAGCCTGTCGTCAAATCCGCGAGTACCAAGTCGAAATTCGAACCGGATGTTCAGGACGCGATCGACCGAGTCGCAGCTCGAATAGCGAACGAAGATCGAGCAGCCAGAGTCCCCAGTCGGGGCAAGGGTTCGCATGCAAGTCGCGGCCCGCGCAAACCGGACGTCGGCGTCCGTCGAGATGGCGAAGGTCATCTCCCGGGCGCGCCGCATGGTTATCCAACAACTTCTCGGCTCAGCGACGCTCGATGGCAAGTGCAAGGCTCACCGGGAACGCGCAAGCGTCAGTGAGATCCTGCCTTCTCGTCGCAAGGATCAGCGGCGAGTCCGAGCGTCGTCGGCCTCGAACCAGTCTCGAACGGGGGGATCGAGCCATCGAAGGTTGGCCATCGGCTCCGCCATGATCGTCCGACCTGAGATTGGGAACGCCGTTCGATCGGCGTCGAGCAGCACGTGCCGGGCGCCCAGACGCGAGCCGATCTCGTCGCCGTATGCCGGTTCAGAGGTCACGAGGACGTCGACCGAGTCGCGACCGATCGTCTCCGGATCGTCCCCGCCCAGAGGTCGTGGATCGCCGGGTCGTCGTAGTCGATCGGATGGTCCGCGACGGCTGAGCGGACGATCGCCCACGGTAAAACCGCCTCGAGCCAGGCGTGGCGAAGCGCGACCGGGATCGGCTCGGTGGAATTCGCGAGCAGACAGACGATGACCTCGTCGGCCTCACCCCGAGCCTCCTCCGCAAGGTACCGATGCCCGCGATGCGGCGGCAGGAACTTGCCGAGGATGAGCGCCGTGCTCACCGGTCGAGAGTATCGCGGTGCCCCCACCCGATGCCCTTGACAGCCTCCAATGATGCCCTCCCGCACCGAAATCGACTGGCGACGTGGTGGCCGGGACACGTTATGGAGCTCTCACTGGGCTCGACCCACCGGACACATCGTCGCTCGTGCGACGCGCGATTCGCCGTCCGCGAGGGCGGCGGCTTCTTCTTCGACCTGCTGCATTGCGACATGTGCGGTGACGCGAACTCGGTCGCGCATCAGGACCTCGGTGACATCCACCTCGGCTTCGTCAAGGGTCTGCCCGGGCCGTACGCCGTCGCTCGGTCGGCGATCGTCGCCGGATCAGGCCGACTTCCATGCCCGGTCCTCACTCGTGGCGAGTACCGCGCGGCGGCGGAGGCCACGCTCGAGCCGTCCTGCGTGGTACGTTCCGCTACGACGCGCCGGCCCGATGCCCGGGCTGCCGCTCCATGTCGGACCAGTGGGACGTCGACCCGACGGTGTCGCATGCACTTACGACTGACCCGGCCGAGGCGCGAACGCCCGGTCTCCCGCGTGCGTGCGCTCGCGCGTCCGCCCGTGTCCCTGCGGATCCGCGCGCCTAGTCATCCCGCGCGCGTCCGTATCGGGTAGGGCCGTCGCCGATGGATCGCCGCCGCCGACCGAGCCCCAGCTGAACGGAGGGCGACCGACCATGGTCCAACCAGTGAACACATGAACGACGGTATCGATGAGGGCATCTTCTGGCTGATCTGGGTGCCAGCGGGTCTGGCCCTCGCAGCCATGTGGCTGATCCTGCTCAGCCCGCTCCTCGTGCCCTATCTGGCCGTCCGATGGATCGCCGGCCGACAGCGAGCCGATCGCCTTGCCTACGGGTCGCCCTGGCCCTGTTGGTGGTCGCCGTCTGTGCCTATCAAGTGCTCCTATGGATCGTCGATACACGGTCATTCTACCCTCGTCGAGGTCCTGTGGGCGACGCGAGACCCGCAGGGTCCAAGCGCCTATCACCAGAAAGGCCCGACAGGTCCTGTGCATCGACTTCGAAGGCCAGACAGGCAAGCCGCCGGTCCTGCTTGGGCCGCGCCGCGAAATGGCACGGGCGGCTACCTGCCCGTGTGGCAATGCATCACCGACCTTGCCTTCGAACCCCTCGCGTCGATGGGTGAGATGGAGGCACTAGACCTGCATGCCGGGATCGAGCGGATCGTCCAACGAGCCGAGAAGGCCGATCGCCAGATCATCGCCTGGAGCAACCATGAGCTCGACGTCGTTCGCGCGTACTGCCCGGACCTGGTTGAGCGGTTCGAGTCGAGATACGTGAACGCCCGGACGTTCGCCGAGTACTGGCGGAACAAGTGCCACGACCCGGGCAAGCCCAAGTCGGCGACGCTCGCCAGCTACCTGCGGCTGATCGGCTACGCGGTTCCCGAGAGTCGGACCGGGACGTGTCGGCGAGACCATCCCCCTGGTTCGCAAGTCCTCGGCAAGGGACGGGGCTTGACGGCGTCACGCCGACCAGCTTCGTCGCTGGGACGCTCTACGCGAACACAACCGCCACGACTGCATCGGCATGCGCAAGGTCTGCCTGATCGCCGCGGAGGAGATCGCCGCCCACTGACCGGTAGCGACGCCGGATCGGGGTCTTACTGCCGCTGTCGCTTCACGTAGCACTATCGGGTCGGAGTCACGGCAGCATCTGCCTGCGATGCTGCGGGCCAAAATCCCCGACCGACGAGGAGTCTCGCGTGCCCTTACTCAGGAAGCTCTGGACCTACTTCAAGCCGCGCCTCACGAAAGGCGGCCTGCCACGTCAGATCGCATGGCTGGTCGCCGCGTACTTCGTCTTCGCGTTCGCCCTCCTTCCGGCGCTGGGTTTTGAGCTCGTTCGGCTCGTCGATCGAAAGGGTCGTCTCTCGAATCGGGCGACGTGGGGGGCTGGCGTGACGATCGGCGTGGCGCTCATGCTGGTCGTCTCCTCGCTTGGACGGCCTGTTCGTGTCGATCACATCCGTCGCCGAGGCGAGCGAAGCGCCTGCCGTCGGCCTGGTCGCGGTTGCCACGCCGTCGCCTGATCCGACCCCCTTGCCGACAAGTTCACCGACAGCGACACCCGAGCCGACGCCGGCGTTGACGGCCCCGCCAGAGGCAACCCCGGAGCCCGTTGAACCGATCGCGTTCTCGATCGTCTCCCCGGAGTCCGGATCGACGAATTCCGACGGGATCGCGTTCGTAGAGGGCATCGCGCCTGCGGGAGCGACGGTCGTCCAGGACATCTCGTTCGGGGAGGATCAAACGACCGACGCAGGCTCGGACGGTGCCTGGTCGATGTCGGTTTCACTCTCCCCTGGGGAGAACGAGCTGACCTTTCGCCTCGGGGATGATCGATCGACCGAGACTCACCTGACTGTGACGATGGTCGAGCCGGCAGATCCCGGCTTCACCGACGAGGAAGAGCCTGACGTGCCCGTGGAGCCCGTGTACACGGCATTCGACGACGGGACCTGGGAGGTCAATCCGAGATCAAGCCGGGCACCTATCGACTTCGCGAGCCAGCCGGGCTCTGCTACTGGGCACGCCTCAAGGGCTTCGACGGATCACTCAACGAGATCATCGCCAACGACACCGTCGTGGACGCGTACGCCGTGGTGACGATCGGCAAGAAGGACAAGGGGTTCGAATCGCAGGGGTGCAGCGAGTGGACGAAGGACCTATCCCGAGTCACCGACAGTAGGTCCCGGATCGACTTCGATCGGATGTACATCGTCGGCAAGGACCTCAAGCCCGGCAAGTGGAAGTCGAGCGGGGGCGACCTCTGCTACTGGGCACGCTTGAAGAGCTTTAGCGGGACGCTCGGCTCGATCCTGGCCAATGACGCGCGCCACGGTCGGGCGATCGTGACCATCCGGTCAGGCGATAAGGGGTTCAAGACGTCGGGCTGCGGCACCTGGAAGCGCACCTGACATGCGTCTCGCGGCGTGCTTCGGAGTGGTCATTGCGGACCGGATAGCCCGCGTTCGGTTGCACTACGACTGACCCGGTCGAGCCACGAACGCCCTGCCTCCCGTGTGCGTGCGCCCTACCGCGCGACCACCTCGGCCCACGTCTGGGTCGTCCCGGATTGACGTCGTGGCTGCCGCCAGATGACTCCGGGCCGAGGTTCCAGAACATCGCCCCGTCGGAGCCGTACTGGTCCTGCTCCTGATAAAGCCAGTGGTAGTAGCCGGCCCGCGTCGCGTCGCCGACCGACTGCGTCCAGCCGAACTCCTCGGTGAACCATGGCTTGTGGAGGCCGTTGGCGACCGGGGCCAGGTCGGGCGTCTGGTAGTCGATCGGGGTGCCGTTCCCCGCGTACTGCGGCGGGTACGTGTGCAGCGCCGGGAGCGTGTTGGCCGCGAGCGAGAAGATCGCCTGCGCCGTCGATCCCGCTTGCGCCACCGTAGAGGTGCTGCCAGTCGAGGTGCACCAGTCCGCCGCTCGAGCGCAGGTGGTTCGCGTCGATCGAGGCGAGATACCCGAGGGTCCGGGTGTAGAAGTCGGTCAGGTCCGCGGTCGAGACCGCCTTGCCGCATTCCTCCGAGCCCGGCGGCTGCGGCTCGCCGGCGATCGAGATGACCGCGATCGTCGCGTCGTTCTTGTAGCGGACCCCGTTGACGGTGTTGACGCGGTTCGTCACGAAGTCGAGGAACGCGTTCCACTCGGAGG